>JAPZUE010000083.1 GCA_027533385.1 Rhizobium sp. | reverse complement strand
AAACGAGCAATAGCTGACCATGCCCGTTCGGCCGATGCTTGTCTAGCAGTAGAATTTAGAGTATCGACAAACTTGAACTGAATGGCCGCGAACTGCACAATATTTATTGAGAGAATATTTATCGATTTTGTCTTCTCTCTTGGCATCCATCCAAAGCCTTAAAGCCTTATTTCTGATGAATTGTACTGTACGAATAGCTTCATCAATGGCAGAACATTGACTTGGTTTGACTACGGCTTTCATTTCTAAGACAATCATTGTTTATCGACCTCAAACAACTTATTTTATTCTAACCTGTAGAGCATCGGATTGTCAAGATTTTAGTGAACACTGAGATTGTCGAAATGTGAACACTGAGATTTTACATTGAGCCTTTACATTGAGCCTTTACATCGAAGCCCCTCGAAATGTGTCGAAATGTCGTGCTTCGCTGTTTTATACTGGTCGGGGTTTCATCCCGTCGCTAAAAGCGAGGGTCTTTACCCCGACATTCAAGATAAATTATCGGAATCGGGAGCTAGACCGTATAACTCTTTTGTACTTAACTCCGCAGGTTGAATTTTTAAATTTTCATCGAGTTTCAGATATACATTTTTCAGTCCTTTTCCATCTAAGTAAGCGCACAAAGAAGCTGGAAATGAGGAATTAAATTGATTTTTACCCCAGGTTTCTTTTTGGGTAAAATCCCGATTCGAGTGCTTCAATCCGAATAAACTAGGCTTAAATATTGCAGATTTTGCCATTACCTCAACCCGATCGCTGAAATTATCTCATCAATAATCTTAATGGCAATAAACGGGGCAATCATGCCTCCCACGCCGTAGATGAGGATATTGCGCCGCAATAGTTGGTCAGCGGTGAGCGGGCGAAATTGAACGCCTTTAAGTGCTAGGGGAATCAAAACGGGGATAATCAGGGCATTGTAGATCAGGGCCGAGACGATCGCCGATTCAGCGCTTTTCAAACCCATGATATTTAAAGCACCGATCCCAGCGGCGGCGAAAATTGTCGGGATAATGGCGAAATACTTAGCAATATCGTTAGCTACCGAAAACGTGGTCAGGGCGCCGCGGGTAATTAATAACTGTTTGCCGATGGTCACTAAATCGATCAGCTTGGTCGGGTCGGAATCGAGATCCACCATATTAGCCGCCTCCTTCGCCGCTTGGGTTCCAGAGTTCATCGCCACACCGACATTAGCCTGGGCCAGTGCCGGTGCGTCGTTAGTGCCGTCCCCCGTCATGGCAACTAACTTGCCCTGGGATTGCTCGCGACGGATCACCTCGATCTTATCTTCCGGGGTAGCCTCGGCGATAAAATCATCCACCCCCGCCTCCGCCGCGATCACCGCCGCCGTGATCTGGTTGTCGCCGGTGAGCATGATCGTTTTCACACCCATGCGCCGTAATTGGTCGAAACGCTCTTTTAATCCCGGTTTCACGATGTCCTTGAGATAGATCACGCCGTAGATATCGTTACCCCGACAGACAGCCAGGGGAGTTCCCCCCAAACGGGAAACCCTTTCCTGGGCCTGATCGAGGCTGGCGGGAACGGAACCACCCCTAGAACGGACGAAACCTTTAATCGCTTCCACGGCCCCCTTACGGTATTCCTCACCGTCCCTATCGGTGCCGCTCATGCGGGTACGAGCCGAGAATGGGATTGCCTCGCCGGGTTGGCCATCGATGGGGGGGGTTGCGCCCAAATTCCGGGCTAAGGCAACGATCGAGCGTCCTTCCGGGGTTTCGTCGCAAAGGCTGGCCGTTAGACAGACGCGGGCTAATTCCTCCAGGTTATGACCGTTGACGGGGATAAATTCGTCAGCCAGCCGGTTGCCGAGGGTGATCGTTCCCGTTTTGTCGAGAACGAGGGCATTGACGTCGCCGCAGGCTTCCACCGCCCGCCCAGAGGTGGCGATGACATTAAACTGAGCCACACGATCCATCCCGGCGATGCCGATCGCGCTCAATAAACCGCCGATCGTCGTGGGAATGAGAGCGACGAGGAGGGAGATCAAGATGGCGATACTGGAACCGGCCCGAAAGGTATTCGCCACCGCAGGACTGAGGCTCGTTTCCAGAAAACCAGCGATATAATTCCCGATCGGCGGAATTGTGGCGACGACAATTAAAAAGACTTGGGTTAAGACGGCCAGAAGTACCGTCAGCGCGATCTCGTTGGGGGTTTTCGTGCGCTCGGCCCCTTCCACAAGGGAGATCATGCGATCGATAAAACCCTGGCCGGGGTCTTGGGTGATCCGCACTGTCAACTCGTCGGAGAGAAGCCGCGTACCACCGGTGACGGAACTGGCGATGTCGGTGCCGGGTTGTTTGAGGACCGGGGCCGATTCTCCGGTGATCGCCGATTCATCCACCGAACCGATTCCCTCGATCACTTCCCCATCGGCGGGAATCACGTCCCCGGCCACCAGTTTTACCCGATCGCCCCGATGCAAGGCCGTGGAACTGACCGACTCGATCGATCCGTCGGCCAGGATTTTTCGGGCGATCGTGTCGCTGCGGGTCGATCGCAGGGCATCGGCCTGGGCTTTTCCCCGTCCCTCGGCGATCGCTTCGGCGAAGTTGGCAAACAGCACGGTCAAGAAAAGGATCAGGGTGATGATGCCGTTAAGTAGCCGTTGTTGTCCCCTCTCCCCGGCGATCATGCCGAATAGATTCGGGTTGATCGTGACTAAGGCCGTGACGATCGTTCCTAACCAGACCACGAACAGGACCGGGTTACGCACGGCGATGCGCGGGTCGAGTTTAAGGAAGGACTGCCGGATCGCACGTTGATAGAGACCTGTCCGGTTTACCTTGGGGGTATGGCGGCGGTCGTCCCGGCGACCTCTCGGCACTCGCAACAGGCGAGAGGATTTAGAATTTCCTTTGTTCGTTCTCATAAATTATCCAAACTCCTAGCCGATCATCCGCGTGATTTGAAAGGCTTCCGCGATCGGCCCGAGGGCTAATATCGGCAAGAAAGTCAGCGCACCGAGAATTAAAATCACCCCCGCCGTCACGCCGGTAAAGAGTCCGGTATCGGTGCGGAGGGTTCCGGTGGTGGCGGGAACCGGTTGTTTGCGGGACATCCCATCGGCCAACAAGAGCAGGGCGGCGATCGGGATATACCGTCCAGCCAGTAAACTGAAGGAGGTGCTGAGATTCCACCAGAGAGCGGTAATCGTCGGTTTCGCCCCAGCCGCGATCGCGATCGGCGAGGGTTGGGAATCTCCTAGTCCCTCGAATCCTGACCCGTTATTGGCGGCGGCGGAAGCGTACTCGTAGATGACTTGAGATAATCCATGAAAGCCGGGGTTACTGATGCCTTGAAAGTCGGGAAAGGCAAGAGCGATCGCTCCGGGGATGAGGATGGCGATCGGGTGAACCAGCAGAATTAAAAAACTGGCTAACACCACTTCCCGTTTCTCAATTTTGCGCCCGAGGAATTCCGGGGTTCGTCCCACCATCAACCCGGTGACGAATACCGCGAGGATTAGATAGGCAAACAGGTAGGCGGTGCCAGTTCCCTGGCCTCCGAAAACGATTTGCAGGAACAGATTCGAGAGGGTGGCGAAGCCACCGTTCGGCATCAAGGAATCGTGCATGGCGATCACCGCACCGCACATGGTGGCTGTGGTAGTTACCGCGTACAGCGCCGATTGCGCCCAACCGAAGCGTACTTCTTTGCCCTCGAAGTTAACCGCTCGATCAACCCCTAGCAGCGAGTTAACCGCCGGGTTGCCGTTATATTCTCCGATCGCGGTGATGATCGTAAAGCCGATGAAGATACCGAGGGGAATTAGATAGATTAACCGAGCTTGCTTGAGATTATCGGCGAAAACCCCGTAGGTATAGATCAGGGAGGTGGGAATCGAGAGAATCGCTACCAACTGCACCAGATTGACGAATCCGTTCGGGTTTTCCAAGGGGTGGGCCGAGTTGCTGGCAAAAAAGCCGCCGCCGTTTTCTCCCAATTCCTTAATCATCTCGAAGTGGGCCACTGGACCGCGGGCGATCGCCTGACTCAGGTTGGGGTTTTCTAGCGTCGGCAAGATCGCCGGGCCGGCGAGGGTTTCTGGGACTCCGGCGATGATCAGGGCAATTGCTCCCACGATCGAGATCGGTAAGAGGATACGGGTGATCGCTCGGATCAGATCCACGTAGAAATTGCCCAACGGTCGCCCCGTCAGTCCCCGAATAAAGGCGATCCCCACCGCTAGACCGGTTCCAGCCGAGGTGAACATTTGGTAGCCGAGTCCCCAGATCTGACTCCCGTAGCTGAGGGTGGTTTCTCCAGAATAATGCTGTTGGTCCGTGTTGGTGATAAAGGAGATGGCAGTATGTAGCGTGGTGTCCCAAGTGGGGGCGGGGATCCCAGTCGGGTTGAGGGGAAGGACTCCTTGGCCGGCAATCAAGGAAAAAACCAGAATTGCTATTACCGCGTTACTGTAGAGAACGGCGCGGGCGTACTGCCAGCCAGTCATATTCTCTTTCCCTTTCACCCCGACGAAGGTGTAAAGAAGACTCTCGGCTCGATCGCACAGTGGGTCGAGTAGGGTTCTCTGTTCCATGAAAACCCTCGCCATATAGCGCCCGAAAAAGGGGGTGATTGCCACGATTATCAGGATCGTGAGCGCAATTTGAATCCATCCTTGCAACATGGTTCGATCAACTCCAAAAAAAGGCCAGTGGAGGCTCGATCAACGATCAACCGGGAAACTCACGGGTTCGCTGTCTCGAAACCACTTGCTGAAAACCGAGTTTGTCTAATCATTAGCGATCATTAACCAGTGGATGTCGAGGGATTATTATCGCCTCTGCTGGGATGATTATAGCGATTTGTCGCGTCTTGACAATCTATATTTTTTCCGTTCGTTATCCTATCAGCCAGGGTGAGAGCATCTCAAAAGCTATTGACAATTGGCCAATTTTGTGATCTGCTTGCTGTGTGGGGATTTCAGGTGATACCAGTCAATCAAAATAGTTACGAAATCTTAACATTTGGTCGATTTTTGCTTAACAATTGAG
>JAPZUE010000046.1 GCA_027533385.1 Rhizobium sp. | reverse complement strand
CTGCGCAAAGCGGCAGAGCGCACCGTAACCGGCCTTTGGGACAGGATCGGGAAACTACTCGACCTCGTCGAGCCTCAGGAGGCCCGAAACTTCTTCACATCATGCGGATACGATCCAGCATGAGGGGGAAACGCTCTAGAGGCTCCGGCCTATGGCCCAAGAACGCCGCGCGCAACGGTTATCGATCCGTTCGCCGCCTATCTACGCGAGCGGGTGAATCCCTATCCCGGCCTGACTGGCCGTCGCTTGCTCCGGGAACTGCGAGAGCGCGGTTATGCCGGCGGCTACACAGCCGTAACAGACTTTCTTCGTGACGTACGTCCAGCCGCGAGCCAAGGGTTTGAAGTCCGTTTCGAGACGCCACCTGGGGAACACGCTCAGGTCGATTTCGCCCAGTTCCATGTCGTCTTCACGGACGTACCGGTGACGCCGAGGATCGTCTGGCTGTTCTCCATGGAGCTGGGGCACAGCCGGCTGATTTGGGCACGCTTCGTGATGCATCAGAACCTGCCGACTGTCCTGCGTTGCCATATCGCTGCCTTCGAAGCCATTGGCGGCGCTCCACGCGAGGTGCTTTACGATCGGATGAAGACTGCCGTGATAGGCGAAGGTCAGACGGAGGGCATAGTCTATAACCGTGCCCTCATCGACCTGGCCCGTCATTACGGTTTCCACCCGAAGGCGTGCAAACCTATCGGGCCAAGACCAAAGGGAAAGCCGAGCGCCCGTTTCGCTATATCCGCGAAGACTTCTTTATGGCCCGCTCGTTTCGCAATCTCGACGACCTGAATGCCCAGCTTCGGCATGGGTTGGATACCGTCGCCAATTCCAGGAGACACGCCACCACCCAGCGCGTTGTCAGCGAGGCCTTCGCCGAAGAACGCTCACATATGCGGCCATTGCCGCTGGCACCATTCAAATCCGTTCTCAAGCTGGAACGTCGGGTGTCGCGGGAAGGCATGGTCAGCGTTGGTGGTAACACCTACAGCGTTCCGGATGCCACGCGTAGCCGTGTAGTCGAAGTCCATTCGCTCGCCGACCAGATCCGTATCTTTGAGAACGGCGCGCTGATCGCAGCCCATCCCGTCCTGGAGGGGCGCAAACAACGCCGGGTTCATCCCGAGCGTAGACGAACAGGCGCGCCACCGCACCGGCTGAGGGTTCACGGTGAAGTCCATATCGTCAAACCTGCAGGCGACACCGTGCTGCAGCGATCGCTCGCCTTCTATGATGCCATCGGCAAGGTCCTGGCACAGGAGAACCGCCCATGAGCGCGACCCTCGATCCAATGCCCTCGATGATCGACCGGATCCGCCACGATCTCGTCGGCCTGAAGATGCCGCGTGCATTGGAAGCGCTCGATCATGTCGTGCGTCGTCTCGAACATGGCGAACTCTCCGCACTCGAAGCGATCGACATCCTCCTGTCCGAGGAGCTGGCCTTACGCGAGAACAGTCGGATCAAGACGGCTTTGCGAATGGGAAGGCTCGCGGCCATCAAGACGCTGGCCGTCTTCGACTTCATTTTCCAGCCCTCGTTGGACCGGGACCGCATTTTCACGTTGGCGCAGCTCGGCTTCATCGACCGTCACGAGGCAGTCTATTTCCTTGGCCCACCGGGGACAGGTAAAAGTCATCTCGCCACAGCACTCGGCTTCGAAGCCGTGAAAGCCGGAAAGAGTGTCTACTTCACAACGCTCCCCGACCTCATCGGCTCGCTAGCACGCTCCGAACGGGAGGAAAGGCTCCAGGAACGGATCCGTTTCTTCTGCAGGCCGAGCCTGCTGATTGTGGACGAGATCCGCTACTTGCCGTCGTCCAAGGCGGCGCAAACCTGTTCTTCCAGCTCGTCAACGCCCGCTACAAGCGCGGCGCGATGATGCTCACATCAAACCGAGGCTTCGCAGAGTGGGGCGATGTGTTTGGAGACCCCGTCGTTGCCACCGCCCTGCTCGACAGACTGCTTCATCACGCCGTCGCCGTGCAGATCGAAGGATCCAGCTATCGGCTCAGACATCACGCTGAACTCATGCCGGAACATGTCCGCTCCAAAGCCCTCATCACGCCTCCGGCGTTCGCACCACCTCAAAAGCCGCGTGGCCGGCCGCCGAAAAACCCCAGAATATCCCTAGCGTCCAAATCGGCATAAATGGGGAATTTTACTTCGGCACTTCTGGGGAAAATTCACTCGGCATTGACAATCGCCACGGAATAGCTTTGGTCGTATAAAGACGATCGGCCCAACATGGGCATTGGCGGCATTACACCCGCTCAGAAACTGAAAACGGCCGCGTGAGTTGTACCGCTGAACCCCGTTACAGCGGTGAGGATCACGGTGAAACCGCGGGCACTCCAATAGCAGTCACATCCTGTGAGCCATTTAACGCACCAATCCATTACAACCGCTAACCACCTTGACTAAACGCTGGTCAAAAAACAATACTCGTGCAATGCATTTTTCAGAATGCACGAGCCGGTGCCAGAAAAGCACTAACACCAATTAGTCAGATAGGAACTGCTGGGATCGTTGCAATCGCCCTTTTCACTCTAGCAGAGCTCCGAAGAGCGTTACTGTCACATCTCGAAAGTAAATCGGCAGCGCTAGAACGGTCGGTAAGCCAACAAAAGGTAGGCTGTTGCGGGCCATCGTATTTGTTACGCCGCTTGGCCAATGCCAAGTCGTCGTCGAGTGCGTTAGGCCTACCAAGAAGCGCGCTAAAATATGTTCTATAGGTTCCTGTCGTCTGCACTTGGTGCGCGCAACATTGAATAAGGAAAAATCATTGTCAATAGGCGACGCCCTTTACATGAGATTTTGCGTGCTTGCTATTCAGTTTTACCTATGTGCAAGGTTGTTGTATCTAATTGCATTCGAGGGAAAATTCTCGCCGACACCTGTCGATGAGGCCATTGCGGTAATTCTGATTCCCTGCGCATTAATGTTTTTTGCTAACATGTTTCGATTTGGACGGGCAGTACTCGCGACATCTCTATTGCTGCTCTATGTTGTGTCAATATCTGTCGGATACTTTGTTGTTGGAAGATTCATCGGAATTACATTCAGCAATGCTATGATTGCAATCATCCTGGAGCTAAAATTTGTATTAATTTTGACGGCCACAATATATCTTGTGAATTATAATGCTTTCACCGAAAGAAATTTGGAGTTCTTTTTTAAGACAATAGTATGGTTGTCTATATTTAATTCCTTTTTCGTCCTAAGAGACTTTATTTCAATTACCGACATATATGGCCAGACGCTCGGAGTTAGGTCTGGGTGGATTACACCCAATGGTATTCTAGGTCACAAAACACCAAGTGCACAGCTGCATTTCCTAGGGTTTATTGCATCGCTTTGCTTGGTGGTCCGAAAGCCGAGCCTCGGAATGCAACTCATATGCATTTCAAATTTTATCCTCACGATTTTACATCAGGGGGCCAAGGAAACAGTATGCGCAATTATAGTATCTTTGTATTTCTTATCAAAAATCTATGATATCCCAGCAATTCTGAAGGTGCTATTTGGTGTAATTGCACTTACCATATCGTTAGCCGCACTCAGTAATGATGCGTTTGAGATTGGTGCGCTGGAGAGAGTATCATTCTATCTGAGCGAAGACGGTGACGATAGTGCGAGAAGGCGACTGTTGGCCGCTGGTATGCAGATTGCCTCTGAGCATTTTCCTTTTGGCACAGGTGCAGGTTCATTTGGGAGCGAGCCGTCAAGAAACGAGCCTTTTAGCCCCGTTTATGGATTGTACAACATAAATGGATTTGGAATGGATGCTCAAAACTCATCATTTCTGATGGATGGGTTGTGGCACAAGGTGCTCGGCGAGGGTGGCGTCTTTGGGGCTTTTTGCCTTGCAGCCTTCCTCATTCTAATCACCTATTGTTTTAGAAATAGATCGAGAGCAGATGCGAGACTTTTGAAAAATGTCGGCCAAAGTTACGTATATTTTTATTTCGGGATTATTTTGCTCGTCATCATATCGTCTTTTGCGTCGCCGATATTGTCTTCGGAAATGATTTCTTTGCCGTTTGCCATTGCTTGTGCTTTTTTGCTAAATAGTTATCAAAAATCATTTGGAGCGGATAGCCCACCTTCGTGATGAAGGCTGATAATGCTGCGTCTTGGATTTTTCTCGCCTCGCTGAACTGCCTGCCCTGTACAACACGGAGTCTGGTGATTTTGCACGTTTTGCTTACCTTGGCGAAGTATTCGCTTAAGCGGTTTTGGCTTGTGCGTTGCGGTTGGCTGCGATGATTTAGGCAGCCCGGTACGTAATTGTCTTGAGGACGTGGTGCAGATTGTGGGCTGCTGCCGCGTGCGTGGCGTAGGCGGCATCGCCACAGTGTCCGAGGAGACAGTTCATATCTAGGTGACCGTTGGTTCATATGTGACCGGTGGGCGTCTCCATGGCGGATTGCCGCTTGAGGTTGCGACGTATGGCGGGGAAGCCCGCGCCTCTGTCCGGCAAAGAAGACGGTGGCAGACCCCTGATAGTCGTGGCCGCGTCAGCCCTTGTCGACATAGATGCGCTCTTGATCGATGCCGCCGATTTCGACTGCCTCAGCAGCGGTCTGATTGAGTGCGTATCCGTGATGGGACTTGTTATCAAGCGCAATGAACCGCCCCGGCTTTGCCCGAGACCTCCACTCGTGAGAAGTAGGGTCGATGACCAGCAAAACGACCAACAAATTTTCTTCTGAAGTCCGCGCCCGCGCCGTTCGGATGGTGACGTAACATGACGCCGAACATCCCTCCCGCCGAGTTGCGCCTGATCTCGCGAGAGATCGTGCTGGGCGATCGTCCCAGCTTCCGAGCGATAGCACGCACTCCATTGCCCCGAGCGCATTCCAAAGCAATTTCCTCACGTTCGCGGAACGTCAGGTTGCGACCCGTGAGTGGCGCCGCTGCAGGCGAAAGATGTGTAGGAGGCATGCCACCTGAACTCCGAAACCACCGGATACCAACAGGGCCGGAAACGCCGGCTTCGACGGCTGCTTCTTCACTCGACAGAACCGCCGACACCCTTGCCAGAACCGGCACAGATTCTCACGCTGCCACACCGGTGGCCGATCTGGCGAGGACAATTTGCGCCGCGTTGATCGCTCCGACTTCCGTCTTCCCGTCACCATAAACACCTCCAAGTTTGGAGTGTTGCGGCGACCGATTGAATCTGCCCAATACGTGTCTATTCGCCACTCCGAGCGGTTGGCAGAAGCAGGTATTGAACCGTCTGTCGGAAGCGTTGGCGACAGTTGCGACAATGCTCTCGCCGAAACGATCAATGGTCTTTGCAAGGCCGAGGTCATGCATCGGCGGGGACCATGGCGCAACTTCGAAGCCCTGGAATTCGTCACGCCCGAATGGGTCGACTGGTTCAACAACCGTCGCCTTCTGGAGCCCATCGGAAACATGCCGCCAGCCGAAGCCGAAGAACGATATCACGCCATGCTGGACGCGCCAGCCATGGCCGCATAAATTAAACCAAGCGGTCTCCGGCAAAGCCTGGGCGGTTCAATCAATGTCTGTTTGCCTTTCCGACGTGAAAGAACAATCATTTCGCCTAGAAATGTGGCAGCCTGTGTCGTTTCTTAAGCCAAATATGGGTGCTTTTCGATGTGGCAGTTGCTGCGGCGCAACATTGCTTGTGTTGCTTGCCGACCAAAGTTAACCAATTGTTAATTTTGATAGTGACGGACAGTTTCTGCTGAAGTAAACAAATCTCCGGCAGAGAATTCTGTCGTCTTCTTCGTCCCTATCAGTTCATACAATAGAGTTTGAGATATGGCAGAGCTTGGCGCTGTTGGACATGGTCACGCGTTCGGATCCTCCCTAGGGGGATCTGGTTTCCGCAGAGGTAAGTCAGCTGATCTTCTCCTTAAAAGGTTGATGGACATCGCGGTATCATTTTCGATGCTAGTTATCCTGGCGCCTGCGCTTCTTCTGATCGCGCTGCTCGTTCGTTTGGAGAGCCCCGGCTCGCCCATCTTCTCTCAATTGCGCTGGGGTATGAACGGGCAGAAGATACGAATTTATAAATTCCGATCCATGCGGGCTGATTTGTGTGACGCGTCTGGTGTTACGCAGACGGTCAAGGATGACCCTCGCGTGACGCGACTTGGAGCTTTCTTGCGCAAGTCGAACTTGGATGAACTGCCGCAACTGTTTAACGTTTTGAAGGGTGATATGTCCTTGGTCGGGCCGCGCTGCCACGCAATCGGGATGCTAGCCGGGGGCGTGCTGTACGAGGAGCTTGTTCCAACCTACCACCAGCGGCACAACATGCGACCGGGATTGACTGGACTGGCACAGGTGCGCGGATTTCGTGGTCCAACTGACAGGGTATCCAAGGCAAAAGCGCGGATTAACGCTGATCTGTACTACATCGAGAACTTTTCGTTCATGCTTGATGTCCAGATCATTCTTGGAACGGTCTGGTCGGAGTTGAGGGGTGGAAAGGGGTTTTGAATTGGCGGAGGCCGATCGACGGTCGAGCCTCAGTGGTTTTGTGATTGAGCTGAGCCTTTAAACTGGCGTGACCGCTCTGCCGCCCTTCCTCAATTTCTGCCTCGTCCGAGTGCCCGCGCCATGTCGATGATGTCGTCCCGTGCAGCGGTTGGATCATCCTTGCTCCAGGCAACGCCCAGCCCGATTTTCAGGTCGATGCCGGTGACTTTCTTCAGGACCACGTCCCTGCCCGGCAGATCTCCTGTCCATTCGGGTGCAAACCCGACACCAAGGCCTGATGACACCAGCGAGATCAGCGAGAAGGTGTCGTCACAGGTATAGGCGACATTGTCGTCGAGCCCGTGCGCTTCGAAGATCTCTATAAAATAGCGCTCGGTGTAAGAGAGGTTTTGGCGCTTGAAGGCAATGATCTTCTCAGCCTTCAGATCCTCGATCGTCACTTCGTTCTTCGAGGCTAGCGCGTTTCCCATCGGCACTGCCAAGAGATAACGCTCATGCGCAATCGAGAAGAAGCGCAGCGAGCCGATGTTCTCGACCGGTCGGATGAACCCGAGATTCAGCTTCCCGCATTCGAGCTGCCGGATGATCTCCGATGTTGAACCATTCGAGACATGCAGGCGGATATCGGGAAACTTGCGAGCAATCCTTGCGAGGAATGCCGGAAGCACGCCCGTCGTTGCCGGATAGATCGTCCCGATCCGGATCTCCCGCATCGTCCTGCCTCCCGCGGCACGCGCCAGTTCTGCTGACAGATCCAATTCTCCCAGCATGCGCACACAGCGATCATAGAAGACCTCCCCTGCCCGCGTCAGTTCCACCTTGCGGGTCGACCGCGTCAGAAGCTGTACGCCGAGCCCCTTCTCCAGCGCCTGGACCTGCGTGCTCAATGCCGGCTGGGCGATGTTCACTCGCATGGCGGCACGACCGAAGTGGAGTTCCTCGGCCACGGCGACGAAATAGGAGAGTTGACGGAGTTCCATGAGATGTCTCCCTGCTTCGGCTGGCTGTGAATTGTAGAGTATACTCCGTAGTCAAATACTCAGCAAGGCGTTGTCGTCGGCACATGGAAATCCGTGATGTCTTTGCGCAGAATCTTCGCCGAATTAGACAGGCCAAAAAGATGTCGCAGGAGGATCTTGCGCATCGAGCATCGATCGACCGGACATATGTCAGCTCATTGGAGAGAGGGGTCTATAGTCCGACGATTGAAGTCGTTGCTAAGATCGCCCATGCGCTTGATGTAGAAGTGGTTGAATTGTTAATCGCGCCTTGAATACTGTTGATGCCGCGTGCTGTGGCTCGTACTCCTTGTGAGCCGAGGCGAGCTGTCCGGAACTATGTTATTCGCTCCGACAATGAATCCAGCGCCGTCGCTATTAGACCGCATGCAGCCATAACGTCACTTTCTCTCCGGGAACAACCAGAAGAGAGAGTTGCCATGGGTGTGTGTTTGCGACGTGCGATCGTCGGTGTTTTTCCGATCCTCGGGTTTGGGGTGGATCCCGGTTCGGTGGCTGCAGGGCAGCTGGTGCTGAACAGTTATGGCGGGCCATACGAGGAAATCATCCGCTCACGGATCATCGAGCCATTCGAGGCCGAAACCGGTATTCGTGTCGTCTATGATGCCGTCGGGTCCTCGTCGCAGGACTATGCCAAGATCAAGGCGACGGGTGGTCGGCCGGGGTTCGATGTCGTCGTCATGACGGCTGCGCAGGCCCTGCAGGGGTGTCAGGACGGTTTGCTCGAAAAGCTGTCCGTAGATGTCATCGGCGAGCTTGCCGCCCTCGCCTCCCGCCTGTCTGACGTCGCCGGGCCCTGCGGCGCGGTGCATGAAGTCCAGTATATGGCGCTGCTTTACCGGACCGATCAGGTCAAGGGCGTGCCGTCGTCCTGGAACCTGTTGCTGGATCCCGCCCTGTCCGATCGCGTGATCCTGCCGACATTCCAGAATGTCATGGCGGTCAACCTGCTGCAGGTCATGTCGGTCATGAATGGCGGTGGGCTGGTCGACAATCTCGATCCGGGTTTTGCCGTCATGGCGAAGGTGGCAGGCCAGTCGATCGGCTTCGAGCAGTCATCGGCCATTCTCGAAAGCTATATCAAGGACGGTTCCGTCTGGGCCATGCCCTTCTGGAACGGACGGGCGCAGCTGCTTGTCGATTCCGGCGCACCCGTCAACTATGTCCGTCCTTCGGAGGGCACGATCCCGTTGATTGCCACGCTCAGCGTGCCGGTCGGTGCCGAAAACAAGGAAGCCGCCTATCGGTTCATCGACTTCTTCCTCAGAAAGTCCAGCCAGGAGGCCTGGGTCGCCGGCTATCGTGTCGGCAGTGCCAGAACCGATATCGTCGTGCCTGAGGAGCTTCGAGATCGGCAGATCAAGGAAAACGAGCTCGATCAGCTGCTCCTGCCCGATCTCACGGTGATGGCCGAGCGCATGGCCGAATGGTCGGAGCGCTGGGATCGCGACGTCGTTCCGGCGGCGAGGTGATCCCATGGTCGACAGTATCTTTCTTGCCCTGCCGGCGAGGCCTTCGCCGGCGGTCGGGCCAACGCATCTCTATCTTGCGCTGTCTCCTTCCATCCTGATGATTTCCATCTTCTTCGGTCTGCCGATGGGCGTGATGATCGGGCTGAGCTTTAGCGACCCCGTCTCCGGCCTGCCGTCGCTTGCCAGCTATCAGCGCTTTCTGACGGATGGCCTGTCGCTGCCCGGCATATGGCGGACCGTGTCGATGTCGGTCTGCGTTGCAGTCTGCGTCACCGTGCTTGGCTATCCCGTCGCCTATTATCTGGCGCGCTCGCGGGGACGAACACGGGCCATCGTCTTTGCACTCGCCCTTGCGCCGGAGCTGGCCGGGGTCGTGCTGCGGACCTATGGCTGGCTGATCATCCTGGAGGATCGCGGTTTCATCAATGATGCGCTTCTGCATCTGGGGCTGATTGCCTCTCCCCTGCCCCTGTCGAAGAACATGTTTGCCGTGGTCGTCGGTCTCACCCATGTGGTGCTGCCTTTCGGCATTCTGTCTCTGATGACCAGCATCCAGGGGATCGATCCCAATCTGGAACGGGCCGCCCAGGTGCTCGGGGCATCGAGGGCAAGCGTCATGCGCCATGTCCTGCTGCCGCTTTCCCTGCCCGGCATCATCAGCTCGCTCCTGATCGCCTTCACCATGGCGGCCAGTGCCTACGCCACCCCGGCCCTTCTCGGTGGCGCAGGCTTCAAGGTTCTGGCGACGATGATCGCCGAACAGGTGTTGTTTTATGTCAACTGGCCCTTTGCGGCCGTCATGGCCAATGCCCTTTTCCTGATGATGCTTGCGGTCTCCTATCTCGGGATCCGTTTCGAGGCACGTCGGCGTCTCCGGGTGAGCGGTCGCGAAAGGGCTGTGTCATGAACCGGATTTCCAGCTTCCTCTTCCGGGCATCGCTTGTGGCGGTTCTCGTCTTCATCACCATGCCGATCATCGTGGTCCTTGCCGCTTCCTTCAGTCCGACGGCGGAGGTCACGCTCGACCCCCGGGCATGGACGCTGCGCTGGTATGGCGAACTTGCTGATCCCCGCTGGCTCGAACCCTTCTGGGTGAGCGTCAGGATTGCCGTCGTGGTCAGCGTCATCAGCGGCATAGCAGGGCTCTTTGCCGCCTATGCGATCGTCTTCGAGCGGGTTCCACACAGCAATCTGATCATGTCGTTCCTGCTTTCACCGCTCTCCGTGCCGCAGATCGTCAAGGGTGTGGCGATCGTCATCTTCGTGTCGCAGCTCGGTCTCCAGCAATGGCTGGGCACCGAAGCCCTGATTGCCGCCCATGTCGTCCTGACCCTTCCGTTCGTCACGCGCATGGTCGCCGGATCGATGGCCAATTTCGACCGGGGTCTCGACCGGGCGGCGCAGATCCTCGGGGCCGGTCGACTGGAGCGCCTGCGCTACGTGCTCCTGCCGCTGATCAAGCCGGGCCTTCTGTCCGGTGTCACCTTCGCCTTCATCATTTCCTTCAACAACATTCCGCTTTCGGTCTTCCTTGTCCGGCCCGGTGACACGACGCTGCCGATCAAGGTGATCAATCATCTCGAATACAGCCTCGATCCGGTCATGGCCGCCGTCAATGTCGCTTCCATGGTCTTCATCCTCGCGGCGATCTTTCTGTTTGAAAAAATCGGCGGTTTTTCCGCCCAACTCCATGGTGGAAGCAAATGACCGCTCTCGACATCGAACTTCAATCCGTCACCAAATCCTATGGTGCCCTGCCCGTCGTCAGGGACTTGAGCCTATCCGTGCCGCGCGGCGAGTTCTTGAGCATTCTGGGTCCCTCCGGCTGCGGCAAGACCACGACCCTCAACATGATTGCCGGCTTCGCAACCCCCTCTTCCGGAGACATCCGCATCCGCGGCAAGAGCCAGGTGCGTGTTTCTCCCGAGCATCGCAATATCGGGCTCGTCTTCCAGAACTATGCGCTCTTCCCGCATATGACGGTGGCCGAGAATGTCGGCTTCGGGCTCAAGATGCGCAAGGTGGCCAAAGACGAGATCGCAGACCGGATCACTGATGCCCTTGACAGTGTTCACCTCTCCGGCTTTGCCGATCGCTATCCCCGCGAACTCTCCGGGGGGCAGCAGCAAAGGGTGGCGCTGGCGCGCGCCATTGCCCCCCGGCCATCGGTTCTCCTGCTCGACGAGCCCTTGTCCAATCTCGATCTGAAGCTTCGGGAGGCCATGCGCATCGAGCTCAAGGAAATCCAGGCGGCGTTGGGCATGACCTTTGTCTATGTCACCCATGACCAGGAAGAGGCCATGGCCATGTCGGATCGGATTGTCGTGATGTGGGGCGGCGAAATCGCTCAGGAAGGGCGACCGGGGGACATCTATCGACACCCGAAATCCCGCTTCGTGGCGGATTTCATCGGGCGATCCAACCTGTTTGCCTTTTCGCAGAGCCGGCTTGCCGGAACGGGCACCGAAGTTCTTTTGAAACAGGCAGGGCTTGCGCTGATCTCGGCGCAGCGCCAGCAGCTCGTCGGTGAAGGCTTTGTCTGCATCAGGCCGGAGAGCATCCGGATTGTCTCCGACGCGCCGGCGGGGGCAGAGCCCGTCAATGCGTTGACTGGCCGATTGGGACGGATCGTTGATCTCGGTGCCCAGCTTGAGCTTTCGGTCGAGATTGCGCCCGATCTTTCCATCCTCCTGGTGCAGGCCTCATCCGAGCACGGCCGTCTTCCGGCCATCGGAGATGTCCTCCAACTTTCTATTTCTGCAGAGGATGTCCGGCTGCTTCCCGGCTGAGCCGTGGCAGCGATCGGTTCGGCCTATCAATCCGGACCGATCGCTATTGGAGGGCAGGCCGGAGCTCGGCCTAGGGTTTGACTGCGGCAGACGCCGTGTCCGGTGCCAATTGATCGCCGGAGCATTTCCAGGAGACAGGACCATGATGCTGAAGGAAAAGATCCACGCGACGCAGAATTCCACCAATGTCTGCGCCGAGATCGAAGGCTTCGATTTTCACGACTATGACGACCGCGACATCGCCGAACTGCGGCGGCTGTGGCTTGAATATGGCGTGCTGCGCTTGAAGCACACCCGTATCAGCGATGCAGACCAGGTGCGCTTCTCCCGCCATTTCGGTGATTTCGTCATTCACCCGAAACAGCTGCAGGAGGGCGGCCATCCCACCCATCCGGAGATCCTCGTCATCTCCAACCAGATGAAGGACGGTAAACCGAGCGGGGCACTCGGCAATAGCGAGGCGACCTGGCACACCGATACCTGGTTCTACGAGCGGCCGCCGGCCGGCGCGATCCTGCGGGCCATCCAGGTGCCGCCTTCTGGCGGCGACACCTATTTTCTTTCGACCTACCTCGCCTATGAAAGCCTGCCGGAGGCCCTGAAGAAGCAGATTACCGGACGGCAGATCTTCTTCCAGAATGTCTATGACAAGACCGGAAAGCTCCGTCTCAACAAGTCCGAGCCCCGGTCCAAGGACTTTCGGGAATGGGAGGGGATCGTCCATCCTCTCGTGCGAACCCATGGCGAGACGGGACGCAAGGCGCTGTATCTCGGCGGTACGATCGAAGGTGCCTGGATCGTTGGCATGCCGCAGGACGAGAGTTTCGCTCTTCTCAGGGAACTCTGGGACCACACGACGGGCATGAGCGACATCTTCGTCCAGACCTGGGACGAAGGCGACATCATGATGTGGGACAATCGCTGCACCATGCATCGGCGGGACGGTTTCGACCCCAACACGATCCGGATCATGCATCGGACCACCACATCTGGCGAGCGTCCGGTCTGAGCGGCGGGAATGCGAGAGCAGGAGGTGATCATGCCGATCGATTATCATGTGCGACCCAACCAGCCGTGCCTGTCGCCGGAGCTCGTCGACCTGCTCTCGCAGACCGAAACCGCAACGATAGGGCATGTCGAACATCTTGGCTTTGTCGGCGATGGCATCTTGCCGATCTTTCCGGCCCGGGCTTGCGGTCAGGCGGTCACGGTCGCCGCACCCGGCCGCGACGGGGCGGTGATCTACAAGGCCATCGATCTCCTGAACCCGGGAGACTTCCTTGTGATTTCCCGTGTCGACCGGGACGACATTGCCTGTGTCGGTGGCGGCGTTGCTCTGTCTGCCAGGGTCCGTGGCGCTTCCGGGATCGTCATCGACGGTCCGGCGACCGATCTTGAAGAGATCCATGCCATCGGTCTGCCGGTCTGGTGCCGCG
The DNA here is from genome assembly GCA_027533385.1 of Rhizobium sp. Taxonomy (GTDB): domain Bacteria; phylum Pseudomonadota; class Alphaproteobacteria; order Rhizobiales; family Rhizobiaceae; genus Allorhizobium. The sequence continues at coordinate 37,632 of JAPZUE010000046.1, read as the reverse complement.
GTCGCTCGAGCCGGACAACCAATCGGCAGATCCGCATCGGGGGCGCGATCAATGTGCCGATCGCCTGCGGGGCGACCGCCGTTCTCCCGGGCTATGCCGTGCTTGCCGATCATGAAGGGGTCTTCGTTGCCGAACCACAGCGGATGTTGACCCTGGCAGGCAGTGCGGTTGAACGGCAGGCGCGCTCGGCACGCGTAAGGGCGCATCTCGCGGCCGGGCATTCCATATTCGATTTCGAACGCGAGGCATCCCCATGAAGATCTCCCTGATCCAGATGAGTTCGCAACCTGATCGGGCGTTCAATCTGCGCCAGGCACGACGCCTGATGGAGGAGGCCTGTCAGGGAGAAAAGCCGGATCTGCTTGTCCTGCCGGAACATTTCGACTGGACGGGTGGGACGGTGGAGGACAAGCGGGCTGCGGCCGACCTTATCCCCGGGGGTGAGGCCTATGAACTGGTGCGCAGCCTCGCAAGGGAGACAGGTGTTGCGATCCACGCCGGAAGTTTGCTCGAACGGCGTCCAGGGGATGACAGGATCTACAATACGTCGGTCGTCTTCGATGCTCGGGGCGAGGAGATTGGTCGTTACAGCAAGATCCATCTCTTCGACATCACGGCGCCGGATGGCAAGCGCTATGCCGAATCGGATGTTGTGGCTTCCGGAGACGAGCTTTTTGTCTATGAGATCGCCGGTTTCAGGGTCGGCTGTGCCATCTGCTATGATTTGCGCTTCTCGCGCCTGTTTGACCGGCTGGCGTCGTTCGATGTCGATCTGGTGATAGTGCCAGCAGCCTTCACCCAGCAGACCGGCCAGGATCACTGGGAGGTGCTGTGCCGCGCCCGGGCCATCGAATTCCAGTGTTTTCTGGCCGCCTGTGGCCAATGTGGCAGCTATCCGGCACCCGATGGCGAGCGGCGCTTCATGTTCGGTCATTCCCTTTTGATCGATCCCTGGGGACGCATCCTGGCTGGCGCCGAAGATGACATCGCTCTGATCGGGGCCGAGCTCGACCGAAGCCTCCTGGACAAGGTCCGGCAGATGATCCCGATGCGCGAGCATCGAAGGTCCATCGATCGGCTGCCTGTCCGTCTCGTCGGTCCGCCGCTGCGCTGAGGGAGGTCATGCTGACGGATCCGGGCGCGTTTGACTGTGCCTCAGCGAATGGCAGCCATGCAGGGAGATCTCTTGTGGGTGGTGGCGCAATCAGGGAAAAGACAAGAATTGCAGAGGCGATTTCGCCCTTGTTTTGCCCGTTCTTCTCCTCGTGACGCTCGAAGACCGGTCAGCTGTTGGCCTCATCCAGATTGTCCCGGGATTTGATGAATATCCGCACATTTGCCCTTGTTGCAGCCTGGACGGGGCTGGCGCTGATCGTTCTGGTAACGGTCTCCCCGATCGACCTGCGGCCGTCCGATCTGACCACGACGGATCTTGACCGGGCGCTTGCCTTCTTCGTCATGTCCTGTCTCTTTGTCATCGCCTATCCTCGGCGTGCAGCCAAAGTCTCCTTGGCCCTGATCTTCTCGGCCTTCGCCATCGAACTCACCCAGTTCATCTCCGTGACCCGTCACCCCGAACTGCATGACGCGTTGATCAAGACGGCCGGTGTCGCGCTTGGCATCGGTGCGGGCTTGCTCGTCAATTCTTGCTTCGGCAAGCGGGACGGTGCCACGCGCGCTGCAGGCTGAACGCCCTCTAAGTCCTCCCTTCATGGATCGGCGGTGGCCTGGTTTGTCGATGCCGATAATGGATGCTCGGGCTTATGCCCTGCGGTTGCTCGTCATTTGTCTGCCCGGCATGTGTCCGCTTGATGATCTCGCGGTTGCGACGTCTTCTTGTGCCTTGCACCGCAGCCTTTGCGGAGAAGTGACCTAAACTTTGCCAAAACTTCGCCCGGCACTGTCGCTGCCACCGCTATGATCATGGGATGGGGGCCAAGGCTCTTTTGGGTAGCGAGGAGGACAAATCCCATGACACAGGAACCGAGCGCCGGAGCGGCGGCTTCGGCAATCTTTCCGAGAAGCGTCCGGTCGGAACCGCTGATGCTTGACGAGAAAACGATTGCGCAATCCGGGTCGGATTTGTCGATGAGCGAACTCCATGTCGCAATTGCGCAAGGTTTCGGGGATATCAGGGCCGGACGCGCGGGGGGTGGCAAAGCTGTCTATTCCCTGCCTGAAGCGGTCTTCTGGGAAGAAGCCGGACACGGGCCAAGGCCGCCGCAATTCGTCGGTGAACGGCTCGGCTGGAAGCTTTCCTGTCTTTACAGCGCCAATTCCCGCCATGCCGGCGTGAAGGTAATCGGTGCCAATGCCTTCAACCGAAAGCTCGGTCTTGCCCGGTCACGATCCACCTTCATCCTGATGGAGAAGTTCTCGATGCAGCCGATCGCGATCCTCGATGCAACAGGGCTGTCTGCTGCCCGCACCGGCGTCTATGCTTCGACGGTGCTTGAGCTCTGCCCATTCGACGCGGACGCTGGCACGGTCTTTCTCTTCGGTGCCGGCCCGATTGCCCGCCAAGTCCTCCTCTCGCTTGCCCATGCCATGCCTACGCGCATTGCGCGCGTCTTTCTGCGGGCACGAAGCCCTGACAATGCCAGGATCATGGCCAGGGCTCTGTCCCCGCACCTGCCATTCGAGCTGGTCGCGGTCGATGACAATCGCCATCTTCCGGCTTCGGATTTCGTCATCACCGCCACCAATGCCGACCGGCCGGTCTTTGCCGATCAGGACTTGCGACGTGACGCCTGTCTTTTGCATCTCGGTGGCGATGAAGTGCCGGAAGAAACCCTGCGCCGGATCCTGAGACAGGGCCATCTCGGCTGTGACGATCTTGCAACCGTGTCGCGGCGCAATTCGCAAAGCCTCGCCCTGATGTTTTCTCGGGCAGGAACAACGCTCGAAGCCTTGGGTCCGCATCTCGGAATCCTGCAACTGTCGAAGCCCGAGATCTGGCCCAGAGAAGCCGGTGTACCGCTCTCGGTCACCTGCGTCGGGCTGCCAATGCTCGACCTCTATGCGGCAGCCGCCATCTACGAGAAATACCTGACGACGCTTTGAGATTGAGGGCGCGAAGCGCCTGACCTTGCCATGGCCGATGCTTGCCGGAGACTTTGGCATAGAGGATGCGGAGAAAAATGGAGGAGACCATCGGAATGGCCCATCTGACGCAGATCCTGGCCGAACATGCCCTTTCGATCAAGCTTGATGCCCTGCCCCCCGATCTTCAAGAGATCACGCAGTCCTGCATTCTCGATCTCTTGACCGCCGCTGTGGCCGGCACCGGGTCTGAAGCACCCGAAGTGCTGCTTACGGTTGCCGATCAGCTTTACGGAGCCGGTCAGGCACCCGCCTGGTTTTCCGGCCGCTGCCTCTCCCTTCAGGCAGCCCTCCTCCATAACGGGCTGTCGGCATCGGCACTGGATCTTGATGATGGTCATCGTGCGGCCAGAGGTCATCCGGGCGCCAGCGTCATCCCGGCCGTCCTGACCCTGGCCACTGTGCTTCCCCGGGTCTCGGGTCGTGAGATCCTCTCGGCGATCATTGCCGGCTATGATGTCGGGGTGAGGATTGCGGCAGCCCAGAGACCAAGGACCATTCCCACCCGCCAGACGGGCCGCTGGGCCGCTTTTGCAGCCGTTGCTGCAACCGGTCGACTCTTGTCCCTTGCGCCCGATCGGCTTGCCGAAGCACTGGCGATTGCCGGTGTGCTTGCCCCCAATCAGCGGGCAAACGGCAGCTCCGGTTATTCTCGGCGGACCGGCAATCTGGTCAAGGAGGGTATTGCGTTTAGTGCCGGGATCGGCCTTCAGGCGCTGTTTCTCTCCGCTTCCGGGTTTACGGGGCCAGTCGATCTGCTCGATCACGATGAATTCTATGATCAGATGCGCCTTGTAGACCGGCTGGGTGACCAGTTTGAAATCTCAAGGACCTATTTCAAGCCCTATGCCTGCTGTCGCTATATTCATCCCGCCCTCGATGCTCTGAAAACGCTCAGTGCCGTATCGCCGTTTCACGCGGATCAGATCGACCGGATCGAGGTGAAGAGCTTTGCAGCGGCCCTTCGCCTTGCCAATCATGAGGCGCCCGACACGCTCGTCGCCCTGCAGTACAGTCTCCCCTACTGCCTTGCGGTGCTCATCCTTGATGGCGAAGAGGCCCTTGCTCCCATCTCTCCTGCCCTTCTTCATCGTCCGGACCTGTCTGCGCTGGCGCGACGCGTGGTGCTTGGTTCTGATCAGGAGGCAGAGTCGCGGTTTCCCCAAGAGACACTTGCGCGTGTGACAGTCATTCTGAAATCCGGCCAGCGGTGGACGACGCCCTTGACCACACCGCGTGGCGACCCGTCACGCCCGATGGATCGCGCGGCCCTGGAACTGAAATTCCGGTCGGTTACCCGGGGCCGCCTTTCACCTCAGCGGCAGGATGAAATCATCCATGCCGTCAATCGGCTCCTCGATGATGATGCCGGATCCTTGCTTGCGGCCCTCTCTCCGGCGCTTTTTCCGACCGGAGGTTGACGGCGGCGGCGAGCCGCCTGGCTTTGGACCGTGGATCACTCTCGCCGAAACCCGTCTGAACGGGGCCATGAGGATCACTGGTTATCGCAGCGGCATTGATATGGTAACATGGCGCATGACGTTCTAAGCTCGCGTCTTCTGTGCATCGCCCGCAAGTTTTGCCGTCGGCCTCATCCTTCATCGTACAGCTGGCCATCTTTCACCACCTGGCGACCGGCGACGAAGACATGCCGGACCTTCGAGAGATTGTGTTTCTCGCAGACGAGGATGTCGGCTCGCTTTTGAGGCATGATCAGCCCGCGGTCGCCGAACAGTTCGGGAAATATGCCGGCCGGGTTGCCGGTGGCGAGCGCCACAGCCGCCGGCAGGTCCATCATTTTCCTGGCGATGATCCGATGCAGGGCGGAGGCGATCGGATCCCAGTCGCCGCCGGCATAGTCGGTCGATATCGTATCCACGAGGCCAGCTGCAATCAGGCTGTCGAAATTCTCAGGCCCGTTGCGGAAGCGCGTCTGGATCATGTCGAGGGTGGACACGTCGATCTTCACCCCAAGAAACTTCAGGTCACGGGCAGCCTGAACGGCCTCTTCGACCCGAAACGAGGGATGATTGGCATGCGCGGCAATCATCCGGGCCTTGGGATGTCGGCGGGCGAGTTCGCCAAGCTTTGCTGCTGTTGGCAGAGCATGATGGAAGATGGCAGGCAGACCGAAGGTGGCCGAGGCTGCGGCGATTTCCGCAAGTCCGGCAAGTGCGTCGCGGACCGGCGCAAGGACACAGGTCTCCAAGAGCTGGCGGAGCGCATCTGTCGTGAGATGTGCTTCAAGGCCGGCCTCTTTCAAAAGTGTTTCCAGTCCCTCGTCATCGGCGCTTGAGCCGCCATCGAGCTTTCGGCCGAGCACTTGCTCCTTCAATCTGCGCGCCATGGCAGCCTCAATGCGCTGCCCAGTCTTCGCCTCGATCGCGTCGGGGATGAAGTGGTAGTCCTGGGCACCACCGCCAAGCGTCTGGCCCCCGCCCGCCTCGCCCAGCACCCGGCACTGACCGCAACCTACGATCTCTTCCAGCCTTGCCAGTCGGTGGCGGGATGAAAGACCCCGCCCGTCGATTGCGTCTGCGGCCCGAAGGCTCTGCGGTGTAAGGGCACTCGACATGCGGATATCGATCGCATGAGGGCCGAGCACGCCATCGCGCTCGTCTTCAAGCGCCAGTCCGCAGACATTGATGAGCGAGGTGGTGCCGGACAGGAGATGCCGGTTGCGTTGCCAGCGGACGGTCTCTGGCATCAGAGGCGCTGAGCCACTCGGCATCGACGGACCGAGGATCGTGCCATGGGCGTGGCCGTTGATGAGACCCGGCATCATCAGCATGCCGTCGCTCAAGAGCAGGCTTTCCCCTTCGGCCGGCTCTTGACGTCCGCCGGTCACCTCGACGATCAGCCCGTCCCGGATGCGGATCGACGCGCTCTCGAAAAAGCTTCGTCCGTCCCCGGTGACAAGACTGCCTCCGGCTATCAACAAGGCATCGTTTCTTGTGTCGATCTGCATGCGATCACCCTTGTCCGGATCACGGATCGATTGTGGTTGTGATCCTCGTTGTGTCTTTCGGCCTGTCTTCGGTCGCTGCACTGGTCGCCGATGCCTCCAGGGCGTAGCCCGCGCCCCTGACGGTGCGGATCAGATCGCTTGCTCCATCACCCATCAGACGTTTGCGCAAATGCCCGACATGGATGGTGACCGTGCGCGGTTCGACATGGATCCGCTCTGGCCAGGCACCGGCAATCAACTGTCTGCGCGACAGGACCTTCCCCGGCACCCTGGAAAGCACATGCAGCAGTTCGAATTCGATCCTCGTCAGCAAGATCGGTCTGCCTCCGCGCCAGACCTTTCGTCCCCCAAGGTCGATCACGAGGTCGGCAAAGGCGATGATGGCCGTCTCCTGGCGGACGGCCCGATCGGCTCCGTGCCGGACTGCTCCGGGAACCGCATCGGCATTGCAGGGCGTTCCTTTCCCTTTATCCCTGCCCTCTCGTCTTGAGGAAAGCCCGGCTTGTATCGGTCTTGTCTCTGCATGAACGAAGAGCCGCAGCCGCAAATCCCATTTGCTCGGCGGGAGCCTCGAGCCGTCACAGGCATCACCTTTGTCCTGATCGGCCAGTCTCGTCTTCATGCAAACGTTCAAGCACTCTTTGGGCAGATGCGTGTCGAAAGCGTGTTCGTCTGTCGCTGCAATCTCGAACTGAAGCCTCTCGCCTGCCAGAAGCGCATGCAAGGGGCAGGAAAGCCCGCAGCATCTGCAGCAAGCTCCAACCCTTGGAGACAGCTGTGGCACATCATCCCGTGTGTCGCTCATCTGCAGGCCCCGTTCTTCCTGATTGCCCGCATCACCAGCATGTCAGCTTGAGGCTCTCGGTTCAAAGGTGAACTGCGGCGGGAGGGATGAAGAATTATTGCCGGGGGTCTGGCTTGCGCCTAGCAGATTTGCCACTTGGCAGGATGGTTGACTTCGGGATCTATGAGGATGGTGCTCGTTCTGGTTGCGATCGCGGGGCTTCATCCCATCGGCTGACCAGATCGGGCAGCAGACCGGTCGATTCCGAAAGGTGACGGTGAGCATGCCGGACAATCCATTGACGCGATCTCGCTTTCGCCGGCGTGCGGAGCTCCTGTTGCTTGCGCAGGAAGATGCGGTCTCCAGGGGGCTTGTCGAGGCCCTGGTCGCTGACCATGCAGTTCGCATCGTCGTCAGTCTTGCATCCATGCGTCAGAGCCTTGCAGTCCATGGTGCAGATCTCGTGCTCCTTGATGCGGCAGCCCTTGGAGACTTGGATCTACCGGAGCTTTGCCGCCAGATCCGCCTGACCAGCGCCGTTGCCATGATCGTCCTTCTTGCCAGCGACGATCAAGCTGGCCGGATCCAGGTGCTTGAGGCCGGCGCAGATGACAGTTTTTGCCGGGCCCTCGACACGATGGAGATCAAGGCCCGGATAACCGGTCTCTTACGGCGCGCAGCCTTTGGCGCTGCAGCCCTGACCTCCGGCACGAAATTGCGATTTGCCGGTTGGTCCATCGATCCGGGAGCCCGTCTGCTGACCGATCCGGAGGGCCGAAACGTCGATCTGACAGCCGCCGAATTCGATCTGCTGCTGGCCTTTTGTCGCAATGGCGGAAAGACCCTGTCGCGTCGAACGCTGCTCACGCTCACCCGCGTCGGCATGGCCCAGCCGGTGGAGCGCAGTATCGACGTCCATATCAGCCGCTTGCGCAGCAAGATCGAAACCGATCCCCACAGACCCGTGCTGTTGAAGACGGTGCGTCTGGGGGGCTATGTCTTCACGCCCGTGGTCGATGCGGAGCTTTCCCCCGAACATCCGGATCCCTGACATGAGGCTTTGCCCGCCTCTTTCCCAGCCGAGGCCCTCGTTCCGGTTGCTTGAACCTGCGTAACCTCCTGCGCCCGTGTCAGATTTTCAGCCACCTTCTATCCTGTTTTCGGCCTGACATCGGCTGGCACGCTTCAGCTCGCGGTTTCCTGCAGGTCCGGGACGGCTTTATGAAGATTTGTTGCGGCGCGGCTGCAAAGTTGCGCAGGTGATGTCGTCGCCTATAAATTGCAGTCGTAACGATTGCATGTGACAACAGTGTGTGCCGACAACACGTTTGTCGGACTTTCCTTTCAGAACGATCTGCCCGTCTGCTGTCGGTCGCCCCTCGTGGCATCGGCCTTGGGCGATCATGGCCACGAGGATCTCCCATGCGCAAGACCTACCCTTTTGATCCCCTGATTGAGGCGATCGTGACAGCACGCGATCCGGACGCCCTTACCAATGCCCTTCAGGATTTCTGCAGACGTTTCGGTTTCCTCTACTTCGCCTATCTGCGCCTCGATGGCAGCCGGTGGAGAGCCGTGTCAAACTATCCGCAAGATTGGCAGGAGCGCTATTACACCCTCAATTACAGCCGGGTCGATCCGATCGTCCATGCGGTCAAACAGGGCGTTCATCCCTTTTGCTGGTCGCTCGATGATGCGGTGCTGGATCAGGAACGTCGTGATGTCCGCGCCTTTCGTGACGATGCAAGGGCCCATGGTATCATGGCCGGCTTTTCGATCCCTGTTCGCGTCGGCTTCAGCCACCATTCGGTGCTGACCTTCGCATCCTCTGATACGAATTGCCTGAGGTCGGCAATGACGCTGGATACGATAGAGGCCGCGACAACCACAGCCATGCTGCATCTCGCTTTCACGCAGGCCAAGAATCGGTGGTCGCAAACCTCGTCGGCCGCGCTCACGCCTTTCGAGATCATCTGCCTGCGCTGGATTGCCGAAGGCAAGACCATGCAGGATGTCGCCGACCTGCTTGAGCAGAAATACTCGACGGTGCGTGTCTCTGTCGACAGGGCGAGAGGAAAACTCGATGCCGTCACCCTGCAACAGGCGACGGCGGTCGCAACGCGCCTGGCCCTGATCTGAGAACAGGCTCCCGACATCGCCTGCCCCCTTGTGGCCGTCGACCGAACAGTCCGGTCTGCCCCGGCCACAGTGTCGCCTTGGAAGGGGTTGCTGGTGCTCGAACCGGCCAGACATTGGTCATGGGGGCTTGGAACCCCTGATCTGAACCAGGGCAATGCAGCGGTGCTGCCGTCGGCAGCCAGGCCTTGTCGCAGGCAGGGGCTACTGCCGGCCCGCTCTGGCGCCTGACGCCAGACTAATCGAAGACAAGATCCGTATCGACGAGGATATTGAAGCGATAGCCGGGCCGGATCGTCAGGGTCGGCTGGACATCGAGATTTTTCGAGATCGTGCGTTCTGCCAGTCGCCCGAAGGTCTCCGAGAAACTTCGCCTTGCCGCATCCCCTATCCCAGGGTTCGGATCGTCGGGCAGTGCAAGCCCCATGCCGGCCCCGATGGTGGCAACCAGGGCGGCCGATCCGAAGGTGCGCAGGAAATGCCGGTCCACCTTGTCGCTGAAACCGGCCTGTCCCGACGCATCGATCCCGGCCATGCTCCCAATATCAAGGCTCCTTCCATCGGGCAGCATGATGTCGGTCCAGACGACAAGGGCGCGCGACTGACCATAGGTTACCTTCGAATCATAGTGCCCAAGTAGCCTTGAGCCCTGCGGGATAAGGAGATGCCGGCCCGTGGCACTGTCATGAACATCCCGGCTGACCTGCGCCAGGATGCCCCCGGGCAGATCGGCATTGATCCCAGTCAGCAGGATTGCCGGAATGACGGAGCCGCGTTGCAGTCGTCGGGGTGAAATCTGGCTTTCCGCGCGCATTCTCTGTCCGCTTTGGCCCTCTTTGAGGAAGGCCTGCTTTTGTCCCTGGCTGTTCGGATCCTCCGCACCGGGCGCCAGGCCCTGTGCTGCCTCGGCGGCCGCCATCAATCGCTGCGACAGGCGGTCTGTCGTTGCGCCACGATCCTGCGTGCTGGCCTGCTGGTCGTTCTGAACCCGCGAGGAGAGCCGTGTTTCGAGATCGTCGAGTGCAATGCGAAGCGGTGCTGCCCTTGCGCCATCTGCCCTTTGCAATCTCGCCATGACCTGGCGATGGCGTTCATTCAGGATCTGTTCCTCATGGTCACGCTGAAGACGCACCCTCCAGTCCTCGGCTTCGCGCAGGATGACAGGCTGCGGCTCTCGTGATCCCTGACCGGCGGCAAGCTCTGCCGGCCCCATCCTCGGTGCTTCAATCACCTCAGGCGGTGTCATGACTGAAAGAGGTCTGGGAACGAGAGGCTCCGGTTCCCCGATGATTGCGTCGCTCACGCCCCGTTTCAGGGTTTCGGCGAAATCCGAGGCCGGCCCGCCATTGCCCTCTCCATCATCCGGGGATCTGCGGTCCCAGAGCCCCCGCGAGGCAAGGCCGAAGACGACGGTTGCAATCACCAGCACGAGCAGGCCGATGACGAGGACGATCGGCACCCTGTTCAGTCGGCGCAGTCCAGCCACATTTGCGGCCTGAAGCGGTCCCGTCATGATATGCGGTCCGCCCGGCAAGGGAGGGTTTCCGTTCATGAGGCGGTCCCACCCGTTCGACTTTCGACGAGAAGTGGGCCTTGCGGCGCAATGCCTGTCAAAGGTCTTGCCGCACCGTCACGGTCCTGAGCCGTAAGATCGCGTCTGTAGATGCGCGACAGCGCATGGGTCGGGGTTGAGAGGCGAACCATCACCTCGTCCCCGATCTCGGCCGTCCACAGAGACAGGGGTATCGGTGTGCCTGCCGTCTTGCCCGCGTCCTGGCCTTGATGTCCAAGCATCGCCATCCGATCACCAAGGGCACGTGACAGGGGATCCGGATCCCCGGGCACAATACGGACGGTCGATCCGCTCGGGATGACGGCACTGGCATGGGTCGCAAGGTCTGCCGCGATCTCGGCGGTCATGACCGGATCAGTCAAAATCTGATCCATGTCGTCACCCGACCCCTGCCAGGCGGACTCGCCGTTTGTCTGGCAGCCTGCCAGCGCGAGAAGCAGAGCAATACAGAAAACCGGAGGTCTCATCTTATCCACCCCGCGTGATGGTGATCTTCTTCTGCCGCCAGCCGACCCCTGAGACGAGAACCGCGCGCTCGATCTGGTGATCGATGATCATGGTCCGCTTGTCGACGCGGTAATTGACGATCTGTCTCTCTCCCTCGGACAGAAGAAAGAGCACCGGCATCTCGGTACTGGCGACATCTGCCGGGAACTGGATGTAGGTCTTCTGTCCGTCGTGATAGACGCGTTCCGGGCGCCAGCGTGCTGAGCCCGAAATCCGATAGCGAAAATCAAGCCGTGACGCAGATCCCGGCGGCTGGTTGCCTGAAAGCCGCGCATTGATTGCGGCAAGATCGACCGAACCGAGCCCCGGATAGGAAAAGCCTATGCGGGCCATGTAACGGCTCTCATGGGATCGCAGCCGGATGTGATAGGTACGCTTCGAGGTGGTGACGACCATCGACGTCACAAGTCCTGCTTCCGTCGGACGAAGGATCAGATGGATCGTCTCGGCGCTCCCCTCCCCTGAACTTGCCGCCTCCACGCTCCAGCGCACGCTGTCGCCTAGAAGTACATCCTTGACCGTTTCGCGCGCCTCAAGCTCGATGTCGCAGATCTGGAGGGGCGCGCAGACGATCGAGGGCTGGCTTTCGCCAAAGACGAAGATGACCTTTCCCTGATCGCCAGGACCAACCACGCCGTGGCCGGCCTGCCAGTTGCCGGATTGCTGCAGTGCCTTTTGTTCCAGAGCCGTCATCTCTTGCGAAAGGGCCGGCTGCGGTCCGGTTAGCGCCACCATGAAGGCAAAAAAAACGGATGGTCCTGTCCTGCCTCTTGCAAATTGCCTGCTCATGTCCGCCTCCTTTGGCCGGTCTTGAACCGGAATGGTGCTGAGATCTTGAATTCAGAGCTGCGCGGTCCAGTCGAAGTCACGCAGGTAAAGGCCGATTGGGTTCAGACGGATCACCGCCTCGTCCTGCGGTTCCGTCAGGGTCACAGTTGCAACGGCGCGAAACCGCCTCGTCGCCGTTTGGCGACCCCGTCGATCCCGTTCGAATTCCGTCCAGTCGATCTGAAAGCTGCGTTGCGACAGGGCAACGATATTGGAGACCTCGACAGCGACCGTTATCCGCCTTGCCGCCTCGAAGGGAGAGTTGGAGCGGAACCAGGCATTGATCTTTTCCGTCGAAGGGTCGGAGGCCCGCAACAGCGCATAGGTGCGGTCGATATACTGTTTCTGGACCACCGCATCGGGGGTTACCGAGCGAAAGCTTGCGATGAAATTGCCAAGCATGGCGCGCACCACGCGCTGGTCGGCATATTCGATCTTCTCGGGAACACCGACCGTTACCGGGCTCCCCAGGCGGTCGACCTCGACGATATAGGGAATGAGCCGGCTCGTCTGGCCGAGATAGAGCGCGTAACCAAAGCCGGTCATCGCGAGCATGAGGCTCAAGATGGCAACCGCGCGCCAGGCCCTGGCATCGCGCACGAAGCTGCCATAGCGCTCGTTCCACTCCATGCGGGCGGCGAGATAGGGGTTTTCCGGTACAAGGTCTTCACCACGCATCATCATCACTCCGGACGTTTTCTAGGCGGCGATCGGTCGAGCTTTGCATTGGCAAGACCAAGGAGCGAGGCGTGCTCTGAGCCCGGTGCGCCGATCAGCTTGTCGCGAGCCGCAGAACCGAGCGCCTTCGCAGCCGCCCCGGCACCGGACGAAAGTCCGCTGATGGCAGCTCCCGTCCGCGATGCTCCGGCCGCCCTTGCCGTCTCGGCAGCGTTCACGCCATGCCTTGCCGCGCTGACGCTCAGCGCCATGCCGCCGGCAGCGGCCGTTGTCGCCTGGGCACCGTGGCGGATGACTTCGTTGCCCCTCGTCACGGAGACACCCTGAACGACACCTTGAATGATCGCGGGCACATAGAGCGAGATGATGAAGACAACCACCGAGATCCCGGCGATCGACAGCGTCGAGACCAGCGCGGTCGCAGATCCTTCAGGCTGCGCGGCAAGCCCCAGCAGGACCTCAGATCCGATCCGTGCAATCATGACCAGCGCCATCAGCTTCATCCCGACCGAAAAGGCATAGATCAGATAACGAAGGGCAAAGTCCTTGGTGAAGCCCGAGCCGCCGAGCCCCAGCAGGATCATGCCGGCCAGAAGGCCGACATACATCTCCACCATGACGGCGACGAAGATGGCTGCCACCAGCGAAAAGCAGATCACCACCACGCCCATGGCAATCACCGAGGCGATCGCCAGCGCATTGTCTTCAAACACACCGAAACGGGCCTGTTCGGACAGTGCTGAGGCAACCTTGATCCCGGCATCGAAGACCTCGGCCGGCGAGGCCGAGCCTTGACCTGCCCCGATGGCAAACAGGCTGTCGACCACCGCCTTTGCAAATCCGGGACCCTGTTCGAGCAGGAAGGCAAAAAAGCCGACAAACAGGATCCGGCGCACGAGCTCGGAAAACCAGCTCTCCAGCGTGCCGGCGGCAAGCGCAAGCCAGATTGCCGCGAAAGAGATTTCAATCGCGGCGAGGATCCAGAAGAGCGAACGGGCCGCTTCCATGATGGTGGCCTGCCAGTCACGTGTTGCCGAAGCAACCTGGTTTTCGAGCTCGCTCAACAGCGCGCCCTGTTCCGCCGACACGGGTCCTGCCGGCAGGACAAGCAAGAAACCACCAAGGGCCAGGGCGCCCAGAACCGAGGTGCGAAGGCATATCCTGCGGAGGTCCATGGTGGGCAGAAACATGATGCCGAGACCTTTGCTGCCAAGAGTTCCGGTCCCTGGGGCTGTTGCATCCCGCATTGTGGTGCAAGCGGCCATGGCACGAAGCGTCATGGCATGAAGCCTTGGCGCGGAAAGCGTGATGCAAGCAAGCCTCAGCCCCTTGCCTGACAACGCAAAGCGATGGGAGATCAAGGCCCTGCCTTCTGCTTGTCCCTGCCTGTCTGAACCAGTCACCAGCGTGGCTCCATTTTCTGTCCCGGCGCAATGGCGCGAACCGTTGCCTTGAAGAAGGTGTCGCGGCGTGCCTGGGCGAGATCGCGCAGGCCCTGTTCGGATTGAAGCCAGGTGGCAGACAGCGCCATCTGCTGGGAAAAGAGGGCTCTGAGCTTCTGCAGCTGTGCAACCTGCTCGACGGCAATGCCATGTCCGACCTGAAGCGCCTTCATCTGTCCATCGGAGGTTTCAGACAGGAGCCTAAGCGAACGCATCGTCTGTTCCTCGCCCTCAAACTGGTCCGCCGTCAGTCCGGCAACTTTCAGGCTTGCCGCGATCGTCGCGCGGTTGGTGCTCGACCACGTCTCATAGGTGTGCGCAAAGCTCTCCCCTTGCGGGCGCTCATCCTTCAGCTGCGCGTAGGTCGGGAAGCGCTGCGCCAGCACCTGGTCGGTATTTGCCATGGCAAAGGCAATTCCTTCCCCCTGCCCCGCGATCTCCTTCAATCTCAGAAGGTCCGCCTCTACCGCGCCCCAGACGGCAGAGGGCAGGCGCGCAGTGTTCTGCAGCATGGTCTGGTACATCTGCAGCTGGTTCTGGATCTGCTGGGAAAGCTGGGTGATCTGGGTCAGCTGATTGTCGATCTCAACGCCTGAGGCGTCGAGCAGCCCGACGAGCTCGGCATTGTTGGCAAGCTGTGTCCATTCGGTGGCCGGCCCCGCAGCAGCACCGGCGAATGTGCAAGGTGCAACGGCAAGGCTCAAGGCCTGCAGCGCAAAGATCAGCGCAGGTCGCGAAGAACCGGCCTCAGGGGTCAAGAAGCGACAGGGCATGTGCATCTCCTCGTGAAATCAACCAATGGCGGGGCCAGTCCTGTCCGTGGAGGCGGTGAAGCGCGTCGATCGCCTGGATCTGCTTGGCGTCGGAGACACCGGTAAAGGCAAGCGTCAGGGGACCCAGACCCATGGCAAACAGGCGCCGCCCTTGCGGTGACACGCAGTAATAGTCTTGCTTGGGACGCGATCTGGCGATGATCTCGATCTGCCTCTCGTTGAAGCCGAGCCGCTCGTAGAAGGGACGCATCGCCGGGGTTTGTGCATGCGGATTGGGAAGGCATATCTTGGTCGGGCAGCTCTCGCACAGGACATCGATGATGCCGGAGCGCTCGGCATCCGAAATCGACTGGGTTGCCAGAACGACGGCGCAATTGGCTTTCCTGAGCACCTTGAGCCATTCACGGATCTTCTCGCGAAAGACGGGATGGCCAAGCATCAACCAGGCCTCGTCGAGAATGATCAGGCTTGGCGCACCGGTCAGCCGCTTTTCGATGCGCCGGAAGAGATAGATCAGAACCGGGACAAGATGGCGCTCGCCCATGGCCATCAATGCCTCAAGCTCGATACACTGGAACGACTGGAGATTGAGGCTATCGCTCTCTGCATCGAGCAGATGGCCGACCGGCCCGTCGATCGTGTAATGGAGGAGCGCTTCCTTGATCTCGTGGAGCTGCACGCCGCTGACGAAGTCGGAGAGCGAACGATGGGATGATCCTGCCATCAGGTCGATCTGACGGCTGATCGCGTTGCGTTGCTCAGGCGTCACCTTCAGTCCCTGCAACACAAGAAGCATTTCGATGAATTCCGAGGCGAAGGCCCGGTCGCCATCGCCGGCAAGGTCTTGAAGCGGGCAGAAGGACAACTCAGGCAGGCGTTCGGTCGCGTCACCGATCCTGTGATGTGTGCCGCCGACCGCAAGCGTCAGCGGCAGGAGTGACAGGCCCTTGTCGAAGGCAAAGACCTGGGCATCGCGGTAACGCCTGAACTGGGCGGCAATCAACGCCAGAAGCGTCGATTTGCCAGAGCCGGTCGGGCCGAAGATGAGGGTGTGGCCGACATCGTCGACATGCAGGTTGAAATTGAAGGGCGTGGAACCCGAAGCCACCTGCATCAAGGGCGGCGAACCCCCGGGATAAAATGGGCAAGGCGCCATCGCCTGTCCGGACCAGATGGAGTTCAACGGCACGAGATCGGCCAGATTGCGGGTATTGATCAGAGGATCGCGGACATTCGCATACCAGTTGCCCGGTAGACTCCCGAGATAGGCCTCGGTCGCATTCAGGGTCTCGATGCGCGCACCAAAACCCTCCGCCTGGATCATCTGGCGCACGAATTCCGCCTTTTCCAGCAGATCGTCGGCTCGCTCATCGAAGATCACGATCACGGGCGTGTAATAACCGAAGGCGACCAGACCGGAATTGGCTTGTGCTATCGCCACCTCTGTCTGCACCACCATCTGGGCCGCATCCTGATCGAGCGAGCGCCCGTTGGTCTGGAAGAGTTGGTCGAGGAAAGGCCTGACCTTCTGCTGCCATTGGCGCCGCTTGCGCTCAAGCCTGGTTCTTGCCTCCTGTGCATCAAGGAAGATAAAGCGGGATGACCAGCGATAGCATAAGGGCATCTGATCGAGGGCATTGAGGATTCCAGGCCAGCTCTCGGCAGGAAAACCGTCGATCGCAATCACTGCGACATGCCGGCTGTCAACCCGCGGCGTCATGCCGTGCTCCAGCTGCGCGCTCACCAGGCAGTCGAGATACATGCCGGCATCCGGCAGCCGCACCGGCAGGTTCTCGCCGCTGATGGCAAACCGGATGAATTGGAGCAGACTGTCGAAACGGGCGGGACGCAGGCTGCTAGGATCGCTGATCGTCTGTGCTCGCATTCGCTGAACGACCATGACACCGGACAGATATTGCTCGATCTCCCGGATCGTGCGGGAAAAGGTCGCAAGCGCCCTGTCGGCCGGCGAATCTGCTGGTCGTCCATCCACGGCATAGAGATAGGAGGACAGTCCCTCCCCTGCCCGGCCCTGCGGCTTGTAGGTCAAGACGAGCGCATGCCGGCTCTGGTAATGACGTTTCTCGCTCTCGAAGTGCCGTCGGCGCTCCTCGTCGATCGCCCGGGAAACGGGGTCTGGAAAATGCGAGCGTTCTGGGGCGAAATAGGCGGCGCTTGGCAGCCTCATGCTATCCACCTGCAGCATCCAGCCCGATCCGAGCCTGCAGATTATATCATTGATTTCGTGTGATATTCTATTCCGTTCGTGGTCGGTTGAGCTCTCGGTGTCGGGGCCCGCGAAATACCAGGCGACAAGTAGACTGCCGTCCTTCAGCAGCAAGATCCCGTCATCGACCATGGCGGCATAGGGCAGGAGATCGGCAAACGAGGGCTCGCAATGGCGAAACCTGGAAATTGAAACCATCGGATCATCCTTAACGAAGTGTAAAGGCCGAGGATGTGGCTCGGTACACCGCCTGGTGGCGGATGTGGCGCAGATAGACCTTTCGCAACTGCGGATCGGACTTTGCCATGGTCCGCAGAATGGCAACGATCAGCGTCCAGGCCGTGATCCCGAGCAATGCCGCTGAGACGGTGATGACGACGAAGATCAGGATGACGCAGACCAGGCCGGTCAAAAGCACGAGCTCGCGATCGGCACCGAAAAGCAGATTTGGACGCGATAGGGCACGATGGATTGGATGGGTCTTAAGACCGGTGTCGATGTCAGACATCAAACAACCCTCCCCTGCCCGGTCATGAAGGCCAGCGAGGCACCCGTGGCACCGAACAGGGCGACGATCTGGCTGGCCCCGAGCAGGATGCCGGCTACCAGGACCACATACATCAAGCGGCGCGCGAAATCGTTGAGTTCGCCGCCGAAAATCAGCATGCCGCCCGCGACAGCCACCGCCGACAGGGCAATGAAGCCGGCCACCGGTCCGGTGATCGATTGCTGGATCTGCTCGAGTGGCGCTTCCCAAGGAAGCCCGCCACCTGATCCCGCCTTTGCCGACGAGGCGTGAAGGGCGATGGTGACGCTCCATCCGAACGTATGACGTCTCATCTTGGTGTTCATCGGTTCATCCTGTCAAACGAGGTGGTAGTGGCCTTCATGAAACCCTTGGACCGAAAGCACGCTTTCGATCCTGCGGCCTTCATCGGTGCGCCTCACGGCTATGATGAGATCAACGGCAGCGGCGATGACGGTCTGCATCGGCGTCTGGCTGACTTCTGAAACGAGTTGCTCAAGCCGCGTCAGGGCCGCATGCGCGTCATTGGCATGCAAGGTGGTCAATCCTCCTGGGTGTCCCGTATTCCATGCCTTCAGCAAGGTCAGCGCTGCCCCATCCCTCACCTCTCCGACCATGATGCGGTCGGGACGCAGTCTAAGCGCGCTTTTCAGGAGCCTTGCGATCGACACCTCCTCGCTGCTCTTGAGCAGGACCGCGTTGTCTGCAGCACACCGGATTTCTGCAGTATCCTCGATCAACAGAATGCGATCGCGGGGGAAGAGCTCGTGGATTTCCAGCATGAGCGCATTGGCCAGCGTCGTCTTGCCAGATCCCGTGCCACCGCAGATCAGGATGTTGCATCTGTTCCTGATCGCCGCACGGATAAGGTCGTGCTGATGGGCTGACATGGCCCCGCTTGTCCTGTAGTCGCAAAGGGTCATCTGGCCGATGGCATGGCGCCGGATGGAAAAGGTCGGCGCCTGGACGGCCGGAGGCAAAAGCCCCTCGAAACGATGCCCCAGAAGTGGCATTTCTCCCGACACGATCGGCTTTTTAGCGTGGACTTCCTGGCCGAGCGCATGGGCCACCATGCCGATCAGGGCTTCCGCCTGCCGTCCATCGAAGCCTTCGACCCGCTCCATCCCTCTCCCGAGGCGTTCGATGAAGAGCTGTCCGTCCGGGTTCAGCATCACCTCGGTGACCTCAGGGTCGGCCAAGGTTGCCCAAAGCGTCGTGCCGAAGGCTTCCTGAAGCTTGGAAACGAGACGTTGCTGCGCTCTGGGTCCGTTCATGGTGAACCGACCTTTGCAATTGCTGCGCTCTCCATGAGCGACCGATAGCGTCCGGGCTTCAGTGTCTCGAAGGCCTGTCGTGTGACGGCAAGCACACCGGCGATGCTTTCGGTCTTGTCAATCAACAGCGGACGCCCGAGGCGCCGGAGCGGCCAGCCGACAATGCGCAGCAGTCGCTCGAAGCGGACATCGGTTACCGTGATCAGTTCCTCATAGCCGTTGAGGAGGCACCATTCGAGGATAGCGGCAAGGAGAAAGCGAGTTCTGAAATCGACGAGCGAGCGGGCTTCGAGCGCGTCACCGGGCATCACGACGTGTTGGGTCGGATCCCGGTCGATGCAGAAGCGCGAGCTTTCGATCATTTGCCCATTGAGGTCGAGAGGGACCTCATCGAGGAGTTGCGGAAAGACATCGAACAGCATGCTTGCCCGTGCTGGCGGCAACAGCCGGACACAACCGACGACCTCGATATCCTGCTCGACGAGGAGAATGTATGTGGGGCGGGCGTCGTCGAAGCGATCCTTCTCGACACCATGCTGGCAATCGACGCGCCAGTGCAGCCGTTCTGCGAAGACCTTGGCCCGCAGACGGTGCATGGCGTCGATGAGCGCCATGTCTCGTGCATTTCGCTTTTGATCAACCACAATCACCTGCATCGCGCTTCCTTTCCTGAAGCCTCAGGAAGAACCAGAGGGAGGCGGGCGTCCAGTTGCAAATCTGTTAAGTGGCGGATGACGGCGCAGGCCCGCTGAGTCGCACTTGCATCGACATGGGAATCGGAATCCGCGAGCCAAATGTCGGCGAAACGGCGTTCGAGATCTGTGGACGAGGGCGAGTTCAACTGCAAATCTGTCAGGGGATCAGCCTCGAGGCTTTGCGGGCGAGGGCCCTCAAGAGACTGGAATCGCATGCGGATTCAAAAAGCCCGGGATTGATTTCGCAAACCCGGGTTCCGGACCAAGCCTTGTCGGTGGGGGCTTGCCGCTTGCCAAGCAGGGGGAATCGGATAACAGTCACGATAATTTTCGCGTTTAGGCGAAAATATCGTGACAGAAGGCTTCTTTGCGGATGAATGTGAGACGGGCGATGACGGATGCGGTGAAGAGCTTTGCCGACATCATCCTGGAACAGGGTGGCGAGATCTCGACCAAGCTCGATATGCTGCGGATGGAAAAGTTTCCACCCAATGCGCAGAAGACGTTGCGGCTGTTCTCGCTTGCCGAGGTTGCGCAGTTCGTCGGCGTGTCGCAAAGCTATCTGAAGAAGCTTCACCTCCAGGGAAAGGGTGTGGAGCCCCAGATCACGTCAACCGGTCGCCGCTACTATACCGCCGCCCAGATGGACGAGTTGCGCGCCCTTCTCGATCGTGTTCCCCACCGCCGGCCCCATGAAAAACTGCAGGTGATTGCGGTCGTCAACTTCAAGGGTGGATCGGGCAAGACAACCACTTCTGCCCATCTTGCCCAATATCTGGCCCTCAGCGGCTACAGAGTCCTGGCCGTCGATCTCGATCCCCAGGCCTCGCTCACAGCACTTTATGGCATTCAGCCCGAGCTGGACGAAAAGCCATCCTTCTACGAAGCGATCCGCTATGACACCGGGCGCCGTTCGATCACCGAAATCATCCAGCCGACGAACTTCCCCAATCTGCATATCGTCCCGGCCAATCTCGAATTGCAGGAATATGAATACGAGACGCCGCTGGCCATGCAGCGCAAGGACTCGATGGAAGGCAAGCTGTTTTACACCCGCATTGGAACGGCCCTTGCGGAAGTCGACGATCAATATGACGTCGTGGTGATCGATTGCCCTCCGCAGCTCGGTTATCTGACATTGACGGCACTGACGGCGGCAAGTTCGGTGCTGATTACCGTGCATCCCCAGATGCTCGACATCATGTCGATGTCGCAGTTCCTGCTGATGCTGGGTGATATTCTCAAGAGTGTCGAGGGCGCTGGCGTCAATGTCAGCCTTGACTGGTTCCGCTACCTGATCACGCGGTTCGAGCCCATGGATGTTCCCCAACAACAGATGGTGGGCTTCATGCAGTCGATGTTTGCCCAGCAGATGATGAAGAACCACATGGTCAAGACGACGGCGGTTTCCGATGCCGGCCTGACCAAGCAGACGCTTTACGAAGTCGAGCGATCGCAGTTCACCTCGGCGACCTATGACCGTGCGCGCGAAGCCATGGACCTCGTCAATGGTGAAGTGGTCGAGCTCTTGGAAAATGCCTGGGGTCGGCGGCGTGGATAACTCGTTGTCAGCCGTACAGAATGGGTTTTTCTCAAGATTTTTCATGATCTTGGAGGTGGAGAAGGACGAGTATAATGGCGCGTAAGGACATCTTTGCCAACATCACGTCTGCCGACGGCCCGCGCCTGGAGCGCAAGACAACGCCCGGCTATGCCACCAGGGGCGCCTCGCGCTCCATGATCAGCTCGTTGAGCGAGCTTGCCGAAAAGGCGGCGATCGCCGATCAGGCCCTGGTCGGCGAGGCCGTGGTCGAACTTGATCCGTCGCTGATTGATGACAGTTTCGTATCCGACCGCATGGGAGAGGACGAGAACGCCTTCCAGGAGCTCGTCGAGGCAATCCGGGAGCGGGGTCAGGATACTCCGATTCTCGTGCGACCTCATCCGCAAGGCGGCGATCGCTACCAGATTGTTTTTGGACATCGGCGGGTTCGTGTTGCCAGACTGTTGAACAGACCTGTCAGGGCCGTGGTCAAGTCTGTTTCCGACAAGGACCATGTCATTGCCCAGGGACAGGAAAATTCCGCCCGCGAGAACCTCTCCTTCATCGAGCGTGCCAGCTTTGCCCATCACCTTCAGGAGATCGGGCATGATCGCAAGACGATCCAGATGGCGCTGTCCGTTGATGCGGCACTTCTCACCCGCATGCTGTCGGTGACGGGCCGCGTGCCGGCAACCGTCATCCAGGCGGTGGGGGCTGCCAAGGGTATCGGTCGCGACCGATGGCTGGATCTCGCCCAGCTGATCGAGCATCCGGATGCCCTGGCTGCAGGGCTTGCCTCCGTGGCAGCATCCGGTTTCGGCGATCTTGGCTCCGAGCAACGATTTGAGCGGCTTGTTCAGGATCTCAGAAATGCACGCAAGGCTCCGAAGAAGACACGGCCTTCCGGCAGCTGGCAGTCCGATGATGCTGCCGTCAGCGCCGAGTTCAAGGGAGCGGGAAAGAGCTACTCGATCTCCCTGAAGTCAAAGGAAGCGGTCAGTTTCGGCCGATACATTACCGAAAACCTGGAACGGTTGCATGCCGAATTCCGGGCGCAGTCAAAGTCGTAAGGAGACGAAACGCAAAAGAAAAAGGCCCCCTAGACGTCGCCGCCCCGGAAGCCTTCCTCATATCGTAGCGGATTGAGATTCGCATCTCCGGGTCATCCAGTCAAGAGTATTTGGCACCGTTTTGGTGAGCAGTTTTCTGTTGCCTTCAAGAAGGTGAAGAAAGATGCATGGACAACCCATAACCACGCCCTTTGGGCGGGGATCAATCAAGCTCGCCCATGTCAGCCGCCAGATCGAAGCCGCAGGCAAGACCGAAGGCAGGACAGCCGACAAGTGGAAGGTGTTTCGTGACGTGTGTGAATCCCGTCTTCTGATTGGGATTCCCGACCGTGCCCTGACAGTTCTTGATGCGCTTTTGAGCTTTTATCCGCATGGCGAACTGTCCGAGGCGACGGGGCTCATCGTCTTTCCTTCCAACGCTCAGCTCAGCCTGCGTGCCCATGGCATGGCAGATGCGACCTTGCGGCGCCATCTGGCTCTTCTGGTCGACGCCGGATTGATCCTCAGAAAGGATAGTCCGAACGGCAAGCGCTATGCACACAAGGGAAAGGACGGCGGTGTCGAGGATGCTTTCGGCTTCAGTCTCGCTCCGCTTCTGGCGCGCAGGGACGAACTTGCCCAGCTTGCCCAGGAGGTTGCAGCAGGTCGTCGTCGTTTCCATCTTGCGAGAGAAGCCCTGACGATTTGCCGACGCGATATTCGCAAGCTGATTTCGGCGGCAATGGAGGAGGGGGCAGACGGTGACTGGGCAGGGTTCGAGGCGCGTTATCTGGCGATCGTGTCACGGCTGCCTCGGGCGTTGACGATCGAGATTGTCGAACACGCGCTTGCCGATCTCGACGCGCTTCGTCTCGAAATATCCAAACAGCTGGAAGAGCTTCTCAATTCTGAAAATATGAGCGGCAATGCCGCTGAAAATGAGCGTCACATACAGAATTCAAATACCGAATCCATCCATGAAGTTGAACCTCGCTCTGGAAAAGAGCAGGGGGAAAGTCCGAGGCATGAGGTCAGGACGCGGAGCGAGCCGCTGAAGGCCTTCCCCTTGGCTATGATCCTGAAAGCCTGCCCGCAAATCATCGATTATGGTCCGGGCGGCGCGATCGGCAGCTGGCGTGACCTGATGCAGGCCGCCGTCGTCGTCCGATCCATGCTCGGGGTCAGTCCCTCGGCCTATCAGCATGCCTGTGAAGTCATGGGGCCGGAAAACGCAGCCGTCGCCGTTGCGGCCATGCTCGAAAGGGCAGGGCACATCAATTCTCCGGGCGGCTATCTTCGCGATCTGACGCGCAAGGCGGCCCGCGGTGAGTTTTCGCTCGGGCCGATGATCATGGCGCTCATGCGCAGCAACACTTCGGGTTCCAGGCTCACGGCGTAGGAGCGGGTGTCAGAGAGGAGACTCGGTGATGGAGCCGGATTTTGACCAGCTGTGGTTCGGCCTGGATGTGACGAGGATCTGCTGCGCAAATTCCCGGCTTTACAAGTTCTTCTTGTATTCTCATCATCTGATAAGGTCAGCATTTGTGTCGGGAGATTGCATGCCTTCCAGACTGTTTGAGGCTCTGAGAGCTTTGGCACATCCGGCAAGAATGGAGTTCCTTATCTGGCTCGGCGATCCACAAACGCATTTCGGGCTGACGGAATCCGAGGCCCGCGATGGTGTAAGCGCCGGCCGGTTCGAGAAGGGGGGCCTCTCGCAGTCAACCGTTTCTGCTCACCTGGCGATCTTGCAGCGCGCCGGATTTCTGACGGCACAACGGTGCGGGCAGAAAGTGCTTTATCGCCGCAATGAAAGATTTGTCGCCTGGTTCAAGAAGGCGCTTGGCGACAGGCTCAAGGCGGGTGGAATGGATATTGGTCGGTTATGATCGACTTGGATCATTGATCTGTCCGGGATCTGGAGAACCTCTTGCAGAATGAAGGGGTCATGGAGGCAGATCACGAGTTTCATTCAGCTTTATGGCTGATCGCTTCCCTTCTCGATCTGCCCGCTTGAAGAAAGGGTCAGGGCCGGTGGAGGACGCGACTTCGGGAAGTCTTTGTTGCCTGTGGATACTGGCGGGAGATCATCCCGGTCTGAAGCCGCTGTCGACCGAGAGGATCCTGATGCATTCAAGCAAGACGCGGCCGGGAAGGAGATCTTGTCTTCCAGAAATGCTAAATTAACCATATTCAATTTATTTGTTTTTTGCAGTCATTCATCAACCAAAACAAGTCGTCGAGTCAGTATACCTTGAGTAGCATCCTTACAAATAGCGCTGCAATTTCCGCTTTGCAGACCCTCCGTTCGATCAGCAACAGTATCGCAGTTTCACAGCAACAGGCTTCATCAGGCTTAAGGGTAGGCAATGCATCCGATGATGTTGCCTATTGGTCAGTTGCAACCTCAATGCGGTCCGATAATCTTGCGCTTTCCTCCGCCCAGGACGCGATCGGCCTTGGGGCAGCCAAAGTTGATGTGGCCTATGGCGGCGTTTCCGCAGTGGTCGATCTGATGAAGGATTTCAAGGCGCGTCTGGTCACGGCAAGCGAAGATGGCGTGGACCGAAGCAAGGTCAATATCGAACTGTCGCAGTTGCGTGACCAGATGCGGTCCATCGTCGAGAATTCGAGCTTTTCGGGAGAAAACTGGTTGCATCTGAACGATCAGAATTCCCAAGGATGGAACACCCCGAAAAACGTGGTCAGCGGCATCCTGCGCAACGCACAAGGGCAGGTGTCGGTGACGACCTTGGAATTTGGCAAGGGGCTCGCCGAGCTTGATGGTCTGGATGACCTGTCGCTTCTGATCGATGATGTTGCAGGCACCGGACGCTCGGGGCTTTTGACGAGCAACGCCTTCGCTGCCGAGCTCGGCGTACCACAGGCTTATGTTATCATGCACACCAAGGGGGCCGCCCATAACACCGAAGGCATCGAAATCGAACTGACGTCTGCAACCACGGCTGATCAGGTGGCCGATATGATCGACGTTGTCGAGGCTGTGCTTGCCCAGACGGTTCGGCTCAGCGCGCAGCTGGGTTCGCTATCAGCGCGGATCGATCTCCAGGAAGAGTTTTCGCGCCGGCTCGGCGACAGCATCGACCAGGGTATTGGCCGCCTCGTGGATGCCGAGATGAGTGCAACGTCGACCAGGCTCAAGGCCCTTCAGACGCAACAGCAGCTGGCAACGCAGGCCCTCTCTATCGCCAATGGCTCGACCAGCAACCTGCTCCAGCTCTTCCGGTAATGTGCTCGACGACAGTATCTGCGGCAGAGATGAGAACGGTGAAGCTGTCGCAAGGAGGAGCTACCCATGTCCCTGGATCAATTCGCGCTGTCAGGCGGGTTTGCCCCTAAGCTTCCAGAGGGCTGCTGAACTTGTGCGGCCGTTCCAGGAGCGTTGCGACAAAAGGTTCTGAACTTCCAGGCGCCGTTACGCTGGAGTGAGACAGCTTGTAGAAGGACGAACATCTCTCAGCGATATCGTTGTCCGCAGGACGCGCGGGCGCAAGCTTTGGTGGCCGCGCCACGTCGAGCAAGGGACCGGCTTCACCCGATATCCGATCACGCAACTCACCACTTGAGACACTGGTCACAATGAGCGATCATTGTCCCAAGTGGGCTTAGACCTGACAACTTGGCTGCTTTGGAAACCGCAGCGGCTATTGCAGATACCAGAACCTTTCTTGGAAGAAAAATCATGCCGAGATACTATTTCGATGTAGTCAGAGCCAACTCCTCGCAACAAGATCTGGAGGGCACAGAGTTTTCAGATCTTGCTGGCGCTACTGCCGCAGCTCGGGACGATGCGCGTCACTTGATGGCAGAAGCTGTGATGCGGGGAGAGGATATCTCAGCTTTTCACATGCGTATCCGTGACGATGATGGGAAGGCATTGATATCAATTCCATTTGGCAGTGTGTTGCGGCGCCTGACGTGAAGGTAGCAAGCGATTGAGCGAAGGCCTCCGGATTGCAGCCTGCGGCCTGCTTCGCCTATCCGGCTCGCTTGAGAGCTTCATCAGCAATTCTATTGAGATACGGCGTCGTGGAGATGTTCTAGCCCTCTGTTTCCCGCGATCGACGACTCTGCCGATCCCACCTCTGTCTATCTTCGCGGCTTTTGTCCAGGCATAGAAGTGCTCGCCACGCTATCTGGAACCGTGGGGAGCTCTTGGTTTTCAGCCCCGCCGGTCTCCGTGTCATCGCGATGGATTGACAAGTGCGGGCAAGAGAGGCCCATCAATCTGAATAGGAGCTTCCGGCTGTGGCGGATCCTGTCTGAGGCCAATGACTTGAATTTGACGCCGCCGCCCCACGCAACGGCAACCATCGGAATAGCGCTATCTCTGTTTTCGTGGAGGCTACCTGTTGCTACGCGCGGCCATGCCTCCAGATAGGTGACACGGCCGTTATGCCCTTCTGCGTCCTGGGTCCCGGCATGCGGAGTGGTGATAGGCGCCGCGAGTTCACCACGTCTCTTGATGAGGAGCACGTCAGCGGTCTTGCCGAGATTTTCCACACGAGGGGTAAATGCACCCTTGGTCCACGCGGGCGTTGGCGGTTCAGGTTTCATTTAAACGGGGCCAAGCGCCAGCTAAAGCGTATTTCGGCCAAAACCTGAGCAAAACAGGGATTCAAAGCGCTTTAAGTGCCCGTTAATTAATTCATTCGAATATCATGCTAAATGATTTGCTAGCTGATGCAGGTCTTGCAATCTCAGAGGATCACATGCGCCGTCGACAATTCATTGCCTTAAGTGCTTCCACGCTGGCTCTGCCATGGGTTTCCCGAGCCTTCGCTGGAGATGAAATCCCGATCCTGTATAACGCTACCGAGAAGGTGGACGACACGTCACTGCCAGCCAACGCGTTGAGGTTGGCCTTGTCCAAGATAGACAAGCCCTATGTCCTGAAACCGTCACCGGTTGGCTATCCAACACAGACCGGTCTCGTCAATGCCCTGGCGACCGGTGGAGACGTTGATATTTGCTGGGTTGGCGTCGACAGGACCGTCTGGGATGCGACCCTGCCTGTCCCGTTTCCAATCGACGGTGGCCTGCTCGGCTACCGTCTCTTTCTGATCAATGGTGAGCGGCAGGTCGATTTCCAGAGCGTGACGTCGATCGAAACCCTTCGGCGCTTCATTGCGATCCAGGGCCCCGGCTGGGGCGATATAGATATCCTGCGCAATGCAGGGATCACCGTGCGCACAGGCCTTTACAAGAACCTCTTTCGCATGACCGTCGGCGGGCGCGCGGATTTCTTTCCGCGTGCAGCGTTCGAGGCGATCAATGAGCAAAAGCAACAGGTTTCGACAGCGCCCAATCTGGCGGTAGAGCAGAACCTGATCCTCAAATACAATTTTGCGCTGATGTTCTTCGTA
Source organism: Rhizobium sp. (assembly GCA_027533385.1). Classification (GTDB taxonomy): domain Bacteria; phylum Pseudomonadota; class Alphaproteobacteria; order Rhizobiales; family Rhizobiaceae; genus Allorhizobium. The sequence goes on along the minus strand of JAPZUE010000046.1, from coordinate 10,140 downwards.
TCGAAGAAGAAACCGGAGTTGCAGAACGACATCCTGAAGGGTTTGGAGGCCGCCCATGCAGACGGGTCCTATCAGGGAATGTTCAAAGCCGATCAGAACGTGGCAACCGCCCTTGCAGAGGGAAATCTCGACAAACGCACCTTGATCGAAATCGAGAACCCGATGCTGCCGTCGGGCGTGAAAGCGATCGACAGGCGCTACTGGTTCTCCGTGTGACCGAAATCCCATCAAGCAATTTGGACCGCCTGGTCCCTTGATCAAAGAGGAATGAGATGAAGGCTTCCCTCAAGACACAGATACTCGTCCCGACCTTGTCGATGATGGCGATTGGTCTCTTCGCCGTTGGCGGGTTTGCGGCACTCTCGCGCGCAGACATGCAAAACGACATGTTCCAGAAAAAGGTCGATCTGACCGCGCAGCTGGTGTTGAGCGGAAGCGCCAATGCCATGTGGCAATTCGATGATGCCATGGCCAAGGAGACGCTTGCCCCGGCCACCAGCGATCCGGATTTCCGTGCGGGCGTCATCTTTGACGACAAGGGTAACCCATTCTATTCCATCGGTGACGCCTCCATCATCGAGTCTCTGAAGACACCGAATGGCCAGGACGTCGATGGCACGCTGCTGGTCAAGTCCGTCCCGCTCAGCCGGACTGAAGAGGGCAAGGCCATGACGATCGGTCGAATGGCCATTGCCTTTGACACAAGTGCGGCCGCAGCAAGCAGCTGGACATCAATGCTGGCGATGGTCGGTTTGGCCGGTGGTGTCCTTATCGCATCATGTCTGGTGCTCTTTCTGCTGTTGGCGCGCCTGGTACGGCCGGTCGGTCTGCTGGCTCAAGTCATGCGACGGATGTCCGGTGGCGACTTCGAGCTTGAAGTGCCGGGCGTTGCGCGGCACGATGAGATCGGCGACATGGCGCGCGCCGTCGGCGTTCTGCGCGACAACTCGCTCAAGGCACTCGCGCTTGAAGGCGAGACAGGTCAGATGCGTGCCCGGGAAGAGGCCAATCGCCAAGTTGAGCAGCAGCGCATCGAGCGTGAAGCCGGACAACTTCGCCAGGCAACCGATCTGCTCGGCGCGTCGCTTGCCAAACTCGCGTCTGGCGACCTCACTTGCCGTATCGACACCCCTCTCGCACAGGAATATGAGCCGATCCGGGACAACTTCAACAAGGCTGTCGTGCAGCTCAGCGATGCGGTTAAATCCGTAATGGCCTCTGTGCGCAACATCGATGTTGGTACCAATGAAATAGCCGGCGGTGCGGACTCATTGTCCAAGCGCACCGAACAGCAGGCTGCCGCCCTGGAGGAGACAGCTGCCGCACTGGATCAGATCACCGCCAACGTCTCCAGCTCCACCAAGCGGACAGACGAAGCCCGAATGGTCTCAAGCCGAGCCAACAGTGCTGCGGTCCAGTCGACGGAGGTCGTTTCACGCGCGGAAGATGCCATGCAGCGCATTGAAAACAGCTCGCAGCAGATCTCCAGCATCATCGGTGTCATCGACGAAATCGCTTTCCAGACCAATCTTCTGGCGCTCAATGCTGGGGTTGAGGCAGCCCGTGCTGGTGAGGCGGGCAAGGGCTTTGCCGTCGTCGCTCAGGAGGTGAGGGAGCTTGCACAGCGTTCCGCGCAAGCAGCAAAGGAGATCAAGGCCCTCATCAACGCGTCCGCCGGCGAGGTTGGATCTGGAGTCCAGCTCGTGAGAGAGACAGGTGAGGCGCTGAAGGAAATCGGCAAGGACATTGCAGAGATCAATCTGCATATGGATGCCATCGCGCTCTCTGCACGGGAGCAGGCAACCGGGCTTGGTGAAATCAATTCGGCGATCAACCAGATGGACAAGTCGACACAGCAGAACGCCGCGATGGTGGAGGAATCGTCTGCCGCGTCCGCGACCCTGGCATCCGAAGCGACGAAGCTGCGTGATCTCGTATCCCGATTTGTTGTCGACGAGCAGATCCAGGAGCTGCGGGACATGGGACGCCGGATGGAAAGGGGCCAGAGTGTTGACTTGGCAAGCCAAAAGCGACGGGTCGGCCAGGCAATGCCGCGCAACGTGGCAAATGGCAGCTGGGAAGAGCTCTGACAGTGGCTGTCCCTCAAGGGACAGCCTTTGGCACCAGCGCTCGGGACACATGGTGGACCGAGCGTCGACACATGAATGACGGTCTGTGATCGAACCCCGCCCATCCCTCCGGTTCGTGATGAGCCTATCAATGGCCAAACGCTCAGTCATCCGGCGTTGGTTTATAATTCCAAGAGCTGGTCGTCTTATTCAGATGACAATGGAAGTTATGGCCGTTTTAGATGTTGGCGACTCTCTCCTGTAAAGAACATAATGAGGCGCGTGTCCAATAGGTCTCTAAAGGATTTTATGTTGGAGAGGCTTTTTCAGTTTCGTGCCAATCTATTCAGTTCTCTGTGTTCTATTCGGCGAATGTGTAATTGAATGTGCAATGAATTACTTGGTTATGCACTCTGTCGACATTGAGAATTAATTTATCCTTAATTAGTATTCGTGAACATTTGAGGCCGGCAACACCCTGGGACGTCGGTCACAAAGCAAAACTTGGCCAGGGTGGTGGTTTGAATTCAGTTGCAGGCATGACGCCCTGGCGTTCAGCCTTGTGTGGAGGAAAGAAATGCTCGCTCGCATGATCGCTAACCGATCCATCCAGACGAAGCTGATGATCTTCATGATTCCGATCTCGCTTCTGATTGTCGGGCTTGCCGCATTCACCTTTTTCACCGGAAACATGGTCAGTCGCAAAGTGCAGGGTACGGAAGCAAGCGTCACCGAGCTCTCAGCCTTCAAGCAGGCCTATTCGGAAATGAGTGACTACCTCAATGATACAACGCTCGAGCGGAGAGATCAGCTGAAGGCGCGCCTTGGTGCCCGTTCAGAACAGATCAGTCAGATGAGAAGCGCTTACACCGGCACCGAGATGGATACGGTGCTGGCAGAGATTGAGACCGCGATAGCCAGTCTTCTGCCTCGCGTTGACGAATTGTGGGAGCTCCATCAGCGCACAGCCGGGGGGCATCAGCATGTCCAGGAGCAGATTGACAAGATCAAGCTTGCTGCCGGCTCCATTCGTGAATTCATCGCGCAGTCGAATGCGGAACTTTCGAGGTTGAACGAGAGCGCCAAGGCACAGTTGACAAGTGCCGAGCGGTTGACCGATGCCTCCAAGGATCTGCGCACGATCTTCGACCAGATCGAAAATGCCAGTGATGGCCCGTCACTGGCTCTGGTTCTGAAATCCCGTGAGCGCCGGATCCTGCGGACAGAGGCGCGTTTGGCAGAAGCCATTCCGCCAGAGGACGCTGAGGTTTCAAACATGGTGAGGGGGCGGCTGAAGGCGTTGGCAAGCCTCGCCCCCAAAGGCGAGGAGGTAGTGCTCGACGACACCATGCTCGCACAGGCTCGAGAGCTCGCGCGCCAACTGGCGGCAGATCTTGAACGTCTGGATGCAATGGCGGCGAGGATTTCCCAGTCCTCCTTTCAGCAGTTCTCTGCGCTCAGCGCACATATTCAAGATGGGATGGCGATCGCATTGTTCGAAACGAAAGTGAACGATGCGGTCAACGAAACCGTGCTTGAGCTGACTACACTCATGGGCAATCCCACATCCGATCAGGCAGCCAAGGTCCTTGAAAGCCTCAAGAACATGCAGTCTGCGCTTTCAGGCGTTCCCGGTGTGGCGGCTTCCGGTCAGTTGCGCAGCCTGGCGCAGGCGGTGGTGGAACCAGGCGTTGCCACCTCCGAAACGGTTTTTGACCTGGTCAAGGTTGAAGGCATGCGCGCCGAGACGTTCCAGTCGACGGCCGAAATCATCGATCGCGCCTGGGCAAAGATCGTGGCCTTCGCTGAAACCCAGGGTGAGGCAACCAGGCAGGTGACAGAACGGTCGACGGTTCTTTCTGTGGGAACTGCGGCGATCGCAGTCGGTTTCTCCGTCTTCGCAACCTTCGCCCTGCTGGTTTCCATCCGTGGTCCGCTGCGCAGGCTTACGGAGACGATGAAGGGTGTCGCATCCGGTCAGCTTGAAACCGAAATCATGGGTTCAGATCGCGGTGATGAGATCGGCGCAATGGCACGCGCCCTTGGGATCTTCCGGTCGAATGCCGTGGAAAAGCGACGGTTCGAGGCTGAGGCCGCGGAGAATCGCAAACTTGCCGAGGCTCAGAGACAGGCCGCAGATCGCGATCGCGAAGCGGCGGCACGCGACATTCGCCACGCGATTGACGCTCTGGCATCTGGACTGAGCAGTGTATCACGCGGAGAGTTGAACTGCTTTGTCGATACACCGTTTGCGGGCGACCTGGACGAGATACGTCTGACATTCAACGCTGCGGTCGCCGATATGCGCAACACATTGGCGTGTGTGCAAGAAACGGCGTTTTCGGTCAATGAGAAGTCTCGGATTTTGAGTTCCGGCGCACATGATAGCGCCAAGCGAACAGAACAGCAGGCCTCGTCCCTGGAAGAAACTGCGGCGACCATTGATGAGATGACGCAGAACGTCACGAGGTCATCCGATCTTGCGCTTCAGACCGACAGGATGGCGACCGAGATACTGGCTGACGTGAAGACGTCCGGAGAGGTGGTGGCAGAAGCCGTCAATTCCATGCAGCGGATTTCGGAGGCCTCACGAAAGATAACCCAGATCATCGATCTGATCGACGCCATCGCGTTTCAGACGAACCTGCTCGCGCTCAATGCAGGTGTTGAAGCTGCCCGGGCAGGGGAGGCCGGCAAAGGCTTTGCGGTTGTCGCCCAGGAGGTGCGCGAACTTGCCCAGCGTTCTGCAACGGCAGCGAAGGACATCAGCCAGTTGGTCAGCTATGCGGAACAAGAGGTGGCTGGAGGCGTGAAGTCCGTGGACCAGACCGGCAATCTCATCCATAGGATGAACAGCCGCATTCTGGAGATCAGCCGCAGCGTATCCGAGATTGCCAAGGCAAGCCGTGACCAGGCAACCGGTCTGCAGCAGGTCAATACCGCTGTCAGCGCGATGGACCAGCTCACGCAAAGAAACGCTGCCAATGTCCAGGAAACGCACGCGGCAAGTATCGCCCTTGAACGCGATGTCAACGAACTCTCCGCCATGTTGGCACGATTTCAGCTTGGCCTTGAACAGTCAGCAGCTGGAGGGCCAATGCATCAATCTTCCTCTGCGTTCAGAGTGGCATAGCGGGAAAATCTGGGAGAATTTCCGGTATAAGGGAAGACGCTTCGGATATCTTCTCAGGATCGGGCGCCAGACGCGTTGGCCAATCCGTGCATATGCGGCGGCCGGGGTCTCAGCCAGGCCCTTTCCGAAGTGGGTTCCCTATCGCGCGCTGGCCAACACGCTCGGTTGCCGTTCATCTGAAGGATTGCTTGCGGCGATTTGGATCGTGTCACGGCCTGAACATTTGGCAACATAGAGCGCCGCATCACATTCCTCCAGAAGCTCCGTCGCGATGACACTCGAACGCCCTTCCCGCGTTGCAACACCGATCGATACGGTAACGCGCCCAAGAGGGCTGGCTTCATGCGCGATGCCGAGTGCGCGGACGGCGTCGCGCAGGCGGATGGCAGCCTCTTGCGCAAGTGCCGTGTCCGCATCCGGCATGATGACGGCAAATTCCTCACCTCCATAACGCGCCACGGTATCCGTGCGCCTGCGACAGCACGCCTGAAGGGTTGACGCAATGGTCTTCAGGATCTGGTCGCCTGCCGGGTGACCATAGGTATCATTGAAGGGCTTGAAGAAGTCGACGTCGAGCAGCAGGAGAGAAACGGGTCGACCAAGGTCGCGTGCATCACGAAGCGACGCCTGAAGCTGAAGGTCGAAATACCGGCGGTTGGCAAGACCAGTCAGGCCGTCCCGATTGGCAATCTTTTCCAGCTCTGCGACGGCTAGCTTCTTCTCTGTAATATCCGCATAGAGCGTCACCCAGCCCTTGTCTTTCAAGATACTGGTCTTTTTTGCGACCCAACGATCTGAGTCCAGCAAAAGCTCTGAAGTCTGGGCGTCAGCGCTGCGCTGCAACTCCTCTTCCACCCATGAAACGGCAGTCTTTCCCTTGGGTATCAGGATATGCCCGCGCATGATGCCGGCCCTTAAGATATCACCGAGCATCGGCTTGGCAGGCAGTAAATCTTCCACATATGGGAAAAGCTCGAGATAGCGCTGATTCCAGAGCCGGAGGCGTCCATCACGTTCGAACATTGCCAGACCGTCTGCCATCTCGTCGATCGCCGTGTGCAGGAGATGCTGGGTGGCAGTCAGCTCTGCCTCAAGCGTCTTCTGCGCGGTGATATCCGTGCTGTAGCATACGACGCCTTGCAGACGCCCTTCCTCGTCAAGGTAGGGCGCCTTGACGGTCGAAAGAAAGATGTCTCGATCGGCTCGCCTCAGGACCCGTTGCATCGTCATCGGCGCCGGATTTGACAGGAAAGCGCGATCCTCCTGGAGGATGCGCCAGGCATCTCCCCGCTTGTGAAACTCCACCTCATGCCGGCCGATAAGGTCTGCTGCTGTTTTGGCCCCAAACAAGGCAGCACTCCGCTCCGTTGCCAGGATGAATTGGCCCTCAAGGTCCTTCGCGTAGAGTGCGTCTGGGAGCGCTGCAACAACCTGACTATGGAGAACTCCCGTCCTGGCATCGCGTTTACGGCGCCGGTTGAGGCCGACATAACAGGCGGCAATAAACGCTGTCAGGAAGTTCAGCACGAGAACGACGCCTGGCAGATTGCTGGCCAATATCTTTTGACGTGCCGTTTCGGGCATCAAGATCAAGGCGGAAATTGCGACTGTTGCCGTCATCCCACCGAACAAGGCGCCATATCCGACCGTGTCGCGGTCCTTCTTCAGGCCATGCCAGCCGAGACAGCCAACAGCAAAACTCAGCCAGAGCCCTGCGAGCCCGAGCAAGGTGCCGTCGCCTCCCATCTCCACACGCGCGATCGACGCCACGAACGCTGCTGTTGCCGACCCTATCGGGCCTGCGACCAGACCGGCGACAGCCACCGGAACAAGACGCAGGTCGAAGTAGTATTCATCGACCACTGCCCCCGGCATGTTCATCAGGATTGCACCCGTCACCCCGAACAGCAGGCCTATCCCTATTCTGCCGGGTATATTCGGTTCATCGGCTATGCGCTCCAGCGCCATCACACACAGTGTCAGTGCCAGACAGATGAGCCCTGTTTGCGCCAGAAATGCATTGGTGACGACCGAAAGATCCATTGCCTACCTGAAGATAGCCGAGGCCCAAAGCTCCGGAAGGGAGCGCAACCCGGAGATTACGGTTACCTCTATCAGGGTCGTCTAAACATTCGGTTGATTGTTAGCAGGTTGAGTCCTGCAGGTTGAAGACTATAGCGCCATGGACACCAGTGAACATGTCAACCGCAGGAAGCGGAGCGTCGCATGGACTGGTCTGATCGCTCGGCATGCAGGCATGTGGTCAACCAACCGACAATCTGCGTGGCTCTGGCCGTTCTTCGACTGCCACTGTTGTCATATTCGGCTGATTGCTGAATTGGTTGATGTCGCGACTGCTCCATCCCTCCGACAACCGAATGCCCCTGTCTGCAGTCTTGGTCAGATAGCCGGACCACAAACCATGTGCTGAAAATTCCGTAGGAGCCGGTTGTTGGTTTCCGCGCTGTACTGAGATCAAAAGGCGGAGATTTCTCAATCAATCAATCAATCAATCAAGCATGCGCGATGCTCTGCCGCTTCGCCGTTGTGCGTGATTGTAGTACTCCGACGCCTGCTGAACGGATCGATGCCGTGATTGCTCCATGGCTTCGGGGAGGGGGATGCCGCGATTGGCTGCCTCGGTCAAATAACCAGAGCGCAGGCCATGCGCTGAAAACTGCGCTGGATCGAGCCCGGCCAGTTCCGCCCGGTACTTCAGAATGTCATTGATCGCCTTCGGGTCCAGCGGTCGGCGCGAAACATTGCCCCAGCGATCAATTGCCCGGAAGACACTGCCCTTGTCGATCTTTGCAGCCGCAAGCCACGCGTTCAGCGCATCGACCGGTCGACCGCTGAGGTAGACGACTTCATCACTGTCGGCACCGCTTGTCTTCGTGCGACCGAGATGAATGGAAAGAGAGGGCAGGGGAGGGGCCCCGTCAATCTGGATCGGCTCTTCCGGCTGCAGCTGCTCGATCCTGAGGCCTGCGATTTCACTGCGGCGACGGCCCCCCGAGGCAAAGCCAACCATCAGGATCGCACGGTCTCTGACATCACGCAGGGTTCCCGTCCTGCAGGTTGCGAGCAGTCTGGACAGAATATCCCCTGTGACGGCCTTGGCGCTTTTCCGCTTCCTTGGCCGCGGCGTTGCACGCACGGCCAGTCGGATGGCGGACTTGACCGCAGGAGAACCGAAAAAGCCATTCAACCCGCGCCATTTCGTCAGCGTTGACCAGGTGGCAAGCCGCCGGCGCACGGTGTCAGGCGCATGTGGGCCGGACGATCGAAGCAACCCTTGAATACGGAGCTTGTGCTCGACGCCAGCTGGCATGCCGTGTTCCGGGTCCGTCATGCGCTTTTCCGCATCCCAGAGATGGTGCGCAACAAACTTGAGAAGGAGCGCTTCAGGTGCTGGCCAGGGAAGCGAGCGGCCGGTGGCAGCCAGCGACCAAGCCTGTAGATAGGCCAAATCGGAGGCGATGGCCCGTAGCGTGTTGGCCCCCATCCCTTCCTTGACCAGATGGCGCAGTGTCTCGACATCTTGATCGGTGAGAAGCTCTGCGAGTTCGTCACGTCGCTCTATAGGTAGGACAGAGGCGATGGTGTCGAGATCCTGGACCCGGCGATCAACCGCACTCATTGGGGCAGGCCGTGTTCGTCGTAGAAATCCGAATGGTCGGAACTTGTGCCGGTCGGCACATTTTTGCGACCCTCCTCCGCCAGGGCAAGGAACTTTTCGAAAGTATCGGTTTTCTGAGCGATCGGCGTGAGCATCGCGACCGGTCTCTCGTCTCGGCAGATTACGATCTCATCGCCACGCAGTGAAAGTTCAGTCAGCTCCTCAAGCCGCCCTGCCGCTTCCTTTACGTCGACGGGAATTCTCAAAGCTTTATCCTCACCAGACCCTCTCCTGCAGCACGGCATCGAACACCACATCCGTCGAGATGAGTGCGCAATGCTCGAGCCGTGTCTGCGCTGCAAGGATCCGGTCCCAGGGATCCCGGTGCTCCCAGTCGAAGGCTGCCGCAAGTTCGGCATGCATGTCACTGATGTTCAGTGTCTGGAAGCCGCTGGAGGTGATCGCGGCGCGCAATTCCTGCGGCTTGAGATCAAGCTTTTTCAGCCGCATCTTGTTGTCGAGTTCATAAAAGGAGACGGCGCTGACGAGCACGGCGTTACGCTTGTCTTCGATGAGAGAGCGTGCATTTGGTGAAAGTCGCGCGCTCCCGATCGTCCACCAATAGACGGCATGGCTGTCGAGAAGAAGCTTCACGAGCGCTTTGTCCCGTCGACCGTTTCAACTCGAAAGACCCCGAGATCGTCGTTCCAGTCGCCGGCATCGATTGCGGCCTGCTCAGGATCATGCTCGTCAAACAGATCGTCGGGAAGACCCCTCTGCGCCAGGAGGCCGAAGGGTCTCTTGCCGGCGGGATCTGCTGGACCAATACGGGCATAGATCTCATTGCCGCGCATGATGATGATCTCTTCGCCCTGATTGGCGCGATCGAGAACCTCGGCGAAGTTCTTGCGTGCCTCGCTGATCTTATAGTGCGTCTGGGGCATTGTTGGCTCCGGTTTTGCGCTCCGACGCTAAACTAGCATTGGAATCCAATGTGTACAACAAAAACGTACATATAGGTTTCGATAAGGGTTACTTATCGGCGGTGAGCCGCCGCGGGCACATTTGTTCGATGTACGGAATCGTAATGCGCATATAGCTTTCTCTTAACGAATCATTTACCATAAATTCAATGTCTTACGATCTTGCAAAATTGCCCATCCAGAGCCTGCTGCGGCGTAAGCGGGGCTGATTGGGTGGCGGTGCGCGAAAACAAGCCGATCCGTGGGCATCTGGTTGCCTGCCGAAGTGCCGATTGGCATGGTGGCGTTGGCGATCAACAGGAGAGTGGGGCAGAGCAAATGCGGCAGATCGATATC
>JAPZUE010000026.1:5000-55120 GCA_027533385.1 Rhizobium sp. | reverse complement strand
TTAGAGTATCCGTTTTGATCAAGCTGGTTTTGGGGTCCATTTTCGATTGTTTTTCAGCAGTGCGTTCGCGAGAACGATGAGTTTTCGCATGATGGCGGTGATGGCGACCTTTGTTGGTTTTCCTGCGGCTTTGAGCCGGTCGTAGTTCGCCTTGAGGTCCTTGTTGAAGCGACAGGCAACGAGAGCCGGCATGTAGAGTGCCTGGCGGACGATGGCCCTTCCGCCGGCGATGAAGGCGCGTCCGGTCCATCGTCCGGACTGGCGGCTCATGGGCGCCAGTCCGGATAATGCGGCTGCGGCCTTCTCATCCAGCTCGCCCAGTTCGGGCATCTCGATGAGGAGCGTAAAGGCCGTAATCTGTGAGACGCCAGGAATCGATACGAGGATGTCGAACCGGGCCCGCAAGGTTTCGTCCTCGTCAACCAGACTCATAATGGCCTCGTCCACTGCCTTGATCTGGCGCTCGATCTGCCTGAGCCTGTCTGCGTTCTGTTTCTTCAGCAGTGGGTTGGAAAGGTTCTTTTCCCTGTTCTTCGCGGCCGTCCTGTCTTTGATGAGGGCCAGGCGCGCCACATGCAACTCTTTCAAGTCATTGTAGATTTGCGAGTTGCCCTCAAGGATGCGCGGCTCAAGAAGCGCGCCGTAACGCGCCAGCAGTCCGGCATCGATCCTGTCTGTCTTGGCAAGCCTGCCAGTCGCCTCTGCAAAACGTCTGGCAAGGCGCGGATTGACCTTGGAGAGGGCAACTCCTTGCGCCATCATGAAACGCTCGAAAGCCTTGTGATAGGGACCGGTTGGTTCGTAAACGATGCGCACCACCCTCTTTGTACCGATCCACTTGAGAATGGCGGCAAAACCCTTGCGGTCATTGGCAACCTTCAGCGTTTGGCCATTCGGCAGGCTGTAGAGGTCGATATGGTCTTTCGAGATGTCTGCGCCGATGGTAATCTCCGTCATCTTTTCTCATCTCCCATGCTTGTCATCCGAGCCCAAAGCTCGGGTATCCGTTCAGGACGATTGGAAAAGATGGGGGCGATCAAACTCTAACTCAGCCCGGCATTCGCAAGAATGGCGGCCTTGCCGTAATCGATCCGTCCCCCATCGCCGGAGAAGGATGGCCGTCCTCTCCGGCGCTTCTTTATCTCACGAAGAAGCACGGAAATCATAAGACAAGCCGTTGAGTCCATTAAGAAATCAACGGCTCTGAGCGCGAGAATCAGGCGCGCTTGCTCATCAGGCGTTCCAGCGTGCGCTCCACCACGTCGACCATGACCATCGTCTGGTGATCGACTTCAATGTTGAGGGCGTCTCCCGTCTTGTAGCGCGGGAAGGTGGTCTGGCGCAGGGTTTCCGGGATCAGGTTGATCGTGAAGGTGTCGCCTTCCGCTTCTGCGACGGTCAGGCTTGCGCCGTTCACTGCGAGATAGCCGCGCTTGAAGACATACTTTGCCCATTCCTCGGGCACCCGAAAGCGAATGAAGGCCCCCGGCATTTCCATCTTGGCCGCGACGAGTTCGGCTGTCGTGGCAATATGACCGGCAATGTTATGCCCGCCGTTCTCATCGGTCGGCTTGGCCGAGCGCTCGATATTGACGCTATCGCCTGATTTCAGCGTTCCGAGGTTGGTGCGCTCCAGCGTTGCGTCCATGGCGTCGAACGTCACCCGTGTTCCTGCCATCGACGTCACTGAAAGGCACACGCCCTCCACGGCAACGCTTGCTCCAATCTGCAGATCGACCATCAGCCGGTCTGGCAGCTCGATGGCGAAAGTGGTGAAACCGTCGTGACGCGTGACGGACGCGATGGGGGCGACGGTCTGGACGATACCGGTATACATGGGGCTTTGGTCTTTCCTCGATGACTGCGCAGCGAAGGTAATGCCTTAGCCGGCAAAGACAATGCCTGCTGCGGTACCTCACTGTTCACCTTCTGCCAACAGTTTGAACCGGGCGCAAAAAGTGCCGTTGATCACCTGCGGCTTTGGAATGGGTTGCGGGGTGAGCCTGCGCCGTCCTAGATCTGTCGCAAGTTTGCTGCAATCTGTATTTCTCATCTCATCCGGTGGCTCTTTCGATGACCAAAATCCTGTGCCTCGCGCTCAATCCGGCAATCGACATTTCCAGTGATGCAGACGTTGTGCGGCATACGCACAAGACCCGGACGCACAATCAGCAGCAGTTTCCGGGTGGCGGCGGCATCAATGTGGCCCGTGTCATCGCCACACTTGGCGGAACCTGCGAGTTGATGTTCCTGTCGGGCGGGGCCACGGGAGAATTGCTGGAGGCAATGCTGAAGCCTCTGCCGATCGTGGAACGCACGTTCCGCATTCACGATCCCGTCCGGGTTGCCTTTGCGGTCCACGAGACATCGACCAATCTCGAATATCGTTTCGTGCCCGAGGGGCCGCTGGTGACGGAGGCCGAGCTTGCCCCCGTCTTTGAGGCGGTTGCGTCCAGCGATGCCGATTATGTCGTTGCCAGCGGCAGTCTGCCGCGCGGTGCGCCTGATGATACCTATGTTCGTCTGGCAGATATCGTGGCTGCGCGTGGAGGGCGATTTGTTCTCGACACTTCCGGTGCGCCGCTGTCTCAGGCCTTGTCAAAGTCACGCATGTTCCTGGTGAAGCCGAGCCTTGGAGAATTCGAAAGCTTCATCGGCCGCAAGCTGAAGCATGAAGAGGTGGGCGCTGCTGCCCAGGCGCATGTTCGCACCGGGGCTGCGCAATACATTGCCGTCACTTTGGGCGCCGATGGAGCGATCCTGGTTTCCGCCGATCAGGTCATCCGGTTGCCGGCGATCGATGTGCCGGTCAACTCAGCGACCGGCGCCGGAGACAGCTTTGTCGCCGGCATCGTCTGGGCACTTGTGCAGGGACATGGCATTGAGGAAGCCTTTCGTTTTGGTCAGGCTGCCGGCGCCGCGACGGTCATGACATCGGGGACGGAGCTCTGCCGACGGCAAGACGTCCTCGATCTGTTCGAGCGCGAGCGGCAGCGCGGGGTGCAATCTTCGGATTGATCACGGCTTCGGGAAAACCCCGCGCTGGTTGTTTTATTACTTGTCACGATTAATCAAGTTTTATATTGGGGAGGCAGCGTGACGGCGCGGCCCAGGGCGCCGGATTTGATCATCCATTTACAAGGAGCTCCCAATGCCATCCATTCATTCGGGACCTTTGCTCAAGCGATTTGGCCTTCTTCTTCCCCTTCTCCTGAGTTCGGCTGTCGTGCAGGCGCAGCAGGCCGCGCCTGCGAATTCCGGCGCAGCGACGGTGCTTCCACAGACGGGCTCCACGGTCGCACCCGACGCTGTTGCTCCCGTTGCAGCGCCGGTGGCCGCGCCTCAGCCTGCCGCGTCCGCTACGCCCGCCGCTGCTCCCGCCGCGTCGCAAGCTGCTTCCGAGGCTGCCGCTCCTGTTTCTCCGACGGTTGCAACGCCGCTGGCGCCGGCTGCTCCGGCTTCGAGCTCGGAAACGCCTTCGGCTCCGGCGCCTTCATCCGCAGCCGTAGCATCCGATACGCCTGCGGTTTCGCCGACGGTTTCTGCTCCCGTCCAGCCCGCTTCGTCCGCACCCGCGGTCGACGCGATTGCGCCAGTAGGCGCCGAAGAGGCACCCACCACCGAGGAAAAGCTCACCGCCCATGATCTTTCGCCGGAAGGCATGTTCATGGCAGCCGATTGGGTGGTCAAATCGGTCATGGTGTCGCTTGCTCTCGCTTCCGTGCTGACATGGACGGTCTGGCTCGCAAAATCGCTGCAGCTCTTCGGCGCGCGTGCCCGGGCCAAGCGCGGCCTGAAAGCCGTGCTCAACGCGCGGCAGCTGCGCGATGCGATGGAGGTGCTGGAGACGCGTGGTGGTGTCGTTGCGACCATGGTTCGTGCGGCCCAGCATGAAGTTCGCCTGTCCGATGCGGCGATCGATCAGGTCGGTGGTGACGGGGTTAAGGAACGCGTCGCCTCGGCCCTGTCGCGCATCGAAGCGCGTGCCGGCCGGACGATGTCGAGCGGAACCGGCGTTCTCGCAAGCATCGGTTCGACGGCACCGTTCGTTGGTCTGTTCGGTACCGTCTGGGGCATTATGAATTCGTTCATCGGCATTGCCGAGACGCAGACGACCAATCTCGCGGTTGTTGCACCCGGGATCGCCGAAGCATTGCTTGCAACAGCCATCGGTCTCGTTGCGGCCATTCCTGCCGTCATCATCTACAACGTCTTCGCCCGTTCGGTGACAGGTTATCGTCAGCTGCTCGCCGATGCCGGCGCCGGTATCGAGCGTCTTGTCAGCCGCGACCTCGACTTTCGCAAGAGTGCCCGGATCGCCCAGGCGACCACGTCCATGGCGATGGCTGCGGAGTAACTAAGATGGCCGGCGGTATCAGGGAAAACAGTTCCGGTGACGATCTCGTGGAGAACCACGAGATCAACGTGACCCCCTTCATCGACGTCATGCTGGTGCTGCTGATCATCTTTATGGTGGCGGCACCGCTATCGACCGTCGACGTGAATGTCGACCTTCCGGCCTCCACAGCAAAACCGGCCGAGCGGCCGGACGAGCCTGTTTACGTCACCCTCAAGGAGGACATGAGCCTCTCGCTGGGCAATGATACGGTTGCCCGCGAGGCGCTTGGCGTTTCGCTGGATCGCATGACGGAGGGCAACAAGGATGCCCGCATCTTCCTGCGCGCGGACAAGACGGTGGACTACGGTCAGTTCATGGAAGTCATGAACCTTCTGCGTGATGCCGGCTATCTGAAGATTGCGCTTGTCGGACTGGAGACGGTTCCGGCCGCCCCCGTCCAGGAGGGCGCAAACGCGGGCTCTGCGGAGCCGACGCCATGATCGAGCCCCGCTCCACAAAACGGATCCTTGGTGAAGGGCTGTTGTGGACGACGGCCGGCGTCTTGATCGCCACGGCTCATGCAGGCGCTGTCGCTGTTCTGTTGCGCGAGCCGGAGATGGAAATGGCCGATAGCGGACCGCCGCCGGCGATCATGATCGAACTTGCGGCCCTGCCCGAAGCCGTCATCACCGATGAGACCGAAATCTCCACAGATCAGGTGGATGCGGAAGAGGTGAAGACGGCAACGAGCGAGCCCCTGCCGGAGCCAATTCCGCAGCCCGTCGCGCAACCCTTGCCGGAGCCCCCGCCCCCGGAACCGGAGCCGGAGGTCGCGGAAGCGCTGCCGGAACCGCCTCCGATCATCGAGCCCGAGCCCTTGCCAGAGCCATTGCCGGAGATCGATCCGATCGAGCAGCTGGTGATGGCCGAGCTCGAGAATGTCGAAGTTCCGATCCCGATGATGCGGCCGCCGGTGCCCAAGCCCCAGATCGAGAAGAGACAGGAACCCGCGCCCAAGAAAGTCGTGAAGAAGCCCCAGGTGCAGCCGCCTGCGTCTCAATCGGCGCGCACGGCCAAGGCGGAGGTCACCCCGTCCACCCGCAATGCAGCTGCAGCCACCTCCAGCGGCGCCGGTCGCAGTGTGTCGCCCGCGCGGTGGCAGTCGCGGCTGATGTCCCATCTGGAACGCCGTAAACGCTATCCCAGCGAGGCTCGCAGCAACCGGCAAGAGGGAACGGTCTATGTGCGGTTCCGGATCGATGATTCCGGCAATGTGCTGTCCGTCTCGCTGTCGCGTTCCTCTGGTTACCCGACGCTCGACAATGCCGTGCTCGACATGGTTCGCGCGGCTTCACCGGTTCCAGCTCCTCCGGAAGGTGTAAACAAGACCATCACGGCCCCGGTTCGCTTCAATCTCCGTTGAGTGGCAGGGCGGACAGGCGAGAGAGAATGTCCCTGGCAATCAGTGTCGGCGACCGGGCCGCATCGACGCGAGACCAGCCGATCTCGCCTAGGTCCCGGGCGAGCTGTTGTTCGAGAACCGTGACGGTGGCGTCGGAATCCGCCACAGGGCGTGCCTCTATCCTCGCCCGCAGGATGGCCGGGTCGGCTTCCAGCCAGAGGCCAATGAACCGGACACCCTGGCTTTTCGCCGCCCGCTCGATCGCCGTTCTTTCGTCGGCGCGAGCGAAGACTGCGTTCGCAACAACCGATCCGCCTGTTTGCAGAACCTGCTCCGCCTTTTCGGCCAGACTGGCGTAGACCCTTGCTGATACCTCCGTGCTGTAGGCGTCAGGCGGCATGGGCACACCCCTGTTGTGGCCAAGCATTGCGCGGCGCAATCGATCGCTTTCGAGAAGGCGGGCGCCGGGTGCGAGGCCAATATGCGGCGCGATCGCTTCGGCCAAAGTCGACTTGCCGCAACCGCTCAGCCCGCCGATTGCGACCAATACCGGTTTTCGCTTCTGCAATAGAGCCAGCGCCAGATCGCGGTAGGCCTTCGCCTCCTCGGCGCCGTGGCCTGTCTTGTCGCCCAGGTCCCGCAACTGCGTGGCGCCGACATGCGCGCGGATCGCCGCCCGCAAGGCCAGAAAGAACGGCATGAGGCCATACCCGGCATCGTCGCCCGTTCGGTCGAGATATCGGTTCACGACGACGCTGGCGAATTCCGGCAGGTCCCTGTGCCAGAGATCCATCAGCAGGAAGGCAAGGTCATAGAGGATATCCGATGTCGCCAGGTGGTCATTGAAATCGATGCAGTCGAACATCCGCGGTCCAGCGGGCCCGAGGAAAATGTTGTGCAGGTGCAGATCGCCGTGGCAATGGCGGATCATGCCCGCGCTTTCCCGCGCGTCCAGACGTGATGCATGGTGGTCGAGTGCCTGGCGGAAGAGGTTGGTCAGGCGTTCCGTTTCCGCCTTGCTGAACAGAGTGACGCCGGAGAAGGCGGCCTGATTGATATCGATGATCGCCGAGAGATTGTCCCGACCACTGCCGGTATGAAGCACTGCTGCATCAATGTGAAAGTCTGCGATGCGCTCGGCGGTTTCCTCCATCAGTTCCTTGGTGAGTTCGCCATGCTCTGCCATGTGGTCGAAAAGCCGGTCCTGCGAGAAGCGATGCATCTCAACGACGTGGTCGAGGACCGCGCCTTCGCCGTCGAACGAAATCCTTCCGTCCATGCTTTGGGTGATTGTTCGGACACCGCAATAGATCTCCGGCGACGTCCGCCGGTTCAGTGCCACCTCCGCTTCGCAGAAGCGACGCCTCAGATCGATGGTGGAGAAATCGGCATAGGGCAGCTTTACCGCCCGCTTCAGCTTGTAGGCCTTGTCGCCTGACAGAAAGATCAGGGAGATATGGGTCTCGATTACCTCTACCGGCGCAACGGATCCATGGCTCAAGGGGTTGCGGAGAAAGGCGATCGCAGCGGACTGGTCCTCGACTGACATGCATGCCTCACCTGTGATGGCTGCGTTCAGTCTCGCTCATCCGGTGGTCAAAGGCCAGAGTGCGGGCGATGGACCTTTGTCGCAGGGCAAAAGGGCCGGTGAATTTCCACCGGCCCTTCGCTGTTCACTCGATGTCGAACTTGACGCCCTGGGCAAGCGGCAGGGTGCGTCCGTAGTTCACGGTGTTGGTCTGGCGGCGCATATAGGCCTTCCAGCTGTCAGAGCCGGATTCGCGACCGCCGCCGGTTTCCTTTTCGCCTCCGAAAGCGCCGCCGATTTCAGCGCCCGAGGGGCCGATGTTGACGTTTGCGATGCCGCAATCGGAACCGCGATCGGAGACGAAGGCTTCTGCTTCGCGGATGTCGTTGGTGAAGATCGACGAGGAGAGTCCCTGCGGCACGTCGTTGTTCAGCGCCAGGGCGTCGTCGAAGTTCGAATACTTGATGACGTAGAGGATGGGCGCGAAGGTTTCCTCGACGACCGGGCCGCACTGTTCCGGCATCTCGACGAGAGCCGGGCGCACGTAGAAGGCGTCGGTCGCCTCATCGGCGCGGACGCGGTCGCCGCCATGGACCTTGCCGCCATTGGCCTTGGCGGCCTCCAAGGCGTGCTGCATGCGATCGAAGGAGCCCTTGTCGATCAGCGGTCCGATCAGGTTGCCAGCCTCCAGCGGGTTGCCGATGGTGACGGAGCCATAGGCCTTGATGAGGCGCGGCACCAGCGTGTCGTAGACGCTTTCATGCACGAAGAGACGACGCAGCGTGGTGCAGCGCTGGCCGGCCGTGCCCATGGCTGCGAAGGCGACGCCGCGCAGCGTCAGGTCGAGATCGGCGGTCGGGCCGACGATTGCGGCATTGTTGCCGCCGAGTTCGAGGATCGAGCGGCCGAAGCGGGCGGCGACACGCGGACCGACGGCGCGGCCCATGGCGGTCGAGCCGGTCGCCGAGATCAGCGGGACCTTCGGGTGGTCGACGAGGATTTCGCCGATGTCGCGGCCGCCGATCAGCAGCGTCGAGAGGTTTGCCGGCGCCTTGCCACCTTGCGCGTTGTAGCGCTTCACGGCCTTCTCGAAGATCGCCTGGGTGGCAATGGCGGTGAGCGGCGTCTTTTCCGACGGCTTCCAGATCGTCGAGTTGCCGCAGACGAGTGCCAGCGCTGCGTTCCAGGACCAGACGGCGACGGGGAAGTTGAAGGCCGAGATGATGCCGGTGACGCCGAGCGGATGCCAGGTTTCCATCATGCGGTGTTCGGCGCGCTCGGTCGCGATCGTCAGGCCGTAGAGCTGGCGGGAGAGGCCGACGGCGAAATCGCAGATGTCGATCATTTCCTGGACTTCGCCGAGACCTTCCGAGGTGATCTTGCCGACTTCGATCGAGACAAGGCGACCGAGCTCGGCCTTGGCTGCACGCAGCTCCTCGCCGAGCAGGCGGATCAGTTCGCCACGCTGCGGGGCAGGCACCAGGCGCCATTCGAGGAAGGCCTTGTGGGCTGCATCGATCGCCTTGCGGGTGTCGTCGGCAGAGATTTCGGCGACGGCTGCGATGGTTTCGCCGTTGATCGGCGAGCGAACCGACAGCGTGCCGCCGGTCAGGGCTTTGGCATCGACGCCAAAGCCAAAGCTTGCCATCAGCGATACCGTTTCGGCGGAAAATTTGAGTGTGGCGAGGGTCATGGTGGTCCTTCCGTCAGGTCTACCTGGTTCTTGTTCGTTCAAAATCGCGCGCCGGCCAGATGCGCCACCTGGGCCCCGGCCTCGTACCATGCTTCCTTCAGGGTGCGGAAGGCTGGTGCTTGTGGATCGGTCAGCGGCAGGGGCAGCTCGTCCTCGGACATCTGGCCAAGGATATGGCTTGCGATCGTCTTGCCGAAGACGGTGCCCGGGGAAATGCCGCGGCCATTGTAACCGGAGAAGCCGATGACGCCTGGCGCAAACTTGTGGAAGCGCGGGAGCGCATTCGTGGTCATGCCGATCTGGCCATACCATTCGCTTTCGAAGGCGATATCGCCGATCTGCGGGAAGATGGCCTTCAACGCGCGGCGTGCCCAGGACCTATGGATCGAAAGACCCGTGCCGCGCAGGGCGCCAACACTGCCGAAAACCATGCGGCCGGCCTTGTCCATGCGGAAGGAGGAGAGAACGTCCTTGGTGTCCCAGCAGCCCTGGCGCTCTGTTAGTATCGACTTACGCAGGTTGTCGCTCAAGGGAACGGTGGCGAAGTTGAAATAGGGCAGGTGAACCTGTTCTTCGCGCACGGCAGCGAAGGGGCCGTGGCTATAGGCATCGGTTGCCACGACGATCCATTGGGCATCTACGCTGCCTTCAGATGTCCGGACCTGCCAGCCATCCGCCGACTTGGCGTAGCTTTCGACAGGGCTCGCCGTGTAGAGAATGGCACCTGCCTTAACCGCGGCATGGGCAAGGCCACGGGCATAGGCGAGCGGCTGCAAAGTGCCGGCACGGCGATCAAGCAGGGCGCCCTGGTAGGCGCGGGTTGCGATCTTGCGCTCGGATTCCGCTGCATCGAGCAGTACGACCGGCGCGCCGCGACGTTGCCATTGCTCCGCTCTGGCTTCTATTTCCTTGCGGCCAGCAGTGCCAACGGCGCAATGCAGCGTGCCTTGCCGTTCGAGCTCGCATTCAATGCCGTGGCGATCGATCAGGTCCATGACGGTGCGCGGACCGTTGCCGAGCAGGTCGAGCAGCCTCTCCCCGTAGACGGGGCCAAGCTCACCCGGAAGATCGTCGGGCATGACCCACATGCCGGCATTGATCAGGCCGACATTGCGGCCTGCACCGCCAAAGCCGATTTCTTTTGCTTCGAGGAGGATGACGCTGGTGCCCGCTTCAGCCAGATGAAGGGCTGCGGAAAGGCCGGTATAGCCGCCGCCAACGATCACCACATCGGCTTTGACTGCACCCTTGAGCGACGTCGTCTGCGGTGCAGCCGGCGCCGTCTTTTCCCAAAGACCGTGGGAGCGCGGATCGTCTAGCATGATGTGGCCTCGGGGCTCTCGGAATGGTGCCGGAGAGGCTCCTTCGGGCATGCCTTGCCACCCGATATCATTCCGCCCCGTACAGTCTTGAGATTTCTAGAAGAGCGTTCTACGCCATTCCAGCGATAAATTCTCAAGAGATCATTCCAAAAAGGCATGACTGATGCTGCCGGCACGTCGCTTCCTTCCGTCCCTTTCCCTGCTGACCGCATTCGAGGCCGCCGCCCGGACCGGCAGCATCACGGCGGCTGCCCGTGAGCTTGATCTGACGCAGAGTGCGGTCAGCCGTCAGATCAAGGCGCTGGAAAGCCAGCTTGGCGTCGAACTCTTTCTCCGGGAGCGGCAGACGATCCGGTTGACGGTCGCTGGTGACAGCTATGCGCGCGAGATCCGGGAGGCGCTGAGGCGCATATCCAGTGCCTCTCTCAATCTCCGGGCCAATCCGCATGGCGGAACACTCAATCTTGCGATCCTGCCGACGTTCGGGGCGCGGTGGCTTGCACCGCGTCTCGGGCAGTTCCTGGCCGCCAATCCCGGGATCACCATCAATCTGGTTACCCGTCTTTCGCCCTTTGATTTCCGTCTGGATTCGATTGATGCCGCCATCCATTTCGGTGATGCGGTGTGGCCGGGTGCGGAGCTGACGCTGTTGATGCAGGAGGAAACCATCCCCGCCTGCAGTCCGGAGTTCAGGCGTATCCATGGGATCGAGACGCCTGCCGATCTCCTGGACGTGTCGCTTCTGCATCTGACGACGCGGCCCGATGCCTGGGAGCGCTGGTTTACCGAAACGGGAGTTGCGTTCGCCAGCGTGCACGGCATGCTGTTCGATCAGTTCGCCACGGCATCCCAGGCGGCGATCGGTGGGCTGGGTGTCGCACTCCTGCCGACCTTCCTGATCCAGGACGAACTGAAGCGCGGCGAGCTGGTGCCGGCGGTTGACCGCCCGATGCGCAGTGCGCAGCGCTACTATCTCGCTTTCCCCCGCGAGCGGGCGGCCTATCCGCCGCTCGTGGCATTTCGCGAATGGATCCTGAAGGAACTGGCTTTGAGTTGAGCCTGTCTCTCAGGCGAGGCTTGCTGCCGCTGCGATCCAGACGGCGAAGACGAGATGCGTCAGGTGATGCAGTGTCTGGTCGATCCCGAATAGCCACCAATAAGCGGCTTGTTCGATTTTCAGCTGGTGGCGTTTCTGAATGAGCGTCTTGCACCGATCGATCAGCCCGTGGACGATCAAATCCACGATGGCGAGCCAGGCGAGTTGCGGCGCAAGGAGCAGCGCGATCAGAAGGGTTCCTGCTGCATGCACGGCAATATGGGCGAGAAGAGGCGCGAACCAACCAGTGGTCTGTTCCTTGCCCTTCGCCATCCAGCTCGTCTGCAGGATAAAGTCTGACAGCAAATGCTTGATGATGAACAGAGCGACGGCCCAGATCAGCAGATGACTGGCGATTTGCTCTGGCATGGTGGGCATGAGTATTCCTTCGGCTTTCATTTCTGTCCGAAGATAGACCACTCTCCAAAACGCTGTGAAGCGTCCATTTAGTCTACCCAGATTTGGGCTTTGCACTTTCTTTACAGCAAGATCCGGTTTCGGCGCTTCGCGTTAGGACGATGGTAGTCTCTGTGCATGAGGTCACCAGCCATCGGAGAGCACCTTTTCCAGCATTTCGGCGAAGAAATCGGCACTCTCCCTGCTCAGGCAGAGCGGTGGCTTTATTTTCAAAACGTTAAGATGGTCGCCTGTGGGTTGCATGATGACGCCGAGATCAAGCAGGCGATCACAGATCGCTGCCGTCTCTTCGGTGGCTGGCTCCAGGGTTTCTCGGTCGCGGACGAATTCCAGGCCGAGATAGAGGCCCATGCCGTGCACGGCGCCAACGATCGGGAAGCGCTGCCCCAAAGCCTCAAGCCGTGCCTTGAGGTGGTCGCCGACGTCGCGGGCGTTCTCCTGCAGCTTCTCGTCCCGCATGATGTCGAGCACGGTCATGCCCACAACACAGCTCACCGGGCTGCCGCCGGACGAGGAGAAGAAATAGCCCTCCTTCTCCAGGCTGTCGGCGATCTCGCGGCGGGTGATAACAGCACCAAGCGGCTGGCCGTTGCCCATGCCCTTGGCCGTCGTGATGATGTCGGGTACCACGCCTTGCTGTTCGAAGCCCCAGAAGTGATGGCCGAGGCGGCCGTAACCGACCTGCACCTCATCGGCGATGCACAGGCCGCCGCGAGCGCGAACCAGCGCGTAGACATCCTTCAGGTAACCGGGCGGGAGCGGAATTCCTCCTGCATTGCCGTATACGCTTTCGGCGATGAAGCCGCCCAGCTGTCCGCCGGCATTTTCGATCTCGGCGATCTTTTCGATCACGGCCTGTACGTAGCCATCCGTTGAACCGTTGCCGCGATACTTGCCCCGATAGGTGTTGGGCGAAAGCACGGGGTGGACCCAGTCCGGACGGGTTTCGAGCGCGCGCGGGTTGTCGGCGATGGAGGTCGACACGGCGTCGCTGGCCACCGTCCAACCATGATAGGCTTCCAGCAGGCTGAGGATGTTGCGATGGCCGCTATGGGCCCAGGCGAGACGCAAAGCGAGATCCACGGCTTCCGAGCCCGAGTTTACGAGGAAGACCGTATCGAGGCCGTCAGGCGCAAGAGAGGCCAGGCGATCGGAGAACTCGGCGACTGCCGCATAGTGGAAGCGGGAATTTGTGTTGAGCATCGCCCATTGTCTGCCGACCGCATCGGCAAGTCGCGGATGGCCGTGACCGAGAATGGTGACATTGTTCACCATGTCGAGATAAGCGCGGCCCTTGACGTCGAAGAGATGCTCCTTCCAGCCGCGCTCGATTTGCGGCGGGTCGGCATAGTAGTTCTTCTGCGGCCTGGCGAAGCTCTTGCGCCGCCGCTCCAGCAGGTCGTGGCTCTCAAGTTCCGGTGCGTCGACCCCAATGCCGAGGAGGCTTGACGGCGAGGGGCAGATGCGGGACCAGATCTGGCTCTGCTGCGGTTTCGCAAAAAGCGGTGGAATGAGATCCGGATCACGGCAAAGCTGGATGCGCAGGCCTCCGACACCGCCAGCGGCCCCCGCAATCGCGCCGATCCGGTCGCCCGCAGCCACGGTCGTACCGTCATCGAGACTGCAGTCGATACCATCCAGATGCAGTGAGATATCAGGTGATGACAGGATCAGGTGATGGCCATCGATCATGATCGTTGCATCGAACGGGGCGAATGCTTCCGTCCCGCTCGGCAGGCAGACATCGATATGCAGCGCAAACGTTGCCGGCGGCGTCTGGGACAGCGGCTTGGTGTATGACAGCCGAAACTCGCCATAACGGGTGGAGGCGACACCGGTTTCCATGGCCGCGCGCGCCAGAAGCTTCCAGTCGATCTCCTGATCGCTCCAGCTGTCGCGAGGAAGATCAGGACTGGTGACCGTCAGGTCTGTCAGCCGGAAATCTGCTGGTGAAAGTGATGGGAGTAGCGGATGGGAAACCGAGAATTCAGGCACGTCGGGTAGCATGCCTGCCGCTTCCATGATGGCTGCTTCCATCAACGGATAGGGGACGGATGTCGCGACCTCGAAGATCATGCGCTCATGCTCGATATTGCCAAGCACGTAGTCGTTGTCCGGATCGATGGACAGCTGTTGCTCGCTGCTTGCGACGAGCACACCGGCGCGGGCAACGATCAGTGGCCAGAGCGCCTTGAGCTCCGCCTCGTTCAGCGGATAGCGCGCGTGGAAGGCTTTGACTGCGGGAAGAATGAAGAAGGGGTCGCCATCGGCGTGATGCAGTAGGGCCGCGCAGGTCACTGCGAGATCCGCCACTAGCCAGCCATAGAGAACGTCGCCGAAATCGATGACGCCGTCGGGAAAGAGCCGGCCCGTGGCATTCGGTGTTGCCACGATGTTGTCGTCGGTGATGTCGTGATGGATCGGTTGAATGCGCAGCGCTGACGTCAGCGGCTGCAGGCGCTTCACCGCCATGATCATCGCCTTGGCGATCCGGTCTCGCTGTTTCTGGTCCGAAACCGATTTTAGGAGATGCAGGGCAACCGGTCCCGCCCGGCGAAGATCCCATTGCAGTTCGCGCTCAAGCCCGTTGTGGCGGAAGTCCTTCAGCCCGCCGGCGACCCGCGCCACCACATCGCCGAAGGAGGCCACGACCTCGGGCGCCAGGTATTTCTGACGGGTCAGCGGTTGGCCCTCGAGATAGGACAGGAGCCGGATCCAGTAGTATTCGCCACCAATCTCGATCTGCGGGATGTATTCACCGGTCAGTGCGGGGATTGGTTCGGGCACACGCAAGCCGATGTCGAGATTGCGCAAGTGCTCCATGGCCCGGTTCTGAGCATCCAGTTCCTGCTGCGGATATTCCGCACGGGTCACTTTCAGAACCAGGCGTTCCTCGCCCGTGTCTATGAGGAAATTTCGATCCTGCTGGCTGCCCAACTCGCGGATAGAACCGCTAAAGCCATAGAACTCGTTAAAGATGATCTTGGCATCGGCGAGCGAGACATTGGGGCGCGGCAATTCGGTGCGCTGAAGCAGAGCCGAGTCGGCCATACGTTTCCTCCCGGGGAATCATGTCCGGAGATTAGCAGAGCCTAGTTTTGCGTCTATCCCGGAGCGGTTTCCCGTCGAAAAACGAAGGGCGCCGTTTGCGGGCGCCCTTGTCTGGTTTCAGCCCATGCGCTCGGATGCATAGGAGCCCGGGCTTGCCGGGAAAACGACAGTGCGGTTGCCGTTGATGAAGGTGCGGTGGTGGATATGGGCATGGATGGCCCGTGCCAGCACCTGGCTTTCCACGTCACGGCCGATCGAGACATAGTCGTCTGCGGACTGCGCATGGGTGATGCGGGCAACGTCCTGCTCAATGATCGGACCTTCGTCGAGATCGGCGGTCACGTAATGGGCGGTCGCACCGATCAGCTTTACGCCGCGCTCGAAGGCCTGCTTGTAGGGGTTCGCACCCTTGAAGGACGGCAGGAAGGAGTGGTGGATGTTGATGATCTTGCCGGACATCTTCTTGCACATGTCGTCCGAGAGAACCTGCATGTAGCGGGCGAGCACGATGAGCTCGGTGCCGGTCTGCTCGACCAGATCCATGATGCGGGCTTCGGCTTCCGGCTTGTTCTCCTTGGTCACCTTGATGTGGTGGAAGGGGATGTCATGGTTCACGACGACCTTCTGGTAGTCGAAATGGTTGGAGACGACGCCGACGATGTCGATCGGCAGCGCGCCGATCTTCCAGCGATAGAGCAGGTCGTTCAGGCAGTGACCGAAGCGCGAGACCATCAGCAGCACCTTCATGCGCTTTGCCGCATCATGCAGGTTCCAGATCATGCCGAACTTTTCCGCCACGGGCACGAAGCCCTTTTCGAGCTTGGCTTCATTGGCACCTTCCTCGGAGATGAAGGAAACGCGCATGAAGAACTGGCCGGTGTGGAGATCGTCGAACTGCGAGCTGTCAACGATGTTGCAACCCTGTTCGGCGAGGTAACCCGATATTGCCGCCACGATGCCGCGGGTGGACTTGCAGGATACGGTCAAAACATAGCTGGTCATCGGTTCTCTCATCTCCTCGGCATGGCGCGGGCGCCGTGTCTCTATCGCATGTCCGGCACGATCGGAAGTGTGCCGTGGTGCTGAATTTTCAGTCGTATTTCAAAGGTCTTCGGCGAGCCTACAGCGATCTCCGCGCCTTTTCGATGGGCAGAGATTAGGCCAGGAAATGCAAAACCCCGTTCCCATTGCGTCTTCCCAGGGCGCATCTTCGCCGTTTGCGTCGTCATCGAGGTGAAAACGCGAGCACTGCGGCCCGATCGATCGCAGCCGACCTTCGCAGGCCGATCGTGTAAGCCGCCCCGGCCTCTGCTCCGCAAAGTGTGATTGGCCAAGGCGTGACGACCGCTCGCATTCATGTTTTTTGCAGAACCGGAATGACAGCAAGACGGTCGCCCGCTAAGACTTCGGGCGAGGTGGAGCCATGACAGGTTTGGGGACAATGAAGCGGAAACTAATACTTGGCCTTATGTCGAGCGTTGTGGCTATGGCGACACCGCTTGGGTCATCGGCAGCTTCGGGTGGGGCATGCTATCGCGGGATCAATCTCGCGGGCGCCGAATTTGGCAATCTGCAGGGCGTCTTTGGGGTGGGCTATATCTATCCCTCACTTGAGACGATCACCTATTTCGCGGGCAAGGGGTTCAACACCGTGCGATTGCCCTTTCTCTGGGAGCGTCTGCAACCGAAGCTCAACAGCGAGTTCGATCCTGCCGAGTTGAGCCGTCTGCGTGAAGCTGTCGCGACGATCGGGTCCTTCAATCAGACGGTCATCCTCGATCCGCACAATTACGCCCGTTATTTCAGCAAGCTGATCGGAACGGAAGAGGTCCCCGTGTCAGCTTTCGTGGATTTCTGGCGGCGACTTGCCGAGGAGTTCGAGGGAGACAAACATGTCGTCTTCGGCCTGATGAACGAGCCTTTCGACATCTCGTCGACGGACTGGCGCGATGTTTCCATCGAGGCCATTGCAGAGATCCGCAAGGTTGGAGCCGACAATCTCATTCTGGTCCCCGGGACATCCTGGTCGGGTGCGCATAGCTGGTTTGGAGATTGGTACGGCGGGGCCAATGCGGATGTGCTTCTGGGCATCAAGGACCCCGCCAACAATTATGCCTTCGAGATCCACCAGTATTTCGACGATGATTTTTCCGGCACTCTGAACAATTGCAGCCGCGCGGCGGATGCGGTCGAATCGATACGTCGCGTTGGCGTATGGTTGAAGGAGACGGGTCAGCGAGGCTTCCTTGGCGAATTCGGCGTTCCCGGTACGCCGGAATGCACCGCGGTGCTGACCGAAGTGGTCAAACTGCTCGATCAGGACAAGACGTCCTGGATCGGCTGGACCTACTGGGCTGCCGGGGACTGGTGGCCGGAGACGGAAGAACTCAACATCCAGCCGACCAAGAACGGCGACCGCCCGCAGCTGAAGGGGTTGGCGCCGGTGCTCAACGATTTCGTCGGAGCGGCCGAGGGCTGTCCGGCGCTTGAACGTCGCTAAGCCCTGGCATTGGCTCGAAAGGGTCCGAGGTTAAGCTGGTATCAACAGTTTTCGTATTTGCTCGGCGAAGTTCCGCACATTCGAAAGAGTTTCAGATTGGCCTTACCGGATCACATCGAGCTGGTCACGCAAACGCCAGGTCTGGCGCTTGACGCCGTCACCGTTGTCGTGACGGTGCCTACGTTTCGGCGCCCGGTGCATCTTCTCAAGACTCTGGCCAGTCTTGCCGCGCAAAGGACAGATCGTCGGTTTGCCGTGGTTCTGGTCGATAATGACAGTGATGGCCGCGAAGGCGTGGCGGCGGCAAAGCCGTTATTCGATAACGGGCAGATCAACGGTATCCTGATCGTGGAGACGCTGCGGGGCAATTGCAACGCCTACAATGCCGCCTGGCTGACGGCGCTCAAGAATTTTCCCCGCATGAGTCATTTGCTGGTCATCGATGATGACGAGATTGCCGATCCGGATTGGATCGAGACCATGAGCCGAACCAGGGAACAGCTTGGCGCTGATCTGGTCGGCGGGCCACAAGTGCCTGTGTTTCCCACGGCTGAAACGGGGGACATCCCCCGGCATCCTGTTTTCACGCCTCCCTATCCGGCGACAGGGCTGGTGCCGCTTCTCTATTCCTCCGGCAATCTCCTGGTCTCGCGCAATGTCTTGGAAGCCAACAGCTACCCGTTCCTTGACCCGAGGTTCAACTTCATCGGCGGAGGTGACGCGAACTTCATCGACCGCTCGGTGCGCAGGGGGTTCAAAGCCGCCTGGTGCCATGAGGCTCCCGTTCGGGAGACGGTGCCTGCCAACCGCCTGGAACGGTCATGGCTGCGCGCACGTGGCATACGTGATGGTGTCATCTCGACCCTGGTCGAGAAGGGAAGACGTTCGGCTCAGCCCCTTGGATCCGCCCGCGTCTTTGTGAAAAGCATTGCTTTGCTCGTCCTATCGCCGTTGAAAGCCGTTCTCGAGGCTCGTCGTCTCGGCTCGTTACAGAACAGCCTCTATTACGTCCATGTCGGGCTTGGACGCACCCTCGCTCACTTCGGATATGCCGATGAACAGTATCGACATACGGACGGGCGCTGAGCGCCGCAGGGCGTCGGCAAAACCCTTGGACCCGGCGCATGTTCTGCGCCAGGCTGCGGTTGTGGTCAGCATCACGTTGCTGACCATCATGCTCATCTCGTTTCAACCTTTCGCCCCCGTACACGAAGGTGCGCAAGAAGGGGGGAACCTTGTCAATCAGCTGGGATTCGGTCTGCTCGGGCTAATCGCCCTGTGCTCCCTGTTGATGCTCGCCGATCTGCGCAAACTGCCATCGCTGGTCGGTCCGGCCTGGATGCTTATGGTCGGCTTCCTTCTGTTTTCCGGTCTGACCAGCCCCGATCCGAGCGCCACCTTTCGCGGGATTATCCTCACCCTGATCGTGATGATGACCGTGGTGACCGTGCTGGCGCTTCCGCAGGACGGCGATGGTTACGCGCGCTTGCTGAGCGCGGTTTCCGGCATCCTGATCTTCATCTGCTATGCCGGGATACCGATCGTACCGTCTCTCGCGACCCATGGCTTCGACGCCCTGGAACCGCAGAATTCCTATCTCTGGCGCGGGGTTTTCACACATAAGAATATCGCCGGTCCGGTGATGGCAGCCTTCGCCTTCGCCGCCATCTATCTCTGGCGCCGCGGTGACCGCCGGTCCGGCATCCTGATCGGTCTTGCCGCCCTGATCTTCATCAGCCAAACCGGCTCCAAGACCACGCTCGGACTGGTTCCTGTCGCGGCCTTGCTGGTGCTGCTGCCCAGTGCGCTCGGGTTTCGTATCCTGACGCCAATCGCGGTGTTCTGCTGCCAGCTTGCCTTTGCTCTTTTGACTTTCGGCTCCGTCCTGATCGAACCAATCCACCAGTTCGTCCTGTGGCTCGGCATCGACCCCACCTTTACCGGACGCGTTTCCATCTGGAAGTTCGGGCTCGATGCATTGGCCGACCGTCCATGGACAGGCTTCGGTTATGAAAGCTTCTGGAGCACCGATCTGGTTCTGCATGCCGCAAATCCCTATTATCTCGATTGGGACGTTCGCGGTATCGTCCACGCGCATAACGGCTATCTCGACATTGCCATCTCGATGGGGATACCGGCGCTCATCCTCGCGCTCGCCGTGCTGATCGTGTTTCCTCTGGTCGATTACATGCGTTGCCGACCGATCCGTGAGAACCTGCTGCTGGCCGACTTCTTCATGATGATCGTCTTCTTCACGACGCTGAACGCCATGATGGAGAGCTTCTTCTTCCGACGGATGGATCCTGTCTGGATGCTCTGCTTCTTCGGCGTGATCGGTCTGAGGCTTGTCGCCCGGGTTGGCATTCCCCGCAAAGCTACCTGACGCGGTTGCCTGTCAGGCAGCTGCTTCGTCGCGATTTTTCCGCAAGCGTGCAAAGTTGAGGCCGAGGGCCAGCATGACGCCGATGCCAAAGCCAGCGATCAGGCCGGCGACAGCGATGATCTTTCGGGATGGGCCGACGGGCTGCAGCGGTGGTCGGGCCTCAGAGAGAACCTGCACATTGGCAAGCGTAATCGCCTCCTGTTCCCCGGTTTCGCGGGTTCTGAGCAGGAAGGATTCGTAGACCGAACGCCGCGCGGCAGCCTCCCGCTCAAGCTCGCGCAAGGTCACCAGGCGATCATTGTTCGATGCCTGGGTGTCCTTCAGCTCCTGCAACCGGCTTGTGAGGGCCACTTCCTGCTGAAGCGAGCGATCCAGCTCGACCTGAAGAGCGCTGCGGATACGGCCCAATTCTTCGCGGATCTGGTTGCGCATCCCTTCGGCTTGCGAACGCGCCTCGATATAGGTCGGGTGTTGTGGTCCGTAGCGGGCCGCGATCGCTTCAAGTTCCTTGCTGAGATCGGCGTAGCGCGTACGCAGGACGGCAATGGTGTCGGAGCTCACGTCTTCCGGGAGAGCAAGCTCTGCGCCGCTGGAGGCAGACATCTTGACGATACTCGTGATCTTGGCCCGCAGTCCTGCTGTTTCGACGCGCAGCGCACTCAGCTTGTCGTTGATCAGCTTCAGGTCGTTGTCGACGATCAGTCTGCCGTCAACATTCACCAGGTCGTTCGAGTTTCGGAAGCTCTCGGCCGCCTTTTCCGCTTCTTCGAGCTTCATGCGCAGATCGGCAAGACGGCTTGAGAGTTCGTCCGAGGTCCGGCGAACGGCGTCGGATTGCATGGAGGCGAGTTCCCGCTGAAACACGCCGCTGACGATGTTGGCCAGGCGAGCGGACTTTTCCGGATCCCGGGTTTCTGCGGAAATCGAGAAGATGAACGTCTTCTCGTCGCGGTCCACGTTCACAACTTCGTATAGATGGTTGAGGACGCGGGACTCGATGTTCTGGGCATCTGCCTGGGATGCTCTCTGCCAGATCGCACTGAACCCGGAGGGGGCGAGCGTTCCGTTGAATTCCGGATCCTGCTTGAGATTGGCTTCCTCTATGACCTTCAGCAGAACACTGTTGGATTTGACGATGCGCGCCTGACTTTCAACAACGGCGAGAGAGGCGTCCGTGGGCAACTGGTCCGTCGTCAACTGGTCGCCGACGGTGCGGATCTGGCGCGGGTCTACCAGGATATCGCTGCTGGCGACCCATAGCTTCGGCAGGGTCATGGCATAGGCACCGGCAAACAGGCCACCGATCACGGTCGATGCAATCAGTATCCGGTAGGAGCGCTTCAGAATGTCGATGACGACGAAGGGATCGATCAGTGGTTTCCATGCGCCTGCATTGAGCGCGGAGGTCTCACTGTGTGGACTGATAGAAGGTCGGCTGTCCGCGACGGGTGCGTGAGAAGGCTCTTCCCGCGATATGGCCTCAGACGCGGCAGCCGGTGGCTGCTCGGGCTCCATGCTGTTCACCCGGCCCTCGAGCATGGAAACGCGGGCTCGCAGGAAATCGAGATAATCGTCATGACGTTCGAGCATGTCCCGCAACGAGGGGCGGCCCGTGCGCGTGCCAGCAGACTGGCCCGAACCATGCCCAGGGCGCTCTAAGCCGGGCTTGTCGTTTCCGTGGCTGGTGCGGTCATCGCGCAAATACATATCGACCCTTGCTTCGGGAAATGGTTCGCTCGGCGCAAATCTAATTATTTTTCAAAAACAAATGGTTAATAAATCGGAAAATTAACCGTTCGAAGTTAAGTTCCTAGCGTGCCAACGCCGCCCGATTTATGTCTGAAGCCTTGCGCAATCCTGGACCCAACGTGAACGCGATCCTCCGACACTTCCATGCAAATCGACAGCTGGTCGGCGCCTACTTGTCCGTCATTTCCGGATCTGTCGGGCGATTGGTCGTATCTCTCGTTTACTTCATCATTCTCGCCAATACGCTGCCGATTGCGGATTACGGTGTGTTTGCCACGGCATCGGGCACCGGGCTTGTGCTCTCCAGACTTCTGGCGCTCGGGTTCAGCTCGCCGCTATACCGCATTGCCGTGGTCAAACCGCGGCTGCTCGGTCTTTACACCGTCGGCTATCTCCTGGCGTCTGTCGTATCGCTCCCGCTGGTCGCCCTTGCGGCAGTGTTGATCTATTTCCTGTTCTTCTCCGGAGATGTCGGGTTCCTTACCTTCGCGGTCGTGGTCATCTCCGAGACATTGCTGTGGCGATCGGCCGAGATCGTGATCATCGTGAATAACGGACTGAAGCGTTTCGGGCTCGCTGCGGTTCTGGTGATTTTTGGAACTGCCACACGCGCTGCCGCTGCGGGTCTCTTCTGGGCCCTTTCGCCGGTTCAGGATCTCGATCACTGGGCATGGTGGTATGCGGGTGCCAATCTCGTATCGCTTGTCGTCGCCCTCCGTTTCTATCCCCGGGTCCGATTGCGCTTCGATATGCGGCTCTATCTTCGCCGCGTGCAGGATTCCGTCGCTGTCGCTGGCGCGGAACTGCTGTTCTATCTCCAGTCGGAACTGGACAAGCTGATGGTGCTCGGCATTGGCGGACCGGCGGTTGCCGGTGTCTATGCGATCATCATGCGGGTCGTCGATCTGACCGCGCTGCCCATCCGCTCCTTCAACACCATCCTGGTTCAGAAGCTGATGCAGAGCCCTGACATGCTGAAGTCTCTCAAGGTCAAGGTGCTTATCGAAGCGGGATTGATGATCATCTCCGTGGCGGGGCTCGCCACGCTCGCGTTTCTTCTGCATCTCTATCCCAATGCACTCGGGCGCAACGTGGCGCCCGTGGCCGAGCTCCTGCCGCTCGTTCTGCTCGTTTCCGGATTTCGCAATCTGGCAGAGTATCAGGGTGAGTTGATGTATGCGCGTGGCCACAGCTGGCTCAGGACCCTGTGCCTGGCGCTTCTGACCCTCAGCAAGGCAGGGCTGATCGCACTTCTGTTGCACAATTTTGCGCATGACGGCCAGAACTGGATCATCGCCTTGAACGGCGTCTTCGCCTGCCTCTACGTGATCTCGGCGATCTTCACCTATTCGAGCCTCAGGCTGCCAGCGAAGCGGGTCTGATTTCTCTCACGCTTAGTTTGCCGCCAGATCGCTAAAGACCAAGCACCCGACGGATGTCTTTGGGTTCGAGGCCGAGGAAGGATTGCATGCCGAGCGCAACCTGTTCGGGCGCCATATCCCGTACGAAGGCCCGGAATTCCTCCTCCGTCGGCGGTGGGGCGAGCCAGAAGACCTTGCAAAGTTCTGTCTGGTCGTGGAAGTGGCCGGCACCCTTCTCTACGTCATCGACGAAGCGGCCATACATCATGCATTCCGAGAAGCGGCGCTGTTTCCCCATAGCGGCGATCCAGTGCTCCCCGGTGACGGTTTCGATCCGCCTGCACATGTCGAGGATGCTGCTTCGTTTCCAGGCGATCATCGTGCCGACATAGTCATTGGTCGACAGCTGGCTCTCGGGCAGCCCGAGCAAGGTTCCGGCATTGGCTGACCAGAGGCGATGCTCATCCATGGATTCTGCGGCCAGAGCATTCGGTCTGATGAGAAGCCGCAGGTTACCGTTCCTCCACAGCTGGTCGCAGTTGTATGGACGCAGGAAGGCCACGTCGGAATCCAAATAGAGAAAGGCATCGTCATCAACGAGGTCGGCAATCGCGATGCGTCGAAACTGCTGCACATGCCAACCGCGAAGCGGCTTGGTTCTGAACGACAGCCAGATGCGGCGACGGCCCATGGTCATCGGATCGGGGAAGACCTTCAGCCAGGAAGGCAAGAGGTCCTTCTCTCCGATGACGATCCGGCGCGGCGATTGCAATTGCCGAAAGAGCGGCACATCACGGTCTTCGACCAGGACATAATGCTTGGTATAACCCGTCACATGGGCGTCGAGCGTTTCGCAGAGCAGGCGAAAACGGTCGAAATCCGCGTGGTAACTGGCGGTGACGATCGCTGTCTTCATGACAGGGTCTCCTTGTGAGCCGCGGTCTGTCCGCTCAGCAGGTTCAACATGTCCCTTATGCCGGAATCCATGCGGTTGCGCTGTTCTTCGGCAAATATCCTGCCATCGAGCCGCTGAAGATCTCCCGCCCGTGCGCGGCGAATCTTTTCGTTCAAGGCGGAAGCGAAGCGTTCTGGGTCGTCTGCGATGACGCAGTTGCCGGGTATGGCTGCAATGCCGCGGACTGAGCTGGTCGTGGCCACACTCGGCAGGCCGAGTGAGAATGTTTCGATTGTTTTCAGCTGCACGCCGGTGCCAGCGCGACTGATCAGTGGGATCACCGCACTGGCGGCGATGAAATCCGTTGCCCGATCAACCCGCCCGACGAAGTTGACGCCCGGCCACGTTGCGGCGAGGTCCGGCGGGGTGCTGCCGGCGACGCTGATCCGGACATCGGCGAGGAGCCTTGGTTTCACCTCGTTCAGAAACCATTCGAGGCCGATCCGATTGGGATGCCATGTCCAGGTGCCGAGCAAGGCAAGGTCGTGCTGCAGTTCGGTCGTCTGCGGCAGATGCGTCGATGTGGAAATGCTCAAGGGCAGGAAAACGGAGCGATCAGGTGGCACTCCCAGATCCGCCGCGTCCTCTGCGGCAAAGGTCACGACGCCAGTCGACTGATCGCGCAGCCGGTGCTCAAGCGTCTTCAGCAGTCGCGCATCACGGGCGAAGAGAATGCGCTTGATCAACGAACCTGCGTTGCGGGCGTTCTCTGCCGAGGAGCGATGCTCGACATTGTGTGCGACAAAGATCGAGGGCTTGCCGATGAAGAGATCCGGGAAGGCTCCCGCGAGGGCGACGCCGTTCAAGACATAGCCGTCAAACGGTCCGGCGGAGGCGATCGCGTTTCGCACGGCCTCATTGCTTATCACCCGCAGTTTGGCGCTCGACATCGGCAGCCGGGTGGCGAACGACATAAGCAACCACTTCATCTTGAGCCCGGCGCCGGCCTTTTCGGTGCGCACTTCGACCTCGCCGAGAGAGGCATGGGCGCCAGTCGCGACGGCCTGTCCTGGCCAGGCGCAGCCTATCACCGTCGTGCGTACGCCGGCGCGCTGCAAGCCTTCCAAGAGGGCTGCATTGGCCAGTTCATAACCTGTCGAAGGATTGGCTTGTGCAACGAGCGATGTGACGAAGACCAGATGCAAGGACAAATCGCCACCTATGCGAGACACGATACGTTTTCGAGATGCAATTCTTAAACCTTATTCTCAGTTAGGGGCGTGAACATTCCTTTAAACCCGGCCACTTCAGTACCCCATTAACTCCGAATTCATGCCTCGACACCTAACGTTTCACAGGTTCGTGAGGGGGCTTTGCCTATTGAGGCAGGGGTCCTCCTCTGGCGCGTAAGATGTTCAGAAATGTCACGGGCGGCCTCAGTCTTGCTCAGGCGAGGGCGACCAAAGTGATCGGAAGCACCGCGTATCGCTTCCCTTGTTTCAGTTGTTTGCATGCCGGGTGCGCCCCGCTGCCATGCACCTTTGATTGGTATAGCGTTCTGGGAGTGCAGCGAGAATGGACGCCAGATTACAAGAGAGCCGCGATCTGCCGCTTGCGGTTGATCTCGATGGGACGTTGATCGCGACGGATCTTTTGTGGGAGACGATCTTTCTCGCTCTGAAGACCAATCCTCTTGTTGTCTTTCTCCTTCCGATCTGGGCTCTGGCAGGCAAGGCGCGCCTCAAGCTTGAACTGGCTCGCCGTGTCACACTCGATCCTTCCCGTTTGCCCTATCGCCAGGACTTCCTCGACTATCTGCGGACGGAGCGCGCTTCAGGCCGCACTATCGTTCTCGCAACCGCAGCGGCAGAGCCTCTGGCGCATGCTGTCGCCGCCCATCTCGGCATATTCTCGAAGGTGTTTGCCACGCGCGAAGGGGTCAACCTTGCCAGCCGGGCGAAAGCTGCGGCGCTGGTTAAGGAATATGGCGCCTATGGGTTCGATTATGCGGGCAATGATCGGGCGGACCTCGCGATCTTCGACGATGCTCGCAATGCGATTGTCGTTGCGCCCGACAGGGCTGCCTCCCGTTATCAGCAGGCGCATGACGCCATGCGCTTCGACGCGCCGCGCCCGGGTTTCAAAACCTACATCAAGATGTTGCGCGTCCATCAGTGGCTGAAGAACCTTCTGGTCTTCGCACCGCCGGTGCTGGCTCATGATTTTCTGATCGCCGGAACGATGTTTGCGGCGACGCTGGCATTCATTGCGTTTTCGGCCTCAGCGTCGGCGATCTACATCATCAACGACATCATCGACCTGCCGCTGGACCGCGTTCACCCGCGCAAGCGGCATCGACCGTTTGCCAGCGGAGCGCTGTCCATTCCCTTCGGCCTTGCCTGTTCCGCCACGCTTCTGGCGATTGCGGCAGCGATCTGCTTCTTCCTGCCGCCGATGTTTGCCGTGATCATCGCGATCTACATCGTCAGCACCACGGCCTATTCGCTGGCGATCAAGCGGATGCTGCTGCTTGATGTCATCTGCCTGGCAGGGCTCTACACATTGCGTCTGCTTGGCGGCAAGCTTGCAGCCAATATCCCGCTCTCCTTCTGGCTCATGGCTTTTGCCATGTTCTTCTTCCTCTCGCTGGCATTCGTGAAGCGTTATGTCGAACTGCAGAGCTCGGGCGTGCCGGAGCAGACCCGCATCGCGGGCCGCGGCTACAGGCCGGAAGATATCGGCATCGTCGGACAGAGCGGTGTCTCGTCCGGTTTTACGGCCGTGCTGGTTCTTGCGCTCTACATCAACAGCGATGTCGTCGGGAACCTTTATTCCGAGCCGTGGTTGATCTGGCCGCTGGTGCCGATTGTCCTCTACATCAACATGCGTGTCTGGGTCCTCGCCCATCGCCGCGAAATGAATGAAGATCCGGTTGTCTTCATCGCATCGGATTGGCGCAGTCAGATCTTCATTGCGCTTGGGGCGGCACTCCTCATCGTGGCCGGGATGGTCTGATGCTGGGCGCTTTCGACAGCTTCGGGCGGATCGACCGGCGGCAGCGTGATGCGTTGCCGGTGGGCGATGCATTGGCCAGGTTGCGGGCTGTAACGGATCGTGGCGGTGTGACCGTCCTGCCGTTCGGCAATGGACGATCCTATGGCGACAGCTGTCACAACGACATGGGGCTGCTCATTCCGATGCGGTCGCCCTCTGCGGACATGTCGCTCGACCCTGAAAGTGGCATTCTCGATGCATCGGCGGGTGTAACGCTTGAGGATATCATTGCGGTCGCCGCACCCCAGGGGCTCTTCCTGCCCGTGACCCCCGGAACACGCCATGTCACGCTCGGCGGCGCCATTGCCAACGATGTGCATGGCAAGAACCATCATCTACGTGGCACCTTCGGCTGCCACATCACGAGTTTCGAACTGCTTCGCTCCGATGGGGAAAGCCTCTATTGTTCGGTGACCAGCAATCCGGGCCTATTTGCTGCGACGATCGGGGGCATGGGACTGACCGGGATCATCACCCGGGCGCGGCTCCAGCTCATGCGCGTGCCCTCCCTTGATATCGACGAGCAGATCGTGCCCTTTGGCGATCTCGACGACTACTTCGACCGTGCGGAAGAGGCTGACCGGGCCAACGAATATGCGGTTGCCTGGGTCGACCAACTGGCTTCCGGGCGTTCGGCGGGTCGCGGCGTGCTGATCACCGGCAATCATGCGAGCAATGGCAATAGAGAGGTCGAGACGCGAGCGAGCAGGCTTGCAGTGCCTTTCGATTTGCCTTTCTCGATGCTCAATCGTGCCAGTCTTACGGCATTCAATGCTGCCTATTTCGCTGCGAAGAGCCGGAACACTGGCGTTCACAGGACCGGCTATGGGAGCTTCTTCTATCCACTCGACGGGGTGGGGCACTGGAACCGCCTCTATGGTCCGCGCGGGCTTTTTCAGCACCAGAGCGTGATTCCGTTCGAGACGGCACGTCGGACGATCCCGCTGTTGCTGCAGGCGAGCCGGGATGCTGCACATGCCTCCTTCCTCACCGTGCTCAAGCGTTTCGGTGACGTCACCTCGCCCGGTATGCTGTCGTTCCCCAAACCGGGCTACACGCTGACCATGGATTTTCCCAATCGCGGAGCGCCGACGCTTGCGCTTCTCGAAACGCTTGACCGCCTGACCATAGAGGCGGGCGGTCGCGTCAACCCCTACAAGGACCAGCGGATGAGTGCGGCCACCTTCCAGGCCGGCTTTCCCAACTGGGCCGAACTCGAGACGTGGCGCGATCCCGGGTTTCTGTCGAACTTCTGGCGCCGCACAGCACTCAGTTCACCGCACTCATGACGAGACCGGACCCAAGATCCGACGAGAGGACATCATGAAATACATCCCCTTCATCCTGTTCACGGTGATGACCAACGCCGCCGCTCAGCTGATGCTGAAATATGGCATGATCACGCTTGGGCCGATCAGCTTCTCGGCCGATACGCTGATCCAGCGCATCTTCCAGATCCTGTTCAATCCGTGGGTCTTCTTCGGCCTCGTCATGTTCGTGGTGTCGATGGCGTCGCATCTCTACGTGCTGTCGAAGGTCGACCTCTCCTTTGCCTATCCCTTCCTCAGCCTCGCCTATGTGGCGGTCGCTCTTTGCGCCTGGCTCCTGTTCAAGGAAGAGCTCGGGGCGCTGAAAATTGCCGGTATCGCCTTCATCTGCATCGGCACCGTCCTGATTGCCCAAAGCGGCAGCAGCAGCACCAAAACAGCGGAAGACAGCTCGATCGCGAAGGCGGTCGAGACCTGAGCTTCAAACCAATCTGACACGATAAAAACCAAGAAGAAAACGGGGTTTAGAACATGAGACACATCATCTTAGGTGGAGACGGGTTCGTCGGACGCTACCTGGCACCCAGACTGCTTGCCGACGGTCACGAAGTCGTCGTCGCCGACATCGTCAAGAGCGACCTTGCGCATTATCGCGACGCGCGTTTCATCAACACCGATGTCACCGATCCGGAGTCGATCCGCAGGGTCGGCATCAAGGCCGATGACATGGTCTACAACCTGTCCGCCAAGATGCTGTCGCCGATCCAGGTGCGCGCCAAGCGGCACGATTTCTTCTTCCCGGTCAATTACTACGGCACCGAGAACATCATCAAGGCGATGGATGCGGCCGGCGCGAAGTCGCTGGTGCATTTCACCACCGACATGGTCTATGGCCACACCTATACCTGGCCGCAGACGGAAGATCATCCGTGCAAGCCGCTCGGCGAATATGGTCTTTCCAAGCTGAAGACCGAGGAACTGGCCATCGAATGGCGCAAGCGCGGCATGAATATCAGCCTGTTTCGTCCGCGTCTGATCATCGGCCCCGGGCGTCTCGGCATTCTCGCCAAGCTCTTCAAGCTGATCGACAACAATCTGCCGGTGCCGATGATCGGTTCGGGCAAGAACCCCTATCAGTTCATTTCGGTGTTCGACTGCGCCTCGGCGGCGCATGCCGCCTACAAGGCCGGCGTGCCGAACGAGGTCTATAATCTCGGCTCGCTCAATCCGCCGCCGGTGAAGAAGCTGCTCGGCGATCTGGTCAAGCATGCGGGCTCGAAGTCGATCCTGGTGCCGACGCCTGCGTGGGCGGTCAAGCGCACGCTCGATTTCCTCGATCTCATCAACATGCCGCTGATGGACCCGGAGCAATATCTGATCGCCGACGAGATGTGCATTCTCGACGTGTCCAAGGGCGAACGCGAGCTCGGCTGGGTGCCGCAGTATCGCGACGAGGACATGCTGATCGCCGCCTATAGCGAATATCGGAAGTCGCTCGAAGGCCGTCTTGAACCCCATGCCGCAGCATCGAAGGCTGCGTGAGGAGACAGTGATGAATACTGCAGTCAGACTTAACGAACAGCCGACCCTCGATGCGGTCAAGGCGCCTCGCGCCAAGACCGAAAAGCCGAACCTTCTGTCGGTCGATCAGGCCAAGGCGCTTGACCTTCCGCAGATGACCGACCTTTTCACGCAGCACCTCAATCCCGGCCAGCTGCATTTCATGAAGCTGCTCGGCTTCCACAAGGTGAAGGTCGAGCGTGCCGAGGGCATGTATTACTACGACCAGAACGGCCGGAAGATCCTCGACTTCTTCGGCGGCTTCGGGTCGCTGGCCTTCGGGCATAATCATCCGCGCATCATCGAGGCGCGCAAGACCTTCCAGGACGAGAAGCGCCACGAGATCGCGATCGCCTTCATGTCGCAATATGCGACGGCGCTGGCCCACAATCTGGCCGCCTGCTCGCCGGGTGATCTCGACATGGTCTTCCTCGGCTCGTCGGGTTCGGAAGCCATGGAAGCTGCGATCAAGGTTGCCGAGCGGGCGGCCGGTCCGCAAAAGCCGAAGGTGGTCTATGCCGAGAACTCCTTCCACGGAAAGACCAAGGGTGTGCTCTCGATCACCGACGGTTCGCTCTATCGCGGTCAGTTCAAGCTGGTCGACAACACCGTTCGCGTGCCTTTCGGTGACATCGAGGCTATCGAGAACGCCTTCCGCAGCGACCCGGAAATCGGTGTCATCGTGCTCGAAACCGTCCAGGGCGGTGGCGGTATCATTCAGGCCGATGCTGCCTTCTGGCAGAAGTTGCGCCAGCTCTGCGACCAGTATGGCGTGCTCTGGGTTGCCGATGAAGTCCAGTGCGGTCTCGGCCGTACCGGCAAATTCTACGCCTTCGAGCATTACGGTGTTGTCCCTGACGTGACCGCGCTCGCCAAGTCACTCGGCGGTGGCAAAACCGCGATGGCGGCGATGATCGCGCGGCGCGAGGTCTACATGAAGGCCTATGGTACGCCGAAGACGGCGATGATCCATGCCATGGCGACCTTTGGCGGCATCGGTGAGGCATGCGTCACTTCGATCGAAGCGCTCAACGTCCTCTATGACGAGGGCCTGATCGACCGCACGGCAGAGGTCGGCGACTACCTGCTGGACCAGCTCCGGATCCTGCAGGCGCGCTATCCTAGCCTGATCAAGGAAGTCCGCGGCCAGGGCATGATGGTGGGGCTTGAGTTCCACGACTTCTCGCAGACCATGCCGCTGGTGCTCCGCCCTGTTATCGCGATGCTAGACGACAAGCTGAAGGGCTCGTTGCCCGGCTTCATCGGCAGCCATCTGCTGCGGGATCACGGCGTGCTCGTCGCCTTCACCGAGTATAATCGCAACGTCATCCGGCTTGAGCCGCCGCTGATCTGCGAACGCGAACATGTCGACCAGTTCATTGCGGCGCTGGACGAGGTGATGTCACGCGGGATCATCCGGATCGTGAAGGACTTCGTCACCGCTCAGGTGAAGTGATATCTTCCATCAGGCGGAGTTTCAGGCCGGGCCTCGTGCCCGGCCTTTTCATTGGCTCTTCAATATGCCAGGCCGCAGCAGGAGGTCCCAGCAATCGTCGATCGCAACAACCTGGCGACCGGCTAGGGCTGGCGCATAACGCTCTTCGAGCATGCGGCGCCCCGTCGTTATCGGGCATTTCGGACGCAGCACGCCATCGGTGGCGCGAACGGCCTCAAGAGCTTCCGGTGCGACCTGCCTGACGGTCCGGAAGGGATCTGCACCGATCTGGATCTTGCGTGTGGTGTCGCGGTCGAGGATCCAGGGGAATGGGTTGACGAAGTCGAGGGTCATCAGACTTTCAAGCCGGATCTGATTGTCTGCTTCGAACTTCAGCAGTGCTTTCACTAGGATGTCTGCCGAAATCACCCAATAGACCTGGTAATCGAGCTCGCTATAGAGCTGCCAGCTCGGCAATTGTCCCTTGTTGGCAAGGTCGATATAGGCCGCGCCCTGGGTCGCATAGTGCTGTTCCAGCAGGATTGCGCGTTCCATGACATCCGGTCTCGCCGACACCTGCTGCATGTTGCGCAGCAGCGGTGTGTCGGGTTCGACATAGGTCGGTGCAACGGCAATCGAACGCAGGGTCTTGTGCGCGATCTTGCTCATCGTCGGCACGGTACAGAAGGCCGCCAGCACGAGAAATGCGATCTTGGTGCGGTCGATGACGTCAGGCAACCGATCATATGCCATCAGCAGAACGGGCCAGATGAAGATGAATTCCTGGCTGCCGGTGTTCTGGGTCTCGAGAATCGTCCCGCCTATCAGGGAGACACCGAACCAGCAGAAGGAGCGATCGAAGAACCGTCTCTGCTCGGATGCATAATTGAGATCGGCCCAGATCATCACCAGGAGCAGAAGACCGGCCGGCAAGAGCACGTCGAGCTTGCCCGAGGCGACGGTCAGGAAGCGCGGCAACAGGGCGTCCTGATTCATCGCGATCAGATCGAGAATGTCCCTGACATAGGCCGATATCATGCCCGTGCCGAGCTCTATGGCCGCCAACGGTAGCAGGAAGGCGAGGGCGGCAAGCACGAGGTTGCCAATCGACATGCGACCCGCCAGCACGGCACCGAGGCCGATCAGTCCGCCGACAAGAAAACCCGTGATCTTGGTCAGAAACAGAGCCAGCATCGCCAGGGCGCAGAAAAGCGCGAAGCGCGGGCCACCGCGCATGAAGACGAGACCTGCTGTCAGCACATAGAGCAGAAGCGAAGTCTGGCGGTTGTAGATGCCAAATCCATCAAGGCCGGGATAGGAATGGAAGAACTGGGCATTGGCCGGGAAGGCGGCGAAGACGAGAAACGGGATCAGCAGGGCGAAGGCTGTCGTGCGGTTCCTGCCCGCCATGTCCAGCAGCACCAGCGTCATCAGGGGCGCCGTAACGGCAAGCTGGGACCATTGCACGAGCAGCAGTGGCTGGGCTCTGGGAAAGAGATCCAGCCCCCAGGTGAAGAGATAGTACCCCAAGGCCCCGACCGGCGTTGAAAAATCTAGGCTGGGGATCTGGCCCATCCGGATCCGTTGAGCGGCATCAAGGTAGATATAGGTATCCCAATACATGGGGCCGATCGGCACGGCGAGCGGCAGCGTCAACAGGAGGAACAGCGCTGCTACCGTGATCCATAGCCAGGCGATCGGAGACGCCAACAGCCGTGTCACTTGTCCCCGATCCCTCGTATCGGAAGCCGAATTTGCCGCCACGTCTCTCGTCCTGTCGTTGATGCCCTGCGTCAATTTGCGCCATGGTGTGCAGGAAAGCTTAACAGGCGGAAAACGCATGGCGTAATCGCGAAAGTCGTGCCGACAGATGAAATCTTTCAGGGGTAGAGATGTTCCTCACCCTTGCGGTCGCGGACGGCGTAGCGTCCGTCGCCCAGATCACGGACCGCGTCCTCGCCGAGTGCCACCTTGCCGTGGCCGCCGGGCAGGTCGAGGATGTAGTGGGGGATGCAGATGCCCGAGATCCGCGTGCGCAGGTCGCGCATCAGGGCCTGACCCTCGGCTATCGTCAGGCGGAAATGGCCGGTGCCGGGCGCCATGTCCGGGTGGTGCAGGTAATAGGGCTTGATCCCGGTTTCGACGAAGGCCCGCATCAGCGATGTCAGGGTCTCTGCGTCGTCGTTGACGCCTTTCAGGAGCACGCTCTGGCTGACCATCTGCACACCGCCGGCGATCAGCCGCCTGCATGCCGCGCGCGCTTCGGGCGTCAGTTCGCGGGGGTGGTTGGCGTGCAAAGCGAGGATCACGCTCTTGCCGCTCGACCCCAGTGCCTCTACCAGCTCGCCGGTGATCCGCTCGGGATCGACGACGGGCACGCGGCTGTGGATCCTCAAGACCTTGACGTGGTCCATGGCTGCCAGCTTCTCGGCCACATCGCGCAGGCGTCGAGGAGAAAGTATCAGCGGATCACCGCCGGTCAGGATGACTTCCCAGATGCGCGTGTCCGAGGCGATGTAGTCGAGTGCCTTTCGCAGGGGCTCGGCGCCGAGATTCCCGTCGCCCTGCGGGCCGACCATTTCGCGGCGGAAGCAGAAGCGGCAATAGACCGGGCAGACATGAACGAGCTTCAGCAGTACACGGTCCGGATAGCGGTGGACGATGCCTTCGACCGGCGAGTGTGGATGGTCCCCAATCGGATCCGGTCGTTCCGCGGGATGCTCGATCAGTTCGGCGACATCAGGCACATACTGTGCAGCGATCGGATCTGCCGGATCATTGGTATCAATCAGGGCCCGGACTGTGGGCGTCAGCGCGATCGCATAGCGCTCGGCAACCGTCTCAAGGCCAGCAGCCCGATCGCTTGCGACAAGCCCCTCGGACACGAGGTCGGAAACGGTCCTCAGCGTCTGTTCAGCCAAGATGCGTCTCCGCAACCGGTGCCCAGATGACCTGATCGATCCTCAGCGCTCCCGTCGCCAGCATGACGAGCCGGTCGAAGCCCAGCGCGATGCCGGAGGCTTCGGGCATTTGCTGAAGCGCTTCCAGGAAGTCTTCGTCGAGCGGATAGGTTTCTCCGTAAACCCGCTGCTTTTCCGCCATTTCTGCCTGGAAACGGCGGCGCTG
Source organism: Rhizobium sp. (assembly GCA_027533385.1). Lineage (GTDB taxonomy): Bacteria > Pseudomonadota > Alphaproteobacteria > Rhizobiales > Rhizobiaceae > Allorhizobium. The sequence goes on along the minus strand of JAPZUE010000026.1, from coordinate 20,941 downwards.
TTCGGTCGCGTCTGTCAGTTCGCCAAAGGCATTGGCGAGTTCAACACCGCAGGCATAGACCTCGAAGCGTTCGGCAACGCGCGGATCATCGGCACAGGGGCGGGCAAGGGCCGCTTCTGCGACCGGATAGCGGTCAAGGATGGTGACCCGGCCATTGCCAAGATTGGGCTCGACCTTCTCGACGATGACCCGGCTGAAGAGATCCGCCCAGGTGTCGTCGGCGGCGATACGCATGCCTGCTGCCGTCAGCTGCCTGGCCAATGCATCGCGGTCCGTCGTGCCGTCCGCTTCGATCGTCGCAAGAAGGTCGATGCCGGCATAGTGCGTGAAGGCATCTGCCACGGAGATCCGTTCGGGCTCGGCGAAAGGATCGACGGTCTTGTCGCCAAAGACAAAGCGCTGTGTGCCGGCCGTCTCCGCCGCAAGCGCGATCAGATCTACGCAGTCGCGCATCAGCTGCTCGTAATTCTCGCCGACCCGGTACCATTCCAGCATGGTGAATTCCGGGTGGTGCAGGGGGCCGCGCTCGCGGTTGCGATAGACATGGGCAAAGCAGGCGATCCTGGTTTCGCCGGCGGCGAGCAGCTTCTTGCAGGCAAATTCCGGGGACGTGTGCAGATAGAGCGGCACGGCCGTGCCGTCATGGCCGATGGCATCGGTCCTGAAGGCGTGCAGATGTGCTTCGTTGCCCGGCGAGGCCTGGAGGGTCGCCGTATCCACCTCGATGAAATCCTGCATGGCAAAGCGAGCACGGAAGGCTGCCTGGATCCGGTTGCGCCCGATCAGGAAGGGACGCCGGTCCGCGTGCACGGACGCACGCCACCAGGGCGGGGATGATCGGCGGCTGTCAGTCATGCCGGAATCTCGGTCCATTTCTCAACACGGGCTGGCTATTTTGCCGGATTTGGGTTAGTTGCGCCCGAGAAATTCAAAGAGGTCCGTCGGGACCGCCGTCCTTTACGACGGGTCTTACGCAGATACAAGGAAATCCAATGGTCAAGATTATCGCCTCGTCCGTGCGCAAGGGCAATGTCATCGATGTGGACGGCAAGCTCTACGTCGTTCTGACGGCTGAAAACTTCCACCCGGGCAAGGGCACGCCGGTCACCCAGGTCAACATGCGCCGTATCGTCGATGGCGTGAAGGTCTCCGAACGCTGGCGCACGACCGAGCAGGTCGAACGCGCGTTTGTCGAAGACGTCAACCACCAGTTCCTCTATGAGGACGGCGAAGGCTTCCACTTCATGAACCCGGAATCCTACGACCAGGTCGTCGTTGATGCCGAAACCATGGGTGATCAGAAGGCCTATCTGCAGGAAGGCATGGTCTGCATTCTCTCGATGCATGAAGGTGTGGCGCTCGCCATCCAGCTGCCGCGTCACGTGACGCTCGAAATCGTCGAGACCGAGCCGGTCGTGAAGGGCCAGACGGCGTCGTCGTCCTACAAGCCTGCCATGCTGTCGAACGGTATCCGCACCATGGTGCCGCCGCATATCGATGCCGGCACCCGCGTCGTCATCGCGACCGAAGACAATTCCTACGTCGAGCGCGCCAAGAACTGAGGCGCGTCTCTCCGTTCAAACAAGAAGCCCGGCGTCAGCGACGCCGGGCTTTTTTGATGCCGGTTTCCTGCCCAACCCGAAATGCCGGCGGGGCGCAGGGAGCCCCGCCGGCCGCTCTCACCGGTCACGATGCGCCATCACGGAGCGCACGCGTGCTCAGCGTCCGGCGAGAAGAGGGTTTCCGAAAACTGCAGCCTTGGAGCGGGCCGCAGTGGCCTTCATGGCCTCGCCCTGCTCCAGCAACATGATCTGCTCCTTCAAATGCAGCTTGATCTTCTTCAAGGCGCGGACCCGGATCCCGTCCGGCTGCGGACGACGCTGTTCCTCATCGATCTTGGCGGCGACGATCGTATGGCGGGCTTTGAGGGCTTTCAGCAGTTGCTTCATGGCTGTCTCCTTTCGTACACCCACAATGTGATGTCTTGCTGTTGATTATTCCAATTCATTGATTGTATGATTTCGATAGTTTCTCTCTATCGAGGTTGTCATGCCCTTTCGTCCCAGCCATCGGCAATTGGAGTATCTGGTCATGCTTGGTGAGACCGGCCACTTCGGCGAGGCGGCGAAGCGGTGCAACGTCTCTCAGCCGACGCTTTCCGTTCAGGTGTCGCTGCTGGAAAAGCAGCTTGGTGTGACGCTGATTGACCGCGTGCCCGGGCAGGTCGCGCCCACCCCGGTGGGGCAGGATATCATCAATGCTGCCAAGATCATCCTGAATGGTCTCGACGAGATCACGGTGCTCGCATCAAGCTCCAAGGGCAATCTTGGTGGTGCGATGCGTCTCGGCGTGGCGCCGTCCTTCGGGCCCTATTTCCTGCCCTATCTTTTGCCGAAGCTGCATTCGCAGTACCCGGATCTCAAGCTTTACATTCGTGAAGACCGACCGAGGCTGCTTGAGAAGGCCGTCCTGCAAGGGGAGACGGATTGCGGCCTTGGCCCGATCCCCTTCGACGAGGACGACTTCGTGTCCGAGCAGATCTGCCGCGAGCGGATCTTTCTTGCCGTTCCGAGCGAGCACCCTCTGGCCAAGCTGGACAGTGTTCCCATGGCGGCGTTGAAGGGAGCTCGCATGCTGACGCTCGGCCCGGGGCATCGGCTGATGGACGAGGTGCGGAAGCTTGCGGATATGTCGGGCGCTATCCTGGCGCTGGAATATGAAGGTTCCAGCCTTGATGCGATCCGGCAGATGGTTTCCATCGAAATGGGGATTTCGCTGTTCCCGGAACTCTATGTGCGGACGGAATTCGCCAAGGACGAAGGTATCAAGGTCCTGCCTGTGACCGACTGGGAGGGAACGCGCGATATCGGCTTCTTCTGGCGGCGGTCATCGGCGCGGGGAAGCCACTTCCAGGCTCTGGCGAAACTGGCGAGCCAGGTCGCGGATCAATTGTTCGCCCGCTCATTTCCATAAATGAAATCCCCGGCCTTGGCCGGGGATTTGAAGGTCATCGCTCAGGCGATGCCGCCGAGGCAGATGTACTTGATCTCGGTATAGTCATCGATGCCGTATTTCGATCCCTCGCGACCGAGGCCGGACTGCTTGATGCCACCGAAGGGCGCTACTTCCGTGGAGATGAGGCCCGTGTTGACGCCGACCATGCCGTATTCGAGGGCTTCCGCGACCCGGAAAACCTTGGCGATGTCCTTCGAGTAGAAGTAGGAGGCGAGGCCGAATTCGGTGGCGTTGGCCAGTTCGATCACTTCCTCTTCTGTCTCGAACTTGAAGAGCGGGGCAACAGGACCGAAGGTCTCCTCAGTCGCGACCTTCATGGCGGTCGTCACGCCGGTCAGGATCGTGGGCTCGAAGAAGAGCTCGCCAGCGGAGGACGGCTTGCCGCCGAGGGCAATGGTTGCGCCCTTCGACACGGCGTCGGCGACGTGTTCCTTGACCTTCTCGACAGCCTTCGAGTCGATCAGCGGGCCGGTCGTGACACCCTCGCCAAAGCCGTTGCCGACCTTCAGCTGGCCGACCTTCTCCGCGAGCTTCTTGGCAAAGGCGTCATAGATGCCTGCCTGCACGTAGAGACGGTTGGCGCAGACGCAGGTCTGGCCGGCATTGCGATACTTCGAGATCATCGCCCCTTCGACAGCTGCATCGAGATCTGCATCGTCGAAGACGATGAAGGGCGCATTGCCGCCGAGTTCCAGGCCGAGCTTCATGATCTGGTCAGCGCCTTGACGCATCAGGATACGGCCAACATTTGTGGAGCCGGTGAAGGTCAGCTTGCGGACCTTGTCATTTGCGCAGAGTTCCTGGCCGACCATGGCTGCATCGGTCGAGGTCAGCACCGAGAACAGGCCGGCGGGCAGGCCCGCACGTTCGGCGAGGATGGCGAGTGCCAGGGCCGAGAGCGGGGTCTGGGCGGCGGGCTTCGACACCATGGCGCAACCGACGGCAAGCGCCGGGGCGACCTTGCGGGCAAGCATGGCATTCGGGAAGTTCCAAGGCGTGATCGCACCGACAACGCCGACCGGCTGTTTGATGACCATGATCCGCTTGTCGGGTTGATGGCCTGGGATCGTATCGCCGTAGACGCGCTTGGCTTCTTCGGCGAACCATTCGACATAGGATGCGCCATAGAGGATTTCGCCACGGGCTTCCGGCCAGGGCTTGCCCATTTCCATTGTCAGGATGGTGGCGAGATCGTCAGCATTGGCAACCATCAGGTCGTTCAGCTTGCGCAGGATTGCGGCGCGCTCCTTGCCGGTCTTCTTGGCCCAGGCCTTCTGCGCGGTATGGGCGGCATCGATCGCCTTGGTCACTTCCGCCTTGTTGAGGTCAGGAAGCACCGCGATCACTTCGCCGGTTGCCGGGTTGGTGACTTCGAAGGTCTTGCCCGACTGGCTTGCTGCCAGCCAGTCATTGCCAACCAGCGACTTGTCGGTCGCCAGTGTCGGATCCTTCAGCTTGTCGGTCAGGGTTTTTGAAATGGTCATGCCTCAGGCTCCTGCTGCAACTTCACGGATCGAGGCTTCGATAAGATCGAGCGCCTCGTTGAAGACCTCGTCCTGAATGGTGATCGGGGCGAGGAAGCGGATGACGTTGCTGTAGACGCCGCAGGTGAGAAGGATCAGGCCCTTTTCCAGCGCCTTCAGACGCACCGCATTGGTGAAATCCGCATTCGGCTTATCGGTTCCCGGGATCTTGAACTCGACGGCGTTCATGAAGCCGAGGCCGCGGATGTCCATGATATGCGGAACGTCGGCGCGGATCGCCTCCAGGCGCTGCTTCAGACGGTTGCCCAGCTGGTTGGCGCGGTCGCAGAGCTTTTCCTCTTCGATGACGTCAAGCACGGCATGGGCAGCGGCGATTGCCAGCGGGTTGCCGGCATAGGTGCCGCCGAGGCCGCCGGGGCCGGGGGCATCCATCAGTTCGGCGCGGCCGGTGACGGCAGACAGCGGAAAGCCGCCGGCGAGGCTCTTGGCCATCGTCGTCAGGTCCGGAACCACATCATAGTGCTCCATGGCGAACAGCTTGCCGGTGCGGGCAAAGCCGGTCTGGACTTCGTCGGCGACGAGCAGGATGCCGTGCTGGTCGCAGATTTCGCGCAGTGCCTTCATGAGAGCACGCGGCACATCATAGAAGCCGCCTTCGCCCTGAACCGGCTCGAGAATGATCGCAGCCACGCGCTTGGGGTCGACATCGGCCTTGAACAGCTTGTCGAGCACATCAAGCGTGGTCTCGACGTCAATGCCGTGCATTTCCAGCGGGAAGGGCACGTGGAAGACGTCGTTCATCATCGGGCCGAAACCGACCTTGTAGGGGACGACCTTGCCGGTCAGGGCCATGCCCATGAATGTGCGGCCGTGGAAGCCGCCGGTAAATGCGATGACGGCGGAGCGATTGGTCGCGCAGCGGGCGATCTTGATGGCGTTTTCGACGGCTTCAGCACCCGTCGTCGCGAAGATCGTCTTCTTCTCGAAATTGCCGGGGACCATCTTGTTCAGGCGTTCGGCAAGCGCAACGTAGTTTTCGTAAGGCACGACCTGATGGCAGGTGTGGGTGAAGCGGTCGAGCTGGTTCTTGACGGCTGCGACCACCTTCGGGTGACGATGACCGGTGTTGAGAACGGCAATGCCGCCGGCGAAGTCGATGTAGCGCTTCCCTTCGACATCCCAGATCTCCGAATTCTCAGCCTTGTCGGCATAGATCTGCGTGGTCATGCCGACGCCGCGGGAAATGGCGTCATTCTTGCGAGCTGAGATTTCGGCGTTCTTCATCGTTTTCGTCCTGTGCGAAGGGTTGCCAGCGGCGTCACACATCACTGCGATCGCCCGGTGAGATATTTCCTACATTTTTTCTGTAGACTTGCAATATGCTTTGTCGGCATTATCACCCGTGACTGCGACATTTCGTGAGGGGCAGCGTGGACGATATCCGGTTCAAGATTGCGGAGGCTGCAAGGATGGCGGGGGTTTCTCCCTCGACTTTGCGTCTGTGGGAAAGCCAGGACCTGATCCAGCCGATCCGCACGCCGACGGGCCAGCGGCTTTACGATCGCGCGCTTGTCGATCGCCTGAAGCGCATCGCCTGGCTTCGAAGCGAGAAGGGCCTCAATCCGGCGGCGATCCGGGAGACCTTGCGGGAGCTTGCGCCTGACGCCGAGGAGGAGGTCAGCGATGTAGAGGATGATGCCTCTGACGTCCGTCCGGGCACCCGGGTGCGGCGTCTGCGCCGTGAGGCGGGCAAGACGCTCGAAAATGTTGCCCAGGCAACCGGTGTTTCGGTTTCGCAGCTCTCGACCTTCGAGCGCACGTCGCAAGGCCTGTCGTTTACGGCGCTGCATGAAGTGGCGCGGCACCTCGGCACAACGCTTGCTTCGCTCAGCGGACAGGAAGAGGGCAGTGGCGGGGAATCCTTGATCCGGGACGGCAAATGGGCCTCCTGGCCGACCACCTCATCCGGTGTGGCGGTCCAGGTTCTGGCCAAAGGGCGAAATCTGATGGAGTGCAACCGCTTTCAGCTGGCGCCCGGGGCGTCCAGCGAAGGTGCCTATCAGCACGAGGGTGAGGAATTCATCCATATGCTCTCCGGCAGCCTGGAGATCATCCTGGATGGAGACCAGTTCTTTGAACTGCATGCGGGCGACAGCTTCTATTTCGAGAGCCGGCGGCCCCACTCCTGGCGCAATATCTCAAGCGGCGAGACGGTTCTCATCTGGATCAACACTCCCGCCACCTTCTGAGCCCGCACAAAGAAAAACCCGGCTACCGTTTCCGGTGCCGGGCTTTGTCATTTTTATGTGCCTGCTCAGTTGCTGGCGACGACCGTCTTGGCGCCATCCCATGCATAGCCGCCACCGATTGCGACGTTGAGGGAGACGTAACCGATGGCCAGTTGCTGCACGGCCTGGGCGAGGTTCGCCTGCGCGCTGGCGACGTTGCGCTGCGCGTCGAGCACATCGAGCAGCGAGGAGGCGCCGTCGCGGTAGCTCGCGGTGGCGAGTGCCAGGGCTTCTTCATAGGAGCGCACGGTTGCAGTCAGGGCCGATACCGTCTGACGGGTGCGGCTGACCGCGACCAATGCATTCTCCACTTCGGAGACGGCACTCAGAACGGTTTCCTTCCAGGCGAGATAGGCTTCGCGTGCCGCAGCCTCGCGCGCCTTGATGTTGGCAACGCGCGCGCCTGCGTCAAAGATTGGCAGGTTCAGGCTCGGGCCGAAGCCCCACGAGGTTGCGCTGCCGCTCGCCGCAGATGTGGCGACCAGGGTCGGCGAAATGGAGCCGCTCAGCGTGATCGACGGATAAAGGGCTGCTTCCGCAACACCGATCTCCGCAGTTGCCGCAGCGAGATTGCGCTCGGCTGCGCGGATATCCGGACGATTGCGGATCAGATCTGCCGGTACGCCCGCGTTGACGCCGCGACGTGCGTAAGGCTGGGCTGCTCCCTTTTGCAGGTCAGCAAGAAGTTCGGTGGCCGGCAGGCCGAGTAGAAGCGAGATACGGTGAACCGACTGGCGGAAGGAGATCTCAAGGCCCGGGATTTCGGCGAGCGTCGAGTTGACCAGACCTTCGGACTGGACGACGTCCAGGCGCGATGCAGCACCTGCTTCGAGCTGAAGGCGGGTCAGTTCCAGGGTCTCGCGACGCGATGCAAGGTTCTTGCGGGCGATCGCGATGCGCTCCTGGTAGTAGCGGGCATCAACATAGGCCGTCACCACGCTGGACAGGAAGGTCAGACGTGCGACGTCGGACTGGGCATAGGCTGCGTCAAGGGTCGCCTTGGCGCTTTCCTTGGCGCGGCGGTACTGCCCGAACAAGTCGATCAGCCAGGAGACGCCAAGCGTGCCGGTCGACGTGTTCGTCGTGTCGCTTTCTCGGTTTACGAGAGCGCCGCTGGCATTGGTCTTGGAGACCTGATGCTCTGCAGAGACCGTCAGCCGGGGGAAGGCAGAGGAGTCCGCAGCTTCGAAATTCGCTTCAGCCGAAGTGATGCGCTCGATCGCTTGGAGCACATCCAGGTTCTGCGCAAGACCGGTTTCGACCAGACCGTTCAAGCGGCGGTCGTTAAAGGCCGTCCACCAGGGCGCCAGGGTCACATCCGCTGCGGCGCGGGCGCTGCCTTCGGAGAACTTTGCGGGGAGAGCGGTCTTGGGCGCCTCATGCTCCGGACCGACGACACAGCCGGAAAGAAGAAGCATTGCGAGTGGAGCGGCAGCACGAATCTTGAGCATCACGTGTTCCTGTAAAAGTCCCCCGGTCTTGCTACGACGAGGTGTTTTGAAGACCTCGAGCCAACGACCGACATACACACGCAGGCTGCCGTAGCAGCCTACGCATTAGTTGGTTAACATAGTTTGTCAATCTTCACGACGACAGCTCTTCCTTGGGTTTTGCACCGCCGAAAAGCTGCCGGATGATCACGAAAAACGACGGTACGAAGAAGATTCCGAGCGCCGTTGCCGTAAACATGCCGCCGAGAACGCCGATACCGATGGAATTCTGGGCCGCGGAGCCCGCGCCGGTGGCAATTGCGAGCGGAACGACACCCAGGATGAAGGCGAGCGACGTCATGATGATCGGGCGCAAACGAAGTTTTGCGGCTTCGAGTGTTGCATCAATGACACTCACTCCGGCGGCCTGGCGGTCCTTGGCAAATTCCACAATCAGAATCGCATTCTTCGCCGCCAGACCGATTGTCGTCAGCAGGCCGACCTTGAAATAGACGTCGTTGGACTGACCAAAGACATAGGCAGCCGCAACCGCACCCAGGACACCGACGGGCACTGCCATGATGACCGAGAAGGGGATCGACCAGCTTTCATAGAGTGCAGCCAGGCAGAGGAAGACGATCAGAACCGACAGCGCATACAAGAGCGGTGCCTGCGAACCCGAGAGCCGCTCCTGATAGGAGATGCCCTGCCAGGCGACCGTGTAGCCGCCGTCGAGCTCCGCCGTCAGCTGTTCCATGGTGTCCATCGCCGTGCCCGAGCTCACGCCCGCGCCGGCAGCACCTTCCATGGAAATGGCACCGACGCCGTTGAACCTGCTCAGCGTCGGTGCACCGCTGATCCACTCCGTCTTAATGAAGGAGGAGAAGGGAACCATCTCGCCGTTCGCATTGCGGGCATGCCAGTCGTTGATTGCTGTTTCCTGCATGCGATAGGGGGCATCGCCCTGGACATAGACAGGCTTCAGTTCACCGTTCAGGGTGAAGTCGTTGACGTCACGTCCGGCGAAAATGGTCGACAACATGCTGTTGACCGTTGCGATGTCGAGACCCATGGCGCCCATCTTTTCCTGGTCGATCAGCATCTTCAGCTGCGTCTCGGCAGGAGGGTTGTTCGAGCGCAAAGAGCTGACATTCGGATTGGCGCTGCCGGCCTGCATCAACTGCTGCGATGCTGCGGTCAGGGCCTCCGTGCCTCTCTTGCCGCTGTCGACGAGGTACATGGAGAAGCCGCTCGAGTTGCCAAGTCCGGGGATCGCCGGAGGCGCCAGAGGGAAGACCATGGCATCACGAAGCGTGAAGAAGTAGCCTATGGCGCGCTGGACAACGGCCGGTGCCGCAAGCTGTGGGTCTTCGCGCAGGTCGAAGTCCTTCAGCTTTGCAAAGACCAGTGCGTAGTTCTGGCCGGCGCCGACAAAGGAGAAGCCGGAGACGGAGAAGACGTCCTGGATCGCGTCCTTTTCCTTGTCGAGGTAGTAGTCCTCAATCTTCTTGATGATTTCCTCGGTCCGCGTTGCGGTGGCCCCGTTCGGCAGCTGAACGATGGTCATCAGCACGCCCTGGTCTTCTTCCGGAAGGAAGGAGGAGGGCAGGCGGAGGAAGAACCAGCTCATGCTGCCGATGACGATCGCGAACATCAGCATCACCCGAAGCGGGCGCTTCAGGAGGTAGGCGATCGAAGCGACATAACCGCCGGTCGCACGGTCGAAGTTGCGGTTGAACCAGCCGCCGAGACCGCCCATCTGCTTGTGATGGTCGACCGGCTTCAGCATGGTGGCGCAGAGAGCCGGCGTGAGAACGATGGCGACGACGGCCGACAGCAGCATCGCCGAAACGATGGTCACCGAGAACTGGCGGTAGATGATACCGGTCGAGCCGCCAAAGAAGGCCATGGGAATGAAGACCGCCGTTAGCACCAGTGCGATACCGACGATGGCACCGGTGATCTCGCCCATCGACTTCTGTGTTGCTTCGAGCGGCGACAGCCCCTCCTCGGACATGATGCGCTCGACGTTTTCGACAACGACGATGGCGTCGTCGACGAGCAGGCCGATCGCGAGCACCATGGCGAACATGGTCAGCGTGTTGATGGAGTAGCCCGTCAAGGCGAGAATGCCGAAGGTGCCGAGCAGAACAACTGGAACGGCAATCATCGGAATGATGGTTGCGCGAAGGTTCTGCAGGAAGACGAGAAGGACCACAAAGACCAGCACGATGGCTTCGAGCAGCGTGTGGACGACCTTTTCGATCGACAATTGCACGAAGGGCGTCGTGTCGTAGGGGTAGGTGATGACGACGTTTTCCGGCAGCGAGGGCGCGATCGATGCGAGCTGCGACTTGACGCGTTCTGCCGTATCGAGCGCATTGGCGCCGGTCGCGAGGTTGACAGCAAAGCCCGTCGCCGGGTTGCGGTTCGAGCGCGTCTTGGTGCCGTAGCTTTCCTGACCGATTTCGATGCGTGCGACGTCGCTCAGGCGCACGGTCGCGCCGTCTGTTTCTGTCTTAAGAATAATGGCTTCGAAATCGGAGACCGATTGCAGCTGGCTCTGCGCTGTAACCGTGACAGTCAGTTGCTGGCCGGCAGGGGCTGGCTGGCTGCCAAGAGCGCCGACGGACACCTGGGTATTCTGGGCCTGGATGGCCGAGGTGACATCGGTCGGCGTCAGCTGAAACTTGTTCAGCTTGAACGGGTCGAGCCAGACGCGCATGGCGTAACCGGTGCCGAAGACCTCGATGCTGCCGACGCCTTCCAGGCGCTTGATCTGGTCCTCGATCTGCGTGGAGAAGATGTCACCGAGTTCGACATTGCTGCGTGCGCCGTCGGTGGAGACCAGGGCGCCGACGAGCAGAATGCTCGATGTCGAACGGGTTACGGTGATGCCGGCGGTCTGGACGATATCGGGGAGCTGCGACTGAACCAGCTGCAGCTTGTTCTGCACCTGAACCTGGGCGATTTCCGGGTCGATCGAATTGCCGAAGGTCAGCGAGACCGAGGCCGAGCCGGTGCTCGACGACGAGGTCATATAGGTGAGGTCGTCGAGTCCGGTCATGCCGTCCTCGATGATCGAAGTCACGGATTTCTCGACCGTTTCGGCGCTCGCGCCATTGTAGGTTGCCGAAATCTGCACGGTGGTCGGCGCGATTTCAGGGTATTGCGCGATGGAGAGCGTGGAAATCGCCAGCGCGCCGCCGAGCATGATGATGATCGCGATCACCCACGCAAAGATCGGGCGTCGAATGAAAAACTGGGCCATGGGTTATCCTTTACGCCTGGGTTGCCTTGCCTGTCGCACAATCAGGGTTGTGCGGTAGGGGCGGCAGCAGGCGCCGCAGTCACTTCTACGATCCCGTTTTCGTTGATCTTTGCCTCAACCGGCTGGACAGGGGCGCCGTCACCGATCCACTGGAAGCCATCGACGATCAGCTTGTCACCGTCCTGGATGCCGCTCGCCACCAGCCAATTGTTGCCCGACACCTGGGCTTGGTCGAAGACCCGGGTCTCGACCTTGTTGTCGGCCGTGACGAATTTCGCCGAAAGCTCGCCGTTGGCGCTGCGGGTTGCCGCGCGTTGCGGAATCAGGAAGCCCTCTTCGGTGCCAACGGTGACCGTTGCGCGCACATACATGCCAGGCAGGATCAGCCCGTCCGGATTGTCGAACACGGCGCGGATGGAAAACGTGCCGGTGGTCTGGCTGACGGCCATTTCCGACATGTCGAGCTTGCCGACCACCGGGTATTCATGGCCGTCTTCGAGAGTGAGACGGATGTCGGTGGCACCGCCTTCACTGCGGTTGATGCGGCCGGAATTGATCGCCTCGCGAAGGCGAAGAAGATTGACGCTCGATTCCGTCAGTTCGATGTAGATCGGATCCAGGCGTCGCAAGGTCATCAGACTGTCGGCCTGGTTGGCGGTGACGACATTGCCGATCGAGTAGCGCGAGGCTGTCGTCACGCCCTCGAAGGGAGCACGGATTTCGGTGAGCGCGAGCTCGATTTCGGCCGAGCGAAGTGCTGCACGCGCCTGGGCGACATCCGCCTCTGCCTGGAGCAGAGTCACGCGGGCGTTTTCCAATTCAACCTGGGTTGCACCGCTGCCGACGAGGCGTTCCTGGCGGGCCAGGTTCGATCGCGCCGTCGGGACGCCGGCCTCTGCCTTCTGCAGGCTGGCCTGCGCCTGTGCCTGAGCGGCGCGATAGGTGTCGTCCTCGATCTTGTAGAGGAGATCACCTTCGTTGACTTCACTGCCTTCCTTGAAGGCGATTTCCTTGATGATGCCACTGACACGCGGGCGGATTTCAGCGGTCTGGAAGGCCGCTGCACGTCCCGGTAGCGTGCTGGTCAGGGCCTGTGGGGCTTTCTTCATCACCACAACGCTGACGGTTGCCGGCGGCCGCTCGCCGCCCGGGCCGGCACCGCCACCAGACTGGGCCGTGCCCTGGTCCGAGCAGCCCGCAAGAGCCGCAGTGCAGACAAGGATGGCGGAGGCGAGTTTCAAGCTTGGGCGCATCAGGGGATCCCACAACAAATATCAAAATGAATGACGCGGCGACCTCCCGTCGATCGGGTGGCAGCCAGTCGGGACAAGGAGCCGCATTCAAACGAAAGCGGTTGTCATCGATCGAAGTGACGTAAATAAACAATCATCACTTGGCAAGGGGCGAGCGCAGGGCGGCGTCGATGAGGCCGACGACTTCCCTGCAGCGTGTTGCCATAATGTCAGCTTTTTCCATACCCGTCATGACAGGATGAATAACGCAGGCCAGCGCGTCGAAGGTGGCATTGGCGAAGCGCGGCACGTCGGCGACGTGGTAGATACCTTCGCGGATCCCGGCCTCGATGATATCCGTGATCATCTCGACCACCATTTTGCGGAAGCGTTCACCGCAATCCAGTTCCTCGGTAATCGTGAATAGGATCATCTCGAAGACGAAGGGCGCATCCAAGCGACCGGTGACATGCTTATGCATGAGGTGATGCGCCAGGGCACAAAGCCGCTCCGGTGCCGGGTCGTGCGGGGAAAGCCCGCGTAGAGAGGCGACGGTCTCCTCGATCGCGCGGGCAGCAATTGCATCCACGAGGCTGGTCTTGCTTCGGAAGTGCTTGAAAACGTTGGCCGGCGACATGGACAATTCGGCAGCGATGTCGGCAATGGTGACACTCGCAAAGCCATGGGTACGAAACAAGCGCTCGGCCGTGTTGAGGATCTCTTCGCGCGTTTCGCAGGCAGGCTTTCTGGGACGGCGGGTCGGCCGCCCCTCGATGTCGGACGCTTTGCAGATGATCGGTTGGCCGCGAAAGTCGTGGTCCATGACGTGTCAGCCCCCTCCTAGCCGAAGTATTGAGACAGATTAGTCCTCACGCGCGCCAGTGGCGTCTGGCCGCTGTCATCCGGCACGAAAGTCTTGCCCGTGATTGCCTCATAGGCCTTGATGTAGACCTTCGAGGTCTCTTCTACCAGTGCCTGCGGAATTTCCGGGATCGGATCGACATATGGGTCGCAGCGTTCGGCCACCCAGGCACGAACGAAGTCCTTGTCGAAGCTCTGCGGACGCTCGCCTTTCTCAAAGCTTGCCCGGTAGCTGTCGGCAATCCAGTAACGGCTGCTGTCCGGTGTGTGAATCTCATCGGCGAGGATGATGGTTCCATTCTCGTCGGTGCCGAATTCGTACTTCGTATCAACGAGGATGAGGCCGCGCTCGGCGGCGAGTTCCTGACCGCGGGCAAACAGCGCCAGTGCGTAGCGCGACAGCGTTTCCCATTGTTCCGCGGTCAGCAGCTTTTTCTCGACGATTTCTGCTGGCGTCAGGGGTTCGTCATGGCCGCCGTCGAACTCCTTGCTCGTTGGCGTGATGATCGGGGTCGGGAGTTTTTGATTGTCGCGCATGCCATCGGGAAGGGTGATCCCGTACATGCTGCGCTCACCCTTCTTATAAAGAGTAAGGATCGATGTGCCCGTCGTTCCCGCGAGATAGCCACGAACCACGATCTCGACGGGTAGAATATCGAGACGCTTGCCGACCACGACATTGGGGTCCGGATAGGCGATGACATGGTTGGGGCAGATGTCGACCGTCTTCTCGAACCAGTAGCGCGCCGTCTGGGTCAGGACCTGGCCCTTATAGGGAATGCAGGTCAGGATGCGGTCGAATGCGCTCAGACGGTCCGTCGAAATGATGATCCGGCTGCCGTCTGGCAGATCGTAGTTTTCGCGCACCTTGCCACGATAGTAGTTCGGCAGTTCCGGAAAATGGGCTTCGGACAGGATACGCATGAATGTCCTCGATCTCTTGGCGGGTCATAGCACCGGAATGGGTGCGGCTTTGGGCTCGCGGTACCCGAAAGCGACGGCTGTTTCAAAGGAAAAGCGCATGGGGTGGACCATGCGCTTTCCATGCATGTTGTGTGATCAGGCGGCTGCGTGATGCAGTCGTCTGTTAAACAGGCCGTTGTCGGTTGCCCCTTTCCAGGACTTTGCCGCCGCCAGGACGGCGAGATCCACGAGTGGTTCGATGAGGATCACCGTCATATAGGCTGCGCCGAAGGTTGCGATGCTTGCCAGGCTCTCGGCGGAGAAGCCATGGCCATAGAGTGCCCAGAAGGCGACCCAGACGACGATGCCGCCCTGGTAGGTCGTCGACAGCGCGAGTGCATCGCGATAGCCGACATCGACATAGGCCTTCTTCTGCGGAATGATCCGGGCAGCGACCTGGCTGATGGCAAAAAGTGGCACGATCAGCGTCGTGACATTCATTCCATATTGCGGCAGGTCGAAGGGTGCGAAGAACAGGCCCTGCAGCAGAAGGCCGAGCGCCAGACCGATCGAGGCTGCGCCGGCGCCGAAGATCAGGAAGAGTGTCGACCCGAGGATAAGGTGCACTTCCGACACGCCGACGGGATGATGCGGCAGAACCTCGAAGAAGGAGAAGACGAGGGCGGTGGTGATCACTGCCCGACCGGCGAGACCTGACGGGCTTGTCTTTGACCTTAAATCGTTGACGACCATCTTGCCGACGAGGCCGAAGGAAAGGGCGGCTGTTGCGTAGCTGAGTGCGAGTTTGGCGCCATCGACGACGCCGGGTTCAATATGCATGTTTCAAGTCCTTTCGTCCGCGCCCTCCGCGCGGGAAGAGTGAATGGCGCTTTCGCGCCGCCAAGCGATGGCAGGTCTCCTGGCTCACGGGTCAGGGCTTCGGTCCGCCTTATCAGCTCAAGGCCAATGGCATGTCGGACGTCGCTCGCCGTTCACAGTTGCGGGGGCAGCCACGGTATCGGCCCCTGATGGGTAGTCCTCACCGTATTCCCTCTTCGTCCGCCCATCCTGTTCTATCCGGGCGGAACCATCACAAACGCGAGAGTAGGACCTGTCCGGACGGCGTGTCCAGCAGATTGCGACGTTGGAAACAGGGAATGCGCGTGTGCTTCGCAAAAGCCAATTTGCCGCAGTGCTCGGAACCGCTCTCAGTTCCTATCTGTATCCACAGTGTGAAAGAAACGAGGTTTCGGAATGGCAGAGATGATCTATCGCGTACCGCTGTTCGGGTGGATGTTGAAGGAAGCGATCCACGGACCGACGACTGCGAAGGTCCTGTTCGTGGTCAATCTGCTTCTGTTGTGGCTCCTGGCGATCGTGACATTCGGTTATCCCGCGATCATCATTCCAGCGCTTATCGCCGTGCCGATCATGTTCGTTCTGCTGATCCTGATCAC
>JAPZUE010000079.1 GCA_027533385.1 Rhizobium sp. | reverse complement strand
TGACTTCGTTTCTCAGGAATTGAGAGCGGCCGAAGACCCGGAATTTGAAACCTTCTACACTAAAAATATTCTGCTTAACGAAGGTCTGAGAGCTTGGATGGCTCCCCAAGACCAACCCCACGAAAACTTTATCTTCCCTGAGGAGGTTCTCCCGCGTGGTAACGCTCTCTAATATCCCCACCGCTACTGGTCGTGACCAAAGTTCCACCGGCTTCGCTTGGTGGTCTGGTAACGCTCGTCTTATCAACCTCTCCGGTAAACTGCTCGGCGCTCACGTCGCCCACGCTGGTTTAATCGTTTTCTGGGCCGGGGCAATGACCCTGTTTGAAACCGCCCACTTTATCCCCGAAAAACCGATGTACGAACAGGGTTTAATCCTGCTTCCCCACTTAGCTACCCTCGGTTTTGGGGTCGGTCCTGGTGGTGAAGTAGTCGATACTTTCCCCTACTTCGTCGCCGGTGTTCTGCACTTAATTTCTTCGGCTGTACTCGGTTTTGGTGGTATCTACCACGCTATCCGCGGACCGGAAACCCTAGAGGAATACTCTAATTTCTTCGGTTACGACTGGAAAGACAAAAACCAAATGACCAACATCATCGGTTATCACCTGATTCTCTTGGGTTGTGGTGCGCTGTTGTTGGTATTTAAAGCCATGTTCTTTGGCGGTGTCTATGATACCTGGGCTCCCGGTGGCGGTGATGTCCGCGTCATCACTAATCCTACCCTCAACCCCGCAGTTATCTTTGGTTATCTGACCAAAGCTCCTTTCGGTGGCGAAGGCTGGATTATCAGCGTCAACAACATGGAAGATATCATCGGCGGTCACATCTGGATTGGCTTAATCTGTATCGGTGGCGGTATCTGGCACATTCTCACCAAACCTTTTGCTTGGGCGCGTCGCGCTTTCATCTGGTCTGGAGAAGCCTATCTGTCCTACAGCTTGGGCGCTCTTTCCATGATGGGCTTTATCGCCGCCGTTTACGTTTGGTTTAACAACACCGCCTATCCCAGTGAATTCTATGGTCCGACTGGTATGGAAGCTTCCCAAGCTCAAGCTTTCACCTTCTTGGTGCGTGACCAACGCTTAGGTGCTAACGTCGCTTCTGCCCAAGGACCCACCGGTCTAGGTAAATACCTGATGCGCTCTCCCACTGGCGAAATCATCTTCGGTGGTGAAACCATGCGTTTCTGGGATTTCCGCGGTCCCTGGTTAGAACCCCTCCGCGGTCCTAACGGTTTAGACCTCGACAAAATCAGAAATGACGTACAACCCTGGCAAGTGCGCCGCGCAGCTGAATACATGACCCACGCTCCTTTAGGTTCCTTGAACTCTGTGGGTGGGGTTATCACTGACGTTAACTCGTTTAACTATGTGTCTCCTCGCGCTTGGTTGGCTACCTCTCACTTCACCCTCGCCTTCTTCTTCCTGATTGGACACCTCTGGCACGCTGGACGCGCTCGCGCCGCCGCCGCTGGTTTCGAGAAAGGAATTGACCGCGAGACTGAACCCGCATTGGCAATGCCTGACCTCGACTAATTTCGGTTAGTTCGATGGCAGCGGCTCCCGTCTAGTTGGCGGGAGCCTTTTTGTTGTTAATTTGCATGAGTAGAAAACGGGTTTCTCCGAGAAACCCGTTTTCTGTGCGTTACTCAACGGATTTAGTATTGTAAAGTTTCAATACAAATATAGTCAGATATAGTCAGGCATAGTAATACATAGACATGAGACGATCAGACTAGGCAAAAAAAGCAGCAATAAGTTATCGAACGGCTTGGAGGTGGTGGAAACAAGGGAATTTAACAGGCTATCAATT
>JAPZUE010000117.1 GCA_027533385.1 Rhizobium sp. | reverse complement strand
CGATCCCCTCGCGGCGGCAGATCGCGGCGATGCTGTCTTCGCCACGCAGGCCTTCCAGGACGACACGGATTTTGTCCTCGGCCGAATGATGCTTGCGCGTGGCGCGGCGGATGTCTTTGATGGTCTTCTCGGCCGTCGATGCCTGCGGCCCGGATTCTGTCTCATCTTCGCTTCCTTTGATAGAGCTACGATGAGCCGAAAATCCTCTCTTCTCGATTAAGCCAGTTCTGTCTCATGGGCGCTGATGTCGGACAGCTAGTGTGTTCGGTTTAAAAGCAATGCTCTCGGTTCCTCGCACCAACTGCAAGCGCCCGCGCGCTCCTGTTGATATCCAGGCCTTGTTGGGAACCTCCATCCCCTTGCGAAGTGGTATCCAGGTCTCTCGATCAATCGTATAGGCGACCTGAGCTGTTGCTCTCGCCACAATCCAGGCATCACTAGCCGCAGCGGCCAACCCAGCCTGCAAGACGAGGAACAAACAGAGGATTATTGAGGTAATCAAGCGCATCATGGGTGCTCCCTTGAGCCTAATTCAGCATCAATGGATAAAGATTCACTCGCCGTAATAAATAAGCTTTTACATATATCTGCGGATACGGCTTCGTGATCGGGCTGCTCAATGCACCATGTCATCAACGACTTGATTGCCGCGGCCGATAGACCAGAGGTGATGGACGATCTGCGGGATCAAGTGGTCACGTTCACCGAACCGCTGGCAGATTTCGTTGACCTTCTCACTTGTGCTGGACCTCAGGCACTCAGGGACGGCGAATTCTGCGATCACATAAGCCTTCTGCCCAACCGCGTAGACCGGACAACCTGTCGCGAGCAATTCATCGATGAACGCTGGAATTTGCTCCTCTGACACGGGCACAATCCTCAAGATGCGCGTGACGGCGGACCAGAATCCCGTCCGCCGTCATCGTGTCCTCTCGTCACATCAGAAGTCTTCCCAGGCCTCGTTTTTGACCACCGTGTTGCCTCTGACCGCTGTGGCAACACGATTAAGCAGTCGCCGCGCTGGCGACGTAGTCGTGGTGGAAGCGGTAATTGCCACAGTCGGGGCTGAGCTTCTCTGTGTGTTGCTGATCTCAAAGCGCCCAATGAGTGTGAAGAGCGCCTCAGCTTCCTTCGCGAGCGAATGGCTGGCAGCAGTCGACTCCTCGACCATAGCTGCATTTTGCTGCGTACCCTGGTCCATGGTGTTGACTGCAGTGTTGATTTCCTTCAACCCGGTCGCCTGCTCCTTGGCACCTTCAACGATCGCGGTGACGTTGACGCTCACGGCTTGCACTTGAGACACGATGTGCTCCAGGGCCTTCCCGGTCTCAGTAACAAGATGCACACCGTTCTCAACCTGCTCGCCTGATTTGGAAATCAGGGCTTTGATCTCTTTTGCGGCTGAAGCCGAGCGCTGCGCTAGTTCACGGACTTCTTGTGCGACGACTGCAAAGCCTTTGCCTGCCTCTCCGGCGCGTGCGGCCTCTACGCCTGCATTCAGTGCAAGCAGGTTTGTCTGGAATGCTATCTCATCGATAACGCCAATGATGTTCGATATCTCGCGGGACGAGGACTCAATCTCCTGCATGGCATGCACCGCTCGACTAACGATTTCACCAGATCGTTCTGCGGAGTGACGGGTCTCTTGCACCTGCTTGCCCGCTTCTTCGGCGCGACGACTGGAGTCAGCAACAGTCGTTGTAATTTGCTCAAGAGCTGCTGCGGTTTCCTCCACCGACGCTGCTTGTTGTTCAGTCCGTTTCGACAGGTCGTCAGCGGCTGCGCGGATCTGATTGGAGCCAGCAGCAATTGCCTGTGCGTTTTGGCCCACGGTGCGCATCGCATCTTCCAACTTGGACACAGCATCATTGAAGTCGACACGGACCTGGTCCAGCCGTTCTGCAAACACAGTCTCGATGCGGTAGCTGAGCTTGCCATCCGAAAGCTGGCCGAGGGCGTGGCCGATGCTGTCGACGGCAAACCGCACTTCGGCGGCTTCTTGC
>JAPZUE010000033.1 GCA_027533385.1 Rhizobium sp. | reverse complement strand
GAGCGCCACCTTTGCCTTGAAAGCCGGGCTGTGGTTCCGGCGCGGTCGTCTTGTCATGGTATCTCCTGTTCCCGGCATCTAAGCCGAAGTCAGGCAGAAATTCCACTTATCCACCCTGTGCAGATTTCCCGAGCCAGCTCTAGGCGACATGGTCTTTCTGGAACTGCCGCAATAGTGCGCGACTTCGAAAGGAGCACAAGAGATGTCTTCCGTCGTGATAGTCGGCGCGGGCGAGTGCGGCGGTAGGGCCGCCCTGGAACTTAGAAAGCGTGGGTTCGAAGGCGCGATCCATCTCATCGGCGGGGAAGACATCCCGCCATATGAACGGCCCCCTTTATCAAAGGAAGGGCTACGAAGTTCTGCGGAGCCGAGGTTTATTGCGTCTGTCGATGAATATGGTTCAGCGGGGATAGACCTCCACTTATCGACGCATGCGACGCGCATCGACCGGATTGCCCGTACTGTCCTTACAGCCAAAGGCGACCGCTTTCTATACGATCGCCTCCTACTTGCGACCGGAGCTAGATCACGTTCCTTTCCTGGGGTCGACGTTTCGGACAAGATTTTGGTGCTACGAAGCCATTCAGATGCTGCGAGAATCAGAAATCATCTCGCTCCCGGGAAACGGCTGGCGATCGTCGGCGGGGGTTTTATAGGACTGGAGCTTGCTGCCTCTGCCCGTAGCCTGGGTGTCGAAGTCGTTGTGTTTGAGGGACAGTCACGATTACTTGCGCGAAATGTCCACGAACTACTGGCCGAGAAGCTCCGCCACCGTCATGAGCAGGCTGGGGTTACTTTCGTGTTGAATGCGACTATCGAGAGCATAAAAAATACTGAGGAATGCGTCGTCATCGGGCATTCACAAGGAATGGAGTTGCGATCCGACTTGGTCGTAATCGGGATAGGTGCGGTGCCCAACGTGGAGCTTGCCGAAGATGCTGGCTTGGCTGTCAACAATGGTATTGTTGTCGACAGTCGTCTTCAGACCTCGGATCCACTTGTATTCGCGGCCGGCGATTGCTGCAACTTCCCCTGCCACATCCTGAACAACCAACCGATCCGTTTGGAGTCCTGGCGAAACGCGCAGGAACAAGCTTTACACGCGGCCGCGAACATTGTCGGAGAGAATGCCAATTTTATCGGGATCCCATGGTTCTGGAGCGACCAGTACGAGCTGACACTACAAGCCTGTGGCGTCCCGGATAACCGTTTGGAGACAGCGAGTAGATTGAATGATGACGGCTCCGAAATCATCTTCTACTTGGAGACCGACGGCCGCCTTTTGGCTGCGGCAGGTCTCGGAATAGGCAACTCGATCTCTCGCGATATCCGCCTTGCGGAAATGATGATCGCCTCAAAAGCTAAGCCTGACCGCAGTCAACTTTCAGACCCGACAACAAAATTGAAGCAGCTCCTGAGACCCTAGCAGCGTCGCATGTCGAGTTGCCGTGCTGTACGCGTTCCAAGAAGTAAATCTCGCGCCTGAACTCATCTCATCAAGCGCGAGGAGGCAATGCGGGCTCGGGGGAGCCCGCATTGCCTCCCTCCCAGCTTTCCGCCCTCACAATTGAATGCCAATTTTCCGGAGAATATAACACCCATGAGAACCTACGTGCTGACCGTATCCTGCGCGTCCACTCGCGGCATCGTGGCCGCGATCTCGGGTTATCTTGCCGAGCAGGGCTGCAACATCGTCGACAGCTCGCAGTTCGACGATCTCCACACCGGCCAATTCTTCATGCGTGTTTCCTTCATCTCCGAGGATGGTGCGAACGAAGCAAAGCTTGAAAAGGGTTTCGTCCCCGTCGCCGAGAAATTCGGCATGACCTGGAACCTGCATGACGCTTCCAAGCGCATGAAGGTGCTCTTGATGGTCTCGCGTTTCGGCCACTGCCTGAACGATCTTCTCTACCGCTGGAAGATCGGCGCCCTGCCGATCGAGATCGTCGGCGTCGTTTCCAACCACCTCGACTATCAGAAGGTCGTGGTGAACCACGACATCCCCTTCCACCACATCAAGGTGACGAAGGAAAACAAGCCGGAAGCCGAAGCCCGGATCATGGATCTCGTCGAGCAGACCGGAACCGAGCTCATCGTGCTTGCCCGCTACATGCAGGTTCTTTCGGACGATATGTGCAAAAAGATGTCCGGCAAGATCATCAACATCCACCACTCCTTCCTGCCGAGCTTCAAGGGTGCCAACCCCTACAAGCAGGCTTTCGAGCGTGGCGTGAAGCTGATCGGAGCGACAGCCCATTACGTCACCGCAGATCTCGATGAAGGCCCGATCATCGAGCAGGACGTTGCCCGCATCACCCATGCGCAATCGGCTGATGACTATGTCTCGATCGGCCGCGATGTCGAAAGCCAGGTGCTGGCGCGCGCCATCCACGCGCATATTCATCACCGCACCTTCATCAACGGCAACCGCACCGTCGTCTTCCCGGCAAGCCCGGGCTCCTATGCCTCCGAGCGTATGGGGTGATCGTATGACTATTGTCATCGATGGAAAGGGAGCTGCTGCTTCGGTGATCGAAGCGGTAACCTCAGCAGCAATGACGCTGGAAGGCTCCGGCCATCGCAAGCCAGGTCTCGCAGTCGTTATCGTCGGCGATGATCCGGCAAGCCACGCTTACGTGGGCGCAAAGAGCCGCATGGCAAAGCAGTGCGGCTTCAACTCCATCCAGCATACGCTGCCGGAAGAGACCTCGCAGGAAGATCTGATGGCGCTGGTCGCCGCGCTGAACGCCGATGCCGACATCGATGGAATTCTGGTCCAGCTCCCGCTTCCGAAACAACTCGAAAGCGAGCCAGTCATCCAGTCGATCCTGCCGGAAAAGGATGTCGATGGCCTGCACATCGTCAATGCGGGTAAGCTCGCAACAGGTGACCTGAAGACGGGGCTAATCTCCTGCACGCCTGCGGGGGCCATGATCCTGGTGCGCCAGATCCATGGCAAGGACCTGTCGGGTCTCAACGCGCTGGTCATCGGCCGCTCCAACCTCTTCGGCAAGCCAATGGCGCAACTGCTGCTGAATGCCAATGCCACCGTCACCATCGGCCATTCGAGGAGCCGCGACCTGCCGGAACTCGCCCGTCAGGCGGACATTCTGGTGGCGGCCGTCGGCCGCGCTGAAATGGTCAAGGCAGACTGGTTGAAGCCAGGTGCCACGGTCATCGATGTTGGCATCAACCGCCTGGCGGCACCCGAAAACGGCGAAGGCAAGTTCAAACTGGTGGGCGATGTCGCGTTCGCGGAATGCAAGCCTGTCGCCAGGGCCATCTCGCCAGTCCCGGGTGGTGTCGGGCCGATGACGATCGCCATGCTGATGGCCAATACCGTTATTGCTGCTCATCGCCAGGCGGGTATTGCAGCGCCGACCTTCTAGGCATCAGCTACTGGGCTCTTTGTTGCGACTTGCCTGGGGCACGCAGACCCATGTTAGATCCGCTTTGTCCGCGAGTTGCTGGTCTCTGTGTCGCCTTGGCGGCCAACTGTAAGACGCAAAGCGGAAGTGATTGCCGCAAGGCGTTGAGAGCAGGCGTAGTTGCTGAAATCGCACCAGAAAGTGGTCACTGATATCCCATTATAAGAGATGTTGTCCGACTTAGATCTCCAAGGAACATCGACTTAATTCAATTCTTTCCAATGCGGAAGTTATGCGCGCTCGATGTGCGGTCAGCGTATACCCATCGGCCGAATTTAAAATTCAGCAGTACATGAAAAACCGCAGCCGAGTCTGGATAGCGTCCGTCAAGCTGGTGTAATTTCGGGTATGGGACCGGGCCGTCATGATCAGGCGGCTTTCGGTGTAATCTGAAGGGGTTTTTCCTCCTCGATTGTTGGAGAGTTAAGCTCTGCCATGCCCTCGATCTGCATG
>JAPZUE010000010.1 GCA_027533385.1 Rhizobium sp. | reverse complement strand
AAGGACAACCAAAAGAAGTCAAGCTGTATCCTTAACAAAGGAACAATCAAACTAGGAGCCGTGTGAGGTGAAAGTCTCATGCACGGTTCTGAATGGGAGGGGAGGTCGGTGACGACCTTCTCGACCCCTAATAGTATTAATATGTCCAATTTTGTTTCGTCTGTAGGGTGTAGGTTCCGTCGCGTACCTTGACCCGATGGGGGATCAGCTTCAGGTCTCGGAAGATATGAGCTTGGTGTTGTAGGGCTGCCAGAGAGCGATCGTCGATCGGGATAATGGCACGTTCGCTGGCGCGTTGTTCGAGATTAGTCACGATCGCCGGATCGATCTCGTGGTGAGCTGCCAAGCGTCTCGTCGCCTCTAGCTCCTGTTGTTTCGCCCACGCTCCCGCCTCGTTCACCTCTTCTAAAATCACCTTCAGTACATCGGGATAATCGCGTACCAATTCGGGAACCGCATAATAATAGGTCGGCACTTCTAGAGAGGCGTTTTCCCCGAATATACTCTCTAGATCGGCCACCGATCTTCCTGGATAGCTGCGCGTCTCCGTGGGCGAGTAGGGAACCCACACCACCCAAGCGTCGATCTCACCGCGACGAAAAAGCACCAGTGCTTCTGGTTGAGTCGCATACACTGGTTCGATATCGCTTAATTCTAGATTCACTCTCATCAGTGCGCGGATGAGGACGTAATGGGCGCTCGAACCTCGATCGAAGGCGATTCTTTTGCCTTTTAAATCCGCCAAGGTCTGTATTGGCGAATCTTCAGGCACGAGGATCGCCTGACCTTTCGGGGCGGTATATTTTTCCTTGGCTACCCGGACAAAGACGTGTTCCGCCGCTTGGGAGAAAATACTCGCCGTACCGCCACCACCGCAGAAGTCGATCATTCCGTTGCTCAAGGCCTCGATCAGCGAGGAAGCGGAAAGAAAACTCGTCCACGTTACCGTCACCCCAAAGGGTTTTAAGCGTCTTTCCAGAAAGGCCTGGGAGCGGAGAACTTCCAGATTGGTCATGCCCTCAGGGTAGCCGATCTTGAGGGTTCCTAGCCGCCGCGCTTGTTTGGCGAGGGGAGTGATAGCAGAGGGGGTTGAGCGCTTGAACCAGCGATCGATCGCGATACAGAAGAGAATGCCAGCGATAAATAATCCCACGGTTTCCAATAGCCGGGGGGTCGTATTCTGGGGGAATTTAAAGCTATCGACGAGGTTGAGAATCGGGTTATCCGATCGAGAATTTTGACCGACGGCGATCTCGCGTAGCGAGCGCTTTGCGTTCGTGTCGGAAAATCCAGCCAGGAGAAAGCTCCCCACCAAGCTGCTCACAAAAAGCACTGCGGGACGAACTCCCCGGCAATTTCGCCAGGGTTTCCAGAGACACTTGATCGAACGGTGGAGCATGGGATTTTTCGCAGAAAACAAGATTTATCGTCGGGCAAGGAGACAAGCGGGAAGGGTTTCCCAACTCGATCGGGAGAGGTTCCATTAGTTTTAAGTGGGTGGGTGGAATTAAATATAAGATAAACGTAGGTTGGGTTGAAGCATGAAACCCAACGCCCGCATGGGTTACGCTACCGCTAACCCATCCTACAAATAATTGTGCCTCCCTACTTAAGCTAAACGGCGCTTAACCTGCATGATCCAATAGCTATAAACCTTTTGGAGTCTATATCGGTGATCCGAAGTAAAAGCCGTTTAGCTTATCTACATACTATAGAAATCCACGACTCCTCGATTGTGTAACAAAGTACATTTATAAATGTATTGAAAATGATATAGTTTTAAAACAAAATTGCGCCCGCCTTTGAGAGATCGAGGTAATATGGATGGATTGGTTGATCGAAATCGTCAAAATCGCGGTGGCTACCGGCATAGCCACCACCTTCGACGACAATATTTATCTAACCGGCTTTTTTAGCGAGGTAAATCGTACCTTTCGCCCGGTTCACGTTGTCGTCGGCGAGCTAGTCGGGTTTACGGCCTTAGTATCGGTTAGCTTGCTGGGTTTTCTCCTCGGCCTAATCATCCCGCCGATTTATATCGGTCTTCTCGGAATCCTGCCGATCCTCATCGGTGTGAGAAATTTAGTGACTTTAAATCGCGATAACGAGAGGGAAACCGCAGATCGCAAGGTGAATTTGCGGAGAAACGCCCAATTTCATGGGTTCGCCTCCCGCAGACTACCCCTCGGTCGAGTCCTCAGAGATCGCCAAACCTATAAAGTTTCCGCGGTGACGATATCCAATGGCGGCAATAATCTCGGTATCTATATTCCCCTATTCGCCAATAGTACCGTGGCGCAGTTAGCCGTCATCATCCCGATCTGCTATCTAATCGTCTGTACTTGGTTATTTCTCTCCTATCATCTAACCCGCCAACCGGGGATCGCAGTTGTCCTCAGCCGTTACGCCAGTAAGCTTTTCCCTTTTGTGCTGATGTGGTTGGGCCTACGGATTATTCTCGATAACGGCTCCTATCGCCTGTTGATTCCCACCGGCTAAATTAGACCCCTGTAAAAATCGCCAATCTCTGGCTCGCACGGGGGTCAGAATTGAGCAAGAGAGAATAGATCGCGATAATCGAGAACTCCTTTAGATCAACCTTATCGAGAAAATCCCGATGAATGTATCACTGTTGTCAATTCGATCGCTGTTTCGTCCCTTCCATTCGCTATCGCGGCGGGGATTTGTATCCTTCTTGGTATTGGGATTGCTGGGTGCGCTCGCGCTCGCTTCCTGTACGTCCGGGGGGATCGCCTCGAAACCAGAGGTGAAATTAAATCTCGTTTCCTTTTCGGTCACGAAAGCCGCTCACGACCAGATTATCCCGAAATTCATCGAGAAATGGCAAAAAGAGCGGAACCAAAAAGTCATTTTCGAGCGCAGTTACGGCGGCTCCCTGGCCCAGGCCGATGACGTGATCGCTGGGAAACAAGAGGCGGACGTGGTACATCTAGCCCTACCTCTAGACGTGATGCGCATCGCCGACGCGGGGTTAATCCATCGCGGTTGGGAAGATCGGGTTCCGAGAAGGGGAGTGGTGAGTCGATCGGTTGCGGCGATTGTGACGCGGGCGGGAAATCCGAAAAATATTCAATCCTGGGCGGAGCTGGCCAGAGAGGACGTTACAGTTTTATCCGCCGATCCGAAAACTTCCGGGATCGCTATTTGGCAGTTATTAGCCCTCTGGGGTTCGGTGACGCAAACGGGGGGCGAACCAGCACAGGCATTGGATTTTGTCCGCCAAGTCTATGAAAAGATTCCCACCCTAGCGAGGGACGCACGGGAAGCCAGCAATGCCTTTTTCCAAGAGGGAAAGGGGGATGTTTTAGTCACCTACGAAAACGAGGTAATTCTAGAGGGCAGAAATCAACCCGACATCAATTACTTCGTCCCTCCGGTCAATATTTCGATCGATAATCCCGTTGCGGTGGTAGATAGAAATGTCGATAAACACGGCACGCGAGAGGTGGCCGAGGCCTTTGTGGATTTCCTCTATTCCGAGCCGGCACAAGAGGAATTCGCCAAATTGGGCTATCGATCGGTCAATCCCTTTATCACGTTCGCCACCGAAGCCAAATTACCTCCTGTGGAAACGCTGTTTAGCTCCCAAGATTTAGGGGGTTGGCCTTTGATCAGTAACGAGTTTTTAGCGAAGGGAGCTATTTTCGACCAAATCAGAGGGAATTCTCCCAACTAAAAGCCCTCACCGATCTTGTTATCAATCTCTCTTCAATTCTATGAAACAATTCCGTCTTTTTTATCTAATTCCCCTCTTACTGATAGGCCAATGGATAACCGGTTGTGCCGACAGATCGGAAGGCGGGGAACAACAGGTCAGCGTGGACGGGGGGGCCGTGGGCTTCGCCCTAGCGCTCGCCGTTGCCGAAGAATACCAAAAAGTCGATCCCAAGGCCCGCGTCGGGGTGGCCTTTAGCGGTACAGGTGGGGGATTTACCCGGCTCTGTAACGGTAGCATCGATATTGGGGTCGCTTCCCGTGTCATCCGGGAATCGGAATCGAAAGCCTGTAAGAGGGCGGGAATCGAGTACATCGAGCTACCCATGGCGCTGGACGGTCTGGCGTTGGTAGCGAACAAAAACAATAAGTTTCTCAAGTGCCTAACTCGAAAAGAGTTAAAGACACTCTGGGAGGCAGAAGCCGAAGGAAAAATCGTTACTTGGGATCAAGTTAATCCTAAATTTCCCAGAGAGAGAATTCTGTTATTCGCACCTCCTGTGGACGCGGGAACGACCGATTATTTCACCCAATCGATCACCAAGAGAAGAGGGAATATTCGGAGCGATTATACGCCCAGCTTTAACCAAAATACTCTGATTCAGGGAGTCATCGGCAATGCCAACGGATTCGCTTTCGCGGGGATCGCTTTCGTAATGCAAAATCAAGACAAGGTAAACGTGGTCGGGCTAGAAAATCTGGAGGGCAAAGAGTGTGTTAAGCCCATTCCTTTGGAGAACGTCAAGCGCAATACCTATAGTCCCCTGACTCGTCCCCTCTTCATTTACGTTAGCAAGAAGGCACTGGATAGCAAACCTTCGGTTGAACGTTTCGTGCGTTTCTTTGTGGATAATTCCTGGAAATATGTGGACAGTGTAGGCTATGTGTCGTTACCCGATCTCGCCTATGTGAAAACTCGGGAACGATTCGAGAAACGACAAACGGGATCGACCTTTATAAATGCCAAGCCAGGTGAACCGATTATCAACTTTTTCTAAGGAGGAAATAGTAAACTCTTGACATCCTCGCCGCCCTAAAAGTGCGGCGATTCCTAAACCTCACGATTTAAGTTTCTGCTTCCACCACCGTCGCATACCACAGTTAAAAAACCATGTACTGTCTTACACAGAGTCCACAGACTTTCGCCCCATTTC
>JAPZUE010000072.1 GCA_027533385.1 Rhizobium sp. | reverse complement strand
CCAGAACGCGGCTACGCAGATCATCACTGAAAGCCCGGGTCATATTGCCTCCGACCAAATCACCAGTCGAAGCGATGGAATCAGAATTCGGCGACCAGGGGAATCCTCAACGCGATTCCGCGTTCAATGGACGCGCTCTAGCTTTCGCTTCGGACGCCCGAGGGATCAGCTGACCCGCCATTTTCCAGTGCTTGGGACACACTCCCGGCAGTTTTCGGAAGGGATTGAAAAAACCGTCGCATTCGCTCTTGCAAGGGGGGGGAGTTGCCGCTATGAGACAGCCCGCGCCAACAAGCGCCGACCAATGTGACCGGAGAGGTGGCTGAGTGGTCGAAAGCACCGCACTCGAAATGCGGCATACTCGCAAGGGTATCGTGGGTTCGAATCCCACCCTCTCCGCCAGGTTGTAGAGCCACTCGCTACCAGCTTTTACAGCGCCTTGAATTTAAAGGCAATTCCCCGGTTCTTCACGAACCGTTAAGGAGGTAAAGGCAATGCGTGTAGCGCAAGATGTACACGTTACGGTATCGCGTCCGGTAACGAATCAAGACGGTCTCTCAACCTCAATCAGCGGTCATGCCGACGCCCATCGGCAAGGTGGACCCGGTCCATATCTGGCGCGCTCAGGCTCCGTTTACATTTTTCAGATTAGGGTGCCTCGAGACCTTGCAGGCAATGCAAAGCCGAGCCCGATCCGGATCAGCATCGGGCCATGCCAGCATCGTCGGGCGCGCATTGTTGCTGATCTTCTCGCGGCAAGGGCTCGTTTGAT
Source organism: Rhizobium sp. (assembly GCA_027533385.1). Taxonomy (GTDB): domain Bacteria; phylum Pseudomonadota; class Alphaproteobacteria; order Rhizobiales; family Rhizobiaceae; genus Allorhizobium. Next base: position 31,571 of record JAPZUE010000072.1, on the reverse strand, counting down.
GTTCGAAGAGCGGAGGGCAATGGCGTTGAGCAATGCAGATAAGGAAAAAGATTCGCCGCTCAACGAGGGCGATCTCGAACTTGCTACCTGGCTCGGCCAGGTAAAGGGCGAGCTTGAGGTTCTCTCGTTCTTCTTTCGCCAGCCTGTTGCTCCCATCACTCTCGAGGATCAGAGTAAACTCGCCGGGATCCGAGATCTGGTTCAAATCAGCCAGCAAGTCGAAGCAAAGGAACGGGGCGAGCCCCATTCGCCGATCGTTGTGGAAAACGCAGAGGCATTGCGTCGGGCTGCTGCCGCAAAATTCAACGTTGAAGATGTTTCGTCAACGACGCCTACGGATGCCCCGTCCGGGCCCGCGGAGATGGCATCAGGTCCCGTGCTACAGGAGCGTAAACAAACTTCGCAGACCGTCCAGCCTGTCGAAGTTGAGCCTGTGGCTTCTGTCGCAGAGGTCATCGAGGTGTCAGGACAAGGGCCGAACTCACACCCCGAAACAACATCAGCAGCTTTGTCAAACACGACGTCCCTGACTGTCCAAGCTGATTTGCCTACAGCTCAGCTGGCTACTCACGGTGTTTCCCGGACTGAAAAAATTCCCCTTGATGAACATGGGATGCCGATTTCACTCGATAAACTGGACAGAAGGCGTGTCCACCGGGCACCCTCGGATGTGCCCAATCTCAGCGTAGTTGCGCATCAATATATCCAGAGCCGCATTGATGAAAACGGCAAACACGAAGATCGGGATATCACAACCGCGCAAATGCGAATTCAAGTTTTTCTCGATCTCATCGGAGACCACCCGGCTGACCGATACAGCGGGGTGGATCTTCAGGCCTTTGTTAATCTGATGGCGCATTGGCCATCAAAGCCGAAGCACCGACCCGACAATGAAAATTCGTTTGAGATACTCAAGCGCTCCAAGGCAACAAATCTGACGCCGGTTGCAGATAAAACCTTGCGCGAGGGCTATGTGGCAGTTGTAAAGGCTGCTCTTCGCTCTGGGATGACCAAATGGGCCTATCCCGATCCATTTGCTGGCGTCTCATTGCGTTACTCCAAGGGCCATCGCAGATCCAAGCCAACCGCGCCTTTGAGTTCCATGCAGCTCAATCGCATTTTCGAGGAAGGCGTAAAAAGTGGTTACATCGATAACACGCTGTTGCCATTGCTTGGACATCTCACAGGTCGTCGCATCGGGTTGCTTACATATTTGAAGGGTAGCGACATCCGCGAAAAGTTTGAAAATGTGTGGATCGCTGAAACCGACGGTATCGTCGAAGTCGATGGCGTCTGGAAGCGAGTACCTTATAAGACTGGAGACAGCCTTAACTACTTCGTGCTTCACGATTTCCTACGGGAAATTGGCTTCATCGACTGGGCGAAGCGTAGGGGTGATCAGTTCCTATTTCCGGATCTCATGCGTCTGACGGATCCCGCCGGTAGAGCGTCCTCGTATATGCAACGCTTGTTCGAAAAGGCTGGAATCGAAAAGGGCAGGCGCGAAGTCTTCCATTCGCTCCGGAGCGGGATGATTGATGATATGCGGTCCAAAAAAATCGACGATCGCGCACGCAAAATGCAAGTAGGACATGCATTGGGCGACGACGAGCACTCGAATTACGGATCACGTGTCATTACCGAAGATCATGCGTTCGCAATTGCATTTGCGCCACTCAGCGAGCGCGTCGATTACACTGTCTTCAAGGATCTCGATTTTGACAGGCTTGCTCTGAACCGACGCAAGAAAGGGCATCGACAGCCCGTAGTCGAAAAGACGGAAACAGTGCGCAAGCGTTTGGCAAAGAAAAAATCGTGAGGCTGGTTTCAGGTCCGCATTTCGGGCATGGACGTTTCGCCACGTTCTACCCTGCGTCCCGGCCGTCCTCGTTAGAGCTTGCGCTTCGGGTGCCGAGAATGCCGCTTGTTGATAGCGCACAATCCTGGGATCTTGACTGCTCTCCCGCATCGCTAGTGAGAGGGAGCCTGGCTCAAATCACAGGATTGGCGCTAAAGCGCGTTTGGCTCAAGCTTCCCATCCGTCAACCTGTCCCTCCAGTGAGAGCCGGTGATCAGGACATCGACCCTCGAAAACCGATTCTTGGATAAACGCCGTTACACGAAGTAATGGGGGGAACAGATGCGATTGAATGGGTACGCCGTTTGCGCGGATAGACTTGCGCGATCAATGGACCTGTCGACAGCACAAAGTGCTGCCGAAGATTGGTCGGCAGATCACGTACCGAGATGGCGTTTTGGCCTGAAGGGTGAAAGCGCAGAATCATATTTTCTGGCAAGCTCCCAGAAAACCTGCTCGGTTTCGTGTTCGCTGAATCCTTGCTTCATCAATTCCGCCAGCAACGAGTCGCACACTTTGCTGAGTGCTTTCTCAGGACGGGAACGTCCCTTGGCGGCAGTGATCATCTGCCATAGCAGAACGCGTGCCAAGTCATCACGATCTGGACGTCGTTTTTCCCGGGACAGTTTGCGCAGATTGCTCTGCCTCTTGGCCTGATTTTCCAGCTTCTGTTTTCTTGATTTTCTCATGGTCTTCTCCTGTTTGGTTGAGCCATGAGTGTCGTCGGCGCTGATGCAAGAGACAAACGGCGTGATGTTTCGCCGGCCGATGAGCGCATACGTTTCCTGCAATGTTGGCACTCCGGAAAGCGTTCTTGAGGTCAGACTGTTCTAAGCGAAACGAGCCTGCACGTAGTGCTTCAGGATTAATAATATGTGTGATGAAATACATCGTCGAGTTCAGTTTAAAAGCTATTCTTTCATTGCGATACTGAACTAATAGCAATTATGAATGAATTATATAGTTTGACATTTATCTATTTATAGTCTAATATTGATTATCAATATTGTAATTTCACTTGTTGATTTAAATTAAGGAGACGAAAAATGAAGTATAAGGTTTACGCTCAGCGCCTGAGCACAGAGGTAATGGAGCTTCCCGCTACGGATAAGTGGGAAGCGCTTAAGCTGGCCGCCGAGAAGGTTATTGAGGCAGGCGATAGCAACGTGATCCGTGTCGCGACGGTTGATGCTGACGGATGTGTCTACAGTCAGATGATACCAGAATTGCGATGGAGTGACTTTGTATCGCGCGGCCCACAAGAGGGAAGCGAGGTGTCGCAAATCGCCAGCCAGTTCCGCTTGCAGATCGTCAAGAGCTTGAAGATCATCGATAAGGTTGCATGCGACTTCTATTCGCTCTCAGACCTCGCGGCCGAGAGTAACTGCACCGAAGATGAGGCGTTCTCACATGTTGATATTGGAGATGAATATCGCACGCTGAATTGGCTTATCGAGATTGCGCGAAAAGCGCTCGATCTGCCGGAGTATCGTTTTTTGCCATCTTCAGAAGCCATCTCGGAAGGGCTGAACGACGAGGCCGTCTACGAGGAAGACTGCGACTGGTGTGGTCCCAAGCGACTGGATAGTGTTTATCCCGCACGCTTCTACCGCAATCTACCCCGATCGCATCCCGACGCATGTAAGCAGACGGAGCCCGCCTGAGCTGACCGCGAGGATCCAGTGAAAATCCCTGGATCCTCTTATGTTAACCTTTAGAAGCGCCCTTCAACCCGAACTCTGTTGTTCTGAGCCGCAGGGGCACAGTCTTTTGCACGATATTGTCGTTGTCAGCGATCTGCTTTGGGTCGACGTAACCATGAGCATGGTCAAGGTGAAGATAGACTGCCGAGTATTTGATGTGCCGAGCACGGATGCCTGCGCGTTCACAAGCCGATAGCCGACTCATTGTCCTCAGCGCCTTAGCCGATACGTTCATCGGAACCCGCCGACAGCTATCGCATCGGATCGCCAACAGGATGAGTTGTTTCCATTAAAGCGAGCGGTCGACGGCGAAATCCTATTGAGAATTCCATCTATACCCCAATCGGCTGCTTCCAGCTTCCAGCTTCCAGCTTCGTGCGATGTCGGCGGGCGGCGTCATGGCCATTCTCTCTCAGCCCTTCTTCGTCAAAGGCCTTTCCAGAGGCGATGTCTTGCTCGTTCAGCAAAACACTCGTCGGCATTGGAAGCTTGCAATACGTGCCCGACAGAAACGTACGCGGTTTCGCATGGCGGGTATCTGTCCATCCAATCAACAGCAATGGGAGGTGCTCCGAGCATAGAAGGTCCAGCATCCTCTTTGTCTCACCGAGGCTTGCATCAGGCCATCCGCTTTCTGGAAGCTTCAGCTTCCACGTCCAAATCGCCGATGTGAGTCTCTGATCGGCCGAAGGCACATGACAGAAAACTTGACCGCTACCGGCTTCAGCAGAACCTGAATGAGTTCTGTCTATAGTCGAAAAGTCGTTTGCGCACGAATCGCCGAATCCTAGATAGGAATCGACTAATCCGCATTCCGAATCGCGTCAGCATAAATTGAGATAAATTGACCTGATTTGCCCGTAACGCATTCCAATTCGACTTGATGTGCGGGTGACTTAGATCGAGTTGGCTGCGAGGTATGTGACCTTGATTTAGGTTCCTGACAATTGAGGGTAGTTTCTCGAGGATAGCTGCCACGCCCATCACGCCCCCCCAATTCCTCGAAGATCTGTTGCGTCAGCGTACAGCGGGTACACATGCTCTCCCCGGCATGTGTCACGCCGTGACGGCAGTAATCGATTTTACGGAGTCTGGACACGAAAATCCTCAATTCGGAATCGCGGAATCGGCGTTCGGCAACGCCGATCTGGAGTTCGGAATCGAACGGGCGCCGATCGGAATCGCGAACACAGATCACGCCGTGACAGGATCTGTTTTTCTCTCTCCTGAAGCAAGCGCCAGCGCCTTTAGGAACTCATCCCCCGACATCACGCCGATATCTGCCAGTTGGGCGGCGATAGCGGTCAGAGTCATTTTGTGCCGCGTCAGCATTTCCATCGCCATGGCCTCGGCACGCTTGAGCCGTGCGTCAACCCGGTTTCGAAGCTCGCCGTCGTAGAGCAACTGTTGCTGCGCCTGATCCGGCGAGACGTAGATCAGCCGTTTAACATCGGAGAAGCCAAGCTGTGTTTCGGCCGCCAGCATCAGCCGCGTTGCCCGGGCCAGATCGCTGTTCGGGTCGCCACCGGATCCAGCCAGTGTCTCGCCGAAGACCAGTTGCTCGGCAGCCCTGCCCGCGAGTGATGCAGCGCAGGTGCGCATGAGCCAGTCGTCGTTCTGCGGTCTGTCGAGAAAAGGCGTAAACTCGACCTGACCGAAGCTTTGGCTTGAACCATTGAGGCTGCCACCGACGGTGATGGCGTAGACAGTTCCGGTCTCAAATAGCGTGTAAGCCATGGCATGCCCGACTTCATGCACAGCAAGCCGATAACGATGATCGTCAGTCAGCCTGATGCGAGACGCCATCAGCGCCGTCTCGATATCTTCCCAGGTGATAGGTCTCTGATCGCGCCGTGTCTTCTGTCGGAGTTCGCGCACCAGCCGTTCGATATCCGCTCCGGTTCGACCGCAGGCCAATAGAGCAAGCCGGGACAGTGGCGCGAGATGGAGTTTCTGATCGGTGGATTTATGGCCCAAGCCATCTGCATATTCACTCATGCTGTGATCCTCCTGCTGCCTGACGCCTTCGCGTCCACAGGACTCTGTTCGGTACTGGATTTGGTCGCTTCCTCATCAAGCCTGTCATCTGCTCGCATGATGTTGGGTTTGTCCGACTTCGGAGCCGTCTCGATGACTTTCGGGAGGTCTGCCCCGAGATGGTGTGCAAGAATGCCCGTCAGCGCTTCGATATCCGGTCGTGGAATCTGCACATGCCGCTCTAACCGCCCGGATCGAAGAAGTGCTGGATCGAGCTTGTCCGGCAGGTTTGTTGCAGCAACGATAATCACGCCTTCGGCCTTTGCAGCCCCGTCGATCAGCTCGAGAACGCGGTTGATCAGTGACGACCAGTAATCATCATGACCCTTATGACCTCTGCTGTCCCCAGAAGCGCGTGATCCGAGATTGTCGATCTCATCAATGAACAGGATCGCCGGCCGGTGCTCGGACGCAACTGCGAAGGCGGCATTGATCGATTTCAGCACGTCGCCAAGATAACTGGCTTCCAGCCAACGGGCGACCGAGGTTGCAAGCAGCGGCACCTGTAGCGTGTTGCAGAGCGCTTTCGCGAATGTAGTTTTGCCAGTTCCAGGTGGACCGGAGAGAAGCAGTCGGCTGCTCAGCTCACTCCAGTCCAGCAAACCCTGACGCCAGAGATCCAGATCGAGCTTGAGACTGGCCGCCCAATCTGCCGCCTCGCCATAACCGCTGAGCGTCTCGACCCGCAGAACAGTCTCGGCGTCCGCAGGCTGCGGGTGGATAACGTCGACGGGAGCAGAGCCAGTGCCCTTGCGTTTCTCCTCAAGCTTTGCGCCCGATCGCCATTCCGGAACACTTGAGCTCTTCCTGCGGCCGGCGGAGGCATCGGAGCCTTCGGCATCACTACTCTCCAGATCTGATGCGCGGTCTTCTCTGAGAGCCTCCAATGCGGAAATGATTTCCGCATTGGTTCGTCCCGGACGGACGATCAAGGCGAGGTCGTCGAGATGCAGATGATCGAATGTCAGACCCTTCTGCCGCATCAGTTCGAGTGACTGTTTCGGCGCAATGCCACAGCAGATCTGCAAAAGCTCGGCAAGCAAGGTGTAATCAAGGCCATCGGCCTCAAGCACAAGGTCAGCGGCGTGCATGATGATGTCAGGCAGCTCCTGGTTCGTCTGATCGACCAGCAGAATCGGCGGGGGAGCCTCGCTGTTGACCGCGTCACTCAAGGCTCTGCCGAGGGCTCTATCGGAGACTTTGTGAACTTCGCTTCCGGCAATCGTCTTGATCCGCTTGCGCAGTTTCCCCGGCCGCCGGTCGCCGTAATCGCAAATCCCGGCAAGACGCACGAGCTCCTCAAGCTTCATCCATGACGGGATGATCAGTCCGTCTTCGAGCGAACGGCCACAATGGCGCTGAAAGCCAGGGACAGGTACCCGCAACACGATGAACGGGTCGGGGCAGCGCAAGATCGACCGCAGCGCCTCCCATCCTCCGGGATGTGATCCGACAGCCCGGGCAATCAGCAGAGCCACCGCGACGGGTGCTGCTTTTGGAAGTGGCAGTTGTTCACGAAGAACAGCCAGTGCCTCACGCTCGGATGCGGCCTGGCGCTCAAGCTCTGTATCGGATGCTGACGAAGACACCAATGACGACGTCGACGACATCCGGGCTTCTCGAACGGGTGCCGTTGACGCCTGCTGAGACTGCCAGGCCTCCGCAAGAGAATCGCGGTGCCGGTCGGCATGGCCGAGCCTGCGAGACAGGATTTGTTTGCCTTGATTCCCAAGCGACAACAGATGCATCAGTTCGACAGTAGGAGCCCAGCGACTGATCAAGCTAGGACCAGCACTGCCACCAGCGTCATAAGCGAGTTCATCAAGCAGACCTGCGACAGCTGCGTGTTGGTAGAGATCGAGAACGGCAAGCCGTCGAATGCGGCGGAGGAGGTATCGCGTGACGCGATCGGTCAGGGTTTCCATCATGCCTTCCCCTCGACCAGGGGTTTCGGGCCTTTGCCCTCAAGCCAGTCGCGGACCATCAGCCCGGTCGGATCGCCGGCCGCGCATAGTTTCTCGAGATCTTTGCGGATGATGGCGGGAAGGCTGCTCAAGGCGATCGGCCGTTTGCGTGTCCAGTGAATGGCCTGGCGCACGATGAATGCCGGATCCACTGGAAGGTTCACGGTCTGCCGCTTCTTGAAGGCCCTGTATGGGATACAATTCTCGGGCGATGAGTTGCCAGGACGCGCCATCAGCGCCTCGAAGGACTGCCGGGCTCGAGATACCTTCTTCGGCGCTGTCGAAGCCAGGGGCACGGGAGGATGAGCTGTCGGAGCTGTCGTCTCCGTTGCCGATTTGGGCACAGAGGCGGGACGGATGGGGAAAGGAATAATGGTTGCTGAGGGTTGTTTCGACATGACGTGTTTCCTCTGCCGCAGCATCAGAGATGCGCGGTCGCAATGACGGAATGAATGGATGGATGAATTGGGGAGACGGCCGGCGCCGGCCGGCCGATAACTCGGCCTAGCTCAGCGCGTGTGGCCGAACGCCCGGCAGACTGGCGAACCCGATGCGGATCTCAGGTCGCTCGCCTGCTCCTGAGCCCGCGACGCCGACTATTCGATCTTCACGACCAGACGGTCTGCGGTCGTCAAGAGCATGTCGCTGGGTCTCGAGCCAAGGCATTGCCCCTGCCCGACGCTCGTCCTCGGTCAAATCCCGGGCTCGACCATAGTGTTGCAGGGCCTCACACCAGACCTGTTCGATCGCGGTCTGGAACGTCCGCCGCAGATACGCGATCGCCTTCCCCGCACCTTCGACGCCAAGCAGGTGATCGAGATCGCTGACGGGCCAGATACCCGAGGAAGCATCGCGACTGGCATTCTGGGCGTCGAGAATGACGACGTGGACGGCTTCAACACTGAGCCGATGATGCTCTTGATAAAGCAGATCAGGAACAGTCAGTGCGCCCGCAAGCATGCGCTTCTTCAGCTCTTGCAGTCGCACAGCATCGTATGAACTGAGACTGCGCTTGACGTCGACGACATGTGCGATCCTGGTGCCACGGTTCACGATGATCATGTCGGGTGTGTAGCCGCGCCGGCCGCCGCTATCGGCATCGAGCGTCAGTGATGCATAATGGCGAGGATCGTTCCGCTCGACGACATCAAGAGCCGCCTTGCTGACGGGCAGACGAATGTTCTCTGTCAGCACTACAAGTTCGGGATTGAGGCCCGCGATCATCTGAATACCACGCTCGATCAGGCGACCTTCGGCCGCCGGCAGACCGCGCAGCAGGCTGGAGACATCGGAAAGTCCTGAGGCAAGTGCGTCCATCAGGGCGGTCGAGCCGAAGCTCGATGTCAGTACCTGATGGCATAGTCCATCAAGCTTCGGATGCAGCACGTCTGGATCGACGGCATGCGAATAGCTTGGTGCGGAAGCCGCACCGGAAACGGTGTTGGTCATGTCATGTATCCTGTTGTTGCGCGACATCAGGGCAAAAGTTACGGCCCGGCTGAGGACGCCGTCCGGCGCGCTCGACCATCACAACTGCCGGCGATGTCAGAAGAGTTCGATCAGGCCTGCGGAAACGCAGACGGTGAACCGGAGCCAGCAACGGCAGAACGCCTTTCTGCCACGGCACGATCTGAACGAGGATCAACAGGATCCATGAGGGGGAGTGCTTCCATCACGGAAGCGAAGCGGTTAGGGGTCTTCATAGCCCAAGTCCTTGTCACTAAGGTTGCGGGTCAGGCCCTCGTTCGGTGTTACAGCACCTGCGGGGGCCGCTTAAGTTCCGGAGATCGTTTATTTATCCGGCACAGCCCAGACTTAGCCCGGAGATCGCTCGCCGACAAGATGAATAGAACGCATCCGGAACAAAGAGCCCCGGTATGGTTAACGGGCGCATAAATCGTTTGCCAGGAGATGGTGTATCCTCGCGATCGGTTGCGGCCAGCGAGCTTGACTGCTGTGCCTGCTCCTCGTGTTCGAATAGATGGATCATAGTCTGGCCCGTCTTGCCTATGGAGCCTCAGGCGCTCGTGAGACAGGTTTCGCCGGACAGAGTGGGACTGATCTTCATGAGATAGTAGCGCTCTATTTTGCTCGATGCTTCCAGTCGGCGCAAATGCATGTGGTTTGGGTTCGTCATCATGCAACGAGAAAACCTAGAAGTTCTGTGAGTTCCAGCTGCTGAGCGTGCGGTACTCACAGATGGGACACATTGAAGCTGAATTGAACGAGGGCGCGGAGTGTTTGATGCCGTGGGATTTCGTCGGAGCGGGTGCTGGTGTCTCTTTGCGACGAGACTTGCAGGACTACGTTTGCAGATCAGGCAACAAAACCAGAGCGGCATATTGGGCGCTCTCGTGCGTGTTGTTGGCGGGTCGATTTGACCCTGACATCTGGTGCCGGCTGCTTTAGTTCCCGCGCTGGTCGTTGGAGTGATCTGTTATCAGGCATGGTTATGAGCTGTCGTCCCGCGCTGTTTAGCAGACGGGCTCAGTCGGCGTCCACGCGCAGACGATCGTCATGGTTCCATCGCAAGGGGACATCGATGTAACACAAGCGGTGGCCCCGCCTTCGGTTCTTCGACCTGCTGCTCTGGCAGGGGCCGTGATCAGGCCGCGGCACATTCAGCTTCACTTGCCGATGGCCAATGGCAAACAGACCGGAACTACTAATATGATGGAAGCCGTCAGGTACGGTTTGCAGTGGGAAACGACGGATGAATTCCTGCGCATCGAGCGTCATCAGCTTCTGGGCGGCGCCTGGGCGATAATCCCTTTATCGGGATGTGATGACGCGATCGCTGTCCATGCTGACGAGGCGGGGATTGGAGATGGCGATGCGATAGGTGTCGCGACTCATATACGCCAATACCTGCCCCGATCCTGCATGGCGGCTCGGCAGTTTGAGCCATGCATTTGGGTTGGCGGTTCGACAAGAACATACCTGGCTCATTTCCCCGGCCGACTGGGTTTAGCTTTCCGTGTGAGATCGTCGCCTATGCGGTCTGGGCCTAGTGCCGCTTCGTCCTGAGCAAGGTCAATGTCGAGGTTCTATTTGCCGAGCGCGGTCATCGTCAAGCGGGAAGCTTTGCACCCCCGGGCAACCGCGTTGGCCGCCCTTTACCAACTGCATCCGGGGGGCGGTAGCCGAAGCCTAGAGTGGCACATGGATGTGGTCATAGTAACTTTGGGTGGTAAAAAACTCCAGCCTTGCCGCGCCATTGACGCCGATGATGATGTTCACGACAGTTTGGTTCAAGCTCCCAGCAACATGGGGGTTTCTACGCTTCTATTCTCTGGCTTGGTCAGGCAGCAGATCACTGCGAGCGGTAGTAACGGACAAGCTGGGCAGCCACGCAAAGCTGGTCTTGACCATAGCGCTTGATGCCGATCATCGGTTGCACAAGGGGCTGAAGAACCGAATGGAAGACTTCTGACAGGCTCGGAAACGCGCTAGGAGAGCATGGGTCGCTGTAAATGGGCCGCAGTCGCAGCGCTTCCTGTCCGCCCGCACCAAACCAACATGATTTTCTATTCCCGCCGCTTTACACTCACCGCCATCTCATGACGTCACTGTCGGACTTGCATTCAGCCTGTGGGCCGAGTAAATCGCTGAACAGACACCCTGACGCTCGTGCAACAGAGGCATCTGCACCCACCGGCAAGCAACTTGGCAATGCCTTATTGGGGTTATGTGGAATCGGACATATCCCTTGATCTCAAACGGTTGCCTGATATCGGAAGTGTTGTCCACGTATCAAAGCCGTTTCGGTGGTGCTCCCGACTATACGTATGGATTAGTCGAGGGCCAAGGCAGGCCCGAGTCGCCAGTGCCCGGCTTTTGATCATGCATGTCCTTGCATCACCGAGCGCGGAGCAACACGCAAAAAGTTAATGAATGTATTTTGCGCTATGCAATCCGATTCCGCCTCATCATGTGCTAGGGACGGCACTTCCTCATGGGGCCGTCGACAGCCACTTGTAAGCAGGTTGTGCATCTAGAGCGGATGCAATTGGCCAAAGCAGGGGAACGTGAGTTAAGACATAGACTGTTGCAACGTCCCAATTGCGGTGTATGCGATACTCGCGCCTGAAATCCAAGCGGCATCTTGGGGTGCCTGAACTTCAGTCTTAAACTAGGTGAATATGAAAGACGCTCTCTTCTTAAGACTCTTGGAGATGTCGAGGATACGGAAGCGCGTGATGGCGCTCGTCGTTGACGCCGCACTTTGCGCTTTAACAGTTTGGCTTGCGTTCTGCCTGCGACTTGACGCTTGGGTTACACTTTCCGGTATGCAGTGGCTCGCCATCGCAGCGTCAATCGCGATTGCCATCCCTATCTTCATCAGATTCGGCTTTTACAGAGCTATCTTCCGTTTTATCGGTTGGTCAGCATTTTTCGCTATCATTAAAGCGGTCTCGCTCTATGGTTTGATCTATCTGACTATATTTACAACCATAAGCATTCCCGGCATTCCTAGATCCGTAGGCATTCTTCAGCCTCTACTCTTGCTAATTGCCGTCGGAATGTCTCGTCTCGTCGTTCGTTATCTTCTTGGTGAAACCTATCGACGGAGACTCAGCGGCGCAGCCCAGACCAACGTCATCATCTATGGTGCAGGTTCGGTAGGGCGGCAATTGGCGAGCGCATTGGAGAGCTCAGGGGAGCAGAGGGTCGCCGGTTTTCTTGATGACGATAACAGTCTGCATGGCTCGCTGATCAATGGTATTCGCGTCTATAACCGTGCTGACCTCAGCGTTCTGGTCGCGAGTTGTAACGTAAAAACGGTCCTGTTAGCGCTGCCGAATTTGAAAGCATCAAGGCGCAACGAAATCATTGAATCCCTTCGGGGTGAACGCGTTGCGGTGCGTCTAGCGCCAAACATAAGCGAAATTGCAAAAGGAAAACTTGATGCGGCGGCATTCCTGGATCTGGATGTTCATGATCTTCTCGGTCGAGAGCCGGTTCAACCTGATCGCGAATTATTAGAGCGAAATGTCAAAGGTAAGAACGTATTGGTGACCGGTGCGGGCGGATCTATCGGTAGTGAGCTCTGCCGGCAGATTATGGTTCTAGGTCCAGAAAAGCTGCTCCTTGTCGAGCAGAGCGAATATGCACTCTACTCCATTCACTCCGAGTTGCTCCGGCAGTATCCCGCCGCTGAAATGCGCATCATACCGATACTAGCCTCGGTGCGGGACGAACGACGTATAGGTGACATTCTTGCGAGCTGGAAGGTTGCTACAATTTACCACGCCGCAGCTTACAAGCATGTGCCCTTAGTCGAGCACAATGCGATCGAAGGAGTTCGCAACAATGTTTTTGGCACTTTGGTTGTTGCCAAGGCGTCGTTGGCTGCCGGCGTCGACAACTTCGTACTCGTAAGCACAGATAAGGCGGTGCGTCCTGCCAACATCATGGGAGCGAGCAAGAGACTTGCGGAGATGGTCTTACAAGCGCTTGCGCAAACAATGCCAACGACTAAATTCTCCATGGTTCGTTTTGGCAACGTGCTAGGATCGTCGGGCTCGGTTGTGCCACTTTTCCGTGATCAGATTCGTGGCGGAGGCCCAATCACTCTGACCCATCCAGATATAACGCGTTTCTTCATGACCATACCGGAAGCGGCGCAGCTCGTGATACAAGCCGGCGCTATGGCCGAGGGTGGCGATCTTTTCGTACTGGATATGGGAGAGCCGGTCAGGATCATTGATTTGGCGCGGCGAATGGTGGAGCTCTCGGGCTTAACAGTTAAAGATGGTACAAACCCGGACGGTGATATCTTGTTCGTTACCACCGGACTTCGCCCGGCAGAAAAACTCTTTGAAGAGCTGCTGATCGGTGAAAACCCTACACCGAGTCAGCATGACCGGATTATGCGAGCGCGAGAGGATTTTATCCCATGGCAAATACTGCAAACTCATTTAGAGGGCCTTGATCGGCTGATGGACAAGGGGGATGTAAAGGGATTAAGAGCCCAACTTGAATTGCTTGTATCGGGTTATTCTCCCTCGGAGAAAATTCATGATCTCCTCTCGATGCGGCGTGAAGAGGTATTGAAGTCAGACGAACTTATGCGATGAGAATCGGTGATGAGCGCACAATACAAAGCTGTGAGGCTGACTTCATGATAAAAGCTGCGGCCTTCTCCAGCTGCGGTATTCCGGTGGAAGGCGGCGCGCGCCAGTTGACTGCCGCTGATGGCTTTCTTGTAAGGCTACGCCTAAGTTCTCGCTCTCCGACCGTTCAGCCGAGTGTGGTACATCTATGATTGTGTCAGACGAGTTGAAGCGCGGCGAATCTGACTGTCACAGCAGCGAGCGCGTCATGTAGCAGCTGCGGGTTAACCGGTTAGGTTGATAAAGTTTCGTTTCATCCCAGGAAGGGCTAGTATGACTGCTAAGTCTACAATTTCAGTCTCCGAAAGACTCATTGAAAAATTAGACAGAAAAGAAGCGACTATCGGCATAGTCGGTATGGGTTACGTTGGTCAGCCACTGGCACTGCGGTATTCCCAGCTAGGGTACAAGGTTATCGGTTTTGACGTAGACCAGAGGCGTGTAGACCGCCTTAACAGCGGAAAATCCGATATAGAGCATATATCGGATGAGGCGATCCAGGCGGCAAACGCTGGAGGCATGGAAACTACTGCAGATGTCAGTCGCAGCCCAGAAGCAGATGCCCTGATCCTTTGTGTGCCAACACCGCTCAATAAATACCGCGAACCCGACCTGAGTTACGTCATCAACACTATTGATTCGTTCTTGCCTTTCCTCCGCGTCGGTCAGGTTGTCTCTTTGGAGAGCACAACATATCCCGGTACCACTGAAGAAGAGCTTCTACCTCGGATTGCCTCGCGATCCCTAGATGTTGGCGAAGAGATCTTTCTCGTCTACTCGCCCGAGCGTGAAGACCCCGGCAACGCTAACTTTACCACCAGCACTATCCCCAAGGTGGTCGGTGGCCATTCTCCGGTCTGCCTCGAAGTTGGCAAGGCGCTCTATGGTCACGCGATTGATCATGTAGTCCCTGTCAGTTCGACGAGGGTGGCTGAGATGACCAAGCTGCTGGAGAATATCCATCGCGCGGTCAACATTGGCTTGGTTAACGAGATGAAAATCGTTGCAGATCGTATGGGCATTGATATTTTTGAGGTGATCGACGCTGCGGCCACCAAGCCGTTTGGCTTTACCGCCTATTACCCCGGCCCGGGCCTCGGGGGACACTGCATTCCCATTGACCCGTTCTACCTCACGTGGAAAGCGCGCGAGTTCGGACTACACACACGTTTTATCGAGCTTTCCGGTGAAATTAACCGAGCCATGCCGGAGTATGTCGTCAGCAAAGTCGCGAGTGCTCTAAACCAACGTCGTAAATCACTAATGGGCAGCAAGGTTTTGGTGCTCGGCATCGCCTACAAAAAGAATGTAGACGACATGCGAGAGAGTCCTGCGGTGGAGGTCATGGAGCTACTAAGAAATTCAGGGGCTGAGGTAGCGTATTCTGATCCGCATGTGCCGGTCTTCCCAAAAATGCGGGAGCATAAGTTCGATTTGACGTCGGTGGAACTCAGTCCCAACACACTGGCCAGCTTCGACGCGGTGGTCCTGACCACTGATCACGAAAGCTTCGACTACGAGATGATCCGCGCGGAAGCTCAACTGATCATCGATAGCCGTGGCGTTTATCGTCTGACCGCAGCAAACATAGTGAAGGCGTGAGACCATGAAGCGCTTTGCCCTTATCGGTGCCGCTGGCTATATTGCCCCTCGACACATGAAAGCTATTCGCGACACCGACAACAGCCTCGTCGCAGCCATGGACGTGAACGATTCTGTAGGAATTATCGATAGTCACTTCCCTGATGCGCGATACTTTACCGATTTTGAGCAGCTGGACGCACACGCGTACTCCGAACGCCTAGCTGGACGCCCGTTGGATTATGTTTCCATCGCGTCGCCGAACTTTTTGCATTCAGCTCATATGCAATGGGCGCTACGCGCGGGAGCGGATGCAATATGTGAAAAGCCGCTTGTGCTTTGGCCAGAGCAAATCGACCAGCTGAAGGCGATTGAGGCCGACACGGGCCATAAAATTCATACCATCCTGCAACTACGTCTTCATCCAGCAATTCTGGACCTGCGCGATCGTGTCAGCAAAATGCCGGCTGAAGAAAAGGCGGATGTCGATCTGACCTACATTACGGCACGTGGAGACTGGTATCTCAGAAGCTGGAAAGGCGTGACCGAAAAATCGGGCGGAATAGCCACAAATATCGGCGTGCATTTTTTTGACATGCTGCATTTTGTGTACGGTAAATTGCATGAGAACATCGTCCATCTAAATACACCGACTAGGGCAGCAGGTTATCTGGAGTACGACCGTGCTCGTGTTCGCTGGTTTCTGTCGTTGGATGTCAATGACGTGCCTGCCGAGGAGAGGGAAAAAGGCAAGCGCACCTTCCGCTCGGTCACCGCCGACGGCGAAAGCGTGGAGTTCTCAGACGGCTTCACGGAGTTGCACACCAGAATTTACGAGGACATTCTGTCGGGTGGAGGCTTTGGTGTTGAGGATAACCGAACGGCAATCGAGACTGTCACCGACATCCGCAGCGCTCCTGTTGCTCCACTCGGAGAGCTGTCCCACCCGTTTCTTAAGAGGTAGACATGAATTACTTCCAGCATTCGAGCGCCATCGTTGATGATGGCGCGCAGATTGGTGAAGGAAGTCGGATCTGGCACTTCGTCCACATTTGTGGCGGCGCCCGCATTGGTGCTGAAGTGTCCCTCGGACAGAACGTCTTTGTGGGGAACAAGGTTGTTATTGGAAACAAATGCAAGCTGCAGAATAACGTTTCTGTTTACGACAATGTAACGCTGGAAGACGGTGTGTTCTGTGGCCCATCTATGGTCTTCACTAATGTATACAATCCGCGCGGACTGATTGAGCGGAAAGATCAATACCGCGACACGTTAGTTCGCAGGGGTGCCACCCTCGGCGCGAATTGCACTATTGTATGCGGCGTAACCATTGGGACCTATGCTTTCATCGGTGCCGGTGCAGTGGTCAATCGAGACGTGCCCGATTTCGCACTGATACTCGGCGTCCCTGGGCGCCAAGGAGGTTGGATGAGTGCTTACGGTGATCGGCTGAATCTGCCACTGACTGGCGAAGCCACTACAGTCTGCCCGCATACCGGCGATGTCTATAACCTCTCAGGGTCAGTATTGACCCGTATCGAGGCCTGATAACTATGATACCTTTTATTGACCTTGCTAAGCAACAAGAACGACTGCGCGAGGATATCACAGCCGGTATCACTCGGGTTCTGGCGCATGGCCAGTATATACTTGGACCAGAAGTGGCTGAGCTCGAGGAAAAGCTCGCGGCTTATACTGGCGCGGCACATTGCATAACAGTTGCAAACGGGACCGATGCGCTACAAATTGCGCTCATGGCGTTGGGCGTTGGTCCTGGTGACGAGGTCATCACCCCCGGCTTCAGCTATATTGCCAGCGCGGAGGCGGCAGCCTTGCTGGGTGCTAAGGTTGTATACGTTGATGTCGATGCTATCAGCTACAATATGGACCCAGCGCTCCTTGAGGCCGCGATCACCCCGCGCACCAAGGCTATCATTCCGGTGTCACTGTACGGTCAGCCTGCTGATTTCGATACTATCAACGCCATTGCTTCACGCCATGGCCTTCCCGTAGTAGAGGATGCTGCTCAGAGCTTTGGCTCCAGCATTCGCGGTGAAAAGTCGTGCAATCTGAGCACTATCGCTTGCACAAGCTTCTTCCCCTCCAAGCCTCTGGGATGTTACGGGGACGGTGGAGCAGTATTTACTTCTGACCGAGAATTGGGCAATTTAATCCGCCAGATCGCCCGACACGGTCAGGAGAGACGATATTACCACGTTCGCGTTGGTGTGAATTCGCGCCTTGACACTTTACAGGCCGCGATCCTGCTGCCGAAGTTGGCAATCCTTGATGATGAAATCGCAGCGAGGAATAAAGCCGCCGAGATCTACGACCAAGCGCTCCGTGAATCGGATATAGTGACGCCTAAAATCGGCGAAAGTTACACAAGCGCGTGGGCGCAATACACCGTTCGCGTTCAAAACCGCTCGTTAGTGGAGGGTGTTCTGAAGGCCGCCGGCATACCAACGGCCGTGCATTATCCGCTCCCCCTGAACCGCCAGCCAGCCGTCGCAGATGCAAGTGCCAGGCTGCCTGTCGGTGATAAAGCAGCTGATGAGGTCCTTAGCTTGCCAATGCATCCTTACATCAGCCTTGATGAGCAACTCCGGATCAGTGAAACACTTTTGAATGCCGTTAAGGACGTGTCGCGGGATCAATGTTCCTAAGAACCGAGACAATAATCGGATTAAGTGCCGGCCGCGTCCACTCGTCCTACGAGTCGTACGGTTCTTCTATCGTTCGCTTCGGTGCGAAACTCGTGGCTACCAGGTGCGCGCCTAGCTCGCCAGCTTATGCTAATCTTCGGTCAGGGCGTTAACACCAATGACGATACAGATAACACGCGCGGCTTTCGTCTGGTTTCCGAGTTTCCTGAACTGATGATCATGATTTGCGAACCGAGCCGCCCCCCTAGATTCAGCGCCTTAAGGAGCACAAATGCCCGTTATTATTGACTATGGGGTTGGCAATATTGGCTCGATCAAAAACATGTTTCGCAAGATTGGAGCCAGTGCTTCACTGGGATCCACGGTAGACGACATAGCCCGCGCTGAAATGCTGGTACTTCCTGGTGTCGGGGCTTTTGACACTGGAATGCGTCATTTACGCGCTTCTGGCCTCGTCGATGTACTTAATCAACGTGTTCTCAAAGACCACATTCCGGTGCTTGGCATCTGCCTTGGGGCGCAACTAATGACAATGTCGAGCGAGGAGGGAACTGAGAAAGGCTTAGGTTGGCTAAATGCGCAAACACTCAGAATGGATTTCACGGGCATTCCCGGAAAATGGCCGTTGCCGAATGTCGGATGGCGCGCCGTGACCCCAGCAAACGGATATACGATGCTGCGTGAAATTCCGGAAGTGCCCAGGTTTTACTTTGTTCACTCATACTATCTTGCCCCGAGAGAGCCGGCCATCACATCAATGACAGCGAAGTACGGTTTTGAGTTTGCATGTGGATTGCGTAAAGACAACATTCACGCGGCTCAATTCCACCCGGAGAAAAGTCACGCCTTTGGTATGCAGTTTTTGCGTAATTTTTTGGAGGACTACTCCTGATGCACTCGAGATTCATCCCCGTTTTGCTACTCAAGGACGGGGGATTGTATAAAACTCGGAGATTTCGAAACGAAACCTATCTCGGCGATCCGGTAAACACCCTGAAAATATTTAACGACAAGCAGGTCGATGAAGTTGTTCTTCTCGATATCGGTGCAGCGCGCACTGGCGCAGCACCGGATATTCGAATGCTACGGGAAATTGCATCCGAGTGTTTCATGCCTCTAGCATATGGCGGCGGAATAAACTCCGTCGATCAGGTTCGGGAGATCTTAGCCGTTGGTTTCGAAAAGGTCGTTGTGAACTCGGCGGCATGGACCGATCCTGCATTGGTGCCATCCCTCACAAATAGATTTGGCAGTTCTTCTATAGTTGGCTCAATCGACGTCTCAAGAAACTGGATGGGTCGAGAGAAGGTCTATATACGCGGCGGAAGAGAGCCCATTCCAATGAGTGTCCTCGACTGGGCAAGTCAACTCGAGCAGAGGGGCGTCGGAGAACTGATGATCAACTGCATCGATCGAGACGGCGAGATGACAGGATACAATCTTGAACTAATTCATAGAGTAGCGGACGCCGTCTCTGTGCCTGTGATCGCAGTCGGGGGCGCGCGCAATGTGGACGATCTCAACACTGTGATCTCAGCTTCCGGAGCGTCAGCTGCCGCTGCCGGTGCAATGTTCGTGTTTCAGGGTAAGCACCGCGCGGTTCTTATCAGCTATCCGAACTCGCACGACAGGGTCTGATCAGGACACGAACGATGCTGCTAAGCGAAATTTTAAAGGCGAATCGTTCATGAGCAATCTGCGCGTTCATCGTAAACAGTTTCTGATAAGCTCCTCTGGCAGATTTTTAGCGCCTGAGGGTTGGTCGCAGCTAGACGTTGCAGGATCAGTAAAGCTCTATCACTGCCCGGAACTTCATATTGCGCATGCACTTAACGCAATCGGGCAGCCAGTCATCCTTATTGGAAACGCCATAGAAATCGCTGGAAACGGCGCCCCTGAGCTGCGTCTAAGTGAGATAACTCACGACAACTGGCGCGAGATCACAGACACATGGGGCAATCGTTGGGCGCTTATCATCGGCACATCCATTACCACCGACGCTAGCGGAATGCTTGGCGTGTTCGCACCCAGCCCGCAATACCGGCGTGCAGATTTCGCAGTTTCCTCTAGTGCTAGACTTCTCTCCACCCTTTACCCAGAGTGCGATGAGGTCGTCCGTGGCGTAGCATACGCCCCGGCAACACCCATGGCAGGCATATACTGCCTGTTGCCGGGGCAGTGGCTTGACGTGGTCAGCGGTGAAGTCTTGCAACCAACAAGGCCGATCTTTGATTTCATCGACCGAAGTCCCGAGCAGATTAGAGACGAATGCTGCGCTCTCTTGATCGAGTTTATGCGGCAAGCTCACCGCATAGAGCAGGACACTTTATGGATTTCCCTCAGTGGCGGAGCGGATAGCCGACGAAATCTAGCGGCGGCGCTAGCGGCAAAGGTCAACTTCCAACCATTTTCATTTTTGAAGAAATATTGGCAGACCTCAGACGCGGATAGAAAAATTCCTCTGCTATTGGGCAGAGTTGTCGGTATCGAGACTTTAATAATTGATGCTGGCGAATATCTTGAAGATTCTCAACTCGTAAAACTATACAGAGACCATACAACGTTCCGAGCTGAGCTGTTCCCTGGTGAGCTTTTCTATTATTTCACTGGTGGACACTGGGATGCCATTCCACGATATTCAGCCATTATTGACGGACAGAATTATGAACTCGTCGGAAATTACTACTACCGAAGGGTTCCGAAATTCTCCGCGCCTGAAGAGATGCTAGATTGGGCCTTCGAGTGCCCCAGCGAGACCAGGCAATTGTCCTTACGCTATCTGGAATCAGCTTCTGGCGGCTCAATGCAGGACATGAGAGACTTCGCCTTCCTATTGGCGAACTCGTCTGTCTACGGGCAAATGTACCAAGCTATGGACCTTTGGTGTAATACATACGTCCCGGCGAACTGTCGCAGATTGTATTCGCTTGCGCAGTCCATTAGCCCAGAGCTCAGACAGGACAAGACCTTCTGGATATCAGTAACGAATCAGCTGCAGCCCAGCTTCAGCGCCGTCGCGACTAATCCAAGGGACGGGCTACTGAAACTTGTCGTAGGCTCGGTATGGCGACAAGGCCTTCTTTCAACCGTCAAACTGGTTTTCAAGAAAATCTATAGACTACTCCGTTACTGTGAGCGATAGATGCTGACCAACCTTGTATCTGGTGGCATCACTCGGGCCCGTATGGCGCTAAGCCATGGTCGAGGCGCTTACATGATGAGCCTAGCCGCATCACAGCTGGCTCCATTAGTTAGCGCGCCAATTGTATCTCGGCTCTACAGCCCTGAAGAGTTCGGCGTCTACGGCCTGTATTTTGGGATCGTCGCGATTCTTGCAAGCGTTTCCTCCCTTGCCCTACATAATTCGATCGTTCTTGAGGAGGTGGGTAGGCGTGCTCTTCACGCAGTCACTCTATCATTCGCCACTTTGATTGCGTTTTCGGTTTCGTTGTTTTTGCTTATTTTTCTTTTCGACGGCGACTTGCTTAGTAAATTGGTCGGCAGCGATACGTACGCGGTAATTTACTTTCTGCCGCTGTCAGTATTTCTCAGCGGCACTCTGATGTGTTTGACAAGTTGGGCTATCCGTAACAATAGATTTGGCTTGTTGGCTCGGAACAAGATTGCTCTCTCGATCACGACCGCTTTTCTCCAGGTTGCTTGCGGCCTCTGGGATCTAGGTTCGATAGGGTTTGTGTTGGCCAATATGGCTGGTGTTCTCTTGGCAGTTTTGTTGTTCGTCGCTCCCATCGGGAGGCAATGGAGGGATATCGCGTTTTCACCTTCCATTGCG
Source organism: Rhizobium sp. (assembly GCA_027533385.1). Lineage (GTDB taxonomy): Bacteria > Pseudomonadota > Alphaproteobacteria > Rhizobiales > Rhizobiaceae > Allorhizobium. The sequence continues at coordinate 9,853 of JAPZUE010000072.1, read as the reverse complement.
GCAGCGCGAAGATTGCTTGCCCAAAGAAAGAGCATCGTGTACTGGATGCTCCCCGCCAATCTCGTGAGCAGCATTACTAGTTTTATGCCGGAGCTGGTCATCGGCAAGCTCTTCGGCGTCGCCTTGCTCGGACAATACGTGCTGGCCAACAGAATGGTTTCATTTCCGGTCGCTTTTATATCGTCTGGAATTCAGGATATATTCCGTCATCAGGCGGTATCTGAGTTTCAATCGACCGGAAAGTCTCGAAAGTCATTTTGGCGATTTCTTATGATTTTATTAGTTATAGCGGTAATGGTACTGGGTCCAGTAATACTGATATCACCGTATGTTTTCCCAAAATTGTTTGGCTCACAGTGGGGAGATGCTGGGGCCCTTATACAGGCAGTCTCATTCTTGACGCTTGCCCGCTTTGTCTCGTCGCCATTGAGTTACATATGGATAATACACGATCACCAGCGGCTCGATCTGCTGTGGCAAATTGGTCTGTCGGCGCTGAGCTTCGCAACGCTGTTGCTTCCGCCATTGCTGGTCCCGAACATTACCCTTTATTCGACACTTTTCCTCTACAGCGTGGTCGTCGGGGCGTGGTATGTGCTCTCGGTGTTCGTGTCCCATTTTTTGTCCGGCGGAGCGCGCTCGTCGCCAGACAAGCCAGCTGGCGTTTGACTGACGCCGCCAATTCAGAAAAACACAGGTGCAGATCCGCCATGATTTATGCTGATAACCCATACACTAAGCTTCTACACAAGCACCCGTATCAGGAATGCAAGTGCTGTGTCATGGACACCTCGGATCCGTGGATTAGCTTCGACGAACGCGGTGTCTGCAACCATTGCCTGGCCTACGCTCGCTACCTCGAAACAGTTGGCACACCTAAAGACCGAGAGCGCAAACTGGAGGCGATGATTTCCGGTATCAAGGCTAGGGGTAAGGGCAAAGACTATGATTGTATCCTGGGCCTTTCTGGCGGCGTGGACAGTTCATACCTAGCTTGGTTCGCAGTCGAAAAGTTGGGCTTGAGGCCACTCGTTGTTCATGTTGACGCAGGTTGGAACTCCGAACTGGCAGTCAATAACATTCAGAACATTGTGCAGCGCCTGAAGCTAGACATGCACACGCTGGTCATCGACTGGCCCGAGATCCGGGATCTTCAAAAGGCGTACTTTCTAGCTGGCATCGCTAACCTTGACGTGCCGCAGGACCATGCTTTCATCGCTTCGCTTTATAAAGAGGCACTAAAGTACGGGATAAAGGACATACTGAGCGGCGGAAACATGCAAACCGAGTCAATTCTACCGGATGCATGGGGCTACGACGCGTCGGACTCGGTATCCTTGAAGGCAATCCACAGAAAATATGGCACCGTTAAGCTTAAGAATTATCCGACCGTAAGCACGCTCGAAAAGTATGTCTACTACCCGTTTGTGCAGAAGATGCGGGTGCATAGGCCTCTCGAGCTTATCGACTATAAAAAAGAGTCTGCAAAGGATACCTTAAAGCAGAGCATGGGCTGGAGAGATTACGGCGGAAAGCACTATGAATCGCTTTTCACCAAGTTTTTTCAAGCGCACTATCTGCCAACCAAGTTCGGCTATGATAAACGCCGTGCCCATTTCGCAAGTTTGATCGTTTCAGGGCAGATGACTAAAGACGAAGCGCGGCGCGAGCTTGAGAAGCCGCTCTACGACCCTCGAGAGCTTGTCGATGATAAGGCTTTTTGGATCAAAAAATTGGGGCTATCTGAGGTCGAATTCGAACGTGTCATGGCTGCGCCGCCATCATTTTACACCGATTTCGCCAATAATGAAAAATCGCTCGGTCATCTTAAAATGGCGGCGCGAGTGGCCAAGCGGCTCTTCGGAAAACTCCGTCTGCAACCGCCGATTCGGTGATTGACGCAATGTCTAGTTTCACGCTTCACATTTTCCTTACTTCCGCTGGCAACGAAAGCCGGCTCTACAAAGAGGCAGCATACACCATATCAGCCGGAATATGTCGGCGAGTCTTGCTGATTGGCCTTTGGAAGGATGGTCTTGCGACAGACGAAATCACTGATTTCGGCTTGGAAATATATCGGCATCCAACAATGATCGCCCGGTACAGCAAGGCACGCGTTCTGCGTCAATTCGGAATTCTGCGGAATGTCTTATTGATGTGGAGCCTGCTGCAGTACGCTCTTGCTTGCATCGGTCGCGCTCGCCAACTGCGCCCCGATCACGTAAGCTGCCATAACGCCGTAGCCCTTCCCATCGCTTGGGCTGCGTCTCGGTTCTCAGGAGCCACACTGGAGTACCTACCGCATGAGCTCGAAACACAGCGGACTGGTTTGTCAGGGCTTCAAAAGCGTCTCACCAGCATTGTCGAACGTTGTTTTATCCGGTCGGCTCGCAATGTTGTGGTCGTCTGCGCCCCGATTAGGGATTGGTACAGCACCACCTATAAGCTCAGGAACCTCCACGTTGTCCGCAATGTTCCGGAAAGGGAAGCGGTAGCGAGCCGTCCAATCCCCAATGGCGGCTTTAGGCAGCGATTCGAGATACCCGATAGCGCCAGGATTTTTATCTACCAAGGCTTGTTCAGTGCTGGGCGGGGTATCGAGATTTTGCTTGAGGTCTTTGCAACCCTTAATCCGGAGCGTTGTCATCTGGTGTTGATGGGGTACGGCGAAGATGGCTATGAATCACTGATTCAGCAGGCGACGATACGCCATACGAATATTCACCATCAACCTGCAGTCCCGCGTGAATGGATCGTATCCTATTCAGCGAGTGCTGATGTTGGTGTGTTTGTTTCGGAAAGCGCTTCGGTGAGCTACCGCTACTCACTGCCGAACAAGTTTTTTGAGTGGGCTCATGCGGGTCTACCTATTATCGTTAGCGACAATCTCGGGTATCAGGCCCAGCTGTTGCATGACGGTGGCTTTGGTTGGGCTGTACCGCTTAGCGATTTAACTGCGGCAATAGAACGGATTTCGGAGGCCGACTTGGCCCCCGCTGTGGCAAATGCCCGGAGATACGCCCTTGACGCCGTTTGGGACGAAGAAGCAAAAATATTCGCGAAAATTTACCGGCCGCGGACGGCAAAAGGTAGCACCGTATGAACAACGCAGAAATTATGCCTACGAAGGAGGCGTGTTCGTCGGGTCGCAACGTACGTATGTGCTCAATTACACTTTACGACGAGACGATCCCAGGGCTGACCTTCGACGAGGAGGGTGTCTCAAGTTTAGCACGTGATGGACTTTGGCGTCTTGATAATGAGGTGTACCGCGGCGGCGATGGTCGCTGTCGGCTCAACGCTTGGGCTGAACGAATTAAGGCTGATGGAAAGGGCCGAGACTATGACTGCGTCATAGGCGTTTCGGGTGGCGTCGATAGCTCCATTGTTGCGGTCCGAGTCAAGGAATTGGGCCTTAGGCCACTAGCCCTTCATCTCGACAACGGGTGGAACATCGATTTGGCTGTGTCCAATATCGAGCGCCTAATTAAGACGCTAAACATTGATCTTATCACTCATGTTGTCGATTGGCGCGAAATTCAAGACTTGCAGCGCGCATACATCAAAGCGTCGGTAATGGACTTGGAGTGCGTGAGTGATCATGCGATCAACACACTGCTCTATCGAACTGCACACAAAATGGGCATTAAGTATGTGATTCACGGGGGCAACGTCGCGACCGAGTCTACGATGCCCACGAGTTGGGGCTACGATAAAAGGGATGGCAAAAACCTTCTTGCAATCCACAAGGCCTACGGTGAAATTCCGCTGAGGACATACCCATTTATGAAGCCGTACCAGCTTTTCTGGTATCTTTTTGTCGGTAGGATTAAATCGTTCCCCATTCTCAATTATGTCGATTACGATAAAAAGGCGGCCATAGCGGAGCTTCAGGAGCGGTTTGGTTATCGCCCTTATGCGCGCAAGCATGGTGAAAACCGGTTTACGCGGTTCTACCAAGAGATCTACCTTCCGCAAAAATTCGGGATCGATAAGCGTGTAAACCACCTTTCCAGCTTGATCCTCGCTGGTGAAATCACGCGGGACGAGGCGCTTCTTGAGATTCGGGAGCCACTTTACGAACCGGACGAGGAGCTCCAAGAACTGGAGTTCATTGGCAAAAAACTCGGTTTTACGATGGATGAACTCCGCGCGTACATTGCAGCACCCCCGCGACAACATACTGACTTCGCGAACGCGAGCGGCTTGTTCGACCATAACCGTCCGATCGTCCAGATTGCTCGCCGTGTCGCCAAGGGAGAGTTCAGCTTTTCGGACATCCGACTATTGCGCGAAAGATCAGCCCATTGACTCGGCATCTGCACTATTACTTCAGCGCGTGGACGAATGAATCGCGTGCTTGGCGTTCCGGCTCATTGGCCCTTGATAACGGATATGCGACCGACATTGATTATATAGGATACAAGAGCTCGGGGCTGCCGGCCACTGAAACTCATGCTGCGCGGCAGCAGATCTATAGGCTAGGACCAGAACCAGCAGCGCCAGGAAGTTCGCGCCTTGTGCGCGCCTCGTCGCTCCCGCGTTGGTCGCTGGCTTGCCTCCGCCAGTCTCGCTTAGGAGATGCTTCACTCATCATAGCGCATAGCCTTGCAGCACTGCCTGTCTCAGTTCGCTTGGCTCGCCAACACCGATTGCCATTGCTCTATGACGCGCACGAGCTTGAGACGGAACGCGCAGGGTGGTCAAGACCTATCTGCAAGATGGCCAAAATGATCGAATCACATCTGATCCGAAAAGCTGATCACGTGACATTGGTAAACGAGTCTATCCGCGACTGGTATCTTGCCGCGTATCCGGGTATTGACACCAGCGTCGTCCGAAATGTGCCATTGCTTCCCGCCACAATAGGGAAGAGCGCGTTACGTAAAACGTTGAATCTGCAATCTGATGCCTTAATTTATGTATATTGTGGTGCCCTTGCTGCCGACAGGGGTTTGTCCGAGTTGATCGAGGTTTTTCGTGACCTGGGACGGGACCGGCATCTGGTCCTGATCGGATACGGCCACGCCAGAGAAGCTCTGGCTCACCAGGCGCGGGGACTATGCAATGTTCATTTCCACGACGCTGTGCCACAGTCGGAGTTGATTACTTTGTTGGAGGGTGCAGATGTTGGTATAATCGTTCCCAAGGCAGTTTCTTTGAGTTATGAATTTAGCCTTCCAAATAAACTATTTGAATATGCGGCCGCCGGGCTCGCTGTGATCACGGGAGGTGGGCCGGAGCTTGAGCGCTTCGCTAGAGAATATCCAGCTGCCAAGCGCGCTATCCTTTCCATGGACAGTCTGCGCGGCGCAATAATCGCTTGGTCACGTGAAGAGTTGGACCGTGTGAAGCCTGCAATCAAAGCGTATCAGATCCCGTCCTGGCAAACCGAACAACAGAAGTTAATCACTGCATTCGACAAGGCCATTGAGAGTGGGCGGCGGCGCTGGGCGTGAATCCACTTTGCACTTTGATCGGGTAGAGAGTATCGCTTCGATGAAGATCTGGATCATAAATCAGTACGCGACACTGCCTTCAAGCGGCCTTGGCGTGAGGCATCGTCATCTAGCACGTGAGCTTGCGGCGCTTGGGCATGACACATCGGTAATTGCTGCGCGCTGGTCCCATCTTACGCTGGATGAAGCGGCGGCTGATGCTGCGCCACAGGTGGACCATTTCGAAGGATTTCGATTTCTCAGTCTGGATCTGCTCCGCTATAGGGATGCGCACGACAAGAAGCGCGCCCTCAATTGGTTCCTCTTCGCCTACAAATTGCTGCGCGCGCAGCGCGTTTTGGGCGAGAAGCCTGACGCTGTTGTTTATTCTTCGCCCTCCCTCGTTGGGTATCTGGCCGCAGAGTGGATCGCTAGACGGTGTCGCGCGCGGCTGATATTCGAGGTTCGCGACATTTGGCCGTTAAGCTTGACGCACATTGGCGGCTACTCGAAACATCACCCCTTCATACGCTTGTTCCAATGGATTGAAGATCGCGCTTATCGTAATTCCGATCTAGTAGTCTCTAACTTGCGCGGTGCGGTGGATCATATGGAGCAGCGAGGTCTGCCGGGGGATCGCTTCGTATGGTTACCCAATGGTGTTTCGTTAAGCAAACTAGACCAAAAAGAATCGGCCCCTGCGGCGTTACACGCGAAGATCCCCAGTGGTAAGTTCGTGGTTGGGTACGCGGGCACTTTGGGAAGTGCCAATTCTATTAACACCCTGATCGACGCTGCACGGATTTTGCGCCATGATCCTGAGATCCTCTTTGTATTGCTCGGTGGAGGGAGGGAGAAATCTGCCTTAGAAGAACGTGTGCGCAGCGAAGAACTTAGTAATGTTATCTTTATTGAATCTGTTCCAAAAGCGCAGGTGCAAGATATTCTAAAACGTTTTGATGCCTGCTGGATCGGCTGGAAATCGAGCCCCCTTTACAATTACGGCATCGCGGCGAATAAAATCTTCGATTACCTGTATTCCGCGCGCCCAATCATACATTCTTACAGTGGCAGACATGATCCGGTGATGGACTACAATGCTGGCTTATCTGTTCCTGCTGAAGACCCCGCGGCGCTGGCAGCTGCCATTGCCACGATGCGATCACTTCCGAACAAGCGGCGGCGACAACTTGGGAAAAATGGTCGCGTTGCAGTGTTAGAACGGCATGACTATCAAAATTTAGCTCGACAACTTGAAAAGTCTATCACCGAAATCCGTTGCATCCAATGCTGACTCTTGGCGCACTGACCCTGCGTGGTTCAATAAGCCACCGTTATGCATGCGGGACCAGTGAATGCATACCCCTAATTTGATATGCTTCGTGCCAGAGCGCTCTAGCCCGCGCCGGATCCACTCGAACACTCTCTGCAAAACATGGTCGAATGAAGAGATTTCTTGATATCGTTATAGCAGCGTCGGGGCTTATCGTATTCTCCCCCCTAATGCTCGCTTTGGTGCTTTTGATTTGGCTGCGATTGGGCGCGCCGGCTTTCTTTCGCCAAACTCGTCCGGGGCGTCACGGCAAACCTTTTGAGATGATCAAGTTTCGCACTATGCGTAATGCGCTTGACGAAGACGGAAACCAGCTTCCCGACGCAGAGCGGCTGCCTCCATTTGGGCGCTATCTCCGTTCAACGTCGCTTGATGAACTCCCCGAACTATGGAATGTCCTGAAGGGCGATATGAGCCTCGTCGGCCCTCGCCCGCTACTCATGGAGTATCTGCCCCTTTATTCTCATCAGCAGAGCCGCCGCCACGATGTGCGCCCCGGCGTTACCGGCTGGGCGCAGGTTAACGGGCGAAACGCAATTTCTTGGGAGACTAAACTCGAGTTGGATGTCTGGTATGTCGACAACTTAAGCCTGTGGCTTGACCTTAAGATTATCTGTTTGACTTTCCTCAAGGTTGTCAAACGCGAGGGGATTTCGGCCGCTGGCAATGCTACCGCCACAAAGTTTACGGGGAGCGGTTCGTGAGAAAGCTGATTGGCGTGTACGGCGCATCGGGGTGTGGGCGAGGTATCATGCCTCTATTGCGTGAACAATACGGGCAAGCGGATCTCGTATTCGTCGACGATGCGCAAGCGCCTGGACGTGTTAACGGACATGACATCTTGAATTGGCAAGATTTTGTTAGGTGCGATGTAAAAGAAAAGTCTGTCAGTATCGCTATTGCAGCGTCGCAAACCCGCCAAGTCTTGGCTCGAAGGTGTGCCGCTGCACAAATTCCGCTAGTCGAGGCGCGCGCTGCTTCTGTCGTGCAGATGGATGATGTCATCATAGGGTATGGCGCCTGCCTGTCTCCCTTTGTGACTTTGACATCCAATATACGTATTGGATGTTGTTTCCACGCCAATATATATTCGTACGTGGAGCATGATTGTATTATCGGAGATTTCGTCACTTTCGCTCCGGGAGCGAAGGTCAATGGAAATGTTGTTATTGGTGACCATGTCTACATCGGTTCAGGTGCAATACTCCGCCAAGGCATTGAAATCGGTATGGGCGCGACCGTTGGTATGGGCGCAGTAGTAACCCGGAATGTGCCGCCGAATGTAACGGTTGTCGGAAATCCCGCGAAGCCCTTGGTTTAGGACTTACATATGCGCATCTACCTTTCCCGCCCCCATATGTGCGGCCGCGAGATGGACTACGTTAGTGAGGCTTTTGCCTCGAACTTTGTAGCTCCGCTAGGCCCACAGCTCAACGCTTTTGAAGTATCGGTTCGGGAGTACCTCAAAGCAGATGTACACTGCGTCGGCCTATCTTCCGGCTCCGCGGCCCTCCATCTCGCCCTTCGCATCGCGGGTGTTCAGTCCGGTGATGAGGTATGGATCTCCTCGATGACTTTCGCCGGTGGTATCTTCCCGGTAAACTACCTCGGCGGCTATCCAAGATTCTTCGACGTTTCGCCCGAAAGTTGGACCATTGACGCAGGGCTGCTTGCTGAAGAGTTGGCCAGAGCGGCGCGCGAAAACCGCCTACCTAAGGCAATCGTGCCCACTGAACTTTATGGTCAACCCGCCGATCTTCAGGCTTTGGAGGCTCTTGCGGCTCATTATGGCGTCCGCATAATCGTCGACAGCGCTGAAAGCTTCGGCGCGGCATATACTAATGGGCGGAAAGCCGGAACAGGTGGTGACGCCGCTATCCTCTCGTTCAACGGCAACAAGATTATCACCACCTCCGGCGGTGGTATGTTAGTGACGCGTCACAAGAGCTGGGCTGATGAGGCGCGCTTCCTTGCGACTCAGGCACGCGACCCGGCACCACATTATGAGCACTCGACATATGGCTACAACTACCGTCTATCAAACATTTGCGCCGCCATAGGGCTAGGCCAAATGGAGGTACTCGACTCTCGGGTTGTGCGTCGTCGCGCGATTTTCGCACGTTACGAGGCGGCATTAACCCGGCCAGGCATAGACTTCATGCCGCAGCCGGAATGGTCCCATTCTACCCGCTGGCTCACGGCCTTGACCATTGATCCAAAGATAACGGGCGTAACGCGTGAAGACATTCGCCTAATGCTGCTAGAATATCAGATTGAGTCGCGTCCACTCTGGAAGCCTATGCACCTACAGCCGCTCTACAAGGGTGCGCCCTACCACGGAAGCGCTTTCGACGAGCGCTTGTTCCGCAACGGCCTCTGCCTACCTTCCGGAAGTGACTTGAGTGACTATCAGCTGGACGAAGTGATAGGAAGGATCATCGCTCGTCTTGAGGTCAAACGCTAAAGCAAGTCCAGTAAGGGGAAATCTTGATCCAGGTTCCGATATAGTTCAACGTGTAGGCGACAATCCGACATTACAAGATGGATGCGGGGGTGTAGGGACGCAACCAGCGAAGGAAGCACGGATTTTGTGAAGACTAGTTGAGTGGATGGGACGCAGCGTCGTCGAGATTGCAATGCGCCATTTGATTTCATAGAGGACGTGATCCTCCGCCAGTACCTTTCGCCACTGGAAACCGCGTCACACGCGTCAAGCATAAGGCCGAGTTATCGCGTAAATATTGGATAACGCCATCCTAGTTGGTATTCCAATTTTAACCGTTGGGGGACTTCTTGACATCTTGATGATGTCAAGAGCGGTGAGGGCAACCATGCCAATCTTCATTCTAATTTCATTACTGCTCTGGAGCTTGCCGAGCGATGGGCTGAAGGCGATGCCTTTTTCTGATCAGCCTTGGGATCAGCGGGAGCTTGATCGGCGTCTAATACCAACCGTCATTGATCAGAACCTTTGGGCCCATTTGCGTCGGCCGATCGACATTATCTTCCACGGTCGGTCCTGTAGGGTTCTCCAAGCGTAGCAGCAGTGGTCGACGATATCCTCGTAGGACTTGAAGACGCG
>JAPZUE010000130.1 GCA_027533385.1 Rhizobium sp. | reverse complement strand
GAGTTGCCTCCTGCCGATCTCAAAGGCTTTGCTGAGTTCATCCATGGTGATCCAGTGGCCCTGGTCGATGGAAATCATCTCCCCTGTCTTCCTGTCCAAGATTTCTGAGGTGTACTGCATGCCCATACCGGGGCGGATGGTGGGAGCCGTGGCGGCGGTGCTGGTCATGCTGCTGGTTGCCTTTTCCAGTTCGGGGAGGGGCGGGGACAAGGGATCGATCTGACACGCTGAGACCTTCGCCGGTCACCCTGGGGTGTCGTCGGGAGGTCTTGGCGGGGCTGTTGTGATCGTCGGGGCTGGGTTGCGGTTGGAGTAGGGCTCTACGATGCCTCTCCTTGACTCACAGGAGCCCGTGGAGAGCGTTCAGGGGTCTCGGAGGTGTCGAGGTAGCGGAAGCAGTCGGAAGGCTCTCAGCGAGTCGCTATGGAACTCGATGGTATAGGTCAGGGAAAAGAGAAGGGAGGGGGAGTTCTCGGAAGGACATCCTGAGGGGAGCCATGGGATACGTTAAGGGAACCTTGAGGTATACCCTAGGGTACTTCTCCTACATTGTCTTTCAATAAACATTGCAGAGGTAACCTAAGGGTATCTTATATGTAACTTAGAGTTATATCTTTGAGACGCGCACACGCGAATACTGCCTCTAACTGCTGTTGTCAATACCTTTGGTTGTATTTCTTTCTGTCACTCGTTTACGTCCTGCTCCAGCCTTCCCGGTCGTCCAATTCGGTTTGTCGTTGAGCTTCGTATTCTCTGGATGAAGGGGTAATTCCTGAGCCGTGGAAGTCCTTCGTCTCCTCTGAATGGAGTGTTAGTTATTTGTCGTTTAATTTCAGTGTTTTGAAGTAGTTGCAAATATGCCTTGCCGGGGCCGCTGCCGGTGTCCCCTGCGGTGCCTTGTCCGGTCCCTCAGAGGGTGCCGTGATGACTGCTCGGTGGGTAGGGAAAATTCTTCGTAGTGCTGTATGCAGGGGTAATCCACTCCCTCTGAATTCCTGCCCCCACTTGCCGGGTTCTCGGGATTTGAATTGATCGCATTCAAACTCCGAAGCTTCGTAGTTCTCTATATGCGGTAGTAATTGGTCCATGGCCGCTGCCGGTGACCGACTCCCCGCTTTGAATCCTGCATTCTTTCTGTTGCCGTCGAGGCCGATTACGCGGGTTCCCGCTGCGGCATGGCCGGTGATCCCGGAGGGCGCTTGATCGTGTCCCGGCGAGTGGTGTAGCTGGGTGATAGCGAAGCCGCTCGCGAGCGCGCCCTCCAATGTGCTGTAGGGAGCGGGCGGCGTAGCGGTGGTCACCAGTGTTTTCCGGTAGGGTCGGGTTGCTTAGAGCCAACC
>JAPZUE010000093.1 GCA_027533385.1 Rhizobium sp. | reverse complement strand
TCGTCGAGACGGGCAAGAACGACCGCTGCCTCGGAGATCGGCCGCAGCAGTACCTGGAGCAAATCCGGTGGCACGAGGGATTCCTCTTTGCGGTAATTCATGAGATTCTTCCGTGATGACGAAGCGCCGCCTGCCTATGGTCGAGCATGCCGACACGCTGTCGCTGAAGGCGCTGCGCGAGCTCGTGACCGGCCTGGTGAAGCGGGCTGATCGGGCAGACGCCCGGATTGAGAAGCTCGAAGCTGAAAACCAGAGACTTCGAGATGAAAACGATCAGCTCAGGCTGGAGAACACCCGGCTGAAGATCGACAACCAGCTTCTGCGCGACGAGATTGCGCGGCTGAAGAACCTGCCGCCGCGCCCACCCTTCAGACCATCGGGGATGGAAAAGGCAACGAATGACAAGGCGGTCTCGGCCAAGGATCCGGCGCCCCGGCCGCGAGGGCCGAAGAACGACACGAAGCGGGTGACGCGTGAAGAGGTGCTGGCTGTCAGTGTACCGCCCGGATCGCGTTTTAAGGGCTACAAGGACTGCTTCGTCCGGGATCTGGTGCTCAAGGTCGAGGTGGTTCGTTACCGGCGGGAGTACTGGGTGACGCCAGAGGGAGACACCATCACAGCACAGCTGCCTGCGGGGATAAGAGGTGGCTTTGGACCCAATCTGCGGCGGTTTTGTCTGATGTTGCATGCGCATGGGCAGGTCACGACACAGCGCATGACGACGTTGCTCAACGATGTCGGCGTCGAGATCTCCAAACGCCAGGTGGTGCGGTTCCTGACAGAGAGGCTGGATGGTTTCCACGCCGAGGATGCCGCCGTCCTCCACGCAGGCCTCGTCTCGGCGCCCTACGTCACGGTCGACGACACCGGTGCCCGTCACGCCAACCGCAATTTTCATACGACGCATATCGGCGGCGAGCATTTCACCGCCTTTCGCACGGCGTCCTCGAAGTCGCGTCTGAACTTCCTCGCCATGCTGCGCGGCAACTATCAGGACTATGTTCTCAACGACGCCGCTTTCGCGCTGCTGGAAGACCGGCAGGTCGACCCTGCCCTTGCTGCCCGGTTGAACACCCATGAACCGCTGAGGTTTGCCAACCGGGTGCCCTTCCTCCAGCATCTCGCCGAGCATGGCATCGACATCTTCGACACGGAGACGCTTCGGCCCTTCGCTGAGGCCGGCATATGGGGCGCCATCCGCCATCATGGCCTGGTTGGAAACGCGGTGATCGTTTCCGACGATGCCGGGCAGTTTCGGGTCGGCACCCACGCGCTGTGTTGGGTGCATGCCGAACGGCTGCTGCAGAAACTGATGCCGGCCACGCCCGGCCAGGTAAAGCACGTCGAGACCCTGCGCGAGCTCATTTGGCACTTCTACAAGGCTCTCAAAGCCTATCGACGAAGGCCTGACCCGGCTATGGCCAAGGGCCTGCAGGCCCGCTTCGACCGGATTTTCTCGATCCGCACCGGCTATGGCGATCTCGACAAATTGCTGTTTCGCCTCAGGCGTCGCAAGCCGGAACTGCTGCGGGTTCTGGAGCGGCCGGAGATCCCGCTCCACACCAATGCGTCGGAGCGCGATCTGCGCGGCTTTGTCATCAAGCGGAAGATTTCGGGAGGCACGGTCAGTCGCAATGGCCGGCAGGCGCGCGACAGCATGCTCGGCCTTTCGAAGACCTGCCAGAAGCTTGGCCTGTCGTTCTGGCACTATCTCGGCGATCGGCTGGGGATCAGCACATCGCACCCAGCCATTCCTCCGCTGGCCACCATGATCGTTGCCAGGTCCTGAGCGCATCACCGACGTTCTGGCTTTGGGAAGGACACGACCTTGCCGTCGTCGGACTGGATCTGACCCGCGGTGCCGAGCACGTGAACGCCGGTGGGTTTCAGCAGGGTCGGAGATACATTCCATTGACGGTTATCGTCGGCATGCACCGTCACCGTCTTCTTGTTGCGGCGGATGACGACACCACGAACCAGAACACCGCCAGGGCCTTCAAACTCCACGCCGCTCCCCACCATGATGTATTGAAGGGCCGCGGTGGTTCTCTGGTGATGCAAATACTGCAGACGCTCGACGATGCGCGCGTTGAGTTCAATGAGGGTTGCCTCGTCCAGGCTGTCGATATCGATCTGCCGCATTTGCTCTGCCCCACTCTCCTGTTGATCGCCAACGCCACCATGCCAATCGGCACTTCGGCAGGCAACCAGATGCCCACGGATCGGCTTGTTTTCGCGCACCGCCACCCAATCAGCCCCGCTTAC
>JAPZUE010000024.1 GCA_027533385.1 Rhizobium sp. | reverse complement strand
GCAGAGCTTAACTCTCCAACAATCGAGGAGGAAAAACCCCTTCAGATTACACCGAAAGCCGCCTGATCATGACGGCCCGGTCCCATACCCGAAATTACACCAGCTTGACGGACGCTATCGCTTGCCGAGGCAGGACGGTGGCGGTGGACCCGGCCTGGCGCCGGCGCAGCCCGTGCCGGGCCCCGGTCGCGAAAACCGCCCGCCCGATGCCTTCATCCATGCTTACGAACAATCCGCCGTGACGCTGTCGGCGCTCGTGCCCGGCTGGCGGCGCAAGATTGCCGGCATCTATCGCTTTCCCGAAAGGATCTGACGATGGCGACCATTCTTCTGCAGGCGGCGGGGGCGGCACTCGGTTCGGTCTTCGGACCCGTAGGCGCGGCGATCGGCCAGGCGGCAGGCGCGCTGGCCGGCGGCATGATCGACCGCAGCCTGTTGAGCGGCACGCGGGAGGTCAATGGGGCGCGGCTCTCCTCCGCGCGGCTCTCCGGGGCGAGCGAAGGCACTGTTATCCCGAGGCTCTATGGGACCGCGCGGCTGGGCGGCACGCTGATCTGGGCGACGCGTTTCGAGGAGGAGACGGTGACCGAGCGGACCGGTGGCAAATCCTCCCGCGGCACGCGCACGACGACCTATCGCTACTATGCCAATCTGGCGCTCGGGCTCTGCGAAGGGCCGATTGCGGGCGTGCGGCGGGTCTGGGCAGACGGGCGCGAGCTTGATCTCAGCGAAATCGAGATGCGGGTCTATCGCGGCACCGAGAGCCAGCCGGTCGATCCGCTTATGGCTGCGAAGCAAGGGGCGGACAATGCGCCGGCCTATCGTGGCCTTGCCTATGTCGTCTTCGAACGGCTGCCGCTCGATGATTTCGGCAATCGCATTCCGCTCCTGCAGTTCGAGGTCATCAGGCCCGTCGGAACGCTCGAGGAGAGGATCAGGGCAATCACCATGATCCCCGGTGCGACGGAGCATGGCTATGCGACTGTCCGGGTCTCGGATGTGCCAAGTGAGGGCGCAAAGCGCTGGCTGAACCGCAATACGCTGGTTGCGGCCACCGACTGGCAGGCCTCGCTGGACGAGTTGCAGGCGCTCTGCCCGAACCTTGAAAGCGTGGCACTGGTTGTCGCCTGGTTCGGCACGGACTTGCGCGCCGGCGACTGCCGCGTGCTGCCGGGTGTCGAGGTGACCTATCGCAACGAGGAAAGCCGGCCCTGGAGTGTCGCGGGTATTGGTAGAGGCGATGCTCACGTCGTCTCCCGCCATGCCGGCGGCCCGGCCTATGGCGGGTCTCCGAGCGACGAGAGCGTGATCGAGGCGATCCGCGACCTGAAGGCGCGCGGGCTGAAGGTGACGCTCTACCCCTTCGTGCTGATGGATATTCCCTCAGGCAACGGCTTGCCCGATCCCTATGGCGGTGGTGAGCAGGCGGCCTATCCCTGGCGGGGGCGGATCACCTGTTATCCGCCAGGCGCGGACAAGACGGCTGCGGCGCGAGCGCAGGTGTCGACCTTCGTCAACCGCAGCGAGGGCTATCGGCGCCTCGTGCTCCATTATGCAGCGCTCGCCGCTCAGGCGGGTGGCGTCGATGCCTTCCTGCTCGGCTCGGAACTGCGCGGGCTGACGACGCTGCGGGACGGGGCAAACGCCTTTCCTTTCGTCGAGGCGCTGGTGGCGCTCGCCGGTGAGGTGCGGAGCATTCTCGGCGGTTCGACAGCCATTTCCTACGGTGCCGACTGGACCGAATATTTCGGCCACCAGCCGGCGGATGGCTCCGGCGATGTCTTCTTCCATCTCGATCCGCTCTGGGCGAGTCCTCACGTCACCGCCGTTGGCATCGATAATTACATGCCGCTCGCCGACTGGCGGGACGAGGATCTGGAAGCGGAAAGCCCTGACAGGTTTACCGGAGCCGACGATGCCGAGGGGTTTGCCCGGGCGCTGACATCGGGCGAGGGCTTCGACTGGTTCTATGCCGGTGGTACGGATCGCAGCGCCCGGGTGAGGACGCCGATCACCGATGGCGCCTATGGCAAGCCCTGGGTCTTCAGGTTCAAGGATCTGAAATCCTGGTGGGAGCAACAGCATTTCAACCGGATCGGCGGCGTTGAGCAGGCGACCCCGACGGCCTGGGTGCCCCGCATGAAACCCATTTGGATGACCGAACTCGGTTGCGGCGCGGTCGACAAGGGAGCGAACCAGCCGAACATTTTTGTCGATGCGAAATCGGCAGAAAGCGGCAGGCCCTACTTCTCGGCGGGGCTGCGCAGCGACAGCCAGCAACGCCGGTTTCTCGACGCGCATCTGAAGCACTGGCAGGAAAGGGCAGCGGACGGCATGGTCGATCCCGAAAGGCTCTATGCCTGGACCTGGGATGCGCGGCCCTATCCAGCCTTTCCGCAGAATACGGCGCTCTGGGCCGACGGTGCAAACTGGCGCACAGGGCATTGGCTGAACGGGCGGCTGGGCACGGCGACGCTGGCCGACACGATTGCGGCGATCCTGAGGGACCACGGCTTTTTCGATTTCGACGTATCGGAGGTGGCCGGCGATCTCGGTGGTTATGTGAAGGGCGATCTCACCTCTGCGCGCGATCTGATCGAGCCACTGATCGAGCTCTTCCAGATCGATGTGATCGAGGATGCCGGACAGTTGAAATTCCGCACCCGGCCGACGGCGAGCCTACCCGCCCGCGAGATCACCGTGCTGGCCGACATCGCCGACCGCCCGCTTTGGACCGAGACGCGCGGCCATGACAGCGATTTTGCCTCGGAAGCCTTGGTGACCTTCTACGATCCGGCGGCGGATTATGTCGAGGCAAGCGTGCGGTCGAGGCGCGTGGAAGCGGCGACCGATCGGCAGCTGGCGCGGGATCTTCCGGCGGCAATGCCCGAGGAGACGGCGCTGGCCGCCGCCGAGGGCTGGCTGCGCGACAACCGGCTGGCGCGGCGGACGGTTCAGCTGGCGCTTGGGCCGCAGGACATTGCGGTCGAGCCGGGAGACGTGCTGCGCTTTCCGGAAGGGCCGGAGGGGCGATTTCTGGTGCAGGGTATCGATGAGGGCTTCGAGCGGCGGCTGACGCTCAGGGCCTTTGCCGGCAAGGTCGCAGCACCCGTGCCGGTGGTCGAACCCGGACGGGTGGTTGACGGTGGTGGTGCGGCCGGCTTTGCGCCGGTCGTGCAGTTTCTCGATCTGCCGAGGCTGGAGGGCGCAAACCATGCTGGTGATGCGAGTGTTGCAGCCTTTTGCCGTCCCTGGCGGCGGCTGGCGGTGTCGAGTTCGCCGGAGACGGAGGGCTATCGGCTGCGGCTGACCCTCGACCGTCCGGCGACCATGGGGCGGCTGGCGGAGGCGCTGGAGCCGGGGCCTGTCGGGCGCTTCGACCGGGTCAACAGCCTGCTGGTGGATCTGTCGAGCGGCGCTCTGGCGTCGGCCAGCCGCAGCGCAGTGCTGGCGGGGGCCAACCGGCTGGCGGTCCGGGCGGCGACTGGCGGGCTTGAGGTGCTGGGTTTCCTTGAGGCCGAGGAAGTGAGCGCTGGACGGTTTCGCCTGACGGGACTGTTGCGCGGTTTGGGCGGGACCGAGGCTGACATGGCGGCGGGGGCTGCCGTCGGTGCCGACGTCGTGGCGCTCGACGCGGCGGTGCGGCCGCTGGGCCTGGTGAATGCCGAGCGCGGGGCGGCTGAAAACTGGATCCTGGAGCCGATGGGGCTCGTCACCGAGCTGTCCGGACCGCATGTCTTTGTTGGCGGGCTCAGGGCCGAGACGCCGCTCTCGCCTGTGCATGCCAAGGCCATGCGGCAGCCATCGGGCGACATCCGGATCCGCTGGATACGCCGCAGCCGCATCGAGGCCGACGCCTGGACGGACGGCGAGGTGCCGCTGGATGAGGCAGAGGAGCGCTACCGGCTGGAGATCCTGAGCGGCAGCGCGGCGCTGCGCTCGGTCGAGGTCGGGGAGACCGTCCATCTCTATCAGGCCGCCAATGAAATAGCCGATTTCGGCGGCCCGCAGACCGCGCTGTCGATCCGTGTCCGCCAGCTCGGCCGCCTGGCGGCGGGCCTGCCACTGGAGGCTGTGATTGCCATCAACTGATCAGTCAACGAGAGGAGAAAGACATGCTGGATATGAAACCCTGGTATCAGTCGAAGACCGTCTGGGGCGCGCTGATTGCGATTGCGGCTCCGCTGCTGGGCCGGGCGGGGCTGGACGTAGGCGGTGCCGAGCAGGCCGAGATCGCCGAGGCGCTGACGACGCTTGCCGGCACGCTCGGCGGCTTGCTGGCGCTCTACGGGCGTCTGACGGCGACGAAGGGCGTGGGCGGGTGAGGGTGAGGGTGAGGGTGGGGCGCTGCACCTGTGTAATCAATCCCTCAGTCTCGAAATCTGAAGCTTAGGCAGCCTGCGTTTTCGGTGGGCACCCTTGAATTGACCGCCAGCTCCTCTTCCAATACGCGGCAAGCTGAGGTTTGCCTGACGCTGACATCCCCAGCTGATTACAGACCATTCATTTGCCATTCAGCAGGCTTGCGGTACATAATTTGCAAGAGTGGACGTCATCCAAGAAGAAGCAGCAATGGCATCATTCATGAAAAACACGGGCCTGGCATTGGCCGTGACCGTGGCGGCTCTGCCGGCGATCGGGAGCGATGCCATGGCGGTGGATTGCAGGCAAGCCGCAGCGCGGGTCGTCGCCGAAGTCGGCGGCCAGTTGCTTTCCGTGCACGAATCGGGCGGTGAATGCGTGATCGTCGTACTTGTGCCGGGCAACGGCAGCGAACGGCCGCGCAAGGTCACGATGCGGGTCGCCGAGTGACCTGCCGCAGGGACTGAACAAGCTCTCCGCACCGAGGGGTGAACCGCATGCGCATTCTCGTCGTCGAAGACGATGTCAATCTGAACCGCCAGCTGGTCGAGGCTCTGCAGGAAGCAGGTTACGTCGTCGACAAGGCCTTCGATGGCGAGGAAGGCCATTTCCTCGGCGATACCGAGCCTTATGACGCCGTGATCCTCGACATCGGCTTACCCGAAATGGACGGCATAACCGTTTTGGAAAAATGGCGGGCTGCAAGCCGCGTCATGCCGGTTCTGATTCTCACCGCCCGCGACCGCTGGTCGGACAAGGTGGCCGGCATCGATGCCGGCGCCGACGATTACGTGACCAAGCCCTTCCATGTCGAGGAAGTGCTCGCCCGCATCCGCGCGCTGATCCGCCGGGCGGCCGGCCATGCCTCCTCGGAAATCGTCTGTGGTCCGGTCAGGCTCGACACCAAGAGCTCCAAGGCGACCGTCGAGGGGGTGACCCTCAAGCTCACTTCGCATGAGTATCGGTTGCTCTCCTATCTGATGCACCATATGGGTGAGGTCGTCTCGCGCACCGAGCTGGTGGAGCATCTCTATGACCAGGATTTCGACCGCGATTCCAACACGATCGAGGTCTTTGTCGGTCGTCTGCGCAAGAAGCTCGGCATCGACATGATCGAAACGGTCCGTGGCCTCGGCTACCGCATCCAAGCCCCGGCGAAATGAAGATCCGCTCGCTCACCGCGCGCGTCCTGCTGCTCGCCACCCTCTGGTCGGCGCTCGGTCTTGTGACGATCGCGGTGGCGATTTCCGCCCTTTACCGGCAGGGCGTCGAACGCGGCTTCAACAATCTCCTGCGTGCCCAGCTCTACAACGTCGTCAACTCCGTCTCGATCGGTGACGGCGACAGCCTGACCGGTTCGCCGGCGCTTGGCGATCTCAGGTTTTCCCAGCCCGCCACCGGCTGGTACTGGCTGGTCGAGCCGCTCGGCAACTATGCGACCGCGCCGCTCGCCTCGGCATCGCTCGGTGTTGCCAATCTGGCCGTTCCGGATGTCGAGATCACCCCCTTCGACCAGAATTACGAGCGCTATTACGAGATGGTCGATGACGCGGGCAATCATATCCGCGTGGCCGAAACCGAAGTGGTGCTCGACGACCAGGGCCGGGCGGCGCGTTTCCGGGTTTCGGGCAATCTGCAGGTGATCGAAGAGGAAATCGCCTTCTTCACCAACCGGCTTTATGCGGCACTGGCCGTGGTCGGCATCGGCGGCCTGATCGTCAACGGTCTTGCCATTCTATACGGGTTGAAGCCGCTTGATCGCGCCCGGCGGGCACTGGAGCGCATCCGTCGCGGCGAGGCCGAACGGATCGAGGGCGATTTCCCGAGCGAGGTCCAGCCGCTTGCCAACGAGATCAATGCGCTGATCGACAGCAACAGGCGCATTGTCGAACGCGCCCGCATGCAGGTCGGCAATCTCGCGCATTCGCTGAAGACGCCGATTGCCGTTCTGCTGAACGAAGCGCGCACGCTGGACAAGACCCATGCCGAGGTGATCGCCGCCCAGGCCGAGGCCATGCAGGCGCAGGTGACCTCCTATCTCAACAGGGCCCGGATCGCTGCCCAGCGCGACAGCGTGCTCGCCCGCACCGAGGCGCTGCCGGTCATGGAGCGGCTGGCGCGCGTGATGCGCAAGCTGAACGGCGAGATTGCCTTTGAACTGGATATCGCGCCGGACCTGACCTTCGCCATGGAGCAGCAGGACGTCGAGGAGGTTATCGGCAATCTCCTGGAAAACGCCTCGCGCTTTGCGCGCACCAAGGTGGTGACACGGGCCGTCATGACGACGCGGGACCATGACGTCACCGATGGGCGTCGCGGCTGGATCGAGGTGGTGGTCGAGGATGACGGACCGGGGCTTGCCCCCGAACAGATCGGCGAGGCGCTGAAACGCGGCCGCAGACTGGATGAGAGCAAGCCGGGCACAGGTCTCGGCCTTTCGATCGTCAAGGAGATTTCCGGGGAATATCAGGGCTCTTTCGGCCTTTCGCGTGCGACAATCGGCGGGCTTCGCGCACAGTTGATCCTACCGGCTGTGACGAAGGACACTGCGTGATTGATTTTCCTGTGAAATTACATAGGTGTATAGGACAGCTTTCAGCCGCCGATGACGGTCGGCTGCAAAAACGGCAGATGCGCCTTCTGGCGGCAACGATCGACGGGACTTGGAACGGTCTGATGGGTGTGAAACGCTTCGGGATACTCGCCGCCACTGGCCTCGTGTCGCTTGCACTTGCGGGCTGCACCACCTCGGGCGGCGGGCGCAACGCCGCAGCCAACTCCGCCGTCTACATTGCCGCCCTCCAGGGTGGCATCGTCTCACGCGCCGGTGTCGAACTCTCGCGCAGCGAGACGCAGCGGGCCCTGGAAGCCGAATACCGTGCGCTCGAAGCAGCCCCTGGCGGCCAGCCTGTGACCTGGGCGAGCGGCGACGTTCGCGGTGAAGTGGTGGCTGCCGCCCCCTATCAGGTCGGTCGACAGAACTGCCGCCAGTTCACCCACAAGGTGTTTGCAGACGGCCGTGAACGCCAGGCCCGCGGCGCTGCCTGCCGCAACGAGAACGGCACCTGGACGCCGCTGAGCTGAAGGCTCAGGCCGACTTTTTTCGATGAACCTGACGCGGAATGGTGTCACTCCCACTTGACTTGGGTCAAGGGGAGGCGGGTTATGACGGATTAGAGAATTCCTGCGGCCAAACATCTCAACTTTCCGTCAAGGGAGGTTTAGCCGTTGGAAAGCCACTGTCCTTGACGTAATTGAGTTTCATGTTGTTCTGGATCATCTCTGCATTGCTGACGGTCGCCGTTGCCGTTCTTCTGCTGGCTCCCTTGCTGCGGGCCTCGGCCCGCGCGACGCGTTATGACGAAGGGGAGGCGGCGGTCTATCGTGATCAGCTGCGCGAACTGGAGCGGGACAAGGCCGAAGGGCTGATTTCGGCTGAGGATGCCGACTATGCACGGGCCGAAATCGGCCGCAGGCTTCTGGCGATTGCCAACCGGGACAAGTCCGGCGAAGGGGATGAGCAGCACGACGATGTCGCGCCCGCCACCGCACCGGTCGCCCGCCGCCGCTACACCTGGTCCCAGGCCTTCATCCTGCTCTGTCTTCCCGTGATCGGGCTTGCGGGCTACATGGAGATTGGGAGCCCGGGGACGCCTGACGCGCCGCTCGAGGCCCGGATCGCCGATCCGGGCGATGATGTTGACCTGCTGGTCGCCAAGGTCGAGCGGCATCTCGCCACCGCCCCGGAAGACGGCAATGGCTGGAACGTGCTGGCGCCCGTCTATTTCCGCATCGGCCGCTATGACGATGCCGAACTCGCCTACCGCAATGCCATCCGCATTCTTGGCCCCGACGCCGAACGGATGAGCGGGCTTGGCGAGACCATCGTTGTGCGCAATGACGGGATCGTGACGGATGATGCGCAGATGGCGTTTCAGGCGGCACTGAAGATCGAGCCCAACAATCCGCGCGCCGATTTCTATCTGGCGCTGGCGCTGGAACAGTCCGGACGCCGCGCAGAGGCGCTGGCCGCCTTCCAGAACATCGCCAAGGCTTCGCCGCCGACGGCGCCCTGGATGCCGCTGGTCAATCAGCACATCGCCGCCAACAGCGCAGGTGTTCCGCTCGCCAATGCGCCTGCGGCCACGGCGGAGGCGGGTGCGCAGCAGGGCGCCAATCCCGCAGCGCCGGGCAACCCGACCGCAGAAGATATCGCCAACGCGCAAGCGATGTCCGAGGCCGATCGCGGCGAGATGATCCGCGGCATGGTGGCAAGCCTCGATGCCCGGCTGAAGGAAGATCCCAACAATTTCGAAGGCTGGATGCGGCTCGTCCGCTCCTATGCCATGCTTGATGACAAGGAACGGGCGGAGGCCGCACTGCAGGAGGGTCTGAAGACCTTCCCGGCTGAGGGCGCCCAGGGTCAGCAGCTGATTGCCATGGCCAGGGAACTCGGCCTCTCCGTCGAAGAGGTGAGCCAATGACCCGCAAACAGAAGCGGCTGGCGGTGATTGCCGGCGGAATGACCTTCATCCTGACGGCGGTACTTCTGGTGATGTTCGCATTCGGCCAGTCGATCGCCTATTTCTATGTGCCCAACGATCTCGCCGAATCCGATGTTCAGCCCGGCACCCGGATCCGCCTCGGCGGACTGGTGGAGGCCGGCTCGGTGGTTCGGGGAGAAGGCTCGACCGTGACCTTCACCGTGACCGACACGCTGAGCCGACTGCCCGTCACCTATACCGGAATCCTGCCCGACCTGTTCCGGGAAGGGCAGGGGGTCGTGGCGGAAGGCCGCTACGAAGGCATGGACAGGGTCTTCGTGGCTGATACCGTGCTCGCCAAGCATGACGAGAACTACATGCCGAAGGATGTTGCTGATCGTCTGAAGGCGCAAGGGGTGGAACTCAGCGGCAAGGAACAGATCCAATGATCATCGAGCTTGGCCATTATGCCCTCGTCCTGGCGCTTGCCACCTGTGTCATCGTCTCCATTCTACCGGTGATAGGCGCCAGACGCGGCGATGCGGCGATGATGGCGGTCGCCACGACAGGCACCTACGCGCTGTTCGTGCTGGTCGCCTTTTCCTTCGCCGTTCTGACCTACGGCTACGTCGTTTCCGATTTCTCGGTGCAGAACGTCTATCAGAACTCCCATTCGCTGAAACCGATGATCTACAAGGTCTCCGGCGTCTGGGGAAACCATGAAGGCTCGATGCTGCTCTGGGTGCTGATCCTTGCCTTCTTCAGCGCCATGGTCGCCTTTTTCGGCACCAATCTGCCGGACCGCCTTAAGGCCAATGTGCTGGCCGTCCAGGCCTGGATCACCACCGCCTTCACGCTCTTCATCCTCTTGACCTCGAACCCCTTTATCCGCCTGTCGCCGATCCCGGCGGAGGGCCAGGACCTCAATCCGGTCCTGCAGGATATCGGGCTCGCCATCCATCCGCCGCTGCTCTATCTCGGCTATGTCGGCTTCTCCGTCTGTTTCTCCTTCGCCATCGCCGCCCTGATGGATGGCCGCATCGATGCGGCCTGGGCGCGCTGGGTGCGGCCCTGGACGCTGGCTGCCTGGGTCTTCCTGACCGCTGGCATCTCCATGGGCTCCTACTGGGCCTACTACGAACTCGGCTGGGGTGGCTGGTGGTTCTGGGACCCGGTCGAAAACGCCTCCTTCATGCCCTGGCTGGCCGGCACCGCGCTTCTGCATTCGGCGCTGGTGATGGAAAAGCGCGATGCCCTGAAGATCTGGACGGTGCTGCTGGCGATCATTGCGTTTTCGCTGTCGCTGCTTGGTACCTTCCTGGTGCGGTCCGGCGTTTTGACCTCGGTGCATGCCTTCGCCACCGATCCCTCGCGCGGCGTCTTTATCCTCGGCATTCTCGTGGTCTTCATCGGCGGTGCGCTGACCCTCTTTGCGCTGCGCGCCCCCATGCTCAAGGCAGGCGGCCTGTTCCAGCCGATCTCGCGCGAAGGCGCGCTCGTTCTCAACAACCTGATCCTGACCGTCTCGACGGCTTCGGTCCTCATTGGCACGCTCTATCCGCTGTTGCTGGAGACGATCACCGGAGAAAAGATCTCCGTCGGCCCGCCCTTCTTCAACATCACCTTCGGGCTTCTGATGATCCCGCTTCTGCTGGCAGTGCCCTTTGGGCCGTTCCTTGCCTGGAAGCGCGGCGACGTGCTGGGTGCCCTGCAGCGTCTTTATGTGGCTGCGGCGGCTTCGCTCGTGATCGGGCTTGGCTTCTGGTACGCACAGAACGGCGGCCCTGTCATGGCGGTTGGCGGTCTGGCGCTTGCCTTCTTCGTCATGGGTGGCGCGATCGCCGACCTCTGGTATCGGGCAGGTTTTGGCAAGCATCCGCTGTCGACGGCCTGGAGCCGCCTCAAGGGCCTTCCCCGCTCGGCCTTCGGCACGGCGCTTGCGCATTTGGGCCTTGGCATCACCGTGCTTGGCGTCGTTGCCGTAACCACGTTCGAGACGGAGACCGTCGTCGAGATGAAGCCCGGCATGACGGCGGAGGCCGGCGGTTATGTCGTGACCTTTGACGGGATTCGCGCGGCGACCGGACCGAACTTTACCGAGGACCAGGGACATTTCACCATCCGTGAGGGTGGCGTTGAAGTGGCCGATGTCTGGTCGTCGAAGCGGCTCTATACCGCGCGCCAGATGCCGACCACGGAAGCCGGCATCGTCACCTTCGGCCTGAGCCAGCTCTATGTCTCGCTCGGTGACCCCATGGCAAATGGCGGCATCGTCGTGCGCATCTGGTGGAAACCCTGGATCCTCTGCATCTGGTACGGCACGATCGTGATGATGATCGGTGGCGTGGTGTCGCTCTCCGATCGCCGCCTGCGCGTCGGTGCGCCGAAACGGGCGAAGATTTCGGCTAAGCCGGTGCTGGAGGCTGCGGAGTGAGCGCGGTGACCAACCCCTCCCCAACCCCTCCCCACAAGGGGGAGGGGCTTTGGCGCCGCGTGCTGCCTTTGACGACAAAGCGAGCGGCCTCCGCGCGTATTCTCCCCCCTTGTGGGGGAGATGGCCGGCGGGCCAGAGGGGGACTGGGCGCAGCATTCCTCCTTCTCGCGCTCCTGTTCACCCCCATCCATGCCTTTGCGGTCAACCCCGACGAGATCCTTGCCGATCCCGCGCTGGAACAGCGGGCACGCGCGCTTTCGGCCGAATTGCGCTGCATGGTCTGCCAGAACCAGTCGATCGACGATTCCAATGCCGAACTCGCCCGCGATCTGCGGGTGGTGGTGCGCGAGCGTCTGGTGAACGGCGATACGGACGAGCAGGTGCTCGACTATGTCGTGTCGCGCTACGGGGAGTTCGTGCTTTTGAAGCCGCGGCTCAGCACCCGTACGATCGCGCTCTGGGGCGCACCGGCGGCCCTTGCGGTCATTGGTTTGGTCGTCGCCGTGGTCTACACGCGGCGACGCGCGGCGCAGCCTTTGGTGAAGCTTTCGCCGGAAGAGGAAGCGCGTCTGAGGAAAGTGCTGGACGCGGAGTGATAGGGTCGGTCTTTAGCAGTTACAAAGTCACGATGAAGCGATTGAGGTGAGTTAGGAAGACGGCTTCCGTAATCTCTCGCCGGATGACTTTTGTCATCTGCTCGGCGATGAACTGGTTGGCCTCGATGGACGGCAGCACGATGTCGTAGCCATTGATGTTCAGGAACATCACGCCTGAAAGCCAGGCGGTGCGCTTGTTTCCGTGGATGAAAGCATGGGCGCGGCTGAGGGCCACGATGAGCCGACAGGCGAGAACACCGATGTCATCCTCGTTCTTGTACAGAAAGAGGTTTCGCGGGCTCATGACCGCGCTTTCGAGCGTGCCCGGATTGATCAGCAGATGCTGCTCTCGGATGATGGTAACGGCGCCCTTGTTCAGGGCTATGACCTCGGACAGTTCGATCCATCCGGGTTCAGTGCTCACTTGGCGAGAAGATCCATCAGATGCTTGTGACGTTCATGCTCAAGCCTGACCAAGTCCTCGATTTCCGGTCGCGGCTTGCCGACATGCGCAGCCCTCCGCGCCGGACGCTTCTCCGGCGAAGATGTCGTCGATTCCGGCAAAGTTTTATCTGTGCTTGGTTTGTCCATCACGTCACCTCATCGACAATATAACCTCGAACGGCTGTTGTTTCCACAGTCGCACGCAAGCCATTGGACAGGCTCGAATTTTCGGCAGAAATTCGTCTTTTCAGTCTGCTCGATACAGTCCTCGCAGGCCTGATCCACAGCGCCACTGCCAAAGATTACGAAGAATTCATCTGCCGTACAGTTCGCCGTAACCTGACACCTCCTATATCTCACCTCATCCACCGCTTCCCACCGCCGGATCGGCCGGCGGCTCCAGTCAGAAGAACAGATGAAGGTAGAACTCATGTCTGAATTGAATGGTCGCTCCCTCAAGACGATCCTGAAGACCTCCACCGCTGCCGGCCTTGCAGCCGTGATGATGGTGACCGCCGCTCCCTTCGCCGCCGTTCCGGCGCTCGCCGCCCCCGTCGAAGTCAACGCGCCGCAGGTGCCGAGCTTCGCAGACGTCGTCAACGCCGTCCTGCCGGCCGTCGTCTCTGTTCGCGTCCAGTCCAACATCCAGAACACCTCGGATGAAAGCGGCTATTCCTTCAATTTCGGCGGCCGCAGCTTCGAAGACCTGCCGGATGATCATCCGCTAAAGCGCTTCTTCCGTGAATTCGGTGGCCCCGGCATGGAAGGTGGTCCGCAGGAGCGCGGTCCGCGAGCCGAGCGCGGCGAAGGTCGCCTGCGCCCGACCGCACAGGGCTCCGGCTTCTTCATCTCCGAAGACGGCTATGTCGTCACCAACAACCACGTCATCGACGACGGTTCGGCCTTCACCATCGTGATGAACGACGGCAAGGAATACGACGCCAAGCTCGTCGGCAAGGACAGCCGCACCGACCTCGCTCTGCTGAAGGTCGATGCGCCGAACACCAAGTTCACCTATGTGAAGTTTGCCGATGACGAGAAGGTCCGGGTCGGTGACTGGGTTGTCGCCGTCGGCAACCCCTTCGGCCTCGGTGGCACGGTGACCGCCGGCATCATCTCCGCCCGTGGCCGCAACATCGGCTCCGGTCCCTATGACGACTACCTGCAGATCGATGCGGCCGTGAACCGCGGCAACTCCGGTGGCCCCGGCTTCAACCTCAACGGCGAAGTCGTCGGCATCAACACCGCGATCTTCTCGCCCTCGGGTGGCAATGTCGGTATCGCCTTTGCGATCCCGGCCTCGGTTGCGACCGATGTCATTGCCAAGCTGAAGGAAACCGGCACGGTGTCGCGCGGCTGGCTCGGCGTACAGATCCAGCCCGTGACCCAGGACATCGCCGACAGCCTCGGCCTGTCTGAAGCCGCCGGCGCTCTGGTCGTTGCCCCGCAGGCCGGTTCGCCGGGCGAAGAGGCCGGCATCCAGCAGGGCGACGTGGTGACCGCCGTCAACGGCGATCCGGTCAAGGATCCCCGCGATCTCGCCCGCCGCATCGCAGCCTTCGCACCCAACACCACTGTTGACGTGGCCCTATGGCGCGATGGCAAGGCGACCGAAGTCAAGGTCAAGCTCGGCGAATTGCCGGCCGAACAGTCTGCAAGCGCCGACACGGAAAACAACACGGCTCCGGCTCCGGAAGCCGAGCAGGAACTGTCGGGCCTCGGCCTCTCCGTGCGTCCGGCTGATGGCGGCAAGGGTCTGGCGATCGTCGATGTCGACCCGGCAAGCGATGCCGCCGACAAGGGCCTGAAGTCCGGCGAGACGATCACCTCGGTCAACAACCAGGAAGTCTCCTCGGCCGCCGACGTTCAGCGTGTCCTCGACCAGGCCAAGAAGGACGGCCGCACCCGCGCACTCTTCCAGGTCGAATCGGAAAACGGCAGCCGCTTCGTGGCGCTGCCGATCAACCAGGGCTGATTGTGATGTGATGAGGGGCGCCGGCGGTCGTGGACCGGCGGCGCCCCTTGTCGTTTCCGGCGGGCACTGCCTGCCAAGTCGCAGGAAAGGACGAAGCATGGGGATCGCGGAGCAAGCACAGCCGAAGTCCGGCGAAACCGGCTATACGGTGGCAGGCGGCGACGCTAATGTCGCGCACATGAAGATACTTGTCATCGAAGACGACCTGGAAGCAGCAGCCTATATGACCAAGGCCTTTCGCGAGGCCGGCATCGTCGCCGATCATGCGAGCGACGGCGAAAGCGGCCTCTTCATGGGCACCGAAAACAGCTATGACGTGATGGTTGTCGACCGCATGCTGCCGCGCCGCGATGGCTTGTCTGTCATCAGCGAACTGCGCAAGCGCGGCATCGACACGCCCGTCCTCATTCTCTCCGCACTCGGCCAGGTGGATGACCGCGTCACGGGCCTGCGGGCCGGCGGCGATGACTATCTGCCGAAGCCTTACGCCTTTTCCGAACTGCTGGCCCGTGTCGAGGTGCTTGGCCGCCGCAAGGGCAAGCCCGAGCAGGACATGGTCTACCGGGTCGGCGATCTCGAGCTCGACCGGCTCTCCCACGAGGTGAAGCGGGCGGGCAAGGAGATCCTGCTGCAGCCGCGCGAGTTCCGCCTCCTCGAGTATTTGATGAAGAATGCCGGCCAGGTGGTGACCCGCACCATGCTGCTGGAAAATGTCTGGGATTATCACTTCGATCCCCAGACCAATGTCATCGACGTGCATGTCTCGCGCCTGCGCTCGAAGATCGAGAAGGACTTTGATCGACCGCTTCTGAAGACGGTGCGCGGCGCTGGTTACATGATCAAGGACGAAGGCTGATATGCGGCTCAAGGCCCGTCTCGGGGTGCTGGCCAAGTCGACGGCCGTGCGGCTGTCCGCGCTCTACATCCTGCTCTTTGCGCTCTGCGCCGCCTTCCTCGTCTTCTACGTGACGGGGCTCGCCGAGCGTATCCTCAACAATCAGACCCGCGAGGCGCTGCGCCAGGAAATCACCGAAATTCAGGGCGCCTTCGAACGCGGCGGCATCAACCAGCTGCTGCGCACCATGGAGCGTCGCGCCCGCCAGCCGGGCGCCAACCTCTATGTGATTGCCGGGCCGAACGGCGAAATCCTCGCCGGCAATGTCGCCTCTCTGCAGCCAGGCGTCTTCGACGAAGAGGGATGGACGGATTTCCCCTTCCGCTACCAGCGCTATACCGACAGCGGCGGCGTGAAACGCCATCTGGCGACCGGCCATGTCTTCATCCTCGAGAATGGCCTGCGTGTGCTGGTCGGGCGTGACCTCGGCGAACCGGGCAAGCTGAGACTGCTGGTGCGTCAGGCGCTGATGGTGGCGCTTCTGATCATGGGCGTCGGCGCTGTCGTCATCTGGTTTGCCATCGGACGCAATGCCTTGAAGCGCATCGACCGGGTCTCGGCGGCGAGCCAGAAGATCATGGCCGGCGACCTCTCGCAGCGCCTTCCCGTGTCAGGATCAGGCGACGAGTTCGATCGCCTGTCGTCTTCGCTGAACGGCATGCTGGGACGCATCGAACAGCTGAACGAGGGGCTGAAACAGGTTTCCGACAACATCGCCCATGACCTGAAGACACCGTTGACGCGCCTGCGCAACAAGGCGGCCGATGCGCTGGACGAGGATGATGCGAATGCGAGGAAGGCAGCGCTGGAGACGATCATCGCCGAATCCGACCAGCTGATCCGCACCTTCAATGCGCTGCTGATGATCTCCAGAGTGGAGGCGGGCTCGATTGCCGCCGAGCTTTCCGACATCGACATATCGGCTGTTGCCGCCGACAGCGCCGAGCTTTACGAGCCGGTCGCCGAAGAGGCGGGCCAGGTGATGTTATGCGAGATCGCGCCGGGTCTTTCGGTGCGGGGAAATCGCGAACTGGTCGGGCAGGCGATCTCCAACCTCATCGACAATGCGATCAAATATGGCAGCCAGGGCGAGGCGGGATCTGAGATCCGGGTGCGCGTCTCGCGTGGGGCAGCCGGCGTCGAAATTGCCGTTTCCGACCAGGGGCCGGGTGTGCCGGAAGACAAGCGCGGCGAGGTGGTGAAACGCTTCGTGCGTCTCGACAAGAGCCGTTCGAAGCCGGGCACCGGGCTGGGCCTGTCGCTGGTCGAGGCGATCATGGCCCTGCATGGCGGGCGGCTCGAACTCTCCGATACCCGCAACCATGCTGATTTTCCCGGTCTGACGGCAACGATGGTTTTTCCCGGAATGAGGTCGTAACCTATTTTGGTTTGAGATTCGTGGGCGATCTCGATCGGGAGAGGAGAGGCTGATGGGGAACGGCAGGACGAGCAGATTGTCCGATGTGGCGGATGGCGTGATCCGTCCGCTGAACCAGACGGAGCTGAGGGCGGCGGTTGCACTTCTCAAGGACCTGACGAAGCAGGAGCCGGCACTGGCCGAGCATCTTTCGACTGAGGGACCGCTCCGCCAATTCGTGCTTTCGGCCTTCACGCTCTCTCCCTATCTGCGCGATGTCGCAAACCTGAAACCCTCGCTTCTGCTCGATGCGGTGTCCCAGCCGCTGGAGCCGCAGATCCTGGACGCGATCGACGCGGCGCGCTGCGCCTGGGCACCCGACGCCTCCGGTGCGGCACCTGGCGAGGCGGAGGTGATGGCACGGCTGAGACGCGCCAAGCGCAAGGTCGCCTTTCTGACGGCGCTCGCCGATCTCGCCCGCGTCTTCACCGCCCGGGATACCACCGCCTGGCTGACGGCCATTGCCGATGCTGCGGTTGGAGCCGCGATCGATCACCTGCTGCTGGCAGGCCATGACGGCGGCAAGCTCACGCTGAAGAACCGCGACAATCCGGCTGAGGGCAGCGGCTTGATCGTGCTCGGCATGGGCAAGCATGGCGCCCGCGAGCTGAATTACTCCTCCGACATCGACCTGGTGATCTTCTACGATCCGGATGCTGGCATCCTGAAGGATCCTGAGGATGCCATGGAGACCTATGGCCGGATGATGCGCCGTCTGGTGCGCATCCTGCAGGAGCGCACGGCGGATGGTTATGTCTTTCGCACCGACTTGCGGCTGAGACCAGATCCGGGCTCGACGCCGCTAGCCGTACCGGTCGAGGCTGCGCTCATCTATTACGAGGGCAGGGGCCAGAACTGGGAGCGGGCGGCCTTCATCAAGGCGCGGCCGGTCGCTGGCGACCTGAAGGCCGGCGAGGGTTTCCTGCGGGAACTCGTGCCCTTCGTCTTCCGCAAATATCTCGACTATGCGGCGATTGCCGACATTCACTCGATCAAGCGGCAGATCCATGTGCACAAGGGCCATGGTGCGATTGCGGTGAAGGGCCACAATGTCAAGCTCGGCCGCGGCGGCATCCGCGAGATCGAATTCTTTGCCCAGACCCAGCAGCTGATTGCCGGTGGCCGTATGCCGGATCTGCGCTGCCGCCCGACCGAAGAGGCGCTGAACGCACTCGCCGCCGCCCGCTGGATCGATGCGCAGACGGCAGAAGAACTCACCGACTGCTACTGGTTCCTGCGCGATGTCGAACACCGCATCCAGATGGTGCATGACGAGCAGACCCATGTCCTGCCGGAGACCGAGGCCGAACTGAAGCGCATCGCCTTCATGCTGGGCTTCATCGACACGACCGCCTTTTCCCGCGCGCTCGAAACCACGCTCAAGACCGTCGAGAAACGTTATGCCCGCCTTTTTGAAAAGGAAGAGGGCCTGTCGAGCGCGACAGGCAATCTCGTCTTCACCGGGCAGAAGGACGACCCCGACACGCTGAAGACGCTGAAAGGGCTCGGCTTCGAACGGCCGGAGGATATCTCCCGCGTTATCCGCACCTGGCACTATGGCCGCTACCGCGCGACGCAATCGGTCGAAGCCCGCGAGCGGCTGACAGAGATGACGCCGGATCTCTTGAAGGCCTTCGGCGAGAGCCGGCGGGCCGACGAGGCGCTGCTGCGCTTCGACAACTTCCTCTCGGGGCTCCCCGCCGGCATCCAGCTTTTCTCGCTGCTCGGCAACAATCCCGCCCTTCTCGACCTGATGGTCAACATTATGGCGGCTGCCCCAAGGCTTGCCGAGATCATCGCCGAGCGTCCGCATGTCTTTGACGGCATGCTGGATCCGGGCCTGCTGGTCGAACTTCCCACCCGCGACTATCTCGGAAAGCGGCTGAAGAGCTTTCTCTCCAGCGCGCGCCACTATGAGGAAATCCTCGACCGGCTGCGCATCTTTGCCGCCGAACAGCGCTTCCTGATCGGCATCCGATTGCTGACCGGCTCGATCGGTGGCGCCCAGGCGGGCCATGCCTTCACCGATCTCGCCGGCCTCGTCATCGACGAGGCGCTGAAAGCCGTCGTTGCAGAAATGGAGACGGCCCATGGGAAGATCCCCGGTGGCCGCGTGGCGCTGGCCGGCATGGGCAAGCTTGGCTCCTACGAGCTGACGGCAGGCTCCGACGTCGATCTGATCCTGCTTTACGAGCATGACGACGATGCAGCGGAATCGGATGGTGCAAAGCCGCTCGACCCGGTGCGCTACTTCACGCGGCTGACGCAGCGGCTGATCGCGGCCTTGTCTGCCCCGACGGCGGAAGGCGTGCTTTACGAGGTCGACATGCGACTTCGGCCCTCCGGCAACAAGGGGCCGGTCGCAACACGGCTCAGATCCTTCGCCCGCTACCAGCGCGAAGAGGCCTGGACCTGGGAGCACATGGCGCTTTCCAGGGCGCGGATGATCTCCGGCGATCCGAGCCTGATCGACGAGGCCGAGCGCATCATCGAGGAGGTGCTGGCCGCACCGCGAGATCAGGCAAAGACTGCCAAGGACGTGGCCGAGATGCGCGCGCTGATCGAGCAGGAGAAGCCGGCACGGGACGTCTGGGATCTGAAGCTCATTCCCGGCGGCCTTGTTGATATCGAATTCATTGCGCAATATCTGGCCTTGGTCGCCCCATCGAAGGGGCATCGCGTGCGCACCAACGAACTGTCGACGGCGGATGCTCTGAAGGCGCTCGGTGCACTCATCGACCCGAATGATCTCGACACCTGCCTGACGGCCTTGAAGCTCTACACCGATCTGTCGCAGGTGATCAGGCTGTGTATCGATGGTACTTTTGATCCCGACAAAGTGCCCGCCGGTTTGACGGATCGGGTGGCGCGCGCAGCCGACAGCCCGGATGTGAAGACCGTGGAAACGGAGGTGAAGCGGCTGTCCAAGGCGGTCAGAAAGGTGTTTTCACGCGTGATTGCGCAAGATATCAAAATTTCGTGATAAAATGAACCCCTAATTTAGTGGGGGCGAGAGCTAACCATTCTAGTCTAGCTTTTCTCCGGAATGTTCTGGTCTCTTGACCGACAGACTTGGGAGGAAGGCATGCAGAACATACCAATTGTGGGCAAGTTCATTGCCATCATGGCCGTCTTCGGGGTTTTCTCGATTGGGGTCGCGCTCTTTTCCGGTAGCAAGCTCGACGCGACAAACGAGACCTATACCGGTCTCCTTCAGAATGAAGCGGTCGGAGCGCTGAACATCGCACGCGCCGGACGGACTATTCAGCAGATGCGTGCATCGATCGGGGATATCCTGATGGCCTCGGATCCGAAGGCCATCGCCGCTGCCGAAAAAGAGCTAGCCGACACGAAGGCGTCCTTTCTTCAGTTTACCGATGCGGC
Source organism: Rhizobium sp. (assembly GCA_027533385.1). Lineage (GTDB taxonomy): Bacteria > Pseudomonadota > Alphaproteobacteria > Rhizobiales > Rhizobiaceae > Allorhizobium. Next base: position 20,519 of record JAPZUE010000024.1, on the reverse strand, counting down.
GTTAAAGGCGCTGCCCCGCGAAACCGAGATCTCCGGCCTGCGGGACCAAGTCATACAGATCGTCGAAAAGACCTGCGGCAACACCATATCCCTCGGCAAGCTTGCCACAACACCGGAAGCCATTTCCGAGAGCCAAAAGATCTTTCTGGCCGAATGCCAGCCGGCCTTCGCTGCGGTCACCCCGAAGTTCAGTGCATTTGTCACCAAGATCGGCGAAGCATCGAATGCACGTGCCAAGGAAGTATCCGACGCCACGGCTGCCGCAGCCCGCAATTCGCTGATCGGCGTCTTCCTCGGCATCGCCGCCGTCCTGATCGGTGGCTTTCTTGCCATGCGGGCCTGGCTGGTCCGCCCGATCCGGCAGCTGTCGCAAACCATGGACGTCCTGGCCGGCGGCAACTTCGATACCCCTGTCGACGGCACCGGGCGCCGCGATGAGATCGGGCTCATGGCGCGCTCCGTGCAGGTCTTCAAGGTGAATGGCCTCAAGGCCCGCGAACTGGAAAGTGAAGCGGAAGCGGCACGCAGCCAGACCGAAGCCGAGCGGGCGAGGGCCGCCGAGGTGGACCGGAAGCGGTCGGCAGACATGGCACAGGCAACCTCTGGCCTCGCAGAGGGCCTGCAGCGTCTCTCCGATGGTGATCTCGGCTATCAGTTGCTGACCCCGTTTGCCGCTGACTTTGAAAGCCTGCGTGCCGACTTCAACACGGCCGTGACCAAGTTGCGCGGCACCTTGAGCGCCGTGGCGCAGTCAGCCACCGCGATCGATGGCGGCTCGCGCGAACTGAGCCAGAGTGCCTCCGACCTGTCGAAGCGCACGGAACAGCAGGCGGCCTCGCTCGAGGAAACCGCTGCCGCGCTCGACCAGATCACGACCAATGTCCAGAATTCGTCGAAGCGCACCGAAGAGGCCCGCAACATGGCGGCCCAGGCAACAGCCTCTGCCAAGACGTCGGGCGAGGTGGTCGCCAATGCGGTTGACGCCATGCAGCGGATCGAAAGCTCATCGAGCCAGATCTCCAATATCATCGGCGTGATCGACGAAATTGCCTTCCAGACCAATCTTCTGGCGCTGAATGCGGGCGTCGAAGCTGCGCGTGCCGGTGAAGCCGGCAAGGGCTTCGCGGTTGTTGCCCAGGAAGTGCGCGAGCTTGCTCAGCGCTCCGCCCAGGCCGCCAAGGAAATCAAGGAACTGATCGGCAAGTCGGCCCAGGAGGTCGAAAGCGGTGTGAAGCTGGTGACGGCAACCGGCGAGGCGCTGAAGGTGATCGGCGACCACGTCATCGCGATCAACGGTCAGCTGGATGCGATTGCCACCTCGTCACGTGAACAATCGGTCGGTCTCTCCGAGGTCAACACGGCAGTCAACCAGATGGACCAGACCACGCAGCAGAACGCGGCCATGGTTGAAGAGGCGACGGCCGCGTCCGCCTCGCTCGCTTCGGAAGCCGAGCGCCTGCGCCAGCTGATCTCGCAGTTCCAGCTCGGCACCTCCGAAGGCGCAAAGCGTCCGATGGCCGCCAGCAGCAGCGCCCACGCCCCCGTCGCCTCTCCGGCACGCCGGATGATGAACAAGGTCGCCGGCGCCCTCGGCATGACCCCGGGCAAGGCCGAGAGCTGGGAAGAGTTCTGATCGTACGAAAGGGCTGTACGACCCACTAATCCCAATGCGAAGGGCCGCCCGTTCATCTGAACGGGCGGCCCTTTTGCTGTCCGGGGCTCGGGCGATCCGGTCCCTTAAAAATCGACCTTCCAGCCGGAACGCAGCCAGATGTCGGGATCGTCGCTTTCGGTCGTGGCGTTGAGCATGAAGGAAGCGACGCCGCCGCCGATGGCGAGTTCGGTACCGACGCCACCGCGCAGCCAGAACTGCTTGATGTCCTGACCGGCGACCGCCAGCTGGACCCCGGCCACTTCCGTCGACGTGCCGGTGCTCTGTTCTTCGAAGCGGTAGGCGGCTTCGGCACGAGCGAGCAGGGTCACGGTGTCGTTCAGCCTGTAGACACCGTCGACGCCGAGGCGGGCGACGGTGGCGTGTTCGCTCACCGCATCATAGCTGGCCGGGAAGCTGCCGCCGGTTTCGGTATAGGCATCCGTCTTCGCCAGGGTTCGCGAAAACGCGACGTAGGGCGTGAAGGCGGCATCGCCCAGGGTCACCGCGTTGAGCCAGTCGACGCGCACCTTGCCGGCCAGCGTCTCCGTATCCGTTTCGCCGTTCGAATAGTCGAGGGCCGTGCCGTTCAGATAACCGCGATTGATGTCGAGTGCGCCGCGACCATAGAGGCCGCCGACCGTCAGATAGAGATCGCCGAGCAGGCTGGCCGTGACTTCAGGCGCCACATACCAGCCGCGAGCCTGGAAGTCGCCGCCATCATAGAGGTCCTGATCCGTATAGGTGGCACCGCCCTGAAGGCGCAGGGTGACGCCGTCTATCAGGCCGTAGCCGAAGCCGAAATCGCCGAGAGCCATCGCCCCTTCGGATTTCGTGCCGCTGTCATAGCCGGTGTCGACGGTGCCCCAGACGGAGCGACGACCGACGTCGAGCAGATTGCGCATCGGGCTGCCCTGTGCTCCGAACATGACCGTGCTGGCGCTGGACGTCTGAAGACCGATGGCCACGGAGTTTGTCTGCGCGGCTGACGCGACATAGTCGGTCACGTCAATGACACCCACCGGATCTTCGCCGCCATCTTCGGCTACGCCGACATGCGCGAGGTACATGTCATTGCTGAGTTTCTTGTTGCCGACGACAGTCTTGCCGTCGGCCGAGACGAACAAGGCGTTGCGGGTGATGTCTTCATCAAGAGTGACGCCATTGTCCCGCAGCCACTGATCGACGGTGATCATGCCGGTCTCGTTGGTCCAGCGGAACCCGCGATAGACCGTTCCGGCCCCAGGACCCAACACCTGAAGGTTCCCATCGGAACCCAGCATTTGTGCGGTGCCGACGACGACAGAGCCATCGTCGTTGACGCCCGTGGCGCGCGATTCGATGAAGTTTGTGTTGTGAATATCCCGCATGGTGCCATCTTGCCAGCGGTATGCCCGGATTTGAACGTCGTGATTGGCCGGCTGGTAGGCGGACCATCCGACAAGCACGCTGCCGTCACGGTTCATGGCCTGCAATTCGACCTGTCCACCGCCTTCGAGGCTGCCGAGATCGGTGAGTTCTCCATCCGTCCAACGGATGGCACGACGCTGTCCATAGGCATTCGTCGCCATGCCACCAACGACACTTCCATCATAGCTGACGAGGCTGGCATAGCTTGTCGAGCCGCCGTCGAGAAAGCCGATGCCGGTCATCTCATCGTCGCCGCGACGCCATACAAAGCCCTGTGAATGGTCATCGATATACTGCACACCACCGACGACTGTCGTTCCGTCACCGCTCAAGCCCGTGGCGACGCTGAAGGCGCCGCCAAGCATACCGAGAGTCCTGAAGGTTGAACCGTCCCAGTAGAAGGCCTCGCCGTTCACGGTCCCGGCAAAGGCCGAGCCGTCGTCGTTGACGAGGTCGAAGCGGTAGTTTCCGGAAACACCTGTGTCGAGGTCGATCAGGCCGCCTTCCGCTGTCCAGATGAAGGGGCCGCCGTCACCCGACTTGATCCCGATCACGGTGTTTCCGTCGCGGCTGATGGCTCCCACCCAAAGGTCGTGATCGCCGTCCGCAACCGTATTCGGTCCGGCCGTCAGACCATCGGGGCTGGAGGTGTACAGCCTGAGAGCCGTGGCAGAGCCGATGCTGATCTGCTGATGCGTGAAGGCCTCAAGGTTGTTGAGCTGGCCGCTATAGAGCAGCCGGGACATGCCGCGATTGATCAGGGTGTCAGCCTGTGCGGTCCCGGCGATGCCGAGGCCGATGATCAGGGGCAACGCGGAGGCCACGCAAAGCGCAAAGGAGTGGCGACGAAGCAAGGGGGAGTGCTGTATTGAAGGCATGACAAGTTCTCGCTCTGCCGTTGCACAACGGCAAAGTGTACTACTCCTGAACTGGATTGAGACTTTAACGGGCGGCGGGTTTGCTTGTGGTCGGGAGTATCCCGGTGAAGAGGGTTCTGCTGATCATGGGAATTACAGTGAGCGCTGATCCTGCGCAATCGAGCTTCGAGGTTCGAAGGCGATCCCGCCAAACAAAGTACAAAGATATCACGATATCAAATGAGACGGTTGCTGGCGCGGACGGCTCAGGGTGAGGACGAATCCCAAGTGATTGATAGCAAGAGGATATCGTCGGATGCCGCTCGGGTTGTCCCCTGACTGCGAAGGCGCGCAAGCGCGGCAAAGGCGAAGCCGAGCGGCAGGTCGACGGGGGCGGCGGAGCGGGAAGCACAACACCCTGGCCAGAGCTCGCACGGCGCAGGTGAGCATGTATACTGTGATTGCGAACATGGGGCGGCCCAACGGAGAGCGCCCGGCAGGCCCATGGCGGACGGTCCAAACCTGAAACCGGTCGGTGCGCAGCTGAGGCGGGAGTCCACAAGGGGAGAATAGCCACTTGCGGGTGCCGCCGTCGTCATCGTGGCGGCGGCGTGAGGCCATCCGGAAGACAGGAGCCGGACCTGTTGTGATGGGGACGCCGGGCTGATCGCGCTCAGGGGTGGCGTCTCAACCCGCCCGACGCATCGGGGCAAGCGCGAGGGTTTCCGGGATCCGCAGCGAAACCACGGTGCCTTTGCCCTCGCGGGAGCGGATCTTCAGGGAGCCGCCATGCAGGGCCACCAGCGAGCGGGAGATGGCAAGTCCGAGGCCCGAGCCGCCCTTCGACTTGGCATACTGGCTCTGAACCTGCTCGAAGGGATTGCCGATCTTGCCGAGGGCAGTCTTCGGGATGCCGATGCCGGTATCGGCGATCGAGACGAGGACCGCACCGTGCACCTGACGGGCCCTGAGAGAGATCTTGCCGCCTTCATCGGTGAATTTGACGGCATTCGAGAGGATGTTGAGCAGGATCTGCTTGATGGCGCGGCGGTCGGCGATCAGCGACAGGCCGGGCTCGACGCGCTGCTCGACGGTGATGTTCTTCTCTTCGGCCGGGATTGCGGTGAGGCGCATGCTTTCTTCGATCAGCGGGCAGAGATCGATCGTCTCGCACCGGATCTTCATCTGGCCGGCCTCGATCTTCGACATGTCGAGGATGTCGTTGATGACGTTGAGGAGATGCTTGCCGCTTTCGTGGATGTCCTTGGCATATTCCTCGTATTTCGGCGAGCCGACCGGACCGAACATGCGGGCAAGCAGGATTTCCGAGAAGCCGAGGATGGCATTGAGCGGCGTGCGGAGCTCGTGGCTCATATTGGCGAGGAATTCCGACTTTGCCTTGTTGGCGGCCTCGGCGCGCTGCTTTTCGGCGAGATACTTCTCGTTGGCGTCGGAGAGTTCGGTCTTCTGCCGCTCCAGGATCTTCTGCGAGGCGGAGAGGTCGCCGATCGTCGCCATCAACCGGCGTTCCTGGTCGCGCAGGCGCTCCTGGTGACGCTTCAGAAGCGTGATGTCGGTGCCGACCGAGACCAGGCCGCCGTCACGGGTGCGGCGCTCGTTGATCTGCAGCCAGCGCTCGTCGGCCAGCTGCACCTCCGAGGTGCGCGAATTGGTGCCGTCATCGGCATCGGCAATGCGGCGCTGGATGATCGGCTTGCCGGCGGCAGCAAGCACAACGGCACGCTCCTTGCCCGGGACGAGCACATCATCCGGCAGGCCGTAAACCTTCTGGAAGTGGCCGTTCCAGGCGACCAGCTTGTCGTTCTTGTCCCAGAGCACGAAGGCTTCCGATGTGCATTCGATGGCGTCCGCCAGGCGCTGATCGGCTTCGGCATAACGCTGGGCCAGTCGATGCTGCTCGGTCACGTCCATGGCGATGCCGATCACATGCTGCTCGCCCGTGGTGGTCGAGATGATCTGGGCGCGGGCCCGCATCCAGACATAGTGGCCCTGGGCGTGGCGCATGCGGAAGATCTGGTCGATGTGACGCGAGCTGCCACGACCGACGGAGCGGGCGAGCGCATAGAGATTGCCGTCATCGGGATGCATCAGGCGGGCTGCATCGGCAAAGGCGAGCGGCTGCGCGGACGGGGTGAGGCCGAGCATTTCGTACATCGAGCGCGACCAGACCAGCTTGCGGCTTTCCAGATCGAAATCCCACAGCCCGCAGCGGCCACGCGCCAGCGCCGTTTCGACGCGCAGGTTGGATTCCAGGAAGGTATCGTCTGCCTCGCGGGCCCGCTTCACCTGATAGAAATAGGCGTAGAGAATGACGAAGAGGATCACCGAGATGCAGGTGAAGAGCGTCACGTTTAGCGACAGCTCGCGACGCCAGAAATCCTCGACCGCCTGCAGCGAATGGGCCGCGACGATCATCGCACCATCCGTGCCGACGGGCGTGAAGATCGCGTGATGCGGAATGCCGTTGAGGTCGGTTTCGATGGCTCCGGTCCGGCTGCCGGACTGGCGGATGGTCATGACCTCGGGCAGCAGGCTCTGAAGTGTCGCACCGACCTGACCGACAGCTTCCGGTGAAGAGGCAAAGACCCGGCCGGCCGGATCGATGAGCAGCACGAAGGCGCCATGGGAGAAGTGTTCACGGTCGAGGAAAGTCGAGAGGCGCTTTTCCGCCTCGACGCGATTGCGTGTTTCAAAGAGCGGGAGCCGCTCCCCGAGAGCCGCGTTCACGGTTGCGGCAATCAGGGCCGTCGACTGACGAACGGCGTTTTCCATCCGCTGATGCTCGCTCATGATGCCGATCGTGCGCGCGAGCGCCACGACGGTCAGAAAGGCGAGGATGAGCACCGGGATCGCCCGGCGCAAAATGGTCTCGATGCGCCGCGAGCGCGCCGTGGCCTGCGCTGCGCCATGCGCCTGAGCCGAAGAGTCGGAGGAAGCCCCTCCGTGCCGCCTGAAGAATTCCACCATGTCCGAAAATTTGATGCGCAGCCGCTCATCGGCTGCGGTGACCCGCCGCGCGTCCAACATCGTCCCTGCCTCTGTCCCTCGTGTGATTCGAAGCGCCGCTTGCCCGAATCTGACGCCAAGGAATCATGACCGATTCGCCTTGTCCAGAGCCGGTGCGTAAAGAAAATATTAACCCCTTGCTCCGACTCCGCTTTTTTATTGGCGACGCGGCAAGCGGCTGAATCTGATGGGAAATCAGGCAGCCTTGAAGGCCTCTGAACGTGCCTTCGGACGAAAAAAAGGCGCCGGTTTCGCCGGCGCCTTGATGTTCGGTTCGCGGGGCTGTCTCAGCCCTTGAGCACGCGCTCGACGATATCGCGCACATCGGTCGACAGCGTTGCCGAAGCCTCGATGGTCGAAAGCGCGGCACGAGCCTTTTCGGCACGGCCGGCTTCAAGCAGGCGCCAGGAGCGCATGGCCGTCAGCAGGCGGGCCGCCAGCTGCGGATTGCGCGGGTCGATCGCCAGGATCTGCTCGGCAAAGAAGGTATAGGCTGCGCCGTCTGCGCGGTTGAAGCCGGTCGCGTTGCCGAAGGCGAAGGTGCCGACGAGCGAGCGGACGCGGTTCGGATTGCTGGGCTGGAAATGCGGGCTTGCCATGAGCGCCTTGACCCGTTCCAGGCTCGCCGCACCCGGGATCGTCGCCTGGATGGTGAACCACTTGTCGAGAACGAGCGCATTCGAGGCAACGCGCGTCTCGAAGGCAGCGAGTGCCGCCTTCGTCTCGGCGGCATCCGGGAAGCGGTGGGCCAGGATGGTCAGCGCCTGCGACAGGTCGGTCATATTGTCGGCCTTGGCAAAGGCCTCGGCGGCCAGCGCCGGGCTGTTTTCCGCCAGCGACAGGAAGGAAAGCGCAAGGTTCTTCAAAGCCCGCTTGCCGGCACCTGCAGCATCCGGCGAGAAGGGGCCGGAAGCCGAATGGGTGGCGTAGAGCTTGCGGAAGACATCGGCGCCTGCCGTGGCAATGGCACCGAGCACGGCCTGGCGGCCGGCATGGATTGCGTCGGGATCGTTGTTGCCACCCAGTTCACGGGCAATGTCGGCTTCGCTCGGAAGCGAGAGCGCCTGAGCGCGGAAAGCGGGTTCCAGCGCTTCGTCGGCAGCAACTGAGAGCAGCACGTCGATGAAAGCGGGGCTCGTCGTCACGGAGCCAGCCTCGCGGGCGGTTTTGGCCGCGTCGGTCAAGACCGGCAGGGCAAGATCGGTGATGGCCTGCCAGCGGGCGAAGAGATCGCTGTCGTGGCGGGCGATATGGCCGAGATCCTCGGCACTCTGGGCGAAATGCAGCGTCACCGGAGCCGAGAAGCCACGATTGAGCGAGACGACCGGGCGGCTGCCGATGCCGGAGAAGGTGAAGGTCTGGGCACGCTGTGTGAGATGCAGCACGTCGCCGGTGACATCACCGCCTGATATCGCAGACGCCGAGGCTTCCGGGCCGTTTTCGGAGATCAGCGCGAAGCGCAGCGGAATATGCATCGGCTCCTTGCTGCTCTGGCCGGGGGTGGCCGGGATCATCTGCTCGAGCGACAGGGTGAGCGTCTTGGCGCCGGCATCATAGGCCGAGGAAACGGTGATCTGCGGCGTGCCGGCCTGGTGATACCAGAGCGAGAACTGCGTCAGATCCTTGCCGCTTGCATCCTCGAAGCACTTGACGAAATCCTCGACCGTCGCGGCATCGCCGTCGTGGCGCTCGAAATAGAGGTCCATGCCCTTCTTGAAGTCGTCGCGGCCGAGAATGGTCGCGATCATCCGGGTGACTTCCGAGCCCTTCTCGTAGACGGTCGTCGTGTAGAAGTTGTTGATCTCGCGATACTTGGTCGGACGCACCGGGTGTGCCAGCGGGCCTGCATCCTCCGGGAACTGCTCCGAACGCAGATGGCGCACCTCGGCGATGCGCTTGACCGAGCGCGAGCGCATGTCGGCGGAGAATTCGTGGTCGCGATAGACGGTGAGGCCTTCCTTCAGGCAGAGCTGGAACCAATTCCGGCAGGTGATGCGGTTGCCGGTCCAGTTGTGGAAGTATTCATGCGCGATGATCGCCTCGATATTCGCGTAGTCCTGGTCGGTCGCGGTCTCGGGATCGGCAAGCACATATTTGTCGTTGAAGATGTTGAGGCCCTTGTTTTCCATGGCCCCCATGTTGAAGTCGGAGACGGCGACGATCATGAAGATGTCGAGATCGTATTCGCGACCGAAGACCTCTTCGTCCCACTTCATGGAGCGCTTCAACGCATCCATGGCATAGGCCGCGCGCGGCTCCTTGCCGTGCTCGACATAGATCTTCAGCGTCACGTCACGGCCGGACATGGTCGTGAAGGTATCTTCGACCACGCCGAGATCGCCGGCAACCAGCGCAAACAGATAGGACGGCTTCGGATGCGGATCGAACCAGGCGGCGAAATGCTTGTCCGGGCCGAAGCCGGCGCCACCGAGGAAGTTGCCGTTGGAGAGCAGAAGCGGATTGGCGGCCTTGTCGGCGATGATGTTGATCGTATAGACGGCGAGCACATCGGGACGGTCGGGGAAATAGGTAATGCGGCGGAAGCCCTCGGCCTCGCACTGGGTGCAATAGATGCCGTTTGAGCGGTAGAGGCCCATCAGCTGGGTGTTCGCCTCCGGGTTGATCATCGTGACAACGGTGATCTCGAAGGGCGTGGATTCCGGCAGGTCGCGGATCGTGAGGCTCTCGGGTGTCGCGGTGTAGCGCGCCGGATCCATCTCGATCTGGTCGAACAGCAGGCTGGTCATGGTGAGGTCGTCACCATCCAGCACCAGCGGCGCAGCCGGATCGACACCTTCGCGGCGATGGAAGATCAGGCGGGCTTCCACCTTGGTTTCAGTCGGGTCCAGTTCGAAAGTCAGATCAACCCGTTCCAGAACGAAGTCGGTGGGGCGGTAGTCTGCCAGATGAACGATCCGGCCCGTATCTGTGCGCATTGTGTGTCCTGGTCGCTGCGGGGTTGGCCACCCCGGCGCGAGTGCAAGGGCTCGCGGCCGAATGGGGTCAAGTTGCCGGCAATGATTGCAGCAATTTCTGAACGATTGTTAAAACGCGAGCTATTTTCGATGATGCTATTGATCAACCAGCCGCTTTTCTTGGCCTGATGCGCTCAGACGAAGATCCGAATCCAAGAATAGTCGCCATTTCATCTTTGCTTAAATTGCTCCGGGATCGCGTCCCGGCTCACTTCAGGCGCAACTGCTGGCGCAGCTGCTCTTCGCTGTCCATGGTCTGCACGATCACGCCCGACCAGCCCAGCCCGTCATAATCTTCGTAACCGAGCGTCTTGGCGAAGGCGACGATGGCGCCACTTTGATCGTGATAGCTGCCGCGCGCCAGATTGCGCGGATTGTTGAGCGCGAAATGGGTGTAGATCCGCTCCGGTCGCGAGGAGGCGATGACCATGTTGCTGCCATCGAGCAACAGGACTTCGGTGCGCTCGGCCACCTGCGGCGCCAGGTTGGCCTCCTTCTCGACGATCGCCTGGCCCTGGGCCTTCCAGTCGAAATAGACGCCAAGCGTGCCGAGCAGCGCGCCGTCTGTCCTGCCTCCGGCGCGGATGCCGGTGGCATAGACCAGGATGTCGCGATTGTCGTGCAAGGGGCTGCGCTTGACGGTGTCGACGACATAATCGTCTCCGCTGCGGCAGGTCCGGGCGGCGCGGAACCAGTCCTCGCCCGACAGGTCCTTGTTCGCAAGATTGCGCTGATAGCGCGGATTGGCAGACGCGATGACCTTGCCTTTGGCATCGGTCATGACCAGGTCGAGATAGACCGTGTAGAAGCGGTTGATGACACCGAGCCGTGCTGCCGCGTGCTGCGCCCGCTCTGGCGATGGCTGTTCCAGTGCCTCCCAGAGCGCACTGTCCGTCGCCCACCAGCGCACATCCGCCGTGCGCTCGAAAAGGTTGCGAACGATGAACCGGACGAGCGTCTGGGCAAGATCGATCAGCCTGACGCCTTCCATCTGCTCGACAAGATCGTCGGCCATGTCGCGGCTCTGCTGGATGCGCCCGAGGACATTTTCCTGGAAGCGCTCGGCAGTTTCGCTGGCGCCCTGGGCAAGTCTCTGCACCTCGTTGGCAACCACGGCGAAGCCTTTGCCCATTTCTCCGGCCCTGGCGGCTTCGATGAGGGCATTGATCGCCAGAAGACGGATCTGGCGCACGATCAGCGAATTGTCCGCGCTGAAGCGTTCAAGATCCTTGCCGATGCTCTCTGTGACGAGGCGCATCGAGCGGGGTGTTGCACGGACTTCGGAAGACGACTGTGTCTGGTAATCGGCCTGCGGCATGGCGCAAAACCCCGTTGAAAAGAATGGTTCGGAAAGCGGCAGCAACTGCCGTATTAATATGACTTATTGTGAGGAAATATATTTTCCGCCATTAAACGAGCGGTTAATAAGCCAAGTGTATCGGCGCTGGTTTCCAACCATTTCTGGGGCAAAACCCCTTGAATTGCGGTCTTGCACCACCCTGATGGGCATGCAAGCTAGGAACAACCGATTCATCCGGGAGGTCTTTTCCTCTCCCGGTTCGGCTTATGTCAGCCCCCGAACGCAGCCAAGACAGCCCGACCCATGGCCTTTGCCGACCCGAATCCCCTGCGCGGCATCGTGCTGAAAGTCTGTTCCGTCACGGTCTTTGTGGCCATGCAGACCTGTATCAAACTCGCCGGCAGCGGCATTCCGCCGGGCCAGATCAGCTTTCACCGTTCCGCTTTTGCGATCCTGCCGATCGTCCTCTATCTCGCCTGGCGCGGGGAGTTGCGGGCGGCCATGCAGACCGACAATCCGGTCGGGCACGTCAAGCGCGGTCTGCTCGGTGTCTGCGCCATGGGGGCGGGCTTTTATGGCCTGGTGCATCTGCCGCTGCCCGATGCGATCGCCATCGGCTATGCCATGCCGCTGATTGCCGTCGTCTTCGCCGCGATCTTTCTCAAGGAAACGGTAAGGCTCTATCGCTGGACGGCGGTCATCATCGGTCTCGTCGGCGTGCTGATCATCTCGCTGCCGAAGCTGACCCTGTTTGGCGAGGAGGGCCTGGGGTCGGATGTCGCTGTCGGCGCGGTTGCAGTGCTCGTCTCGGCGACGCTCGGGGCAGGGGCCATGCTGCAGGTCCGCCAGCTGGTGCGCGAAGAGAAGACCTCGACGATCGTCCTGTTCTTCTCGGTGACCGCCGCCCTTCTCTCGGCGCTGACCTGGTTCTTCGGCTGGGCGGAGCTCTCCTGGCGCGCCCTGGGGCTCCTCGCACTGGCAGGCTTCTTCGGTGGTCTGGGGCAGATCCTGCTGACGGAAAGCTATCGCTTCGCCGATGTCTCGACGATCGCCCCCTTCGAATACTGTTCGATCATCCTCGGCTCGATCGCCGCCTATATGCTCTTTTCAGAGATCCCGACCGCCACAACCTTGATCGGTGCGGCAATCGTGGTCGGCGCCGGCATCTTCATCATCTATCGTGAGCACCAGCTGGGTCTCGAAAGGCGGGCGGCCCGCAAGGCCTCGACCCCGCAAGGCTGACGGCTCATCGCTCGGGATCGGCGAGCGGTGAAGCGCCTTCCGTCCCCTGCATCGGCAGGACGGCAGCCTGGAAATCCGCCTTGTCGGCGAGCGAGCCGCTATCGGGCCGCCGCGTGATGCGCCAGGCGGCATAGCCCGCATAGAGCGCAAAGGCCGTGCCGAGGAAGACGATCAGCGCATTCGGCCCCAGCCACTGCATCAGGCTGCCGGCCATCAGCGGGCCGGTGACGGTGCCCATGCCGTAAAGGATCATGATGGCGCTCGACAGGGTCACATATTCGTCCGGCTCGGCGAGATCGTTGGCATGCGCCACGTTCAGCGAATAGACCGGATAAAGCACCGTTCCGACAAAGAAGCCGGCAACATAGAGCGCATTGGCATCGCCTGCGCTAAACGCGATCATCATCGCGCAGGCCCCGACGCCGAACAGTCCCGAGGCGATCATCACCAGGCGGCGATCCATCCGGTCTGAAATGCGCCCGATCGGCACCTGGGCGAGTGCTCCGCCGGCGAGAAAGGCGGCCAGAAGCGTCGCCCCCTGAGCCGTCGTCATGCCGATCGTCTGGGAATAGACGCCGCCAAGGCTACCCCATGTGCCAGAGAGAGCGCCGGACAAAAGCGAGCCGAAAAAGGCGATCGGCGAGCGGCGATAAAGCCGTTTCAGGTCGAAGCGCGCTTCGGCGATCGGTGTCGGCGACTGGGCGGTCGACAGCGCAACCGGGAAGAGCGCGAGCGAGAAGATCAGGGCGCAGATCATGAAGAGATCTGGCCCGTTCACATCGCCGAGCGGCACGATGTATTGCCCGCCGATCGAGCCGACGAGGCAGGTGACCATGTAGACGGAGAAGAGCGCCCCGCGATTGGCGTTCGTCACCCGCTCGTTGAGCCAGCTTTCGATCAGGAGATAGGCACCCGCGATGGCAAAGCCCGAAAGGCCGCGAAAGATCACCCAGGCCCACCACTCCACGACCAGCGCACAGAGCAGGATGGACACGGTGAGCAGCGTGATCAGCGCGCCGAAGACGCGGACATGCCCGACGCGCCGCACGAAGATCGGGGTGACGACGCAGGAGACCGTGAAGCCGAAGGTATAGCCCGTGGCAATGACGGAGATGATGAAGGTCGACCAGCCCTCGTTCAGCGAGCGGATCGGCAGCATGTAGCCCATCAGCCCGAAGCCGGCCATCATCAGGAGAGTCGACAGCATCAGGGTCGCGATCGATGCGAGACTTGAAAGCATTGGATCCCCCTGAGCAAATTCCCGACAAGAATAGTGCCAGCATGATCTGGCAGGTGAAATGTTGAATACGACGCTGTTTTGCGCATTTGCGGGTGCCATGGGCATTCTCCCGCACAATCGGGCAATAAATGATTGAAACAATGTCAGGAAATCGTTTACCTTCAAAACGATTGGTTCAGAGAGGCGCCAAACTCCGGTCGGGTGCCCGTAAAAGGGGTGTAATGGAGCCAGGTCACGCGAGTAGAGGTGTTGCAAAGCGGCAGTGTGCTGCCTGCATTTGCTGCACTCGTTCCTGGCCGGATCGACAGGGACGGGAGAGGCCGTCATGACCCTTTCGCCGAATGCGATCGCACGCCATCCGCACTTCATTCCTGCCCTGCGCGTCTACGCCGGCAACCTGCGCCTCCAGTTCGATCAAAGCCCGCGTCTGTCGCGCATGCTCGCCTCGCATCAACGTTGGCTGCTCAGCCAGGCGGCCTTTGCGCTGCAACTGGAATATGATCCCGCACAGCCGGGAAGCGGCCTGACGACCACCAATCTCCGTGAGATCATCACCTCGAACAATGCCGCGAGCCGCAACACGGTCCTGAATTTTCTCGACCAGCTGCTGAGCTACAAGTTCGTGCGCATCGCCGGCGACCCGAACCGTCGCCCGAAGCGCTACGAGGCGACAGAACTGCCCACGAAGGCCATGTTTCAATGGCTGATGACCAATTTTGAACTGCTCGACCGCCTTGATGGTGGCGACAGGGCGGCAGCGCTGGCGGACCAGCCGGACCTGTTTCGCCTGATCCAGCCGCAGATTGCGCGACGGGCCTGCCTTGATCCGAGCTGGCTTGAGCCGCCGCCACGCGTGGCGCTGTTTCTGTGGACCGAAGCAGGCGGTCTCGTCATGGACGAACTGGTGCGAAGGGCCATGGAGCTTTCGCCGGATGCCGATGGCTATAACATCGGTCGCATCGATGCCCGCGTCATGGCCGAGCATTTCATGATCTCCCGCACCCATTTGCAGCGGCTGTTCCGCCGCGCGGTCGAGACCGGCTGTCTCTACTGGCCGGACGGAGATCGCAATCATTGCATCCTCAGACGCGATTTCCTTGAGGAATACTGCGGCTGGCAGGCGGTCAAGTTTTCGATCGTTGACTTTGCTTATGAACGGATCTGCGGGCCTATGCGCTCGGGAAATCATGATCCGCGCCGGGGCGCGGTCGGCGGGCACTGATCCATCCCATGCATGAACTTGCTGCCAACCCCTGCGGGTGACGCCCTGCGCCTCGCTCTGTCGAAGGCCGAGGGAAAGCAGCAACCTCATGTGTGGGATCTATGAGATGCAAAAGGCCCGCACATGGCGGGCCCTGTGGAACAAGCAAATCGTTGGTGATCAGAAGCCGAGCGGCTGAAGCGCGCGATCGACGCTTCGGTCCTGCGCCTGCTTCCGCTTGCGCGCTGCCATCGACAGTTCTTCCGAGGCGCTGACGGCATGGCCGATCTGGTGCATGGCCTGACGCAGGCTGCGGACGGGGTGGAACGAGATGTTCATGGTCTTATCCTCTGCTCTGGATGCATATCGATTTCTGCAGCCACATTTGTTCACGGATGAACGAATGCCGCAATGCACAATGCGGAAGTGCTGATATGCGTTCCTCGCATGCTGTCTCAGCGGCGCAGGCCGCCATTAGGCCCGGAATTCGGAAAAGACGGTGGCGGGGCGCGCGATGCGGCCGGCATGGCCAGTGAAGCGGGCGCTCAGCTGTTCCGCGGAAACGCCGCTGCCACTGCGATTGTAGGGGCTGGCGCTGCGGCCGGATTCGCCGGCGAGACGCAGGGTCTCGAACTTGCAATGGATGGGGCGGGTGCGAAGGCTCACGGTGGTCTTCCTTTAAAAGTGTCCCTCCCACTTTCAACATCATATATCGCAGTGCAGCATAGATTCGACAAGGAGCGCCACCGCGATACTGCCATGCAATTTTTGCATGGCAGTTTTCATAAATTGTTTACGCTGCCGATAATTTAGCCGTTTTCGCCGATCAGTCTCTCGGAGAAGGCGAGAAGGTCCATCCAGGCGAGCGCCTTGCTCGCGGGTGCGGCGAGCAGTTCCTGCGGATGCAGGGTGGCCATGGCCTGCACGGAATGGCCCCCGGCGCCGATTTCGCGCCATTTGCCGCGCAGAGCGTGGATGGTTCCGGTCTCACCGAAGAAGAAGCGGGCGGCGAAGTTGCCGAGCACCAGGACGAGGCGGGGTTCGGCAAGCGCGATCTGACGTTCGATGAACGGCCGGCAGATGGCCGTTTCAGGACCCGAGGGCATGCGGTCGCCGGGCGGCCGCCAGGGGATGACTGTGGTGATGGTGACGGTCTCGCGGCTTTGGCCGATGGCGGCCAGCATGCGGTCGAGCAGCAGGCCGGCGCGGCCCGTGAATGCCTGGCCTTCCCGGTCGTCGTCGGCGTTGGGCATCGGGCCGATCACCATGATGCCAGCCGTGCCGGCACCCTCAGCCGTGATTGTCGAGCGCGCCGAGGTCTTCAGGTTGCAGCTGGTAAAGCCTTCGATGGCCGTCTTCAGTTCGGCAAGCGAGCGGGCGCTTTCGGCGGCGAAACGTGCTTCCGCGATGGCATTCTCGTCCGGGATCGCCGGCAGCGTCGAGCCCTGGGCGGGCTGCGCGCGCGCGGGCTGGCGCTCGGACGGCGCCGCATTGCGCTGAGCCGGCGCTCGGGCGGGCATGGTCGAAGCCGCGGTATCCGCCACGGGCCGCGTCACCTGCCGCGCCGCTTTCTCCGCCGCAAAGGCTGCGATCCGATCAACCGGGTCCTCTTCCACGAGCCATTCGACGCCCGCTTCCGCATGAAATGCGAGAAGCGCTGCGAGCTCTGCGGGCGTCATGTCGCGGGCCTGGATCATGGTCCCGTTCTAGTGCGATCGGGAGGGGGAAGGCAAATGGAAAGCGCGCGCGGGATATTGCCGGCAAACAACCTGTGGCCCGTTGCGTCCGCCACGGCGAATAGCACGTGGGAAAGAACCACACGAAGACCCCGCACTCTTACTGTAAGCGGCGAGCTGAGGCCGTTCAGGCTTCGTAGTTCCAGGGCATGAGTGCCTCGAGATCGCTGCTGGGCCAGCCGTTGGCGATGCGGTCGAGGGTCAGGGTGAGCCAGGCCTGCGGATCGACGTTGTTCATCTTCGCCGTCTGAAGGAGCGTGGCGATTGTCGCCCAGGTCCTTCCGCCGCCATCGCTGCCAGCGAAGAGACTGTTCTTTCGCGTAATTGTCTGGGGCCTGATGGCGCGCTCAACGATGTTGGAGTCGAGCTCGATGCGGCCGTCGGAGAGGAAGCGCTCGAAGATGGAGCGACGCGAGGTGGCATAGCGGATCGCCTCGGCGAGCTTCGACTTGCCGGAGATCCGCGGCAGGGTCTTCTGCCAGAGGGCGAAGAGCTCGTTGACTACAGCAGCAGATGTCGCCTGGCGCGCCGCGACACGGCCGTCAGGGCTCTGTCCCCGGGCCGCTGCTTCCACCTCCCAGAGCTTTGCCATCAGCTCCACCGTCTCGGTGGCGATCCTGGAACTATCCGAAGCGTGGAGCTCGTAGAACTTGCGCCTGCTATGGGACCAGCAGCCGGCCAGTATCACGCCATCATTGCCGCCGTCGGATCGGGCAAGCTTGTTGTAGGCACCATGCCCGTCAACTTGAAGGATACCGCGATAGCCACTCAGATGCCGGGCGACCCGATCGCCAGCGCGGCTATCTTCGAAGCGATAGGCGACCATCGGCGGACCACTGCCACCGAAGGGTCTGTCATCCCGGGCATAAGCCCATAGCCATGCCGTCTTTGCCGATCCGGATCCGGGCGCGAGCGTGGGCAACGTCGTCTCGTCAGCGAAGATGCGCTCCGCCGTCTTGATCTCGGCGAGGATGTAGTCGGCCAAGATATCAAGCTCGAAGCCGAGCTTGCCCATCCATTGAGCCATCAGTTTCCGGTCAAGCTCGACCTTGTCGCGGGCATAGATTGCCTCCTGCCGATAGAGCGGAAGGCCATCGGCATACTTCGAGACCGCGATCTGGGCGAGAAGCGCTTCCGTCGGAATGCCGCCCTCGATGATATGCGCGGGCGCGGCTGCCTGTACGACGCCGTCTTCGTTTTTGAAGGCATACTTCGGCCGGCGGGTGACGATGACGCGGAACTTCGCCGGCACGACGTCCAGCCGCTCCGAGACGTCCTCACCGATCAGAACCTTCTGTTTGCCGACATGCTCGGGCAGTTCGTCTGGCTCGATCACGACTTCGACCCGTTCCAGATGAGGTGCAAAGCCCTTGCGCGGTCGCGGCGGACGTTTGCCATCGGGATGGGTGACGCTCTTGTTCACCTGGGCTCGGATTCCAGCAATCCCGGTCTCGATTTCCTCGAAGACAAAAGCCTGTTGCTCATCATCGATGGTCGGAGATGCGAGCTTCTCCGATCGCCGGCCAAAGCGGGCACGATCGAAGGCTTTCAGGATCTGGGTGAGTCGTTCGATGCGTTCATCAGCATCGGCGTTTCTGGCCTTCAGATCTGCGACCTCGCTCTCGAGAGCGTCGGTGCGCGCAGCCTTCTCGGCCATGGCAAGGACCATGGCCTTCAGGGTCTCTACATCATCCGGGAGCTGCAAATCGGGCGGCGTCATAGCGCCTACCAGAGCATATTTTGCTCCGGTTTTCCTGCCCTTTCAGACGGTTGATTCACTTCGCCGCAGCACTTTACCCAACAATCTCCGGCGGCTTTACCGCTACCGAGCGGACCCGTTTCCAGTCCATGCCGTCAACGAGCGCCATGAGCTGGGCATGATTGAGCTGCACCCGGTTGTGGCCGATCCGAGGCCAGCAGAACTGCGCCTTCTCCAACCGTTTCGAGTAGAGGCAGATCCCTGATCCATCCCACCAGACGATCTTGACCCGGTCGGCCCGCTTTGCACGGAACACATACAGCGAGCCGTTAAACGGATCACTGCCAGCATCTCGTACCAGCGACAGCAAGCTGTCCGGTCCTTTGCGGAAGTCGATGGGATGGCTGGCGAGGAAGACTTTTACACCTGCGGGGATCATGCTGAGCGAACCGCCCGGATCACGCGCTGCAGATGAGCTTCGTCAGCATCGATGGGAGCGCGCACGACAGCATCGCCAATCAGAACTTCGATTATCGCAACGCCTGCTGATGGCGTGATTGCCTTATGACCGCTCGAGCCTGTGCTCTCCTTGTGAGGGCCAAGCGCGGCGCGACGCCAGCCAAATAGTTGTGACGGATGGATATCGAGCCGACGTGCAATCGCTGAGACGCTCGAACCAGGCTCAAGTGTCTCTGCCACCGCCCGCGCTTTAAAGTCATCCGACCAGCGTCGGCGAAGCTGCCGGGGTGCGCCCTCAAAAGATAGCGTCCGTCAAGCTGGTGTAATTTCGGGTATGGGACCGGGCCGTCATGATCAGGCGGCTTTCGGTGTAATCTGAAGGGGTTTTTCCTCCTCGATTGTTGGAGAGTTAAGCTCTGCCATGCCCTCGATCTGCATGTAGCGGTGCTGAAGCTGCCATTCGTCGTTGGCTTCGAGCAGCACGGCTCCGATCAGCCGAACAATGCTATCCTCGTTGGGAAAGATGCCAACGACATCAGCGCGGCGCTTCACTTCCTTGTTCAAGCGCTCCAGGGGGTTCGTGCTGTGGAGCTTGGTCCGATGCTGGGACGGGAACGCCATGTAGGCGAGGACGTCAGCCTCTGCATCGTCCATGAAGGCTCCCAGTTTCGGCCATCTCGCGCGGAGCTGGTCGGCAACATGCCGCCAGGTCTGGACGGCTCCGTCATGGTCAGGCTGGATGAAGGCTTGGCGGATCGCGGCTGCCACCATGGTGTGCTGCCCCTTGGGCACATAGGCAAGTGCATTGCGCATGGCGTGAACCCGGCATCTCTGCCACGTCGCGCCGAACACACGGGTGATGGCAGCCTTCAATCCCTCATGAGCATCAGAGATGACGAGCTTGACGCCGGTCAGCCCTCGGCGCACCAGATCACGCAGGAACGAGGTCCAGAACGGCTCGGCTTCGGAAGGGCCGATATGCAAGCCGACGATCTCCCGCTTGCCGTCTGTATCGACAGCCACTGCGATTATTGCCGCCACCGATACGATGCGTCCGCCCTCCCGCATCTTCAGATAAGTCGCGTCCAGCCATAGGTATGGCCAGGCACCGGAAAGAGGGCGTCTGAGGAAGGCGTTCACGCGCTCGTCGATATCCTTGCACAGCTTGGAAACGGAGGATTTGGAAATCCCCGTCATCCCCATGGCCTGCACCAGCTCATCGACCTTGCGGGTCGATACACCGTTGATCCAGGCTTCCTGAATAACAGCGACGAGCGCCTTCTCAACCGTCTTTCTCGGCTCCAGAAAGCCGGGGAAATAGGTTCCGGAGCGCATCTTCGGGATCTTCAGGTTCAAGGTGCCGAGCCGCGTGTCGAGCGTCCGGTCGCGATAGCCGTTGCGCCAGGTCTGGCGGCTTTCGCCACGCTCGTAGCGTCCGGCTCCGATCAGGCCGTCCACATCGGCCTCCATGATCATCTGCAGCACGCTTTCGGCAATCACTCGAAGAAAATCCGGATCGCCACTCTTCGCGGCAAGCTCGGCAAGAGGTAATCTGTCGTCGGTCATCGGGTCTTCCTTTCGGTCAGGTTGAAGTCTCGCAACTCCACCTTCTCCGACGGGCCCGGTGCCCACCTGACGTCTCGTGGAAAACGAAAGCGAAATCTCCACCGCTTTCTCCACTCAAATCGCCTCCGAAATTACACCAGCTTCGCGGACGCTATC
>JAPZUE010000089.1 GCA_027533385.1 Rhizobium sp. | reverse complement strand
GAGCGCCACCTTTGCCTTGAAAGCCGGGCTGTGGTTCCGGCGCGGTCGTCTTGTCATGGTATCTCCTGTTCCCGGCATCTAAGCCGAAGTCAGGCAGAAATTCCACTTATCCACCCTGTGCAGATTTCCCGAGCCAGCTCTTCCCAACAAAATACGTGAAAAACATGCTATATCTAAAAAAGTATTCGGCTCCCTCTTTGTATATTATCCTTCCGCCAAGAAGGTCGCTTATGATATCGTTTTCGTCAAACTCGACCAGTTTCTCCCGCTTGTATATTTCGCAGTACTCCTTCCAGTCGCGACTGGAAAACGAGTACCGGTCATTCGTGAAAAGACCGTGGCAATACTGCGCTATGAGGTCAGATTTGTTTATGGAATTGAATGTGTCTGCATACGCGTCGCTCGCGCGGCCTAGGGCCTCAGTTACAAAGCGGTCAATGATGTGTAGTCTAGACACCGGCGAAAAAGTGCCATCTTTACACAAAACGCTTGCATAGATTATAACGTTTGAAGGCGTTAGAGGTATGCATAGTTGAAGAAGATCGTTATAAATCTTGTCCACAATTGATGAGATAAAGTCGACATCTATTGAGTCGGATATTACATTTACAACTTCTCTTATGTTGGGTCGGCTGAAGGCTTCAAGCTTATATTGATCAAATTTTATCTCCGAAATTTCATTTTCTGTATCCGCTCCATGAAAAGATGATGCAATTAATGTTATTATTCTTATATTTGGGAATGTTGATATGAGTTCTTTAATGACTCTGGATTGATCTATAGGTGAGAACCTATCTATAATCAGAACCGGATTTTCAGACTTTGCCAGATTGACCAGCTCAACATCCTGCAATAGTTTTTTTCGATAATTGGCTATATTCTCGGCGTCGCGTAGTACGGCTTCGCCGCCCGACTTTAAGACGCCGGATGATATTTGCCTTCCAAGCGTTGTAAGGCCGTACTCTCTAGGTGCATGAATTGCAGCGTGATTGCTTGATGCTACAACGTCTTCTACTGTGACCTTTTCCAACGTCCCCAATTCTGCGCCTGCTCGCTTAATCCATAGATTAGGCCTGCAGTAGATTTGCTTGTCTCCAAATACGAATAGGTTTTGACTAGGTCCTGGGTCAATTGCGTTGCTTCTGGCGATCGCAGAAGATGTCGAGACAGGGTTTGTTGCGGCAGAATTGGTCCTAGTTGCATCATGCAATGCCTTTAGCACCTCAGACAGGAGTTCATGGCTCTGGCCCGATGATGTTTGCAGAATAGGATAGAACAGAGTTTCGCACTTGTACTTAGTTGCGTACTTCCTTCGCTCCCTTGCGACGTCGATGTTGTTGGTATCAACTACGCCTACAATCGCGAAATGCGTGTTTTCCGTCGGCGCGTCATACATTGTGATGTTTAACTGCCTCTCGAAGAATGGGTCTCCAAATCCAAACCCGACGAAGAACACGGTCTGATTCTTGAAAATGTTCTTTAACGCATCTGTATTTTGGGGTGATTTAACATAAAAAGCATTGTAATCTGAGGCGCTGAAAACTATATCTTGGGCGTTGCTGTGTATTCCGTGCCAATGCAGCACATGGCCTCTGGAGGTTCTCGATCGGCTCCATTCGTAGAATTCGGTTTCGTTTTTTGTCGTTATTGACAATACGTGCTCATTTTTTACTTTTGTAAATGCTATTTCCAGCCCTGTATCGTAGTTTAAAGTGATGTATTTTGCGAAGGGTATCTGGACTAACAATTCGTGTGCAGCAGTGGGCGAAGCCAGTGATCCCGCTATCTGGCAAACACGAGTTCTGACTGTTTGAGCAGCCATTGCTCTATAAAGTTCGTCTGCTACGTATAGGTAATCGCTTTCCTCGCTCAAAGAGTCTTGCAGGTTCTTATCTATCATACCTTCTTGGGTCGCGGATGTGAGAAGACGATTAAGCAGACTTCCCCATGTTGGGACGACAGGAGCACTTGTTCCTGCGCCGGTAACTGCGACTATTTCAGTTTCGGCAATTCTATCGCACATCTTCCTGAAAACGAAATCATTGCCGGGATACTTGTCACTGAACATATTGAATCAGCCTCCAATTCGTTGCTTCAGTTACAACACTTAATGGTTGCAGTCCACTTTGGAGATTGTGCCTGTTTGACATGGAAGTAGTGCAAGCTGCTAATTATCTGAAATAATGTGATCTTTTCCGGAATTCACATGTGTAAATTTCTAGTCAAGGTGTGCAACAGCGTCGCCAGCCAGCGGTCATATAGCCGAGGATGTCAGAGAGCAGGTTTGCCAGGTCTTGCATGGTGTCCGCTGTTGCCCCTCTCTTGGAATTTCTAGCACTTAGCTGCGCTAAGATGCTGAAATTCCGTTCTCCCCCGCAAGGGGGGAGATAGGGTCACCGCCCCGGTCTCCCGGTTTTGCCCTTCGTGCGGCCCTTGCGCTTGAGGTCGGTGGGGTCCTCGTAGGAGCCGGCGCCGGAGCGGGCGCGGATGATGGGGCGGGGGTCGTCATTACCCCTCACCAAGTTCGCCTCGCCAATCGGCTTCGCCTCTTGGGGCGAACTATCCTCTCCCGCAAGGGGAGAGGCGGGAGCGCGCGGCTTTTCCGGCAACTTGCCGGTCACAGGTTTTTCGGTGCGGCCGACGGTCATTTCGTCGAGGGTGTTTTTGCGGAAATAGCTGGTGGCCTCGGGGTTTTCGGGCGAGAGGCTGCTGCCGCGGCCTTGCGGGGCGCCGGATTTGTTGCGGCCGGAGGGGGAGAGGCGGGGGACACCCTCCCCTTGAGGGGGAGGGTCGGACCGCAGGTCCGGGGTGGGGTGATTGGCTGCGGCGGGGTCACCCCCACCCGCGCGTGCCGCGCGACCTCCCCCCTCAAGGGGGAGGTGGGTGCTGCCGCCCTTCGACGTTTCCTGTGACCGGGATTGAGTCTTTCCACTCCCTCTCGCGCCTTCGGCGCTCGACGCCTCCTGCCGGGCGATCGGGTCGTCCATGGCGGCGAGTTCGACGGCCTTGAGGCGTTTGATTTCGTCGCGCAGGCGGGCGGCCTTTTCGAAGTCGAGGTCGGCGGCGGCGTCGCGCATGTCTTTTTCCAGCGCGTTGAGATGGGCCTGGAGATTGTTGCCGACGAGGTGGCCGCCATCGGCAAAACCCTTGCCGGAGGTGCCGGAGATGTCGGCGCGGACGTGGTCGCGTTCGTAGACCGAATCGAGGATGTCGGAGATGCGGGCCTTGACCGACTCCGGCGTGATGCCATGTTCGAGGTTGTAGGCCATCTGCTTTTCGCGGCGGCGGGACGTTTCGTCCATGGCGCGCTGCATCGAGCCGGTGATCTGGTCGGCATAGAGGATGACCTTGCCGTCGACGTTTCGCGCGGCGCGGCCGATGGTCTGGATGAGCGAGGTTTCCGAGCGGAGGAAACCTTCCTTGTCGGCATCGAGGATGGCGACGAAGCCGCATTCGGGGATGTCGAGGCCCTCGCGCAAGAGGTTGATGCCGACCAGTACGTCGAAGGCGCCGAGGCGCAAGTCCCGGATGATCTCGATGCGCTCCAGCGTGTCGATGTCACTGTGCATGTAGCGGACGCGCACGCCCTGTTCATGCAGGTATTCGGTGAGGTCTTCGGCCATGCGCTTGGTGAGCACGGTGACGAGGGTGCGGTAGCCCTTGCTCGCGGTCTCTCTGATTTCGCCGAGCACGTCGTCGACCTGGGTCTTGGCCGAGCGGATCTCGACCGGCGGGTCGATAAGGCCCGTGGGTCGGATGACCTGTTCGGCAAAGACGCCGCCGGCGGCTTCCATCTCCCAGTTGCCGGGGGTGGCGGAGACGGCGACCGTCTGGGGGCGCATGGCGTCCCATTCCTCGAAGCGCAAGGGGCGGTTGTCCATGCAGGAGGGCAGGCGGAAGCCGTATTCGGCGAGTGTGGCCTTGCGGCGGAAGTCGCCCCGGTACATGCCGCCGATCTGCGGGATGGTGACGTGGCTTTCGTCGATGAAGATCAGGGCGTTGTCGGGGATGTATTCGAAGAGCGTCGGCGGCGGTTCGCCGGGCTTGCGGCCGGTGAGGTAGCGGGAATAGTTCTCGATGCCGGCGCAGGAGCCGGTGGCTTCGAGCATTTCGATATCGTATTTCGTCCGCTGTTCCAGCCGCTGGGCTTCGAGCAGGCGACCGGCGGATTCGAGCTCGGCGAGGCGGTGGCGGAGCTCGTCCTTGATCGATTTGATGGCGCCGTTGAGGGCGGGTCTCGGCGTCACATAGTGGCTGTTGGCATAGATCTTGACCGTCTTCATGTCGCCGGTCTTCTTGCCGGTGAGCGGGTCGAATTCGGTGATGCTCTCGATCTCGTCGCCGAAGAGGGTGATGCGCCAGGCGGCATCCTCCAGGTGGGCGGGGAAGATTTCGATGGTGTCGCCACGGACGCGGAAGGAGCCGCGGACGAAATTGATCTCCTGGCGCTTGTATTGCTGGGCGACGAGGTCGGCCAAGAGCTGGCGCTGGTCGATGCGGTCGCCGACCTGCATCTGGAAGGTCATGGCGGTGTAGGTTTCGACCGAGCCGATACCATAGATGCAGGAGACGGAGGCGACGATGATGCAGTCGTCGCGCTCGAGGATGGCGCGGGTGGCGGCGTGGCGCATGCGGTCGATCTGTTCGTTGATCGAGCTTTCCTTCTCGATGAAGGTATCCGAGCGGGGCACATAGGCTTCCGGCTGGTAATAGTCGTAATAGGAGACGAAGTATTCGACCGCGTTGTCGGGGAAGAAGTTCTTGAACTCGGAATAGAGCTGGGCGGCGAGCGTCTTGTTCGGCGCGAGGATGACGGCGGGGCGCTGTGTTTCCTCGATCACCTTGGCCATGGTGAAGGTCTTGCCCGAGCCGGTGACGCCGAGCAGGACCTGGGAACGCTCGCCGGAATTCAGCCCCTCGACGAGGTCCTTGATGGCGGTCGGCTGGTCGCCGGCGGGCTCGAAATCGGAGGCCATGCGGATCGAGATGCCGCCTTCGGACTTTTGCGGGCGGGCGGGCCGGTGCGGCACCCAGATCTCGCCATTCTTGAAGAGCGGATTGCCGCTTTCGATCAGGGCCGAGAGGGCCTCGACGGTGGCGGTGACGGCGCCGGTGGCCAGCGATTCCGCTTCTTCCAGCGAGACGTCCATGCCGGCGATCGGATTGAGGCCGGCGGCGGCGCGGGTCTTGGGGTCGTTGGAGGCGCCGATGGAGACGCCGCGCGAGGTCTTGGTCGAGGTGGTGTTTTTTGCAGTTGTTGGCTTGGCTTTCTCCAACGCCACCTTTTCGGCATGGCGGCGGGCCTCGATCTCGATCTTCTTGCGATGCTTACCGGCTTTCGACGCCAGCTCGCGCTGGCTCTCGACCGTCGAGGCCTCGGCTTCCGCCTCCAATTGCTTCACCCAATCGGAGACGGAGCCGGACAGCGGCGCGCCTTCGAATGCGGTCTGCGGGGCTTCCTCGAAACTATCAGAGGGGGCGGAGGATTTGGGAGACTTGGCCATGGCCGGAATATGGAGAAGGGCGGCAGCAAAGGGAAGGGGCGGGGCGGGATAATCAGAACAAAAACGCAACGGGCGGAGCTCTGCTGACAGGACGGTGGCAGGAGCGGCAAGGGTGCCGTGCTGTGTCCTGAGCGCCCTGCCATGCCATTGCCAGAGGCCAAACTCTTGCCCATAATGCGGCATCAATCGCCGGAGGATGTCTCATTTCGCAGGCTCTCGCGTCTTCTTCAGCACCGCCCGCCGGGATCGATTGGCGCGCCGTCGAAAGGGCGGTGGCGGCCTGCAATGCCGACCGTCTGGTGCGGGCGCGGAGAATCCGTCGTTGCGAGCGAGCCATTTGGCTATTGGGCGCCTGTATCCTTGGCGCAGGTCTGGTGGCGAGCTATGCCGCCGGACCGGGACTTGTTCCAACGCTGGCGATTGTTTGTGGTGTGATCACCCTGATACTAGGAGCAACCGTCATCAAGGCGTTGCAGCGTAGACTGCAGTCGGATGCCTATCTGTCGATCTTGCCGCTTCTGCTTCCCCCTGTGGACGAATGGTCGATCGGAGCCCGGCAGGCCGCCCCCGAGATCGCGCGCATGCCGGGACATTATTTCGCTCCGCGGAACAAGATCGACTGCGATTTCCACATCGCCTTGCGATGCAACGGTTTCCGCTATTCCGTCACCGAAGCTGAATTCAGCCGTGATAGCGCGGAACACAGTGATGTCACCTTCAGGGGAACGGTCGTGTCCGCAGTGCTTGACCGGCAGTATCCCGGTGACTTTGCCGCTCTGCGACGACCGGAGAGGCCCCGCTCCGTGTTCCGGGGGACAAGGCTGCCGGACCGCCTCATGCTGATTCCCAATGGAACCCGTCTCGGGAGCTGGGCTTATGATTTCGTTTCGACGGACCTCCCGACAGCCCAAGCGCGCCTGACCGCGATGGTGACGGCGCTCGAAGGTTTCATGGCTCTTGAACACGATGACCTGCCGCAGATCGCAGTGCGGCACAGCGATGGATACGTTCTCTTGCCATTCACACGGTCCAATCTGCGGCTTCCGCCGGTCCCGCAAGCCATCGATGTCGACCGGCATCTCAAGCCGTTGGCGCATCGTCTCATGCAGATTTCAGCTGCCGCCCAGGCTGTTCGGTCCATCTGAGCAAAGGGTATCGCCGCGCCACTGTGCAGCCGCGATACGGTCCCTCACGCCACCGACAGGTGCTTGGTCTTGGCCTTGCGCTTCAGCAGGGTGGTCGACTGGTGTTCGGCGATCCAGGTTTCCAGCGCGCTTGGGGGCATGGGGCGGGCGAAGAGGTATCCCTGGGCCGTTCCGCAGCCGAGGCGGGCGAGGATGGCGGCGTCTTCCGGGGTTTCGACGCCTTCGACGACGATTTCCAGCGAGAGCGACTGGCCGAGGCTGACCATGGCCGAGATCAGTTTCTGGTTGGTTTCGCTGCGGGCGACGTCCTTGACGAAGCTGCGGTCGATCTTTAGCCGGTCGACCTTCAGGCCGATCAGATAGGCGAGCGAGGAGTGGCCCATGCCGAAATCGTCGACGGCGAGCTTGTAGCCGGCCTGTTCGAGACGCTTCAGCTGCTCGTCGGCAAGGGCGGGGTCGAGGATCGCCTCTTCGGTGATCTCGATCTCCAGCGCCGAGGGGGCAACGCCATGATGGGCGGTGACGCCCTGCAGCATGCAGGCAACGGAGTAGAGGGCGAATTCGCGCGGCGATACGTTGAGGGCCACCGTGACGTCGGTCAGGCCGATTTCCGGCAGACGGCGGGCCAGCAGGCAGGCGTCGCGGGCAATGCGGGCCGTCAGCTGCTCGGACAGATGGACGGTGCGGGCCGCACTGACGATTTCGGGCGGCGAGACGAAGCCGAGCTGGGGATGTTGCCAGCGGACAAGGGCTTCGAAGCCGGTGATGCGGCGGGTGAGCAGATCGACCTGCGGCTGGAACCAGGCGCTGAGCGCACCCGTCTGGATGGCCCGTTCGAGATCCTGTTCGATGATGCGCTTGCGCTCGGCATTGCGGCGAAGATCCGGGTCGAATTCGCGCAGCTGACGGCGGTCGCCGCGCTTGGCGTCGTAAAGTGCCATGTCTGCGCAGGCGAGCAGTTCCTCGGCATTGTCGGCGTGATCCGGATAGGCCGCGAGCCCGACGCTCAAGCCGACCACGGCTTGGCGCTGGCTCCAGTGGATTGGCTGACGGCTGGCTTCCAGCACGGCGGCGGCATGGGAACGGGCGCGTTCAAGGGCTTCGGCGCCGCTGACGATCACGGCGAATTCGTCACCCCCAAGACGGGCGATCAGGCTGCCGTCTTCGATGATGGAGCCAAGCCGAGCCGCAATCTCGCGCAGCAGCGCATCACCGGCGCTGTGGCCCAGCGTGTCGTTGATCGACTGAAAGCGTTCGACGTCGAAGATCAGCAGGGCGACCTGTTCATCGACCACCTTGGCGCGGGCGATGTCGCCGGCCAGGCGTCCATGAAAGAACATGCGGTTGGCAAGGCCGGTCAGAGTGTCGCGATTGGCGAGGGCCTCAAGCCTGGAGTTCTGACGCAGAATATCGCTGTTGGCACGGGTCAGGCTGTCGGCAAGCGCTGTTGCCTCGTGGCGGGCGACCTGGCTGCTGACGAACATGCGCTCGGCCCACATGCTGCGGCGAATGAAGATCACGATCATCAGGCTGAGGCAAAGACCGACCAGCACCTCGTTCGGGCGCCAGTGGCCGATGAGATTGATCACCAAGGACAAAAGGATCGGGATCGAATAGTTGAGCGCGAGCGGGGTGTAGCCGATCTGCTTGATGACGGCGCCGGCCGCCATGCCGCCCATGATCAGAAAGAGCGCCGCATGCTCGCCAAGAGGCTGGAAATCCGGAATGGTCCAGGGCAGGGCCGCCCAGATGATGCCCAGTGCCAGCGCGCCGAGCGACAGAAACCTGAGGCTGGCCTTGGGAGCCGTCAGCAGTTTTCCGCGACGTGCGAGGGCATTCATGACATAGGCGCGCATCCCGATCACGATGACGGCTGCGGCATACCAGGCGATGTTCGGCCATCCGACCTGGTGATTGATGTGCAAGAGGGTGAGGCAGATGGTGAGCGTGATCAGGTTGAGGAGCAGGGTCGATCGGAACCCGTCGGCCATGTCCGCCACCTGAGCTTGCAGCACCGCCGGCATCGTTCTGCCACTTACGCTCTGACTCAACCACATAAAACAATGCCCATACCGATCGCAATAAATACTCAATAACAAGAGCGACTTAACGGGATGTTACGGTGGCTTTGCGCAATTTAACTAGAAATCATCGGCAACTTTCCGGTGGTGGTTTCAGGTGTGCTCGCCCCCTCGGATGGGCGGAAAAAGAGCTGCCGTCGCGGCCTCAATCCCTCCTCAGGTTGCAAAGATAGCGGTTTGAAAATCATCTTCGATGCGGCCTCGCTACACCTCGTCCTCGCCATTCTGGTATGACGATTCGGGCTGGCGACTCGGATGTCGCCGGCATCTCGTTCCTCCCACGCACGAGTGTCTCATGCCGAGCTTTTCCCCCGCCGCCGTCTGGCCGATCCTGCTTCTGTCCCTTTCCAACATCTTCATGACCTTTGCCTGGTACGGGCATCTGAAATACAAGACGTCAGCCCTCTGGGTGGCCATCCTGGCCAGTTGGGGCATTGCCTTCTTTGAGTATTGCCTGGCGGTTCCAGCCAACCGGATCGGCGCCGAGGTCTATTCGGCAGCCCAGCTCAAGACGATCCAGGAGGTGATAACCCTGATCGTTTTCTCCGGTTTCTCCGTGTTCTTCCTGAAGGAGAGCCTCACGATCAATCATGTGATCGGTTTTGCGCTGATTGCAGCGGGTGCAGCCTTCGTGTTTCGCGGATAGCCGGGATGGCGCTGTGTGTTGCACTGCGCCATCCCCGCATTCTGGCTTTGCGGACACTGGCTTAATGTGCCGGGGCGACCTGGACTTTGCCGAGGCGCCAGGCCGGCATGACGATTGTCAGCATCAACACGGTGTTGAGGAGAACATTGACGGTTGCGCCGGAGACGAAAGAGCCCGTTGAATCAACCAGGTACCAGGCAAACGTCGATTCCACCACGAGCAGGCGGGCAAGGCGCGGGTCTGCCGGCAGCAGTCGATCAATGACGAGCCAGATCATCAGGCCCCAGCCGACCATGACCCCGCCACTGATGGCGGCCAGCACGCGGGCGGCGGGGGCTTCGAGCGTCTGGAGTCCATCGAAGGGCCAGAAGACGATATCCGTCAACCAGGTGGCGGGCAGGGCTGTTGCCGGATGGGCGCCGAATGCGACGAGCAGACCCAGCGCGATAATGTGCAGGCTGGTGATCTTGAGCCAGAGGGCAGCGAAATCCTGAGACATTTCAAACTTCCTTTTCGGTTGCGACGCGTGGAGGATGGTGGCCCGGCTGCAGCGCCGCAATTACGTGAGAGGTAAGTGACTGCCTGTCGTCAGCGTGGCAGAAGCTTCAGCGGTCGTGCCTGTATCGCGGCAGCCAGGGAGGACGGTCATGACACTCGATTTCGGCGGGCATTTGCGCAATTGGCGTGGGAAGCGGCGGATGAGCCAGCTGCAGCTGGCGCTGATGGCGGATGTTTCTGCGCGGCACATCGCCTTTCTGGAAACGGGCAGGGCAAAGCCGAGCCAGCCCATGGTCATGCGCCTTGGCGAGGCGCTGGAGGTGCCAAGAGCAGAGCGCAATCTGATGCTGGATGCAGCAGGGTTTCGCGCGGCCTATGCCAGTCGCCCGCTGGACGGGGAAGCGATGCAGCCGATCCGCAAGGCGATCACCCATATGATCGAAGGGCATTCACCCTATCCGGCCTTTGTGTTCGACCGCCACTGGGCCGTGATCGATGCGAATGCCGGTGGACGGACCCTGCTCGCCGGTTTCGGGCTTGAGGCCGGGGACAGCTTCATCGACTTTCTGCTGGTGCCGGGCAAGGGGCCGGAACTGGTGGCGAACTGGGGGGAGGTCGCGGCCCATCTTGCGGCCCGGCTGCGCCTGGAGAGCGCCCATCTTGGTGGCGATCGGGTCCTGGACCGGGCTGCCGAGGGGCTCACTCGCGCTGCAGAGCAAGGGCATGACAACGCCGCAAGCGCCCTGCCGCCCGTGCTGTCCGTCGAGTTTCGTTTTGGCGGGCAGGTGTATCCGATGTTTTCGACGATCACCCAGTTCGGCACGGCCGAGGATATCGCGCTCGCCGATCTCAAGATCGAAATGTTCTACCCGTCCGATGAGCGCTCGGAGGCGCTGTTTCGCAGCATGGACGCGCGTTGAACCGTCGCCGTCAGGCTTGTGGCACGGGTGTCGGCTTGCCGTCCTGGTCCAGTGCGACCATGACGAAGGTCGCTTCCGTCACCTTGTCCATGACATGGGTGAGATAACGCTGGGCCCAGGTTTCCACCTTCAGCGTCATCGAGGTTCGGCCGACGCGGGCAATCTCGGTGTAGACGCAGAGCGTGTCGCCGATCTTCACGGGCATGGCGAAGGCCATTTCCTGAACTGCAGCCGTCACGACGCGGCCGCGGGCGCGCTCGGCCGCGCGGATGCCGCAGGCAAGATCCATCTGAGCCATGACCCAGCCGCCGAAGATATCACCGGCCGCATTGGCGTCTGCCGGCATGGCCAGGGTTCTCAGTGTGAGTTCGCCGTTCGGCTTTTGGGTGTTCATGGTCATGAGACGGACAATTCTCCTGGGGCAAGCCTGATGCTGGATCAATATGTTCGCGCGCGTAGAGCGCCACTACTAAATTTCACGGGCAAGAAAACACCCCTGAGAATTCGCAGGTCCGCATTTACGGAGTTTAGAATTGATACATATCAAAATTAGCCATTCTAACTTTCACGGGGGTGGATAAATGAAATCGATGTCTCTGTCAGTGCGGCTTTATGCACTCGTCGCACTGGCTCTGGCGGTGCTTGTGGGAGCGCTGGCATACAGCCTCTTTCAATCCTACGATTCGCTCGTGCATGAGCGGCGTCTCGGGCTGGCCCAGATCAACGACCAGGCGATTTCCATTTTTGACAAGTATCACAAGATGGAACAGGAAGGCACGCTGACGCGCGAGGAGGCGCAGGAGCGAGCCAAGGAAGTCACCGGCGCCATGCGCTACAATCCCGATGGCTACTACTTCATCGTCGACATGAAGCCGGCCATGGTCATGCATCCGATCAAGCCCGAGCTGAACGGACGCGATCTGACCCAGAGCAAGGACCCGAACGGCAAGTTCCTGTTTGTCGAATTCGTCAATACGGTCAAGGCAAGCAAGGAAGGCTTCGTCGACTATTACTGGCCGAAGCCGGGCTTCGAAGAGCCGGTCGAAAAGCTGTCGCATGTCATCGGCTACGAGCCCTGGGGCTGGGTTGTCGGCACGGGCGTCTATTCGGACGACCTCGCTGTCCTGTTCCGCGGCACGGCCATCCGTTACGGCGTGCTGATCGCCTTTGCCGCAGCCGGCATGGTGTTCTTCGCCTATCTCGTGGTGCGCAGCGTCGTGAGCCCGATCAACCGCCTGAAGAGCGCGATGAACGACATTGCCGAAGAGCGCGTCGAGATCAAGATCGGCGATACCGATCGTCGCGACGAAATCGGCGGCATGGCCAAGACGCTCGAGGTGCTGCGCAACAGCGTTCGCGAGCGTATCGAGCTGCGCGACCGTGAGGTCGAGCAGCAGGCGAGCCTCAACGGCGAACGCGAGCGCAACGAGCTCAACCTGCGCACGGCTTCCGAGCGGCAGAACCATGCGATCAGTGCGCTGGGTTCGGCATTGGAGCGTCTTGCAGAGGGTGACCTCACCGTGCAGATCGGCGTCATCGGCTCCGAATATGAAAAGCTGCGTGACGATTTCAACCGTGCGGTCGAATCGCTTGGCAGCGTCATTGCGGCGATCAACCAGACGAGCGACATCGTGACGTCCTCGGCCGGCAATATCAGCGAGGCGACCAACAATCTTTCGAAGCGCACCGAACAACAGGCGGCTGCACTCGAAGAGACGGCGGCAGCCCTCGACGAGATCACCGCAACCGTGCGCACGGCGGCCGAGCGCGCCAACGAGGCACGGCAGATGGTGGCCGAGACCAAGTCGAGCGCCAACCGCTCCGGCGAGATCGTGCGCAGCGCAGTCGATGCCATGGGCCGGATCGAAGGGTCTTCGCAGAAGATCAGCCAGATCATCTCCGTCATCGACGAAATCGCCTTCCAGACCAACCTTCTGGCTCTGAACGCAGGCGTCGAAGCGGCGCGTGCGGGTGAAGCGGGTCGCGGCTTTGCTGTCGTGGCGCAGGAAGTGCGTGAACTGGCGCAGCGTTCGGCGAATGCGGCCAAGGAGATCAAGGCGTTGATCAGTGCATCGGCTGCCGAAGTCGACACCGGTGTGGGCCTTGTCCGCTCGACCGGCGAGGCGCTGCTCGAGATCGAAGCCCTGGTCAACCGCGTCAACGAGAGCGTCAACACGATCGCGACCGCTGCCAAGGAACAGGCGACGGGTCTGGCCGAGATCAATACCTCGGTCAATCACATGGACCAGATGACGCAGCAGAATGCGGCGATGGTGGAAGAAACTTCGGCGGCCGGCCAGTCGCTGGCGGAAGAAAGCTACAATCTGCGCCAGCTGCTCTCGCGCCTCAAGGTCAATGCCGCCCAGGCGGTCACGGGTCATCGCCGGGCGGCCTGACGCTCCGTCGCGACAAACCGACAAGGGCCGGTGGAGCAATCCGCCGGCCCTTACTTTTTGCCCCCGATTCCTGCCGTTTTTCGTTCATGGCGCATTAAGCCGGCATGGCTTAGGATACCTGAAGTTGTCCCATTTGGGGCCATCGAGGGTGAAATGAGTCTCGTGTTTTCGTCCCTTGGCCGCCGCATGACGGTGGCCGCGTTTTCGGCCCTTTGGCTTGCCGGCTGTTCCGGCACCGACCGCATTCCCTTTGCAGACGTGGGTGGACCGCGGGCCGGCGATCAGCTGATCGGCCGGGTCGATCCGGGACAGGACGGGCAGGTTCTGGTCGGACGGGTCGGGGATCCGCGCGCGGAAGCGGCAGCCTTTGCGCCGCCGCCGGCGGCTCAAAATGCCGGCAGCGACGGGATCGACTATCTCGCGACCTCAGAACCCATTGTTGATGATGGCTCGGCGCGCCAGTCGATGACGGCCATGGTCATCCCGGACGGCGGCGTCAATATCGACGGCGAGCTCGGGATCGGGGCGGAGCCGCAAGTGGCGGGGTCAAGCTTTGCAGATTCGACAAGCCCGGTCGGGGTGCAGCCGCATCTGGTGACGGCGAACGGGGCGATGGCGATGGCCGAGGGCAATACCAGCCAGCCTGTCGTCGACGGGATCGGCTTTGACGAGCCGACGCAAATCGTGACGGGCCCGAGCGGGCCGCAGCCGGCGGCGCAGGAGATGCTGGTGGCCGGCGATATGCCGGAGGAGGGCGGGATCCTGCCGCTTTCGGTGGACAGCGGCAACAGCGGTCTCAACGATCCGGTTCCGGTCGAAACGCGGCGGGTGGCGACACAGGCGGCACCTGCGGGCCGGGATTGTTCGCTGTATCTGGACAAGCGCAACTGCCGCTGAGAGCTTTTCGTTGAATTCCCTGATTTGCTAATTGCCTAAGCGTCTGGGTGTTGCGCGGGCCGTACCGCGCAACGCTGTGGCGGGCTTGCGGGCGGGGCGGGCGGGGCCTAGAGGCTTGGCGGTGTCCGTTGTCCGCCTCTGCGTTTGCATCGTGGAGCCGAGCGGGTGCCTGATCCTGCCGTCTTAGGGCCGTCTCAAGTAAGCCCGCTGTTTCCCGGAGTGCCCCATGCCGCCGATTGCCGATATCCTTGTCTTTGCCGTGATGCTTGCGGCGGCCGGGGCCGTGGCGGGGTTGCTGGCTGGCGTGTTCGGCATTGGCGGGGGCGCGGTGCTGGTGCCGGTCTTCTATCAGGTCTTCGGTTATGCCGGCATTCCCGACGACGTGATCATGCATCTCGCTGTGGGCACCTCGACGGCGCTGATCGTGCCGACCTCGATCCGCTCGTTCCAGGCGCATCGGAAACGCGGGGCGGTTGATACGGAGTTGCTCAAAGGCTGGGTGATCGCGGTGCCGGCGGGCGCGCTGCTGGCGACCGTGGTTGCTGCCTTCGTCTCCAGCGAGGGTCTCAGGCTGTTCTTCGCGGTGATGGGCCTGGTGCTTGCCGCCCGCATGCTCTTCCTCTCCAACCGCCTGCATCTGGGCACCGACCTGCCGGGCCAGCCCTTCCGGTTCCTGACCGGTTCGGCGATCGGGATGTTTTCCGGGCTGATGGGGGTCGGCGGCGGGGTGTTCAACAACACCTTCATGACGCTTTACGGACGGCCGATCCACCAGGCGGTGGCCACCTCATCCGGTGTCGGCGTGCTGATCTCGATCCCGGCCTTTTTCGGCTTCATCTATGCCGGCTGGGGCGAGGCGGGCCTGCCGCCGTTTTCCACCGGCTATGTCAACTGGATCGCCTTTGCGGTGATTTTTCCGATCGCCATGCTGGTCACGCCCTATGGCGCGCAGCTGGCGCACCGGCTGAACAAGCGGCAGCTGGAGATGGGGTTTGCGGTGTTTCTGTTGTTTGTGTCGGCGCGGTTCTTCTGGAGCCTTTACGGCTGAGGACGCGGCGATGCCAGGGGGCATCGCCGCTTGCCTGGCAAACCTCAATGGGCGAGCAGAACCGGCATTTCGAGATGGCTCAGAATGCCCTTGGTGGCGCCGCCGAGGACGAAATCGCGCAGGCGTGAATGGCCGAAACCACCCATTGCGAGCAGCTGCGCCCCCTGGTCCTGGGCGGCCCGCTGCAGCCGGGCGGCAATCGGCTGGTCGCCGCGCTCGATGTCGCGGAAGCTCGCCTCGATGCCGCGCTGCTTGAGGGCGGTGGCAAGCTTTTCGGCGATGTTGTCGGCGCCGAGCGGCTTTTCACCGCGCAGGGTCAGCACGCTGACGCGACCGCCCGGCTCTAGGAGCGGCAGGGCATCGCCGAGTGCGCGGGCCGCGACACGGCTGCCATCCCAGGCGACGGCAAGATGGGAAAGCGGAGCGGCAGCCGCCCCCGGCGGCAGCAGCAGCACCGGCCGGCCGGCGCCGAAGAGGATCGCCTCGGCCATGTCCTGCGGGGCATGGCTCTGACCGCTCCAGGGGATCAGCGCCAGATCATGATAGCGGGCCTCGGTTGCGGCGGCATCGAGCATGAGGCCCGAGGCGACCTTGCGATGATGGACGGAAAGCCCGCTTTCGGCCGGCGCACTGGTGCGCAGCAGATCCTCCAGGCGCCGGCATTCGGCCCGGCTCTTCTCCTCGCTGGCCTGGATGAGGCCGGAGACATCGAGCAGTGCATCGCCAAAGCCCGAGGGCCGGCGCGGCAGGGTCACCTCAAACGTGTCCACGGCCAGGCCAAGCTGAAATGCGGCGGCAAAGCCAATCGCGCCGAGGATCAGATCCTCGGCCAGGGGTTCGGGGTAGCTGCTCAGCGGCAGGTAGGCAATGCGCTTGATGGACATGTCGTCGTCTCCCTTGATTGACGCAGCCGGCGCGGGCCGCAGCCGCTGCGTGTATTCCAAGGCTGCCAGAGAGCGACCGGTTCCGACTTGACCCAGGTCAACTCAACCGCGCTCAACGACGCTATTCTCAAGCCATTATGCCGCAGGAGTGCCCAATGCCGCAGGACCGCTATCAAACCGTGCCGGATCTCGCCCAAAGGCTCGACGTGTCCGAAGCCACCGTGCGCCAGTGGATCCGCAGCGGCGCGCTGCGGGCCATCGATGTCGGTCGCGGCTGGCGGATCGCCGACGCCGATCTGGAACGGTTTCTGAAGGCCCGCGAGACGATGCCGAGGATGGCGGAGGGTGGATGATTGAGCCGATCGCGATGGTGGGCCCGCGCTATGGCGCGCCGCTGGAAATGGGGTTTGCGGTGTTTCTGCTGTTTGTGTCGGGGAGATTTTTCTGGAGCCTTTACGGCTGAGAACGCAGAGGCGCAGGCGCTTTTCCCGGTTGCCTCGACCCGTTCGATGACTATCATCGCGACTCTATGAATGGGCGAGGGCAGACGTGACAGTGCAGCCAAAGGTCGAGGCGTTTATCAAGCGCTGGCAGGGGCAGGAGGGGCGATGACAACGCTTGATATCGTCATATCTGCGTTTGGCCATGCCGTTTCCAAGAAGCTTTCGAGCCCGGTTGTCACGGGTGCGCCGGAAGACCAGTTGCGTGGGCCGCTGGAGAGCATGATCGCGGGTCTTGTCGATCTGCTCGGCTATCCGGATGATGCCGTCTCCCTGATAGGCGAAACCATCCTTTCCGACATTATGACGCGACCCGATTACGCGGTCACTTTCGGCAAGGCGCTGACAGGTTTCATCGAGGTCAAGGCGCCGGGCAAGGGTGCGGACCCGCGCCGCTTTCAAGGGCATGACAAGGATTAGTGGAACCGGCTGAAATCCCTGCAGAACCTGCTTTACACTGACGGAATGAGCTTTTCGCTCTGGCGCGACGGGGAACTTCAGGGCTCAATCGTACGGCTGGAAGGCGATCTGGAAACGGATGGCAAAGCCGTCCGCGCGCCCGGCACTTTGCTGACGCTCTTTTCCGACTTCTTTACATGGACACCGCAGGCACCGAAGAACCCACGCCGCCTTGCGGAGGTGAGCGCAAGGCTCTGCCGCCTGTTGCGCGATGAGGTGAGCGAGCAACTGGAGCGCGGTAACGTTGCCTTGAGCGGTTTGGCACAGGACTGGCGCAAGCTGCTGTTTCCGCAAGCCGATGACGCGCAGTTTGCCGATGGCTATGCGCAGGCCGTGACCTTCGGTCTGCTGATTGCCCGCACCCGCGATATCCCGCTCAATCAGGGCATCGAACACGCGGCTTCCGATCTCAAGAAATCCAATTCGCTGATCGGCACGGCGTTGGGGCTTCTCACCGACAACCCGGACAATCGCACGGCGCTCAAGACGTCGCTTGACACCATGGCGCGCGTGCTGGACGCGGTAAACTGGCAGGAGGTCGGCAGACGAGACCCCGACGCCTGGCTCTATTTCTACGAACACTTTCTCGAAGTCTACGACAACACGCTGCGCAAGCGCACCGGCTCCTATTACACCCCGCCGGAGGTGGTAAACGCCATGGTGCGCATGGTGGACGACGTGCTGCGTGGGCCTCTGTTCGAGCGCACCACCGGGCTTGCCTCGTCCGATGTCACGGTCGCCGACCCGGCGGTTGGCACGGGCACGTTTCTACTGGGCGTTCTGCGCAAGATTGCCGAAACCGTGGCGACCGACATGGGCGAGGGAGCCGTGCCTGCCGCCATTTCTGCTGCTGCGAAAAGGCTGATCGGTTTTGAGCTGCAATTCGGCCCCTTTGCCGTCGCACAGCTTCGGCTGATTGCAGAATTTCAGGAATTGATGGTGGTGGGCGAGGGCAAGGCAGCGACGCTGCCGTCTCTCAAGCTCTTCATCACCGATACGCTGGGCAACCCCTATATCGAGGATGAATGGCTGCCGCAGGTGATGCAGCCGATTGCCACCTCGCGCAAGGAGGCCAATGCCATCAAGAAGGGCCAGCCGATCACGGTGGTCATCGGCAATCCGCCCTATAAGGAAAAGGCCGAGGGTCTGGGCGGCTGGATCGAGGCCGGCTCCGGCGGCAGCCTGAAAGCGCCGATGGACTGGTGGCGTCCGCCGGTCGAATGGGGCGTCTCGGCCCACACCAAACACCTGAAAAACCTCTATGTCTATTTCTGGCGCTGGGCCACCTGGAAGGTCTTCGGCACGGGCAATTATGCCGCGACCGGCACGCCTGATCGCGATGAGGAAGGCGTGATCTGCTACATCACGGTCGCCGGATTCCTGAACGGTCCCGGATTTCAGAAGATGCGCGAGGACCTGCGCCGCACCGCGACCAGGATCTGGGTCATCGACTGTTCGCCGGAAGGCCATCAGCCGGAAGTCGCAACCCGCATCTTTCAGGGCGTGCAGCAGCCGGTCTGCATCGTAATTGCTGCGAAAAAGCTTGGCAAGGATGCCGGCAAACCCGCTGACGTGCGCTACATGCCCTTGCCCGCAGGGCGGCGCGAAGGGAAGTTCAAGGCGCTGGAAACCCTGTCATTGGACGGGCCGGACTGGGTCGAATGTTCCAATGGCTGGCGCGATGCCTTCCTGCCGGAGGCAACCGGCGCCTGGGCCGACATGCCGCCGCTGAAAACCTTCTTTGTCTATGACGGCTCCGGTGTCATGCCGGGGCGCACCTGGGTGATCGCGCCGGACAAGGAAAGCCTTGGCCGCCGCTGGGATGCGCTGGTGGCCGAGAAGGACGAGGCGCGCAAGGAGGTGCTGTTTCACCCGCATCAGGGCGGGGACAAGACGGTGGCGAAGAAGCCGCAGACGGAGCTGGCTGGCCATGTTCAACGCAAGCAGGCCGTGCGCGATGACAAAGAGCCCGTTCAGATTCCTGTGCGCTACGGGTTTCGTACACTGGATCGTCAGTGGATCATTCCAGATACGCGTGTGCTTAACCGTCCCAACCCCGCACTCTGGGACGGCTACTCCAGTGCCCAAGTCTTTCTGACTGCGCTGGACGCCCACTCTCCGACCTCTGGCCCTGCAGTTACATTCACCGAACTCATTCCTGATCTCCACCACTACAAAGGCTCGTTCGGCGGTCGCGTCATGCCGTTGTGGCGTGATGCCGGGGCCAGCCAGTCCAATATCCGCCCGGAGCATCTTGCCTTTCTCGCCGATGCCTATGGCCAGGAGGTCACGCCCGCCGATGTCATGGCCTATATCGCGGCCACGCTTACGCACCCGGCCTTCACCGCCCGTTTTAAGGACGATCTCGTGCAGCCGGGTCTGCGCGTTCCGCTGACGGCGGATGCGGATCTGTTCTTCGAGGCGGTGGCGCTGGGCCGCGAGGTGATCTGGCTGCATTGCTATGGCGAACGCTTTGCCGATCCGGCCGCAGGCCGCCCCAAAGGGCCGCCGCGACTTGGGCCCGCCGATGCCCCGCGCATTCCCGCCAATGGTGCCATTCCCGGCGCGCCGGAACCATTGCCGGACGGGATCGACTACCAAGCGGAAAACCTGAGGCTGATCATTGGCAAGGGCTTCATCGACAATGTCTCACCCGAGGTCTGGGCTTATGAAGTCTCGGGCAAGCAGGTGCTGCGGCAATGGTTCAGCTATCGCAAGCTGGACCGCTCCCGCCCGATCATCGGCGACCGCCGCCCGCCATCGCCACTCGACAAGATCCAGCCGGATCATTGGTTATCGGAATACACCACCGACCTGATGAACCTTCTGCATGTGCTCGGCCGTCTGGTCCGTCTGGAACCGGCCCAGGCTGACCTCCTGCAACGGATCTTGGATAAGCCGCTTCTGAGCCTTGATGCTGCCGCTACGACCGTCGAGAATGGCGCAGAATCATCGGACGATAGCATCTAGGACATCATGAGAGCGCAACTCGATCTGTTCGGTCTGGCCATGGACGTGGCCCCCGCCGAA
Organism: Rhizobium sp.; assembly: GCA_027533385.1. Taxonomy (GTDB): domain Bacteria; phylum Pseudomonadota; class Alphaproteobacteria; order Rhizobiales; family Rhizobiaceae; genus Allorhizobium. Next base: position 32,218 of record JAPZUE010000089.1, on the reverse strand, counting down.
CCTGCCAGCTACAAACCGGACCCGGACCGGGTGCGCGGCAAGCTGGCTGCTGTCCTTTCTGAGATGCGGGCCGCCGATACCATGCCATGGGACCGCAAAAAGCGCGCCTACCACCAGCTGCTCTTCCCGCAGATGACCCGATCCCTGCCGCCGCACGAAGCCGAGGCCCTGCGGGCCGCCTTTGATGCGGAATGGCAGCGGCTGATGGCGGGGTGAGCGGACTGCATTTGGCAACGGGGTCACCCCACCCGCGCGTTCCGCGCGATCTCGCCGTCCAAGGGGAGGTTGGGTGTGGTTGGTGTTCTGCCGTGTGATACCCCCCTCTGGCCTCCTGAGCTTGTCGAAGGGCGGCCATCTCCCCCACAAGGGGGGAGAGCGGACCCCGCGAGGGGCTTAGGGTGTCGCCGGTGGCCTTACACCACCACGCCCGTGCGATTGCTCGACATCGTGAGCTTGCGCTCGGCGCGCTCCTGCTGGGGGGAGCGGTTGTAGAGTTCGCGGTAACACTTGGAGAAGTGGGAGGCGGAGACGAAGCCGCAGGCGACGGCGACTTCGACGACGGGCATGGAGGACTGGACGAGCAGGTGGCGGGCGCGGTCGAGGCGGATTTCGAGATAGTAGCGGGCCGGCGAGCGGCCCATTTCCTGGCGGAAAAGGCGTTCGATCTGGCGGCGGGAGAGACCGGCGTCGTCGGCGATTTCGAGGAGCGACAGCGGCTCGGCGAGATTGGCTTCCATCAGCTCGATGATCTGCAGCACCTTGGAATTCTGCACGCCGAGGCGGGCGCGAAGGGGCAGGCGCTGGCGGTCGTTGGCGGAGCGGACGCGGTCGGTCAGGTGCTGTTCGCAGACGCGGTTGACCAGGCCCTCGCCGAAATCCTGGCCGATCAGGTTCAGCATCATGTCGAGCGAGGCGGTGCCGCCGGCGCAGGTGTAGAGATTGCCGTCGACTTCGTAGAGGTCGGCATAGACTTCGGCCTGGGGGAAGGTTTCGGAAAAGCCGGGCAGGTTTTCCCAGTGGATGGCGCAGCGCTTGCCGTTCAAAAGACCGGCCTGGGCCAGCACATGGGCGCCCGTACAGAGCGAGCCGACGGCGACGCTGCGGTTATAGGCTTCGCGCAGCCAGGCATTGACCGACTTGTTGTTGAACTCCTCGACATAGATGCCGGAACAGACGATCGCCATGTTCGGGCGGTTTTCGCCGCCGAGGAAACGACGCTCGTCGGCGAGCGAGGAATTCACCTCGATGCCGATGCCGGAGGAGGAATAGACCTTCTGGCCATCGACGGAGGCAAGGCGCCATTCATAGGCGGAATAACCCAGCATGCGGTTGGCAATGCGCAGCGTCTCGATGGCGCCGGCAAAGGGCAAAAGCGTGAAATGCGGAACGAGGAAGAAGACGATCGAACGCTTCTTGGTCTGTGGCTGCTGCTTGCTCATGATGATGCCCCGTGGTCCTTGCTGCCGTTCCCTTGTTTTGACGGCATGCTCCGCCTGAATTCGGCGGCGCGATTGTCGCTTTGCGACATTGTCATGGAGTTGCGCGCCGTGGAAGCATGCGCAATCGCTAAAGCGCGACATTTTTCGGCATTTTTCAGGCTGCGACGCCGTGAAACGGGCAGGGCGGCATTTTGCGGGGCAGGTGGTTGAAAAGTTTCGGATTCGCGGAACGGGTCTGATGCGGCTCTCAAGGCGGGATTGCCCCGTTTGCGACGCCATGGGGCGGCAGCGTCGCAAACGGGGCGGCCGGGACTGGCGAGGTCCCCGCCGGGATCAGCGCCTGGTGTCGCCGGCAGGCCAGCCGAGATCCTTGCGCAGATCGAAGGGCAGGGCTTCCAGCGCGCGCTGGTCGAGGCGGCGGCGGCGATGGTCGGAGAGGGTGCGGGCCAGACCGTTGAGCCCGGTCGCAAGGCGGCCGGCCGCCGCCTTCGCCAGGCCTGCCAGCGTCGGGGCGGCGGTGGCGCTCGGGGTCATCGGTGAAACGCTGCAAACCATGGTCATGGTCGTGATCCTTTTCGGTTCGGTGGCCCCTTCGTCATCCCATGCCTTTCATCGGTGGCAGGGGCCGGGTCTGGTTATCGCGCAATCTGATCGATCACTCAAACGAATGTTTCTGATGTTTATCATTCTGAAAACTGATGTATTGGCGATGGTGGGTCAGGCCGAGATCGTCTCGCAGGGCGGGGCCCAGCGGCGCGAGCATGCGGCACGCGGCGGCCCGCATGGCGCGGCGGCGGGATGCCTCCTCGAGCCTGGCAAAGATCGGCTGCAGGGTCTTCAGTGGGTTGCGAAACATGGCGTGTCATCCTCCTTTCCGGTTGGTGACATGGAGGATGCGCCCGGATTGACATTCAATCAAACGCAATAGTATCGTCTTCAAGTTCAATTTTGTTGAAGGTCTATCGCCATGACGCTCATGCTGCGCCAGCCGCTTCCGCTTCTCGACAACGATGTTCTCCGGACCTTCGTGGCGATTGCCGAAACCGGCAGTTTCACCACCGCCGCCGACCGGGTGTATCGCACGCCCTCGGCGGTCTCGATGCAGATCAAGAAGCTCGAGGAGCAGCTGAACGTGACGCTGTTTTTGCGCGATGCGCGCTCGGTGACGCTGACGGAAAGCGGCGAGGTGCTGCTGCCCTATGCGCGGCGGATGCTGGCGCTGTCGAACGAGGCGGTGGGGCGCTTCCGCATGCCGGAGATGAAGGGGGTCGTCAGGCTCGGGGCGCCAGACGATATCGGCGAGCGTTTCATGCCGACGATTCTGCGCCGGTTTGCTGAGCTCTATCCGCTGATCATGGTGGATCTGACGGTGGATACATCGGGCGCGCTTCGGCGGCGGCTCGCCGAGCAGCGGTTGGATCTGACGCTGATCAATTGCGCGCCTGGTGCTGTGGTGCATGAGGGCGAGGTGATCCATCAGGAGCAGCTGGTCTGGGCGGGGGCGAAATGCGGCACGGCGCATTTGCGCGATCCGCTGCCCGTCTCGATCTGGGAGGATGGCTGCTGCTGGCGGGCGGATGCGCTGGCGCGGCTCGAGAAGGAAAAGCGGCCGTATCGCATCGCCTATCTTTCGGCGCATACCATGGCGCAGCGCGCGGCCGTGATCGCGGATCTCGCGGTCGCACCCTTGCCGCGCAGTTACCTGACCGACGACATGACGGCGCTGGGCTCGAAACACGGACTGCCGGAGCTCGGCTCCTTCGAGGTCAGGCTTTTGATCGGCAAGGAGACGTCAGAGACGATCCAGGCCGTGGCCGACAGCGTGCGTTATGCCTTTTCCGAAATGATCGGCATGGCGGCGTGAGCAGACGGGTTCGGTAAGTGGTTCTCGATTTTTGAAATTAGGGAAATGCCGAACTGGCGGACGGACCAGCGGCAGGATGCGAGTGTGCATGGTGGATGAGACGACAGGGCTGCGGCTTCAGGATTTTGCGGGCCAGGCTTACGACAAGCTGCGCTATGGCGACACGGACCGGCAGGGGCATGTCAACAATGCGGTCTTTGCGACCTTCATGGAAACCGGGCGTGTGGAGCTGATCTACAATCCCGCCGATCCGCTGCTGGACCCGGGTTTCTCCTTCGTGCTGGCCAAGCTCGATATCAATTACATCGCGGAAGTGCTGTGGCCGGGCACGGTCGAGATCGGCACGCGGGTGATCCGCGTCGGGCGGTCGTCGGTGACGATGCAACAGGCGGTGTTTCAGAAGGGCAAGCTGTGTGCGTCGGCCGAGACGGTGGTGGTGCATTTCGACGAGGCGACGCGCAAGTCGCACGCGTTTTCGGATCAGCAGCGGGCGAAGCTCGAGCGTTGGATCTCGGCGGGGTGAGGCCTGACACGGGGCCATTGCGCGAGGTTTGAGGGGCGGGCATCGGTCGATGCGCCGCCCTTTTTTATTCGCAGGCTTAGGTCTGCTTCTCATAGAGTGCCTGGCTCTCCGTCAAGACCTCGTCGAGGCGGCGGCCTTCGGCAAAATGCGCGAGGTGCTCGGGGTAAGCCACGCCTTCGGGGACCTTGGGGCAGATCTCGGGGGCGCGCAGCCGCGTTTCGACGGGGATGACGCCGGCCCAGACGCGGGCATCGACATCGGCGGGATCGTCGGAGACGCCGCCCGAGCGGACCTTGGCCGAGGCCTCCTCGATGCGCATGCCGATGACCATGGTGCCCTTGGCTTCCTGGGGGTCGTTTTCGCGCAACACGTCGGTGCGGCCGGGATAGAAGCGGTCGACGACGGCTTTCAGCGCCTCGGCCTTCTCCTCCGGGTCGTCGATGATCTGGGCCGTGCCGAAGCACATGGCGGAGCGGTAATTGGCCGAATGGTGGAAGCCGGAGCGGGCGAGCACCAGGCCATCGAGATGGGCGACGGTGAGGCAAACGGGCAAACCGGCCTTCTGGGTCTTCAGCATGCGGCTCGCCGACGAGCCGTGCCAGAAGAGCCAGTCGCCGTCGCGCCAGTGGATGGTCGGCGTGCAATAGGGCTGGCCGTCGATGACATAGGCGACGTGACAGAGCAGGGCCGCATCGAGCACGGCATAGACGGCCTCGCGGTCATAAGCCGCGCGCTCATGCAGGCGCTTTGCCCGGTTGCGCGGGGTGACGGGGAAGGATTGCGGGTCGGGTCTGTCGTTCATGCTTGCCTCCTGACGGCTGATGCGGCAGGGATAGTTGGATCAATTGGTCCAAAGAAGATCCACCATGACGCAAAAACTGCGAACCAATTCCGACTGGTCTGCCAACACGCCCCTGCTGCCGGCGAAGGGGCCAAGGCGGCTAGCGCTTTATCGCGCGCTGCGCGGGCTGATCGAGAGCGGTCAGATGAAGCCCGGCGACAAGCTGCCGACGACGCGGGACATCGCCGGACGCTTCGGCATTTCGCGCGGGGCAGCGGTTGCGGCTTACGAGATGCTGGTGGCGGACGGGTTTGCCGAGGCGCGGGTGGGGGCGGGGACCTATGTGGCCGAGGCCGTGCCGCTGTTGCCGCGAGCACCCGAGCCGCAGGTGATCGAGGCCGAGGAGGCAAAGCCGCCGCTGCCTGGGGCGCTCGGCTGCTCGACGGCGGACGAGACGACGCTGCGCATCTTCCGCATGCTGATGAATCGGCATTTAACGCAGCCTTCGGCGCGGCACTTTCATTACAACGATCCGGCCGGCAGCCTGGCGCTGCGCGTCGAAGTCGCGGCCTATCTGAAGGCGGCACGCGGGGTCGCTTGCGAGCCGGACCAGGTGATCATGACGGCGGGCACGCAGCAGGGGCTGGATCTGGCGGTCAGGGCGCTTTTGAAACCCGGCGATCCCGTCTGGATCGAGGACCCGTGTTATGCGGCGGCGCGCGAGCTATTCGAGGGGACGGGGCTTTCCGTGACGCCGGTTCCCGTTGATGGCGAGGGGCTCGATGTGGCCTTAGGGATTGCGGCGCGGCCGGAAGCCAAGGCGGTCTATGTGACGCCGTCGCATCAGTATCCGCTGGGTGTGACGCTTTCCATGGCCAGGCGGCTCGCCCTGATCGACTGGGCTCGGGGCGCGGGCGCCTATATCATCGAGGATGACTACGACAGCGAGTTCCGCTTTGCCGGGCCGCCCTTGAGCGCGCTGCAGGGCATCGATGGCGAGGGTCGGGTGATCTATTTGGGTACGTTTTCGAAGACGCTGCTGCCGGGCTTTCGCTTCGGCTATCTCGTGGTGCCCCGGCATCTGCGTGAGCGGGTGCTGACCATTCGTCGGCTAACGGATCGCTTTCCCTCGACGCTTGCCGAGGATGCGCTCACCGAATTCCTGCGTGACGGGCATTTTTCGGCGCATATCAAGCGGGCGCGCAAGCGGGTGAAGGCGGCGCGGGATGCGCTGGTGGAGGCACTGCGCTCGGACCGGCTGACGGTCAGCGTGCCGGAGCAGGGGCTGCATCTGGTGGCCGAACTCGACGGCGCGGAAGACGATGGCGCGCTGGCGCATCAGGCACGAGCGGTCGGTTTCGGGGTCAAGGCGCTGTCGCCGCTTTATGCCGGGCCGACGGAGCGGCGGGGGCTGGTGATCGGCTTTTCCGGCTTTGAGCCTAAGGTGTTGGCGCAGGCGGCGCGGCGGTTCGTGTCAGCGCTGTAGATCAGCCGGCCTTGCAATTCCGGCCACCCAGATGCTCAGCATGTCGGCAAGCTGCGTCTTGGGCGGGGAAGGGCCGGGCCGGGCGGTCTTCAGCCAGTCGGACATTTCATAGACGATGACTTCGTGAAACAGCGCCTGGACGCCGCGGGCATAAAGCCGGGCCTGGTCCGCCGTGCAGGCGGGGTTGGCCTCGATGAACAAGCCGGCGATGCGGTCTTCGACTTCGAAGCAAAGCCGTAGGAAGGTTTCGGTATAGGGGCCGCTGACGATCGCCGTCTGGCTAAGATAGAGGCCGGCAAAGGCCGGTTCGCGGCAGAAATAGTCCAGCCAGGGGGCAAGAAGGGCGAGGATCTTCTGTTCGAGCGGCGCCTCGCGGTCGATGCCGTCTCCCTGGCGCGTGGCTTCCGCAAGCGCCTCGATGTCCGAGAGGCCGAGCGCCGCCAACAGGTTGGTCTTGTCGCCGAAATGGGCAAAGACGCTGGATTTCGCCACTTTGGCGGCTGCCGCGATCTGGTCGATGCTGGTCGTCTCGAAGCCCTGACGGGCGAAAAGCAGGCGCGCAGCGGCCAGGATCTGGTCGCGGGTCTGGCGGCTGCGTTGCTGGCGTAGCTTCATCAACGATTCCTTTTCCATGAGCCTAACCCGGGGAATAACTTGACCATGGTCATTTTATCGACCATATCTTGACCACGGTCAAATCTTGAGGAGCCTGCGATGTCCTTTCTTTCCACGACGGCCCAGCCGTCGCGCCTGCTTGTGCTGAATGGCAATCCGGCCCGCGACACGCTGTGCGGGGCGATGGCCGAACGGATCGCGGCGGTCGCCCGGGATCGCGGCCAGACCGTGCGGCTGGTGCATCTCGAGGATCTCGATTTCGACGCCAATCTGAAGGCAGGCTATCGCGCCCGGATGGACTGGGAGCCGGATCTGGCGGCACTCGCCGAAAGCCTCACCTGGTGCGACCGGCTCGTCATCGTGCATCCGCTCTGGTGGGGCTCGGCGCCGGGGAAGCTGAAAGGCCTGTTCGACCGGCTGCTGATGCCGGGTTTTGCCTTCCAGTATATCGACGGCAAGGCGCTGCCGAAGCCGCTTTTGGCGGGGCGCAAGGCGCGGGTGGTGATCACCTCGGATACGCCGACATTCTTCCTCAAATGGATCTACGGCAATGGCTGGGTGAAGGTGCTGCGCCGGCAGATCCTCGGCTTTTGCGGCTTCAAGGATTTGAAGGTCAAGTATTTCAGCCCGGTGCGCGGGGCAAAGCCGGAGGCGCTGGCGAAGATGGTGGAGGATGCGGCGGGGATTTTGGGGTTATAGGGGGAGAGGCGATTTGGGGCCGTGAGCTAACTGTTCGTTGGTGGAGTGCTTGGTCCCGCTAGCATACATCCGGGTCTACGGACTCGACGGCTGTGTCTAGGGCATAAAACTTGTTTGCTGACCTCTAAATTTTTGGAGTTATCAGTGCGGGGGCAGAAGGTTACCATCGCGCAAAACAATATGCTTGAGGGGGTCAATGAGACTCAAGATCCTCGTCGCGGCGGTTGTCTTGACTGCTTTCGGCTGCTGGGTGGGCTACCTGCTGGCATTTCCGCGAACGACAATCCAATACCGGGTCGAGTTTAAACTTGAGGTCGAGGGGCAGCCAGTCGAGCTGGTTAGTATATGGCAGGTCGAGTATATCGCTCAGCCAACGTTCGACGGGCTTTTACCCAGTTTGGTTTCCCATTATTCAGCACAGGCGGCCCATGCGCCTCTTCCTGATGGTCGACTTGTCTTCATCACGATCGCGGACAAGACTTTCACTTCGATGGCTGCCGATGACGGCAACTGGGGTAACATAGCCGGTATTCCAATTGCGGCCATGGGCCTCACTCGTCAACAGGGCCCCGCTATAGTTCGGGCCATAAGCGAGGCGTCAAGAGCAGGCAGCCGCTACTCCCTGAACGAGAAGATGGTGCCGCCAATCTGGGTCCTTCCAGATGAACAAAACCTTAGCAGCCTATACCGCGTCAATCTATGCGAGATCCAATCTCCCTGTAGCGCCCGGTTCGTTTCCGGACTGATGACCTTCACCAGCGAGCCACCTTGGAAGAATATTTTGACCGTCTTTTCCTGGCTCAAAGAGTGGAAGAGAATGAACCCGTTGTTTCATGGAGGGATTGCAAATGACTTTATTTGATGACGCAATGCATTTTTTAGAATAGCCCCAATCCGCTAGCTAGATGATGACTTTCAAAGCGCTGTTATACTACGGCTTCAGCTTGCTTTGGGATGACAACGGTCACCATTCTTGCGACATTACACACCAAGAAACCCGCGGCGGACCCATTGTCCGTGTCGGGGCGTCAGCGACATCACAACGTCATGGAGCTACGTCCGCTTTCTAACAATCGTGGGAATGACCCGCATGTCCATCGTGAGGGCGCTTCACTGCCTATCAGAAAAGAATGACGCCTGCTCCTACTCCCTCGACCGCCGCCGTCTGCGCCCACCACCCTCGCCATCCCCTTCCGCCAGAACCTTCCGCTCCGGCAGCGTCACGACGCTCGAAAGCTTCGGGAACGGATCGACCTTGTTCGGCAGCGCCATGGCGTCGATGAAGAGTTGCTGGAAATGCGGCTCCAGCGCCGTTTCGATCTTTTCGATGCGGGTGACGGTGTCCTCGATCTCGCGGCGGTGGTCGCGGTTGAGGAGGGCCATCAGGGCGCCGGTGCCGGCGGCGTTGCCGACGGCTTTGACGTCTAAGAGGTCGCAATCGGGGATGAGACCCAGCACCATCGCGTATTTCGGATCGATGAAGGAGCCGAAGGCGCCGGCGAAGCGGATGGTGTCGACGGTTTCGACGTCGAGCTTCTCCATCAAGAGCTTGATGCCGGCATAGAGGGCGGCCTTGGCGAGCTGGATGGCGCGCACATCGTTCTGCGTCACCGTGATCTTCTGGGCGCCGTCATGCAGGAGATAGGAGAAGGTGCGGCCGTTTTCGAGGATGCGGTGGCTTTTGGCGGCCATCGCGCCGTCGACGACGCCATCGGCGGAGATGATGCCGGAGAGATACATTTCGGCGACAACTTCGATGATCGCCGAGCCGCAGATGCCGGTTATGCCGGTCTTTTCCGCCGCCTCGGCGAAACCGTCCTCATCCGACCACTGCTCGACGCCGATGACCTTGAAGCGGGGTTCCAGCGTTTCGGGGTCGATGCGGACGCGTTCGATGGCGCCGGGGGCGGCGCGCTGGCCGCAGGAGATTTCAGCCCCTTCGAAGGCGGGACCCGTCGGGGACGAAGCGGCGACTGTGCGTTCGCGGTTACCAAGGACGATCTCGGCATTGGTGCCGACATCGACCATCAGCATCATCTTGTCCTGGCGGTGCGGGCCTTCCGAGAGCGTGGCGCCGGCGGCGTCCGCCCCGACATGGCCGGCGATGCAGGGGAGCAGATAGGTGCGGGCGCCGGGGTTGAGGGAGAGCTCGATGTCGGACGCCTTGCAGGCGACGGCACCGGAGACGGCGAGCGCGAAGGGCGCCTGGCCGAGTTCTGTCGGATCGATGCCGAGGAAGAGGTGGTGCATGATCGGGTTGGCGACGAAGACCGCGTCGAGAATGTCGGTCCGCGCGACGCCGCCGGAGGCGCAGACCTGGTCGACGAGATCGGAGACGGCCTGGCGAACGGCCTTGGTCATGGCTTCACGGCCATCGGGGTTCATCATCACATAGGAGACGCGGCTCATCAGATCCTCGCCGAAGCGGATCTGCGGGTTCGACGCGCCGGAGGAGGCGACGATGCGGCCAGACAAGAGCGAGACGAGGTGCATGGCGATGGTGGTCGAGCCGATGTCGCAGGCGATGCCATAGGCTTCGTTGTGCAGGCCGGGCCAGAGCGCAATCACCGTCGGGCGCGAGGTTTCGCTGTCGCGGTGGATGGCGGCGGTGACGGTAAAATTCTGTTTGCGCAGAATCTTTTGTGCCTGGGGCAGGAGATAGGGTTCGATGCGCAGATCGGTGTAGCCCCAGTCCTTTTCCAGCATGACCTTCATGCGGTCGAGATCGCCGAGCGGCTTGTGCATGTCGGGTTCGTCGACCTCGACATAGCAGAGATGGACGGCCGGGTTGCGCTCGATGACGCGGTCGGAGGCCGCCTTGCGCACGACCTGGGCATTGACCACGGCATCCTGGGGGACATCGACGACGAGGTCGCCCTGGATTGTCGCCGAACAGGACAGGCGGCGTCCCTCGGGCAGGGTGCGGACCTCGGCGTAGCGCTTTTCCTTCGGGCCGACGGGCGAGATATGGTCGTTGGACGAGGTGATGCCGTGTTTGGCGAACTGGCCTTCCTGGACCTCGATCTGGCAGCGCCCGCAGGTCGCTCTGCCGCCGCAGACGCTCTCGACATAGACGCCGAGCGTACGGGCCGCCTCCAACACTGGTGTGCCGACGGGGAAATGGCCACGCTTGCCGGAGGGCATGAAGAGGACGAGGGGATCGGTGGTCTCGGTCATCAGGGTCTTTCGGTTTCGAGGGACGTCTCCCTCATCTGTGTTGCGAGGCGGTTTTACCCCCCTCTGTCACTGCGTGACATCTCCCCCACAAGGGGGGAGAGTGGTGCTTCGTCTTCGCACGCGTTGCCTCAAACGGTTGGCTGAGGCGGTGCGTCTATTCGCTCTCCCCCCGTGTGGGGGAGATGCCCGGCAGGGCAGAGGGGGGCTCGGTTGAGCCGCCACCTTTGCGTCGTGCGAATTCGAAGGTCACAGGCGTAAAGCCAGACAGGTCATAGTCAGACAGATCCGCCGTGGCGACGAATTTTTCCGCTTCTTCATCGCTGTTGAAGGTTGGCAGTGTCTTCTTCGTCTCCATCCGGCTTTCTCCAGTGTTACTCCGTCGGCGCACCGCCTCCCACACGCGCCGCGCGGCCGCCGCGGCGGCCGCCGCCGGTTGAGGCAGAGGCCGGGGCTGCGGCGGGGGCTGCGTGGGCGCCGCCTTCGGCGGGCTTGTAGTCGCGGTAGGTCTTGATCCAGTTGTAGCAGTTCTCGTCGGTGCCGTTGAGGACGTTGGCGGCGCGGACGGCTTCCATTTCCTGCGGGCGGCAGGGGTTCATGATGGCAGATGTCATGCCGGCACCAATGACCATGGGGATGAAGCCGGCATTGATGCCGTGGCGGTGCGGCAGGCCGAAGGAGATGTTGGAGAGGCCGCAGGTGGTGTTGACCTTCAGCTCTTCGCGCAGACGGCGGACAAGGGCGAAGACCTGCAGGCCAGCGGAGCCGATGGCGCCGATCGGCATGACCAGCGGGTCGACGACGATGTCATGCGGCTTGATGCCGTAATCCATGGCGCGTTCGACGATCTTCTTGGCGACGGCAAAGCGCACATCCGGATCCTGGGAAATGCCTGTCTCGTCGTTGGAGATGGCGACGACCGGAACATTGTACTTGGCGCAGAGCGGCAGGATGGCTTCGAGCTTTTCTTCCTCGCCGGTCACCGAATTGACCAGCGGGCGGCCCTTGGCGACCTTCAGCGCTGCCTCGATCGCGGCGGTAACGGATGAGTCGATCGCGAGCGGTACGTCGACCAGACCCTGGACGATTTCCATGGTCTGGACGAGCAGGCCCGGTTCGGTTTCGTTGGGGTTGACCGAGGTGACGCCGGCATTGACGTCGAGCATGGTGGCGCCGGCGGCGACCTGTTCCAGCGCGTCCTTGATGACGGTGTCAAAATTGCCGGCCTGCATTTCGGCGGCGAGCTTCTTGCGACCCGTCGGGTTGATGCGCTCGCCGATGACGCAGAAGGGCTGGTCGAAACCGATGATGATTTCCTTGGTGGCGGATGCGACGATGGTGCGGGTCATTTCAGTCCTCCGGTCGGTGCCGGCTCGCGCGCGGCGGGAATGGGATGTGCCGGCAAATGCCGGATAAAGGCAAGGCGGTTCATCAGTGTGGCTGGGCGTGGGCGGCCTTTGCGGCGAGTTCCTGCTGGTCCTGGACCGGATCGGCGCCGATCTCGCGCATGCGCTGGGCTGCGATGTCGTCGGCGCGGGCATGTTCGCGCTTCCAGGGCTGGCGGCCCTTCAGGATGCCGGATTCATGCACGATTTCGGCGACATATTCTTCCTGGCGATAGGCCATGACATGCACGCCGGAAACGCCCTCGATCTCCTTGACCTCGTTGATGATGTCGATGCAGAGCTGCTTGCCTTCCTTCTTCTGATCCTGCGCGCCCTCCAGGCGAGCGATGACGGAATCGGGAATGTGGATGCCGGGCACGTTGGAGCGGATCCACTTGGCGGTCTTGGCCGAGGCGAGCGGGCCGACGCCGACGAGGATGTAGCACTTCTCGTGGAAGCCGAGGTCGCGGACCTTCTTCATGTATTCGCGGAACATCGGCACGTCGAAGCAATACTGGCTCTGGACGAACTGCGCGCCGGCCTCGATCTTCTTGCCGAGCCGATAGGGGCGGAAATCGTAAGGCGGCGCGAAGGGGTTGATGGCCGCACCCAGGAAGACCTTAGGCGGGCTCGTCAGCTTGCGGCCGGAGAGGAACTTCGATTCGTCGCGCATGGTGCGCACGGTTTCCAAGAGCGACATGCAGTCGAGATCGAAGACGGGCTTGGCGCCCGGCTGGTCGCCGGCCTGCACGCCGTCGCCGGTGAGGCAGAGGATGTTGGCGACACCCATGGCGGCGGCACCGAGAACGTCGCCCTGGATGGCGATGCGGTTCTTGTCGCGGCAGGCGATCTGCATGATCGGCGCGTAACCCATGCGCGTCAGAAGCGCGCAGATGCCGACCGAGGACATGTGGCAGTTGGCGCCGGAGGCATCGACCGCATTGATGCCGTCGACCCAGCCGTCAAAGACCTTGGCGCGCTCGTAGACGTCTTCCGGGTCGGCGCTGTCGGGCGGGTTGAGTTCGGCGGTGACGGCGAACTCGCCACGGCGCAGAACGCGCTCCAGGCGGCCGAGGGAGGAATGGCCGGGCAGGGGATCGAGCGGCAGGTGGACGCCAAGCGGATTTTCGTCGATCTGGGCCATGCTCTCAGGCTTCCTTTGCCGTATTCTTTTCCCGCTCAGCGGCGGCTTCTGCCGTCACGCGCAGCCAGGAGGATGTTTCGCGCAGCGACTGGTTGACCGGCTTCTGAACTTTAAGGATCGCATCACCCGCGACCATGTTGCGCGAGCCGTTCCAGGCCTGGACCCAGACGCAGGGCATGTCGGGCTCGACCTCGCAATTGCCATTGGCACGGACACCGCCGCAGGGACCGTTGCGCAGCTGTTTCGGACAGTTCATCGGGCAGGACATGCCGGTCGAGGAGAGCACGCACTGGCCGCACATGCGACAGTCGAAAAGCAGGCCCTTCACATTGCGCTCGACAAAGGTGATCGGCTTTTCAACCCTGTTATAGCCGAGCTTCTTCCAGACCGGGTGGAGGAAGAGGAAGGCGTTGGCGAAGTTGCGGTAGAACCATTCGAGGAAGCGCGAATTACGCACCGCCCAGAGGCGGATCGTATAGGAGCGGCGGGCGCGGCGGTTGGGCGATACACCCGCCGGGGTGAAGGCGCCGCTGGCGGCCTTGGCGCCCGGGGCGGCATTGCCTTTTTTCGGCGGGCCGGGATCCACGAGTTTGGGTTCAGCCATTGTCGCGGCCTCCGGCATGGACGAGGGCAACGAGGCGGGCCTTGTCGTAGGCGGCCTCGATCTCGGCGGCAGCACTTTCGGCTTCGGCTTCCAGGTCGTCACCAACAGGCACCGGATCGGCCTTGCGCCAGTCTGCGAGATAGGCGTCGGTTTCGGCAGCACCCGATCGCATCGCGGCCATGTCGATGGCTTCGGTGAAGCGGAGCGAGAGCTCGCGTTTTGCGGATTTGCGTCCCTGCTTGACGATCACCTGGGCCGGGATATCCCGCCAGTAAACGACGATCTTGTCTGCCATGCCACTCTCTCCCTTTGAAGCCAGAATGCACGGGGGGCATTCGCCGGACTGCGCTTTTCACGACGTAGCTTGTCGCCAAAAACGACGCTGCCATGAGTCCTGATGTTTTTACCAGATCCGCCGTGTCATGCCGCACCAGATCCACGACCAGAGGGTCGGCGGGAAGCGTAGCGCAGACGGGCCTTCCGGCGTCTTCGGAGCGAGGCGACCGTTGAGCGCGTCTTCGATCGACTGGCGCGTGATGTCGAGAGCGGCAAGGGTCAGCAAAAGCGGATAAGTGGAGACGAAATCGGCGCGCTCAGGCCGCGTGCGGACCTCGTACAGCGTGCCGCCGGTATCCGTGCCGGCGTCGACGAGATGCAGCGTGGCGCCGAAATTCTGGGGATCGTTTTCGCGCAGCGACCAGTAGCCACCCATCTGCCCCCGGTAATTCGGGTTGATCCCGGCATGCAGGTTGATCACAGGGCAGGGCATGGCGGCCAGTTGTCGTGCCGACATCAGGCGGGTCGAGACGAGCAGGATGGCGCCGGGCTTCAGTTCGGCGACGAGCGCTGCCGTTTCCGGTGCGTTGATCGAGGTGACCGGGTGGATCGGGACGGCCTCCGGCAGGGTGCGGTCGAGGCCGTGACGCGCAAGCAGGTCTGCAACGCGGCGGTCAGCAGCGCGGCGCAAGGCGCGGGCGGCGATCATCGTGCCGAGCTGGCCGAGGGCGTTGATCCAGCCGAGCTTTTTCGCCCGGCGTTTGACAATTTCGCCCTTGCCCTCGGGGTTTTCTAGGATGACCTGGACGTCCATGCCGGCGCGGGCAAGATGCTGGACAACTATCGTCGGGTTCAAGCCGCCCGCGGTCATCACCACCACGGGGCCTGGCTTGGTTTTGATATCGGTCATGGTCATCAGACGACGAGCGATACGACAGCGACAGCGGTGTAGATGACGAAGGCGGCGACGGCGAGCGAGAGAACGCCGATCAGACAGCCGATGATGACCCCAAGCCCATCGCGCTGGGAATGGGCAAAGCCAAGCACGGCGAGCGCGAAGGCTGGCGGCCAGTTGCCAAGCGGGATGGGGAGGAAGACGACGATCGCCAGGATCAGCGCCAGGACACCGATCAGACGCTCGGCGAAACGGCTTTCGAAGAGCCAGAAACGCGGCACCACAAGCTTTTCGGCCCAGCGCATCCAGGGCACGAGCCGGTTGACGATGGCCTCGAAGGTCTGCGGTTCGACGCCGTAATCGCTGACAACGCGCGGAAAGAAAACGCGGCCGCCCGGAGAGGCCATCATCTGCCAAGCGACGAAGACGAGAGGAAGGCCGAGAATGAAGGTCGCGCCTGGCGGCAGAGGCACGAGATTGGGCAGCGCGAACACCAGCAGAAAGGCACCGAACGAGCGGTCCTGCAGGGCGATGGCGATGTCGCGGATCGTCACCTTGCGCTCGGTGGTGCGTGCGAGACGGACCAGAAGGTCCGAAAGGTTTTCGGGATGCTTGTGTTCACGCGTGGTGACGAGACCCGCCACCCATGTATCCGCCCTGTCGGTCATTCCTGATTCTCTTGGTTTCTTGTCGACCTGAAGCAGAGTTTCGCAAGGGCAGATTACAGGGGCATTAAAGCCCCCCGGGGTTGGCGTTCACGGTTTCGCGAATGGTGAAGGGAGGGTGAAGATTGACTGGATCAATATACCATATGTGATATAAATCGCGCATGTGGTCGGTCGAGACGCTGGGCAAAGTTGTTGACGATGAAATTGCGCGCTGGCCATCCGATCTGCGCGCTCGATTGGTGCGGGTTTCTGCCTTGATCGAGGACGTTGGACTTGAACACTTGCCGAGCGGTACAATCAAACATGTCGAGGGCAGACTGTGGGAGTTGAGGCTTTCGGCCAAGAGCGGCATTTCTCGAGCCATCTATGTCACCGCATCGGGTAAGCGCGTCGTAATTGTGCATGCCTATGTGAAGAAGACCGAGAAAATGCCGAAGCGGCATCTGGAATTGGCCCGGCAACGGGCGAGGGACGTGATATGACGAAGATTAGAGATCTGCACGAGGCCTGGCTTGAAAAGTCGGATTATCGCGATGCCTATGATGCTCTTGAAGGTGAGTTCTCCCTCATTCGTGCCGTCATCGAGGCGCGACTTCATGCAGGGCTGACCCAGGCCGAACTGGCTGAACGCATGCAAACGTCGCAGAGTGCTGTGGCGCGACTCGAAAGTGGACGGGTGAAACCCTCCGCCGCTACCCTGGAGAAGCTGGCCAGGGCCACGGGTACGCGCCTGAAGATTTCCTTCGAGCCGGTGCTCGATACCATGCCTTCACCCTAAGCCTCTGCCTTGATTTTTCCGTGATGGCTTGTCACCTAAACGGCCTCAAACATGCAGACGGGGACTCAGGATGACTTTGATCGCTCATCGATCCGCAACAATCGTGGCCATGCTTATGGTGCTGACGCTCGGTCTTTCTTCCTGTGGCAACACGATCCGCGGGATCGGCAACGATCTCGGCAATGCGGTCGATGCGACGCGTGATGCCGGGCGCAGCGTGGCCAATTCGGTGCGCTGATAAGGTGATCAGACTACCCGTGACGAGGTCAATTCCATAGAGATACCGAACGCAAGACTTTGTCGGTTAGGCCGCGAAGTTGGTGGAGTTCGGTTTGCTTCGGAATTTCAAGGGCACCATGCGCCAAGGCATTGCGAATCTTTTTTAGCTTCGAAAACAAGCGGCAATCCGATTCGGAGATCCCGATCCAGTGTCTCGTTGCGCAGAATTCGAACCGCTTGGACAAATCTTTGATTTTCAAATCTCCGCCAGACGCACCTTCAAAATCTTTATGAATAAGCACCTCAAGCGCTAGAAATAGGTATATGTAACTCTTCAACAGATCTTGCTCGTTGCAGCCCAGCCAGTAAAACTTAGCGCAAGTCGTAGGTAGGTATTGTGCCGTCTTTTCAATCAAATCCAGTGTTTGAGAATATAGTTCGGATCGGAGGGCTCTTTGAACTCTCAGTTCGACTTGACCACCGACGATGTCGAAAGCCCTTATGTGCTTGTATTGCTGTGACTCTCCCAAAGTTACCCTGTCAATTTCACGGATCTTTGGATCATCGGTTAATGTCGACAGTGACGCTATCGCGGATCCAATGATCCGGGGAAGAACCTTCTCTTCGTACTCGTCCAAAAGACTAATCGCATCTTCAAAACACTTATACGCCGCTAGGCATTCATCATTTTCAAGAACGTAGGTGCAGGTAGCAGTCTGCGGTTCGTCCAAGCTTAGTACGATCAGCGCGTACGGACCATTCGATCGGTGCGCTTTTTGCCAGCCAGATACGTCCTCAACCCAATCATAGCCACACAGTGACTGACATAATTGATTGGGATCAGACGAGAATCCGAAACTGAAGCTTGATCCCTCGATTTGCAAAGACAGATGCGGAGCCCCTCCATCAGGTAGGGTTACGCCCTGAATCGAGTACATCACCATACGCCTGAAATGCGCGGTTATTGTTAAAGGAGGAGCAGGTGTCGAGAACGCTTCCCCCTTAAACAACTTACTGTCAATAAAGTGAAATGCTGATGTCAGCGACATTGTGTTTGCCGTCCGGAGACATCGTTATTTAGTGGCTTGGCACCTCGCATCGCCGCGACCACCAGTTCCGGCTGCAAATCACCATAGCCGGTGAAGCGGTACTCGTAGTCGAGCTTCAGGTAATCCGCAGCCCATTTGGCCTTGGCCTGCAATTCGCCGTCTTCCGTCTGGGCGAGATAGACGATCTTTGTGTAGTTGCCGAAGACCATGTCGCGCAGTTCGGGATGGCGGTCGAGTTTCAGGGGCTCGATGACGAAGGCCTCGAACTGGCGGGTGATCAGATCCGTCAGGTAGAAGGCGGTGAATTCCGTCTCGCATTCGGCGAGAAATTTTTCCGTGCCACTGAAGAAGGCGTAGCAATGCGGGCCGGAGAGGCGCTCGATGCCTTCCTCGCGACAGATGCGGTCGATTTCCCCTTGGGTGCCGCATTCGGCATAGCCGATGAAGATGTTGTCATGGCCCGCCGAGCGGGCTTCGGCGATCTTTTCGCGCAGCGCGGGCGCAATCTTTTCCGGCCAGACATGCCAAATGGCCGGGAGACATTCCAGCGTCAAATGATCAAGCCCGTTCAAGGCTTTAACGGCCAGAATTTCGCGTGCGATCGCGCCGCAGGCGATCACGTGAACCTTTTCCGACTTGGCGCGTTGTTGCATCGCATTCCACTCGTTACACCGACAGAAGGTACATCCACATGATGGCGAAAAAACTTACAGCCGGCGCAGTCCTCGTTCTCACCGTCTTCGCGCTGTCGTCTTGCGGCAATACGATCCGTGGCATTGGCCAGGATGCGGCCAATACGGTCGATGCGACGCAGAGCGCAGCAGGCAATGTCGATGCGGCGGCCTCTCGCTAACCGCTAACGCGTACTTTGTCCCAACCGCTGCGGAAACAGGAGAGGGAGCATGACGCTCACGACGATTGCCAAGGCTAGTGCCATCTACATGTTGGCGGCCATCCTGTATGCCGGAGGACATGTCGCCTGGCAGACCCTGGCGAAAGCGCCTCAGGGCGAAACCTATGCAGAAGCCGGCCTCTAGCGGCCGGCTTCGCTGCTTTGAAGGGTCTCAGGCGCGAGCGCCCATGCTGTTGTGCTTGCGGCTGATGAATTCCTTGGCCGTTTCGACGGCGACTGCCGCATCGCGGCAATAGGCATCCGCACCGACGGCCTTGCCGAATTCCTCGTTCAGCGGCGCGCCACCGACGAGCACGACGTAGTCGTCGCGAATGCCCTTTTCCTTCATCGTGTCGATGACAACCTTCATATAGGGCATGGTCGTCGTCAGAAGCGCCGACATGCCGAGGATATCCGGCTTTTCGCGTTCCAGAGCTTCGAGATAGTTTTCGACCGGGTTGTTGATGCCGAGGTCGATCACGTCGAAGCCCGCACCTTCCATCATCATGCCGACAAGGTTCTTGCCGATGTCGTGGATGTCGCCCTTGACGGTACCGATGACCATCTTGCCCTGCTTCGGCGCGCCGGTGGCGGCGAGCAGCGGACGCAGGATGTTCATACCGGCCTTCATGGCATTGGCGGAGAGCAGAACTTCCGGGACGAAGAGAATGCCGTCGCGGAAGTCGATGCCGACGATGCGCATGCCTTCAACGAGGGCCTGGGTCAGGATGTCATAGGGCGCCCAGCCGCGCTCGAGAAGAATCTGTGTCGCTTCCTCGATCTCCTCCTTCAGGCCGTCATAGAGGTCGTCATGCATCTGCTGCACGAGTTCCTCGTCGGAGAGTTCGGAAAGAATGATGTCGTCTTCGGCCATTGTGGTGCTTCCCGCTTCTTTTCAAACGCGATTCCGGTCGCGCCGGGCATGAGACTGCCCGATCGAAAGTTAAACCTCAAGTTCGTGAAAAACTCTTTTCGATTACGACGCGGCAACCCTGAAAAGCGACGGTGACAGACAAGCCGCAGAAAAGACGATGTCTGTGAGACGCAAGCGGTTGGCGCATAAAGGATGGTTTCACATGCGGATTGGAATAGCATAATGAAGGAGAGAAGCAGCGCGGACGAGCGCTCGAGCGAGGAAGCAGACATGGATGACATCACGGCAGAATCGGGCGCAGGCCGCCGCCAACGCGGCGAGGGACGAGGGGCTGCGGCCCGCAGGGCATCGCGCAGCGGCGGTGGTGCCGGCCCGGCCATGCCTTACATCACCCGCAAGATCCAGACCTATGAGGTTCTGGACGAAGAAGGGCTGCAGCTGATCGAGCGCAATGCCGATATCGTTCTGGAGGAGATCGGCATCGAATTCCGCGACGACGCGGAGGCGCTTGAGCTGTGGAGACAGGCCGGCGCGGATGTGCGGGGCGAGCGGGTGCATTTCCCCAAGGGGCTTTGCCGTGAATTGCTCAAGTCCGCCCCTTCCGAATTCACCTGGCATGCGCGCAATCCGGAGCGCAGCGTTCGGATCGGTGGCAATGCCACGGTCTTTGCCCCGGTCTATGGTTCGCCCTTCGTGCGCGACCTGGAAGGCGTCAGGCGCTATGCGACGCTTGAGGATTTCCGCAACTTCGTGAAGCTCGCCTATATGGCGCCTTCGATGCATTCCTCGGGTGGTACGGTCTGCGAGCCGGTCGACATTCCGGTGAACAAGCGTCACCTCGACATGGTCTACAGCCATATCAAATATTCCGACAAGCCGTTCATGGGGTCGGTCACGGCACCGGAACGGGCGGAAGATTCGGTTGCCATGGCAAAGCTCGTCTTCGGTGACGAGTTCGTCGAAAACAACTGCGTCATGCTCAACCTGATCAATGCCAATTCGCCGATGGTCTTCGACGAGACCATGCTGGGTGCGGCCAAGGTCTATGCCCGCCACAATCAGGCTTCGGTGATTTCGCCGTTCATCCTGTCGGGCGCCATGAGCCCGGTGACCGTGGCCGGTACGCTGACCCAGATCCTCGCCGAAGTTCTGGCGGGTGCCTCGTTCACCCAGCTCATCCGGCCGGGTGCGCCGGTGCTGTTCGGTACCTTCGCGGCCTCGATTTCGATGCAGTCGGGCGCGCCGACGTTTGGTACGCCGGAGCCGGCACTCGTCTCCTATGGTGCAGCACAGCTCGCGCGGCGCATGGGTCTGCCGTTCCGTACCGGCGGTTCGCTCTGTGCGTCCAAGGTACCGGATGCGCAGGCAGCACATGAAAGCGCCAATACGCTCAACATGACGCTGCTTGCCGGTGCGAATTTCGTATTGCATGCCGCCGGCTGGCTCGAGGGCGGCCTTGCCGCCTGCTACGAAAAGTTCATGATCGACCAGGACCAGCTCGGCATGATGCAGAAGATGGCGCAAGGCGTCGATCTGACGGAAAGCGGCCAGGCCATGGATGCCATCCGCGAAGTGGGGCCGGGCGCGCATTATCTCGGTTGCGCCCATACCCAGGCCAATTTCCAGACGGCCTTCTATCGCTCGGCGCTCGCCGACAACAATTCCTTCGAGCAATGGGAAATCGAAGGTCGCAAGCGCATCGAAGATCGCGCCAACGCGCTGTGCCGTTCGTGGCTGGATGCTTACGAAGCACCGGCTCTTGATCCGGCTATCGATGAAGCGCTGCTTGCCTATGTGGCAAAGCGCAAGGACTCGATGCCCGACGCCTTCACCTGAAAGGGTCCCGTTGCCAGGGAGCAAGGCGGAGCTAGCCAGGTTGCCGACATGATCCAGGAGGAGGTCTGGCGACCGCATTACAAGATCGAGGGGCCGCGATGAGCGGCCCTTCTTCCGTTGTGGCCGAGATCGGAGCGCTGCTTGCCCAGCATGGGCTTTCGCCGCGGGGGCTGGTTCGCTTCGGGCCGCAAGACGAGGCACCTGTTCTTGCCGATGGCTCAAGGGCTGAGGCTGTGCTGTTGATCGGTGTGACGGGTGGGGCGATCTGGCCGCATTTCGAGCGCTGGCGGATGGGTGAGGCCGATCAGGGCGGTACCAACCCGCTCGACCGCTGGTCGAAGATCGTGATCGGCGAGATTGGCAGGCGTGTCGGGGCAGAGCCCTGCTATCCGTCGGATCCGCCTTACCAACCCTTCCAGCACTGGGCCATGCAGGCGGAAGGGCTGGAACCCTCGCCGCTCGGCATTCTCATTCATCCGCAATACGGTCTTTGGCACAGCTATCGGGGCGCGCTGCTGTTTCGTGTCGTGGACGGCGAGGTTGAAACGCCTGTTCGCAGCGAGGTCCACCCCTGCGACAGCTGTCGCGACAAGCCCTGCCTGTCGGCATGTCCTGCCGGCGCCATCACCGCTGATGGCTTCGATGTAGCCGGCTGCCGCCGGCATCTCGTCACGCCGCAAGGGCAGGGTGGTTGTATGCTTGGCGGGTGCCTCGCCCGCAATGCCTGCCCAGTTGGGGCCGAGTACCGCTATCCGCAAGCGCAGCTGCGTTTCCACATGCAGGCGCTGACGTTGCCGGGCTGATGCAAGCCGGCCGAATGCGTTGATTTCCGTGCCACAGCCTTCACAAAGCCCGGAATCAGCGCCAAGACACCGGTCTCATTCCCGGGGGCCGTGCTTGTACACTCGATTCAGAACTCTCGTCCTTCTTGCCGCTTTCTTTCTGCCCTCGCTCGCCTTTGCGGCCTGCGAGGTAATGCGGGAGGGCTCGGCGAGCTATCTCGTTTGTCGTTTCGATCCCGCGCGCGACGATATCCGCCTGCATCTCGCTTCTCCCGAGGGCCAGGTTTATGGCGGATTTCAGAGCCTGCGCCGGCAGCTCTGGGCCGAGCGGCGGGTGCTCACCTTTGCGATGAATGCCGGGATGTATCACGACGATCTGTCACCGGTCGGCTACTTCGCCGAATATGGCCGCGTGGCGAAACCCGCTGTCACCGGGGGCGGCTGGGGGAATTTTCATCTGTTGCCGAATGGCGTCTTCCTGATGAAGGACGGCAAGGCATCCGTGATGGAGACCAAGGCCTTTGTCGCGAGCGGCGTTAACCCCGACTTCGCCACGCAATCGGGGCCCATGCTCGTGATCGACGGAAAGCTGCATCCGCGCTTCCTGCCCGACAGCGACAGTTTCAAGATCCGCAACGGTGTGGGCATCGACGCGCAAGGCCGTGTCGTGATGGTCGTCTCCAGGGTGCCGGTCCGGTTCTATGACTTTGCAACGCTCTTCCGCGACCGTCTGGCTTGTGACAACGCGCTTTATCTCGACGGTACGATTTCGAGCGTCTTCATCGCCGAGGAAAACCGGATGGACCGGCTTTTCCCGATGGGGCCGATCCTCTCCGTCAGCATGCCGATACCGCAGTGAGGGTCAGACAGCGGCCTTGGGATAGGCGCGCTCGAGGCCTCCGGAGCGCGACAGGCCCGTGCGGAAGGCGGCGAAGGCCGGATGCTGGCTGGATTTTGCCGCCTCCATGAGACGGATCTGCAGGCGCGCCGGCGCATGGGTGCCGATCCATTCGCCGTTGCGCTCGAGCTTCAGCGAGTTGAGAAAACGGGATTCCGAGGCGATATCGAGGTACAGATAGAGGCCATCAAGCAATGCGTCGTCCTGGGCCGGATTCTCGAAGATGAGTTTCAGGAAGGCCTGATCCGGCTCCTGCATCGAGGCAATCTTGGCGGCGACGGTGTCGCGGTCCGGAAAGGCGGACATGGGCTTACTCCCTGGTCTGGTCAAGCTGGCTGGATCGGCGCGCGACGCGCCTGTCCATTAGGTCCAGCTACAGCATGCCAAGTTTGCCCGAGGCTGGTCGTCTTCGCCTTCGTCACGCAATCATTCGTGGCGCAGCGCGTCGATCGGGTTCATCTGGGCGGCGCGGCGGGCGGGGAAATAGCCGAAAACCATGCCGATCGCCGCCGAGAAGGCGAAGGCGAGCAGGATGATCGAAGGGCTGGCGACGAAGGGCACGGACATCAGGGTGACCGCCGTATAGGCGATGCCGAGGCCGAGCGCGATGCCGACCACGCCGCCAAAGACCGAGAGGGTCACGGCCTCGACGAGGAACTGCATCAAGACCTGGCGCTCGACCGCGCCGATGGCGAGGCGAATGCCGATCTCGCGCGTGCGTTCGGTCACTGAGACCAGCATGATATTCATGATGCCGATGCCACCGACCAGTAGCGAGACGGCGGCGACCGCGCCGAGAAGGCCTGTCATCAGCGTGGTGGTGCCGGTCAACGTCGCGGCCATCTGGGTCATGTCGTTGACGGTGAAATCGTCATCGCGGCCGGCCACGATCTTGCGGCGCTCGCGCAGCAGCCGCTCCACATCGGCCTGGACCTTGGATGTCGAGACACCGTCTTCGGCAGACAGCATGATGCTGGAGATATCGGTGGAGCCGCCGATGCGGCGCTGGAACACCTTGAGCGGCATCATCACGACATCGTCCTGGTCGCTGCCCATGCCGCTCTGGCCCTTCTTGGCGAGAATGCCGATGACCTGGCAGGCGACATTGCCGACACGAATCGTCTGGTCGATCGCCGGCGTCGAGCCGAAGAGTTTGGAGCGAACGGTTTCGCCGACGAGACAGACAGCCTGGCCGCCGCGCTCTTCGGAGGCGAGGAAACTGCGGCCAGAGGCGAGCTCCCAGTTTTGCGCAACGAGATAGTCGCCGCCCGAGCCGATGATCGATGTCTGCCGGCTCTGGCCGCTGAAGATGACCGTCTGGCTCGACTGGTTGATGGCGGCGACGGCCCTGAGGCCCGGGATCTGTTCGCGGATCGCCTCGATGTCGCGGATCGTGAATTTCTTGGCATCGGTTGCAGCGCGTCCGGGACCGAACTGGCCGGGGCGCACGAAAAGCAGGTTGGTGCCGAGCTTGGAGATTTCGCTCGTCACCTGGGCTGTCGTGCCATTGCCGATGGTGACCATGGCGATGACGGCTGCGACACCGATGACGACGCCGAGCACGGTGAGGAAAGAGCGGAGCAGATTGCGGCGGATGGCACGCAGTGCCAGCTTCAGGGTCTCAAGAAACATCGGCGACCTCCGCTTCCGCATGGCTGTCGGACTGGATGTGGCCATCGACGAAGCGCAGGGTGCGCCTGGCATAGGCTGCGATATCGTCTTCGTGAGTGACCATGATGACGGTGATGCCATGATCCCGGTTAAGCCCGGTGATCAGCTCCATGATTTCGCGGCTCGTCCTTGTGTCGAGATTGCCGGTCGGCTCGTCGGCCAAAAGCACGGCGGGGCTGGTGACGATGGCACGGGCAATCGCGACACGCTGTTGCTGGCCGCCTGACAGTTCCTGGGTGGTATGGTTTTCGCGGCCGGACAAACCAACCTGCGCGAGGGCCTTCAGCGCCCTTGCGCGCCGTTCGCGGGCGTCCATGCCGCGATAGACCAGCGGCAGTTCGACATTTTCCACTGCGGAGGTGCGGGCGAGAAGATTGAAGCCCTGAAAGACGAAGCCCAACATATGACGGCGCAGCAGCGTGTATTGTGCCCGGTCAAAGCCCGACGTGTCGATGCCCTGGAAAAGATACTGGCCCGAGGTCGGCACATCGAGGCAGCCGAGGATGTTCATGGCCGTCGACTTGCCGGAGCCGGAGGGGCCCATGATCGCGACGAATTCATGCCGGTCGATGGTCAGGTCGACCTGATCGAGCGCGCGGATCGTCGCTTCGCCACGGCCATAGAGGCGGGAGATCTGGCGAAACTCGATGAGCGGGGCAGCGGCCATCTCGCGTCTCAACCCTTGCGGACGGTCTGGTCGGTAATCACCCTGTCGCCCTCCTTCACGTCGCCCTTGACGATGACGGTGTTCTGGCCGTCCGAGGCGCCGATCTCGATGTTGACGGCCACCGGCTGGCCATTGCGCAGCAGCCAGATCGTGCGTTCGCGGCCTTCCGGTTCGGGCGCACTGGCCGGCGCTTGGCGGGGCGGGCGAAACAGGCTGAAGACACCGCTGCCGCCACCCGTCGTTTTGGTCGTGGCGGCCGGCGGGGAGTAGCGCAGGCCGGCATTGGGGATGAGGAGGGCATTGTTCACCGACTGGACGACGATATCGGCTGTTGCCGTCATGCCCTGTCGCAGGAGGAGATCATCATTGGCCACCGACAGAATGCCCTTGTAGGTGACGACATCGTTGACGGTTTCGGCGGCGTAGCGGATCGATGTGATTTTCGCCGGAAAGCGCTTGTCGGGAAAGGCGTCGACGGTGAAGGTCGCAGCCTGACCGACCGCGACCTGGCCGACATCGGCCTCATCGATCGAGACCTGCAGCTCCATCTGGCGCAGGTCGCCGGCGATGGTGAAGAGGGTCGGGGCCTCAAGCGAGGCGGCGACGGTCGCACCCGGATCGACATTGCGCGACAGAACGATGCCGCTGATCGGCGAAACAATGGTTGCCTTGGTGAGCGACAGTTTCGCCTGTTCGAGGGCAGCCTCTGCCGAGATGACATCGGCTTCGGCGCTCTGGCGTGCGGCAGATGCGGCCTGGAAGGTGTATTCGGCGGTGTCGAGATCCTGCTGGGTGGAGACACGGCTCGAGACCAGCGTTGTCAGGCGGTCGAGCTTGGCCTTGGCAGACTGCTCGTCGGCTTGCGCCTTGGACACCGTGGCACGGGCGGAGGCGAGGGCGGCTTGCTTGGCCTTCAGGTCGGCATTCAGCTTGTCCGTGTCGAGCCGGGCGAGCACATCACCCTGCTTCACCTCGCTGTTGTAATCGACCAGAACTTCGCGGACCGTGCCGGATTGTTCGGAGGACACATCGACCTGGACGGTCGGCTCGACCGAGCCGGTCGCTGTCACCAGAACCGTCAGATTGCCCGGCTTCAGTTCGGAGGTCGTATAGCTCACCGTCGTGCCGGTCGTGGACCAGAGATAGGCGCCATAGCCGAGACCGGCGAGAATGAGCAGGACAAGGATCCGTAGACCCCAGCGACGCTTCGGTCGCGCGGCAGAGGCGAGGAGAGCCTTCAGCTCTTCTGTCTCGGGAGAGGTCGAGGGGTTTGCGTTGTCGCTCACGTCTTGTCTTTCATTGTCTTGCATCTGGCCCTGATCGTGCATCACAGAAGGGCGATTGCCCTTGATCGCGGTCAAGCGGGGTCTGTGCTCCATGGATACGGAGATAGACGTTCGGCGCGGAAATGACAGTGAAAGATTGGTAAGGTGACAGCAGGGCTGGCCAAACCCATCGGAACGGCTCCGGTATTCGACTTTTTCAGGCCGGGCGCAGCTGACGGCTAGGTGCGTGCATCATAGGCCACACGGGCCGCATCCACCTCGGCCCGGTGCTCGATTGCCCAGGTGGCAAGATGGGAAAACCGGACGAAGAGGCTCTGGCCCAGGGGGCGCAGGCAATAATCCACGCGCGGCGGGGCGGTGGGTGTGACAATGCGTTCGATCAGGCCATCCCGTTCCAGCTTGCGAAGGGTCTGGGTCAGCACCTTTTGCGATACGTCGGGGATGTCGCGGCGCAATTCTGAGAAGCGGCGCGACGACAGATGCAGCGCCGCCATCACCAGGATCGACCATTTGTCACTGATCCCGTCCAGCACGTGGCGCACCGGACAGGTTGCCGGGTCGAGCGAGATTCCAGGTGTCGGGGGCAATTCCTTCGGGATCACGGCGTCCTCACGAGTTTCTGATCACGTAAGGATATGGTTACCAAAAAGTGCCTCCTTTATCAACTGAAACATTCCAAATAGAGTTTTGGTATCGATTGGAAACCAACAGTTCGAATGAGAGCTACTAGGACCTTTCCATCGATCCGATGCCGCCACGCTCTTGTCCTCGAAACCATCAAAACAGGAAACCTTCATGCCCCTTCTCAGAACCGGCGCGCTTGCGCTCACCCTCACCCTTTCATCCCTTGCCGGAATCGCAATGGCGCAGGAATCCAACAAGGATTTTGTCGTGAAGGCGGTCACGGAGCTGTTTTCGAACAAGGATCTGACGGCGATCGACCGCTACTGGGCCGACAGCTACATGCAGCGCAACCCGGGTCTCGCTTCGACCAGCGCGGTGTTGAAGGAGGCGCTTAAGGACATGCCGGCCAACATGACCTATGAAATCGGCATGGTGATCGCCGAAGGCGATCTCGTCGCCATCCATGGCCGCTATACCGGCTGGGGACCGACGCCGCTGATCGTGGTGGACATCTACCGCGTCGAAAACGGCAAAATAGCCGAACACTGGGATGTCGGCCAGGACGAGGTGCTGGAAACCGCCTCCGGCCTGCCTATGTTCGAACCGATGAAATAAGCCCGGGGCAGGGGCTGCGGCTGCGATGCTCGGCCCTCTGCCGTTTCCTGCCGGCAGTTGCCGGCCCCGTCAATCACAGGAGACAGACCGTGACCGACCAGAGCAAGACCTCCGCCCGCCGCAGATTCCTGAAATTTGCCGCCATGGTGCCGGCCAGTCTTGGCCTCTCGGTCTCCTGGGCCGAGGCACAGGAAGCGATGATCCCGACCGCTGACGACATGGAGGGGCCTTATTTCATCAGCAACACCCCGGTGGTCCGCAACCTGAACCGTTTTGGCAAGCCGGGCGAGGTGATGCGGATCGCGGGGCGGGTGATGAACGCCGCGGCCCCGGATATGCCGGTGGCCGGCGCCAGGCTCGAACTGTGGCAGACGGACGGCCGGGGTCGCTATCACCCGCAGGCAAAGGGCGACTACAGCGATTTTCGCGATGACCAGATCGACCTGCGCGGCACCGTGATCGCGGACGAACAGGGCCGCTTCGACGTTCTGTCGGTCTTCCCGGCGGAATACTGGCCGCGACCGCCGCATATTCATTACTGGATCAAGGCCGACGGCTTTCGTCCGCTGGTCACCCAGCACTATCTCGACACGGGCCCCGGCAAACGGCCGCATCGCACCGCGCGCGTGCTGCGCAATCAGAGCCCGGCTCTCTATCCGGCCCCGACATTCTACATTGAACCGGTCTGAGCTGCCGCGCCAGCCCCCGATACCGAGGGCCACGCGGCTGGGTCCTCGAAAGCCGTCGATCATGCCGTCAGGCGTTCGACCGGAGAATAGAGATTTCGGGGCTGATTTAGACAGCCTGACAAGCCGGCGAGGCCCATCCAGAGCATTTCCGGTGAAAACGGGATCACCTGAAATGCTCTATCTATTTGTTTTTACGCAGTCCGGACGCAAAACCGCTGACGCACTTTTGCTGGACCTGCTCTAGCTGCAGTTCGGACAAACTTCGTCATCGCGAAAACAGGAGTTTTGCTGTCGCGGGCCGCGAGCGGCCAAGATGAGAACTATGTCTGCGCCATACCCCTCTAGGGCCCGCTTTTGGGGGACACGCCAGAAAGTCATTTTTGTCGGCGGATTGGGCCGGGCCTCTGTCACTATGGTGATCCGGCCTTCACCGTCATGGGTTGATCTGGCGCGTCAATAAGCGACGCCGATCTGGGCGCGCTGAACAGTCGGCGTGTCGATCTCGTCCAGCACAGCGCGCGCATAGTCGATGCCGCTGATGGCAGACTTGCCTTGCTCATCAAAGAGCGCCACTTCTCCGCCAACTCGATAACGTCCCAGATCCTCGCCGGGCATCCAGGCCGAGAAGTCCAAGCCGGGCGATACGAACAGCCAGTCCAGGCCCGAAGTGTCGGCCAGAAGATTGTTGAGAACGGCCATGTTCTCCTTGGCTTCCGCGACGACCGATTGCGGTAATTCAGGAGGGAAGGCGACGCTTTCGATCATGCGGGGGGCGCCTTCGGCTGGGCGCAGGCAAGAAAAGCCACCGACCAACACCAAGCGTGCACCCGCCTTCTGGGCCTGCGCGGCCAAGCGTTCATAGGCCGAGGCCAATTGCCCGACATTGTCGCCGCGCGGTGACAGGGCGCCGATCACGACATCGGCCTCGCCCACGGGGACGGTCGCGTTCATCGCATCGCCGGTGACGTAGCTGACGCCGTCAACCCGCGCGTCGGGAATGGAGCGGCTGACCGATGTCACCGCATGGCCGCGCCGGGCGGCCTCTTTGACGATGGCCGACCCTGCATAGCCGGTGCCGCCGATGACGATGATCTTCTTTTGCGCTACCACGACATATCCATTTACTATGGTTATGGAGCGATTTTGTCGCTCCGACTTCGGTCCTGAGCCAGATGTTTTCCGGTCTGGATTTGTGACCTAGTCTGTACACTTGATCTCACGGTGACAAGGAGTTAGGTTGACAGGCCCAAGTCATAAAAAAATGACCTGCAAAGAAAGCACGATGTCGGAAGCAATGGCGGCAGCCTCAGTCAGACTTCTCCCGCCGGCAGGCACGGATCTTAATCAGCCTTGCGTGGTGCGTGATGTGATCGACCGCATCGGCGATCGATGGAGTTTGCTGGTGCTGGGTCATCTTGCCGAGTCATCACTGCGCTTCAATGCGATGCATCGAAAGATCGGCGATATTTCCAAGCAGGTATTGTCCCGCACGCTGCGGCACCTGGAGGAAGACGGCTTCATCAGCCGCACTGTCCATCAATCCACCCCGCCGCAGGTTGAATATGCCCTCACCGAAATGGGCGTTTCCTTTTTGCAGCCGCTGAAAGCTGTGCTGGACTGGGCTGATGCCCATCACGACGCCATCACGCAATCGCGCGGTGAATTCGCGCGGCGCTACTGACCGGCACCAGACAAAGGTTCAAAGCGATCCCGGTGCCCAGGCGGCGATATCGGTGTTGTTTGACACATAGTTCTGCACTTTCGGCGCTTTAACCGGGATCGAACGGCTAAACGCGGGAAAGAAAGAAAAATCAGAATGTTAGATAGGATTGAATGAGGCGACAGGCCGGAAACTTTTTGACACGAAAATCAATTAATTCGAGTGCCTCGCCGGAAACTAAGCGCAAATCGCGCCGCCCTTCAAAAAGACTTTCAAAACGGACGGTGGCGGCTTCAAAAACTCTTCAAGTCATTGAAAACGCTATACCCGCTCGACTGTGAGAAATTCGCCAGGAAGGGCGTTTGAAAGGCCTTTCGAGGCGGAAAAAGTAATTTTAAGTTTGCGCCTTCATTGCAGGTTTGAAAAACCGCCAAAATCCGAATCCAGAAAACTCAAATAGTACAGACACTTAACTAAGTTTCCGGTGGCCTGAATTAATGGAAACATAGCGATTTCAACATGCAACACGGGCCGTCACCGATCCACCAAACCGTGATCAACAAGGGCAACAGCTAGAAGCTCTACCGTGGGGCATTTCACCCCTCTCGGAAGGCGCTCCGGCAGCAAATCCCACGCCCTTGCGAAGTCACCGTCGGTTTCGGTCCTTACCAACTTCCAGTAGCAGAGAAGCCAGTAGGGAATGACGTTGCATGCAGGGTACTTGATGCGGGATTCGAGTGCAAGAGAACGCATTACATGAGCCTTCGAAAGGGTGTTGAAGATGGCTCAATGATGGTTCGACATGCGCTCCAGGTGAATGACGAAAGCGCAGTCTCAAATCGACGTAAAAAAGGCGCTGCGGTTGCCCGGAGCGCCTCTAGAGAGTGGAGATCGACGGCTTAGCTTGCCTGCGCCTCGGCGTCCGCCGAAGGCTCACGCTTGATCTTGTAGATCGCTCGATCGACCGCAAGACGCGACATGCCGAGGGCCTGAGCAATGTCGGCGGTTGAGAAGCCGTCTTGCACCGCGTTCAGGATGAACTGATCCCGGAGCTTCGTCGGCGCTGCCGTAGGCTTGAGGTTGGTCAGCTCGCGGCGAATGACCGTCTCGATCCACGGCAGGTAGCTGCCGACCTCAAGGGCATCATTCCAGTCCTCGACCTTCTCCGCGACCTTCGCGACATAGCTTTCTGCGAGGTTCATCACTGTGGTGCGGAGCGGCTCGGGCCAGTCTTCGTCGCGGTCATAGATAGGCTCACCATTCTCCTGGCGAACGGACTTGATGACCTCGATGACCCGCCAGAACAGCTTGAACCTCACCCATGGGTCATCCGGCAGATGCTTCTTTTCGAAGACAGGCTGCCGTGGCTGTTCAACTGGCTCTGGCTTCGGCTTGTGATCTGTGATCGTCTGACGGGCCTTGTGGAGCCGATCGAGGGACATGCGGAAGAGTTCAGCGAGACCGGTGTCATAGTTCTCCGGCAGGCCTTCGGAGGTGAGTGCATGGCATGCCGATTCACCGAGGCAAGTCAGCATCATGTGGACATCGTCCAGTTCATCCAGGGCGCGGGAAAAGGCGAGGTGATCAGAGAGCACAGTTATGCTATCTGCGAGGGCAGCCTGTGGCATGAGGGGAACTCCTTTTGCCGTTGGGTTAGGCCCTGCGGCGGTGGACCAACACCGCCGTGGGGCTGTTGCGTTGTGTGCAACTGTGTGCATAATAAACACAAGCCGATATGTATTGCAACTACACACAAGTGCACACATGACAAAAAGCGCTGCCCTATCGATCCGAATTCCGGTCGAGCTGAAAAACGCTCTTGAGAAAGCTGCTCAAGAAGATGCGCGCTCTGTAGCATCCTACGTTCAGAGAGCGCTCGAAGAGCATTTGAAGTCCAAGGGCGAAAAGAAGTGATCGCTTCCCAAACTCAGCGCCGCGAACGGAAGCACCGCCGCTATTCCGGCAAGGTGAGTGCGGCATACTACGGCGCTGACGCGATGCGGCAGATGCTGCGCGCCTATCGCGCCGTCCTATCCGAGTTCCGCTGGCTGTCGCTTGACCATGTCAAAAACCCGCCGCGGACGATGCTGGACGCGAAGCTTGCGCGACAGGTCGCCATACACCT
>JAPZUE010000036.1 GCA_027533385.1 Rhizobium sp. | reverse complement strand
ATGGTGGAGGGTTTCGGGTGCCGTCAGGCGTACGAAAGCCTTTCATGCAGGAACCCGCGGTCTGCACTTGCTGAGCTATGGGGTTTTCTGGATTGGAGCCTCTGGCGGTCTGGCGATCGCCACGACCATTGTCAGTCCGGGCGGGTCCCGAGTGATGGTTTCCAGTGGAGTTGCGAAGGCTTTCCAGGTGAGTGGAAACATGTTCGTCGTGCTGGACGCCCTCATCATGGGTGCTGGCGCAGGCCGTCCCGTTGGCCTGCTCTGCTGTGAGTAGACCATATGAATGGATCGGCCATGCCGGGTCATGACGCACTCTCCCGGTTCGTTGTTGCCTCGTCTGGTGGTCCACGCGGTTGCCGCCAGCGCTTGAGCACTTCGATGACGACCATGCGTCCACCGCAGCATGGGCATGGCGGCCGGATGTCGGTCGGTTCGTCGTCCGCCTCGTCAGGGGGCGGCGGGGCAGCGTTGAGGAGCTCGCGCGCACGAGCGATGCTCGTCCTTCGAGAACTGCCGGCGAGCAGGCCGTAATGCCGGATGCGGTGGAAGCCACGCGGCAAGACATGGAGCAGGAAACGGCGGATGAACTCGTCGACCGCGAGCGTCATGACCTGCTGCCGATCGCAGCCGTCACGGCGGTAATCCTTGTAGCGGAAGGTGACGTCCGTTTCGTCGAACGCGATCAGGCGACTGTTCGAGATGGCGACCCGGTGCGTGTAGCGCGACAGATAGGCAAGCACGGCTTCCGGCCCCGCAAAGGGCGGCTTGGCATAGACGATCCAGCGCTTCCTGCGGACTGGCGACAGGTATCTTACAAATGCACCGCGATCAGCCAGAGGCGCAGCCGAACCGAAGACGGTGAGCTGCCCGGCATCGTGGAATTGGAGCAGCCGTGTCAGGAACAAGCGTCGGAATAGCTTGGCGAGCACACGAACCGGCAGGAGGAATGCCGGACGTGAGGATATCCAGCATGATCCATCGAGCGCGATGCCACCACCTGGCACGATCATGTGAACATGGGGATGATGGGTCATGGCCGATCCCCATGTGTGCAGGACGGCAGTGATGCCGACGCGCGCGCCGAGATGCTTCGGGTCGGCAGCGATTGTCAGCATCGTCTCGGATGCAGCCTTAAAGAGCAGATCGTAAACCAGCGCCTTGTTGTGGAAGGCAATGGCGGCGACTTCGGCTGGCAATGTGAAGACGACGTGGAAGTATCCGACAGGCAGGAGATCGGCCTCCCGTTCGGCAAGCCATGTGCGTGCCGCGGCGCCCTGGCACTTCGGGCAGTGCCGGTTGCGGCAGGAATTGTAGGCGATGCGCCACACTCCACAATCCTGGCAGGCCTCGATATGTCCGCCCAGTGCCGCTGTGCGGCAGCGCTCGACCGCCGACATAACCTTGAGCTGGCTCAAGCTGAGATGTCCCGTATGGACTTTGCGATAGTTCGGCCCTGCAGCACGGAAGATATCGGCGACCTCGATCGAGGTACGCATGGTTCAGCCGTCGGGCGTTTTGCCTTCCATCAGCGCCATCAGCCGATCAAGAGGTCCGGCGACCGCGTGAATGGTTCGGGTGGAGACCTTCGCATAGAGAGCTGTCGTCTCCAGCTTGCTATGACCGAGCAGAACCTGGATGACACGGATATCGGTGCCGTCCTCCAGAAGATGGGTGGCAAAGCTGTGCCTCAAGGTATGGGGGCTGACGCGCTTGTGGATGCCGGCAACATCGGCAGCTTCCTGAACCGCCCGATGAAGTTGCCGCGACGAGATCGGATCGGTGCGGCTACGCCCCGGAAACAGCCAGCCGTGAGGCAGCATCACGCCGCGCCGCTTTCCTTCGCGCCACCAAAGCCGCAGCAGTTCGAGGAGCTGCGGAGAAAGCATGGCATTGCGATCCTTGCGTCCCTTGCCTTGTTCAACCCGGATCAGCATGCGTTTGGAGTCGATGTCATCGACCTTGAGATGGGCGACCTCGGAGACGCGCAAGCCCGCACCATAGGCCACACCGAGGGCGGCCTTGTATTTGATGCCAGGTGCCGCTTCCAGTAAGCGGGCAGCTTCCTCAATACTGAGCACATCAGGCAGCTTGCGCGGATTGCGCGTTATAACCAGGGCTCGCGCCAGATCCCGCCGCTTCAGCGTCACCGTAAACAGAAAGCGTAGCGCCGAAACCGTGCTGTTTATCGTCGCAGGACCTACGCCGTTCTCATGCTGATGCAACTGGAAACGTCGTATGTCCTCGACCGTCGCGGTGTCGGGGGCACGCCCAAGAAACGTAGCGAAGCGCCGGACGTGACGGATGTAGTCCTGCCGAGTGTGGGATCCTAACCCTCGCATCAGCATGTCTTCCTGCATGCGCTGGCGGAGCGGTGTGGTCGGGGCGTGTTGAAAGCTGGCCATTGAACGTTCCTCTCGTTGAAGGGAACGTCATGGTCAGGCAACAACAACAGCCTGCCTAGAACCTCAGATAATCATGCGAAACTAGCCGCGCACTCCCTCCCGCGAAGCGGGTTCGTGCATGA
>JAPZUE010000029.1 GCA_027533385.1 Rhizobium sp. | reverse complement strand
CCAGGAGCGTGGCGCTGGCAACGAGATCCAGCTCACCGATGGCATGCTGAAGCTTGCCCAGGTCCAGGACTTTGCCGGTTACCATTTCAAGGGCGAGACCTTCGACTGCGGCGCCAAGGATGGTTTCATCCTCGCCAATGTTGCTTTCGCCATCGAGCGTCCCGACATCCGTCCGGCCATCGAAGATCAGCTGAAGGCGTTGCTTGCAGCCTTGAAGTAAACAGACACTCCTGGCCGCCGGGCCTTAGAGCCGTTCATTTAACCATGAGCAGATACTCTAGCGCTTGGCGGTCAGACCCACCAGTGCCGTCACCGTGCTGTTGTCGGTTCCGGTCTTGTAGTTGGTGCGTTCGTAGTTGATGTCGGCCGTCGCATCGAGATAGCGGTTGACCTTCCAGGTCAGGCCGGCCCCCGCCAGATAGGCCGTCGTATCGCTGGCGCTGGAAGCCCCGTCATAATTGGTGAAAGTCGTCCCACCCGTCAGGCGTGCCACGAGATTGCTGCGCAGGTCGTGGGAGACGATGGCTGTCAGGCGATGAATCGTGGCGCCGTTGACCCCGGCTGTCGTCGACGGATCGATGCTCGTGTCGAGGTTGAGGTCGACGGTTGTGCCCTCGCGCGGCGACCAGAAGATGTTGCCGTCGACCGTCACGGCGGACAGTTCCGCCAGCCTGTTGTCTTCGAAGGTCTGGGTTTCATAGCCGACGGCGATCTCGCCGCGCAGCTTTTCACCGAGATCGACAGCGACACCCGTCTTGGCGCCATAGAGATCGGCGGAGCGGCGATAGCCGGAGGAATCCACCTCTTCATCATAGTCGATCCGCCCGATGGTTCCTTCGATGAAGGGGGTCAGGGCCGGCGACAGTTCGTATCCGAGACGGCTGCTCAAGGTGTAGCGGTTGCGATCGCGATCGCTGCGTTCGAGGATGCTGCCGTTTGACAACGTCGCATCGGAATACTGGAACCTGGTGACATCGGCGGCAATCGACCCGCGGATCAGACCGAAGTCACGCTCGATCGACAGTCCGCCACCGAACTGGTTGACGCCGGACTGGACCTTGGCGCCGGAAACGGCGTTCGGATCGTCATTGTCCTCGCGGCTGAAGCTGTAGGATCCGGACAGTGTTGCGATGGTATCGTCGGCGAGATCGAGCCGCAGGCGTGCGTCGATATTGGCGCGCGGCTTGTCGCTGTCGTCACCGGACAGGGTTTCCTGCCAGGCGCCCTCGGCGCCGACATTCAACTCGTGCCTTGACCAGTCGGAGGTCAGCGTGCCCTTGAGGCCGGTCTCGGAGAAGGTCCGGTTGGTTTTCACGGCGCCCGTCTTTTCCCGCTCGGTGCCAAGCTTCTGGCTGATCGAGGGACGAAGGACGAGGCTGCCCAGGCGGATGCCGGTTCCGTCTTCGGCGTCCAGCGCGTCGCGGCGGATGCGGGCGGCTGTTGCATCGTCGAGGCGGGTTTCCCTGAGGTTCTGGCGACCGATATCGTCATCAAGCGGAAGAGCATCGGGGTCGACGAGCGGGTCGACTGCCAAACGGTTGGGATTGACGGTTGCCGTGGTCGTCGGGTCTGTCGTCACCTGAGGCGTGGCGGTCGGCAATTCGCCGACACGTGTTGCGATGCCTTCGGGGCCGATGCCGGGCCGAACACTGCCTGTGACCGACGGGGTGCTTGCCTGAGCCTCCGTGGACGCCTGTTGCTGTTGGGCGGCGATGAGCGAGGGATGCACAAGTACCGACAGGGACAGGGCGCCTGCAAAGGCGCGCAGTCCCAGGCGACCAGCGCCGCGCGTCTTGCGATTTTCCATTAAACTCATGCTTGCGCCCGGCAATCTGTCATGCTTACCCAAACGTAAAGCCTGATGGTTAATGTTTGGTTTCGCGCCGCCGACGGCCGAGCCGGCATGCCATGAGACTTGATGGGGCGGCGGACGAGAATTTACAGCAGCCAGCAAACGCAGTATGGGACGGCATGATCAAACGCGCAGTCAATCTTGTCGAAGCCAGTGCCACCGAATCCGCGCTGCGGGTCGTCTCGACCGAACGCGAGGGACTTCGCGTGCTGGAAGAAGCCCTGGCCGGGCCGCTGGCGGCGCCTTTCTGCCTTGCCGTGAAGACGATCGGCGAGATCGGTGGACGTGTGATCGTCACCGGTGTGGGCAAGAGCGGCCATATCGGCTCGAAGATCGCAGCAACCTTCGCGTCGACGGGAACGCCGGCCTTTTTCGTGCATCCTGCCGAAGCCAATCACGGCGATCTCGGGATGATCGCGCAGGATGATGCCATCCTTGCGATTTCCTGGGGCGGGGAAACGGCGGAGCTGCAGGGCATTCTGGCCTTCTCGCGCCGCTTCTCAATCCCGCTGATCGCGATCACGGCCGGGGAGAATTCGACGCTCGCGCGCAATGCCGATGTGGTGCTGCTGATGCCGAAGGTCCAGGAGGCCTGTCCGCATGGGCTGGCGCCGACGACCTCGGCCGTTCTTCAGCTTGCCATCGGCGATGCGATCGCGATTGCGCTTCTGGAAGCGCGCGGCTTCTCGCCCTCCGATTTCCGCACCTTCCATCCCGGCGGGAAGCTCGGGGCGTCGCTGACGCATGTCCGCGATATCATGCATACGGGCGAACGCGTGCCGCTGGTGCCGCTCGGTACTCCGATGCCCGAGGCCGTGAAGACACTTTCGCACAAACGTTTCGGGTGTGTCGGCATCGTTGATGAGGTCGGCACGCTTTGCGGCATCGTCACCGAGGGCGACATGGCCCGCAATCTGGCGCGCGATCTCTCGGTACTGGCGGTCGACGATGTGATGACCCGCAATCCCAAGGTCATCAAGGGTGATGCGCTTGCAACGACCGCTGCCGCGATGATCAACAAGCACGGGATCGGTGCGCTGATCGTGGTGGATGATGAGAACACGCCGATCGGCCTGATCCACTTCCACGATCTGCTCAGGATCGGGGTTGCCTGAGAGGCTTCACGCCTCTTCGACCGTCAGATCACGGCCGTTGCTGGAGACGATCCGCACACGGGCGCCGCCGGGAAGATCCGGGCCCAAAACCAGCCAGAACGTGTCATCCAGGCGAATGCGCCCTCTGCCTTCCCTAATGGGTTCGGCGAGGATTGCCGTGCGGCCGACAAGGCTCGCACCGCGCTGGTTCAGAAGCGGCTCATCGCTTTCGGCCTCAAGGCGTGAGAAGAAGCGCCGTCCGGCAAGGGTAAAGACGACGGCGCTCGCGGCGAAGACGATCGACTGGACCTGCCAGGTCCAGAGGCCCGCATCCCACAGCAGCAGGGACAGGGCGCCCGTCAGTATGGCGGCGAGGCCGATCCAGACGAGAAACACGCCGGGCAGAACGAGCTCGGCCGCCAGCAGGAGCATGCCGAGCACCCACCATGTCCAGGGTCCGAGTTCGGCGATGATGCGTGCGAACATTGCCGTCACTCACCGTTCGGGTTGAAGGACGAGATCGGTGGCGTGGTGCGGGTCGGGGCAGGGCGCGGTGGGGTCGGCCGCTTGTCCTCGGCGAACACCTCGCGGGCGATGGCACCGATGCCGCCGAGCGAGCCGATCAGTGATGTGGCTTCCATCGGCATCAGCACGATCTTGGAGTTGCTGGAGGTGCCGATCGCGGCCATGGCTTCCGTGTATTTCTGTGCGACGAAGTAGTTGATCGCATTGACGTCGCCGGCTGCAATCGCCTCGGAGACCAGGCGGGTGGCCTTGGCTTCGGCTTCGGCCAGGCGCTCGCGGGCTTCTGCCTCGCGATAGGCGGCTTCGCGCTGGCCTTCCGCCTGCAGGATGGCAGCCTGCTTGGCGCCTTCGGCCTTGAGGATCTGCGCGTTACGGAGACCTTCGGCCTCCAGCACCTGGGCGCGCTTTTCTCGCTCGGCCTTCATCTGGCGGCCCATGGCGTCGACCAGATCCGCAGGTGGCTGGATGTCCTTGATCTCGACGCGCGTGACCTTGATGCCCCATGGGCGCACGGCTTCATCGACGACGCGCAGCAGGCGGTCGTTGATCACCTCGCGGTTGGAGAGCA
Source organism: Rhizobium sp. (assembly GCA_027533385.1). Lineage (GTDB taxonomy): Bacteria > Pseudomonadota > Alphaproteobacteria > Rhizobiales > Rhizobiaceae > Allorhizobium. The sequence continues at coordinate 193,350 of JAPZUE010000029.1, read as the reverse complement.
ATTCGTCGAGATCCATCGAGCCCATGACGGAGCGGATATTGGTCATGGTCAGGTTGAGGATGGCGTTTTCGAGGTTGGAGACCTGATAGGCGGCTTCGGCGGCGTTCAACACCTGGTAGAAGGCGACGGCGTCGGCGGACACTGAGGCGTTGTCCTTGGTGATGACCTCCTGCGTCGGCACGTCGAGCACCTGCTCCATCACGTTCATCTTCGCACCGATGCGCTCGAAGAAGGGAATGATCAGATTGAGGCCCGGCTCAAGCGTGCGTGTGTATCGTCCGAAGCGTTCGATCGTGTAGCGGAAACCCTGGGGCACGGTCTTGATGCCAGCAAAGAGAACCAGGATCACGAGCAGTACGAGTGCGATGATGACGATGTCCGGACCGGTAATGGGCATGAATTCCTCCAGCATTGGCGCGAACCTTGATCGCGCCCCCGTGATCTAACATCGGGGGCGGACAGGCCAAATGCAAGGGTAGGGGGTCACAGCCGGCCAATGGGACAGCGCAGGTGACCGCATCATCCACGCAAAAAAACAAGGCGGCGGGATTGCTCCCGCCGCCCTTTGGTTCATGTCGACTGGCTTCGTGGCTCAGAACTCTTCCCAGCTCTCCTGAGCGACTGCGGCATTGCCGTGGCTGCGGGGGGCAGGTGCTGCTGCGCGCGGTGCCGGTGCACGGCTTGCGCCATGCGAGGGCTGGGCCATCGTGCGGGCGGTTTCGCGCAGGGCCGAAGCCTGGGTCTGCTGGACGCCGTCGATGGTGAAGTGCGCGATCAGTTCGCGGAGCTTTGCGGCTTCGGATGCGAGGGCTGCGGAGGCTGCGTTGGATTCCTCGACCATGGCTGCGTTCTGCTGGGTCGTCTGGTCCATCGAGTTAACCGCATGGTTGACTTCCGAAAGGCCGGTCGCCTGTTCCTTGGCGGAGATGGCAATCGCATCCATATGCGTGTTCATCTCGGTGATGAAGCCGCCGATGGTGCGCAGTGCTTCGCCGGTCTTGCGGACCAGATCCACACCGCCTGCGACTTCCGTCGAGGAGTTCTGGATGAGCGCCTTGATCTCCTTCGCAGCGTTTGCGGATCGCTGCGCCAGTTCACGCACTTCCTGGGCGACAACCGCGAAGCCCTTGCCGGCTTCACCGGCGCGAGCCGCCTCAACGCCGGCGTTCAGCGCCAGCAGGTTGGTCTGGAAGGCGATTTCATCGATCACGCCGATGATGTTCGAGATCTGCTGTGAGGAGCCCTCGATCCGACGCATGGCGTCTTCGGCCTTTGCGACGACGTCCGACGACTGCGTTGCAGACGTGTTTGCCTGAGCAGCGACGGAGCGTGCCTCTTCGGTGCGCTTGGTCGAGTTGACCACGTTCGCAGTGATTTCCTCCACAGCTGCGGCCGTTTCCTCGAGCGCGGCAGCCTGCTGTTCCGTGCGCTTGGACAGGTGGTCGGTTCCCGAGGCGATCTCGCGGGTGCCGGTCTCCATCGTGGCGACGCTGTTGGTGATGCTCGCCATCGTCTGGTTCAGCTGGCGGACCGACTGGTTGAAGTCGTGGCGCAGGGCCTCGAAATCAGGGGCGAAGGCTTCATTGATCTGGAAGGCGAGGTCACCGGCTGCGAGACGCTTCAGGCCGGCAGCAAGACCGGAGGTGGCGATCCGCAGGCGCTCTGCGGCATCTGCCTCAGCCCGCTGCTGAGCGGCGATGCGTTCGGCTTCGGCACGCTGACGGTTGCCCTCGGCTTCGGCTTCGAGGCGCTTGTTGGCAATGGCGGCCTCGCGGAAGATCTGCATGGCGGCTGCCATCTTGCCGATCTCGTCCTTGCCACCTTCGTCGATGACGATGTCCAGATCGCCGTTCGCGAGACGCGTGGTGCCTTCGGCAAGCTTTCCGAGCGGACGGGAAACAAGCTGGAAGTTGAGGAAGCCCATGAGAATGGCTGCTGCTGCGACGACGATCGATGCAATCAGGCTGACGTTCTCAACCAAAGCAAGAGCCTTGCTCTGGCTATCGCTTGCCGAGACGGCGCGTGCGATCAGCGCGGTCTTCACCTCGCCGAGCTTGTCCTGGAACGCCTTTGCAAGAGCTTCGCCTTCGCCGGTAACTTCGATGGCGCGGGCGAGTTCGACGGTGACCGGATCGCGCATCAGCAGGATCTGTCGATCGACAAAGTTCGTTTTCCAGGCGTCAAGCGACGCGAAGGCCTCCTTCAGCTTCGGCAATTCCGACGCAGCGGCTTCGCTAAACAGCTTTTCCAGCTTTTCCTTTTCCGCGGTCATTTCGGAGACCACGCTCTGCGAGGCTGCCGCATAGTCGCGGTTGCCGGTCAGCAGGAATGTCTTGAGCTGCAGGTTGGCGAGGTCGAGGTCCGAGCCGAATTCCTCGACTGCGGTCACGACCTGATTGACCGTTGCCGTTTCGGCGACCTGATCGCGTGCTACGATCGCGCGCGTATGAATGAAAGTTGAAGCTGCAATGGCAATGGTGGCCAATATACCGAAAGCGATAAAGCCTTTTGCGCTTACGGATAGGTTCTTGAGCATGACGCTGGTCCAGTCTCGATCGGAGAGGGGAAATCTACATTTTTGAAGGCACGGGCGCGTTCATGCGCCCGTGGCTAGACCGATCAGGACGCGGCCAGCAGACGTCTCTCAAGCTCGGTGAGGTTCAGCTCGACGGTTACCGCGCCAATCTTCTTCTTCGACGCATCGACCAGCGTGAAGCTGACCTGATTGCGCCAGATCTTGGCTTCGTCGTCCCATTCGGGTGCGTCGACGAACATGGCGTCTTCAGAAACGGCGTAGGTCTTCTGGAACTTGTCCTCGTCGCCCTGCCAGAAGTCGCTGGTGACGGAGCTCTGGCCGACATTGAGACCGTTCTGGTCCATCACGAAGATTTCGGCATAGAGGCCGAGCGACTTGCCCTGGATGCGTGCCAGGTACACCGACAGCGGGTTGGAAAGGGTGGCTGCGATCAGCGGCTTGTCTGCCGCCTCGCGCTCTGCCTTCCACTGGTTGTCGAGCGCGTCGATCTTGTCCTGGGCCATAGAAGTCAGGCGCTTGTTCTGCGCTTCGACGGATACCTGGACGATCTCTGCGCCAATGAACTGGCGCATTTCTTCAATGAGCGCCGGCGAGATCAGCTTGTTGACATCGGGTTGCGGTGTTTCGGCGTGGGCCGGGACAAGAGACATCGCCAAGAAGGCCGATGCCAGGGTCAATCTGTAACGATACATGTCAGTTCTCCTTCAATGTCACTAATTCTAGGGATCATTATTAAACGGAGCGTTAATATAAGAAATTGCTCCTCTAAAATTATATTTAAATCCAATAATTTAGGCCAAAACATCAGAGAAATTCTATCTTTTTGAAGGCAGCTATCGGTTGTTTTGATGTCGATTCAGGTTGCGAAATGAATCGCGATAAGACGATGAAATGAATATGCAAACTTCACGAGTCCCGGTCTCTTGGTTTCAGGCTTGCTTGAAAACGTGGATGCCGGTTGGAACGTGTGGGTTGCATACATTCATTTGTTCGGAAATGAGACAGGTCACGTCGACCTGATAAGTCGCCTAAAAGAGGTTGCCGGCCGGAACGAAAACGGCCGCCCTTCGGCGGCCGTCGAAATCTGACATTTTTTGGGCTGGCGCGTGTATCAGACCCAGCCCTGCAACTCGCGGCGAACGACGTTTTCGATCACGCGCATGCCGTCTTCGCTGTCGTTCAGGCAGGGAATGTGGGTGAATTTCTCGCCGCCATTGTGGAGGAAGTCCTCGCCCGCTTCCCCGGCGATTTCCTCGAGTGTCTCCAGGCAGTCGGAGACGAAGCCGGGGTTCATGATGGCGATCCGCTTGACACCATCCTGGGCGAGCTTCTCGACGGTCTTGTCGGTGTAGGGCTGAAGCCATTCCTCCGGCCCGAAACGGGACTGGAAAGTGACCATCAGCTTTTCCTTTTCCCAGCCGAGGTGCTCACGCAGCAAACGCGTCGTCTTGTAACACTGGCAGTGATAGGGATCGCCCTTCATGAAGTAGGACTTGGGGATCCCATGGTAGGAGGTGATCACCAGCTCCGGCTCCCAGTCGAGCGTCGCGAGGTGCTTGTTGATCGAGTTGGCGAGCGCCTCGATGTAAACCGGATCATCGGCATATTGCGGGACCGTGCGCAGCGCCGGCTGCCAGCGCATCTTAAGGAGCGCCTTGAAGGCCTCGTCATTGACGGTTGCCGTGGTGGCCGCCGCGTATTGCGGATAGAGCGGATAGACGAGGATGCGTTCGCAGCCCGCCTTCTGCATCTCGTTCATCTTGGCCTGGATCGCCGGCTGGCCGTAACGCATGGCCCAATCGACATGCACGTTCGGCAGGTCCTTGAGGGCCAAGGCGAGCTTTTCGCCCTGGCTGCGCGTGTATGTGCGCAGATAGCTCTCATCGAGATCCTTGTTCCAGATCTCCTCATAGGCCTTGCCGACCTTCTGCGGACGGCGGTTGAGAACGATCCCGTAGAGGATCGGATACCAGAACCATCGTGACCACTCGATGACGCGCTTGTCCGTCAGGAACTCCTCGAGGTAGCGGCGCATGGACTTGTAGTCCGTGCCGTCAGGCGTTCCGAGATTGACGAGCAGCACCCCAACCTTGCCGAAATTGACGGGCGGGTGGTCGGTGGGCCAATGGGCGGGAATTGCATTCATCTTGATATCCTGGTGATGAGATCTCGACCGTTACGTGACGAAGGCCAGTTGGGATCATCTGATAAAAGCAAAAGCCGGCCCGGGAAAGCCCGGACCGGCGTCTGCCATGCGTCAAACGGTCTTACTTTGGCGGAAGCTGCAGCTCGCGGCCGATCGAGATGACGTTCGGATTGCGCAGTGCGTTGGCTTCGGCGATCTTGCTCCACAGCATGCCGTCGCCATAGGTCGCTTCGGCGATCTTCCAAAGGCTGTCGCCGGCGATGACCTTGTAGACGGTTGCTGCCGTTGTCGCGGCTGCTTCGGTGGCCGTGGCTGCCGGCGCTGTCGCGGCGGCCGCAGCCTCGGTCGGGGTCGTGTCGCCTGCCGGCGGGGCGGTGGCGGCGATCACGGTGATGCGGCCGTCGGTGTAAGGCTTGTAGGGGCTGTTCTTGGCAATGTAGTCGGCAACAACAGCTTCGAGGCCGGGACCGAAGTCATAGGCATTCTGGCCGCCGGTGGCGAAGACCTTGTAGCCGTCACCGCCGGAGCGCATGTAGTTGTTGGTCGCCACTCCATAGACCTTGTTCGGATCAATGGCGACGAAGGCATCGCCTTCCTTCACCTCGACCGAGGTGATGCGGCTGCCGGCCGGCTTGTTCAGGTCTGCCGTATATTTCAGACCCGAAACCTGGGGGAAGCGACCAGCGCCTTCCTCGACCTGGCTCACGCCGTTTTCAAGCGCTGCCACGATATCCGAGCCCTTGAGCTGGAATGAGGCGAGCGTGTTCTGGAAGGGCAGGACGGTCAGGACTTCGCCCATGGTCACGGTGCCGGCGTCGATCGAAGCCCGCAGCCCGCCACCGTTCTGAATGGCTATGGTGATGCCCTGATCGCTGAGACGATCGATCATGGCATCGGCCACGAGGTTGCCCATCGAGCATTCGGTCGAACGGCAGGTTTCGCGGGCGCCATCGATGGCTTCGGCGGCCGCGCCGATTTCCTTCAGTTTCAGCTCCTCGATCGGGCCGGCCAGTTCGGCGACCCTGGCGACAAAACCGGCATCCGGGGTCACGGAGGCGTCGAGCAGCTTCGGTTCGCCGGTCGCGGACTTGACGACGCCCGCGTCGTCGAAGACGACCGTCAGGTCTCCGAGATACTTGGAATAGGCATAGGCCTGAACGATCGGAACATCCTTGCCGGCCGGGTTCTTCACCATGGTCGGGTAGGGGCCGACGGCCTTCTCGTCGGTGTTGGACAGCAGCGTGTGGCTGTGGCCGCCGACGATGACGTCGATACCGTCGACTGCGGCTGCAATCTCCTGATCCTTGACGTAGCCCACATGCGAGAGCAGCACGATCTTGTCGATGCCCTGGCCCTCGATTTCCTTCACGGCCTCCTTGAGGTAGCCGATTTCATCGGCAAACAGGATGCTGTCGCCCGGAGAAGAGGTTTCATCCGTATCTGTCGCCAGGACGGACACAACCGCAACCTTTTCGCCGCCGAAGTCCTTGACGATGTAGGGCTTGAACTTGTCGGCGACCGGGGAGTTCAGACCAGCCAGCGTGTTGCCGGAGATCATCGGGAATTTCAGCGCATCGATGAACTTGGCCAGTTCTTCCGGGCCGTCGTCGAATTCGTGGTTGCCGATCGCCATGGCATCGAAGCCGATGCCGTTCATGAATTCGGCAATCGGGGCGCTCTTGTAGGTCGTGTAGAAGAGCGAGCCCTGGAACTGGTCGCCGGCATCGAGCGTCAGGACATTCTTGCCGGTGAGTTCGGCGCGGCGGGCGTCGATTGCCGCCTTGACGCGGGCAATGCCGCCAAAGCACTCGTTCTTGGCTGCGTCATCCGCCGAGCAGGTCGAGTCGGATTTGTTGATCGCTTCGATGCGGGAATGCAGGTCGTTGATGTGCAGGATGTTGAGCTCGAAATCGGCGAATGCCGTTCCCGCTGTCAGGGCCAGAACCGAGGCGCTGAACAAACCAATCTTCAAATGTCTGAACATCATATCTCTCCTGTTGCAATACATTGCCAGCAGTCTGGCACGGAGTGGGGGCCGCCGCTTGCCAGAATTCGGATGCCGGATGTTTCCATTTCGACCGGGTGAGGGCAAGCAGAAATCGCTTCCGATCCGCAGGTTCGCGAAAGCTGAAACGAAAGAAGCGGCCACTGGGGCCGCTTCTGGAAATACGATGCTCGACGGTCTCAGGCCCGGCGCGCGAGCGAGAACTGCGCCCCCGTATCGGTGGTGCAGTTCAGCTGGGTCGGGGTGACCAGCGCGCAATTGACCTTCTGCTGCGTGTTGCGCACCAGCGATGTCATGTTGATCTCGACCAGTCGATCATTGACCAGCATGTAGGTGCCGGATGCGAGGATCTGGTTGGTGTCCGTGGTGCGGGTGGTGAAGGTCCCGCCCTGGAAGGTCGACGTGATGCCGTTCGGGTCGACCCAGGCACCTTCGATCGACGGTCCCTGTTGCACGGCCGGCAGTTGGCGCGGAGGGCTGGAATAGCAGGATGAAAGCGCAAGGCTCGCTGCAGCGACTGCGACCAGGGATTTGATTTTCATTCTTGTCTCCCACCAATTCAGCGGCCCGGCAGCGCCGTCCACCGTCTGTGTTATCACCGAGAACATGCCGCGAAGGCTTGGCCAAAGCAAGGCGAGAGCCTTGTATTGCCGGGGTTATCCCGATCTTGCTCTCGATGCAAGAAGGCCCGCCGCAAGCGACGGGCCCTGTCCATGTGTAAAACCGGTCAGCGGACCAGGATGTTCCGGAACTGCCAGGGATCCTTTTCGTCGAGGTCTTCCGGGAAGAGACCCGGGCGGCCGTCGAGCGGGGTCCAGTCGGTGTAGTGGCCTTCGACCGGGCCGAGATAGGGCGACTGCACTTCGAGGCAGCGCTTGTAGTCCATCTCGTCGGCTTCGACGATGCCGGCCTTCGGATTTTCGAGAGCCCAGACCATGCCGGCGAGAACCGCCGAGGTCACCTGCAGGCCGGTCGCGTTCTGATAGGGCGCGATGCGGCGGGTTTCTTCCAGCGACAGGCGCGAGCCATACCAGTAGGCGTTCTTCTCGTGGCCGTAGAGCAGCACGCCTAGTTCGTCGACGCCATCGACCAGTTCGTCCTCGTTCAGAACATGCAGGACCGGCTGCGGCGTGCCGCCATTGCCGAACATCTCGTGCAGCGAGAGAACGGCATCATTGGCCGGGTGATAGGCATAATGGCAGGTCGGGCGGTAGACGACTTCGCCATCCTTCTCGACGGTGAAGTAGTCGGCGATCGAGATCGACTCGTTGTGGGTGACGAGGAAGCCATACTGCGGACCCGGCGTCGGGCACCAGGTGCGCACGCGGGTGTTGGCGCCCGGCTGCTCCAGATAGATCGCGGCCTTGCAGCCCTTCTTGTGCTTCTTGGCGTTCTTCGGCATCCAGTTTTCATGCGTGCCCCAGCCGAGTTCGGCCGGCTGCATGCCTTCCGACAGGAAGCCCTCGACGGACCAGGTGTTCCAGAAGACGTTCAGCGGCTTCGGGTTCTTGGTGCGCTGGGTGTCGCGCTCGGCGATGTGCACGCCCTTAACGCCGACCTTCTTCATCAGCTTGGCCCAGCCGTCGCGATCGTTCTGATCAGGCTCGTCGAACTTGACGCCGGTTTCATGGGCGATGTTGACCAGCGCCTGCTTGACGAACCAGGAGACCATGCCCGGGTTTGCGCCGCAGGTGGAGACGGCCGTGGTGCCGCCCGGGTTCTTGGCCTTTTCCTGGCGCACGGTCTCGCGCAGCGCATAGTTGGTGCGCTCGGAATTCTTCATGTTCTTGTCGAAGTAGAAGCCGAGCCAGGGCTCAACGACGGTGTCGATGTAGAGCACGTCGAGCTTGCGGCAGAGCTTCATCAGGTCGAGCGAACCGGTGTCGACCGAGAGGTTGACGCAGAAGCCCTGGCCTTCGCCTTCGGTCAGAAGCGGCTTCAGCAGCTTCTTGTAGTTCTCTTTCGTCACATGCGCCTGGATGTGCTTGATGCCATGCTTGGCGAGCAGCTCGGCCTCGTCATTGCGGGGATCGATGACGACCATCCGGCTCTTGTCGAACTTGAAGTGGCGTTCGATCAGCGGCAGGGTGCCGCGGCCGATCGAGCCGAAACCGATCATCACGATCGGGCCGGTGATCTCGCCATAAACCGGGTAGGTCATTTCGCTCATTTCCGTCTCCTTGGAGGCCCGGTCGTTTCGCCTGGGCCATGTTTCCGGCCTGTCTCATGCAGCCGGAGCGATACTGGCGGTTCTAGATCACAAAACTCTGACACAATAAAGAGTGGGGGCCCCTAGCAGAGAGCGGCTAGCGGTGATTTTCTGACGCCACATCTTGCCGCAGGCGGTCAACCAGCCGCTTGCGTTGGCGGTCGAGGCCCTTGTAGCGAAGCTGCGGCTCGCTCAGAGCCTCCAGCTGGTCGGCGAGTGCCAAGGCGAGACGCTTGCCCTCCGGGTGGCGGTCAAACAGGGTGACCGGGTCGAGGTAGATGCGGATGGTGAAGACGATCGCGCCTGTCACAGGCAGTTTCGTCAGCGTTTGTCGTTCGACGCGCACCACAGCCTCGTCGGGCTCAGCCGTATCGTTGCGACCGGTCTCCGGATGGAAGAGCTTCTCCTTCCAGTTGATCGACCAGTTGAAGCGCTCTGCCGGCAGGTCGGGGGCCAGATTGTCGAAGATGCGATTGATCATCGCGGCGTTTCGGGTTCCGCCTTCAAAGCCCGGCACATGTTCGTGGACCTCTTCCATCGGTCGGTCGAATTTTTCCGCAAGCAACCAGGAGGAGGGGAAGGAGAGGTGCGCTGCGGCGATAAACCAGCCCGCCTCGCGCCGCATCATGATCACGAGGTCGTCTTGAACAAGCATTCCGGCGCGCAAAAGCGGAGGCAGGTCATCATCGCCCAGGCCTGTCTTAGCCATCAGCTGCGGATGATGGGTGTTGAGATGGGTGGTGAGGGCTGCAAGACATTCCTCCTGCGCGGGAAAGCTGTCGCCGGTCGCCCGGAAGACGTCGTCGAGCCGTGTTGCGGCCAGCGCGCGCTTTTCCGCCAGGTAACGATCACGGTCGGCATCCGGTTCGATCCAGCGGGTCGGGTCCAGCGCCGACAGGCCGATGGTGAAAGGGCGTGTCTGGCCGGCATAGGGGGTATGGGTGAATTGAGAAACCATCGAGAAAGTCAACCGTGTTTGCCTGCAGCCTGCCGCCTTGCTATCATCATCGCAAGACGTTTCTTTTTCCGACTGCGCGTGAAGTCGGGAGGTACCATTGACAGCACAGCTCGCACGGATTGCTATTTCACCCGAAACCATGTCGCGTTTGAGATCGACCGCCGCGCAAAACGGCCGCGATGAAAACGAGCTGATGGAAGAAGCGATTGTCGCCTATCTCGACCGTCACGACATGGAAATGTCCTTCGTCGAGGAGGGTATGATTTCCGCCAGAGCCGAAGGGCTAATCTCCCACGAGGCCATGACAGCCTGGCTTGAGAGCTGGGGGACATCAGACGAGCAGCAAGCTCCGAAACCCGATATCGCGCGATAAATGCCATGAAAGTCGTCTGGTCAATCACCGCCAGACAGGATCTCGTTCACATCCGCTCGTATATCGCCCGTTTCCATCCATTGCCGCTGGTAAAGTTGCCCGTCATATCCTGATGGCCGTCGAAAGCATTTCCAGGCATCCCGAGATTGGGACCGGTACCAGGCTCCCGTATGTCAGGCGTTTTGTGGTGTCCGGAACGCCTTACGTGGTCTACTACAAGCTTGGCTCCAGCCGTATCGAGATACTCGAAGTGTTCGATGGACGGCGTGCCGTTCCGCGGACCATTGGGGATGAAGACTGAGGCATCACTTCAGCGCCTCCAAACCGACGGCCGTGCGGGTCACCGCCACTTCCATGATCTCGTAAACCGCCACGCCTTCGAGCGTGAAAGGATCTGCTGCGATATAAGCCTCGATTTCAGCCCGGTCGCCCTTGGCCAGAATGACGCCGCCGGTGCGCGGATTCTTGCGGCCCGACGCCAGAAACATGCCGCTGTCATAGCCGGCATTCACCCAGTCCATGTGCGGAGCCATGACGCGGTCGGCTTCTTCGGTCGGCTTTACATAGGTGAGGGAGAGGATGAACATCTGGCTATTTCCCTGTCGAAGACGTGTCCGTGTGATGGCGTCTGTTGGTCACAAGCAGGAGCGCCGTTGCGCTCGCCAGCAAAGGCAGGATCCGGTGATGATAGCGGTCGGGCGGACCGGAAACGACCGCGAAGAGGCCATCATTCGCAAGCGAAACCAGCAGCAGAATGGCGATCCAGAGACGGGTGTCGCGGTCAAGTCGCTGCCAGCCCGTGATCAAGGCGACGGCGAAGCACGCATAAAGGAGCAGGCGCAGTCCGGTCAGCATGGCAAGATGACTGTCGGTCTCCCAAACGCCCTTCGCCTGCCAGGAGGCGGCAAACGGTTGTGGCATCGGTTCGTTCAGCCGTGAGGCGAAATCGAGGCGGGTGCCGGTGCCGTAGAAGCTGAAAAAGTCCTGCAGCATCAGGGTCGTGGTTTCGAGCGGCATTGTGGTGATCGCCGTACGGATGATCGGCCAGGCGTGGTCGCGTTCGAAGGCGGCAAGCTCGAAACGACCCGGAAAGGCGCGCATCAGGTCCCAGAAGAAGTCGCGCCGTCCGGCATTCTCTGGCTGGTGCCGTATGGTCTCGATGAGGTCGGCAGCCTCGCACAGAACCTTCTGCGATGTCCGTTCGCATTCCAGACGCAGCAGTTCGGGTTTTACGGAGAACAGCCGGGCTGCGAGGAAGGTGCGGCTTAGCGAGGGCGTGTCGGGATAGTATTTGGCGTTGAGAAAGCTGCTGACGACGATAGCTGTGCCAATGGCCAGAACCGGCATGACCCCGGCTTTGCGGATCCCGAAGAACAGAGCCACCAGAACCGTCAGCACGCACGCCAGAATCAGGCCGCTGGCGTGGCCGGAAAAGAGAATGCCGGCGGACAAAGCGAGAAACGGGCTCTTGCTTCGGATCGAGACAATCAGAAAGACGACGGCTGCGAAGAACCAGGCATCGACGAGGACAGCGCTTGTGTAGAGTGGTTGCAAGGCAAGTACGGCCAGCGGCAGCACAAGCCAGTATGCACGCAGGTCAAAATTGCGGATCAGCAGAAGCCAGGCTGCCGCATTCACCACGGCATTGAAGACTGGCAGCGCCCAGTAGCCGATCAGGCCGTAGAGCGGAGCGACCAGCACCGCCGCTGTCTTGGCCCGCATCCAGTTCACACCCTGTCCGGAATAGGCGATCGAATCGTCCATCACCCATGGAAAGCCGTTGAGCCATGCAGGGAGGAGAAACAGCGCCACAAGCGACAGGAACATGAGCGCCGTTGCGCCGGCCGACATTCCCGGAGCGATGGCGTTCAAGCGCGGGCGTTCTGCCATTGCCACGCCTATTCCACCAGTTCGGCGGGGATCAGCCCGCGCAGGGAGTTGCCGACGAAGAGCTTGCGGTGGCGCAGGTCGTCGAGTTTCAGGACCTCGCCGCGTGCCTTGCGTTCGCGAATGAGTTCGGCGCGCAGCACGCCCGGCAGCAGGCCGCTGGTCAGTGGCGGTGTGAGCAGCATGCCATCGGCTGCTTCGGCGAAAATGTTGGTGATCGTGCCTTCGCAGACCTCGCCCCGCTCGTTGAGAAGGATCACCTCGTCCGCCTCGTCCTTCGAGAATTCGGCGCGGGCGGCCTCATAGGGTTCGCGGCGGGTGGTCTTGTGGCGGAACAGGCTGTCTTCGGATTGCAGCCGTGTCTTTGCGATCTTGAGGCGCCAGACTGTTTCCTCAGGCATGGGTTCGAAGGGGGTGGCGGTCACCTCCATCTTGCCGCGATAGGTCATGACGAGGCGAACGCGCAGCGGTGCATCCCCGGACACTTCCTTCTCCAACTTGCCCTTCGCGTCCTGCGGCTGGCGGAAGCCCAGCGCATCGGCCGAGCGAGAGAGACGACGCAGATGCTGGTCGAGCCGCAGGAAGCCTGCGTCCGGTTGCCATCGCAAAGTCTCGATCAGCGAGAAATCCATTGTTCTCCCAGGGCAAAGCGCGCCTTCAACAGGCATTCTTCGTATTCGGCGTCCGCCTTCGAATCGAAGACGATGCCGCCGCCGACATTGAAGACGGCGCGCCCATGGTTGAAAAGGGAGATGGTGCGGATTGCCACTGAAAATCGCATGGGACCCGCAGGGTCGCACCAGCCGATCGCGCCGCAATAGACGTCGCGCGGGCCGGCTTCGAGTTCATGCAGGATGCGCATGGCCCACATCTTGGGCGCGCCGGTCACGGAGCCGCAGGGGAAGAGGGCGGCCATGATCTCGGGCAGGCCGATTTCGGGCAAGAGCCTGGCCCTGACATAGCTCACCATCTGATGCACGGTCGGATAGGTCTCGATGGCAAACAGCTTGGGGACCGAAAGCGTGCCGACCTCCGAGATGACGGAAACGTCGTTGCGCAGCAGATCGACGATCATCCGGTTCTCGGCCTGGGTCTTTTCGTCGCCGAGCATGGCGGCGATAATCGCCTCGTCTTCCTCCGGTGATGCGCCACGCGCTGCCGTGCCCTTCATCGGTCGCGTCTCGATCCAGCCGTCTTGATCGACGGAAAAGAACAGTTCCGGCGAGCGGGACAGGATGACCGGACCGGTGCGGAAGTCGATCAGCGCGCCGTAATGCACGGGCTGTCGACCGACCAGCGACCAGAAGGCTGCGCGGGGATCGCCTTCCCATTTTGCCTCGACCTGCATGGTGAGGTTGGCCTGATAGCAATCGCCCTTGCGCAGATGATGATGCAGGCGATCGAAGCGGTTGCGGTAGGTCTCGAAGTCCCAGGCGGCCCTTGGCTCGGTCAAGAGCGGCGCATTCGGAATGTTCGAGGGGGACGTCGCAAGCGGATGGTCTGCCGGCGCAGGCGCTGAGAAAACGCCCATCGATATCAGCGGTGTCTCGCGGCCCGCTTCAATCAGGGGACGGAGCTTTGGTTCAAAGACAAACCCGGCTTCATAGGAAAGGTACCCCGCCAGCCACTTGCCGGCCTTCCGATGCGCTTCCAGTTGCGCAAGCGCCGGCTCGACCTCGTCTGCCGACCGGGCGACGACGAGCGTCTCCGGTTCGGCAAAAACGAGGCTCGTTCCCGCGCGGTCGTCGCGGAAGAGCGCATAGGGCGCGTGGTCACGCATGGTATGTCGGCAGCTCCGCTGTTCAGGCTGCCTTATCTAGCGCTTCCAGCTCGTCGATCAGCCCCTCGATCATCGACAGACCCTTGGCCCAGAACGACGGATCGGTGGCATCGAGGCCGAACGGAGCCAGAAGCTCCGAATGGTGCTTGGTGCCTCCGGCCTTCAAGAGCGCGAAGTACTTGTCCTGGAAGCCCTGGTCGGCGTTCTGGTAGACGGCATAAAGCGAGTTTACCAGGCAGTCGCCAAAGGCATAGGCGTAAACGTAGAAGGGCGAGTGGATGAAGTGGGGAATATAGGCCCACCAGGTCTCATAGCCTTCCGAGATCTTGATTGCCGGCCCGAGGCTTTCCGACTGGACCGAGAGCCAGAGTTCGCCGATCTTTTCTGCGGTCAGTTCGCCGTCCTTGCGGGCCGTGTGGATCTTGCGCTCGAACTGGTAGAAGGCGATCTGGCGCACGACCGTGTTGATCATGTCCTCGACCTTCTGGGCGAGCATGGCCTTGCGTTCGCGTTTGTCGGTCGTCTTGTCGAGAAGGGCGCGGAAGGTCAGCATTTCGCCGAAGACGGACGCAGTTTCGGCGAGGGTCAGTGGGGTCTGGCACATCAGGGCACCCTGGCCGCCGGCGAGCACCTGATGCACGCCGTGGCCGAGTTCATGGGCGAGCGTCATGACATCGCGCGGCTTGCCGAGATAGTTGACCAGAACATAGGGGTGAGCGGAAGGCACCGTCGGATGGGCGAAGGCGCCCGGGGCCTTGCCGGGGCGAGCCGGGGCATCAATCCAGCCGCCGTCAAAGAAACGGCCCGCGATCTCTGCCATTTCAGGCGCGAAGCCGCCATAGGCTGACAGCACCATGTTCTTGGCCTCATCCCAGGAAATCAGTCTGTCCGGTGTTTCGGCGAGCGGCGCATTGCGGTCCCAGAAATTCATCTGGTCCATGCCGAGCCACTTCGCTTTCATCTTGTAGTAGCGGTGCGACAGGCGCGGATAGGCTTCACGTACCGCTTCGGCGAGCGCATCGACGACTTCGCGTTCGACACGGTTGGCCAAATGACGGCTGTCGGCGATATCGTCGAAGCCGCGCCAGCGGTCGGAGATATCCTTGTCCTTGGCGAGCGTGTTGGTCACCAAAGTGAAGATGCGAATGTTTTCCTTGAACGTCCTCGACAGGGCTTCTGCAGCCAGCTTGCGCTTTTCCGGATTGGCATCCTGCAAAAGCGTGAGCGTCGGCTCGAGCGGCATCTCGTCTTCGCCGACCTTGAAGCGGAGTGCGGCAAGCGTCTCGTCGAACAGCCGGTTGAAGGCGGCAGCGCCCGTCTGGGACTTTTCGAGGAAAAGTTGCTCGATGCGGTCATCGAGCTGGAAGGGCTTGTCCTTGCGCAGATCCACGATCCAGGGGCGGAAATGGGCGAGGGCCGGATCGCGGTCCATCGCAGCATCGACGGCGTCGTCGGACAGGCGGTTCAGTTCCAGCGGGAAGAACAGAAGGCGGGCCGACATGTCTGTCAGCTTTGCCTGGATGTCGCCGAAGAACTTGCCGTTCGCCGGATTGGTCATGTCGGAATAATAGGTCAGGCCGGCGTAAGAGGCGATGCGGCCAAGCAGGTCTTCGAGCGCGTCCATCTCGCGCAGCGCCTGGGCGAGCGAGTTTTCGCCGACGGTTTCCAGCGCGATCGAGAGCTTGCCCTTCCACTTGCTTTCAAAGGCGAGTGCATCCGAGCCTGCCTTTTCGACAGCCCCTAGGAACTCGGCAGAGGTCTGGCCGGGATAGAGATCCTCGAGCTTCCAGACGGGAAGGTCGCCAAGGTTCTGATTTCCGCTCGCGGAAGCCGGGTTTGCCGGGCTCAAGGCGGGGCGACGGTCGATCATCATGGTGACGTCCTTTCTCTCGTGTGTTCCGGAGATGTAGTCAGTCGCCCGGCGATGGGCAAGCAGCCGGGTGTGCCGGTGTGATGCGACCTGACCGCGCCGTTTGCCGCAGCGCGTCTGTGGATTGTGCCATAAACGGTTAAGGACCGTTAAAATGTTAGGCTTTCTCCCAAGAACATCTTCAGGCCTTTCTGGCAGTCTCCCCGCGATAACCCAGGAGCGCAAAGGCGCCAAAACATCCCCGGGGAGCGCAAGTTGACCGCACAGATTCTACTCATCGATGAAGATGCCGCCGAGCGCCGCAGCATGAAGGCTGCGATCGAAGCGCACGGTCATGCCGTTCACGTCGCCGATACCGCCCATGCGGGAATCGAGCTCTTTCGCCGTTACCGCGATCAGATCAGCGTCGTGGTTCTCGACGCGACCTGGGCCGAAGGGCTCAATCCGAGCGTCATCCCCGTGCTGGCGGAAATCAATCCGGCCGTGCCCGTAATCGTCTGCACCACGGAGGGGGCGACGGAGACGGCGCTTGATGCCGTGCGTGCGGGTGCTTTCGACTTCTTGGTCAAGCCGATCGCCCAGGAGCGGCTGATCGGCGCCATCGAGTCTGCGCTCAAGATCCATCGCACCAGTCTTCAGGGACGTACTCCCCGCCGCGCCCGCAGCGGCTCGGTCAGTTTTGCGGATGTGGTCGCCGCCAGCGCTGCCATGTCCCGCGTGGTCGAACTCGGCCGCCGGGCGGCGCAATCCACCATTCCGGTCATGCTCGAAGGGGAGGCAGGTGTCGGCAAGGAGCTCGTCGCGCGTGCCATCCATGCCGCAAGCGACCGCTCGTCTCGTCCCTTCGTTGCGGTGAACTGCAATGCCATCTCGCCCGGCCAGATCGAGGAGGTGCTGTTTGGCAGCGAAAATCTGACGGGCAAATTTGCCGAAGCCGAGGGCGGTACGCTTTTCATAGAGGAAATCAGCGAGTTACCGGCCGTTGGGCAGATGCGTCTGCTTGAAATCGTGCAAACCGGTGAGGTGCATCGCAGTGGACTGCAACGAGCGTTGAAGGCGAATGTGCGTCTCATCCTCGCAACCAACAAGGATCTGATCGAGGAGGTGAAGGCCAGCCGGTTCCGCGAGGATCTGTATTACCGCGTCAATGTCTTCCCGATCACCATCGCTGCCCTTCGCCGCCGCAAGGAAGACATTCCGCATCTCGTCCGGGCCTTTGTCGAGCGCTTCTCGCTGGAACAGCGTCTGCCGCGGACGCTGCAGATCGATCCCTCTGCTCTGGCCCTTCTCACCTCGTTCGATTGGCCGGGCAATACGCGACAGCTGGAAAACGCCATTTTTCGCGCCGTGGTTCTTGCCGAAGGAACGAGCCTCAGGGAGAGCGACTTCCCTCAGGTCGTGGCCCAGGTGAAGAGCAACCGTGGCGCGACACCGGGAGCGGAGCCGCAGGCGGTCCTGCACGAGCCGAGCCCGATCGCCAAGGTTCAGGCTGCCCTTGCCGAGCGCACTGCCGGCTTCACGAGCGGCTATTCTGCTCCATCCACAGGTTTCGGCGCAGCCCAATCGGCCAATGTGATCGTCAGTACCGATCAGGCCGGAAATGTCCGCAAGCTGGCCGAAATCGAGGAGGAACTGATCCGCTTCGCGCTGAAGTTCTACCGGGGTCAGATGAGCCAGGTGGCCCGGAAACTCGGCATTGGCCGCTCCACGCTGTATCGCAAGCTGAAGGATTACGGGATCGACCCCGACGATCCGCAGAAGGATGCTGCTTGATCTACCTCAACCGTCCGATGTTAACTCTGGGGTAAGCTTAATCGCTTACCAAGAGGCTAAGCATTTGTTAGGCAAGCGTTCACTATAAACGGACAGCTTGTGCGGATGTGGCAAATTTGCCATGGTATGACCGCATTTGACGTTCATTCGAGTTGGCGTGGGACGTAGTCTTTCGGACGGGGATTGCATTGCAGGCATCGCAGGACATCAGCGCGCTCCACACGCAGATCGGGCGCAACACCCGGCTTGCGTCTGCGCAGTTCGCAGCGAAGCTGCTGCTTTCGCTTTTCGCCATCGTTCTGATGGGCCTTGGTGGTCTTCTGGCAGCCCCCGGTTCGGCGCAAGCCGAGACCCGAACGCTCAACATCGAATTCGTTCACACCGGCGAGCGCGCCTCGATCACCTTCAAGCGCAACGGCCGCTACGACCCCAAGGGTCTGAAACAGCTCAACTATATTCTTCGTGACTGGCGTCGCAACGAGCCGACGAAGATGGATCCGCGCCTCTTCGACCTGGTCTGGGAAGTCTACCGCCAGTCGCGCGCCAAGGGTTATATCAAGGTCGTCTCCGCCTATCGTTCGCCGGCCACCAACAACATGCTGCGTTCGCGCTCGAAGGGTGTCGCCAAGGAAAGCCAGCACATGCGCGGCACGGCGATGGACTTCTACATTCCCGGTGTGCCGCTCAAGACGTTGCGCGAAATCGGCGTGAAGATGCAGGCCGGCGGCGTGGGCTATTATCCGAATTCCGGCTCGCCCTTCGTGCACATGGACGTCGCAGGCGTTCGCGCGTGGCCGCGCATGAGCCGCCAGGATCTCGTCCGCCTCTTCCCCGATGGCAAAACCGTTCATATTCCTTCCGACGGCAGGCCGCTGCCGGGCTACCAGCAGGCGCTTGCGGAGTACAAGCGTCGCGTCGCCTCGGGCAACACCGTCATGATCGCCGAGGAGCAGTCCTCTTCGCGTCCGCGCAACTTCCTCGCCATGCTGTTTGGTGGTGGTGATGAGGATGAGGTCGAGGATATTCCGGAACCCGCAGCGCGTCCGGCTGTCGCCCAGCCGCAGCAGGCTCCTGCCGCCCCGCGTGAGCAGCCTGTCGTGACGGCGACCGAGCCGGTCATGGTCGCAAATACCCTTCCCGGCGTCGATGCTTCTGCCGCGCCCGTTCCGCAGGCACGTCCGGCCCTTCGCCCGGCTGACAACAGCCTTGCCGTCGCGCTCTATCAGCCGCCGCGCAATGCGGCAGAGGATGCCTTGCGTGAAGTGGCCAGCGGTGTGCCGGTTCCGGCTGCTGCGCCTTCAGACGAATTCGCCGACCTCGCCGCGATGGATGTCCCTGTCCCGACGCTGCTCAGCAGACCCGAGCCTGGTGTAGCCGAGCAGGGCGTGATGACCGCATCGATCGACCCGAATGCCGATGCCATGGTGCTTGCCGATGGAATGACCGTTCCCGTGCCGGCGGCGCGCCCGCAGGTTGCCGAAGCGCTGCTTGCCTCTGCACAGGCTGAAGCCGAGGCGGAGATCGATGAAGTCGAGCAGGCGATCCTGTCGCCGGAGGCTGCGGCTGCGCTCGAGAACGGCAGCATGCCGGAAATGGCCGCTCCGGTGCCGTCGAGTGCGCCTGCGCAAGCCGAACTCCGTGCCGCTTCGGCACCGGCTGAGAAGCCGGTCGAAGTTGCCGCAATCCCGCCGCAGCCGGAAGCCGTGGTGGAATCGACCACGCAGTTCGGCGACATGTTCGATGCACCCTCCGAGCCGGTCCCGAATGCCGATGCGGCGCTGCCGAAGAAGGGTGGACGTCCGGGTCAGGAAGATGCCGAGCGCGCGCATATGGCCATGTATGGCGGCACCAAGCTGACCAAGAGCATGATCGAGCAGTGGGCGCTGAACCAGGGCAGGTTCGAATCCGTCGCCAAGCCAGTCAAGGCGCCGCGCGTCGTGTCGCGCTCGCTCGTTGCCCCTGCCACGGCCGTTCCGGATGGTTTCCGCCTCGACGCGACCACGATCGACCCGAGCCGCTTCGGCGCGCCCTGATCACCAGCACATCCAAATTGCAGACAAAAAGAAACCCGCCGGACCGGCGGGTTTTTTGTTGGTCGCAGCGAGGATGCCTCAGCCTTCCGGCGGGCTCTCGATCATGCCCAGCGCATGCAGGTAGGTGTCGAGGATCAGGTCCTCTTCCATGCGTTCCTGATCGTCCTTCTTGCGAAGGGCGATGACCTTCTTGAGGATCTTGGTGTCGAAGCCCATGGCCTTGGCTTCGCCGTAGACGTCCTTGATGTCGTCGGCGATGGTCTTCTTTTCTTCTTCCAGGCGCTCGATGCGTTCGACAAAGGCACGGAGCTGGTCGCGGGCGACGCCGTGGGCGGCATCAGACATGGGCAATCTCCTTCACTGCGGGGATGGCATTTTCGGGATGGGTTATCGTGGCGTTCACGTGCCGCGAAGCGCGGTCCGCGTCAAGCCCCAAAGCTTGAGGCACGCGTCATTCCTTCGGGCGGTTCTGCTCGAAGGCCTGCTGTTGCTCGGTGGTCGCTTCGCGCTGGTGAAGCGCTTTCCACTCATCATAGGGCATGCCGTAGACGATCTCGCGGCTTTCGTCCCTGGAGAGGTCTAGGCCCTTGTCCTTCGCTGCGTCGAGATACCAGTTGGAAAGGCAATTGCGGCAGAAGCCGGCGAGGTTCATCAGATCGATGTTCTGCACCTCGGGGCGGTTGCGCAGATGGGAGACGAGCCGGCGGAAGGCGGCGGCTTCGAGTTCTGTCTGCTGGTCCTTGGTCGGGAGCGTCATGCTGTCCTCCTTCAGGGCGCAATGGGTTGGGTGGGGTAGGGGCCGGTGCGCGAGGCATGGATCTCATACTCGTGCAGCTTCGGGTCGGCATTGAGGCGTTCGAAGATCGGTGCCAGCCGGTCTGCCCAGGCGGCGACACCGGCCTCGTCCGCGATCAGATCCTGCCGGACCTCCAGCAACGCATGCGGGATGCCCTTCATCATGCAGTGGCGATACATGGTGTCGCCCTTCAGCGCCCCGTCATAGGGTTCATTGTCGCCGACGAGGATGTCTCCAGCGGCTTCCAGTTCTTCAATCAGCGGGCGGACGGCCCGGGCATCGGTATCCCAGAGAACCGCTGCATGCCATGGGCGGGGCACGCCCTTCCATGCCGGTGTGTAGGAATGCAGCGACAGTACCAGCGGCGCCTTGCCGGAGGCCGCCGCGACCTTGGCGATTACCTCCGAGACCGCCCTGTGATAGGGCCGGTGATAGGTGTCGATGCGGTGCTGCCATTCTTCAGGCGTGATCGGATGATTGCCGGGGATGATGGCGCCGTCGGAAATGCGCATGATGATGGTCGGGTCGTCTTCGCCGCGATTCGGATCGATCAAAAGACGGGAAAAGCGCGACATGACAGCCGGGACACCAAGACGCGCTGCCAGCAGGCGGGTCAGCGGCTCGATGCCGATGTCATAGGCAATGTGTCGACCAAAGGCGCTGTCGGGCAGACCAAGCTTGTCATAGGGTTCGGGAACGATGTTCGTGGCGTGGTCGGCGAGGATCACGAGGCCGGCGTCGAAACGGCCTTCCAAAATCTCGAAAACGGGGCAAACATTCATCAGTTTGAAGCCATCAGCTGCTACAAGCGCTTGATCGCATGGGGAATGGGGGAGCGCAAGCTTTCATGGCTGTCACGTTTGTGCCAAGATCGGACATATAGGTTTTGAGACTGACCAAAGGCAGAAAATATAATCGATTAGAGTTGCGTTGACATTCTCTGGTCAGCATCGCAAGAAGGCATCCCATGCGCATTTTTGGAGTTCCGGCGGCAATCGTGCATCACTCGATCAGACAGACTTTTGACCGTGCCAAGGCACGTTTTCTGAAGCCCCTCCTGATCGCGGGTGCGCTGTTTTCGCCCATGCTGGCAGCCGATGCCGCTCACGCCGAATTCAGGGTCTGCAACGGTACGCAGAACCTTGTCGGGGTGGCCGTCGGCTACCGGGCGGAAGAGGGCTGGATCACGGAAGGCTGGTGGCAGGTTCCGGCCGGCACCTGCGCCACGCTGATCGAGGGCGAGCTCCAATCGCGTTATTATTATCTCTATGCTGAGGATGCCGCTCGCGGTGGTCGCTGGACCGGTGACATCAACATGTGTGTCGCTGAAAACGAGTTCAAGATCGTGGGCGTGAAGGACTGCTTCGCGCGCGGCTATCAGCAGATGGGATTCAAGGAATACGACACCGGCAGGCAGGGGAGCTGGATGGTCCAGCTGTCCGATACGTCGGGCACCCAGGAAAGCCAGAACTGATGAAGCGAAACCGCAAAGTAAAGATCCTCGCCACGCTTGGTCCCGCCTCTTCCGAAGAGGCGATGATCCGGAAGCTCCATGAAGCCGGGGCCGATCTTTTCCGCATCAACATGAGCCATGCCAGCCATGATCTGATGCGTACGCTGGTTCAGCGCATCCGCAATGTCGAGGCCGCCTGTGGCCGTCCGATCGGCATCCTCGCCGACCTCCAGGGTCCGAAGCTGCGCGTTGGCAAGTTCGCCGAGACCACCGTGGAGCTGAAGGCCGGTCAGACGTTTACGCTCGACAACAAGGACGTGCCCGGCGACGCGACCCGCGTCTATCTCCCGCATCCGGAAATCCTGGAATCGGTAAAGCCCGGCGATCGTCTGCTGATCGATGACGGCAAGCTGCATCTGAAGGCCGAGAAGTGCGACGGCAAGAGCATCGTGACGACCGTTGTGTCGGGCACCAAGATCTCCGACCGCAAGGGCGTCAGCCTGCCCGACACCATTCTCGCGACCGGCGTTTTGACCGACAAGGACCGCGCCGACCTCGATGCGGTTCTGGCCGTCAATGACGTCGACTGGGTGGCACTCTCCTTCATCCAGCGTCCGGAAGACCTGGCGGAAGTCCGCAAGATCGCCAAGGGCCGCGTCGGCCTGATGTCCAAGATCGAAAAGCCGCAGGCGATCGAACGCATCGACGAAATCATCGAACTGTCCGACGCCCTTATGGTCGCCCGTGGTGACCTTGGCGTGGAAATGCCGCTCGAGCGCGTGCCCGGCATCCAGAAGCAGCTGATCCGCGCCTGCCGCCGCGAAGGCAAGCCGGTCGTCGTCGCAACCCAGATGCTGGAATCGATGATCACGGCTCCGGTCCCGACCCGTGCGGAAGTCTCCGACGTTGCGACCGCCGTCTTTGAAGGCGCCGACGCCATCATGCTCTCGGCTGAATCGGCATCTGGCCAGTATCCGGTCGAAGCTGTGGCGACCATGGCCTCGATTGCCGAGACCGTCGAGCGCGAGCCGCATTACCCCGGCATCATCTACGCCCAGCGCGCCCAGCCGGAAGCTACCGGCGCCGACGCCATTTCGCTCGCCGCCCGCCAGATTGCCGAAACGCTGCGCCTGCAGGCGATCGTCTGTTACACGTCTTCGGGCAACACAGGTTTGCGCGCCTCGCGCGAGCGTCCGGAAGTGCCGATCATTGCGCTGTCGCCGGTCATCCAGACCGCACGCCGCCTGTCGGTCGTCTGGGGCCTGCACTGCGTCGTCTCGTCGGAGCCGACCGACCTCGACGACATGGTCAACCGCGCCTGCCGCATCGTCGTCGAAGAAGGTTTCGGCAAGCCGGGCGACCGTATCATCATGTCGGCCGGCGTTCCGCTCGGAACCCCGGGCTCGACCAACATGCTGCGCATTGCCTATATCGGCTCGGACGGCCAGACGGGGATCTGAGGATCAGCGTTTTCATGGATCTGGAAAAGCCGCCTTCGGGCGGCTTTTTTCATGGCGGCTATTGGCCCGCCTGAAGGGAAGGGGCGGCACCCGTCGGCTCGACGCGTGTCGCGGCGAGGCGCGGTTCCACGGCTCGCGCCATCGCCTGCAGATCGCGCTGCTCACCCGCGATCTTCTCCAGGGCGGCAATGACGATGTCGGTGACGATATAGTCCGGCTTGTGGCCGAGCCCTCTGATCCAGACGAGTTCGGAGCCCTTGATGTCGCGGGCGAGGCCCTTGGAATGGATCTCTTCCAGCACGATCTCGTCGCTGTCGCCGGTGATGACAACAGTCGGCTTGTTGATCTCCCTGTAGCGAGGCGCAAAGCCGGTGACATAGGCATGCAGCCCGGCCACATCCCTGGCGTTGGAACGGAATGTCGTGGGGCGCAGGACAAGGGTTGGGCCTGTGTCCTCAATGTAGTTCGTTGGGCGCGGATTGGGCGCAAAGACATGGTCGGTCGCTGCTGCGATCCGCATCATGCCGGCATGCAGGGCCAGCGTGTGGCAGAAGATCGGGCCGATCACCGGTGCGGAGGCGAGGTGGTAATACCAGTCAACGCCGCCCGGCCAGGGGTGGGTGGCGGCGGCGAGGAAGGCCAGACCCTCGACCTTATCCGGATGCAGCACGCCAAAGCTTGCGGTGATCGCGCCGCCGAAGGAATGGCCGACAATGATCGCCCGCTCGATCCCCTTCTTCTCCATCAGTTTCGCGATGGCATTGGCCTGCCCGTCGGGCGTGTCATTCTCCGGGCCGCCACGCTCCGAATAGCCGTGTCCGGGTCTGTCGACAAAGAGAAGCTCCGCCCGGCCCCGCAGCCGCTCCAGGAAGGCGCCTGCCTGGTCCCGGAGATTGCCCGAAGCGCCATGGATGAAGACGATCGGCGGCAGGTCTGCCTCGGGTCCTGCGGGAACGTGGAGGGCGTTCAGGCTGTAACCGCCGACATCGGTCAGTTCCCCGATATTCGGTGTCTGAGCCGTGATGGCACGGGCACGGACCTGTGTGGCCATGGCCAGCGCTGCCAGTAGAGCGATAAGGATGAGGAGGATGACGAGCAAGGCGAGACCGATACGGGGTAGGAGCAAGAGCAAAGCTTCCGAGCTGGACGATATGGCAACAAGATCGTGCTGCACTGCCGTTCGTCAAGTCAGACTCGCGCTTCGAGGGCCCGCTTGGGAGCAGGATTGCCCGTAATCCGGAATGTCCGTATCATACAACTCATGATCAAACTGAGTGTTTTGGCTGACCTTACCGATAGCGAGGATTTTGACGTCTCCGCAGAGGCGCTCGACCGTGCCCAAAGGTCTCGATTGATCCGCCGTACACGCGCGGCACTCGGTCTGTCCCAGACGGAGTTCGCGTCTCGTTTTTGTGTGCCGGTCGGCACGCTCAGGGATTGGGAGCAGGCGCGGGCGACGCCGCCCGATTTTGCGATCGCCTATGTGCGGGTGATCGGCACGCATCCCGACCTCGTGGCGAAGGTGGTTGCCTGACACCTTCGTTGCGCCTTACTTACGTCCGCTGGCCAGCCAGTTCTTCCGAGAGCTTGGAGACGATCTCCTGGGCCTCGCGGTCGGCGGGGAAGACGTCGAGATAGCGTTCCCAGGCCTTCAGCGCTGCATCCTTGCTGCCGCGCTCGGTGAGGATGCCTGCAAGGCCGGCGATGGCGCCGAAGTGGCGGGGTTCGAGTTCCAGCACCTTCTCGATATCGGAGACGGATTTCTTGTAGTTGCCCATGCTGAAATGCAGGGTCGCCCGCTGGTTCCAGGCGCCGACGAATGCGGGGTCAAGGATGATCGCGCGATCGATGAAGTCGAGGGCCGCTGCATTCCGCTTTTCGGCGGCGGCCTTGGCAGACCATTGCATCAGCAGATTGACCGTCGGGCTCGACGACTCGCTCCAGGTGGCCATGGCCGTGTTTGCGATCTGCCGGGCTGCCTGCGGATTGCGCTCGCGTTTCAGTTCCGCCAGCAGATCATCCACGGTCTTGGGTTTTACGGGTTCCTTGAGCGGGATCCGTTCCACCGGCGTTTGGGTCGCCCCGGCCCCATCGAGTTCCTCGGGTGACTGCGCGGCAACGGCTCCGGCGAGGAGCAGGGCTGGCAGCAGCGGAAGGGTGAGGGCGAGTCGCAAAGAAAAACGGCGCATGAAGGGAAGGTAGTCCCTCAGCGCCGTCTTTCAAACTCAAATTTCCGATATCAACACGCCACACATGCAGCGGGCAGTCCGTCATGGCTCATGGGCTCCAGAGAGCCCGGGGCATCAGCCCTGGCGAGCCTTGAAGCGCGGGTTCTGCTTGTTGATGATGTAGATACGGCCCTTGCGGCGAACCAGACGGTTGTCGCGATGACGGGCCTTAAGCGCTTTCAGCGAGTTCTTGATCTTCATTTTTCTGGTCCACAACGATTGTCGGGGAATGTGTCATTCACCCACTGTGTTCAAACAATCAAAAGCGCGCCGCTGGGCGCGCCCTTGAAGAGTTGGCGGCAATTAGCCCGAGGGAGGCCTTGCTGTCAACATGCCCGGCGGAAAATGCCGGACACATCCGGCTAAAAAACCGGGAAAATCAGTCGCGAAACGGCAGGATTTCGGTGACGTGGCCCATCTTCCGGCCGGGGCGGGCTTCCGTCTTGCCGTAGAGGTGGACCAGTACGTTCGGCTTTGCGAGCCAGGCCGGGACAGAATCGATGTCGTCGCCGATCAGATTCGTCATCACGCAATCGGAGTGGCGCACGGTGTCGCCAAGCGGCAGAGAGGCGACCGCGCGGATGTGCTGTTCGAACTGCGAGACGATGCAGGCGGCTTCCGTCCAGTGGCCGGAATTGTGGACGCGGGGCGCGATTTCGTTGGCGATGAGGCTGCCATTTTCCAGAACAAAGAACTCCATGCCGACCACGCCCACATAGGCCAGGCCGTCGAGCAGCTTGGTCGCCGCCTCGCGGGCTGCTGCTGCCGTCTCCGGCGTGATCGCAGCCGGTTGGGTCGAGGTGTGCAGGATGCCGTTGCGGTGAACGTTCTCGGTCGGATCGTAGCAGCGGATTTCGCCTGCGCTGTTGCGGGCGGCGATGATCGAGACTTCGCGGACAAAGGGCACGAAGCTTTCGAGGATGAGCGGGACAGAGCCTAGGGCCTCGTAGCCGCCAGCAGCAGAATCACCCTTGCGATAGACCTTCTGACCCTTGCCGTCATAGCCGAGACGGCGGGTCTTCAGGACACCTTCGCCGCCGAAATCGGCGAGCGCTGCTTCGAGGTCGGCTTGGCTGTCGACGGCGTGGAAGCGGGCGGTCTCAATGCCGGATGCGTTGAGAAAACGCTTTTCCGTGACGCGGTCCTGGGCCACTTCCAATGCTTTCGGCGGCGGATAGACCGGCACGCTGGCAGCCAGTGTCTCGGCGGCGGAAACGGGCACGTTTTCGAATTCGTAGGTCACGACATCGCAAAGGTGGGCAAGGTCCGCGAGTGCCGCCGGATCGTCATAGGCTGCGGTGATCTGGTGGTTGGCGACCTGGGCGGCGGGGCTGTCGGCCTGGGGCTCGAGGATCACGGTGCGGAAATTCAACCGGGCTGCGGCCATGGCCAGCATGCGGCCCAGCTGGCCGCCACCGATGATGCCGATGGTGCGGATGGTCATGGGGCCTCGTCCACGGGATATTCGGCGACCGAGGCCGTCTGGCGCTCGACCCATTCGTCGAGGCGCTCGGCCAGTTCGTCGTCATAGACGGCGAGCACGCGGGCGGCGAGCAGGGCGGCATTGACCGCGCCGGCGCGGCCGATGGCGAGCGTGCCGACGGGAATCCCGGCCGGCATCTGGACGATGGAGTAGAGGCTGTCGAGGCCGGACATCGACTTCGACTGTACGGGTACGCCGAAGACGGGAAGCGTGGTCAGCGAGGCGACCATGCCGGGCAGGTGGGCGGCACCGCCGGCGCCGGCGATCACCACCTTGAAGCCCTCGTCGCGGGCCCCCTTGGCGAAAGCATACATGCGGTCGGGCGTACGGTGTGCCGAAACGATGCGGGCTTCATAGGAGACGCCGAGTGCGTCGAGCGTGTCGGCGGCATTTTTCATGGTTTCCCAGTCGGACTGGCTTCCCATGATGATGGCGACGGGCGGGCACTCAGCTGTCATCAGGCTATCCTTATGCCGTCATATTGTGCTGTCAGGCGATGATATCGGGAATGATCTGGTCTTCCAGCGCGGTGATCTTGTCCTTGATGGACAACTTCTTTTTCTTCATGCGCTGAATTCGAAGGGCGTCGCAGCCGACCGTGATCATGGCATTGATCGCCGCATCATAGTCCTCGTGCTCCTGGCGAAGCCGTGCCAAAGAGAGCCTGATGTCGGCCTGTTCCTGATCGGCCATGCTTGTTCCCCATTAACGCCGTGTGGCCCATCCTTTAAGGATGCCCGGAAGATTCGCGCAAGCTCCTATCACCAAATACCGGTAACGGGAAGTTATCCCTGTGTTCGTTTTTGATGGTCGAATGTCACGACTTGGCCTTCGACAAACCGCATTTCTCGTGTCACATTATCTTCGCAAAGCCTGAAACTCCAGCGGATGAGGGCTGGAGGTAGGCGATAAGGAAGGACGCATCAAATGACCATACAGGCTCATCTTGAATCGCTGCAGAAGAAGCATGGAGCTCTCGAGGAACAGCTCCATGATGCGCTTGCATCTCCCTCCGTCGATGATCGGCACATTGCCGAGCTGAAGCGCCTCAAACTGCGCCTCAAGGATGAAATGGAACGCCTGAGAGCCTCCACACGCCACTGATACCACCCTTCCGGCTGCGCCGGGATCAGGCGGACCCAAAGACCGATCCCGATGTATTCATGAAGCAGCCAATACAACACCCTCGGCCCCGGAGTTCTGTCGACTTCGGGGCTTTTGTTTTGTCGGTCCTGGAAAAGTCTTGAGAGGGTCAGGACCAGAACTGGTCCAGCCACATATTCATGCGGTCGAAGCCTGGCCGATGAATGAAGTAGATGCGGCGCGTGCCTTCCGAGCGGACATCGACAAGGCCACTATCCAGAAGCGCCTTCAGATGCTGGGAAACGGCGGGACGGCTGATCGGCAACTGGGCAGCCAGTTCATTGACGGTTTTTTCCCCCCGGCGCAGATCCTCCAGGATGTGTCGCCGGTTCGGGTCTGCGATCGCCATGAACGGGTCTGCGTTCGTCATAAACTGACGGTACGGCAAACCCCGCATGGCGACAAGATCCGATGTGCAGCGCAGCAAGCCTGATTGGGACACAAATTTCCGTGTCAGAGCCCAAACAGTCCCCGGCTTCCGTCCCAGAGCAGCTTGCTGCCCGCGATCAGCACCATGCCGTACATCAGCGGATAGAAGATGGCCGGTTTCAGGTAGCGGACGAGGCGGGCGCCGGCGAGGGTCGACACCAGGGCCACCGGCAGCAAGGCTGCTGAGAGGCTGAGATTGGTGGCGTCGAGTTCCCCAAGCGCGAAATAGGGGATCACCTTGATCGCGTTCAAGATGGCGAAGAAGCGGGTGGAGGTGCCGGTATAGGTCAGCGGGTCGAGCTTCAACGGCAGGACATAGATCTGAAAGGGCGGGCCGCCGGCATGGGCCACAAAGCTCGCATAGCCCGACAGGGAGCCCCAGAAGCTGCCGGCGATCGGCCGTTGTCCGGCGGGTGCCGTTTCCTGGCCCTTGTAGGCGGCCCAGCTTTCAATGAAGTACTTGAGCGAGAAGACGATCGATATCCCGCCGAGAACCAGACGCATCGCGTCCGCCGAGACATAGGTAGAGGTTGCCCAGCCCAGCCCGATGCCGATCACCGCACCTGGCAGCATGGCAATGAGGGTCGCGCGGTTGTTGTGATGGCGCCATGCCCAGAGTGCCACGGCATCCATGACCAGCAGGATCGGCAGGAAAATCGCCGCAGCCTGCATGGGCGGAACGGCAAAGGCGAGCAGTGGCACGCCGATCAGCGCGAAAGCGCCGCCGAGACCACCTTTCGAGAGACCAACGAGGGCAACGGCGGGAATGGCGACGGCATAGAAGTTCGGGTCTGTCAGCATTGCGCGGTTGATCCTTTCGGAAGAGCGGTCTATCGGATTTGTCCAGAGAAAACGAGGACGAAATCCGTCGAAACGGACCTGTCCCGCACACGGAAACACCGCGCATGACCGAAAATCGCTGCCGCCTCGTCCTCATCGTTCCCGATATCCCCGACACGGCCCGGTGCGCCGAGGTCGTCAAAAACGCGTTGCGCGGGGGCGATGTCGCCTCGGTGATCGTGCCGCAATACGGTCTCGACGATACCGTGTTCCAGAAACATGCCGAGGCGATCGTGCCGGAAATCCAGGCGGCGGGCGCTGCGGCTCTTGTCGTGGACAACAGCCGCGTCGCCGGCCGGGTGAAGGCCGACGGGCTGCACATCACCGGGAATGCCGAGATGCTCGCCGAAGCTGTGGAGAAGCACACGCCGAAGCTGATCGTCGGTGGCGGCAATGCCATGGACCGCCACCATGCCCTGGAGATCGGCGAGATCCAGCCCGACTATATCTTCTTCGGGAAGATCGATGGCGACATCAAGCCGGAGGCCCATTCCAAGAATATCGCACTCGGCGAATGGTGGTCGTCGATGATCGAGATCCCGTGCATCGTCATGGGCGGCGCGGACCCGTCATCGGCCGTCGTCGTTGCCGAGAGCGGCGTGGAATTCGTGGCGCTCGGCAAGGCTGTTTTCGACGACCCGTCCCAGGCTGCCGCAATCGTGACCCGGGTGAATGCCGAGCTTGACGAAAAAGCGCCACGGTTTGAAGATTGAACCGCCTCATGCGTTCAATCTCGCCCACCTATCGTCTGATTCTTGCCGCGCTTGCCGGGGCATGCCTTTCCCTGGCAAATCCTGCCATCGCGCAAGACAGCGAGGACGGTCTGGAGATCGGTGATGCACCGGCGATCTTGCCTGCCGATCCCTCCGACGCGGGCGCAATCGAGCGCGGCGCACGGCCGAGCAGCAGCACGGGTGACGCAAACAGGCTCGACCGCGGCGATCGGGATGCGACGCCGCCTGTGACGAAAGGCGCAAAGCCGACCAAGGGCGACAAGCCGGACGAGCTGCAGGGCATCAATATCTATCTGCGGATGGGCGCGCCGCTGCCGGACCTGCCTCCGGAAAAGCCGTTCGAAGGCAAGCCAGACGAGGCCTATGGCGCCTTTCAGCGCGGTCTCTTCCTCACAGCTGTCGACAAGGCTCTGCCGCGGGCGCAGCTCGGTGATCCTGCCGCACAGACCCTGCTTGCCGAGATCATGTCCCGCGGGCTTGGGGTCAAGCGGGACCTGAAGGGTGCCGCCTTCTGGTATGGCCAGGCCGCCCAGGGCGGAGATCCTGCAGCGATGTTCAAATATGCCCTGCTTCTGATGGAGGGCCGGGAGGTCCCGCGGGACAAGGCGAAGGCTGACGAGTACATGCGGCGTGCCGCCGATGCCGGCAATGGATCGGCCCAGTTCAACTGGGCGCAGATCCTCGTTTCCGACAATCCGGGTGTTCGCGGCCTGACCATGGCCATGCCCTATTACGAGAAGGCGGCCGAGCAGGGTATCGCCGATGCACAATATGCCCTGGCCCAGGTCTATTCGGCGCTCAAGGACGTGCCGCCGGAAAAGAAGGCCCGTGCTCGGGAATGGATGCTGCGTGCCGCGCGCGCAGGCTTCGATACGGCACAGCTCGACATCGGACTCTGGCTCGTCAACGGCTATAACGGACCGCGTGACTACGAGGCGGGGTATCGCTGGCTGAGCATCGCGGCGCGGCGCGGCAATGTCGTTGCGCAGAATCGTCTCGCCCACCTCTATATCAATGCGCTCGGTACCGCGCCCAATCCGGTCGAGGCGGCCAAGTGGTATGTGCTTTCGCGCCGCGCGGGTTTGACCGATCCGGCGCTTGAGGATTTCTATCTCGGGCTCAACGAAGAGCAGCAGAAGCAGGCGATCGATCTCGCCAATCGGTTCAGGCGGACCTGAGCCGATCACGCCCTGCCGCTTCAAGGGGAGGGCGACAGTCATGGATCTCATCGATATCTTCCAGCGTCTCGGACTTGCAATCGCCATCGGTGCTGCGGTCGGCGTCGAGCGCCACTGGCGCGAGCGTGACGAGCCGGAAGGGGCGCGGATTGCCGGCATCCGTACCTTCACGCTGATCGGCATGACGGGTGGCATTGCCGGACTTCTGGACGGCGTCCTGACGCCGGGCGGTGTCTCCGGGCTGATCGTTGCGAGTTTCCTGCTGGCGATTGCGGTTGTTCTCTTGCGTTTCGGTCTGATGGAGGCACGCGCCGAGGGCTCGTTCAGCGCCACCACTGTCATTGCCGGCATCACCACGTTCGGGCTCGGTGCCCTCGCCGTGATGGGCGACATGGCGGTGGCTTCTGCCGCCGGGGCTGCGATGGTCACGCTGCTGGCGAGCCGGGAATTCCTGCATGGCGCAATCCGGCGGCTGACCTGGGTCGAGCTGCGCTCTGCCGTCGTGCTGCTTGCCATGGGCTTCGTCATCCTGCCGCTCATTCCCGCCGATCCCTATGGTCCCTTTGGCGGCGTTTCCCCGCGAAGCCTCGTGATCCTGGTGATCCTGCTCGCCTCCATCTCCTATGTCGGCTATGTCGCCGTGCGGTTGATCGGCGGCGGGCGCGGCGATCTCGTGGCCGGCGGCGTGGGCGGGCTGGTGTCGTCGACGGCGACGACGCTGGCAATGGCACGCCACAGTCTGGCTTCGGCCAATGCTGCCGGCCCGGCTGCCGGTGCGATTGCCGCCGGCAGCGTTTCGCTGATCCGTACGGCCCTGCTGATGCTGGCGCTTGCGCCATCGCTCGGAGAGCGGTTATTGCCGGGACTGCTCGTCGCCGGTGCCCTGATGCTGGTGATCGCCTTTTCGCTGGTTGCCCGTGGGGGTGTGACGGCAGAGGCGGAGTTGCCCGGGAATCCGTTCGAGCTGGCGCAGGTGGTGAAGATGGCGCTGCTGATCACCGTCATCGCTTTCATCGCTCGGGCGGCAAGCCAGATCTTCGGCGACGGCGGGCTCTACGTCGTGTCGGCACTGACCGCTCTGGCCGATGTCGATGCCGTCAGCGTGACCGTTGCCGGAATGCTGCCAGCCCTTTCGCTCGATGTGGCGACCCTTGCCGTCGGCATTGCCGTTGCGGCCAACATGGCGGCGAAGGTCGTCTATGCGGGGGCCGCCGGAAGTGCAGGCTTTACCCTTCGACTGGGCGCAGCCTCCCTGATTGCCGTTGCGGCAGGCCTGATCGTCACCTTTGCTGCAGGGCACGTCTGACGCGCATGCATGGGCCGAAATGGCCATGCCCCTTGAATTCCGGCGGCATTTGTGGTCTTGAACCGGCCAAACATCGCCGCCGTCGCGCGCTCGTCCGTCGCCGCCTTCCGGCGCCTCCCAGTTTCAAGGAATTCGATCTATGGCCCGCTCCGCCCTTCTCAATGTCATGGTCCAGGCCGCACTCAAGGCCGGCAAGTCGCTTTCGCGCGATTTCGGCGAAGTGCAGAACCTGCAGGTTTCGGTGAAGGGGCCCGGCGACTTCGTCTCGCAGGCCGATTTCCGCGCCGAGAAGATCGTGCGTGAAGAGCTCTTGAAGGCCCGCCCGACCTATGGCTTCCTCGGCGAGGAAGGCGAAGAGATCAAGGGCACCGACGGTGCGCATCGCTGGATCGTCGACCCGCTCGACGGCACGACCAATTTCCTGCACGGCATTCCGCAGTTCGCCGTTTCGATCGCGCTTGAGCGCAATGGTGAAATCGTCGCCGGTGTGATCTTCAACCCGGCGACCGACGAACTCTACACGGCGGAAAAGGGCGGCGGCGCCTTCCTCAACGATCGCCGCATCCGCGTCGGCGCCCGCAAGGTGCTGTCCGACTGCGTCATCGGTTGCGGCGTGCCGCATCTTGGTCGCGGCCAGCACGGCAAGTTCCTCGTCGAACTGCGCCACGTGATGGGCGAAGTCTCCGGCGTTCGCCGCATGGGGGCAGCCGCGCTTGATCTCGCTTATGTCGCTGCCGGCCGTCTCGACGGGTTCTGGGAAGCCCAGCTCAATGCCTGGGACATCGCAGCGGGCATCCTTCTGATCAAGGAAGCGGGCGGCTTCGTGTCCGACATGAAGGGCGGCCAGGAGATGTTCGAGAACGGTACGGTGCTGGCCGGCAATGAATATATCCGCAAGGCGCTGGAAGAGGTCGTCAACCGTCCTGTGCCGCAGGCCTGATTTCGGCCTTAGGGAAAATTTTCCCAAAGTCCGCGGCTTCAATTCGTCTCATTTTTGCACTAGCCTCCGGGTCCAAGATTCCGCGGAGGTTGAGCGTATCATGGCGAAAGTGAAGTTGGAGGATCTCGAGGTGGGGGAGACCCGCCCGGGCGCATACGGCCAGAAGCTCTCCAGCCCGATGCCCTTCTTCACAACGATGGTGATCTTTCTGATCATCGTGTGTTTCATCGCGGCGATCCTTTACCGACAGGCGCATGCCGCCTTCATCACCAATCCGGGCCTGAACGGCCTGATTCTCGGCGTTCTCGCCGTCGGCATCATCCTCGTCTTCGCCCAGGTGCTGGCGCTTCGACCGGAAGTGCGCTGGTTCAACTCCTTCCGGGCCGCCGGTGACAATGCGATGCTTGTGGGTCGCGACCCGAAGCTGCTTGCGCCGATGCGGGCCCTGATCGGTGGTCGCCGCTCCATGGCAATCTCGACCACGGCACTCCGGTCCATCCTCGATTCGATCGGTACGCGCCTCGACGAATCGCGTGATACGAGCCGCTACCTCATCGGCCTTCTGGTCTTTCTCGGCCTGCTCGGCACATTCTGGGGTCTGATCGGCACCATCGGGTCCATCAATGAGGTCATTCAGTCGCTCGACCCGGCTTCGGGCGATAGCAACGACATTCTGCAGTCGTTGAAGTCCGGTCTCACTGCGCCGCTTGCCGGCATGGGAACGGCGTTTTCGTCCTCGCTGCTTGGCCTTTCCGGCTCGCTGATCCTCGGCTTCCTCGATCTGCAGGCCGGCCGTGCGCAGAACCGCTTCTATACCGAGCTTGAAAACTGGCTCTCCTCCGTCACCGATCTCGATTCCGAGCGCCCCGTCGCCTCGGATGCGACGGCTGCCATTGCCAGCGACGATATCCGTCTGCTCGTCGAGGAGATCCAGAAGCTCGCCAACCGCGAAGGCAACGACCGCTCGGTTGCCGCCATCGCCGGTCTCGCCGAGGGCATCCAGGGGCTGGTGAAAAACATGCGCAACGAGCAGCAGATGCTGCGCGACTGGATCGAGGCGCAGCAGGAGGATGCCCGTGCCATGCGCAAGACGCTGGATCGGTTGAACGACAAGATCGGTGGGGCGAAGTAAATGGCGCTCGGGCGCAACCGTCGCCGCGAGCGCGGGATCGATTACTGGCCAGGTTTCGTCGACGCCCTGTCGACGCTCCTGCTCGCCATCATGTTCCTGCTCACCGTCTTCGTCGTGGCGCAGTTCATTCTCGGTCGTGAGATTTCCGGCAAGGACGAAGTGCTGAACCGGCTGAACAGCCAGATTGCCGAACTGACGCAGTTGCTGGCGCTGGAAAAGAGCGGCAAGCAGGATCTCGAAGACACGCTCGCCTCACTTCAGTCTTCGCTCGCAAGCTCCGAAAACGAGCGGTCGCGGCTGCAGCAGTTGCTCGATAGCGGCGCTGGCTCTGCCGATGCGGCCAATGAAAAGGTCGGGCGCCTCACCGACGAGCTCGATGCGGAGAAACAGGTCAGCGCGCGCGCGATGAGCCAGATCGAGCTTTTGAACCAGCAGATCGCAGCACTTCGCGCGCAGATCGCTGCGGTCGAAGAGGCGCTGCAGGCGTCTGAGGCCAAGGACCAGTCCTCCCAGGCGCGCATTGCCGATCTCGGGCGCCGCCTGAATGTTGCGCTTGCCCAGCGTGTCCAGGAGCTCAACCGCTACCGGTCCGACTTCTTCGGTCGGCTGCGCGAGATCCTGTCCGACCGCGAAAACATCCGGATCGTCGGCGACCGTTTCGTCTTTCAGTCGGAAGTCCTCTTCCCGGTCGGTGGTGCCGATCTCGATGCTGCCGGTCAGGCGGAGATGGACAAGCTCGCCGCCGCCGTACTGGAGCTCGCGCAGGAAATCCCCGCCGAGATCAACTGGGTGCTGCGCGTGGATGGTCATACGGACGCCTCGCCGCTCACCGGGACGGGGCGTTATCGCGACAATTGGGAGCTATCCTCGGCCCGAGCGACATCGGTGGTCAAATATCTGATCTCCCGTGGCGTGCCGGCGAACCGCCTGGTTGCGGCAGGCTTCGGCGAATTCCAGCCGATTGCCGAGGGTGATACGCCGGAGATCCTGGCCCAGAACCGCCGTATCGAGCTGAAGCTGACCGAACGCTGATATCTCCTGCGATTGTTTGTATGCCAGACAACTTGCGAGTCGAGTTACGTGTGCGTAAAGGTAAGATAATGCGCGCTGGGAGGGTGGTATGCAGGAATTCGACGTACTGGTCATCGGTGGCGGTCTGGCGGGCCTTGTCGCGGCCACGGAGGCCGTTGATCGTGGGCTGAAGGTTGGCCTGCTTGATCAGGAGGGGGAGCAGAACCTCGGCGGACAGGCCTTCTGGTCGCTCGGTGGCCTGTTCTTCGTCGACAGTCCCGAACAGCGGCGGATGCGCATCCGCGACAGTCTGGAGCTTGCCCGACAGGACTGGCTCGGCTCTGCCGCCTTTGACCGCACCGAAGACTTCTGGCCCCGGCAATGGGCCGAGGCCTATCTGCAGTTCGCAGCCGGTGAAAAACGCAGCTGGCTGAAGGGCCTTGGCATGAGCTGGTTCCCGGTCGTCGGCTGGGCCGAACGTGGCGGCGGACATGCCGATGGCCATGGTAATTCCGTGCCGCGCTTCCATGTCACCTGGGGAACCGGCCCAGGTGTTCTCGATCCCTTCGTGCGCCGGGCCAAGGTCGCGGCAGACGCAGGCAAGCTCACCTTCCTGTTTCGCCATCAGGTTGATCGTCTGACCCTCACGAACGGTGCCGTGACCGGAGCGACCGGCGTAGTGCTGGCGGGTGATGCGACCCCGCGCGGCGGGTCGAGTTCCCGCAATGTCGTCGGCGATTTCGAGGTTCGAGCCGGCGCCGTCATCATCGCCTCAGGCGGCATCGGCGGCAATCACGATCTCGTCCGCAAGAGCTGGCCGGTCGATCGTCTCGGTCCTGCGCCCCGGCATATGGTGGCGGGTGTTCCCGCCCATGTCGACGGCCGGATGCTGTCGATCACCCAGGCCGCCGGCGGTGAGATCATCAATGGCGACCGCATGTGGCACTATACGGAGGGTCTGAAGAACTGGGACCCGATCTGGCCGAATCATGGCATCCGCATCCTGCCGGGACCGTCTTCCTTCTGGTGCGATGCCGACGGCAACCGTTTCCCGGCACCGGCCATGCCCGGTTTCGACACGCTCGGCACGCTGAAGGCCATCCGGGCGCGTGGGCACGAGTATTCCTGGTTCATCCTCAACAAGGCGATCATCAAGAAGGAATTCGCCCTGTCCGGCTCGGAGCAGAACCCCGACCTGACGGATAAGAATATTCCGCTGCTGCTGAAGCGCCTCGGCAAGAACCCGCCGGGCCCGGTGCAGGCCTTCATGGACAAGGGCGAGGATTTCGTCGTCCGCGATAATCTGGAGGATCTCGTCGCCGGGATGAACGAGCTTTCTGGCGAACACCGCCTCGGCGTGCATCATGTGCGGGCGCAGATCGAGGCGCGCGACCGCGAGATGGAGAATACGTTCTCCAAGGATACGCAGGTCGTCGCTATCAGGGGTGCCCGCAACTATCTCGGCGACAAGCTGATGCGCACGGCAAAGCCGCACCGGTTGCTTGACCCCGCAGCCGGTCCGCTGATCGGGGTGCGCCTGCATATCCTCACACGCAAGACGCTGGGCGGCTTGCACACGGATCTGGAGGGCCGCGTGCTGAACCGCGAGAACAAGCCGGTGCCGGGGCTTTATGCGGCAGGCGAGGTCTCCGGCTTCGGCGGCGGCGGCATGCATGGCTATAACGCGCTCGAAGGCACCTTCCTCGGCGGGTGCCTGTTTTCAGGTCGAGTGGCGGGGCGCAGCGTCGGGCGCTGAGGCTCAGACTGCCGGGAACATGGCATGGATTATCCAAAGGGCGGTGTCTGGTACCGCCCTTCTCGTTTGTCCGGTGACTGTGTTCAATCCATCTGGACGTTTGCGTCCTTGACCACCGGCGTCCACTTGGCGATCTCCGCCTTGACATGCGTTGCCAGTTCCTCCGGCGAGGAGGCAACGATCGTGGCGGAGAATTCCTTCATCCGCTCGGCGACGCCGGGATCGGCCATGGCCTTGACCGCGGCGGCATTGAGCCGGTCAACAACCTCTTTCGGGGTGTCCTTCGGGGCAAAGAGCGCGTTCCAGGTATAGGTCTCGTAGCCCGGCAGGCCTGCCTCGGCCATGGTCGGAACATCCGGGAAGGACGGCGCCCGTTCGGCCGTCGTCACGGCAAGCGCCCGCAGCGTGCCCGCTTTGATATGGGCCGAGGAGGAGGGGAGGTTGTCGAACATGATCGACACCTGGTTGCCGAGCAGATCGTTGAGCGCCGGCCCGGAGCCCTTGTAGGGGATGTGCTCCATGCTGACGCCGGCCATGGACTTGAACAGCTCGCCCGAGAGGTGCAGCGGCGTGCCGTTGCCCGACGAAGCGTAGCTCCACTTGTCCGGCTCTGCCTTCAGGAGCGCCAGCAGTTCCCCGACCGATTTTGCCGGAAGTTCAGGATTGACCACGAGCACGTTCGGCACCAGCACCAGCAGCGAGACGGGGGTAAAGTCCGCTTCGGCGTCATAGGGCTTGTTCTTCAGGATCAGTGGATTGAGCGCATGGGTGGCGACCGTGCCCATCAGGATCGTATAGCCATCCGGTTCGGCCCGGGCGACATTGCCGGCGCCCAGGCTGCCGCCGGCGCCCGCGACATTCTGCACGATGACTTGCTGGCCGAGATCCTCGGACATCTTCTCGGCAATCACGCGGGCGACGACATCGGTCGATCCGCCTGCGGCAAAGGGAACGACGAGCGTCACCGGACGCTCGGGAAAGGCAGCCTGAGCTTGAGCTGCCGCCAGCAATCCGGCAATCAGGCCGCCGGCAAAAAGGGATTTGTAGAAAGACATGAGTACTCCTCCATCCAATGTCTCAAGTCCGTGGGGCTGCTCCTCCAGCACCGGGACGACGGGGAGTGTGGCAGGCCTCCGGATGCGTTCAACCGCAGGTCTCAGATGGTGGGTGTCGGGGGACGCGTGCTCGCGTCAAACGGGTGGAAATCCACCCATTTGCGGCAAAAGACTGGGTGGATCCCCACCCATCGGGCTCGTCGCTTATTGCGCTGCTGCGGTGAAGTCGCGGCCACCCGTCTCGAACTGCAGGCGCGCGAGCTTGGCGTAAAGGCCGCCCTGCTGGATCAGGCTCTGATGCGTGCCTTCCTCGACGATGCGGCCGTCGTCAAGCACCAGAATGCGATCGGCCTTCAGCACGGTTGCCAGCCGGTGGGCAATCACGATGGTCGTGCGGTCGCGCATCAGGCCGTCGAGGGCCTTCTGGACCAATGTCTCGCTTTCGGCATCGAGCGCTGACGTCGCTTCGTCGAGCAGAAGCAGCGGGGCATCGCGCAGCAGCGCGCGGGCGATGGCGATCCGCTGGCGCTGGCCCCCGGAGAGCGTCACGCCGCGCTCGCCGACGATGGTGTCGAAGCCGTTTTCAAGGCGGCCGATGAACTCGCTCGCCTGTGCGGCCTCGGCTGCGACCTCGACCATGGTGCGGCAGGCATTGGGGGTGCCGAAGGCGATGTTGTCGTGGATCGAAGAGGCGAAGATCGTGGTGTCCTGCGGCACGATGGCGATGCGCGAGCGCACAGCCTGCGGATCGGCCTCGCGGATATCGACGCCGTCGAGGCGGATGGTGCCGGAGGCCGGGTCGTAAAAGCGCAGAATGAGCGAGAAGATGGTGCTCTTACCGGCGCCGGAGGGGCCGACGATGGCGACTGTCTCCCCATGGGCGACCGAGAAGGACAGACCGTTGAGCGCCGACTTGGTCTTGGCCGAGGGATAGCTGAAGTGCACGTCATCGAATGCGATGCTGCCCTGGGCGGGCTCGGGCAGCGCCTTCGGCACGGCAGGCGCTGATATCGCCGGCTTTTCGGCGAGCAGTTCATGCAGGCGTTCGGCCGCGCCGGCGGCCTGGGAGAGCTCGCCCCAGACTTCCGAGAGGGTGCCGAGCGAGCCGGCGGCGATCAGGGAATAGAGGAGGAACTGGCCGAGCGTGCCGCCGCTCATGGTGCCGGCCAGCACGCTCTGGGCGCCATACCAGAGAACGCCGACGACGCTGCCGAAGACCAAGGCGATGGCAACACCGGTCAAAAGCGCGCGCGAGCGGATCGCCGAGCGAGCCGCTTCATAGGCGCTTTCGACGGCGCCGAAGTAGCGGCCACGGGCGGCCTCTTCGGCGTTGAAGGCCTGCAGCGTGCGGGCGGCACCGATGACTTCGCCGGCATAGGACGAGGCTTCAGCCAGCGTATCCTGGGCGGCGCGAGAGCGCTGGCGCACCGAACGACCGAAGCCGACCAGCGGGAAGACGATGACGGGGATTGCCGCCAGCACCATGATCGACAGCTTGGGACTGGTCGCGATCATCATTCCGACGGCGCCGAGACAGAGGATC
Source organism: Rhizobium sp. (assembly GCA_027533385.1). Classification (GTDB taxonomy): domain Bacteria; phylum Pseudomonadota; class Alphaproteobacteria; order Rhizobiales; family Rhizobiaceae; genus Allorhizobium. Next base: position 153,293 of record JAPZUE010000029.1, on the reverse strand, counting down.
GTGTTGCGCAGCGCCAGCGATGCCGTGGCGCCCACGGCGGATTTCAGCTGAGTCGTGTCGGCGGTCAGGCGCGAGACGATTTCCCCCGACTGGTTGACGTCAAAGAAGGACGGCGACAGCTTTGTCACATGGGCGAAGACATCGCGGCGCAGGTCGGCCACCACGCGCTCACCGATGGTGATCACATAGTAATAGCGAAGGGCGCTGGCGACCGCGAGTACGATCGCCATGACGATCATCATGGCAAAGTATTTGTTGATGAAGGCGCTGTCGGCGGCCTGGAAGCCATGGTCCAGCATGCGGCGGATGGCAATCGGCAGGGCGAGCGTCGTTGCGGCTGCGAGGCACAGAAAGATCAGCGCACCGGCAACCAGGCCCCTGTAGCGCTTCAGATAGGGGAAGAGGCTGGTCAGAGGCTTCAGAGAGCGGCGTTTCTTGTCTGTGGTGTCGGCTTCCGAGGTCACTCTGTCATGCTCCTTCAGTGCCACCGAGCTTTCGCGCCATGGCACTTGTTATCCCTGCGCCCTTCATGTATAGGCACGGCATCGAATTGGGAAGCCGTAGCCCATAAGGACTGCGGCTTCATCTATTGAATAGGTCTCGCTGACGCAATTGCGGCACATGGACCCCACGGCACAGCAGGAATAGAGCGATGAAGGCTGACATCCATCCCGACTACCACGTCATCAAGGTCGTCATGACCGATGGCACCGAATACGAGACCCGTTCGACCTGGGGTTCGGCTGGCGCCGTCATGAACCTCGAAATCGACCCGAAGTCCCATCCGGCCTGGACCGGTGGCAACCAGCAGCTGCTGGACCGCGGTGGTCGCGTTTCAAAGTTCAACAAGCGTTTCGGCGGCCTCGGCCTCTGATCGTTCGAACGATCCGCATACGCAAAAAGCCCGGCCGTCGTGCCGGGCTTTTTCGTTTCTGGCCGTCCAATGCTGGCCAATGCCTAGGGTTGGATCGCCTTGATGCGATCCGCGATTTCTTCCAGCGCCAGATCATGTTTCTGGGCCAGGACACGACCGAACTTTTCGAGATCGGCGATGTTGCCGGGCGTGGCATCGTCGAGTGCATCATTGGGGCCGACCAGCGGCGCGTCGAGGCGGAAATAGTTCAGGCTCGCCTTGTTGTCCAAGGTCACCACCGTGGCCCCCTCTGCGAAGGATGGCGGCTCTCGATTGAGCAGCTTGTTGAGCTGATAGGATGCCGTGCTCGACTGGCCCTGCATCAGCACGGAGATCAGCGGTGTGTCATTGGCGGGATTGATCCAGCCACCGGCGCCCCAGCTTTTCGCCTGCTGATACGGGATCTTGCGATTGGCCGAGCCCGTGCCGAGCGACAGGATCACCATCTCGTCGCCGTCGTCACGCCAGCCGAGCTTCGATCCCTCGACATAGGCGGCCATGGCCGGGTCGTTGGCGAAGACCCCGCCATCGATCAGTGGCAGCATGGGCGTCTGGCCGTGTGCTGTCTTTGCCAGGTCCTCCACCAGCGCCGGCTCGAAATAGGTCGGTGCTGCCGAAGAACCGCGCACCGCCTGCCAGAAGTAGAATCGCTCGTGGTCCTTGTCAGCATTGGTGATGAAGACCGCGCGGCGGGCGTGGATGTCATAGGCGGTGATCAGCACCTTGCCGAGCGCATCTTTTACTTCTGTGCGCTCGCCCAGCATTTCCGTGAGGATCTTTTCGAGAGCGTCCGCGCTGTAGCGTTCTTCGAACAGGCCGCCGAAATTGGCCATCTTGCGAAAGAGGCCGATGTCGAAGATCTGCGGGCCCTTCTTCTTGTAGAGATCGAGCAGCGTATGCGGATCAGCGGCCGGTTCCTTCGGCTTGCCGGGGCGGGGGCAGGTGAGGCCAGCCGCGATGATGGCGCCAGTGGATGTCCCGGCAATCAGGTGAAAGTAGCGATGCAGGGGCAGGGTCTTGCCGCGCTTGGCAAGCTTTTCAGTGAGGACAGTCAGCACCGCTGCAGGGATGACGCCCCGGATGCCACCGCCATCGATCGACAAGATGAACTTCGTCATGAACACCTCCCGTTTTTGGAAGGGTTGAGTGTCTCACAATATTTAAAGTTGTAAATATGCCGATCATGCAATCTTTGCCTTCTCAGACGCATAGAAAAACCCGGCTCAGCTTTCGCTGGCCGGGTTTAGGTCGTGCTTGCGGATAGATCAGCCTGCGTTAAAGGCCGTGCGCAGCAGGTTCAGCTGGGCCTGGACGCTATTTTCGTTGTCGGGGAGGATTTCTTCCTCCGCCGGACGGTAGATTTCGCGGTCGAGCAGGGCGATGCGGTTCTGCAGGCGCAGCGAACGCTCGACGAGGTCGCGGAAGGCTTCCGGAAGGTCGTTCCAGCCCGGAGCGGAGCGGTCGACGTTGAAGCCGTCGAGGCGCACCTTGCTCTTTTCCGAGATCACCTGGTCGCGGCTCATTTCGCCGTTGTTGACGGCGCGCTGTAGCAGCAGCCAGGAGGCCATCTGCATCAGGCGGGTGGTCAGGCGCATCGACTCGGCCGCATAGAGGACCGATGCCTGGCGCGGCAGAACCTTGGCGGCTGCGCGGCCGGGGCCGTCCAGATAAGCAGCGGTTTCTTCGACCAGCCCCATGCCCTCGGCATAGGTCGCCTTGAACTGGCTGGATGCCGCCACACGACCGGCGAAGCTAACCGTATTCACACCGAGTTCAGACATGGATGTTTCCCTGTAAACGCATCACTGAGGCATGTAACGACAGCGCTACAAACTTGTTCCTGCCGCATTTCGTGAGGCTACGATGCTACCAATAGACCAAATCCGCAAGGCGAAACTTAAGGAAGGGTTAATTCCCACAATTTCGTGAAACCTTTGCCGTTTTGGACAAAAAAAGAGCCGCAAATGCGGCTCTCAAGGTAAAACAGGGAGAAAAATCAGACCACGCCTAGAAAGGAAATCGCCTGAATCCAGGAGCTCTGGATGCGATCAGTTTCCCGCAAAAGGCTTAATGCCAAGTAAACGGGAACGTGAGAAATGGTTCTTTTCCGGAGCGCTCTGTAAAAATCATCCCCTATACTTTGGGTGAGAAAAGGCTGTCTGCCGCCCTGCGACCTGCGTCCTTGCGATCAATCTCGCCTCTGAGTCGCGCGATCTCGGCCTCGAGCAGCGTGATTCTGTAGCGCAGTTCTTCGGCGGAAATGGCCGAAAGATCGCAGCCGATCTCGTGGCCGGTGCTGCGCTTGCGCGGTTCTTCGTCAATGATCATGCACGTGCCTCCCTGCGGGCATGATCATCGAATTCGTCCTGTTCCCGCAAGGGGGCCGCGCGCGGATCGAGGCTCAGGCCTTCCGGCGTGCTGCTCATGGGCGAAGCCGAGATCGGCAGGTTCGGCACGTTTTCGCGGTCTGCGGCCGGGATCGCGGCGCGCAGGCGGCTGCGATAGATCGCATAGGCCGAGATCAGCAGATGCGAAATGGCGGTGACCGCAAAGAGGGCATGGGGACCGGACGCCGTCATGACCGGGCCGCCAATCGTCGGACCGATGATCGTGCCGATGCCAAAGAGCAGGAGCAGGCCGCCCGAAACCTTGACGAATTCATCCGGCTTGGCGAAGTCATTGGCATGGGCGACGGCGATCGGATAGAGCGCATTGGCCGCTGCGCCATAGATCCCGACGAGCACGAAGATCCAGAGTGGATCCGTGGGCGTCAGGAAGACGAGGCCGACGGCTGCGAAGGCGGCGAGAGCCGACAGGGCCGCCAGCACATAGCGGCGGTCGATGCGGTCCGACAGTTTGCCCGCCGGGAATTGCATGATGGCGCCGAGGAAGATGGTCACCGAGAGCAACAGCGCGATGGTCGAGGGATCAAGGCCGGTTCGTGCTCCAAAGACGGCGCCGAGCGTGCCATAGGCACCGTTGGCAATGCCGATCAGCAGGATGCCGACGAAGGAGACCGGCGAGTTGCGGTAGAGCAGCGGCAGGTCGAGCTTGATGGATTTCAAAGGTTGCGGCGTGGCTGCGGTCGACATCAGCGTCGGCAGGACGGCGAAGCCATAGACGATGCCGCAGATCATGAAGAGGATGGTTGTCTGCGGATCGAGAGGGCCGACCAGCATCTGGCCTGCCACGACGCCGATCAGCGTGATCGAAATGTAGAGCGAGAAAATCATCCCGCGGCTCTCGTTGGTCGCACGCTCGTTGAGCCAGCTCTCGATGATCATCGAGGTGCCTGCGGTGCAGAAGCCGGTGATCACGCGCAAAACGACCCACCAGGTCGCATCGACGATGATGCCGGTGAGAAGGGCGTTGACCGAGATCAGCGAGACAAAGGTGGAGAAGGCGCGGACATGGCCGACCCGCATGACCAGCTTTGGCGCGACGAAGCAGCCGAGCACGAAGCCGGCAGCCCAGGTGGTGCCGAGCAGACCGAGCACTTCGTTGGAATAGCCCTCGGCTGCGCCGCGCACTGGCAGCAGCAGGCCGTGCAGGCCGTTTCCAAGGAACAGGAAAAGCGTGCCCAGAAGCAGGGCCATTACCGGCAGAAGATTACGTCGCATGGTATTCTTGTCGATTGGTGTGGGGGCGCCCGGTCCGGGGCAGCACGGCAATGTTACAGTAGACGGATGTTCCTACCGTTGTCTGAATGTCACCTTGGTGCTTGCAGGAAATCCTTCTGACGGGCAAAAGTGACAGCGGTGTGGCTGCGTCACTGCATCAAGCACTGCCAGCGCGGTTTCCCGAGCAGGCTCCACAAGGAATTTCGATGACCAAGGCCATTTCCGCCTTCCTGATCCTCGCCATGATCGTTCAGGTGATCAGGCCGCTCGGCCTTCCAGGCTTGCGGCGGCGCAGCGATTTCTGGAAGCTGGCGGTTGTCGCCTTCGTCACCTGGTCGGTTACGCTGTTGATCCGGCCATAGGGGCACACGTCAATTGGGCGTGCCGGCCTTCTCCGTCTGCCACTCGGGCAGGGGGAAGAGGCGGTCATAGGCCCAGTTGAACACGAAAGCATAGACCAGGTAGAAGAGCGCGAAGGCAACGTCCATGACGAAGGCCTGCCAGAGGCTGATCCCGAGATACCAGGCGATGAACGGCATCAGGACGATCAGCAGGCCGACTTCAAAGAGAATGGCGTGAATCACGCGCATCGGCAGCGACTTCAGCGTCGTGCCGGTGAAGTGGCGCAGCATGTGGTCGAAGCCGAGATTATACAGATAGTTCCAGGCCGTCGCGAGCGTGGCGCTGACCACGCCGACGATACCGATGTCGGTGGCTGGTATGGAGAATGCCCAGCTGCCGAGCGGTATGATGAGCGCAAGTCCGATGACTTCGAAGCTGATGGCGTGGCGAATGCGGTCTGCGACGGTACGCATGTTCCTCCCTCCGGGAAACAGGCGGGTCGTCCCGCATCATCATGAAGCCCAATTCGGGGAGGTCGTCCTCGAAAGCCGATATAGGCCGATGGCCAAGGCTGGGCAAGGCGATGCTGCCGAAATCTTCGGCAGTCGGCTGGCCGTTGCTTGTCCTGGGGAGCCGCAACCTAATCTATGGGATGTATTAGAGCAGCAGTTCGCCACGGGTCATGAGAACCGAGCTGCCGCTGATCTCGACGTAATCGAAGAGACCGTTCCTTGTGGCGACTGCCAGACGGATCAGGCTGCGGCGGCCCATTTCGACACCCTGTTCGACCAGGAGATGGCGCGTTTCGGGTGCCGGCCGAAGCGTGGTCAGGAAGGCACCCAGCGCTGCCGAAGCGCTGCCGGTCGCCGGATCTTCCGCGACATTGTCAAACGGGGCAAACATGCGCGCACGCAGATGGTCCGCACCGACCCAGGTGTAGAGGAAGGTGGCGCAGTCGCAGTCTTCGTCCGCATGCGCCTGGCGCAGGGCGGTCAAGGGATCCAGGCGAGACGCGGCACGCGCCAGCGCCTCCAGGTCAGCTACCTCCACGAGGATGAACTTCAGTCCGACCGAGGCGAAGACCGGTTTATGTCGCCGTGTTTCGATGTCTTTCGTTGCGAGGCCAAGGCAGGGTGCGATGATCTCGGGTGAAAGCGTGGCGCCGATGGCGAGCGGCCCGGGCGCCCGTATCGTCGTTTCCGACACCTTGCCATCGGGGCCGCGCAAGACGGACACCTCGACAAGCCCGGCCTTTTCCTCAAAGCGAATATGGTCTTCCACGGGCTTGCCGAAGAGTTGGCCCTGCGAGGCCAGCACAAAGGCGGTGCCGACATTGGGGTGTCCGGCAAACGGCACTTCGGTGACCGGTGTGAAGATGCGGACTTCGGCGGTATTCTCCGGATCCTGCGGGGGCCGTATGAAGGTCGTTTCGGAATAGCCGAATTCGGCGGCGATCCGCTGCATGTCCGTATCGCTCAGATCCCGCGCATCGGTGATGACGGCCAGCGGATTGCCTGCGAAACGGGTATCGGTGAAGACATCGACGGTGACGAAAGGGACGGTGCGAGATGTGCTGGGCATTGCGGCTCCCGAGGGTTGTTCCGCTCCCTGATAACGCAAGAAGCCCGGCGCGTGGCCGGGCTTTCGTGTCTTCATGACAAGTTCGTTTCCGTCGAGGCCAGCCTTTATTCGGCGGCCATGGCGCCGACCTTGATGACGCTCGCGGCATAGATCTGGTCGATCGTCCGGGCGATGCTGGCGTTGAACTCGGCATCGCTCATCGAGACGCGCAGCTGTTCGGCCAGCGCGCGCGAGAAGCTGGCGATCATGCCGTGGTTGCGGCTGAGCTTTTCGCAGGCGTCGATCGTGCTGTATCCGCCGGAGAGGGCGACCACACGGACCACCGACTTATGGGCGACGAGCGGGGCGTAGAAATCGGCTTCCGTCGGAATCGTCAGCTTCAGCATGACCTTGTCGTCAGCCGACAGCTTGTCGAGTTCGTTGGCGATCTCGTCACGGAGGATGGCCTCGGCCTGGACCTTGGTCGGGCTCTTGATCGAGACTTCCGGCTCGACGATCGGAACGAGGCCCTGGCCGATGATCTGGCGGGCGACTTCGAACTGCTGCTTGACGACGGCGGCGATGCCGGCCTTGTCGGCATGGGCGATGACCGAGCGCATCTTGGTGCCGAAGATGCCCTTCTCGCGACCGCGGATCAGCAGCGCATCGAGCTCGGGCATCGGCTTCATCTTCTGGACGCCATTCTCCTCGTCCAGCAGACCCTTGTCGATCTTGAGGAAGGGTACGACGCCGCGCTTCTGCCACAGGAAGGACGGAACGGGCTCGCCGTCGACATCGCCATCCATGGTGCGTTCGAAGAGGATCGCGCCGATCACCTTGTCGCCGGTGAAGGCCGGCGCCTTCATGATGCGCACGCGCATGGCATGGATCAGGCGGTACATCTCGTCGTCGCCGCTATAGTCGGTTTCCTGCACGCCATAGAGACGCAGGGCGCCGGGTGTCGAACCGCCACTCTGGTCGAGCGCGGCGATGAAGCCGGGCGCCGAGGTGATCTTGTTCAACATTTTCGCGTCCACCATATCTCACTCCTATCCCTGAACATGGCGCCACCGCGCCGGACAATTTCATCTGTCTGGTGACGACATTTGCAGCCGTCCCGGTCACTCCCTGACCGCTTTCGATCCCTTGGGATCGTGATGACTTCGGCGATAACAGAACTTTAGTAAGGGGAAAATGGGTGGCTAAGCTATTGAAACGATTGAAATCATTTCAATCGTTTGAAAATTCAAAGATTTTTAAATCCATTTCAAACGGCACGAAACTTGCCGTGCCGACATCGACTGATCGAGCGTGTTTCATTCGCGAGGAGAACCCGTCCGAAGCCTCGGAGTTCCTCTTGGTCGGGATGATAGCATCGAAGGCAAAACGGCCCAATGACATCAGACACGAAAAAACCGCGTGCCCTGGGACACGCGGTTCGAGGTCATTGCCATCGATGACTGACCGGGATCAGCCCTTGGTGAGGACTGCGACGCCCGGCAGTTCCTTGCCTTCCATCCATTCGAGGAAGGCGCCGCCAGCCGTCGAGACATAGGAGAAGTCGTCGGCAACGCCGGCATGGTTCAAGGCCGAGACCGTGTCGCCGCCGCCGGCGACGGAGACGAGCTTGCCGGCCTTGGTCTGGTCAGCGGCATGAAGCGCTGCCGAAACGGTTGCCTTGTCGAAGGGGGCGATTTCGAAGGCGCCGAGCGGACCGTTCCAGACGAGGGTTGCTGCCTTCTCGATCCAGCCATTGATCAGTTCGACCGACTTCGGGCCGACGTCGAGCATCATGGCATCGGCAGGGATGGCCTTGATATCGACGGTTTCGTTTTCGGCATTTGCCTTGAACTCGCGGGCCACGACGCCATCGACCGGAAGCACGATGGAGCAGCCTGCGGTCTTCGCCGTTTCCATGATCGAACGGGCGGTGTCGGCGAGGTCATGCTCGCAAAGCGACTTGCCGACATCGATTCCCTGGGCGGCGATGAAGGTGTTGGCCATGCCACCGCCGATGACCAGCGCGTCGACCTTGGTCACGAGGTTGGACAAGAGGTCGATCTTGGTGGAGACCTTGGCGCCGCCGACGATGGCGACGACCGGACGGGTCGGCTGGCCCAGACCCTTTTCGAGCGCTTCCAGCTCGGCCTGCATGGTGCGGCCGGCATAGGCGGCCAGGTGATGGGCGAGACCTTCGGTCGAGGCATGCGCACGGTGGGCGGCGGAGAAGGCGTCGTTGACGTAGATGTCGCCGTTCTTCGCCAGTTCGGCGGTGAACTCGGGCGTGTTCTTCTCTTCGCCCTTGTGGAAGCGGGTGTTTTCCAGAAGCAGGATGTCGCCGTCCTGCATCTTGGCAATCGCGTCGGCGGCGGGCGCCCCGATGCAATCGGTGGCGAAGGCGACATGCTGGTCGAGCACCTGTTCGACTGCCGGTGCGATCAGCGACAGCGACTGGTCGGCGACCGGCTCACCCTTCGGGCGGCCGAAATGGGCGAGCAGGATGACCTTGGCGCCCTTCTGCGACAGTTCGAGGATCGTCGGCGCCACGCGCTCGATGCGCGTCGTGTCGGAAACCTTGCCGTCGGTGACGGGAACGTTGAGGTCGACGCGGACAAGCACGCGCTTGCCTGCGATGTCGGTGAGATCGTCGAGTGTCTTGAAAGCCGGCATGGAATTACCCGTCTTGAATGCTGTTGAACTGGGCTGACGGGCCGGACCTTACACCGCTTGTGTGACGGCGCAAGGCAAGCGCCGTCATTTTTCGACCGGTGTCTTGCCGGAGGCTCCGTCCCGCTTGCGCCTCAGGTAATCGCGGGTGGCATGGGCGAGTTCGCGGATGTTGACGAAGATCGGCCAGGTCGTGGGGGACTCCACAGGTTCCATGGAAACGCCAACCGAGGCGATGTGGCCATGTTCGTCAATATCGCGGACGATCAGCACGATTGTGCCAAGGCGCACGCGGTCGGCATAGTCGGCGCGGCCGCCGACGCGCTGGGTGATCATCTCGGCGACCGTCTTGCCGCGTTCGCTGTCGGTGATCGAGAGCGGCCCGTAGGCTTCGTCGAGATCGCGGACATGGGTGGCCGGCGAGATGGCGAAGGTGCCGAAGAACTCGCCGTCGTCCTCCTCGACCGGTGCCTCGGTCGCAAACAGCCGGTCGAGCAGCTTCGAGTAGCTCGGCGCGATGAACAGATAGACCTGGTCATTCTCGCGCAGGCGCCCGGCATACTGATAGCGCATCGACTTGCCATCACGGATGACGAGAGAGGGCATGGCCCAGCGCGGGATGCGTTCGCCGCGCAGAACCGGGCTGCCGGCCACCACGCGGTAGGCGAGCAGTTCGTGATTGGCAGATCCCGGAAGGTCGAGCTCGACCTTGTCGATCGCACCTATGCGCGGCGGGATGATCAGGCCGAGGCGCTTGGCGAGCGGCTTGATGGTCCAACCCTGAAGCACGAGCGAGATCATCACCACGATGAAGGCCGTGTTGAAGAAGACCTCGCCGTTTTCCATGTTGCCGACGACCGGGACGATGCCGAGAAGAATGGAGACGGCGCCGCGCAGACCGACCCATGCGATGAAGCCCGTTTCGCGCTGGGTGAAGTCGAAGGGCAGGAGACACAGCCAGACGGCTATCGGGCGCGCGATGAAGACCAGGAAAAGAGCGAGCAGCACGGCCGGCAGCAGGATTTCCGGAAACTGCGATGGTGTCGCCAGCAGGCCCAGCACGAGGAACATGACGATCTGGGAAAGCCATGTCATGCCGTCCTGGAACCGCTTGATCGCCGAAGTCGCCGGCAGCTTGCGCGAGCCGGCATAGATGCCCGCGACATAGACGGCGAGGAAGCCGCTGCCGCCGATCATGCCGGTGAAGGCGAAGACCATCAGGGCAAGGGCCAGCATGAAGATCGGGGCAAGCCCCTGCTCGATCTGCAGGCGGCGCAGCACGAAGACGATCAGCAGGCCGCCCAGCATGCCCATGATCAAGCCGATCCCCATCTGCTCGACGAAGAGGCGCACCAGCTCGAAGGAAAGGCCGTCGCTGCCACTGCCCTTGGAAATCAGCTCGACAAGGGCAATCGCCAGAAAGATGGCCATGGGATCGTTGGTGCCGGACTCGACTTCGAGCGTGGAGCGCACACGGTCGCGGATATTGATGCCGCCGATGCGCAGCAGGAAGAAGACGGCCGCCGCGTCGGTCGATGCGAGGATCGCGCCGAGCAGCAGACCCTCCAGATAGGTGAAGTCAAACAGCAGGTAGGCGGCAAGTCCGAGCAGGCCGGTGGTGAGAAGGACACCGACTGTGGCCAGCGTCAGAGCCGGTCCTGCTGAAAGTTTGAAGGACTGCAGCGACGTGCCGTATCCCGAATCGAAGAGAACCACGGCCAAAGCCAGCGAACCGACGACATAGGCGAGGGGGAAGTCCGAGAAGTCGATGCCAAGGCCATCCACACCGGTGGCGAGACCGATACTGAGAAAGAGCAGAAGAAGGGGGGCGCCGAAACGGAAGGCGATGAGGCTCGAAAAGGCGGCCAGAAGAACAAGTGCCGTCGCAACCAGTGTCACCGCATAGAATTCGTGCAACCTGATACCCCTTCCCAATGCTGCGCGTGGCGCGCAATTCCCAAATTGCCAGCGATGCCCATACTCGTGGAGCATGGACCCGAATGACATCTCTGCCTTTCGGCAGGACGCAAAAATCGAATGTGTTTAAATTTGCCGGACGGCTCGGTTTCCCTGCCACACGATCATGATCAGAGTAGGGCGAGATTAAAATATTTAAATGAGATTTTCGCATTTTGTGGCGCGCCTCAGAGCTTTTGAGAGGTTTGCGCTACGCTTCGAGCCGGCTGGTGGACCGGCGCAGTCCGGATCCGTTCCCGGGCAACAAAAAAGCGGGCCGTCGCCGACCCGCTTTGCATGAAGTGTTCGTCGATGACGAATCAGATGAGCTTGGCCATGGCCACTGCGGTGTCCGACATGCGGTTGGAGAAGCCCCACTCGTTGTCGTACCAGGTCAGGATGCGCACGAGCGTGCCGTCCATGACCTTGGTCTGGGCAGCTGCGAAGCTCGAAGAATGGCTGTCATGGTTGAAGTCGACCGAGACGAGGGCGTCTTCGGTGTAGGCCAGGATGCCCTTCAGTTCGCCTTCGGCGGCTGCCTTGATGGCGGCATTGACTTCTTCCGCCGTGACGGCGCGCTTGGCGATGAACTTCAGGTCGACGACCGAGACGTTCGGGGTCGGAACGCGGATCGCGGAACCGTCGAGCTTGCCCTTCAGTTCCGGCAGCACGAGGCCGACAGCCTTGGCTGCACCGGTCGAGGTCGGGATCATCGAGAGAGCGGCTGCGCGGGCGCGGTAGAGATCCTTGTGCATGGTGTCCAGCGTCGGCTGGTCGCCAGTGTAGGAGTGGATCGTCGTCATGTAGCCCTTTTCGATGCCGAACTCGCGGTTCAGGACATAGGCGACCGGTGCGAGGCAGTTGGTCGTGCAGGAGGCGTTGGAGACGACGATGTCATCCTTGGTCAGCGCATTGTGGTTGACGCCGAAGACGATGGTCTTGTCGGCGCCGTCAGCCGGGGCCGAGACGAGAACGCGCTTCGAGCCGTTGGCGAGGTGCAGCGAGGCCTTTTCCTTCGAGGTGAAGATGCCGGTGCATTCCATGGCGATGTCGACGTTCGACCAGGGCAGCTCCTTCGGGTCCTTGATCGCGGTCACCTTGATCGGCTTGCCGCCGCCGACGATGATCGAGTCGCCGGAGACCTCGACCGAAGCCGGGAACTTGCCGTGTACGCTGTCGTAACGCAGCAGATGCGCGTTGGTCTCGACCGGGCCGAGGTCGTTGATCGCTACGACTTCGATGTCGGTGCGGCCGGATTCGACGATGGCGCGGAGAACGTTACGTCCGATACGGCCGAAGCCGTTGATGGCAACTTTCACAGTCATTGGTGCACTCCCGATTGGATATTGAGCTCTTGGGCAATGTCAGGGCGTGTGGAGCACGCCCTGGCGGGATGGTGTCAGGCAAGCTTGGCTTCGGCGGCGGCGACGACGGCGTCCGCCGTGATGCCGAAGTGCTTGTAGAGTTCCTTGGCAGGCCCGGAGGCGCCGAAGGACTTCATGCCGATGAAGGTGCCGGTGGAACCGATGATCGCGTCCCAGCCCTGGCGGATGCCGGCTTCGACGGCGATCTTGACCGGCGCATCGCCGATGATCGCTTCCTGGTAGTCGGCGTCCTGCTCGAAGAAGAGCTCGAAGCAGGGAACGGAGACGACGCGGGCCGGAATGCCCTTGGCTTCCAGCTGCTGCTGGGCCTTGATCGCGATTTCGACTTCCGAACCGGAGGCGAAGATCGAGACCTTGGCGTCGCTGGCCGAGATCAGCTCGTAAGCACCCTGAGCACAAAGATTGCGCTCTTCATATTCGGTGCGGGCCGGGATCAGGTTCTGGCGGGTCAGCGCCAGGCCGGACGGACGTTCCTTGTTCTCCAGCGCCACCTGCCAGCACTCGACGGTTTCCGTGGCATCAGCCGGGCGGAACATCAGCAGGTTCGGGATGGCGCGCAGCGCTGCCATATGCTCGACCGGCTGGTGGGTCGGGCCGTCTTCGCCAAGACCGATGGAATCATGGGTCAGAACGTGGATGACGCGGATGCCCATGAGGGCGGCCAGACGGATCGACGGACGGCAATAGTCCGAGAAGATCAGGAAGCCGCCGGAATAGGGGATGAGGCCGCCATGCAGCGCAATCCCGTTCATGGCAGCGGCCATGCCGTGCTCGCGGATGCCGTAATGGATGTAACGGCCGGAGAAGTCGGTCGGGGTGATCGACTTGGTCTGGCTGGTCTTGGTGTTGTTCGAGCCGGTCAGGTCAGCCGAGCCGCCGAGCGTTTCAGTGACGACGCCGTTGATGACTTCAAGCGCATCTTCGGACGCCTTGCGGGTTGCAACCGTCGGCTTGGTTTCAGCGAGCTTCTTCTTGTAGGCGTCGACGGCGCCAGCAAGCGTGCCGGGCAGGTCGCCAGCGAAGCGGCGGTTGAACTCGGCGCGCTTCTCGGCGTCGGCAGCAGCCAGACGGGCTTCCCAGTCCTTGCGGGTTTTGGTCGAGCGCAGGCCGGCGAGGCGCCAGGCGTCGAGAACATCAGCGGGGATTGAGAAGGCTTCCTCGTTCCAGCCGAGCGCCTTGCGGGTGGCGGCGATTTCATCGGCGCCGAGCGGCGAGCCGTGAACCTTGTGGGTGCCGGCCTTGTTCGGGGCGCCGAAGCCGATGACGGTCTTGGCGGCAATCATGGTCGGCTTGTCGGACTTCTTGGCGGTCTCGATGGCAGCGGCGATCGCTTCCGGGTCGTGACCGTCGATGGCCAGCGTGTTCCAGCCGGCGGAGCGGAAGCGGGCATGCTGGTCGGTCGAGTCGGCGAGCGAGATCGCGCCGTCGATCGAGATGCCGTTGTCGTCCCAGAAGACGATCAGCTTGTTCAGCTTCAGGTGGCCGGCCAGCGTAATCGCTTCCTGGCTGATGCCTTCCATGAGGCAGCCGTCACCGGCAAGCACGTAAGTGTAGTGGTTCTGAAGGTCCGAACCGAACTCGTCTGCCAGCTTCTTTTCGGCGAGAGCCATGCCGACGGCTGTCGCGATGCCCTGGCCGAGCGGACCGGTGGTCGTCTCGATGCCCGAGGCGTGGCCGTATTCCGGGTGGCCGGCAGTCTTGGCGCCAAGCTGACGGAAGGACTTGATGTCCTCGATGGTCATGTCCTCATAGCCGGTCAAATACAGCAGCGAGTAGATCAGCATCGAGCCGTGGCCGGCCGACAGCACGAAGCGGTCGCGGTCAGGCCAGAGCGGGTTCTTCGGATCGAAGCTCAGATAGCGGGTGAAAAGAACGGTCGCGACATCGGCGCAGCCCATCGGCATGCCGGGATGGCCGGAATTGGCCTTTTCCACTGCATCCATGGCGAGGAAACGGATCGCATTCGCCATCCGCTGATGTTTTTCGGGAGAAATCATGGCTTTTCCGCTTGTTCCGGGGCTTCGAGACACGGCCCGAAGGGACGGGCCGCCTGAACGGGGGTGATCCTTAGCAGGTGCACCGCGCAAGTCAACAAAATGGCCGGGTTCAGGCGTTTCGCAGGCCAAGAAAACATCTCTCTGCCTCTTTCCTGTGCGTCCGCTGGCGTTGACCTTTGCTGCGGCAAACTACGAGCGATCTTCCACAGAATTGGCTTGTAACTATGGCTTGCGCTTTATTGACGCGTAGCAAGAGCGGGGCTTACTGTCCCCCCCAAATCATCGGGGCGGCCACGACGATTCGTGTAGCGAACAGAGTTCACTGAGGCAGGGGCAAAAGTATGCCGGCGGAAAATTCGGTGGATGCCGCGCTCGCGGCACTGCGGCAGGCTGTCGCCGGGCTCGAAAATGCCGTCGACATGCGTTTTGAGGCCGAGCGAGAGAGCACGGAGATCGACGGCGAGGTTCGTCGGGTGCATGCCGATCGTGCACGTCTCGCCCAGGAACTGGACCAGTCCGAGTTTCGGGCCAACAGGCTCGAAGAAGTCAATCGTGAGGTTTCGCGGCGTCTGGTGACGGCCATGGAAACGATCCGGGCCGTCCTTGATCGCTGAAGGGTGAGCCCCGCAGGCTGCTTGTTGCTCACGGCGCGCAGGCGCCACCTGTAGAAGAGAGTTGGAAGGCCGATGGCGCAAGTCACAGTCATGATCGACGGGAAAGCCTATCGCATGGCTTGCGAGGAGGGGCAGGAGGCCCATCTGACCGAGCTTGCCGGCCAGTTCGACCGCTATGTCGGCCATCTCAAGGGACAGTTCGGAGAAATCGGCGATCTGAGGATCACCGTGATGGCCGGCATCATGGTCATGGATGAAATGGCCGAGCTTAACCGCAGGCTTGCTGCTGCGGAGGCGGAGCTTGCCGGTTTGCGTACTGGTCGCGACACCGTGTTGACGGACGTTACACAGCGCGAAGAGGCGGTGGCGCATGCAATTGCCGACCTGGCGGAGCGTCTGAACGGCATAACCCGCAAGCTGACACAGCGTCCCGCGCCTCAGCCGCATGGACAGCCACGCCCTCTTTCTTGAAACGGCCACTGGCGCAGACGCCGCAAAGGGCCTATATCTTCACTGCGGTCTGCGCCTCACGACAGGAACCACAATCCCTGGGGCCATACTCGATCCTTAGGGAGCTGTCCCTGACCAGGCCCGTGGGCTTGGACATATGGCGCCCACCTACTTTGTAGGCACCCAGGATCGTAAAATCTCCATCGGTTGCCGTGGATCGCACTTTCTTTCGATAAGACACCAAAAAGCCGCCGCGATCGCTCGCGACGGCTTTTGTTTTGGCACCGGGTGCGACTCAGAATTCTTCCCAATTCTCCTGCGACGTGGCGGCAGCGGTGTTGCCACCACCGAATGCCTTGGCAAGGTTGCCGACCATCTTGCGGGCTGGTGAGGCGACGGGGCGCGTCTCGGCGGCGGCGGCTGCCGGGCGCTGGGCCGGGCGGGCGGCCGGTGCGGAGGGCGCATAGGCCGGAGCCGGTGCGCGGGGCGCCGCTGCATGGCCGGCGACGCGGAACTGCGAGACGAGACCGGCGAGATTGCGGGCGCTGTCGGCAAGGCGGTGCGTGACGGCGGTTGCCTCTTCGACCATGGCTGCGTTCTTCTGGGTGAACTGGTCCATGTGATTGACCGAGCCATTGATCTCGTTCAGCCCCGTGGACTGCTCGCGGGCAGCCGATGCGATGGCGGCGATATGGTCGTTGATGATTGCCACCTGGTTGGAGATCTCGCCGAGCGCGCTGCCGGTCTGCTGGACCAGCGACACGCCGCCGGCGACCGCTTCGCCCGACTTGTTGATGAGCGCCTTGATATCCTTGGCGGCGTTTGCGGAACGCTGCGCCAGTTCGCGCACTTCCTGGGCAACGACGGCGAAGCCCTTGCCGGCTTCACCGGCGCGCGCTGCCTCGACACCGGCGTTGAGGGCCAAGAGGTTGGTCTGGAAGGCGATCTCGTCGATGACGTTGATGATCTTGGAGATTTCGCTGGAGGCCTGCTCGATGCGGCTCATGGCCTCGATGGCATCGGAGACGACCTTGCTGGAGTTCTCCGTGCTCTGACGGGCCTTGGTCGCCATTTCGGCCGCCTGATCCGCCTTGGCCGAGGAACCGCGGACGGTCGAGGTGATCTCTTCAAGGGCAGCAGAGGTCTCCTCCAGCGAAGCTGCCTGCTGTTCAGTGCGCTTGGACAGATCGTCGGTCGCCGAGCGCATCTCGGCGGAGCTCGCTTCGATGCCAGAGGTTTCGTTGCGGATTTCGGATAGCGTGCTGCTCAGCTTCTCGACCGACGCATTGAAGTCGACGCGCAGGCGATCGAGATTGCCGGAGAAGGGGCGATCGATGCGCACCGTCAGGTCGCCATCGCTCAGGCGGTTGAGAGAGCCCGCCAGCACATCCACGGCCTCCTGGACCAGACGGGAATCCTCCGCCTTGGCGCGTTCACGCTCGGCGCGTTCCTCTTCACCCTGTGCGGCGGCATCGACTGCGCGGCGCTCGATCTCGATCTTCTGGATCGCGCTTTCGCGGAAAACGTTGATGGAGCGTGCAAGCGCGCCAATCTCGTTTTGAAGATGCTGATCGGGAACCTCGCTTTGCAGCTGGCCGGAGGCCAGGCGGTCGGCGACGGCCGTCAGGCGCGGCAGGGAGCCGACGATCCGGCGGGTGAGCAATGCGACCAGCGTGGCTGCGATCAGAAGCACGACCAGCGCCGTGGCGCCGATCGCATAGGTCATCTCGGTGGCGATGCTGTTGATTTCATGCTGGCTGACACCAGCATAGAGAATGCCGACGACGTCTCCGGCAGGGGAGAACATCGGCTGGTAGATGGCGTAGTAGGGCTTTTCGAGAATGGTCACCTCGCCGCGATAAACCTGACCCTTGGTCGCGAAGGGGTAGACGGCGCCGTTCTGGCCGAGCGCTGTGCCAACCGCGCGGTTTCCATCCGGCTTGATGATGTTGGTGGTGCGGCGCCAGAAATCCTTGCTTTCGGCATCCCAGGCGAAGATCGTCGCCGTCTGGCCGGTCATCCGGCCAATCGTGTCGATCATCGTATGCTCGGTGAATTCTGCGGGAATCCCCTCGACGACGATCCGCTCGACGTTGCCATTCTGGCCCCAGGTGATCTTGGTTCCCGGCAGGTCACGCTCGATGATGGTCGCGGCGGTGCGCAGGCTTGCATCCTGGCTTGCGATTGCCTGTTCCTTGATGCGCGTTTCGATGCTGCCGGAAATGACCCACGCAACAGCGCCAAGCGACGCGACAAGGATCAAGACCGTCGTTGCCGTGATTGTTTTTGTGATGCCAAAGCGCGAAAAGATCTGCATGAAGAGATGCCCTCTAAGCGTTGAATTGTACGTTAGTCTAACGTCATTCAGTTAACCCCTAGTTTTTAAGGGGGCGCCTCCAGCGACTTGAATATTGCTAATTTGTGATTTCTTGCAGCAGTTTCCTCCCCAAATCTGGTGGAGCAGTCAGGGAAAAGCCTTGCATGATGGAAAAGCGGGAGTTGAAGGCCGAAATCCGGAAGGCGCGGCTGGCTGAGCGTGATGCGATCTCAGCGGAGCTCCGACTGGAGCACAGTCTTGCCATGGCCGAGATGGGCGGAGAGCAGCTGCCGGTCGAACCGGGGCTGGTCGTTTCCGGCTTCTTCCCGATCCGCTCGGAAGCGGATATCCGGCCTCTCATGGCGCGGCTCAAGGCGCGGGGCGTCCGGCTTTGCCTGCCCGTGGTCATCGACAAGGAAACGATCGTGTTTCGAGAGCTCGTGCCGGGGGCGGAGCTGGTGAATACCGGATTTGGCACACGTGGGCCAGGCCCGCAGGCTGCGGTTCTCGATCCCGATCTGCTGCTCGTTCCTCTCTCGGCCTTCGACGCCCATGGCAATCGTATCGGCTACGGCGCCGGGCATTACGACCGGGCAATCGCACGTCTCAAGGAAAAAGGCCGGCATCCGCGGCTGATCGGCATTGCATTCGACTGTCAGGAGGTGGCAGAAGTGCCCTATGAAGCCCATGACGTCCGGCTGGAAGCCGTGCTGACGGAGAGCGGCTTGCGACAATTTGCGGAGTGATTGGACGAATATGCGACTTCTGTTCCTCGGAGACATGGTGGGCAAAACCGGACGTACGGCTGTGTGGGAGCGGTTGCCGGGCCTCATCTCCGACCTGAAGCTCGATTTCGTCATCGTCAACGGCGAGAATGCCGCCGGCGGCTTCGGGATCACCGAAGACATCTATCTCGAGACGATCAATGCCGGTGCCGATGTCGTTACCACCGGCAACCATGTCTGGGATCAGAAGGAGGCGGTCACTTTCTGCACGCGGCACGACCAGTTCCTGCGCCCGGCCAATTATCCGGCCGGCACACCGGGCAAGGGCTCAGGCCTCTACTATGCCCGCAACGGCGCGCGCGTGCTTGTGGCCAACATCATGGGCCGCGTCTTCATGCATCCTGAACTCGACGATCCCTTCAAGTCGGCCGAGGCGATCCTTGCTGCCTGTCCGCTGAAGGAGCAGGCGGATGTGATCGTCTTCGATTTCCATGCGGAGGCGACCAGCGAAAAGCAGTGCTTCGGCCATTTCGTCGACGGCCGAGCGAGCTTCGTCGTCGGCACGCACACGCATGTGCCGACCGCCGACCATCAGATCCTGAACGGCGGAACTGCCTATATGTCGGATGCCGGCATGTGCGGCGATTATGACTCCTCGCTCGGCATGGAGAAGGAAGAGCCGCTCAATCGGTTCATCTCGAAGATGCCGAAGGGGCGTTTCGAGGCGGCCAGCGGTCCGGCGACCATCTGCGGGGTCGGGGTCGAGATTTCGGATGCCACGGGCCTTGCCGAGAAGATCGCGCCGCTGCGCCTGGGGCCACGGCTGGCCGAGACGATCCCGCCATTCTGGGCCTGAACGCCCTCAGATAACGCCATTGTGACGCCTCGAGACAGGAAGGGTGCTTTACGCCTCCCCGGTGCTCCCGCATTCTTGTCCGATAGCTAGACGGTGCGGGGAGCGGCATGATGCTGAGACTGGTGTTGTCCACGATAATGCTTGCCGCTGTGGCCGGTGGCGCATCGGCCCAGGAGCGACCGCAGGTCAGCCAGTGCCAGCTGATCGCCGAGGGTCTTCCGAACGTCCAATATGCCAACTTCACGCCTCCGGCCTCCGGGGCGCCCGCACTGACGCTGGCGCAGGTGCAGGAAGACGTGGTCATCACGTTTGTCGGTCACTCCACCTTCCAGATCGACACGCCGGGCGGCATTTCGATCGCGACCGATTTCAACGGCTGGCTCAGAACGTCCAGGACGCCTGATGTCGTGACCATGAACAAGGCCCATTCCAGCCACTACACGCTCAATCCCGATCCGGCGATCGGCGCCGTGCTGCATGGATGGAACGATGCCGAACCGGGCCAGCCGATCCAGCACAGGCTGGTGGTCGGTGATGCCTATATCCGGAACGTGCCGACGGATATCCGCAGCTGGGGCGGCACCATGGAGTCAAACGGCAACTCCATCTTCATCTTCGAGGTCGCGGGGCTGTGCATCGGTCACCTTGGCCATCTACACCATGAACTCACCGACACCCATTATGGCGAGATCGGGCGGCTCGACATTGTTATGGTTCCGGTCGATGGCGGCCTCACACTCGGGGCCGACAGCATGAGCCGGATCGTCAAGCGGCTGCGTTCGGCCGTCATTCTGCCCATGCATCGGCGCGGCGCTCCCGTCGAAAGCTTCCTGGCGATGTTTGATGATGGTTTCGATTCCCAGATCTCTGAGAATCGCGGCTTCACCGTGTCCATGCGGACCTTGCCGAAGAAGCCGCTGATCCTGGTTTTGGAGGGCGTCTGATACGCCCTGCCTCAGGCGAAGCGGACATGGCGGTGAACGCCGATATCAGGCGTTTTCTCCGGGTTGAGGTTCGCCTTGGCGATTTCCCAGCCGAACTTGATCGAGCTGCCCGTGGAAGCCCAGATCTCGCCCGCATCCAGTGAGAGCGCTAGCATGGTGAGGGTCGGATCCGATTTGCCGCCCTCGTACCAGGCGGCGACAACCGAATTCCAGTATTCCTCGATCTTGGCCTGATCGTGAACGGCGGCGAGGCTGCCGGTGAGCGAGGCATGGTAGTCGTGGTTCTTGCCGATGATGCAGAACTGGCCGCGGCTGCCGGGGCGTAGTGCCTTGACGAGTTCCGTATCGGTCTTGGTGAAGAACCAGATCGTATGGGTCGAGCGGTCTGCTTGCGGTGCCATGGGGCGCATCAGAACATCCGCACCCAGAAGGCCGAGCATGCCGGCATGCACCTCTGCCATTTCGTCCCAAAGCTGTTCCACCGGATTTTCGCGGGCTTCGCTGAAGCTTGCCATGTTGTCTTTCTCCCTGAGGTTTTCCATGGCAGCAACGAGTTGAAGGCAGACTTGTTCCTGAGCGTATGACCGGCCATGGCAATAGGCCCATGGGCTTGAACCGGGCGGGGTTCGCCCGTATAAGGCGGCCATTCCCAACATATAGACCTGATCAGGGGTGCCATGGCTGGCCATTCACAGTTCAAAAACATCATGCACCGCAAGGGCAAGCAGGACGGTATCCGTTCGAAGATGTTCTCGAAGCTTGCGCGCGAAATCACCGTTGCGGCAAAGACCGGTCTGCCTGACCCGGCCATGAACGCTGCTCTGCGCCTTGCCGTGCAGAACGCCAAGGCGCAGTCGATGCCCAAGGACAACATCGAGCGCGCCATCAAGAAGGCATCTGGTGCCGACGCCGAGAGCTATGACGCGATCCGCTATGAAGGCTACGGCCCGGGCGGCGTTGCCATCATCGTCGAGACGCTGACCGACAACCGCAACCGGACCGCATCCTCCGTGCGCTCGACATTCTCAAAGGCCGGCGGTGCGCTCGGCGAAACCGGTTCGGTTTCCTTCTCCTTCGACCATGTCGGCGAGATCACCTACAAGGCCTCCGTCGGCGACGCCGACAAGGTCATGGAGGCGGCGATCGAAGCCGGTGCCGAAGACGTCGTTTCGGACGAAGACGGTCACACCATCTACTGCGCGTTTGAAGACATGAACGAGGTGTCGAAGGCGCTTGAAGCCGTTCTCGGCGGCGCAGAATCGGTCAAGGCGATCTGGAAGCCGCAGAACACGATCCCGGTTGACGAGGAGAAGGCGCAGTCGCTGATGAAGCTTATCGACACGCTGGAAGACGACGACGACGTGCAGAACGTCTATTCGAACTTCGAAGTCTCCGACGAAGTCATGGCCAAGCTGTCGGCCTGAGGGTCGCCACATCTTTCCTCAAACAGAAAGCCCGGCTGCGATCGCAGCCGGGCTTTTTGCATTCCGTCTTTTTCAGGCGGTGGATATCTCTGTCAGGCTGCCGCGCTGCGGACGCTGGCGATGACGTCAACCAGGCCGTTGACGATGCGCTCGACCTGTTCCCGATCGTCGCCCTCGGCCATGACGCGGATCAGCGGCTCGGTGCCGGAGGGGCGGATGACAAGGCGGCCGGACTTGGCAAGTTCGGCCTCGGCATCGGCGATCGCCTGCTTCACGACTGCGTCCTCGAGCGGCTTGCCGCCGGAGAAGCGGACATTGCGCAGCAGCTGCGGCACCGGTTCGAAACGGTGGCAGATCTCGCTCACCGTCTTGCCGGTGCGCTTGACCGCCGCCAGGATCTGCAGCGCCGCGACAAGACCGTCGCCGGTGGTGCCGTGATCTGCAAGCACGATATGGCCGGACTGTTCGCCGCCGACGTTGAAGTCGTGGTTGCGCATATGTTCGACGACATAGCGGTCACCGACCTTGGTGCGCGCGAGCGTCAGCCCCTTGTCGCCCAGGAAGCGTTCGAGGCCGAGGTTCGACATGACGGTTGCGACGATACCGCCGCCGCGCAGCATCTGATCCTGTGCCCAGGTTTCGGCGATGACCGCCATCAGCTGGTCGCCGTCAACGACGGTGCCGTTCTCGTCGACGATGATGACGCGGTCAGCGTCGCCATCGAGCGCGATGCCGATGTCGGCGCGGGTCTCGTGGACCTTCTTCTGCAGCGTTTCCGGATGGGTCGAGCCGCATTCGAGATTGATGTTCGTGCCGTTCGGCTCGTTGCCGATCGTCACCACCTCGGCGCCGAGCTCCCAGAGAGCCTGGGGAGCGACCTTGTAGGCGGCGCCATTGGCGCAGTCGATTGCCACGCGCAGACCATGCAGGGTCACGTCGCGGGGGAGGGTGCGCTTGGCGAATTCCACATAGCGGTCGTGCACGCCGTCGATACGCTTGGCGCGACCGATGTCATTGGGCGCTGCGAGCTGGCCATAGAGGTCCTTCTCGAGCAGTTCCTCGATCTGCAGCTCCAGTTCGTCGGAGAGCTTGTAGCCGTCGGGGCCGAAGAGCTTGATGCCGTTGTCGGCGAAGGGATTGTGCGAGGCGGAGATCATCACGCCGAGATCGCAGCGCAGCGAGCGCGTCAGCATGGCCACGGCAGGTGTGGGGATTGGGCCGAGAACGAAGGCGTCAAGGCCGGCGGCGGTGAAGCCAGCCACCATGGCGTTTTCCAGCATATAGCCGGAGAGACGCGTATCCTTGCCGATCACAACGCGATGGCGGTGGCCGCCGCGACGGAAGATCGTGCCGGCGGCAATACCCACACGCATCGCAAGATCCGGGGTCATGGGGAAGCGGTTGGAAAGGCCGCGAATGCCATCCGTGCCGAAGTAACGACGTGTCATCTGTGTTCCTTCAAGTCCATTATGTGCTTGTCGCTGCACTTGCTCAGCCAAGGGCGATCGCGCAGCGGGCCGCGAGTGGCTGCTCATGCCATAGATTGCGACGTAGAACACGTAAAATAGCGCTAAAATTCATTACACGGCGTTACCGGATGCCCAGTCTTCCACGGATTTCTGGCTGACCGACCGGCTGCAACGAAAAAGGCCACCCTGAGGGGTGGCCTTTGCAATGTGTTTCGGCAGGCGCTCAGTGCGGCTGCGGTTCCAGCCCGCCTTCGGGTTCGCCACCCTTCGGCGCGTCCTTGCGGCCGGTCGAGGGGACGGCGGAGCCGCGGCTCGGCGTGCTGTCGTCGCCGCTGTCGCGGGCCGGCTTTTCGCCACGGATCAGGGCCTTGATCTCTTCGCCGGAGAGCGTTTCGTATTCCAGCAGACCTTCGGCTATCGCCACGAATTCATCGTGGTGGTCGGTCAGAATGCGGCGTGCCTCGGTATAGGCTTCGTCGATCAGGCGACGGACTTCCGTGTCGATCTTCTGGGCGGTCGATTCAGATACGTTGCGCGTCTGCGAAACGGAATGACCGAGGAAGACTTCCTGCTGGTTCTCGCCATAGGCGACGTGACCGAGGATATCGGAGAAGCCCCACTGGGTGACCATGGCGCGGGCCAGCTTGGTGGCCTGCTCGATGTCGGAGGAGGCGCCCGAGGTGATGTTCTCCTTGCCGAAGGTCAGTTCTTCCGCCACGCGTCCGCCCATCATGATGATGAGGCGCGAGACCATCCACTTGTAGCTCATCGAGTAGCGATCGCCCTCGGGGAGCTGCATGACCATGCCGAGCGCACGGCCGCGCGGAATGATCGTCGCCTTGTGCAGCGGATCGGCTACCGGCACCTTGAGTGCGGTGATCGCATGGCCAGCTTCGTGATAGGCGGTCAGCTTCTTTTCGGCTTCGGTCATGGCGGAGGAGCGGCGTTCCGCGCCCATCATGATCTTGTCCTTGGCGTCTTCGAATTCCTGCATGGTGACCACGCGCTTGTTGCGGCGTGCGGCCATCAGGGCGGCTTCGTTGACGAGGTTCATCAGGTCGGCACCCGAGAAACCGGGCGTACCACGGGCGAGAACCTTGAGATCGACATTCGGCGCCAGCGGCACGTTGCGGGCGTGGACCTTGAGGATGCGCTCGCGGCCTATGATGTCGGGGTTCGGCACGACGACCTGGCGGTCGAAACGGCCCGGACGCAGAAGCGCGGGATCGAGAACGTCAGGACGGTTGGTAGCGGCGATCAGGATGATGCCTTCATTGGCCTCGAAGCCGTCCATTTCGACGAGCAGCTGGTTGAGGGTCTGTTCGCGTTCGTCGTTACCGCCGCCGAGACCGGCGCCACGATGGCGACCGACGGCGTCGATTTCGTCGATGAAGATGATGCAGGGTGCGTTCTTCTTGGCCTGTTCGAACATGTCGCGGACACGGCTTGCACCGACACCGACGAACATTTCAACGAAGTCCGAACCGGAGATCGTGAAGAAGGGGACGTTGGCTTCGCCGGCGACCGAGCGGGCGAGCAGGGTCTTACCGGTACCCGGAGGGCCAACGAGCAGCACGCCGCGCGGGATCTTGCCGCCGAGACGCTGGAACTTCTGCGGATCGCGCAGGAATTCCACGATTTCTTCCAGGTCCTGCTTGGCTTCGTCAACGCCTGCAACGTCATCAAAGGTGACGCGGCCATGCGCTTCGGTGAGCAGCTTGGCCTTCGACTTGCCAAAGCCCATGGCGCCACGCGAACCGCCCTGCATCTGGCGCATGAAGAAGAGCCAGACGCCGAGAATCAGCAGCATGGGGAGGAGCGTGCCGATATAGCTCAGGAAGCCCGAGGAGCCGTCCGTTTCCGGACGGGCGACGATCATCACGTTCTTGGCTTCCAGCTTGTTCAGCAGGTTGTCGTCGACAACCGGCGCATAGGTCTGGAAGGCGGTGCCGGTCTCGACATACTTGCCGAGAACGCGGTTGCCGGTGACCGTGACCTCACGAACGCGTCCCGCATCCACTTCCCGCAGGAACTGCGAATACGGCACCTCGCTCGAAGCCGTCTGGGACGGCGAGGTCTGGAACATGCTGAAAAGCGCGATCAGCAACAGAGCGATGATCGCCCAGAGCGCGAAATTGCGAAAATTTGGGTTCATTGAACTCCCCGAACCTGTGTTGCGGACCGAAGTCCCGCAGAATTACCAGCTAACATAGGAGCGCGGCGCATCGTTGCCAAGGCAAACGGACAGCCGCAGATCGTTTTCCGTCAATAAGTCTTAAATGGGACAGGCGGGGCTCGGTTCTGCACCGATGAGCCTCGCGATCGCATCCGCCAGGGGTTGGTCCCAGCAGGGCATGAAATCCGCGAAGGCCGAGAGCTGCGGCCTGATTGCGATCTGGTCGGCAGGTGGAAAGGAAATGCCATTTTTTTCAACAGTTTGCGGGCTGTTTCCGGCCAGGGCCGAGCGGATTGCGCCAGGAAGCGCGAAATCGATTGTCGGCGCAGGGCCGGCGAAGATGAGAATGTCGCGGTCGCTTTCGTTTGCGATCATGTAGCGCCCGTCCCAGAGGCCCTTGCGGCCCGCTGGCAGCGACAGCGGCAAAAAACCGCGCCTTTCCCTTGTCATGAAGAGCCAATCCCGGCGACGCAGCACAAGAGTTCTCGCCAAGGTCAGTCGAAAATCGGATCCCTCCGCCAAAGCGGCGCTCAGCCGGGACAGGCTGTCGGCGCCGGGGCGATGCGGTTTGCCGCCAAGAACGGCGATCAAGGTTGCGAGCGCGTGATTGCGTGCCTCCGTTGTGGCTCCATCGGAGGCATCGAGTGAGAGCGCAACGACGCGACCGGCCATGGCCGTGGCACGGTGCTGCAGCCAGGCTGCCGCTTGGCGAGACAGGCTCTGTCGATGATGTGCCGCCGTTTCGATGACTGCAGGGTCTATGGTCGGCGATGCCCGTCGGGTCCGTACGCGCTCATAGCGGGGGTCCTCGTTGCTGGGGTCATCGACCCAGGCTTGGCCTGCGCCTTCAAGAGAGGCGCGAATCGCCGCGCGGCGGCTGCGCAGGAATGGTCTCAGAAGCCATAGGCGGCCGTCATACAAGGTTGCCGGTGCCATACCGGCGAGCCCCAGGGCACCATCAACGGAACGGTCCGTACGCATGGCGACCGTCTCGATCTGATCATCGAGGGTGTGTCCCGTAAGGATGACCTCAGCCTTCAGGAAATCTGCGCTATCTGCAAGCAGGCGATATCGCGCTTGGCGCGCGGCAGCCGGAAGGCCGGTTTTCGGTTTGTCGCCGGTCCAGGATGCGATGTGATGCGGGATGCCGAGTTCCTGGCAGATCTGCGCGACATGGCGGGCTTCCAGGGCGGATTCCGGTCTCAGTCCGTGATCGACGGTCGCGGCGGAAAGGGAATGGGGAAGGGCGGTGCCCCGTCTGTCGACCGCTTGTTTCAGGAGCAGGAGAAGTCCGAGCGAATCGCTGCCACCGGAGACGGCGGCCAGAAGGTGCGTGGGTCGGAGAAGGGAATTCAGAAAGTCTTCGATCGCCGCTTCGGGCGAGAGTTCGGGCAGGGACGAGGCTGCCGCGAGCGGGGCGGCCATCAGCAGCTGAGGCGCTTCTGCTCGCTCGCGACCTTGGAGACGACGGCGCGGGAAGCCTTGGGGTAGCGCTTGGAGACTTCGCGCAAGGTGGCGCAGGCGGTCTCGGTATTGTCGAGGGCGGCCAGCGACATGCCGAGCTTCAGCAGCATTTCGGGCGCCTTGGGCGATGTGTTGTAGGTCTGGTGGGCATTGAGGAAGGTCTTGGCTGCCTCGTTGTAATTGCCCTGGGAGTAGAGGGCTTCTCCGAGCCAGAAGTGGGCATCGGCGATGCGCGAGCTGCTCGGATAGGCGGCGATGAAGTCGCGGAATTCGCTTTCGGCCAGCGTGTAGTCGCCGGAGAGAACATGGGCATAGGCGATCTGGTAGACGTCGCTCTCCGAATTGAGCGAAGCCGTCTGCTGGGGCGGGTTCGAAGGGACGGCAACGCCGGTATCGACGCCTGGCAGGCTGCTCGCGCTGTTGTTGAGCGCATCCTGGTTCAGCGTGGCCGTCACCGGCATGCCGTTCTCGTCCAGCGCAATGGAGCCGAGCGTCTGCTCGCCGGGAGCGGTGCCCGGGGTCTCGATCGTGCCGGAAGCGTCGGCGGTTACGCCGACGTCCGGAGTTTCGGTGATGATTTCGGCAACCGAATCCTGCTGAGCGCCTGCCGTGACAGGACGTGTCAGGGAACCGCTTTTCTTTTCGAGATCCTGGAAGCGGAACTCGTTGTCTTCCTGTTGCTTGCGCATCTGCTCCTGCATCTGCAGCAGCTGGAAGCTCATCTCTTCGATACGGCCGTTCAGCGCGCGGATCTCTTCCTCCAGCTGCTGAACCCGCAGCGACGGATCGGAGGCCTGCGCCATGTGAAGCTGGCCGCGAGCGTCCCGGCTCGGTTCCTGCTCGGGTGCCTTCTGCTGCCCGAAAATGGGCGGCAGGGTGATCTGGAAGGCGTTTGCCGTTCCATGCAGACCCGTGAGCGAGGCCGTCGCAAGCAGAGCGGCCATCACAAGTTTGTTCATGTTCCTTTTCCTGTTTTCGCGACGAATTGCGCCGAACCAGCGCCGACAGGAGTTTTCCCAATTGCCTGCAAAAAGCAACCAAGTTCGGCCAAAGTAAGGAGAAAAGTAAAAGGCGGCCCAGGGGCCGCCTTCACGTGGTGGTGATCCTCGGGCGGACCCGATTACATGCCTGCGCCACCGAGAACGGTGACGGCGCGGCGGTTCTGCGACCAGCAGGAAATGTCGTCGCAGACGGCGACCGGACGTTCCTTGCCGTAGGAGATGGTCTTGAGGCGCTGGGCCGGTACGCCACGCGAGGCGAGGTAGTCGCGCGTCGCTGCGGCACGGCGGGCGCCGAGAGCCAGGTTGTATTCGCGGGTGCCCCGTTCGTCGGCATGGCCTTCGATCGTGATGGCATAGTTCGGGTAGCGCTGCAGCCACTGGGCCTGACGGTCGAGCGTCTGGGCGGCATCGGCGCGGATCGAGGACGAATCGGTGTCGAAGAAGATGCGGTCGCCGACATTGACGGTGAAGTCCTGGGTCGAGCCAGGGGTGGCAGCGCCTGCGCCACCGGCGCCGAGGCCGAGTTCGCCGGCGCTGTTCGGCAGGTTCTTCTTGTTGGCGCAGCCTGCCAGCGCAAGCGCAACGGCAAAGGCCACCATGGCCGGGTTGGTTGCCATTTTCTGCAGGCGGCTCGTGGCCGGGGAATGAATGCGGCTCATCGCCGGTCTCCTTGAATTCTCTGTTAGGGTTGCCGGACCTTAACCAATCGCGGTTAACCGGCTTCCAACAATCATGGTTAAGAAAGGGTCAATTCTCGCTTGAGAGGCTGGAATTGAAGGCCGTTTGCGGCGAGAAAGGGGCACGAATGTGCCCCTTTTCGATCACTATTCCATCAGCGGCGACCAGGCCGGGTCGGAGGCGAAGGAGGGTGTCTTCACCAGCTGCTCGTTGTAGCCCGTGAGGTCGATCGAGTAGAGCTGCGGACCGCCGGCACCGGCATTCTGGCGGAAGAACATCAGAACGCGACCGTTCGGTGCCCAGGTCGGACCTTCGTTGTGGAAGCCAGTGGTGAGGATACGCTCGCCCGAACCGTCGGTCTTCATCACGCCGATCGAGAACTTGCCGCCCGACTGCTTGGTGAAGGCGATGAGGTCGCCGCGCGGAGACCAGACGGGGGTCGAATAGGAGCCGTCGCCGAAGGAGATGCGGCGCTGACCGGAGCCATCGGCGTTCATCACATAGAGCTGCTGACGTCCACCACGGTCGCTTTCGAAGACAATCTGGCTTCCATCGGGCGAGTAGGAGGGCGAGGTGTCAATCGCCGCCGTCGAGGTCAGGCGGGTCGTGGTGCGCGACCTCAGGTCCATCGTGTAGATGTTGGCATTGCCGTCCTGCTGCAGGCTCATGATGACCCGCTGGCCATCCGGAGAGAAGCGTGGGGCAAATGTCATTCCGGGGAAGTTACCGACCACTTCACGGGCACCGGTTTCCAGCTGCAGCAGATAGACGCGCGGCTGGTTGCCCTCGAAGGACATGTAGGTGATTTCCTGGCGGCTCGGCGAGAAGCGCGGCGTCAGAACGATGTCGTTGCTGTTGGTCAGCATACGCAGGTTCTCGCCGTCCTGATCCATGATCGCGAGCTGGCGCTTGCGGTCGGTTTTCGGGCCGCTTTCGGAGACGAAGACGATGCGCGTGTCGAAATAGCCCTTTTCGCCGGTGATGCGCTCATAAATCGCGTCCGCGATCATGTGGGCGACGCGGCGCCAGTTGCGCGGATCGGTGAAAAACTGCTGGCCGGTCATCTGCTGACCGCCATAGGTATCCCACAGGCGGAATTCCGCCCGCAGACGGCCATCGGGCTCGCGGACAATCCGGCCGACAACCAGGGCTTCGGCCTTCAGGACCGTCCAGTCGGCAAAGCGAGGCGGCTGATCCGGGTTCTGGATCTTCTCGATGAAGGCCGCACGGCTGACCGGCGCAAAGAGGCCGGAGCGCTTCAGGTCGGCTTCGACGACAGCGGAAATCTGGGCGCCGATACCATCAGCCGAGATAAAGTCGGTAATGGCGATCGGGAGTGGCTGGACGTTACCGCGGTTGATGTTGATCTCGACGGTTGCGTTTGCGGGCGCCACGAAGGCACCTGCCATGCCGGCACAGACCAGCAGAAGTCGGAGGAGGAGAGTTTTCATGCTAACCAAGCCTTTCAGCTCTTACATCAGTTCGCTGGGGTCGAAATTGACGACAACTTCAGACCAAGCGTCGTATTTGTCCGGGGGCAGATTGGTGAAGGGGGCAGACTTGCGCACGGCGCGCACGGCCCCGCTCATGAGGACCTGTTGGGCCTGCGGCGATCCACCCGACGCCGTTGCCTCGGGTTCGCCGATCAGCTCGCCATTCTGGTCGAGGCGGAAGGTGACGCGGATACGCACGTCTGCCGCGTCGGCCATACCGGGGGTGATCAGCCAGTTTTCCTGAATGATGCCACGCAGCGCATCGAGTTCACTCTGGCTGAGCGTGGAGCCGCCCGTGTCCGTCTCGCCGCCGAGTGCTTCCTGGTCGGTCGATCGGCGCGCGCCGCCGCCTGCCGCATCCGTCTTGTTGAGAAGTGCTGCCACCTCGTCTGCGTTGAAGTCGCTTTCCATCTGCGGCTTGGACTTCGCGGTCTCCTGAGCCTTGGCGTCCGTCTTGGCGTCGGGCTTGGGGGCCGGCTTCTTTTCTACCGGTTTGGCGAGCTCGGGCTTCGGGCGGGCAGCCGGGATCGGCGCCTGCTCGGGCAGCGGGATTTCTTCTGCGACGGTTTCTTCCGGCGGGGCTTCTTCGGCCGGTGGCGTTTCCGGTTCCGGTGGCGGAGCCGTCTCTTCCTTGACGATTTCCTTCACCTCGTTCGCCTTGGGATCCGGCGTCGGCGCGGGCGTCTCAACCTTTTTCGGCGCGGCCGCCACTTCCTGTTCGACCGGGCGCTGTGACGGGGTCGGCGGAGATTTCAGATCGACTTCGTTGTCGCCGAAGTTCTCGGCCGGTTCGGCGATCGGCGGCTTCTTGGTCGGAACCGGAGCGGATTTCTCCGCCAGCGGCGCGTCCTTCGAGCCCTTCTGGATCTGCGTGAATTCTTCGATCGGCACGATGTCGACAGGCAAGGTTTCCATCGGCGCCATCTCCAGCTTTGCGGGCGAGCCAAGGCTCACCAGCGCTGCGGAGAGCGCCAGTCCGTGCACAAGCGAGGATGCGAAGAGGCTGCCCTTCATGTCCGTCCGATCAGTTCTGCTGTTCCTGCAGGGTCACGAGACCGATATTGGTAAAGCCGGCGGCCGAAATCCGCGCCATGACCTGCATGACGATGCCATAGGTGGCGGCGGTATCGGCGCGCACGAAAATGCGTTCATTGTAGCCGGTGGTGGCGATTGCCTGCAGCTTCGGCACGACTTCCTCGATCGGAATGGCCGTTTCCTGCAGATAAATTTCGCCGGCCGGATTGACCGAAACGGTGATCGGCTGGTTTTCGCTGCTCATCGCCTTGGCCTGGGTCTGCGGCAGGTCGATCGGCACGCCGACCGTCATCATCGGTGCCGCAACCATGAAGATGATCAGGAGCACGAGAACGACGTCGACGAAGGGCGTGACGTTGATTTCGCTGACAAGCGTACGCTTGCCGCCGCGACGTCCGCGACGTCCTCCGCCACCACCACCATTACCGACCGACATACCCATGATGCGTCTCCTGCCTTCCGGGCCTTACTGTGCCGCCTGGCGGGGCTGCAGCTTCTCGTCGATCTGACGGGAAAGAATGGCCGAAAACTCGTCTGCAAAGCCTTCCATGCGTGCCGACAGCTTGCCGGCTTCGCCGGAGAACTTGTTGTAGGCGATAACGGCGGGAATAGCTGCGATCAGGCCGATGGCGGTCGCGAGCAGCGCTTCGGCGATACCGGGCGCAACGACCGCAAGGCTTGCATTGTTGGAGCCGGCGATGGCCTGGAACGAGGTCATGATACCGATGACGGTTCCGAACAGGCCGATGAAGGGACCGGCAGAGCCGATGGTGGCGAGCGACGACAGGCGCGATTCAAGCGCCTCGGACTCACGGGCCATGGTGACGTCCATGGCGCGGTCGATACGCATCTGCAGGCCGATCGGCGAACGGGCACCGCGCTCGAAGCTCTTCTTCCATTCGCGCATGGCGGCGACGAAGATGGCGGCGAGACCGGTGTTGTTGCGCTCGGCGAGCGTGCGATAGAGCTCTTCCAGGGACTGGCCGGACCAGAAGACCTGTTCGAACTGATCGAACTGGCGGCGGGCGCGGGCAAAGCTCAAATACTTGTCAATGACGATCGCCCAGGTCCAGACGGAGGCGACCAGAAGTCCGATCATCACGAGCTTGACGATCAGGCCTGCCTGCATGAAGAGGCCCCAGAGGCTCACGTCATGCACTGCTGCTGCCATTCCAACTTGTTCCATCGCCTTCAATTCCCCGAAATCCAAACGCCCGGTGGGTTGGACCGGGCGACGACATGAGCTCAACTGGTGGAAAACTTGCGCGGTCGCTGCCGCCGAAACCCTTTTCCCGCCTTAGCTCCCAGACTGCTTCTGGTATGAAAATTTGGTCAAAGGAAGGCGTGCGCTGCACAAACTTCCTAGCTCGGAGTAAGACGCGATTAAGGTTAAAAAGGGGTTACCGGAGGCCTTGATCAGGGCTTTGTGACATCATGCGAGGAACTGGCGGGCGAGGTCTTCCGGAAGACGGCGTGGCCGGCCATTGCGGTTGACGACGGCGATCACGACCTTGGCGGCGATCAGCAGCAGGTCATCGCGCCGGATCTCCTGTTGCAGGACCATCTTCGCCCCGCCGGCCTTTTCCGTTCGGGTCGCAACACCGATGACATCGTCCATACGGGCAGGGGCCTTGAAGTCGATCTCCATGCGGTGAACCATGAAGGCAAGGCCTTCATCGGAACTGGCAAAAAGATCCGACTGCTCGACGCCGAGGCAGCGCAGATAGTCGGTGCGGGCGCGCTCCATGAAATGCAGGTAGCGGGCATGGTAGACGGCGCCGGAAAAGTCGGTGTCTTCGTAATAGACGCGCTGGGTGAGGTGATGCACGCCGTCGATGATTTCGCCGGAGAGGGAAATGGATCTTGTCTCGCCCACGCTTTGTCCTCGCTGATATCAGGCGGCACCTAGCAGAAGCCACAGGGCGAAACCAGTCTCAGCTCTGTTTCTCGTCGAGATCGCCGTCATGCCAGACGATATGCTTCGGTGCGGTCGGCAAGGCTTCGATCTCGTCCGCAATGAAGTAGGGAGGAATATCCAGGGCGGTCAGGGCTTGCCGTGTCGCCGGGACCCATTTGAATTCAAGGCTGTTCTTGCCGTCCTCGTTGCGGTGGATGATGTCTGCCGGATGGAAGGGGAATTGGTCCGGGATCTCCATCCGGTAGTAAAGGCCGAGTTCATGCCAGGCCTTGCCCTCGTAGTCGAAAAAGTTCTCGACGATCCAGAGCAGCGGGCCGACCACTGCCTCGACGCCCAGTTCCTCCTGCATTTCGCGCACAAGTGTTTCCGTCGAGGTCTCGCCGATCTCGGCGCGGCCGCCGGGAAATGTCCAGAAACTCTCGTGGGTGGCGCGATGGACGAGCACGTGGCCATCGCGGAAAGCGAGGCCAGCGATGCGGTGATTGAAGCGCCGCTTGCCGTCCTTGATGGTGATAAGGGTGCGTCTGGACATCAGGCGGTTCCGAGTTCGAGCAGTAGGATTTCTGGCCGACTTCCGATGCGGATAGGCAGGATTGAGCATCCCAGTCCTCGGGATACGATCAACTCTCGACCATCTACATTGAAATAGCCCGCTGGGAAACGTCTGGATCCGATTGACGCAGCGGCCGGACGCCAACCGAACAGATTGATTTGTCCACCATGGGTATGGCCACTCAGAGTCAGGCTCACGCGCTCGTCGACTTGTGGGAAGATATCAGGCTCATGGGCCATCAACAGGATCGGCGCTTGGTCATCGATCGATGAAAGGGCGGCGGTCAGGTTATCGATGCCGGCCATACGAAGGCGTCCATAGGCTTTGCCAGGCAACAGTGCCATCTGGTCGCCAAGGCCCGCCAACCAGAAAGGTTTCCCGTCCTTCTCTATCCGAACGGCCTCGTTGACGTAGGTGCTTATTCCGGCATCGCGGAGTGCCTGCAGTGCAAAGGGTGTGACGCTCGGATCTTTCTGAAAGGTTTTGTCCTCCCAGTAATCGTGGTTGCCCAGAATGGCGTGGACCCCGAGTGGTGCATGCAACATCATCAACGCTGCTGCCCAATCCGATGAATGGACCTGCTCGGTTATGAAGTTGAGACCCGTCGTGTAATCGCCGAGGAGCAGGATGATGTCCGGCTGCAGTTCCATAGTCTGGCTGCAGATTTCCTTGATCCGTTTGATGCTCATCCACGGTTCGCAGGCATGGATATCGGCGATGACAGCCACGCGAAGGGAAAGCCCAGGTGTCCAGCCGCGCGGCATAAGGGGGTATCGCGTGACTCGCGGTCGCCCCATGACTTCGGCAAATGGATAGGCTGCCGTTGCGAGAAGGCTCAGGAACCCGGCTCCGAAGAGCTTCAACAGTCCCCGCCGTGTGATCATTCAGTCGTCCTCAAGCGTCAGCCGGAATTGGGCAGCTTCCAAATCCTTCGGAGGCTGCATGCCCAGATGCTTCCATGCGTTTGCGGTCAAAACACGACCGCGCGGGGTGCGCTGGATGAAACCCTGCTGGATCATGTAAGGCTCGATGATATCCTCGATGGCGTCGCGCGGCTCGGAGAGGCCCGCCGCGATGGTTTCGATGCCGACGGGGCCGCCGCCGAAATTCACCGCGATCATCGAGAGATAGCGCATGTCGAGCTGGTCGAGGCCCATGTTGTCGACGTTAAGCCGCGTCAGCGCCGCGTCGGCGATCTCTCGGGTTACCGCTTCGGCACGGGCCACTTCGGCGAAGTCACGCACACGGCGCAAGAGGCGGCCAGCGATGCGCGGGGTGCCGCGGGCACGTCGCGCAACTTCGCGGGCGCCGTCTTCGGTCATTGGCAGGTTGAGCAGGCGCGCGCCTCGGCGGACGATCGATTCCAGTTCTTCGACGGTGTAGAAATTCAGCCGCACCGGAATGCCGAAACGGTCGCGCAGCGGGGTCGTCAACAGACCAAGACGGGTGGTGGCGGCAACGAGGGTGAATTTCGACAGATCGATCTTCACCGAACGGGCGGCCGGCCCTTCGCCGATGATCAGGTCGAGCTGGAAATCCTCCATGGCCGGATAGAGGATTTCCTCGACGGCGGGGCTCAGGCGATGGATCTCGTCGATGAAGAGAACGTCGCGCTCTTCGAGATTGGTCAGAAGGGCCGCGAGATCGCCGGCCTTGGCGATCACAGGGCCTGATGTCGAGCGGAAGTTGACGCCGAGCTCCTTGGCCATGATCTGGGCCAGCGTCGTCTTGCCGAGGCCGGGAGGGCCGACGAACAGCACGTGATCCAGCGCTTCGCCCCGGTTCTTTGCGGCCTCGATGAAGATCTTGAGATTGGCGCGTGCTTCCGCCTGCCCGGTGAAATCGTCGAGCGACTGCGGGCGGAGTGCCGCATCGAGGTCTTCCCCCTTCTTTTCGGGCGAGAGGATGGGGTTGTTGGTCATCATGCGAGAAGTTCCATGCCGGGCACGCGGGAGGCGGCGCGTTTGTCGAAGGTCTTTACGGAGGCGCAGCCTTCTTGAAGAGATCGGGCCGCAATCAAGGCGTCGGCGAAGTCTGCATTCTTCTGGTCGACCTGCCGCAGCGCCTTTACGACGAGGTCGTGGCTTTCGACGGTCAGGCCCCGGACCTGCAGCAATTTCGCGATCGCCGTCGAGGCTTCGCGTCTGCCGTAGCCAAGTTGCGAGCGTAATGCCCAATCCAGTTCCAATACGCAGATCAGGGGGAGAAAGGCGAGGTAGTCCTTTCCAAGCCCTTCGGCAAAACGCAGAGCCAGACGCCGTTGATCCGGATCGTCATTGGTCAGAAGCCGGATCACGATGTTGGTATCGAGGCCGAGGAGTGTCATGCCGCAAGATCCGATGGATCGTCACCCCCGGTGGAGAGTGCGTTTGCGCCTGCCGCCTGCACGACCGCTTCGTCGATCTCCTCCACTGTGGCCCGTCCGTTTGGCGGATTGCCGAGAAAACCGGCAAGATCCTTGAGGTCGATGTTCTTGGGAGTGATGACAATTTCGCCGTCGACCACGCTACAGACCAACTGATCGCCGGGACTGAGATTGAGCAGCTCACGCATTTCTTTGGGAATGGTGACCTGACCTTTTGAGGACATGGTGACTTCCCATATTTTCATCACAGTCTCCGACGTTTCAATGTTTTTCCAACTTTATCAGAAATGTCGGAACAAGACAAATTCGGAGGACAATTCATCGCGAAAGCTCCTTCAGCCCCAACCGGATCAGCTTGGCGCTATCAGCCCCTTCGCCGCCGTTCTTCAAGGCGGCTGCGATGGCATTTGCAGCCTGATCGCGGGAATAGCCGAGGTTGGTCAGAGCCGACACCGCATCGGCGACCGGGGCGGAGGCAACACCTTCGCCGAGTTCCTGCTTGAGGCCGATATTGGCGGCGGCTTCGCCAGCAAAGGCGGGGGCCTTGTTCTTCAGTTCGGTGACAAGGCGCAGCGCCACTTTCGGGCCGACGCCGGGGGCGCGGGAGATCGCAGCCTTGTCCTGGAGGGCGATCGCATTGGCGAGTTCCGACGGGGTCAAGGTGGAGAGAACGGCCAGTGCCACCTTGGCTCCGACACCCTGCACGCTCTGCAGGATGTTGAACCACTCGCGCTCCAGCACGCTCATGAAGCCGAAGAGTTTCAGCTGGTCTTCGCGGACATAGGTTTCGATGAAGAGCACGACCGCCTCGCCGGCCGAGCCGATGCGCGACAGCGTTCGTGAGGAACAGTGGGCGACGTAGCAGACGCCGTGGACGTCGACGAGAACATAGTCGTCGCCAATCTCGTCAATGGTGCCTTTGAGTTTGCCGATCATGGGTGCGTCCGTCGCGTTACAGGGGGTGGGTATCGGGGGAGATGATGTCGAGGTCGGGGAAGTAGCTGCGATAGCCTTTTGGATCCCGGGTCAGGATCTTGTGACCCCGAATGGCGGCATGGGCCCCGATCAGGAAATCCGGCAGCACGCGCTCACGTCCCCCGCCTGCGAGACGGTAGATCCTGAATGCCACGCCGGCTGCGAAGGCTGCTGCCCAGGGGAGGCTTTCGCGATGGAAATCCGAAACCGGCAGGAGGGCGTCCACGCTATCGCGATCGGAGTATCGAACTGAAAACTCCGAATAGATGATCGGATTAATCACAAGCGGCTCGTGGCGCGCCAGACGCAAGAGCTGGCCGCGAGACCAGTTAAGCCATTTCGGATCGCGCACGGCTACATCAACGAGCACGTTCGTATCAACGAGTACGGCCATGCTCTAGCGGTCCCGTGTCATCTGCATCAGAGCATCTGCGTCAACATCCTGATCGCCTGTGCCTTCCAGGCGCGCCAGCGTTTCCATGAGTCCCGCCAAGCGCTGATTTTCCCTGAGAGCCTGAGCCCCGTTCTTGGGCGCAAGCATCAGCCGGCCGTCTTCGACGGTGAATACGACTTCGGAATTTGGCTCTATACCAACCAGTTCGCGCAGATCGCGGGGAATGGTCACCTGGCCCTTGGATGTCACACGCATGTTTGCCTCCAATACAGTAAGAATAAATCCTACCATCGGAACAAGTCAAGAACAAATCAGGCGGAGGCGAGGACCTTGCGCATCTTGTCACCGCCGCGATTGTGGGCGTGGCAGATAGCGATGGCGAGCGCGTCGGCGGCGTCGTTGCCCTTGAATTCGGCCTTGGGCATCAGGATCTTCAGCATCATGTGGATCTGCTGCTTTTCGCCATGGCCAACACCGATGACCGACTTCTTCACGGCATTCGGCGCATATTCGGCGACAGGCAGTCCGGCGCGGGCCGGCACCAGCATGGCGATGCCGCGAGCCTGGCCGAGCTTCAGGGTGGCCACCGCATCCTTGTTGACGAAGGTCTGCTCGACGGCTGCCTCATCGGGCCTGTAGGTGTGGACGACTTCGGCAAGGCCGTCATGCAGCTGGCAGAGGCGGGAGGCCAGATCCATCTCGCCATCGGAGGTCACCGTGCCGGAGGCGACGAAGCGCAGCGAATTGCCTAATGTCTCGATGACGCCCCAGCCGCAGCGGCGGAGGCCCGGGTCAATGCCGATGATGCGAATCGTAGAGGTCATGGAGAAATCCTAGTGCAGTTCTCATCCGATGTGCCAGTCAAATGTGAACAAAACAAAAACAAAAGAAGTGATGATATTTAATGTTCGTCACCTCTTGGGTGCGCGATCCCGCAAGACTACATGAAGGGTTCACTGTCCGAAGGCCTGAAAAGATGATACCGTTTTCCATTCTCGATCTCTCCCCCGTTGCCGAAGGCCACACTGTTCGCGAAGCGCTGGATGCCTCGCGCAGGCTCGCACAGGTGGCTGAGAAAAGCGGATATCGGCGCTTCTGGCTCGCCGAGCATCACGGCATGCCCGGCATTGCCAGCGCCGCGACCACGCTTGTCATGTCCCATGTTGCGGCGGGGACCGAGACGATCAGGGTCGGTTCCGGCGGGATCATGCTGCCGAACCACGCGCCGCTCGTCATTGCCGAACAGTTTGGAACGCTGGAGGCGCTCTATCCCGGGCGTATCGAACTTGGTCTCGGTCGGGCGCCGGGAACGGATATGCGCACGGCGCGCGCCCTTCGACGCAACATGGAAGCCGGCGCTGAGAGTTTCCCGCACGATATTCTCGAGCTGCAAAGACTGCTGGGGGCGCCTGACGAGGAGGGCGGGCTGATTGCCGTTCCCGGGATCAACAGCCATGTTCCGATCTGGCTCCTGGGGTCCAGCCTATACAGCGCGCATCTGGCGGCGGCATTGGGGCTGCCTTACGCCTTCGCGTCACATTTCGCGCCCGATCAGCTTCTCGATGCCGTGGCTGTTTATCGCGAACGCTTCCAGCCGTCTGTGGATCTGCAAAAGCCCTATGTGATGGTCGGCGTCATGGCGGCGGTGGCCGACACCGACGGTGAGGCCGCGCATCTCTTCACCTCGGCGCAGCAGCAGTTCGTCAACCTGCGCCGGAATGTCCGACGTCCGTTCCCGCGCCCGGTCGAGACGATGGAGGGGATGTGGACGGAGATTGAGCGCATCGGCGTCGAGCATACGCTGCGCTACGCAATCGTCGGATCGCCCGAAACGGCTGCGGACAAGCTCGAGCGCTTTATCGCGGACGTTCGTCCCGACGAGCTCATTGTTTCGACGCCCTTGCACAATCTCGAGGCCCGTCTGCGGTCCGTCGAGCTGTTCGCGGGGCTGCGTGAGCGTGTTGCCCAGGTGGTGTGAACACACTTCTCAAGCACGGATCGATTGCAGCGGGCTTTGCCAATCCTGTTTGCGAACTCATGCTCGCCCGGGCTTCGGTGGGCTTTGTTTTGTGGATTGACGACATCGTGAAAGTATCACGGTAAGCAAATGAATAATGACTAGAGTTAAGATGTGTAGTTAATCCCAACTTAACCTTTGCGCTCCATTGTCTGTCCCAATTCAGGATGTCAGGCGTGAGACAGCCTGACGCTACAACGCTGGGACTTGGAGTATCCTGTCATGACGAAAACCATTCTTGCCGCGGCAACGGCTGCCCTGCTCGCCAGCTCGGCCGCCTATGCTGCCGATGTTTATCAGCCTGAGCCGCAGCCCGTTTATGTCGATGCACCCGAAGTTGCCGTGGCCGAAGCCTCTGGCTGGTACCTGCGCGGCGATCTCGGTTACAGCTTCAACAAGCTGCGCGGCGCTAATTACTTCCAGGGCAGCAACGCCAACACGGTTGATTTTGCCACGTCGTCTATCAAGGACAGCTTTTGGCTCGGCGGTGGTGTCGGTTATCAGATCAACAGCTATCTGCGCTCTGACGTCACCTTCGACTATCTGTTCGATTCCGACTTTACCGGCTCGACCCGCGGCTCCTGCGGCGTCTCGACGGCCTGTACCTCGCGCGACCTGACGACCATGCGTGCCTACACGCTGATGGCCAATGCCTATGTCGATCTCGGCACGTATGCCTACTTCACGCCGTATATCGGCGGCGGTATCGGCGGCTCCTACGTCAAGTGGGACAAGCTGCGTAACACCTCTTGCGCCGACAGCAACTCTGCGAACTGCGATCCCACCGTCGAACATGACGGCCGGGGCAGCTGGCGCTTCGCCTACCAGCTTATGGCCGGCGCTTCGATTGACGTGACCTGCAACGTCAAGGCCGATGTCGGCTATCGCTTCCGCCACACCGCTGGCGGCGACATGTTCGGCTACGCCCAGAACGGTGGCCCGGGCTACGACAAGGGCTTTACCAGCCACAGCCTGCATGCCGGCGCCCGTTACGTCTTCGGCGGTTGCGAAACCCCTGTGGCCTACGAGCCGCCGCCGGAGCTTCCGGTCTACAAGTGATCTCGCTTTCGAGATGTCTTCATGGGGTCGCCTTCGGGCGGCCCTTTTTCGTTTCAGCACCCCTCTGATGTCGCGGCGCGGACGGGACAAAAATTTTGCTTATCGCGACGCCACCCCGCTTGACTGGATTTATCGACAAGAGTAATTCCGACGGCGGGACACCTCTCCCCAACGAGAGGCTAATTACCTGGAAGGGTATCTATATGGCTGATGTGATCGCCCCCGCCGCGCGTCCGGCAAACACTCATTTTTCGTCTGGCCCCTGCTCGAAGCGCCCCGGTTGGTCGCTGGATGCGCTTTCCGATGCCCCGCTCGGTCGTTCGCACCGCGCCAAGGTCGGCAAGGAAAAGCTGAAGCTGGCCATCGACCTTACCCGCGAAATTCTGAACGTGCCCGCCGACTACCGCATCGGCATCGTTCCGGCCTCCGACACGGGCGCCGTTGAAATGGCCATGTGGTCGCTGCTCGGCGAGCGTGGCGTCGACATGCTCTCCTGGGAAAGCTTTGGCGCCGGCTGGGTCACCGATGTGGTGAAGCAGCTGAAGCTTGCCGATGTCCGCAAGTTCAATGCCGATTACGGCCTGCTTCCGGATCTTGCGGCCGTCGATTTCGACCGCGACGTCGTCTTCACCTGGAACGGCACGACCTCGGGCGTTCGCGTCCCGAATGCCGATTTCATCCCCGCTGATCGCAAGGGCCTGACCATCTGCGACGCCACGTCCGCCGCATTTGCCCAGG
This sequence comes from Rhizobium sp., assembly GCA_027533385.1. Lineage (GTDB taxonomy): Bacteria > Pseudomonadota > Alphaproteobacteria > Rhizobiales > Rhizobiaceae > Allorhizobium. The sequence continues at coordinate 112,188 of JAPZUE010000029.1, read as the reverse complement.
ACATGGACTTCTCCAAGCTCGATGTCACGACCTTCTCCTGGCAGAAGGTGCTGGGCGGCGAGGGCGGTCATGGCGTGATCATCCTCAGCCCTCGTGCCGTCGAGCGTCTCACGACCTATGTTCCCGCCTGGCCGCTGCCGAAGATCTTCCGCATGACCTCGGGCGGCAAGCTGATCGAAGGCATCTTCGTCGGCGAGACCATCAACACGCCGTCGATGCTCTGCGTCGAGGACTATATCGATGCCTTGAAGTGGGCGAAGTCGATCGGTGGCATCGAAGCCCTGATCGCCCGCGCCGACGCCAATGCCAAGGTGATCTTCGACTTCATCGAGAAGAACGACTGGATCGCCAATCTTGCCGTCGACCCGGCGACGCGCTCCAACACCTCGGTCTGCGTCAAGATCGTCGACCCTGAGGTCACGGCACTCGATGCCGATGCCCAGGCCGCCTTTGCCAAGGGCATTGCCAGCATTCTGGAAAAGCAGGGTGTCGCCTATGACATCGGTGCTTACCGCGATGCGCCGGCCGGCCTTCGCATCTGGGCCGGTGCTACGATCGAAACCGCCGACATGGCAGCCCTGATGCCGTGGCTCTCCTTCGCCTATGAGACCCAGAAGGCGTCTCTGGCCAAGGCTGCCGCCTGATCACCAGTGTATCAGGCTCCGCCTGACCGGCGGAGCCCTGCAATTCCCATCATTTTCTTCAAACGAACTCTCTGAAGGAGGCCTCGTCATGGCACCTCGCGTTCTCGTATCCGACGAACTCTCGGAAACCGCCGTCCAGATCTTCCGCGATCGCGGCGTTGAAGTCGATTTCCAGCCGAAGCTCGGCAAGGACAAGGAAAAGCTCGCCGAAATCATCGGGAATTACGATGGTCTCGCCATCCGCTCCGCCACCAAGGCGACGGAAAAGCTGATCGCTGCTGCCACCAACCTCAAGGTCATCGGCCGCGCCGGCATCGGCGTCGACAATGTCGATATCCCGGCTGCCTCCAAGCGCGGCATCATCGTGATGAACACGCCCTTCGGCAACTCGATCACGACGGCGGAACACGCCATCGCCCTGATGTTTGCCGTTGCCCGCCAGATCCCGCAGGCCGACGTTTCGACCCAGGCCGGCAAATGGGAAAAGTCGAAGTTCATGGGTGTCGAAATCACCGGCAAGACACTCGGCGTCATCGGCGCCGGCAATATCGGCGGCATCGTCTGCAAGAAGGCCATCGGCCTTGGCATGCATGTTCTGGCCTATGACCCCTTCCTCTCGGCCGAACGTGCGCAGGAAATGGGTGTCACCAAGGTCGAGCTCGACGAGCTCCTGGAAAAGGCTGATTTCATCACCCTGCATGTGCCGATGACCGACAAGACGCGCGGTATCCTGAGCAAGGAAAACATCGCCAAGACGAAACCGGGTGTACGCATCATCAACTGCGCTCGCGGCGGTCTCGTCGATGAGGCAGCGCTTGCGGACGCCATCAAGTCCGGCCATGTCGCCGGTGCCGGTTTCGACGTCTTCGAGGTTGAACCCGCGACTGAAAGCCCGCTCTTCGGCCTGCCGAATGTCGTCTGCACGCCGCATCTTGGTGCATCCACCACGGAAGCCCAGGAGAATGTCGCGCTTCAGGTCGCCGAGCAGATGTCGGACTACCTGATGAAGGGTGCGGTCTCGAACGCGATCAACATGCCGTCGATCACGGCCGAGGAAGCGCCGATCCTGAAGCCCTTCATCCGTCTCGCCGACGTGCTTGGTTCGTTTGCCGGCCAGATGACCGAAGACCCGATCAAGGAAATCGAGATCCTGTTCGACGGTGTCACGTCGACCATGAACACCAAGGCGCTGACTTCTGCGCTGCTCGCCGGCCTCATCCGCCCGCAGGTGGCCGACGTCAACATGGTTTCGGCCCCGATCATGATCAAGGAAAAGGGCGTCATCGTCTCGGAAGTGAAGCGCGACAAGACCGGCGTCTATGACGGATACATCAAGCTCACCGTCACCACCGACAAGCAGACCCGTTCGGTTGCCGGTACGGTCTTCTCCGACGGCAAGCCGCGCTTCATCCAGATCAAGGGCATCAACATGGATGCCGATGTCGGTCAGAACATGATCTACATCTCCAACACCGACGTGCCCGGCATGATAGGCTTCATGGGCACGACGCTCGGCAATGCCAAGGTCAATATCGCGAACTTCCAGCTCGGTCGCGACAAGGAAGGCGGCGATGCCATCGCGCTTCTTTATGTCGACGGTCCCGTCGAGCAGGCCGTTCTCGACCAGCTGACCGCCAATCCGGCGATCAAGCAGGCGAAGCCCTTGGTCTTCAACGTCGACTGATCGACGCCGGATACCTTCTGAAGCCTTGTGCGGCGCGGGATCAAACCCGCGCCATTTTCGTTTTTCTGATGGTGTGCGGTTTGACCAACGTCTTCTGCTTTTGTCGCTTCTTGGCCGTTTCTCGCTCGATGTGTCGTGGGGCTGATCGTCAAGCTTTGGCTCGGCGCCTGAGTCCGATCACTTGAAGTTCAATGGAAATCGGCTCGATCTCTCTTCAAAAGGATGCGAGCGCTCTCCATATGAGAGCGCAAGCCCGGATGGGCACCCGACTGTTTCGAGGAGGACTGAGACACTCATGCGGCAATACGCAAAGACATTCGCGACACTCGCGCTCGGTATGATGGTGACGTTGATCGCCGTTGACTACGCCGAGGCCCGTCGCGCCTCGGGCGGCCTGGGCAGCCGCGGCACGCGCACCTTCGATGCTCCGGCAGCAACCCGGACGGCACCGACGCCGGCTGCGCCGATCGAGCGCACCATGACTCCGCGCACCAATGCCAATCAGCCTGCAACAAATCCGTCCACGGCCGCCAACCAGGCAGCTCGTCCGGGCGGCCTGTTCGGCGGTCTCGCCGGCGGTCTGATGGGCGGCCTGCTGCTCGGCGGTCTGTTCGGCATGATGATGGGCACCGGCTTTGGCGGCGCCATGGGCTTCCTCGGCCTGCTGCTGCAGGGCTTGCTGATCTTCTTCCTGATCCGCTTTGCGATGCGCATGTTCGCCAATCGCCAGGCCGCAACCTCTGGCGCCGGCAATCCTCCGGGCTTCGGCGGCTTTGGCGGCATGGCGCGCGACAACCAGAGCGGTGATCAGGCTCGCCCGAGCTTCCAGATCCCGAAGCTTGGCGGCGGAGTCTCGTCCGTGGCGTCAGCTCGTCGTGCCGCCCAGCCGGATGAACTTGGCATCACGCCGAAGGATCTCGAGCGCTTCGAGGAACTGCTGCAGGAGATGCAGCGTGCCTACGCGGCCGAGGATTATGGCGCGCTGCGCCGGATCACCACGCCGGAAGCCATGTCCTATCTGGCCGAGGAACTGAGCGAGAACGCCACCAAGGGCGTCAAGAACGAAGTGCGCGAGGTGCATCTCGTCCAGGGCGACGTGGCCGAAAGCTGGGCCGAGGACAAGATGGAATATGCGACTGTCGCGATGCGCTACGAGGCGATCGACTATGTCGTCGACCGTCAGAGCGGAGATGTGGTCGAGGGTGATGCGAATACGCCGGTCGAATCGGTCGAGATCTGGACCTTCGCCCGCCGTCCGAACACCCAGTGGCAGATCTCGGCGATCCAGAGCGCCAACTGATCTGACCATTCTTCGATGACTGAGACCTCCCTGCCGGGTTCGGTGGGGAGGTTTTTTGTTTTGGGCGTTCGGGGCTTGATCAGGTTGCTGCTCGCGGTACCCCCCTCTGTCCTGCCGGACATCTCCCCCTCAAGGGGGGAGATTGGATCGGGGATGCCGATCTCGCTGCCACTCATGCCGAGCTTTGCGGTTCTTCGATAGCGGTTGTGCCGCGTAAAAATGACACCTGGTCAGGCGGTCTCAACGGCGGTCGGCAATCTCCCCCCTTGAGGGGGAGATGTCGGCGTAGCCGACAGAGGGGGGTACCCCTTGCTCAGAAACTTAAAGCCACACCCTCAACCCGGGCACTGCTGCAACTGCCGGGCGTAGGTATAGGTGATATCGGTAAACCGCTTGGCGCCCCGCAGAGCCTCCGGACGCTTGTTGTAGGCGCCGCGGAGATAGCCGGTATGGCCGGAGTGATAGGCGAGATAGAGCTTGTAGGGGTCGTTGAGCGGAATGTTGAGCTTGTCTGCGGTCTGGCGGTGGTACCAGCCGATGAAGCGGATGGCGTCGGCAAAATCCGTGCGGCGGGCGCCCCAGCGGCCGGTTTCGCGCTGATAGCGTTCCCAGGTGCCGTCAAGCGCCTGGGAATAGCCATAGGCGCTCGACTGACGCTTGCCGGGGATGAAGCCGAGAATCATCCTGCGCGGCGGCTTGGCGTTATGGCGGAAACTCGATTCCGTATAGATCGTCGCCATCAGGATCGGCACCGGCACGCCATATTCGCGCTCGGCGGCGATGGCAGCGCGGCGCCAGTTGTTGAACAGCCCGTCGCGCTGCTCGAAAATCGCGCAGGCATTGCGGGTCTGGGATGGCGGTTTGGCACAGGCCGACAGCATCAGCATGACGCCGAGGGCGGAAATGAGAGCGGTACGCATGACAAAACCTCGCTACAGGCCCTCCATTCTATTCATTAAAATTTAACGAAAGGTTTTCTTAACCGCCCTCGGATCTTACATCCCTCTATCGGGGGAGGCATTGGCTCCAAGCCTGCCGACAAGCGATCACCTGGATACAATGATGCGTTGACGTCAGTCAGATTTGCACCCAGTCTGGCCGGCGACCGCGAGGCAAGGAGGAGGAACGCTTGCGTTTCTGCCTGACGGTCATCAAGGGACATGCGTCCGGGAGCGAGGATATGCAGGGCATGCAGCAGGTCGGCATCGGCATCATCGGATGCGGCAATATTTCAGGCGCTTATCTCAAGGCGCTCCAGCATTTTCCGATCCTGAAGGTTTGCGGCATCGCCGACCTCAACACGGAGCTCGCCCAGGCGCGGGCCGCTGAATTCGGTGTGCCTGCGCGTTCGATCGAGTCGCTTTATGCCGATCCGGACGTGCAGATCATCGTCAACCTGACGATCCCAAAGGCGCATGTCGAAGTGGGGCTGAAAGCGCTCGCGGCGGGCAAACATGTCTATTCGGAAAAGCCGCTCGGCGTGACGTTTGCCGAAGGCAAGCGGCTCGTCGAAACGGCGAAGTCGCTCAATCTCCGCGTCGGGTCGGCGCCCGACACTTTTCTCGGCGGTGCGCATCAGACGGCGCGCGGGCTGATCGACCAGGGCGTGATCGGCCAGCCGATCGGCGGTACGGCCTACTTCATGTGCCCCGGTCATGAGCGATGGCATCCCAATCCGGATTTTTACTATGAGGCTGGTGGCGGGCCGATGCTCGACATGGGGCCTTATTACATCACCGATCTCGTCAACCTCTTCGGCCCGGTCGAGAAGGTGGCGGGCTTTGCCACCAAGGTGCGCGACACCAGAAGGATCGGCAGCGAGCCGCGCAGGGGCGAGACGATCCCCGTGCATGTGCCGACGCATGTCGCAGGACTGATGTCCTTCGCCAATGGGGCCGTGGTGCAAATTTCGATGAGCTTCGATGTCGCGGCGCACTGGCACAAGCCGCTCGAGGTCTATGGCTCCGAGGGCACGCTGATCGTGCCGGATCCCAATCATTTCGGCGGAGAGGTCTTTGTCCTGCCGCTGACGGGCGAGGCGCAAGGCAAGCCCGTGACGCTGCCCTATGCTGACGGCAACTGGCGCTCGCTCGGCGTCGCCGACATGGCACATGCCATTCTCTCCAACCGGCCGCACCGGGCAAACGGCGATCTGGCGCTGCATGTGCTCGAAGTCATGGAAGCTTTCCAGACGGCCTCCGATCGCGGCGAGACGGTCAAGATCACCACCAGCGTCGATCGGCCGGCGCCGCTTGAACAGTCGCTCGTCGATGGCCTGATCGGCCGCTGAGTTCACTTCCAGAAGGATATCTTCATGCGTCAGGTTCTGATTTGCTGGGGCGGCTGGGATGGCCACCAGCCCGACCAATGTGCCGCCATCGTCTCCGACATGCTGCAGGCGGAGGGTTTTTCCGTCCGCGTCGAGGCGGGCACGGAGGCCTTTGCCGATCCCGCCATCCGCGACTACAGCCTCATCGTGCCGATGCTGACGATGACCAAGATCGAAAAGCCCGAAATCGAGAACCTGGAGCTCGCCATTCGCGGCGGCGTCGGCCTCGGCGGCTTCCACGGCCAGGCGGGCGACAGTTTTCGCGACTGCGTGCAGTATCAATACATGATCGGCGGCCAGTGGGTCGCCCATCCCGGCAATATCTATGATTACACGGTCAATATCACAAAGCCCGAGGACCCGCTGGTAACAGGCATCGGCGATTTCCCCTATCGCTCAGAGCAGTATTACATGCATGTCGACCCCAACAACGAAGTGCTGGCGACGACGCGTTTTACTGGCGAACACGATGCCTGGATCGACGGACATGTGATGCCAGTCGTCTGGAAGCGCCGCCACGGGCAGGGCAGGGTGTTCTACTCCTCGCTCGGCCACCAGGCGGCGGAGTTCGAGGTGCCGCAGATGCGGGAGATCGTGCGGCGCGGGTTGGTCTGGGCGGCGCGGTGAGGTTTCAGCAATGAGTAACTTGGGCAGTTGAAAATCGGGCGGAAAGGCGTGATTGCTCTTCGTATATCTTAAGTTGAAAGCTAATATCTAGCCGATGCTAGGAGGGGCGTATGCCAGAGTGGCTGTCGAGCGTTTTTGCCATTGCAAAAGAGCGAGGGACCAAGGCTGCGTTTGCTATCCTATTGGTAACTGGTCTCATCCTTTTTCTACCGCTGCAGTATCTTGATAAGCTGGGCCTCGCTGAGGCAAGTTCGGACCATCGCCTATGGATTGGTCTCTGCTTCTTGACGTCATTAGCAATTGTGACAGTTAACTTTTGTGCGTTCTGTGCGACGTATGTAGGGCCGATGATCCGTGATCAGATTTTTATCTTGCTGCATCGCAGTGTGCTTAAAAAGCTGACACCGGCCGAAAAAATGGTCCTGCGGCCATTTATCATCGATCAACAAGCATCTGTAACCGGCAACGTGAATGATGGTGTTATGGAGCTTCTGCAACGAAAGAATGTGATTGCACGAGCTTCGAGCTTATCGCTTCGAGGCACTCTCTTCTCTTGGATCTTGCAGCCATGGGCTCGAGAGTATCTTGAAAAGAACCCTCGATTGCTCGACTAACAGCAGCAATTAAAGTGATCGGCGGTAGTCTGCGCCACTCAGCAAACTTTACGCGTGAAAGCATTCACGCGTGTGAAGCTAAAAAGTTTGCTGTCTACACTATCTCTACGGTCAGTGAAAATTTTGGTAGCGGGGGGCGGACTTGAACCGCCGACCTTGGGGTTATGAATCCCACGCTCTAACCACCTGAGCTACCCCGCCACACATCGGACATCTGGGCTTGAAGCCGTCGCCGTCCGAAGCGATGGGCGGCTTATAAGGCGAGGGTCCGATCAAAGTCAAGCGCGGTTTGGGCAAAAACAGCGTGGCTTTCCACCGGCTTGACTGAGGAGCTTGAGAGCGGCCCGAAAGCCGCTGCCTCAGGCGGCCACAGGGCTGGCGAGAAGCGCCTTCAGCGCGCTTTCGGCCGTGCCTGAGCGTTCCGAACGCTCGATGAAGCCGCCGCCATAGACGCGGGCGTCGGCGCCCGGTGCCGAATAGAGCACGCAGGCCTGACCGGGGGCGACGCCGGCTTCGCCGATTTCGAGATCGACATAGACGCCCTTGTCGTCGGCATGCAGGACGGCGGGTGTCGGCGGGCGGGTGGAGCGGACCTTGGCGAAGCAGGGCATGCCCTCACTTGCGTCTTCCGCCAGCGTGCGATCGCCCAGCCAGTTGATGTCGCGCAGATAGACGCGGTGGGTTTCCAGCGCTTCCTTGGGTCCGACGATGACGCGGCGCGAGCGGGCGTCGAGATAGATGACGTAGAGCGGCTCGCCGGTGGCGACGCCCAAACCCTTCCGCTGGCCGATCGTGTAATGCAGGATGCCTTCGTGATTGCCCAGCACCCGGCCATCGAGATGGACGATCTCGCCGGCGAGAGCTGCATTCGGCTTCAGCTTGTTGATCACGTCGGCATATTTGCCCTGGGGCACGAAACAGATGTCCTGGCTGTCGGCCTTCTGGGCGACGACGAGGCCCATCTCTTCGGCGAGCACGCGGACTTCCGCCTTCGACATGGCGCCGAGCGGGAAGCGCAGATAGTCGATCTGCTCCTGCGTGGTGGCAAAGAGGAAATAGCTCTGGTCGCGCTCGCTATCGATCGGGCGGAAGAGGGCGCGGTGGCCGGGATCATTGGCCAGCGGCACCGACTTCGAGCGGATGTAATGGCCGGTCGCCAGCGCATCGGCGCCGAGTTCTTTCGCGGTCGCAAGCAGGTCGGCGAACTTGACCGTCTGGTTGCAGGCCACGCAGGGGATCGGCGTTTCGCCGGCGACATAGCTTTCCATGAACGGGTTGATCACGGTGTCGCGAAAACGCTGTTCGTAGTCGAGCACGTAATGGGGAATACCGAGCGTTTCGCAGACGCGGCGGGCATCGTCGATGTCCTGTCCGGCGCAGCAGGAACCGGCGCGATGCACGGCGGCGCCATGGTCGTAAAGCTGCAGCGTGATGCCGAGGACGTCATAACCCTCGCGCTTCAGGATACCGGCGACGACGGAGGAATCCACGCCGCCCGACATGGCGACGACAACGCGCGTATCTTCCGGTCTCTTGTCAAAATCCAGCGTGTTCACGGGCTTCGTCTCTGTGCTTCATGCGACCGTTCAGCCCGCAATATGCGGGGATCTGGGCCAGGCGTTACGGGCGTTTTCGCGCGCTGCCGGTACCGGTCCTTATGTTGACGGATATAGAAAGGATTGCTTCTTCGTGCAAGAGCAGCGATTCGCGGGGATTGCCCGCAGGGAGGTCTTGAGAATGTCCGTCCAGATGACCGTCACGCCGGAGAGCTTTCCGATCGCCGGGAGTTTCACCATCTCGCGCGGCTCGAAGACCGAGGCGAAGGTGGTCACGGTGCGGCTGACGGATGGCGCGCATGTGGGCCAGGGCGAATGCGTGCCCTACGCGCGTTATGGCGAGACGGTGGAAAGTGTCGTCGAGGCGCTTTCGGCGCTCGCGCCGGAGGTGCGCCAAGGACTGGACCGGGCCGGGCTGCAAAACCGGCTTAAGCCGGGTGCTGCGCGCAATGCGCTGGACTGCGCCTTCTGGGATCTCGAAGCCAAGCGGGCAGGGCTTCCGGTCTGGCAACTTGCAAAGTTACAAGAGCCAAAGCCGCTTTCGGTCACCTACACGCTGTCGCTCGGTAGCCCAGAGAGCATGCAGGCTGCGGCGGAGAAGGAGGCGCACCGACCGCTCTTGAAGGTCAAGCTCGGCGGCGAGGGTGACGTTGAGCGTATCCGGGCCGTCAGGGCTGGCGCGCCAAACGCCGCCATCATCGTCGATGCCAATGAGGGATGGAGCCTGGAGCAGTATAAGGCGCTGGCGCCTGTCTTGCTCGATCTCGGGGTGAAGCTGGTCGAGCAACCGTTTCCGGCAGGCGACGACGATGCGCTTCTCGGTCTTGATCGGGTCCTGCCGGTCTGTGCCGACGAGAGCTGCCATGACACGGCGTCGCTGGCTTCGCTGAGGGGCAAGTATGATGCGGTCAACATCAAGCTCGACAAGACGGGCGGGCTGACGGAAGCGCTTGCTATGCGGGATGCGGCTGTTGAAGCCGGTTTCGAGATCATGGTCGGCTGCATGGTTGGCACCTCGCTTGCCATGGCCCCGGCCTTTCTGATCGGGCAAGGGGCGGCCTTTGTCGATCTCGACGGGCCGCTGCTTCTGGCGCGGGATCGCGAGCCGGCGATTGCCTATGACGGCGCGGTCATGCCGCTGCCGCCGCGTGGGTTGTGGGGCTAAAGAAAGTCCCCTCCCAAACCCTCCCCACAAGGGGGAGGGCTTACCCCCGCCGCACCCTCTGCGCCTCAAACCGCCCTTCAGCGAATGGGTTGAGTATCGAGTGACGGTTCTTGCTCAACCTCAAGGCGGGACGCGGCGCAAAAGCCCCTCCCCCTTGTGGGGAGGGGTTGGGGAGGGGACTTCCTGTCTAGGAGAGTCGCAACCTTATGCCTTCGCCATCCAGATCACATGCTTCTTGCCGCGACCGGTTCTCCCGGCGCGGACGGGAATCTCTTCCACGCCATAGCCGCAGTCCTTCAAGCGGCGTGTGAACCTAGGGTCCGGGCCCTGCGACCAGACGCCGAGCACGCCGCCGCGGGTCAGCGCTGCCTTGGATTTGCGAATCCCGTCATGCGAATAGAGGCCGTCGTTCGCTTCGCGGGTGAGGCCATCAGGGCCGTTATCGACATCAAGCAGGATGGCGTCGAACTGTCCCCTGGATTTGGCAATCAGCGCGCCGACATCGCCGACATGAATTGCCACTCGCGGGTCGTCGAGGCTGCCGGCATAGATCTCGGCCATAGGTCCGCGCGCCCAGTCGACGACGGCAGGCACGAGTTCGGCGACGGTGACCTTCGCATCCTGAGGCAGGACGGCAAGGGCAGCGCGCAGCGTGAAGCCCATGCCGAGGCCGCCGATCAGGATGTGCGGACGCTTGTGATCCGCGATCCGCTCGAAGGCCAGCGTGGCGAGCGCTTCCTCCGAGCCGCTGAGGCGGCTGTTCATCAGCTCGTTAGTGCCGAGCATGATGGAGAATTCCGTGCCGCGTTGTTTCAGGCGCAATTCGCCGCCGCCGGGTATCTTGGCCGTGTCGAGCTGGATCCAGGGGAGCATGTGTCAATTCCTGCGCTTGAAGAGTTCGGCTGCCCCTATCATGGCGGAGCACAGAGGTTCAACGTCGTGTCTGTAAGGTAGATCGAAAACGAGGCTTGCGGTTCATCCCGCTTCCGAGGATAGCTTCAGCTCTCCGGTGAAATGGCCGGACCGTGATTGCTCCAGGAGACTGCCCATGCCCGCCCCCGTCAACCTCTTCAAGAAAGCGCTGCGTGAAGACCAGGGGCTCCTGACCGGGCTCTGGGTGGCGCTCGCCAATCCGCATTCGGCGGAAATCTGCGCCGGGGCCGGCTTCGACTGGATCCTCATCGATGCCGAACACGGGCCGAACGACATTCCGCTGATCGCAGCCCAGCTCGCCGCCGTCACGCGCCATCCGGCGCATCCTGTGGTGCGGCTTCCGGTCGGCGAGCCCTGGATGATCAAGCAGGCGCTCGATATCGGCGCGCAGACGCTGATGATTCCGATGGTGGAGACGGGTGAACAGGCCGCGCTCCTGGCCAAGGCACTGCGCTATCCGCCCGATGGCATCAGAGGCATGGGTGCGAGCCTGGGGCGCGCCTCGAATTTTGGGCGCATCCCTGATTATGCGGATACGGCCAATATGCAAGTCTGCCTGATTGCTCAGATCGAAAGCCGGCTGGGTGTCGAAAATGCCGATGCGATCCTGGCTGTCGAAGGCGTCGATGCCGTGCTGATCGGCCCTGCCGATCTCTCCGCCGACATGGGCTATCGCGGCAAGGCGACGGTGCCGGAGGTGATGCAGACAGTCGAGGCGCTGATCGGCAAGATCAAGGCTTCCGGCAAGCCGGCGGGCATCATGACCGGCGACGCGGAGATGATCGCGCTCGCGCGCCGCGCCGGTGTGCGCTTCATGGCGACGGGCACCGATACGGGGCTTCTGGCGCGGGCTGCTGCCGCGCTTGCGGCCGAGATGCGGGGTGCAGACCGTTCGGATGCGCCCGCTGCCGGCGGCTATTCGTAATCGGCGCGGTTGATGCCGTGGCGCTGGAGCTTGTCGTAGAAGGTCTTGCGCGGAATGCCGAGCGTCTCGATGGTCGAGCGCACGTCGCCTTTGTTCGCCTTCAGCGCCTCGCGGATGAGTGTCGCCTCGTGCCGCTCCATCTGCTCCGGCAGGCTGAGGCCCGGTGCGACCGTCCCTGACGTCTGTTTCGGCGGCGGGGTGATGCCGAGCACGACGCGTTCGGCAAAATGCGAGAGTTCGCGGACATTGCCCGGCCAGTCGTGGCTTTCCAGATGCCGGCGCACCTCGGCCGTCATGCCGGGGATCTCGCGGCGAAAACGCGCGGCGGCGCGGGTGGCGAAATGGGCAAAGAGCAACGGGATGTCGGCGCGGCGTTCCCGCAGCGGCGGGATCGAGATCGTCACCACGTTCAGACGATAATAGAGGTCCTCGCGGAATTCGCCGCGTTCGGCGGGATTGCCGAGGTCAAGCTTGGCGGCGGCGACGACGCGCAGGTCGACGGGCCGGATTTCGTTGGTGCCGAGCGGGGTGACTTCCCGCATTTCCAGAACCCGCAGCATCTTCACCTGGGTGGAAAGCGGCATGCTCTCGATCTCGTCGAGGAAGAGCGTACCGCCGCTGGCATGTTCGATGCGACCGACGCGCTTCTTCTGGGCGCCGGTAAAGGCGCCCGGCTCGTGGCCGAAGAGTTCGCTTTCGATGACTGTCTCGGGCAGGGCGCCGCAGTTGAGCGCGACGAAATTGCCCCTCGAGCGGCGGCTCCAGCGATGCAGGAGGGTTGCCACCACTTCCTTGCCGCTGCCGGTTTCGCCGGCGATCAGCACATCGACATCGGTGTCAGCGATCTGGCGCAGCGTCTGGCGCAGATGCTCCATGGCCGGCGTCTGGCCGATCAGCGGCAGGTCGTCGGGCGTCGTGGTCGCCGCCTCGCGCAGACGGCGGTTTTCGAGAACCAGCCGGCGCTTTTCGGCAGCCCGGGCCACGCTCTGGACGAGCCTGTCGGCGGGGAAGGGCTTGGCGATGAAGTCATAGGCGCCGTCATGCAGTGCGCGCACCGCCATGTCGACATCGCCATGGCCGGTGATCAGCAGGACGGGCAGATCCGGGTCGAGGGCGCGGATATGGGCAAAGAGCTCCAGCCCGTCCATGCCGGCCATGCGGATGTCGGAGATAACGACGGCCTCGCTGTCCCGCGATAGCTGGGCCAGCGCCTGGGGGGCAGCGCCAAAATCGCGCACGGCAAACCCGGCCAGCTCCAGCGTCTGGCGGGTGGCGCGGCGCAGTCCGTGGTCGTCGTCGACGAGGACGATCTCGATCCCGCTGCTCATCACAGAGCCCTCTTCAGGGTGATGGTGAAGGTGGTGCCACCGGCGCTGGTCTCGACTGAAAGCCGTCCGCCATATTCAGCGACAATGTCGCGGGCGATCACCAGGCCCAGGCCCAGGCCACCCTGCTTGGAGGTGGTGAAGGGAATGAAGAGATTGTCCCTGACATGATCCGGGAGACCGGGACCGGTGTCGCTGACGGCGAGATCAAGATCGTCGTCGGTGAGGCGAGACAGCCCGATGGTGATCGCGGCATCCGCTTTGCCTTCAATGGCTTCGAGCGCATTCTGCAGGAGGTTGATCAGCACCTGTTCGAGGCGGATGCGCTGGCCAAGCACGGTCAATCCCGAGGGTATGTCGCTGATGGAGACACGATCGAAGCTGCCGGCAAAACGGCTTTTCAGCAGGAAAAGCGCGCCGCCGATGGCGGCTTTCAGCTCGATGGGTTCGGCGGCCTGGCGGCCCTTGCGGGCGAGGCCCTTCAGCTCGCCGGTAATTGCGCCGATGCGGTCGGTCAGCTCGGCGATCAGGGCGAGGTTCTCCTTCGCCGTCTCGCTTTTGCCGCGATCGAGGAAGGTTTTCGCATTGTCGGCATAGGCGCGGATCGTCGCCACGGGCTGGTTGATCTCATGCGCCACGCCGGCTGCGACCTGGCCGAGGATCGCCAGACGGTTGGCCTGGACGAGGTCCTGCTGCACGCCCTGCAGGCGGATGTCGGTGGCGTGGTGCTCTGCGATCTCGGCCTGAAGCCGGTCGCGGGCTTCGGTGAGTTCGACCGTGCGCAGCGTCACCTGCCGCTCAAGTTCGGCCTGGGCGGCCTTCGCCTCTGCCGTTCGGCGGGCGCTCCGGCCGCTGCGGTGGATCAGAAAGGCCGCAAGCGCGAGAAGAGGTACCAGAACGGCGAGCGCCGCGATCCGTCCCTGCCAGAGCGCCGCCCGCTCGGTTTCCGCGCTCGGGGCCAGCACATGCATCCGCCAACCGCTGCCGGGCACGTCAAGGGCGATGACGAGGTTCGTCCGGTGCGGCGCGCCGGTCACATCCTCGGTGGCGACGATGTCGTGCCCGTCTTTCGCCGGCATGGACCATATCGGCAGTGTCTCCAGCGGCGCCTCGCCGAATTGCAGGCTTTCGCGGATCGCGAGGCGGTCCTCCTGGGGGATGTCGGCCATGGTGAAGAAGCGCCAGTCGGGACGGCTGGTGATCAGCACGATGCCCTTGTTGTCGGTCACGTAGGTGGTGCGGACGGAGTGCTGCCAGCTTTCCTCCAGGGGATCGAACTCAACCTTGACGACGACCACGCCCAGCGGGCGTCCGGCATCATCCTCCACCCGGCGGGAGAGATAGAGGCCCGGCCTGCGGCTGACGCTGCCCAGCGCATATTGTTCGGCGGTGCCGTTGGTCATGGCGCCGGTGAAATACTGGCGGAAGGCATAGTTGCTGCCGACGAAGCTGTCGGGCTGGCGGAAATTGCTGGCCGCGATCGCGGTTCCGTCGGTGCGCACGATATAGATCACCGAGGCGCCGGTGCCGGGGATCAGGTCTGCCAGGCTCTGGTTCACATCCTCGATCAGGCCCGGTGCGGGGTTTAAAAGTGCTGCCTGGAGATCGGCATCCTCGGCCAGGACCAGGGGCAGCGTGCGCGAGCGGTCAAGGACGGCAATCAACAGGGCGCGCTTCAGCTCGGCGTCGGACAGGACATCCTCGGCCAGGGCGTCGAGAGCCGCGTTGCGGGCGCGCTCGCCGGCAACGAAAAGACCTGTTGCGAGGACTGCGATCGCGATGATCGCATAGGCAAGCCAGAGGGTGCGGCCGGTTCGACGGACTAGTGGCATTCGAGGGTTTCTCGCGGTGCGGATTGTGCGCTTGTTCGCACTATATCACATCCCGTCTGTGCGGAAAGCCGCACATCTTCATGTGGTGATTCAACTTTCTCAGACTTAAAGCGTCAATTAAAACAGCTTCTTATGTCTTTTTCCTCGATCTGGCACGCGCCTTGCTGACCATTCATCCAAGCGGCCCGGCCGCTCCCCATTCAGATCAGCAACCGCCCGGGAGGCCGGAATTCGTTCCGTCAGGGCGCCCCATGGAGGAAAGCATGCATATCGATACCACTGGGCACGCGCCCGAGGGCCGTCAGCCCTTCTACAAGCATCTCTATGTCCAGGTTCTGGCTGCGATCGCAGCCGGCATCCTGCTTGGCCATTTCTATCCCGAGATCGGCGCGCAGCTGAAGCCGCTGGGCGATGCCTTCATCAAGCTCGTCAAGATGATCATCGCGCCGGTCATCTTCCTGACAGTCGCGACCGGCATTGCCGGCATGACCGACATGAAGAAGGTCGGTCGCGTCGCCGGCAAGGCGATGATCTACTTCCTCACGTTCTCGACGCTGGCGCTGATCGTCGGTCTCATCGTCGCCAATGTCGTGCAGCCCGGTGCGGGCATGCATATCGACCCGGCCTCGCTCGATGCGGCGGCTGTCGCGACCTATACCGAAAAGGCGCATGACTCGTCGATCGTCGGCTTCCTGATGAACATCATCCCGACGACCATCGTCGGCGCCTTTGCCGATGGCGACATCCTTCAGGTCCTGTTCTTCTCGATCCTGTTTGGTATTTCGCTGGCGCTGGTCGGCGAGCGCGGCAAGCCCGTCACCGATTTCCTGCAGGCGGTGATTGCGCCGGTCTTCAAGCTGGTCGCGATCCTGATGAAGGCCGCCCCGATCGGTGCCTTCGGCGCCATGGCCTTTACGATCGGCAAATACGGCATTGGCTCGGTCACCAATCTCGCCTTCCTGATCGGCACCTTCTATCTCACGTCCTTCCTGTTCGTGGCGGTCGTGCTCGGTGCGGTCTGCCGCTACAACGGCTTCTCGATCCTGGCCCTCATCCGTTACATCAAGGAAGAGCTGCTTCTCGTTCTCGGCACCTCTTCTTCGGAAGCCGCCCTTCCGGGCCTGATGAACAAGATGGAAAAGGCCGGCTGCAAGCGCTCGGTCGTCGGCCTGGTCATCCCGACCGGCTATTCCTTCAACCTCGACGGCACGAATATCTACATGACGCTTGCTGCGCTGTTCATCGCCCAGGCCACGGATATTCCGTTGTCGCTCGGCGACCAGATCCTGCTTCTCGCCGTTGCCATGCTGAGCTCGAAGGGGGCTGCCGGCATCACCGGTGCGGGCTTCATCACGCTTGCAGCGACGCTTTCGGTCGTGCCGTCGGTGCCGGTTGCCGGCATGGCGCTGATCCTCGGCATCGACCGCTTCATGTCGGAATGCCGGGCGATCACCAATTTCATCGGCAATGCGGTCGCGACCGTCGTCGTTGCCCGCTGGGAAGGCGAGCTGGACCAGACGCTGTTCCATGCCGCACTCGGCGGCAAGGTTCTCGAAGAGGACGATATCCAGCCGGAACTGCAGCCGGCGGAGTAATCTTCCGCACCGACCCAAGACGGTGATCGGAACAGAAGCGCGGCCCGGCATTTGTCGGGCCGCGCTTTTTGATTCTCGTTATTCGGCTGCGATGATGTGGAACTGCTGCGGCTCGCCCGGATGCTGGGCCTTGCTCATCAGATAGATGAGACAGCTTGTTCTGAGCAGCGAGGCAAAGTTCGAGACCGAGCCGTTGATCTCGAGCGCCTCATCGTAAAGCGTCGAGAGAAAGCGGGATGTCGAAAAATTCTGGCTGGCGGCGATCTCGTCGATCAGCACCCAGAAGGCGGCTTCAAGCTGAATGCTGGTGGAATGACCACCGATGCGGACGGAGCGGTTGACCGCGCGATAGCGGGCCGGGTCCTGTCCTGCGAAGACTTCACACATGGCATGCTCCTCCCTGGTTTTCGTTTTTTCGTTCTTCGGTCTTTTGAGCATTATGTTGCGCGTCGCGGCTTCGGTCAATTTCCGTCTTTTCTAAACTGCCTCGCCCGTATGCAAAGAATGGACACGTGTTCCGGCGAAAAAAATCGCCTGCGGTAATGGGCTGCTACCAGCCTTCCGGCAAATCGCGACATTCTCCAGACATGACATTTGTCAGCATGCGAGGAGCAGCCCCTTGGCGAAAATGATCCATTCGATGATCCGCGTCTTGCAGGAGGAGCGTTCGGTTTCCTTCTACATCCAGGCTTTCGGGCTTGAGATCGCGGACCGTCTCGACTTTGAAACCTTCACATTGATCTATCTCAGCAATTCGGACACCGAATTCGAGCTGG
Source organism: Rhizobium sp. (assembly GCA_027533385.1). Classification (GTDB taxonomy): domain Bacteria; phylum Pseudomonadota; class Alphaproteobacteria; order Rhizobiales; family Rhizobiaceae; genus Allorhizobium. Next base: position 94,883 of record JAPZUE010000029.1, on the reverse strand, counting down.
AACTCACGGTCAACAAGGGCCGCGAGGAGGCTTACGATCTCGGCACAGGCTACGGCCATCTCGCCGTCAGCGTCTCTGACCTCGACGCCGAGCATAAGCGGCTCACCGATCTGGGGCTCAACCCGAACAAGATCGTCGAATTCAACCGGGACGGGGCGCTGCTCGCCCGCTTCTTCTTCATCACCGATCCGGACGGCTACAAGATCGAGGTTTTGCAGCGGCACGGACGGTTCAAATGATCGGGAGGCCGGGGGAAGAGGAGCTCCCGGCCTTCTCTGTTTCGCAGACGGCCGGCGCGGTCAGCGCGCCTGTCTTTGGTGGCGGCAAACAGCCGTCGCACATCATCTCATGGGAGGAGAATGACGTGGTAACGATACTCGACAAGACCGGGGGCATGTCCCGCCGCCAGCTTCTGAAGACCGGTGCGGCGAGTGCCGTGCTGATGGTCACGGGAACCGCCGTGATCTGTCCCGACCAGGCCTGGGGCCTGGAAGCCACCGCGCTGAAACCCGAAACCATCGCGACGCTGATCAAGCTGGCGCGCGACATCTATCCGCATGACCAGCTGGCCGACAAGTTCTATGCCGTCGCCGTCAAGGGGCAGGACACGATGGCGGCCAAGGACGAGAAGCACAGGGCGCTGATCGAAGACGGCATTGCCGATCTCGACAAGCGGGCGGGTGCCGGCGGCTATCGCGGGCTCGGCTGGGAAGACGATCGCGTGGCGATCCTGCGCGACATCGAGACGACCCCCTTCTTCCAGGCGGTGCGCGGCGACCTCGTGGTCAGCCTCTATAACCAGAAGGAGATCTGGCCGATCTTCGGATACGAGGGCGAGTCCTATTCCAAGGGCGGCTATATCGAGCGCGGGTTCAACGACATCACCTGGCTCTAAGCTAACCCCAAAGACACGCATTCATCGTCGCCGGAAGGAGGCCCATCGCGGATGGGAACGGCGACGCTTACCCCAATGACCGATTTCCCGGGAGGAAAACATGGCAGCGCCCTATGATCTCAACGACGACAGCGTGGTCGTCATCATCGGCTCCGGTGCAGGCGGCGGAACGCTTGCCAACGAGCTTGCCCAGAAGGGCATCGACATCGTCGTGCTCGAAGCCGGTGCCCGCATCGAGCATGAGGAATTCATCAACGACGAATGGGACAGCTTTGCCCAGCTCGCCTGGCTCGACCATCGCACGACCGGCGGCGGCTGGCGGGTGGCCAAGGACTTCCCCAACCTGCCGGCCTGGATCGTCAAGGCGGTCGGCGGCACGACCACCCACTGGGCCGGCGCATCGCTGCGCTTCCAGGAGCACGAGTTCAAGACGCTGACCCATTACGGCAAGGTCGAGGGCGCCAATCTTCTCGACTGGCCGATCACGCTTGCCGATCTCGAGCCCTACTATGCCAAGGCCGAGGACAAGATGGGCGTGACCCGCACCAACGGCATCGAAGGGCTGCCCGGCAACAACAACTTCAAGATCCTCAAAGCCGGTGCCGACAAGCTCGGCTACAAGGACTGTCACACCGGCAACATGGCGATCAACTCCGCCGATCGCGATGACCGGATGAGCTGTCAGCAGACCGGGTTCTGCTTCCAGGGCTGCAAATGGGGTGCGAAGTGGTCGACGCTCTACACGGAAATCCCGAAGGGCGAGGCGACCGGCAAGCTCGAAGTCAGGCCACAGTCGCATGTCATCAAGATCGAGCATGATGCGAACGGCAAGGTGAATGCCGTCGTCTATGCCGACAAGGATGGCAATCTGAAGAGCCAGAAGGCGCGCATCGTCTGCGTTGCCGGCAATTCGATCGAAAGCCCGCGCCTGCTCCTGAACTCCGCTTCGTCGAAGTTCCCGGATGGTCTGGCCAACTCCTCCGGACAGGTCGGCAAGAACTACATGCGCCACACGACCGGCTCGGTCTATGCCGTCTTCGACAAGCCCGTGCATTTCTACCGCGGCACGACCATGGCCGGCATTATCCGCGACGAAGCCCGTCACGATCCGTCACGCGGTTTCGTCGGTGGTTATGAGCTGGAGACGCTGGCGCTCGGTCTGCCCTTCATGGCGGCCTTCCTCGATCCGGGCGGCTGGGGCCGTTCGTTCACCTCGGCGCTCGACAACTACGCGAACATGGCGGGGCTGTGGATCGTCGGCGAAGACATGCCGCAGGAGCAGAATGCGGTGAAGCTGCATGCCGAGCTCAAGGACAAATACGGCATGCCGATCCCGGATGTCTGGTTCACCGACCATCCGAACGACGAGGCGATGCGCAATCACGCCTACAAGCAGGGTGTCGCCCTTTATGAAGCCGTCGGTGCTACCCGTGCCTTCCCGACGCCGCCCTATCCGTCGACCCACAATCTCGGCACCAACAGGATGAGCGAGAAGGCGCAGGACGGCGTCGTCAACAAATGGGGCCAGACCCACGATATCAGCAATCTCTTCGTCTCAGACGGCAGCCAGTTCACCACGGGTGCCGCAGAAAATCCGACCTTGACGATCGTGTCTCTAGCGATCCGACAGGCGGATTACATCGCCGAGCAGATGGGCCAAGGCACGATCTGAGCGGCTCAGACTACCTCCCTCTTGCGGGCAGCGATCGCGACATGCGGTCCTGCCCGCCTTTTCTTGTCGGGACGTGTGCGTCAGTGGCTGCGGGCCGTGACCAAAGCACGTGCCTTTTCCTTCGCCTTTGCCCCGGTGCGGGCAACCGCCTGGCGCAGGCGGGTGCTGCGGCCATTGTCATTGTCGGCGACCGTCATCGCGTTGCCGCGCCATTCGAAACCGCTGCCGAACCAGGCGGCGACGAAGAGAACCGGCAAAAGCAGGTCACGGGTGATCATGGCGGGGATGATGCGCCAGCCGGTCGGCCAGCCATAGGCGCGAGCGAGCAGGATTTCGCCTGCATACCAGGCTGCGAGATAGGCAAGGGGCGCGAGCAGCGGCACACTGCCCATCGCTGAGGCTGCGATGATTGCGGCGGCTGGAAGGGCGGCTCCAGTGAAAATTTCGGGCAGGAAGTAGAGCGGGAAGGATGCGCGGCGCAGACGGGCCCAGCGCAGCTGGCGCTTCCAGACGGCCTTGATGTCACGTTCACCGAGCGGCTGCGGGAAGGGCTCTTGCACGAGCCGGACCTTGAGGCCGGCACTGCGGATGAGGAGCGTGGCGGCGGCATCTTCCGCGACTTCTTCGCCCAGCCGCTCGAAGCCGCCGAGCCGGGTGATCAGCTGGCGGTTGAAGAGCATAGACTTGCCCTGGGCAAAGCCGAAGTCAACGGCATCGGCAAGGAGCTGCCAGCGGGCCTGGAAGCTGTCGAGCCAGGCGCTTTCGACGAAGGCGCCGAAGTTTTCGGGTTCCGTGCCAGCCGGTGGTGAGCAGACGAGGCCGGTGCGATTGTCCCAGCGGGTCATCATGCGCGCGATATGGTCTGGCGGCATCAGGACGTTGCTGTCGGTCATGACGATCCAGTCATGTTTTGCCGATCGCCAGCCCTTCACCACATTGTTCATCTTCGGATTGACGCTGAACGGGTCCTCTCCGACCAGAAGTCGGGCTTGGACTTCCGGATGCTCGGCCATCAGGCGACGGACGAGGGAGGCTGCCGGATCATCCGCCTTGGCGACACAGAAGAGGATCTCGTAGGACGGCCAGTCGAGCCGGAAGGACGAGGCGAGGCAGCGTTCGAGGTTGTTTTCAAGACCGCAGATCGGGCGGATCAGCGTCACCGGCGGACGGGGTGCCGCCTGGCCTTGGCTGCTGCGGTGTCGCTGCCTCACGACAAGGAGGAAGGCGATACTTGCAAGCTGGACGAAAAGAGCGATCGCGGCAAACCAGATCAGAAAAGTCATGGCGAGTCTCCGGATTTTCCGTTCCGGATAGCACCGCTCTGTGACAGTTCGGCGAAGCCCTCTGCTTCGATCGCCCGAGCTTCAGTCTTTGCTGCGCAGGGCCTTGAGCAGTTTGAAGCCGAGGATGCCGGCGACGGCTGCAGCTGCCAGGAAACCACTGATGCTGCCGCTGATTTCGGCGATCTCGGTGACGCTCTGGCTGAAGGTCGCGCCCAGCCCCGTATAGAGGACAACCCAGACGGCCTCGCCCAGAATGCCAGCCAGCGTAAAACGCATCCAGGAGAAACCGGAGGCGCCGGCCATCAGATTGAGATAGGGGCCAAGCGGCGAGAGCAGCCAGCGGGTGAGAAAAACGGCCAGATTGCCGCGTGCATCCATCTCCCGCTCTGCCCGTTCGATCGCCTTGCGGCGCTGCGGGTTGCGGGTGACAATCGGGATCAGCCGCTGTCCGGCGAGGCGGCCCAGAACATAGCCGATCTGGTCGCCGGCGATTGCCGAGGACAGTGCCACTACGATCACGATCCACAGGGTGAAGTCACCGGCGGCGGCAAGCGCGCCCATCAGCATCATGACGATCGAGGCAGGCAGGGGTGCGCCGAGGCAGCTGATGCCAACCACAAGCGCCAGCAGTGACAGTCCGTAGGACGGCAGGGACGCGAGCAGCGTTTCCGTGAGGGTCATTTCGGCGGGCCCTGACGCCGAAGTTCTGCAAGGGATGCCTCGATATCGGCCTTGAAGTCCTCAAAGCTCTGGCCGCGCTCCTCGGCGAGGCGCTCGAGCGATGGGCGGGGGCCGTCTTTCGGCGGGGGTGGAAGATCGAGGTCACGGGCGAGCTTTTCGACAGGCACATGCCAGGAATGGGCGACATAGCCGATGGTCATCCAGGGCTCCGGCGGCAGGTCCTGCCTCGCCGGATCGGCCCAGTAGACAACGAAGAAAATCGTTCGGCCGGCGAAGAAGATCGCCACAACCATGGCCAGCACGAAAGCGGAGGTGAGGAACCGATGCCGGCGCCAGAGGCTGAGGAAGGGTTTCACGGTTCTCTTGTGTGCTCCGCTCGGGCGAGGTTGACAGATTGGGTCGCGGGTCCGTTATCGTTCGGCACATCTAATCGCGAACGAGGAGCAGCGGCAATGGCGGAAGCGGAAGTCAGGCTCGAGGACAGCTGGAAGGCGGTGCTCGGCGGTGAGTTTGCGCTGCCCTATATGCGCGATCTGAAGGCCTTCCTGCAGCGGGAAAAGGCCGCCGGCAAGCAGATCTTTCCGAAGGGGGCGGAGTATTTCCGGGCGCTCGATCTTACGCCGCTCGATGAGGTCCGCGTGGTGATCCTGGGCCAGGACCCCTATCACGGTGCAGGACAGGCGCATGGGCTGTGCTTCAGCGTTCAGCCGGGTGTCCGCATCCCGCCATCGCTTGTCAATATCTACAAGGAGCTGCAGAGCGATCTTGGCATTGCGCCCGCCCGGCACGGTTTTCTGGAGCATTGGGCACGTCAGGGTGTGCTGCTGCTCAACAGTGTGCTGACCGTCGAGGAGGCGCGGGCGGCCTCGCATCAGGGGCAGGGCTGGGAGCGGTTCACCGACGCCGTGATCCGGGCGGTCAACGATGACTGCGAGCACGTGGTCTTCATGCTCTGGGGTTCCTATGCGCAGAAGAAGGCTGCCTTCGTCGATCGGTCGCGTCACCTCGTGCTGAAGGCGCCGCATCCGTCGCCGCTCTCGGCGCATAATGGTTTCTTCGGTTGCCGTCATTTTTCACAGGCCAATGAATATCTTTTCGCTAGGGGCAGAAGTCCTATTGAATGGCAATTGCCCGATGAAGCATGATTGCTAAGTTCAATTGCATTTTTCGATATGGCCTTAAGTAAGTAATCGATCATTCTACCGCGCGAATAAATTACAGCCTGACGTTTATTGTGCGCTCCCTGAAGGGCGGGCAGATTGCTGCACGATTTCATTGATCGTGATCAGGTCTCATCTTTATGCCATCCGCAGTCTCGGCTTCGCCCGTGTGGCGCCGACCCGTTTCGCCCATCCCCGAGCGCTTTGCGGAGGGCGATGTCGATCTGGCTGTGATCGGTGCCGGTTACCAGGGATTGTCGACTGCCTTGCATGCCGCGCGCAGCGGTCTCTCCGTACAGGTGATCGAGGCCGGAGCCATCGGCAACGGCGCCTCCGGTGTCAACGGCGGTCAGGTCATCCCGGGCCTGAAGCAGGATCCGGAAACCCTGATCGGACAGTTTGGAGAGGCTGCCGGACGGAGGCTCATCGCGTTCTCTGCCGGTACGGCCGATGCGGTCTTCGACCTGATTGCCCGGGACGCGCTGGATGTCGAGCATCGGCGCAACGGCTGGATCCAGGCGGCGCATAGCGAGACGGCCTTGCAGGCGGCCGTGCAGCGCAATCGTCAATGGCGGGCCGAAGGGGCGGATGTGGCACTTCTCAATCGCGCGGATATCGCGCTTTTGACCGGTGCCGAGGGCTATCGCGGCGGCTTCATCGATCGCCGCGCCGGTGTCGTCAATCCCCTGGCTTTGGTGCATGAACTGGCACGCGTTGCGACAGAAGCCGGTACGGCCCTGGTGTGCAACGACCCCGCTACATCGCTTCGTGCCGACGGTTCCCTCTGGCGGGTGGATACTCGCTCGGGTCGGTCGATCAGGGCGCGAAAGGTCCTGGTCGCGACGAATGCCTATTCGGACGGGCTGGTTGCGGATCTCGCTGAAAGTCTTGTCTGGATGCATTCCTTCCAGATTGCCACGGAGCCGCTGTCACCGGAGTTCGAAATCATCCTGCCGAGCGGGCAGGCCGTATCGGACAGCCGCCGGATCATCGTCTATTACCGCCGCAGTCCCGATGGGCGTCTCGTGCTGGGCGGACGCGGCCCCATGCGTCCGCCCCGCTCTGCGGGTGATTGGCTGCATCTGGAGCGGGCTCTGCATCGGCTCTTTCCCATGCTGTCTCGCGTGCCGATCGCCCACCGCTGGTTCGGGCGTGTCGCCATTACGGCCGATCATCTGCCACATCTGCACGAGCCCAGACCGGGGCTTCTGATGGCCGTAGGCTGTCAGGGCCGCGGTATTGGCCTGATGGTGGCGCTGGGAGAACCGCTTGCACGGTATGTCGCCAGCGGAAATCCGGATGACCTGCCGCTGCCGATCACGCCGCTGCGTGCCATCCCGCTGCATCGTTTCCGGCGTCTCGGGGTCGCCGCACATATTGCCTGGTACAGATTGCTCGATGGCCTGGAGCGCTGAAGTCCCGATTCTGGTTGGGGAAAGGCTGAGCCCACCCTCTTGCGTGCTTGCCGCGTCGAGACATGTGACCAATAGTGCCGAATATATGTTTCCTTCTCCGCTGGAGCTCCCATGTCCAAGCATTTGAAGTTCTTCATCGACGGTGCCTGGGTCGATCCGGTGGAGCCGGCGCTTCTCGATGTGATCGACCCGTCGACCGAAGAGCCTTTCACCACGATCTCCGTCGGCGGGCGGGCGGATGTGGATCGTGCGGTCGCCGCAGCCAAGGCCGCGTTCTTGACCTTCTCCGTCACCGACCGGACCGAGCGTCTTGCTCTTCTGGAGCGTATTCTCGATGCATATAACGAGCGCTTCGAGGATATTGCCCAGGCGGTCAGTCAGGAGATGGGCGCGCCCCTGTCCTTTGCGCGTGAATCTCAGGCCTGGGCTGGCCGGGCGCATCTTGAAGCAACGATTGCCGCCTTCAAGGACTTCGAGTTTTCCGAACAGCGCGGCACCACGCGGATCGTCAGGGAGCCGATCGGGGTCTGCGCCCTGATCACGCCGTGGAACTGGCCGCTGAACCAGATCGTGTGCAAGGTCGCGCCGGCGATTGCTGCCGGCTGTACCGTGGTGCTGAAGCCCTCCGAGATCGCGCCGATCTCCGGGCTCGTGTTTGCCGAAGTCATGGAAGCCGCCGGCACACCGAAGGGCGTCTTCAACCTCGTCAATGGCCGCGGTTCCGAGGTCGGGCAGGTGATGGCCGGCCATCGGGATGTCGATATGGTGTCCTTCACCGGCTCGACGCGGGCCGGCATTATCGTTGCCAAGACGGCGGCGGAGACGGTCAAGCGCGTGGCGCAGGAGCTGGGCGGCAAGTCGGCCAATATCATCCTGCCGGATGCGGATTTCGAGACGGCGGTACGCAAGGGGGTCGAAGGCTGTTTCGGCAATTCCGGCCAGTCCTGCGATGCGCCGACCCGCATGCTGGTGCCGTTCGACCGGCATGACGAGGCGCTGCATATCGCCCGCGAGGCGGCCGAGGCTCACAAGGTGGGTGACCCGAAGGCCGAGGATACGGTTCTTGGTCCCGTGGTCAGCGATATCCAGTACAACAAGATCCAGCGGCTGATCGAACTCGGCATCGAAGAGGGGGCGCTTCTGGTCACCGGTGGTCTCGGGCGGCCAGAGGGGTTGAATCGCGGCTATTACATTCGCCCGACGGTCTTCGGCCATGTCACCCCCGACATGACGATTGCGCGGGAGGAAATCTTCGGGCCGGTCCTGTCGATCCTGCCCTACGAGACGGAAGACCAGGCCATCGAAATCGCCAATGATACGGTCTACGGGCTTGCGGCCTATGTCCAGTCTGAGGATATCGAGCATGCCAGGCGCGTGGCTTCCCGCATGCGGGCGGGCTCGGTCTATCTCAACTATCCCGACTGGGATACGTCGGCACCCTTCGGCGGCTACAAGCAGTCGGGCAACGGACGCGAATATGCCGACTGGGGCATTCACGACTTCCTGGAAATCAAGGGCATTGTCGGCTGGGGCAGCTAAGCTCCGGGACAGTGCCGGACAGCGTTGAGAAGGCTTGATTGGCGGTCGTTCACGCCGTTGAGCCAGGCTTCTCCGTGACGGTCTTTGTTTGCCACTTCCGGTAAATCCTGCCTCAAATACTGCGCCTTTGCCTTATTTCAGTCTGTTTTTACAATGGTTTGCAGTTCTGGCTTAAAGCAGTGTCGCGGAACAATTTCCCGTGAACTCCGTTCTTTCCGACAATGGCAGCCAACGGAAAGGATGAAGCCATGACTACGAAGATTATCGCTCTCGGAGCCGTCGTACTTGGTGTCGTCGCGACGCCCGTCCTCGCACAGGAAGGCACTGTGACAGGTGCTGCAGGCGGTGCCGTGACCGGTGCCATTGTCGGTGGTCCGGTCGGTGCTGCAGTCGGTGGCGTCGTCGGCGCCATTGCCGGAACCGCTGTTGCTCCGCCGCCGCCGAAGGTCGTCACCTATGTGCAGCAGCAGCCGATCCCGACCCAGCCGGTTGTCATCGAACGGCAGGTCGTCGTCGGTGAGCCGCTGCCGAAGGAAATCGTGCTGACGACGATCCCGGAAGACCCGGCCTATGCCTATGCGATCGTCAACAACCAGCGCGTCATCGTCGACCCGCAGACCTATGTGGTCGTCGGCGTCGTGCAGTAAGCAGCGCCTTCAGCTTTTCATCAACAACAGGGCTCAAGCCGACCGCTTCGCGGCCGGTCGCCCGATCCAGGAGGAAACACCATGGACCCACGTCCTGATCCACGCCTCGATCAGCGTCCGCACGTCACCCAGCAGACATCTGCCGGCAGCAGCGCGACCTGGGGCATCGCCGTCTTGCTGGTCGTCGTGATCGCCGCCGGCGCTTTCTTCGTCTTCGGTGGCAACGACGCTGCGGATACCACGACACCGGCGACCACCGAAAGCAGCACGCCGGCTGCCCCGCCGGCTGACGCACCGGCCGCCACCGCGCCTGCCACGCCGCCTGCGGATACGCCGACGCAGCCGAGCGACGCGACGACACCGCCGGCCGGCAATGCCGATCCCGCACCGGCGAGCCCCGCTCCGAGCGGCGCTACGCCGGGCACGCCGACACCGGGCGCGACGCCAAACACCACGCCCTGATTGCGCCAGAGCGACACGATACGAGGCCAGCCCCAGAACGGGGCTGGCCTTTTCCGTATGGCTGCGCTTTTCTCCATCACCACCGGATTCACAGAGAGACGAGAAATCATGGATGACGGGCTCACCACTGCCGATGCCGGTCGGCCCCCACGCGTGGTGGTCGAGCCTTCGCATTATGACGCGATTTATGCCGTGGGGGACGTGCATGGATGCTTTGACGCCCTCCTCGCGCTGGAGGAGGTCATCAAGTCCGATGCGGCCTCAATCGACGGACGAAAGCTGATCGTCATGCTGGGTGACTATGTCGATCGCGGCCCGAAGTCGTCGGCGGTCTTGTATCACCTGACGGCTTCGGCACCTGCCGGCTTTGATCGTGTCTGCCTTCGCGGCAATCACGACGATGCCTTTCTCGCCTTCATCGAAGCCGATCCCTCCGGAGACTGGGTTCTCGATCATGGGGCTGACACGACCTTTGCATCCTATGGGGTAGATGTGTCGAGCTCTGGACCGGGCATCAACCGACATCTCCATCGCGAGGCAATCCGTGCTGCCATTCCCGCCAGCCATCTCGAGTTTCTTCGAACGCTTCCGGTGCTGTTGACGATCGGGAGCGACGTCTTTGCGCATGCCGGTATCCGGCCGGGGCGTCCGCTCGCGGAGCAGACCGACGACGACCTGATGTGGATCAGGCGGTCCTTTCTTGACCTGGGGCCCGGCTTACCGGTCCGCGTCTTCCACGGACATACGCCGATGCGCGATCCGCATGTTGGCCCCGATCGCGTCAGCCTCGACACGCATTGCTACCGCACCGGACGTCTAACCGCCGCGCGGCTGCAGGCCGGCGAGGTGAAGATCCTCTCGGTCGGCTGATTCTAAAGGCCCGAACGATCAGAATTTCGGCTTGTCCGCTGCCGGCTTGCCCCATTCGGCAATGGCGATGCCGCCGAGGACGAGCACCAGCGCCACGATATGGAAGACTTCCAGTTTTTCACCGAGGATGGTGATCGACAGGAGCGTGCCAAAGACCGGCACAAGATTGATAAAGAGGCCGGCGCGGTTGGCGCCAATGCCTTCCACACCCTTGATGTAGAGGATCTGCGAGATCAGCGAGGGGAAAAGGCCGGCATAGAGGATGATCAGCCAGCCCTGGGTGTCGGGCATGATGAGCTCGCCACGACCGGCTTCCCACCACATGAGCGGCAGACAGGTGATTGCGGCGGCCAGTGCCGGGACGGCCATCAGGCTTTTCCAATGGACGGGCGGCTTCCAGCGCAGCGAGACGGTGTAGACTGCGTAGGAAATGCCGGCAAACAACATCAGCAGATCGCCGTAGTTTAGCGTCAGGGTCAGCAGGGTCTGCAGATCGCCATGAGAAGCGGTGACTGCCGCCCCGATGAAGCTGATCAGGAAGCCGAGGATCTGGATCGCGGAGACGGCAATGCGGAACAGCAGGAAATTGATGACGAAGATCAGGACCGGGATCGCGCCCTGTTCGATCGCGCCATTGACGGCGCTCGTGTATTTGAGCGCCGTGTAGAGAAAGCCGTTGAACGCGGCGTAGCCGACCGCACCGTAGAAGACGAGGAGCTTCCAGTTGGCCTTCAGAACCGGCCAGTCCTTGCGGATCTGCGGGATCGAGATCGCAGCGATGATGACGGTCGCAAGCGCCCAGCGGCCGAAACTCAGAACCATCGGGCTGACATGGCCGAGCGCCAGCTTGCCGGCAATCGTATTGCCGCCCCAGAGCAGCGTGGTGATAACGAGAAAGGTGTAAGCGCGAATGGGCAAAGGCGTCTCTTCCCTGCATGCAGACGCCATGTGACGAACCTTGCTCCCCCCCCGGTCCGTCACGGCGCGAATTGCCTTCGAAATAGGCGAGGGGGCATGCTTTGTCACGTAAAAAGCCAAATCGCCCGTCAAGAGGGGTCGATTCCCAAAAAACAACACAGTATAGATGCGCGGGTTTGGGTAGGGCGCAGGCGCTGCGCGATATACAGGATTATGAGATGACGAATGTCGTGGTGATTGGTTCGCAATGGGGTGACGAGGGCAAGGGCAAGATTGTCGACTGGCTCTCCGAACGTGCGGACATCGTGGTCCGCTTCCAGGGCGGACACAATGCCGGCCACACGCTCGTCATTGACGGCGTTTCCTACAAGCTCTCGCTGCTTCCGTCGGGCGTCGTGCGCCCCGGCAAGAAGGCCGTGATCGGTAATGGTGTAGTCGTCGACCCGCACGCGCTGATCGCCGAAATCGGCCGCCTGAAGGATCAGGGCGTGGACGTCACGCCGGACAATCTGCGCATCGCCGAAAACGCGACACTGATTCTCTCGCTGCACCGCGAACTCGACGGAATGCGCGAAGATGCAGCCTCCAACAGCGGTACGAAGATCGGCACGACCCGTCGCGGCATTGGCCCGGCCTATGAAGACAAGGTCGGCCGTCGCGCGATCCGCGTGATGGACCTCGCCGATCTCGATGCGCTGGATGGCAAGGTCGAGCGGATCCTCACCCATCACAATGCCCTGCGTCGCGGCTTCGGCGTGGCTGAAGTCGAGCACAAGACGATCATGGATGAGCTGACCTCGGTCGCCGATCGCGTATTGCCGTTCATGGATTCGGTCTGGAGCCTGCTCGACAAGGAGCGCCGCAAGGGCTCGCGCATCCTGTTTGAAGGTGCACAGGGCTCGCTGCTCGATATCGACCACGGCACCTATCCCTTCGTCACCTCGTCGAACACGGTCGCCGGCCAGGCCGCTGCCGGTTCCGGCATGGGCCCGGGCTCGCTCGGCTACATCCTCGGGATCACCAAGGCCTATACGACGCGCGTCGGCGAAGGTCCGTTCCCGACCGAACTGCATGACGAGGTCGGCCAGTTCCTCGGCGAGCGCGGCCATGAATTCGGCACCGTCACGGGCCGCAAGCGTCGTTGCGGCTGGTTCGATGCCACCCTCGTTCGCCAGTCGGTCGCCACCAATGGAATCACCGGCATTGCGCTCACCAAACTCGACGTCCTCGACGGTCTCGACGAGCTGAAAATCTGCGTCGGCTACAAGCTCGACGGTCAGGAAATCGACTATCTGCCGGCTGCCCAGGCCGCCCAGGCGCGAGTCGAGCCCATCTACATCACGCTTGAAGGCTGGAAGGAATCGACCGTCGGAGCCCGCAAATGGGCCGATCTGCCGGCTCAGGCGATCAAATATGTCCGTCAGGTCGAAGAACTGATCGGCGCGCCGGTCGCGCTCCTGTCGACAAGTCCCGAACGCGACGACACCATACTTGTGACGGACCCGTTCGAGGACTAATCTAGGATTTTATTGAAATTTTGCCGGCATGGCGGGCCGGCTTTCAAGAGAAAGTGCTGATGGCTGACTTTATCGCTGTGATTCGACGGGCCGTGGATGGCCTGTCGAACAATACTCCGGAGATGCGCGCGCGGGTCTATGAAAAAGCCCGCGCCGCTGTCGTTCGGCAGCTCGAGAACATGTCACCGCGCCCGCCCGAGCACATGTTGCAGCGTCAGCTGGACAAGCTCGATGCGGCTATCCGGGAAGTCGAGGCAGAGCATGCCGATGCACTTCCCCCGCTCGAAGAAGAGCCCCAGGCCCCGGTGGCGCCTGCCGCGGCCGCAGTGACGGCAGCGACCGTTGCCGCATCCGCGCCTGTCTGGGCCGAGCCGCAGCCTGAACCCGTTGCTGAGCCCGAACCTGTGGCTGAGCCCGCGCCCGCGCCGGTGGCGCATGACAGCTTTGTCGCGCCTGAACCTGTCGAAGACGTCCTTCCTGCCCCCGCGGCCGCTTCGGTCGAACCTGCGCCTGTCGTGACCGGTGATGATTGGGCCGATGCCCATATGGCCGAGCCGGCGGCAGCTGTTGTGGCCGATGAGCCTGCTGCGGTTGCCGAAGAGCCTGTTGCTGCGCCGGTCGTCGAGACGGTCTCGCCGGAGGCCTCCTCCTGGGCGACCGAACCGAGCTTTGGTCGCCACGAACGGGAAGCCGACTACGAGGCCCTTTATGCCAGCCCTTCCGCAGATCCTGTTCCGGAAGAGCCTGTGCGAAGCTACGAGCCGGAGCCTCAGGCCGCACAGGAGCGCGAGGTAGAGGCCGCTGCAGCGCCCTATGTCGACGCGCCCACCGCCGAGGAAACCTGGTCGCGGGAGGAGGAGCCTCTTGCGGGAGAACCGGCATGGGATGTCGTGGCGCCTCAGGAGGCTGCCCCTGTCGTCGCAGAGCCCCCGGTCGTCGAGACGGTCGAACCCGAAGCCTATCGCGAGCCCGAGCCGCGTGACGCCGGTGTCCGCGTCGATTCGGTCGAAGACTGGTTGCAGAGCCGCGCGCTCGATCCCGTTCCGACCATTCCGGCTGCGAGCTGGGACATGCCGGCTGCAACCGAGACGGCTGCAAACCGCGTTCCCGAGCTGCCGGAGATCGACACCGGGCCGGCGGCAGTATCCTACACGCCAACCGACGAGTTTCCCGCCTATGAGGAGCCGGTGCGGGTCGAGGCCAGCCGCGACTATGTGGCTCCCGAGGGCCTGACCCTGCCGGATGCCGATCCCGTCGTCGTTGGCAAACTCGCATCCGCGCCTGCCGCCCCTGCGATCGATGCCGACGATTTCAGCCAGTGGTTCCAGGAGCATGCCGATCAGGATGGTTCGGATAAGCGCGCCGCCGGTTCGACGTCTGGCGCAGCCGTGCCGGCCAGCGAATGGGACGAGCATATCGACAGCTTTGCCCCGACGGCCAAGGGCGCGCTGGTCGATATCGCCAGCCAGTCCGACGGGATGGAAGCACTGGTCAGTGGTTATGGCCAGCAGCCGGCCTATCGTCTGGAGCCGAAGAAGCGCCGCAACTTCGCCCCTGCGATCATCGGTGCTCTGGTCCTCGTCGTGTTGGGCGGTGGTGGTTATCTCGCCTGGAGCATGCGTGATCAGATCGGCAGCATGGTTGCCAATCTGACCGGCGAGATTGCACCGGCTCAGACGACGACGACGGAAACGCCCGACGCAACGCCTGCCACGCCCGAGGCGCCGGCAGAAACGGCGGCTGCACCTGCAACGGCCACGCCGCCCGCCGCAGACCCGTCAGCCGGCCAGAAATTCACCCAGCGGCTTCGTCCGGATGGGACGGAAGTGGACGAGGGCGCGGGTTCCGCGCCGATCGCGGGCGCGCCTGCTGAGGGCCGTTCCGTATCGGCCCAGACCGTGGCTTCGACCGTTGAGCCGACCGATCCGCCGGCGGCGACCAATGGTGCCGCCGCCACGCAGACGCCGGGGACCGCCGCCAATACCGCAGCCCTTGCCGGTGGCGAGAAGCTCTTCCTCTATGAAGAGCGCATCGGCCAGGCGACACCGGTTGCCGTACCTGGCTCGATCACCTGGGCGGCGGTGCGCGAAAACGGTGCCGACGGGCGTCCCGACCCGCAGATTCAGGGCCGGATCAACATTCCCGAGCGGGGTATCTCTGCTCTCCTGACCTTCAAGCGCAATACCGACAACTCGCTGCCGGCCAGCCACATCATTGAGGTGGTCTTCTCCGTGCCGCCGGATTTTGAAGGTGGTGCGATCGAGAACCTGCAACGGATCGCGATGAAGCGGACGGAACAGGATCGTGGCGATCCTCTGGTGGCCGTGACCGCCAAGGTTACCGACGATACCTATCTGGTTGCGCTCAACGACTTCGAGGATGTGGTCAGGCGCAATCTGGAACTGATGTCCACGCGTGCCTGGATCGACATTCCCGTCACCTACCGCAACGGTCGACGCGCGCTGATCACGCTCGACAAGGGCACCACGGGGACGAATGTCTTCGACCAGGTGATCCGCGAATGGGCAGCGCTCGCGCCCGCCGCGCCGGCCAACTGAGGCGTGGCCCGCTTGTTTTTCTGAAGATCCGCCGGTGCTATCCCCGGCGGATCTTTCTTTTTGTGTGGTGATCGGGATGTCCACGGCTTGCCTTATAGACGCGCAATCCAGACCCCAATCGTCGATTTAGCACCGGGAACAGGGAAGACCTGATGTCAGCACAGGCGCAGAAACCGGAGGCGCGATCGCCCGCCAGCGCGGTCGCAGAGCCTGCGATCGCTTTCGTCTCCGTCAGCAAGGGCTTTGGCCGTGGTGGTGGGCTCGTCCAGGCACTCGACGGCCTGAGCCTCGCCATCCCTCGGGGACTTGTCTATGGCCTGCTTGGCCCGAACGGGGCCGGAAAGAGCACGTTGCTGCGAATTCTCGCCGGGCTGCTGAGACCTGACAGTGGCGAGGTCCGGATCTTCGGGGCGTCGGCCACACCGACCGATCGCAGCCGTCTTGGCATGCTGATCGAAGCGCCGAGCTTTTATCCCTTCCTTACGGCCCGGGAGCATTTGCAAATGCTGGCGCGTGCCCGTGGAATGGCCTCGCTCGTGGAGCCGGTATTGAGGCGTATCGGGCTTGAGGCGGCTGCCGACAAGGCCGTGTCCGGCTTCTCGCTCGGTATGAAACAACGCCTGGGGATCGGCTGCGCCTTGATCGGCCAACCAGAGGCGATCGTGCTGGATGAGCCGACCAACGGTCTGGACCCGGACGGCATTCTGGAGATGCGGGCGCTCATCCGTGATCTGGCGCATCGCGACGGACTGACTGTCCTCCTCTCCAGCCATCTGCTGGACGAGGTGGAGCGGGTCTGTGACCGGGTTGCCATCCTGCAGCGCGGAATGCTTGTTGCCGAAGGTGCAGTGGCCGACCTGCTCGACAGAGACGGACGTTTCTGGCTGCAGGTCGAAGCGCCGGAGCTCCTGCTGGCCCGCCTCGGCGATCAGGCCGAAGCCGGTGATGATGGCGTCTATGTGCGTGTGGAGCGGCATGACGTGCCTGAGTTGATCCAGTCGCTGGTAAGTTCCGGCGTACGCATTCACGAGGCCAAGTGGATCAAGCCTGATCTTGAAACCGTCTTCCTATCGCAAACCCGGAAGGTAGGCCCATGAAAGCGGTTCTGTCTGGCGAAATGCTGAAACTATTGCGGCAACCCGGGACCCTGTTCTGGGGCTTCCTTGCGGTGCCGCTGGCCGCAACCTTGCTGAAGCTGATCATCGCCGCGTTCGTCTATCTCCGCATGGGCGGCCAAGCCGACGGAAATGCCGATGTCTTCCTTTCGGCAGCGCGCAGCCTCAGCATTTCCGGAAACTCGCTGGGGCATCTGCTCTTCGCCATGGGCATCGCCTCGGTGTTTTTCATCGAATACCGTTATGCGACCTGGAGACTTCTGGTGCCGCGCCATGCGCGGTCACAGCTCTTCGTCGCCAAGCTGGTCACCTGCCTGGCGTGGCTCACCCTCAGCCTTCTTCTGGCCGTGGCCGGCGACATGATGTTGACCGTGCTGTTCGGCCTATTGCAGGGGCAGGGGCTTGATGTGTCCGTTGCCTCGCTGTTCACGCTCATCATGGCCTTCGGCATCGGTTTCCTGGAACTCGGCGTGCTGGCAGCGCTCGTTGCTGTGCTGGTCGTGACATTCCGGTCGATGATCGGCGCCGTGATACCTGCATTCCTTCTGGCGATCGGCTCGACCCTGCTGCATCTGTATTTCGGCGCCGATGCGGATCGGCTGCCGCTGCCGAGCTATGCAGCCGAGGCACTCAGGGGCTGGCTGCTGGCCGGAGGGCCGCCAAGCGCTGCCATGCTGGGTTTCCTGGTGCTCCTGCTGTGGGCCGGGGTCCTGACCGGGCTCGGTCTATTGGTCTTTTCGCGACAGCAACTGGCGGCGGAATAGGGCCGTTCAGTCAAGCAGCGCGCGTAAACAAAAACCGCCCCGGTCAGGGGCGGCTTGTTGTCCTCGTGGTCTATTGCAGAATGCCCTCAGGCCTCCACGACCCGCAATGCCTTTGCACGTTCCAGGGCGTCCTTCTGGACGGCTTCCTGGACCTTTTCGAAGGCGCGGACCTCGATCTGGCGGACGCGTTCGCGGCTGATGTCGAACTCGGCAGAGAGCTCTTCCAGCGTGACCGGATCGTCGGCCAGGCGACGGGCTTCGAAGATGCGGCGTTCGCGGTCGTTCAGGACAGCCATTGCCCGCTTCAGCATGCTGCGGCGGGTTTCCAGTTCATCCTGCTCGATCAGAACCTCTTCCTGGCTGTCATGGTCGTCGACGAGCCAATCCTGCCACTGGCCGCTTTCGCCTTCGGAGGCGCGCAGCGGAGCGTTCAGCGAGGCGTCGCCGGAGAGGCGGCGGTTCATCGAGATGACCTCCTCCTCCGAGACGTTCAGCTTGGTGGCGATCTCGGTCACCTGATCGGGCTTCAGGTCGCCTTCCTCGATTGCCTGGATCTTGCCCTTGAGGCGACGCAGGTTGAAGAACAGGCGCTTCTGGTTGGCGGTCGTGCCCATCTTCACCAGCGACCACGAGCGCAGGATATACTCCTGGATCGAGGCCTTGATCCACCACATGGCATAGGTGGCCAGGCGGAAGCCGCGTTCCGGGTCAAATTTCTTCACGGCCTGCATCAGGCCGACATTGCCTTCGGAGACGACTTCGCCGATTGGCAGGCCGTAGCCGCGATAGCCCATGGCGATCTTTGCCACGAGGCGCAGATGGCTCGTCACCAGACGATGGGCGGCGTCGCGGTCGGCATGCTCGGCGTAACGCTTGGCGAGCATGTATTCTTCCTGCGGTTCCAGCATCGGGAACTTGCGGATTTCATCGAGATAACGATTGAGGCCGGCTTCACCGGCAGTGATGGTCGGCAGCGTATTGCGGGCCATATAGCACCCCTTCTTCCTTCCGGGCTCCCAAAGCGACGGCGAGCCCCATCTCCGTGGATCTCATTTCCCCACAGAAATCCAGATAACAAATAAGTATGGCAAAACGGCGATACAAGGGATCGGTTCCCGCGCGCGTGGATTGACGGACTGTCAACCGTTCGCGCAGCGTTTCCGACTGTTCGGCTCGCAGCTTACATGGTCTTCAAGGCGTCGATGACCTTCTGCAGGTCGGCCGGGATCGGGGCTTCGAAGCGCATGGTCTTGCCCGTGGTCGGGTGCTCGAAAGCGAGCAGATAGGCATGCAGGGCCTGACGGTGGAACTTGTTCACCGCGCGCTTGGCGTCTTCGGGCAGGAGATTGGCCTTGGTCTTGAAGGCGGCGCCGTATTCCTGGTCGCCGATCAGGGGATTGCCGATATGGGCCATGTGGACGCGGATCTGGTGGGTGCGACCTGTCTCCAGGCGGCACTCGACCAGCGAGGCGAGGCAGGTGGCATCCGGCTTTTCGCCGTAGCGTTCCAGCACGGTGTAATGGGTGATGGCCTCGCGGGCGTCGTCGGTGTCCTCGCGCTTCACCGTGCGCTTGGTGCGGTCGGCGCCAGAACGGCCAAGGGCTGCGTCGATCGTCCCGGCGAGCGTGCGCGGTCGGCCCCAGACGACGGCGCGGTAGGCGCGCTCCAGCGGGCCCGTGCGGCCATGGTCGGCGAACTGGTCGGCGAGGTGGCGATGGGCGATATCGTTCTTGGCGACGACCATGACGCCCGACGTGTCCTTGTCGAGGCGGTGGACGATGCCGGGGCGCTTGACGCCGCCGATGCCCGACAGGCTGTCGCCGCAGTGATAGATCAGCGCATTGACCAGCGTGCCATTCCAATTGCCCGCACCGGGATGGACGACGAGGCCGGGGGGCTTCGCAATCACGATCAGGTCCTTGTCCTCATAGAGAACGTCGAGGGGGATGTTCTCGCCCTTCGGCTGCGGATCCTCGGGTTCCGGCAGATCGATGACAACGGTGTCACCTGGCTTGATCTTGCGGTTCGGGCTGTCGAGCAGATTGCCGTTCAGCTGCACCGCGCCCTGTTCGATCAGTGCCTTGACCCGGTTGCGGGAAAACTCCTGCCCGAGGGCGGCCGTCAGCCAGGCATCGATGCGGCCCTCGGCATCATCCTCTGCAATCAGCTCTTTCCTTGATGCGGCGGCTTCGTTAAAGGGGTCGGTCATCATGTCATCCCGTCATACGGCGGCCGGGGCTTTGGCCTTTGTCGCTGCCATTTGGCACAGACCGGGGTTTTCGACAATCGACTGCCGGTCCGCCCGGCGATTTTCTCCGGTCCGTTCGCCCCGGTGAAAGCGTCGAGAGGAGCGCGAACGCAAGTGGGAAATGACTGCAGCCATGACGCATATCGATGACGAGAACCAGGAAGACAAGCCGCTCGATCCGGTCATGGAAGGTGTGCGCCGCAAGATGGTCAAGCTGCAGCTGATCTCCGGCGGCATCATGGCGACGCTGTTTCTCGCCGTCCTGGTGTCGATCTTCTACAAGCTCACCCAGGACCAGGGCGGCACCGAGCCGGTGGCTGCGACATCGCAGCCCTTCGCCGTGCCCTCCGATCAGCCGCTCAGCCTGACGGCCAACCTGCCGGCCGGTTTTCGCGTGGCCCAGACGTCCCTCTCGGGCAGCCAGATGCTGATCTATGGCGAGACCGCAGCCGGCGAGCGCAAGGCTTTCGTCTTCGACCTCGCGCTCGGCCGCATCATCGCCGACGTCACGCTGGCCGGCGACTGAGGCAGGCCGTGGAGCCCGCCCGTCTCATCGAGATCACAGATCCCGGGGATCCCAGGATTGCCGAATTCACCTCGATCCGCGAGCGGGACCTGACCGGCCGTCACGGACAGTTCGTCGCCGAAGGCACGGTCGTGCTTTCGATGCTGGCCAAGGCGCATGGGCGGGCAGGCGCCGTGCGGGCGGAAAAACTTCTGCTTCTCAACAACCGGGTCGCGGGGCTCTCGGAGCTCATCGGGCAGTTCCCTCCTGACGTTCCCGTCTATGTCGCCTCGGCTGGCGTGCTGGATGCGATCGCCGGCTTCCATCTGCATCGGGGTGTTCTGGCGCTTGGCAGCCGTACGGCACCGCCCGATCTTGACGCCATGATTGCTGGCCTGCCGGAGGATGCGCTGGTCCTGGTCGGCTGCGGCATTTCCAATCACGACAATATCGGTGCCCTGTTTCGCAATGCCGCCGGGTTTACGGCGGATGCGGTGCTGCTGGATGCCACCTGCTGCGATCCACTCTACCGCAAGGCCCTGCGCGTCTCGGTCGGATCCGTTCTGACGATGCCTTATGCACGGCAGGAAAGTGCCGAGGCGGTGCTCGGGGCGCTGGCGCAGGCGGGTTTTGAGATCTGGGCCTTGTCTCCGGCAGGGGCCGTCGAGATCGGCGCAATTGCGCCCGGGCGGCGCGTGGCCCTGGTCATGGGAACGGAAGGAGAGGGGCTGCCGGCCGCAATCCTCGACCGCTTCCGGTCCGCGCGGATCGCGCAGGCGCCTGGTCTGGACAGCCTCAATGTGGGGACGGCAAGCGGAATTGCGCTGTACGCGATTGCGCGTGCCATGGGACGTCTTGGCGGCTGCCTGTAAGCGATATTAGACTTGACCTGTCTCGGGCTGGTGGCGTTCTTCGTTATTCGGCCGGAGTTGCCATGCCGGCATTGCGGGCGATGGACGGCTCCATGGCGAGCACGCGATCGACCAGGCTCTTCGGCTTGTCACCGCTCTTTGCCTGCGATGCCATGAGGTCGGTGATCACACCCTGCTCGCCTTCGCGCGCCGCAGTCAGCACGATCATCTTGGCAGCGATGTCGCCGAGTTCTTCCCGCAGCGCGTCGTCCTCGGTGGATGCCTTGGCCTTCAGCAGCCGCTCGGTCAGGGCCGTCTGGCTCCGGCGGATGTCGATTTCCAGCGCTGCCGGGTCCGTGGCGCGGTTGGAGTTCGCGATCTCGTCTTCGGGCATGGACATGTCTTTCGTCTCTGGTATGGCGATACCCGCTTCCCGCAGCGCTCGCTGGGCCTCCCGCAGCTGGGCGTTGGCAGTCTTCAGCTTGGCACGAGCGTCGCGCAGCTCCCGCGTGCGCCGGTCCAGAAGCGATCCGGTATCGGCACGTTCGGCGGCGTCGCGAGCCAGGGCGTCTTCCAGTCGAAGGACCTTGTGCTCTTCCTGGGCGAGGCGTAGCTCGGCATCCTTGGCCCGCTTGCCGAGAAGCTTGTTTTCGCGCCGCAGTTCTTCGCGCTCGTCGCGCATGCCGAGGATGCGTGTCTTCAGACTGTCGATCTCGGTGTCGCGGCTCATTGCCTCGATGCGCATGGTGTCCATATCGGAAAGCATGCGCGCCATACGGGCGGCGCGGTTTTCGAGTTCGACATCCTTGGCCGCTGCCGCGATCTCCACACGTTTGATCGTTTCGCGCAGCGAGGAGATCTCGACATCGCCGCGGCGCAGGCGCGAGCGCAGATCAGCGGCCTCCGTGCTCATCTCCTCGATCTGGACCTTCAGTTCCTTCGTCTCCGCCACAAGGCGCGCAGCGTCACTGCTCAGGGTCTCGTTCTTGAGGTTGAGCGCGATAGACTTTTCACGCTCACGGGTGAGTTCGTGCTGGGTTTTCGCATTTTCTGCGGCATAGAGCGCGCGGACCATGTCCTTCTGCGCACGGATTTCCTGCGGGCTGAGGGGCATCGTCGCTTTCAGCCGGTTTTCCGTATAGCGCACGACACGCTGATGCACGGCCGGGGCGACAAGCATCACCAGCAGCGCGGCCGCCATAAATCCCATCGCGAAAATCAGGCTATATTCAATCACGAGCGCGCCACAGCACCTAGGAGAGCATTAGGAGATAGTTAAGCATGCGCACCGCTGCCGGGCAAGCAGAAGAGCCCGGCGCGCGACGTCCTTCAACCAATATGGCTAACGACAAAGCAGATCGAGCTTGCATCAGCCTGAACGAGTGGACCGGCTTCGCTCAGAAGGGGTTCCAGGTCGGCGCGCGGGTCAGCTTGAGGTAGCCGACATTGACGCCGAGGCGGGCACCGATGCCGGTGCGGATCGGCACCAGAATCACGTCACGGCTTTTCAGCACGGTCATGCCGACGCCGGCGACGATATAGGCCGAGCCGCTGACGCCGCCGTAGCGGGCATAAAGCGTATCGACATCGGGGAGGTCATAGACCAGCATCATGGCGCGGGTGCCGTTGCCGCCGTAGTCGATGCCCAGCGACGGGCCCTGCCAGAAGACATCGTGCTGGCCGACATTCTTGGTGTAGAGCGTGCCCTCGCCATAGGTCAGGCCGGCGATCAGGGCGCCGGAGCCCTCCTGGCCGAGGATGTAGCCGTTCGGCAGGCCGTATTGTTCGAAGGCCTGCTCGATCACCTTGGCGAGTGCGCCGCTGGTTTCACCGAAGAAGCCATGGCCCGCGTCGACCACTTCCTGGATCGAGTATTCGCCGGCCGCCTCGGCGGGACGCTGGACAGCAACGAGGCTGAGCGTTGCGAGAACGGCCACGGCAAGTGACCTGAGAAGCGACAGGGAGCGGTGGGGCAGGTGACGCATGGTGCCTCCTAAATGCGAAGCCGACGGATTCGGCGTCTTCCTTGGGGGTAAATAAACCTAGCGAGCATCGTCTTAATAATCGGTTTACCAAATATGGTGTCATTATGGCCGAACGGCATCCGACCAAGTCGCGGCCTGCGGACGCGTGTCCGCCTGTTGCGCTGAGGGTCCACATCTTCTGGAGACGACCATGGCGAAGAACCCCAACCTCACGCTTGCAGGTCCCGACCTTGCTGCCCTGCTCTGCAGCCGCGTCTGCCATGACGTGATCTCCCCGGTCGGTGCGATCAACAACGGCCTCGAACTGCTCGACGAAGGCGGCGCGGACGCCGATGCGATGGATCTGATCCGCACCAGCGCCCTCAACGCTTCGGTCCGGTTGAAGTTCGCCCGTCTCGCCTTCGGCGCCTCCGGTTCGGTCGGCGCTTCGATCGATACCGGCGAGGCAGAGAAGGCAGCCAAGGATTTTGCGCTGGCGGAAAAGAAGACGGAAGTCAGCTGGAACGGCCCGCGCGCCATCATCGCGAAGAATCGGGTCAAGCTGCTCCTCAACCTCTTCCTGGTCGCCTACGGCGCCATCCCGCGCGGCGGTTCGCTCGACATCTATCTCGAGAACCCGGAGACCGACGCGAAATTCAAGATCGTCGCCAAGGGCCGGATGCTGCGCGTGCCGCCCAAGTATCAGGAGATCCTGTCCGGGCACCTGGAAGAGGCCGTGGATGCACATTCGATCCAGCCTTACTACACGGTCCTGCTTGCCGAGGAATGCGGCATGGAGCTCAAGTGCGTTCCAAGCGAAGGCGAGATTGCTTTCACAGCAGAAATCGTCGGCTAAGGGCGTCCCAGAACGGGATGCCAAGGGGATACAACCAGTAACCTTTCCTTAGGTGAGAGGCGATATGGTAACGAATGCATTTCAGATCCTCGATTGCGGGGAGGGGAGTTGACCATGAAGCGCTTGATGATCGCAGACGGCTCGGACATCGTTCGCAAGGTCGGCAAGAAGATCCTGTCGGAGCTTGGCTATCAGGTCTCGGAAGCCTCTTCCGGACGCGAGGCACTTGCCCGTTGCGAGCGGGAGCTTCCCGACGTGATGATCGTCGATGCCGGGCTGGACGACGCCCTCAATCTGATCTCCAACGTCAGAGCGCTGCCCGAGGGCAAGGCCGTGAAGATCTATTATTGCGTGGTCGAAGCCGAGCTGAAGGTGATGATGGCGGGCAAGCGCGCCGGCGCCAGCGATTTCCTGCTGAAGCCCTTCGATCGTGAGATCCTGACCAAGACCTTCGGCGACAAGGCCATCGCGGCCTGATTTCCCTGAATTCAGATCGAGTCGCTAAGGCGGTGCCATCGGCGCCGCCTTTTCTGTTTTGGCATTGCGTGTGGATCCGGTCGGGAGATCCCAAAATGCAAGAGGCCCGCGTCCAGGACGCGGGCCTCTTGATCATGAAGCGGAAAGGCTCAGGCCGTTTCCATGTATTCCGAACCATCCGGCTCGCGCAGCACATAGCCGCGGCCCCAGACGGTCTCGATGTAGTTGGCACCGCCGGCAGCATTTGCGAGCTTCTTGCGCAGCTTGCAGATGAACACGTCGATGATCTTCAGTTCCGGCTCGTCCATACCGCCATAGAGGTGGTTCAGGAACATTTCCTTGGTCAGGGTGGTACCCTTGCGGAGCGAAAGCAGCTCCAGCATCTGGTATTCCTTGCCGGTCAGGTGAACGCGCTGGCCGCCGACTTCGACAGTCTTGGCATCCAGGTTAACGATCAGCTCGCCGGTGACGATGATCGACTGGGCATGGCCCTTGGAACGACGAACGATCGCGTGAATGCGGGCAACAAGCTCGTCCTTGTGGAACGGCTTCGTCATGTAGTCGTCGGCGCCGAAGCCGAGACCACGCACCTTGTCTTCAATACCTGCCATACCGGAAAGGATCAGGATTGGCGTCTTCACCTTGGACAGGCGAAGGGTACGCAGCACCTCGTAACCGGACATGTCGGGCAGGTTCAGGTCGAGCAGAATGATGTCGTAGTCGTAGAGCTTACCGAGGTCGACACCTTCTTCGCCGAGATCGGTAGTGTAGACGTTAAAGCTCTCCGACTTGAGCATCAGTTCGATGCTCTGCGCCGTCGCGCTATCGTCTTCAATGAGTAGAACCCGCATATTTATCCCCTTTACCGCCGCCGAAAGGTCAAGATGGCCCCCTACGCGATACGGATCCAGTCGTTGCCTGATTTGAAGGCTGCCACCAATTGGTTAACAAATTCTGATTCCCTCTGGCAAGGTGTATCGAATTTATTAAGCAAAGATATCAGCCTCCTGATTCTTCATGTGTTTCGGTCATCGCCACACCTGAATCAGCGCCTCAGGAAAACCCTGTAACCGATTCATTTGACTCATCATTGTCAGGAGCTCTTTTCGGGCTCTGGCATTTACTGACCCTTAAGTGATCGGCCTTATCATTAACGATGCCCGTAAACGAAAGGTTACCAAAGGTAGGTTTTTGTTAACGCCGCGGACTTTTTTTGGACGAATCGGTGTCGGGCGAGTTGAGTAGCAAGTGTGGCGGGGGGTCTCGCATCACGGGAGTATTGCGTATGAAGTCGCGTGAGAGCCTGGTACGCCTGAAGGGATTTCAGGTTACCGAAAAGCGTCGGCAATTGCAGCAGTTGCAGTCTATGATGTCTGAGTTCGAACGGATGGCGAAGGAGCTCGAAGCTCAGATCGGCATCGAGGAAAAGAAATCGGGCATCTCTGATCCCAATCATTTCGCCTATCCCACCTTCGCCAAGGCTGCACGCCAGCGCGCGGACAATCTGCAGGTCTCTATCCGGGAACTGAAGGTCCAGCAGGAAGCGGCAGAACTGGCGCTGGAAGAGGCTGAAGCGGAATACCAGAAGGCTGCTGCTCTCGAGGAGCGCGACGGCCAGATGCGTGTCCGGGCCTGAATTTCACGATTCAGTCTGGTTGAGATTTCGAAATGGAAGGCGGGCGAGGGCAATCCTCCGTCCGCCTTCGGTCGTTTTTCGCACCCTTTTGCGGGTGCCTATTTGCGGACGTCGTTCCAATCCGGGTGTCGGTCCATCTGCGACTTCATGAAGGGGCAGAGGGGGATGATCTTCCAGCCGCCCTTGCGGGCTTCCGCAACGGCATGTTCGGCCAGTGCCTGGCCCGCACCCTTGCCCCGCATCGCGCCGGGGACTTCCGTATGATCGACAATGATCAGCGTGGCCGAAGCGCGGGAATAGGTCATGATCGCCGGCTCATCGATCCCCTCGATATGAAGCACATAGCGCCCGCCGGAGCCTGCTTCTTCGCTTCTGATCTGCATTCTCGCCTCCTGTTGCCGCGTTCTTGTGGTTCTGATTAACATCGGCCGTCCTAAAGGGGCAACGCGGTTGGGCGGAAACGGTCTGTTCGATGTGCATGGGAGGAACCATCTTGCTCGTCTGGTTGAAGGCGTTCCTCCTCGTTGCTGCCGCTGCATCCTTCGCGCTCGGCGCGACGCTGCCCTTGATGCGGTTCGAAAGCTTCTACGTCTTTTCCACCGATGCCTCGCTGGTCGAGGTGATCGGATCTCTCTGGACGGAAGGGGATCGGCTGCTGGCGCTCCTCGTCGGTCTCGTCTCCATCGCCTTTCCGCTGGCCAAGCTCCTGCTTGTCACGGCCGAGCTCATGGCGGGTGCGCCGCAGGCGGGGCAGGGCGCGCTTTCCCGTCTGGTGCCGGTGTTGTCGAAATGGTCGATGATGGATGTGTTGCTGGTCGCCATCGTGATCTTTGCGACCAAGACCAGCGGTCTTGCTCAGGCTTTCACGCAGCCCGGCCTTTGGTTCTATGCAGGATCCAGCCTCGCGGTTGCCGCGTTAAGTGGCCTGAATTCCCGCACGCTCGACCGGAAAACATGAAACCGGCAGGCGGGGCCGTGCCGGTTCAGGTATGGGTCTGATGCAAATCAATTCGTGCCGGCGGAACCGGCACCAAAAGGGATTAATGGCGATACTGCTGAATACGGGTGGTGCGCAGGCCCGGCAGACCGTGATCATTGATGGAGGACTGCCAGGAGAGGAACTCCTCGACCGTCAAAGTGTAGCGTTCGCAGGCTTCTTCCAGGCTCAACAGGCCACCACGCACTGCCGCGACAACCTCAGCCTTGCGGCGGATCACCCAGCGGCGCGTATTGGCCGGCGGAAGATCGGCAATCGTAAGGGGGCTGCCATCGGGGCCGATGACATATTTCACTCGTGGACGGATCATTTCGGTCATTGGACTCTCTATACAAACTCAAGACCACACACCGTCATACTAGGACCGATGCTTTAAAATTTGCCTAAGCCCATTGTAAGCATTTGATAATAATTTGAGTGGCCGGGCCCGGACCGGAGATTCGCCGATTCCAAAGCATTTGATTAAACTTGCGGCATTTGCATAGGAGATATGCGAAGCTGGTGGCTAGTGGGCCCGTCGGATCTGTGGCATCTGACCGCCAGCAATGAAGAAGCCCCGGTCGGCGTGCCGACCGTATGGGCTCATGTCGCTTTTGGCGGTCCCTCTCGGGGCGCAAGACCGGCGACAGGCCCAGCTGATACTCGTTCCCCAGGGAGCGAAGCAAAGTCCTTAAACATGCGGAATCCCGATCGGACGAATGTCCGGTCGAAAGGAGTTTTATGTTCAGGCCAAACGATGTGACGCGCAGTCACGATCTTGGTGACGGTGATCCCGTTTTTCGGAGCGAAGCGCTCTCGGTCGGGCCGTGGGCGCGCGAGCTTTCGGCGCTTGGCCGCACCCACGGTTTTCAGCACTGTCTGCTTGCGCGCGTTCCCAAGGCGGATAGTCCAGAGTTTTCTGCCAATCTCATCCTCTGCTCCTGG
Organism: Rhizobium sp.; assembly: GCA_027533385.1. Classification (GTDB taxonomy): domain Bacteria; phylum Pseudomonadota; class Alphaproteobacteria; order Rhizobiales; family Rhizobiaceae; genus Allorhizobium. The sequence continues at coordinate 66,929 of JAPZUE010000029.1, read as the reverse complement.
CCGGACGAGCTGCGGCTCGCCTATGAAGCGGCTGATGTCTATGCTGGCAGCCTGCTGGTCGCGCGGATCAAGCAGTCAGTTCTTCCGCTGTTCACGCGGGACAACCTCTTCCTCGGCGCGTCCGGGGCCGAGGCACGCCAGCCGCTTGCCCCGCTTTTCCAGCAGTTCGATCTCGGCCCCTGCCTGATCTTGAGCCTGCACGACCGCAACCAGACGCAGTATGTTCTCGTCTTTTCCGGGCGTGACGGCACGCCCGACCGACAGGAAATCGCACTTCTGCAGCTCGGTGCCCTTGAGCTTCTGGATGCCGGCGTCGACGCTCTGGTGCCGCGGTTCGGGCCAAAGGAAAAGCTGTCGGCCCGCGAGATCGAATGTCTGCGCTGGTCCGCCGCCGGCAAAAGCAGCGATGAGATCGCGATCATCCTGGACATATCCAGCCATACGGTCGTCAGCTATCTGAAGAGCGCGATGCGCAAGCTGGAGGCCGTCAACCGCATGCAGGCGGTGGCCCGGGCCTGTCGCTACCGGTTGCTTTGATGGCCCAGGGCTCTGGTCCTCCATGCGAAAGGCGCTGCAGTGATGCGGCGCCTTTCGCTTTTCGGACACTTCAGAGCAGGGCGAGGTTGAGTTCGGTCCTGCCGTAGCCGAACTCGTACTGGATCGTGCCTTCATGGCGCAGGGCCAGCGTGTCGCCGGCATCGAGCCAGACGATCGCAATGGTGCTCGATCGTCCGGCTCCCCCGGCATGGCTCAGGATGTCCGCCGCGCCGTTGCGGCTGACATGCACGGTATGGCTTGCGGTACTGACGGCAGATACCGAGAGGGACAGGAGATAGTAGCCTGAGGTCGGCATCACCAGCGGGCGGCCATGGCCCGAGGCGAGGGGAGCCCCCAGGGCGACATCGCCTCCGAAGAGGTGGAGATCATCGAAGCCGGTAAGGCTTCCGGCAGCCGGGGTCAGGGTGGCGGCGGCAAGGGCTGCGCGGGCAAGCGGGCGCTGGTCGTGGCGGACATAGCCTTCCGGTGTCACGCTGATCGCCTGGCGCCAGCCTGTCGAATCGCCGTTCACCTTCAGCGAGAAGCGATCCTCGCCCGCCAGTCCCATTTCGGCGCGGCCCTGCCAGTTCGACTGGAAGATCATGCTGGCAGTTTCTGCCGTACCCGCCTTGTTGATGGTCAGCCGGTGGCTGTCGCCGGCGTGGTTCAGCAGGCTGGCCGGCGAGGAGATCGAAAGACGGTTGTCGCTGTCGGCATCGGCCGCAATCCCGAGGCGTTCGAAGCGGGCGGTCTCGGGCAGTGGTGGTTCGACCCATTCGGTCCCGTCGAAGAGTTTCAGGCTTGCTTCCGGCAGGAAGACAGCGGACCACCCTGCCTTTGGCGCGATGAAGACCCAGACACCATCCTGAAAGATGGCGAGCCTGCCGGCACGTCCCGTCCAAAGGCCGCTTTCGGGCGTCACGACCCAGTGGATCTCTCCCTCGGCAGGGTCGGCAGGCGGGCTTGTCGCGCTGCCGGCGACGACCAGCTGGACCAGTGCATCCAGACGCTGCAGCGCCTCATTATGGGTGACGTGTTTCTGTGCCTGCGCCGGCAGGATGAAGGGTAGGGTGAGGTTGGGCGATGTGTCGGTCATGGTCTCTCCTTCGTGTTCGGCTGCCAGGGCAGCGCGGATTGAAGAAGACAGTCTCGATCATGCCGGAAGGTGGGGGACGAAAATCCTATGTCCCCGTTGAAATCACTCGGTTAATTTCGGAATTCATCCCCGCTCCCGCGACCGGCCGGTGGCCAGGAAGGGCGGATTTTCGAAGGCGCGCAGGCCTGGCAGTCGCTTGCCGTAGGTCAGTGGTGCGCCGTCTTCGGTCGACACCATGCCGCCGGCCGCGCGCAACACTGCATCGCCGGCGGCCGTATCCCACTCCATGGTCGGGCTGAAGCGCGGGTAAAGATCGGCCACGCCTTCCGCCACCAGACAGAACTTCAGCGAGGAGCCGACGGTCTTGCGCTCCATGATCTGCGACTTGCGGATATAGGCGTCCGTCGCATCGCAGTTGTGAGAGCGCGAGACCAGTGCGGATGGTGAGGCGCTTGGCATGCGGGCGGCAATCGGCATGCGGGCGATCACCTGGTCCGTGTCGTTAAGCTTGACCTTTTCCGCCGTGTTGCCGCCGCCGAGATAAAGGGTGTGGAGGGCCGGGGCGTGGACCACGCCGACAACCGGGACGCCGGCCTCGATCAGGGCGATGTTGACCGTGAAGTCATCATGGCCGCCGATGAATTCGCGCGTGCCATCGAGCGGATCGACCAGGATGAAACGGCCGCCGCTGACATCGGGGATGCGACCGGCGGCGACCTCCTCTTCGGCAACGACGGGGATGTCGGGCAGGTCGCGGGCCAGTGCTGCGAGGATCAGGCGTTCGGCGGCCTCGTCGGCCTCGGTCACGGGCGATGTATCGCCCTTCAGGCGCACCTTGGCACCGGCTTGATAGATTTTAAGGATCACGCGGCCAGCGGCGATGGCGCTTGCCTCGAAGAGTTTCAATATGTCTGCCGTCCGATGCACCGAACCGGTCTCCCGATCACTTCCTCTCCGGTTTACTGTGTTGCCTTGGGCATGGGAAGTGAGCAGTGCCGCAAGCCGTTGTCGTAACGTGATGTTTCTGTGCTGCACTGCGATCAAACCTTTGTCGCATGTCTCAAACAGCACAGTTTTTGTCCTGATCGCGCTTGCTCTTTGTGACGCCTATGCGAATGTGACGCGACATTTGCAGAGGTTGTTCGATGCGTTATTCCGCCCTTTCGATCTTCCGCCAGGCGCTTTCCGGCAACCGGAACTGGGCGCCGATGTGGCGCGAGCCGCAGCCGAAACCGCATTACGATGTGATCATCGTCGGCGGGGGAGGGCATGGTCTTTCCACCGCCTATTACCTTGCCAAGGAATTCGGCATCACCAATGTCGCCGTGATCGAGAAGGGCTATCTCGGCGGCGGCAATGTCGGGCGCAACACGACGATCATCCGCTCGAACTACATGCTCGAAGGCAACGAGCCCTTCTACGAATTCTCCATGAAGCTGTGGGAAGGCCTGGAACAGGACTTCAACTACAATGCCATGGTCTCGCAGCGCGGCATCATCAATCTCTTTCATTCCGACGGCCAGCGCGACGCCTATGCGCGGCGCGGCAATGCGATGATGATGCATGGGGTGAAGGCTGAACTGCTCGACCGCGAGCAGGTACGCCAGATGATGCCCTATCTCAATTTCGACCATGCGCGCTTCCCGATTCTGGGCGGTCTTTTGCAGCGGCGCGGCGGTACGGCCCGCCATGATGCGGTTGCCTGGGGGTATGGACGCGGTGCGGACGAGCGCGGCGTCGATCTCATCCAGCATTGCGAAGTGACCGGCATCCGCCGCGACGAACTCGGCCAGGTGACGGGCGTCGAGACGACCAAGGGCTTCATCGGCTGCAACAAGCTGGCGCTCGCCACCGCCGGTCATACCTCCGTCACCGGCAAGATGGCGGGGCTTGACCTGCCGATCGAGACGCATGTGCTGCAGGCCTTCGTCTCGGAAGGCATCAAGCCCGTGATCGACAATGTCATCACCTATGGCGCCGGACATTTCTATATCTCGCAGTCCGACAAGGGCGGTTTGGTTTTCGGGGCCGATATCGACTACTATTCCTCCTATGCGCAGCGCGGCAATCTTGCGACTGTCGAGCATACGATCGAGGAGGGCGTGTCGCTGATCCCCGGCCTGTCCAGGGTTCGCGTGCTGCGCGCCTGGGGGGGCGCCATGGACATGTCGATGGACGGCTCGCCGATCATCGACCGGACGCCGATCGACAATCTCTACCTGAATTGCGGCTGGTGCTATGGCGGCTTCAAGGCGACGCCGGCTTCCGGCTTCTGCTTTGCCCATCTGATTGCCAAGAACGAACCCCATCCCGTGGCCCGCCTTCTGCGCCTCGACCGCTTCGAGCGCGGTTTTGCCGTCGACGAAGGCGGCAAGGGTCCACAACCGAACCTGCATTGAGACATCGCCATGGCCAGCCTGATTACCTGTCCGCATTGCGGCGTCCGTCCCAAGGAAGAGTTCAGCATTCGCGGTGACGCGAGCCCGGTCCGTCCGGCACCCGGCGCACCCGACGATGCCTGGACCGCTTACGTCTTCCTCCGCGGCAACCCGAAGGGCCGGATCATCGAGCACTGGCATCACACCGCCGGTTGCCGGCGCTGGCTTGTCGTCGAGCGCGACAATGCTGGGAGTCACGAGGTCTACAGCGTGACCGATGCGAGCGAATACGCGAAGGAGGCCGCGCGATGAGTGGTTTCAGGCTTTCCTCCGGCGGGCTCGTCAACCGCGCCCGCACCATCTCCTTCTCGTTCGATGGCGAGACCTATACGGGCTATGAGGGCGACACGCTGGCCTCTGCGCTGATCGCCAATGACCAGCTGCTCGTCGGGCGCTCCTTCAAGTATCACCGTCCGCGCGGCATCGTGACGGCGGGCTCGGCAGAGCCGAATGCACTTGTCACGATCGGCAAGGACGGTCGGACCGAGCCGAACACGCGGGCCACTGTCGCCGAGCTCTATCAGGGGCTCGAAGCCAACAGCCAGAACCGCTGGCCGTCGCTGAAATACGATATCGGCGCGGTCAACAGCCTGTTGTCGCCGTTCCTGTCCGCTGGATTCTACTACAAGACCTTCATGTGGCCGAAGGCCTTCTGGGAAAAGCTCTACGAGCCGATCATTCGGAAAGCCGCCGGCCTCGGCAAGACGCCGTTCATCGCGGATCCCGATCGCTACGAAAAGGCATGGGCGCATTGCGACCTCCTGGTGATCGGCGCTGGCCCGGCCGGGTTGATGGCGGCGCGGGCTGCGGCGCGGGCGGGGCTGCGCGTCATTCTGGCAGATGAAGGTTTCCGGCTTGGTGGATCGCTGCTTTCCGAGCGCGTCAGCGTCGGCGGCGTGCCGGCGGCCGAATATGCAGCCTCCGTCGTCGAGGAGCTGAAGAGCCTTTCCAATGTCACGCTGATGCCGCGCACCACCGTGTTCGGCTGGTATGACGACAATGTCTTCGGCGCCGTCGAAAAGGTGCAGAAACATGTCGCCCAACCCTCGGGCGATCTGCCGGTCGAGCGGGTCTGGCGCATCGTTGCGAAGCGAGCGATCCTGGCCTCGGGTGCTGAAGAGCGGCCACTGGTCTTCGGCGGAAACGACAAGCCCGGCGTGATGACCTCGGGTGCCATCAGGACCTATCTCAATCGCTACGGGGTGGCGGCTGGCCAGAACGTCGCCGTCTTCACCAATGGCGGCGCGGGTTATCGTACGGCGGCCGATCTCGTCGCTGCCGGTGTGGGCGTTGCGGCCATCATCGACGGGCGGACACACTCTTCTGATGTTGGGCCCGCCGGGGTGCGGGTGATCAGGGGCGGCTCGGTCGTCGACACCAAGGGGTATTACCGGATCAAGGGGCTGATCGCCGAACGCGTCGGCCATCAGGAAGAGATCGCCTGCGATGCGCTGGCGATGAGCGGCGGCTATAGCCCGATCGTGCATCTCGCCTGCCAGCGCGGCGCTAAGCCCACTTGGTCCGAAGACCATCAGGCCTTCCTGGCGCCCGATGTGGGGCAGGGGCTGCGGATCGCGGGCTCCGCTGCCGGTCATGCCTCGCTTGCTGCCGTTCTGCGCGATGGTGCGGACAAGGCGCATGAGGCGATCGGTGATCTCGGTCGTCTCGTCGGCACGGTCGACGTTCTGCAAGTCGAGGGTGAATTCGACGCGAGCTTTGCGCCGCTCTGGTATGTGCCGGGCGCCAAGTCCAAGGCCTTCGTCGACTTCCAGAACGACGTGCATGTGAAGGACCTGAGCCTTGCCCAGCGCGAGGCCATGGGGCATGTCGAGCACACCAAGCGCTACACGACCGGCGGCATGGCGACCGACCAGGGCAAGCTCGGCAATGTCGCCACCATCGGCATCATGGCCGGCATGCGTGGCGTTTCCCCCGCCGAGATCGGCACCACGACCTTCCGGCCCTTCTACACGCCCGTCTCCTTCGGCGCGATGGCGGGCACCTCGCGCGGTGAACATTCGCGGCCCGTGCGCACCTCGCCGCTGCATGGCTGGGCAAAGAAAAACGGCGCCGTCTTCGTCGAATCCGGCCTCTGGTATCGCTCCTCCTGGTTCCCGCGCGATGGCGAGAAGACATGGCGCGAGGCGGTCGACCGGGAAGTGCTGAATATCAGGGCCAATGCCGGCATCTGCGATGTCTCGACGCTCGGCAAGATCGAGATCTTCGGCAAGGATGCCGCGGAATTCCTGAACCGGGTCTATTCCAATGCCTTCCTGAAGCTGCCGGTCGGCAAGGCGCGCTATGGGCTGATGCTGCGCGAAGACGGGATGATCTACGACGACGGCACGACGAGCCGCTTCTCGGACGAGCATTTCTTCATGACCACGACCACGGCCTATGCCGGCGAGGTGATGACGCATCTGGAATTCTGTTCACAGGTTCTCTGGCCGGATCTCGACGTTCGCTTCGTCTCCTCCAGCGATCAGTGGGCGCAGATGTCGATTGCGGGGCCGAAGGCTCGGATCATCCTCGAACAGATCATCGAGGACGATATCTCCGACGAGGCCTTCCCCTTCCTCTCGGCCCGCGAAGTGCTGCTCAAGGGCGGCTTGAAGGCGCGGCTCTTCCGCATCTCCTTCTCCGGCGAACTCGCCTTCGAAGTCGCGGTGCCCGCCAACTATGGCGAAGCGGTTGCCGATGCGATCATGGCCGCCGGCAAGCCGCATGGCATCTGCGCCTACGGTGTCGAGGCACTCAACGTGCTGCGCATCGAAAAGGGCTTCATCACCCACAGCGAAATCGACGGGCGCACGACGCCCGACGATGTCGGCCTGGGCCGAATGTTCTCGACCCAGAAGCCTGACTTCATCGGCAAGCGTCTGTCGAGCCGTTTCGGCCTGACCGCTGCCGATCGTCCGCAGCTTGTCGGCCTGAAGCCCATCGAGCATGACAAGAGTTTCGCTGCCGGCGCCCATCTCTTGAAGGAAAACGTCAAGCCCTCGACGCTGAACGACCAGGGCTGGGTGTCCTCCGTCTGCCATTCGCCGACGCTCGGCCACACGATCGGCCTCGCTTTCCTCAAGTCCGGCCGCGAGCGGCTGGGCGAGAAGATCGTCGTCTGGGACGGCTTGCGCGGTTCGGAAGTGCTGGCCGAGGTCGTCAGCCCCGTCTTCTACGACCCCGACAACAAGAAACTGAACCTGTGAGGATCCTGCCATGCCGGTGACCTATGCCGCCCGTCACGTGCTCGAGGACCACATTTCCGGTTTTGAAGCGACGCCGAACCCGCATCATCTTGCCATCCTGAGGGCCGTCTCCGTGTTTTCGGTGCTCGCCCATCAGGGGCATAAGGCCGACATCGACGAGGCGCTGACCAATCTCGAAGATGTGCATGTCCGCGTCTGTGGACCCGGAGAATGGCTCGTCGTCAGCGAGACTGTTGCCGCCGATACCATTGCCCGGCAGCTTGCCGAACTCGGGGCGAGCCGCGCCTCGTTCGTTGACCAGAGCGACGGTCGCGTGGTGCTGCGCATTCAGGGGCCGAAGGTGCGGGCGATCCTTGCCAAATGCGCGGCGCTCGATCTGCATGCCGATCTCTTCGAAATCGGCCGGTCCACCAACTGCCAGATCTGCCATGTGGCCGCGAACCTTGCGCGGACGGGTCAGGACACGTTTGAGATCATCGTCATGCGCAGCTTTGCGGGATTTGTGTTCGACGAGGTTCGGGAGATGGGCCGCGAGTTTGCGCTGACGGCGGGGTTTGCGTGAGGGGCTGATCGTTCCTATGTTCGGATGAACGGCCTGCGCAGTTTCTGCGTTTAAGGCACAAAGGATCCCGCCCCGGCATGTTCCATCTGATGTTTTCCCTGCCATGGCTGATCGTGGCCTTGCGCTTCATCGCTCCCCTGCCATGGCCGTGGTGGGTGCAGCTTTCGCTCGCCGTCTTCCTGCTGTTTGCCTCGCAATATCACCTGTTCAGCCGGTTTACGTCCGGCTCGGTCTTCGCGCCGGAATTTCCGCGACCGCTGGTGATCGCTTTCAACCTGTTCTTCGGGGCGATTGTGCTGCTGGCTGTGATGCAGGTGATGCTCGATATCGTCAGCATCCTGATCTTCGCCGTCACCTGGTCGTTTCCTGTGGTGCCGCCGGAGGTGCGCTATGCGATGGGCATCGCCGCGCTGTTGCTCGCAAGCTTCGGTATCAGCCAAGCGATCCGCGTGCCGAAGCTGAAGCGCATCGAGGTTCAGATCCCCGGTCTTGCGCCAGATCTCGACGGCTACCGCATGGTGCAGCTGACTGACATGCATATCAGCCGACTGTTCACGGTCTCCTGGGCGCGGGCGGTCGTCGAAAAGACCAATGCGCTCGACGCCGATCTGATCGTCATTACTGGCGACCTGATCGACGGCAGTCTCGATATCCGCCGCGATGACATTGCGCCGCTGTCCGACCTCACGGCCCGGCATGGCGTGCTCACGGTGCCGGGTAATCACGAGTATTTCTTCGATGTCGATCGCTGGCTGTCACATTTCCCTGAACTCAACATGCGCATCCTTGCCAATGCGCATCACGTCATCGAGCGCGGGGAGGGCCGGCTGGTGATCGCCGGTGTGACCGATCTGTCGGCGCGGTTTACCGGGGCGGTCGAGCCGGATCTGGGGCGGGCGCTGCATGGTGCGCCTGCCGATGCCCCCGTCATCCTTCTCGACCATCAGCCGCGCATGGCAGAGCGGGCCGCCAAGAGGGGCATTGCGCTGCAGCTCTCCGGCCATACCCATGGCGGCATGGTGCGCGGCCTCGACCGGATCGTCGCCCGGGCGAACAATGGCTATGTCTCCGGCTTCTACCGGGTCGGGGAGATGCAGCTCTACGTCAACAACGGCACGGGACTGTGGCCGGGCTTTGCGCTCCGGATCGGCGTTCCGGCGGAGCTGACGGAGTTTACGTTGCGGGCGGTGGCGAGATGACTGGTTGAGGGGTGAGGCTGGTCGGTTCTCGCCTAGACCGGCATCATTTCTGGAAGAGATCGGCGTGAGAGCCCGTCCTTGCGAGTTGCAGTTCGTCGCCTTGGATGCGTTAGATCAGCAGCCAGTCGGGCTCGATATGGGCATCTCGAAAGCCATGCCAGTCGCCCTTGAGCGGGTGATCTCTGTATTTTGCGGGTAGGTCAGATTGCTCCAGCAGCAGGATCAGGAATTACCTGAGCTTGCCCAGATCCTTGCCGCGCTTTTCAACCCGTTTCACATCACGCCGGAATTGCGCGGAGCGAACGGGCGTCAGCATGTCACATGCCTAGATCATCGAAGAGTTCGTCTGCACTGGCAAGGCGCCTGCCCCTGCCTTGCTCCAGTTCTGCAATTGCCTTGCGGCTGCGGGCGTTGGGCACTTTCACGTCGAAAGGTAACGTCTCGTCTGCTGCAACCCGGGTCAGCATCAACCTGATGGCATCGGATACGGACAGGCCCATGGACGCCAAGGCGTCTGACGCCTTTTTCTTGGTCTCTGAATCTATTCGTGCGCGCACGACAGTGTCGGTGGCCATGTCATTCTCCTTGTGGGCTACAATGTAGCTACGAACACTGTTGCTTGCAAGGTTGGGCCTGCCATCGGCGCTTGTTTTGGCTGGATGTCTGCATCTCGCAATCACGTAGACGCCAAACGGAAGCTTGCTTTCTCGCCTGCCCCGTTCAGGAGGCCAAAGCCGGGTGGTCCGAGGCGTCTCGGACTGAAAACGTCAGCCCCACCTTTATGCCAGGGGCGAGCCGGTGGTGGATGCGCAGCAGTCGGTCCAGGGTAAACTTGGCGAGATCGGCATTGCGCACGCGGGATATGTCGGCTGCAGCGACCCCCGTCATTCGCTCGGCTTCCCGGACGCTGATCTTGCGCTCGTCAAGCACGCCGATGATTTCGGCTGCAAGCCTTGCTTTCAGGAGTTTGGTTTCGGCTTCCAGATCGCCGAAGTCTGCAAAGATGTTGCCGCTGCCGCGCACGATTTCGAAATCGTCTTCACTCATGACATCATTTCCTTCAAGCGTTTCAACCGGGTTTTGATCAGCTCCACCTCCTTCTGAGGTGTGGCTATTCCCTTGGTGGACTTCTTTTGAAAGGCATGGATCACCCAGATCGCATCGCCAATCTGGACCGCATAAACGACGCGATAGGCATCCGAGCGGTAAGGCAGCGCAATTTCCATGACGCCTGACCCCATGCCCTTCATGGGTTTTGCGATGTCGGCCTTTCGGCCCTCCGCTGCGATCACAAGCGCCGTCGCGATGATCTCGCGCGCACCTGCCGGAAACGCCTCAAAGTCTTTGCGGGCAGGCTTCAACCACAAGATCTCTTTCATGGCTTATGTTGTCATATTTGACAACGCCTCGCAAGCTTCCCGACGGAGTTGTCAGGCGTACCGATTGGCCTGACAGCACGCCGCCGAGAGAACACCCGCTATCACCCATGCGACATCTTTCGTCGCAGCATGGTCTTCTGGCTTTCATGCGCGCAATCTAGCTTTGTTGCATCAATCATTGCCGCCAAGGGGAGCGTTTTCCATGAAGAGCCATGCGCGTGTCGTCGTCATCGGCGGGGGTGTCGTCGGGTGTTCGGTGCTTTATCACCTGACCAAGTTCGGCTGGACCGATGTCGTCCTGCTGGAGCGCTCGGAGCTGACCTCCGGCTCCACCTGGCATGCGGCCGGCGGCATGCACACGATCAACGGCGACCCCAACGTTGCCAAGCTGCAGAAATATACGGTCGAGCTCTATAAGGAGATCGAGGAATATTCCGGTCAGGATATCGGGTTGCACATGACATCGGGCCTGATGCTGGCGGCCACCAAGGAGCGCTTCGACTGGATGAAGTCGTTGCTTGCCAAGGGCAAATATGCGGGCGGCGAGGCGACGCTGATTTCGGCTGAGGAAGCCTATGAGATGATGCCGCTGCTCGACCCGAAGCAATTTGTCGGTGCGGTCTTCGATCCGCATGAGGGCCATCTCGACCCCTATGGCACCACCCATGCCTATGCGAAGTCGGCGAAGAAGAACGGGGCGGACATCTATCTGCACACCAAGGTCGAGGATCTGGTGCAGCTGGAAGACGGCACCTGGCGGGTGATCACCAACAAGGGTGAGATCCGCTGCGAACATGTCGTCAATGCCGCCGGTCTCTGGGCGCGCGAAGTCGGTCGCATGGTCGGGCTGGAGCTGCCGGTGCTCGCCATGGAGCACATGTATCTGATCACCGAGGACATGCCCGAGGTCATCGAGTTCAACAAGACCACCGGCAAGGAGCTGATGCACTGCGTCGATTTCGACGGCGAGATCTATATCCGCCAGGAACGCAACGGCATGCTGATGGGCACCTATGAAAAGGACTGCCGTCCGTGGTCGCCGATCGAGACGCCCTGGACCTTCGGCCATGAACTTCTGGCGGAAGACCTGGAGCGCATCACATCAGAACTCGAAATCGGCTTCCGGCATTTCCCGGCCTTCAACAATGCCGGTATCAAAAAGATCATCAACGGCCCCTTCACCTTCTCGCCTGATGGTAATCCGCTTGTGGGTCCCGTGCGCGGCATGACGAATTACTGGTCGGCCTGCGCTGTTATGGCGGGCTTCTCCCAGGGTGGCGGCGTGGGTCTTGCGCTCGCCAACTGGATCATCGAAGGCGATCCGGGCTTTGATGTCTTCGCCATGGATGTCTGCCGCTACGGCGATTATGCGACGCTTGCCTATACCAATGCCAAGGTGCGCGAGAACTATTCCCGCCGCTTCTCGATCCGCTATCCGAACGAGGAACTGCCGGGCGCCCGTCCGCTGCTGACGACGCCTGTCTATGACAAGCTCAAGGCGGCCGGTGCGGTCTTCGGTGCCTCCTATGGTTTGGAAACGCCGCTCTGGTTTGCGCCCGAAGGTGTAGAGGATGCCTTCTCCTGGCGCCGCTCGACCGATTTCGAGGCGGTTGGGCGGGAAGCCAAGGCCGTGCGCGACAGCGTTGGCCTGATGGAGACCTCGGGCTTTGCCAAATACATGGTGAGCGGGGAGGGGTCGCGCGACTGGCTCGACCATATGCTCGCCTGCAAGCTGCCGGAAGTGGGCCGCATGGCGCTCGCCCCGATGCTGAACGAGGCGGGCAAGCTGATCGGTGACTTCACCGTCGCCAATCTCGACGACGAGGACTTTCTCGTCATCGGCTCGGGTATCGCCGAGGACTATCACATGCGCTGGTTCGAAAGCCATCTGCCGGACGATGGCTCTGTTGATGTCGAGGCGCTGAACCTCAGCCTTGTCGGTCTGTCGATTGCCGGACCGAAGTCGCGCGATGTGCTGGCCAAGCTCACCCATCTGGATGTCTCCGATGCCGCGCTGCCCTTCATGGCGATCCGTGAAATGGATCTCGGCATGGCGCCGGTCATCCTGGGGCGCGTCAGCTATACCGGCGACCTGGGCTACGAGATCTGGATGCGGCCGGAATATCAGCGTTACGTCTTTGAGGCGCTGATGGAGGCGGGGGCGGAGTTCAATATCTCGCTCTTCGGGTTGCGCGCACTCAATGCGCTGCGGCTCGAAAAGAGCTTCGGCAGCTGGTCGCGCGAGTTCCGTCCGCTTTACGGGCCGCTGGAAGCCGGGCTGTCGCGTTTCGTCGTCCTGAAGAAGGAAGCCGACTTCATTGGCAAGAAGGCGGCGATCGAGGAGAAGCTCTCCGGCGGCAAGCTCAGGCTCCGCACATTCATCGTCGAGGCCAAGGATGCGGATGTCATCGGCGACGAGCCGATCTCCTACAAGGGCGAGGTGTGCGGCTGGGTGACCTCCGGCGGCTACGCGCATCCGAGCGGCGTTTCTGTCGCCATCGGTTACGTGCCGAAGGAGATTGCCGACGAAATCGACGGCTGGAGTGTGGAAATTCTTGGGGAAATCCTGCCCGCCCGTTTGCAGCCTCAGTCGCTATTTGACGCGAACGGGTCGCGAATGAGAAACTGAACCGTTTTCCACAAATATGGGCTTGCTTTAGTTTTGTCCGATGGACGGCAGGTCGCTTCGGCGACCTGCTGATTTCGTAAGCTTTTTCTGCTGTTTTTTTGTGTGACCTGTCATTTCAAGGGTCAAAGTGCCGCTTAACAGTAACATTTTATCCCCTGCCTGCCTTTTAGGCTTCACATTTTCGGACAAAGCGATATGGAATCCTCCGACGCCTATGCCCGCCAGGGACAACAAAATGAGACGCAGTAATCAGGTGCGTCCGGGGGATAATGTATGGACTATTTTATCCAGCAGCTCATCAACGGGCTGACTCTTGGATCCATCTATGGCCTCGTGGCTATCGGCTATACGATGGTTTACGGCATCATCGGCATGATCAACTTTGCCCATGGTGACATCTTCATGCTCGGCGGCTTTGCCGCTCTGATCGTCTTCCTCATTCTCACATCCTTCTTCGCCGGCATTCCGGTGGCGCTTGCGCTGCTGATCATGCTGATCGTTGCAATGTTGATGACCGGTCTGTGGAACTGGACGATCGAGCGGGTCGCCTATCGGCCGCTGCGCGGATCGTTCCGCCTTGCGCCGCTGATCACGGCGATCGGCATGTCGATCGTTCTGTCGAACTTCATCCAGATCTCGCAGGGTCCGCGCAACAAGCCGATCCCGCCGCTGGTCAGCGAAGTGCTGCATTTCGGCAATGTCACCATCGCGGTCAAGCAGGTGATCATCGTCGTCGTGACGGCCGTTCTGCTTGCCGCCTTCTGGTATATCGTCAACAAGACCCCGCTCGGCCGTGCGCAGCGTGCGACCGAACAGGACCGCAAGATGGCGGCTCTTCTCGGCGTCGATGTTGACCGTACGATCTCCATCACCTTCGTCATGGGTGCAGCGCTCGCGGCCGTCGCCGGCACGATGTACCTGATGTATTATGGTGTCGCATCGTTCCATGACGGCTTCATTCCAGGCGTGAAGGCCTTCACGGCAGCTGTTCTCGGCGGTATCGGCTCGCTTCCGGGCGCCGTGCTCGGCGGGTTGCTGATTGGCCTTATCGAGTCGCTCTGGTCGGCCTATTTCAGCATCGCCTACAAGGATGTCGCGACCTTCGCCATCCTGGCCTTCGTGCTGATCTTCAAGCCCACCGGCATCCTCGGACGTCCGGAAGTCGAGAAGGTTTGATCCCATGACTACTCCTGCAAACGTAAACGGTGCCGCTTCGTCCGGCATAATGGCGCGCGCCATCAAGGAAGGCCTGTTCGCCGGCCTTCTCTCGCTCGGCCTGTTCAGCCTCTACATCGGCATCAAGACCGATCAGAACATGGCCAACGAGCTGATCTGGTATCCGCGCTGGGGCCTGCTCGCGATCTTCGTGATCATTGCGGCCGTCGGTCGCTTCGCCATGGTCGCCTTCCTGGCGCCCTGGTTCGCCGCCCGCAAGGAGAGGAAGGCCGCTGCCGCGTCGGTGCAAGACATCGACGCCAAGCAGCCCTTCATCAAGACGCATTTCCTGAAGATCGCGCTGATTGCGCTGATCCTCTATCCGCCGGTCATCGTGGCGCTCACCGGCGTCCAGGGCTCGCTGAAATACGTCGACAACTTCGGCATCCAGATCCTCATCTACGTGATGCTGGCCTGGGGTCTGAACATCGTCGTCGGTCTCGCCGGTCTGCTCGACCTGGGCTACGTCGCATTCTATGCGGTCGGCGCCTATTCCTACGCGCTGCTCGCCCAGAACTTCGGTCTGTCCTTCTGGATCCTGCTGCCGCTCGCCGGCATCCTGGCTGCCTTCTGGGGCATCATCCTGGGCTTCCCGGTTCTGCGTCTCAGAGGCGATTATCTTGCCATCGTGACGCTCGCCTTCGGTGAAATCATCCGACTGGTGCTGATCAACTGGCAGGATGTCACCAAGGGTACCTTCGGTATCTCCAGCATTCCGAAGGCGACCTTCTTCGGCATCGAATTCAACGCGTCGCCGGATGGCTTCGCCAAGATGTTCGACCTGCCGATGTCGTCGGCCTACTACAAGATCTACCTCTTCTACGTGATCCTGGCTCTGTGCTGCCTGACGGCCTATGTCACGATCAAGCTCCGCCGCATGCCGATCGGCCGTGCGTGGGAAGCGCTGCGTGAAGACGAAATCGCCTGCCGCTCGCTCGGCATCAACACCGTGACGACCAAGCTCACCGCTTTTGCGATCGGTGCGATGTTCGGCGGCTTTGCCGGCTCCTTCTTCGCCGCCCGCCAGGGCTTCGTTTCGCCGGAAAGCTTCGTCTTCCTCGAGTCTGCCGTCATCCTTGCCATCGTCGTTCTTGGCGGCATGGGATCGCTGACAGGGATCGCGGTTGCTGCCATCGTCATGATCGGTGGCACGGAAGCGCTGCGTGAGATGGAATTCCTGAAGCATATCTTCGGTCCCGACTTCACGCCGGAACTCTACCGCATGATCCTCTTCGGCCTCGCCATGGTCGTGGTCATGCTGTTCAAGCCGCGCGGTTTCGTCGGCAGCAGAGAGCCGACGGCCTTCCTTAGGGAGCGCAAGGCCGTCTCGGGCAGCTTTACCAAGGAAGGTCACGGCTGATGGCTTCCGGGAACACGACAATGAGCAATGACACCATTCTGAAAGTCGAGCATCTGTCGATGCGCTTTGGTGGTCTGATGGCCATCAACGACTTCTCCTTCGAAGCCAAGCGCGGCGAAATCACCGCGCTGATCGGTCCAAACGGTGCGGGCAAGACCACGGTCTTCAACTGCATCACCGGCTTTTACAAGCCGACCATGGGCATGATCACGCTAAACCAGAAGTCCGGGCAGAAGCATCTTCTGGAGCGGTTGCCGGATTTCGAGATTACCAAAAAGGCCAAGGTCGCCCGTACCTTCCAGAACATCCGGCTCTTCTCGGGTCTGACCGTTCTCGAAAACCTTCTCGTGGCGCAGCACAATGCGCTGATGAAGGCTTCGGGCTACACCATTCTCGGTCTGCTCGGCCTACCGGTCTACAAGAGGGCCGAGGCGGAATCGATCGAGAAGGCGCGGTACTGGCTGGAGAAGGCCGATCTCATCGAACGTGCCGACGATCCGGCCGGCGATCTTCCCTACGGCGCCCAGCGCCGCCTGGAAATCTGCCGTGCGATGTGCACGGGCCCCGAGCTGCTGTGCCTCGATGAGCCGGCCGCGGGTCTCAACCCGAAGGAATCGCTGGCGCTCAACACGCTGCTCAAGAGCATCCGTGACGAAGGTACCTCGCTGCTCCTGATCGAGCACGACATGTCGGTCGTCATGCAGATTTCCGACCACGTCGTGGTGCTGGAATATGGCCAGAAGATCTCGGACGGCACGCCTGATTACGTCAAGAACGACCCGAAGGTCATTGCGGCCTATCTGGGTGTCGAGGATGAAGAGTTGGATGAAGCAATCCATGAAGTTGAAGCCGTTGCCGGAGGGAACAACTGATGTCCTCTGAACCGCTTCTGAAGGTCTCCGCCGTCGAGACCTATTACGGCAATATCCGTGCGCTGGCCGGTGTGGACGTCGAAGTCCACAAGGGCGAGATCGTGTCGCTGATCGGCGCCAACGGCGCCGGCAAGTCGACATTGATGATGACCATTTGCGGTAGCCCGCAGGCCCAGGCCGGTCAGGTCATCTTCGATGGCGAAGACATCACCAAGCTGCCGACGCATCTGATCGCGCGTCGCCGCATCGCCCAGTCGCCGGAGGGTCGCCGCATCTTCCCGCGCATGACGGTGCTGGAAAACCTGCAGATGGGTGCCGGTCTCGACGATCTGAAATACTTCAAGGAGGACGTGGAGAAGGTCTTCACCATGTTCCCCCGCCTGAAGGAACGTCAGAGCCAGCGCGGCGGCACCCTGTCGGGTGGCGAGCAGCAGATGCTCTCGATCGGTCGCGCGCTGATGTCGCGTCCGAAGCTGCTGCTTCTCGACGAGCCGTCGCTCGGTCTCGCACCGCTGATCGTCAAGGGGATCTTCGAGCAGATCAAGCGGCTCAACCAGGAAGAGGGGCTGACTGTCTTCCTCGTCGAGCAGAACGCTTTCGCCGCACTGAAGCTGTCCGACCGTGCCTATGTCATGGTCAACGGCAAGGTGACAATGAGTGGCACGGGTAAGGAACTGCTGGCCGATCCGTCGGTTCGCGCGGCCTATCTCGAAGGCGGCCATCACTGAGCGCGGGGAGTAATTGACATGCAAGGTTTGTTTTTCGAAAGCGACACGACAGTTCGCTACGTCCTGCGTTTTCTCGTGCTGCTCCTCGGTTTGTGGACCGCATGGCGCACGGGCAGGGCGGCGGCCGAGGGCTGGAACGGCTACGGCACCGTGTTCGTCTACATCCTGGGTCTGGGATTTGCGATGCGGTTCCTGCACTTCTCGCTGTTTGGCGGGCCCTTCCTCAGCCCCTTCTTCTACGTGATCGACGTCGTGCTTCTGATGGCGTTTGCAGCGGCTGGTTTCCAGGCGCGGCGCACCACCCAGATGGTCGATAACTACTACTGGCTCTACGAGAGAACATCGTATTTCTCGTGGAAGAACAAAGATTGACAAGCTGTTGTTTTCTGTCGCAGATTGGCGACAGAAGGCGTCGACTTGGCAAACAACAAGGCCTCGGCCAGAAACAAAGAGTGGAACAGTTTTCCGGCGCAGTCACAGCGGGTATTGCGCAGGCTTTTTAAAACCTAACCCGCATAAAAAATTGGGAGTCAAAATATGAAGAAGTCTCTCCTCTCGGCGGTTGCGCTGTCGGCCATGGTTGCCTTCAGCGGCAGCGCCTATGCCGAAATCCTGGTCGGCGTCGCCGGCCCGCTGACCGGCCCGAACGCGGCCTTCGGTGCACAGCTCCAGAAGGGTGCCGAGCAGGCTGCTGCCGACATCAACGCTGCCGGCGGCATCAACGGCGAGCCGATCAAGATCGTTCTCGGCGACGACGTTTCGGACGCCAAGCAGGGCGTTTCGGTCGCCAACAAGTTCGTTGCTGACGGCGTCAAGTTCGTCGTCGGTCACTTCAACTCGGGCGTTTCGATCCCGGCTTCTGAAGTCTATGCCGAAAACGGCATCCTGCAGATCACGCCTGCTTCGACCAACCCGAACTTCACCGAGCGCGGCCTGTGGAACACCTTCCGTACCTGCGGCCGTGACGACCAGCAGGGCGCTGTTGCCGGCAAGTACATCGCCGACAACTTCAAGGATGCCAAGGTTGCTGTCGTTCACGACAAGACGCCTTACGGCCAGGGTCTCGCTGACGAAACCAAGAAGGCCATGAACGAACTCGGCGTGACCGAAGTTCTGTACGAAGGCATCACCCCGGGTGAAAAGGACTACTCCGCCCTCATCGCCAAGATGAAGGACGCTGGCGTGTCCGTCGTTTACTTCGGCGGTCTGCACACCGAAGCCGGCCTGATCCTGCGCCAGATGGCGACCCAGGGTCTGACCGCAACCATGATGTCGGGCGACGGCATCACCTCGAACGAACTGGCTTCGATCGCCGGCGACGCCGTCAACGGCACGCTGATGACCTTCCCGCCGGATCCGCGCCAGAACCCGAACGCTGCTGATGCCGTGAAGAAGTTCCGCGACGCCGGCTTCGAACCGGAAGCCTACACGCTGTACTCCTACGCTGCCCTGCAGGTCATCGCAGAAGCTGCCAAGGCTGCCGGCTCCAACGATCCGGAAACCGTTGCGACGGCTCTGAAGGAAAAGGGCCCGTACACGACCGTTATCGGCGAACTCGGCTTCGACGCCAAGGGCGACATCACCCGTCCGGACTACGTCATGTACACCTGGAAGAAGGGCGAGGACGGCAAGTACTCGTACTTCCAGAACTAATTCGATCCTTCATCGGACCGACGGAAAGCCCGGCCTCGCGCCGGGCTTTTTGCGTTGTTGGGCGTGGGGGCGAATAGGGAGTAGCGAATAGGGAGTAGGGAGTAGGGAGTAGGGAGCAGTGCGGGGCGAACAGTCTTGTGCAGGACACTGACAGCCGTTGTCACCTATTGATGGGGAGGCAAAAGAGCTTGACTGTATCGCGCTGCCTATAAACTTCGCTATTCGCTATTCGCTATTCGCTATTCGCTAATACTGCTCACGTCTCGCGCAGCACGCCCGCCGCCTTCACCGCCGCAGAAGCTCGGTTCTCCACCCCGAGTTTGGAGTAGATCTGTTCGAGATGCTTGTTCACCGTGCGCGAGGAGAGGCCGAGGATTTCGCCGATGTCGCGGTTGGCCTTGCCCTTGGCGATCCAGAGGAGAACCTCGCTCTCGCGATGGGTCAGGCCGAAGCGTTCCCTCAACATCTCGTCCTCGCTCTGGCGATTGGCGGAGGTGAGGCGGAAGAGATATTCGTCAGCGCCGATCGTGCCGAGCAGGGAGAGGGTCAGCGGCAGGCCCGTTGCGCCGGCATAGGGAAAAGTGGTCTCGGTCTGCGGTGAGGCGCCGGCACGGCGTGCTGTGAGCCAGGCGGCTGCAGCCTTGGCGACATCACCGATGCGGTCCTGATGGCCAGTTGCCGTCTCGATCAGGCGGTTGGCCTGCGGTGTCGTCCAGTGCACCTGCCCGTCGCCACGGATGGCGAGCAGATGGCGACCGGCCGCATCAAGGGCGACCCTGGCGCTCTGGGCGGAGCGGGCATTGGAGAGGTGGACGCGGATGCGGGCGCGCAATTCGTCGATGTTGATCGGCTTGGTGAGATAGTCGACGCCGCCCGATTCGAGTGCCTTCACCACATGCTCGGTTTCGGTGAGACCGGTCATGAAGATGACCGGCACCTGGGCGACGACCGGGTCGGCCTTCAGCGTCCGGCAGGCCTCGAAGCCGTCCATACCCGGCATCACAGCGTCCAGCAGGATGAGATCCGGGCTGATGCGGGCGACGATCGACAGCGCGGCATGGCCTGACGTGGCAATTAGCACGGAATAGCCGGAGGCCTCCAGGGCTTCGGTCAGAAAGCCCAGGGCATCCGGACTGTCGTCCACCAGAAGCACGATATCGCGGCGGTTCGCCTCAGCCATGGTTCGGCTCCCCGCCGGTTTGGAAGGAGGCGAGGAAACTGCGCAGCCCAGCAAGGTCGAAGGCCTGCACATAGGCGCGGGCCGCATCGACAAAGGCCGTGTTATTTCCAAGCCCGCCCAGTTCGGCGAGCTTTGCCTCGATGCCGCGCACATAGCCGATATCGCAAAGGCTGATCAACTCCTCCACATGGGTTGCGCCCGGCGATATCGGCCTCTCGGCCGGTGTGGCCGGCTGCAGAAGGCGCGGATCGTCGGCATAGATCCAGTCGAGGCCGAGGAAGCGGGCGAGCTTGTCGCGCAGGCGCGTGATGTCGACGGGCTTTGCGATCGCGTCGTCATGGCCTTCGCCGCCGGGGGCCGGGGCATCGCCGACATTGGCGGAGAGCATCAGGATCGGCGCCTTCTGGCCGGCATCGCGGAGCTTCTCGACAAGCTGCCAGCCGTTCATGCCGGGCATGGAAATGTCGACGAGGAAAAGATCGGCCTTCACACCCTCGATCAGCGTCAGACATTCCGGCCCGCCGGCTGCTGTCAAAACGACGAAGTCGAGCGGGGCCAGCACCTCACGCATCAGCTCACGGTGATCCTCGTTGTCGTCGACGACAACGATGGTGCGGCGCGGTCCGGTATAGGAGACGATCTTGCGTTCGGGGGCGGGAGCGGTGTTCGGCCGGTCGATGGCCGACAGCATCAGCCGGACCTTGAAGGTCGAGCCTTTGTCGCGCTCGCTCGTCACCGAGATCTCGCCGCCCAGCGTGTTGGTTAGCAGCTTGGTGATGGTGAGGCCAAGGCCAAGGCCCGGTTGCGGGCGGATATTGTCCGCTTCGCCGCGCTGGAAGGGCTCGTAGATGCGGTTCAGGTCTTTCTCGGAGATGCCACGGCCGGTATCGCTGACGGTGAAGGTCGCGACCTGGCTTCGATAATCGACGGTGAATCGAATGGTCCCCTCATCGGTGAACTTGATCGCATTGGAGAGCAGGTTGACGAGGATCTGCCTGATCCGGCGTTCGTCGGTGCGCACATAGAGCGGCAGGTTTCGCGACCGTTGATGCTCGAAGAGGATGCCCTTGGCAGCGGCCTGAGGGGCGAACATGTCGATGAGCTGGTCGAGGAAGTCCTGGATGTTGACCTCGTTGGAGAAGACCTGCAGGCGACCGGCCTCGATCTTGGAGATGTCGAGCAGCCCGTCGATCAGTCCCGACAGGTGGTCGGCAGAGCGGCGGATGACCTTGATCGCCGATTGGCGGGGCACGGGGATCGTCTCGTCGCGTTCGAGGATCTGCGCATAGCCGAGCACGGCATTCAGCGGCGTGCGCAGTTCGTGAGAGAGGCCCACGACATAGCGGCTCTTGGCGCGGTTTGCCGCTTCCGCCGTCTCCTTGGCATTCTGGAGTGCTGCGTCCGTCTTGCGGTGAGCGGCGATTTCCTTGAGCAGCAGCGTGTTCTGGCGCGAAGATTCCTCTTCCGCCACCACCCGGCTGTCATGGGCGAGCACATAGAACCAGGAAACGATGCCGGCGATGATCGCAAAGATGAAGAAGACGACCGTCACCGTTCGATTGACCACGTCTGCCATGTCCGGTGTCGCGGCATTCACCTGGTGGGCGATGATCGCGAGAATGGCGCCGATCACCGAGATCGACAGCATGGCCGTCAGGGCATAGCGCCCGAGCCGGGTGGAAAAGGTTTCGATCACCGCTTGCGGAAGGAAGGCGCGGGCCACGGTCGCGGCCTGGGCGTTGATCTTCGCATGCGGCTTGCACATGTCGTGGCAGCGACTGTCGAGCGTGCAGCAGAGCGAGCAGATCGGCGCGGCATAGGCGGGGCACCAGGCCATGTCTTCCGGCTCGAAGGGGTGTTCGCAGATCGAGCAGGTGATGCCGGTCTGGTTCTTCCAGCTGTGGCGCGGCTTGCGCGCGAGATAGAACTTGCCGTCCGTCCACCAGGCGAGCAGTGGCGAGATGAGGAAGGCGACCAGCGTCACATAGGTCGAGAGCGAGGCCATGGTCGAGCCGAAGGCGCCGAAATGGGCGGCGAGCGCCAGCCCGGTCGAGAGCGCCATGGTGCCACAGCCGACCGGGTTGATGTCGTAGAGATGGGCACGCTTGAACTCGATGCCGGGCGGTGAGAGGCCGAGCTTCTTGTTGACGAAGAGGTCGGCGGAGATGGCGCAGAGCCAGCTCATCGCGATGATCGAGAAGATGCCGAGCGTCTCTTCGAGCAGACCGTAGATGCCGAGTTCCATCAAGAGCAGGGCGATCGCGACGTTGAAGACCAGCCAGACGACGCGTCCCGGATGGCTGTGGGTCAGGCGCGAGAAGAAGTTCGACCAGGCAAGCGAGCCGGCATAGGCATTCATGACGTTGATCTTCAGCTGCGAGATCACCACGAAACCCGCCATCAGCAGCATGGCTGCCGTCTCGTTGGGGATCATGTAGCCGAAGGCGGCGACATACATATGGGCGGGGTCGGCAGCCTCGCTGATCGGCACGCCGGTCGAGAGCGTCAGGACGGCGAGGAAGGAGCCTGCCAGCAGTTTGGGCACACCGAGCACGACCCAGCCGGAGCCGGCGAGGAAGATGCCGATGCGATGGTGCAGCTTGCGGGCACCCTCGGGTGGCAGGAAGCGGAGGAAGTCGACCTGTTCGCCGATCTGCGGCATCAGCGCCAGGATGACGGCGGAGGCGGCGCCGAACTCCAGGAGATTGAAGGGGGCTGCCTCACCGAGATGGGCGTTCGAGTGATCGACGCCGGCAAAGGCGATCCAGAGGTCGATCTTCTCCCAGTCGAGAAAGGCAATGAAGACGAAGGGCAGGATGTTGAGCACGATCCAGAATGGCTGGGTGATCAACTGGAACTTCGAGATCATCCGGATGCCGTAGGTGACCAGCGGCAGCACGGCGACGGCGGAGATGATGTAGCCGAGCCAGAGCGGAATGCCGAAGGCGAGTTCCAGCGCCTTGGTCATGATCGAGGCTTCGATCGCAAAAAGCATGAAGGTGAAGCCGGCATAGATCAGCGAGGTGATCGTCGAGCCGATATAGCCGAAGCCGGCGCCGCGGGTGAGCAGGTCGATGTCGACGCCATGGCGGATGGCGTAGCGGCTGATCGGAATGCCGACCAACAGCATCAGGACGGCGGCAACAATGATGGCGAAGAAGGCGTTGGTGGTTCCATAGGCGATCGTGATCGTGCCGCCGATCGCCTCCAGCGCCAGAAAGGAAATGGCGCCGATTGCCGTCTGGGAGATGCGGCTTGACGAAAACTTTCGGGCGCCCTTGGCCGTGAAGCGCAAGGCATAATCTTCCAGCGTCTGGTTCGCGACCCAGCGATTGTATTCGCGGCGGACGGGGATGATGCGTTGGCGTGCTGGCATGCCTAAAATCTAGCGCCTTTTGTTAAGTGGCTTTCCTTTAGGCATTTTCACGGGATTGTCCAGAATAGCAAGGCCCGTCAGGGCTTGATCAGACCTCCCTGATAATCGAGCTGATAGACCAGCCTGTCCGCGACGAGGATGCGTTCCACACCGAGGAAACTGCGATAATCACCGATGGACTGATCGATGTATTCGCCGAGGGCATGCTGATAGGTGAAGTCGCCGAGAAAGCGCTTTTCCTGATAAAGCGCAGTGAGCGCTTGCTTGATCACGATGCCTGCGCGCTCGCCGTCGAAGCGAGCCGGGTCGATGATCCTGCCATAGTAGTTCATCGCCCAGACGGGAACTTCGTCCTGCCAGACGACTTCTTGGCCGAGGAAATCGGTGCCGCCGAAATGGCTGTCGAGATAGCGAAAGCTGCCCTTCTCATGGGTGATATCCTTGGCCCCCGGGCGGGAGGGGACGGGCTGCGGGTGCTTGCCGCTCATATAGGTCAGCGCCTTGGCTTCGATGATGAACTCTGCGAGTTTATCCACGACCCTCTCCATTGGTTTCTCGAACATATGGTGAACATACGGTGGGATCTGTGTGGCGGGAACCCTGCATTTGAAGGGTTTTTCGCCTGGATGTCTGCCCCTGCCGCCTCGGTTCCCCTGCATGGCCCCCTTTTACCCCCTGACCTACGTCAAACGACGTATACGGTTTTGCGACGCAGCATCGGATAGTCCCCTTCAGCAACGGTTAAATTCCATTAACCGACCGGTTGCGGACAAGAAGAGGGGTTCACGACAATGTCCATGAAGATGAAACTGACTGGCGCGCTGCTCGGCGCCATGCTGTCGACGACGGCCTTCCACGGTGCGTTTGCCCAGGAAGACACGATCAAGATCGGCGTTCTGCACTCGCTCTCCGGCACGATGGCGATCTCGGAAACGACGCTGAAGGACGCCATGCTGATGCTCGTTGAAGAGCAGAACAAGAAGGGTGGCGTTCTCGGCAAGAAGCTTGAAGCCGTCGTTGTCGACCCGGCTTCCGACTGGCCGCTGTTTGCCGAAAAGGCCCGCGAGCTGATCGAAAAGGACAAGGTTGCGGCCGTCTTCGGTTGCTGGACCTCGTCTTCGCGCAAGTCCGTTCTGCCGGTCTTTGAAGAGCTGAACTCGATCCTCTTCTACCCGGTCCAGTACGAGGGTGAAGAATCCTCGCGCAACATCTTCTACACCGGTGCCGCTCCGAACCAGCAGGCTATCCCGGCCGTCGACTACCTCGCTGAAAACGAAGGCGTCGAGCGTTGGGTTCTCGCTGGCACCGACTACGTCTATCCGCAGACGACCAACAAGATCCTCAAAGCCTATCTGATGTCGAAGGGCGTTGCCGAAGAAGACATCATGATCAACTACACGCCGTTCGGTCATTCCGACTGGCAGACCATCGTCTCCGACATCAAGAAGTTCGGCTCGGCCGGCAAGAAGACCGCCGTCGTCTCGACCATCAACGGTGACGCGAACGTTCCGTTCTACAAGGAACTCGCCAACCAGGGCATCAAGGCCGAAGACATCCCGGTCGTCGCCTTCTCCGTCGGTGAAGAAGAACTCGCCGGCCTCGACACTGCTCCGCTCGTCGGCCACCTCGCTGCCTGGAACTACTTCCAGTCTGTCGACACCCCGGCCAATGCCGAGTTCATCAAGACCTGGCACGCTTTCACCGGCAACGAGAAGCGCGTGACCAACGACCCGATGGAAGCTGCCTATATCGGCTTCAACGCCTGGGTTAAGGCCGTCGAAGCTGCCGGCACCACCGAGACCGACGAAGTTCTCGATACCATCATCGGCGTGACGGTTCCGAACCTCACTGGCGGCTATGCCACCGTGATGCCGAACCACCACATCACAAAGCCGGTTCTGATCGGTGAAATCCAGGCCGACGGCCAGTTCGAAGTCGTTCAGGAAACGCCTGCCGTCGTCGGTGACGAGTGGTCCGACTATCTGCCCGACTCCAAGGACCTGATCGCTGATTGGCGCAAGCCGATGGAATGCGGCAACTTCAACGTTGCCACCGGCAAGTGCGGCGGCAAGGGCAGCTGATAATCGCCTTCTCCCACCTCCCCCTTGAGGGGGGAGGTCATCGCGCAGCGATGGGTGGGGGTGATGTCTTCAGGGTGTCACCCCACCCCGAACCTTCGGTTCGACCCTCCCCCTCAAGGGGAGGGTGTTTTCGAACCAGCCTTCAGCGGAATTAGCCTGTCTCCCTGGTCATCAGGGAGGCGGTGCCGGCAGGCGGATGAGGGCTTCCTCAAGCTCGCCGCCAGCCATCCGGGGGATACAGAATGCTCATTCGTTTCATCACACTCCTCTTCACCTTCTTCGCACTCGCCGCGCCCTCCTTTGCGCAGAGCGATCCGAAGGATCTCCTCAACGCACTCGGCAAGGCCAATTTCAAGCAGGCCGAAGAGCTGATCGGGCAGATCGCCGCCACCGGGGATCCGCGCATCGTGCCGGCGCTGGAAGCCTTTGCCGAGGGGGAACTCTTCGTTCGCAAATCGGACGGTGCCGTCTTCATCACAAAGGCTGCCGGCAGCAATCTTGCTGTGATCGATCCGCTGACGGGCGAGACGGTTGGCGAGGAGCCGAAGGGCGCCTTTACCAAGGTCAAGGTGAACAACAATCTGCGTCGCGCGATCCGTTCTGCGCTTGGCGGCCTGACGCTGCTCAGCCCCGACAGGACTGTGCGTCTGACCGCTGCCCAGGCGGTGCTGCAGTCTCCGAGTGCCGAAAATCTCGAGCTCGTCGAGGCCGCGCTTGCCAAGGAAACCGATCCGGAGGTCAAGTCACGGATGGAGCAGGCACGGGCCGTGTCCATCCTGGCCTCGGACCGCTCGATCGAGGAAAAGCGGGGCGCCATCGAGGCCGTCGCTTCGATCGGCGGTCGTCCGGCGAAAAGCATCCTGCTCTCGGTCTCCGGCACGATTGACGAAGCGCTGCGGCCGGATCTCGATGCCGCCGTCTCGAAGATCGAAAGCCAGCTGGTGCTCTGGGATACCGCCGAGAGCGTCTGGTATGGCGTCTCGCTCGGCTCCGTGCTGCTGCTCGCGGCCATCGGCCTCGCCATCACCTTCGGCGTCATGGGCATCATCAACATGGCGCATGGCGAGATGGTGATGATCGGCGCCTATTCCACCTTCGTGGTGCAGCAGGTGATCCGCACCAGCTATCCTGGTCTCTTCGACTGGTCGCTCGCCATTGCATTGCCCGTCGCCTTCCTGATGACGGCGCTGATCGGGCTCGTCATCGAGCGCGGTGTCATCCGTTTCCTCTATGGCCGCCCGCTGGAAACGCTGCTGGCGACCTGGGGCATTTCGCTGATCCTGCAGCAGACCGTGCGCACCATTTTCGGCCCGACCAACCAGGAAGTGGGCAACCCGTCGTGGATGTCCGGCTCCTTTGCGCTGGGCGGCATGACGATCACCTGGAACCGTCTGTGGATCGTACTCTTCTCGCTGACCATCTTCTTTGCGCTGCTTGCGCTGATGAAGAAGTCCGCCTTCGGCCTGCAGATGCGTGCCGTCACCCAGAACCGCCGCATGGCGTCGTCCATGGGCATTCGCACCCCCTGGGTCGATGCCTTCACCTTTGCGCTGGGTTCGGGCATTGCCGGGATCGCCGGCGTGGCGCTTTCCCAGATCGACAACGTCTCTCCGAACCTCGGTCAGGCCTATATCATCGACAGTTTCATGGTCGTGGTCTTCGGCGGGGTCGGCAATCTCTGGGGCACGCTGGTTGGCGCTCTGTCGCTCGGCATCCTCAACAAGTTCCTCGAACCCTCGGTTGGTGCGGTGCTCGGCAAGATCCTCGTGCTCGTGCTGATCATTCTCTTCATTCAGAAACGTCCGCGCGGCCTCTTCGCGCTCAAGGGAAGGGCGGTGGAAGCATGATTACCGGCTTCATCCTGCGTGCACTCGAAGGCAAGATCCTGATTGCGGTCGGCATCCTCCTCGCTTTCGCTCTGCTCGTTCCGGCGCTCAACCTGCTGACACCACCCGACAGCCCGCTGCATGTGCCGACCTATGTCATGTCGCTGATGGGCAAGTATCTCTGCTACGCGCTGCTCGCGCTGGCGCTCGATCTCGTCTGGGGTTACTGCGGCATCCTCTCGCTCGGCCACGGCGCCTTCTTCGCGCTCGGCGGTTATGCGATGGGCATGTATCTGATGCGCCAGATCGGGTCGCGCGGCGTCTATGGCGACCCCATCCTGCCCGACTTCATGGTCTTCCTGAACTGGAAGGAACTGCCGTGGTTCTGGCATGGCATGGACATGTTCCCCGTCGCCATGGCGATGGTGCTGATCGTGCCCGGCCTGCTCGCCTTCTTCTTCGGCTGGTTTGCCTTCCGCTCCCGCGTCAACGGCGTCTATCTCTCGATCATCACCCAGGCGATGACCTATGCGCTGATGCTCGCCTTCTTCCGCAACGACATGGGCTTTGGCGGCAATAACGGCCTCACCGACTACAAGGAAATCCTCGGCTTCTCCGTCCAGGCGGATGGAACGCGTGCGGTGCTGTTTGCGCTCTCGGCGATCTTCCTGGCGCTCTGCCTGGTGATTGCGTCCGGCATCACCCGTTCGAAGTTCGGCAAGGTGCTGGTCGGCGTGCGCGATGCGGAAAGCCGTGTGCGCTTCCTCGGCTACCGGGTCGAGAACATCAAGCTCTTCACCTTCGTCGTTTCGGCGATGATGGCGGGCATTGCCGGTGCGCTCTTCGTGCCGCAGGTCGGCATCATCAATCCCGGCGAATTCGATCCGGCCAATTCGATCGAAGTCGTGGTCTGGGCTGCTGTCGGCGGGCGCGGCACGTTGATCGGGCCGATCATCGGGGCGATCCTCGTCAATGTCGGCAAGAGCTACTTCACCGGCGCCTTCCCCGATCTCTGGCTGTTTGCACTCGGCGCGCTGTTCATCTGCGTCACGCTCTTCCTGCCGAAGGGTATCGTCGGGACGGTCCAGCAGTATCTGGCACGCCGCAAGGAGTTCCGCGATGCCGCCGACAAGGACGCGGCGAACGCTGACGTAAAACCCCAATCGGCCCCCGTGGCTGCGGAGTGATGTGATGAGCGACAAGACCACGTCCAGCCTGCTCTATCTCAACGGTGTCTCCGTCTCCTTCGACGGCTTCAAGGCACTGAATTCGCTCTCCTTCATCGTCGAACCCGGCGAGTTGCGCGCCATCATTGGCCCGAACGGCGCCGGCAAGACGACGATGATGGACATCATCACCGGCAAGACCCGGCCAGACAGCGGCGAGGTCTTCTTCGACGGCGGGAAGATCGACCTGACCAAGAAGGACGAGGCCGAGATCGCCCAGCTCGGGATCGGCCGCAAGTTCCAGAAACCGACGGTGTTCGAAAGCCATACCGTCTGGGACAATCTGGAACTGGCGCTCAACCGCAATCGCGGTGTCTTCGCGACGCTCTTCTATCGGCTGACGCCCGAGGACAAGGCGCGCATCGAGGAGATCCTGGAGACGGTGCGGCTCACCCATCGCAAGGACGAGCTGGCTGCCAATCTCTCCCACGGCCAGAAGCAGTGGCTGGAGATCGGCATGCTGCTTGCGCAGGAGCCGAAGCTTCTGCTGGTCGACGAGCCGGTTGCCGGCATGACCGATGCCGAGACGGCGGAGACGGCCATTCTCTTGAAAGAGATCGCCAAGACTCGCTCGGTTGTCGTCGTCGAACACGACATGGGCTTCATCCGCGATCTCGGGGTGAAGGTGACGTGTCTGGCGGAAGGCTCCGTGCTGGCGGAAGGCTCGATCGATTTCGTCTCGAATGACCAGAAGGTCATCGAGAACTATCTGGGGCGGTGATGGGATGATGTCTGACGTTGCCGTTTGGGTACCCCCCTCTGGCCTGCCGGCCATCTCCCCCTCAAGGGGGGAGATCGGTATTCGGCTGATCGCTCATGACCTGATACCGCGCGTCCGGGGCGCACGAAAACTAGAAACATATTCAGCGGTTCGTTCGGTCTGCGGCGTTAGCCGTCTTCCGATCTCCCCCCTTGAGGGGGAGATGCCCGGCAGGGCAGAGGGGGGTGGTGTCAGGACCCTCACCGCTAGCGGAGGTCTGCCATGCTGACAGTCGAAAACGTCAATCTCCACTATGGCGCAGCGCAGGCCCTGCGAGGGGTCTCGATCAATGCCGAGATGGGCAAGATCACCTGCGTGCTCGGGCGAAACGGGGTCGGAAAGTCGTCGCTCTTGCGTGCCATCACTGGCCAGCATGCGGTGTCTGCCGGCACAATCACCTTCAACGGCCAGAAGCTCAACGGCATGGCGCCGTTCAACCGGGCGCGCAACGGGGTCGGCTATGTGCCGCAGGGCCGCGAGATCTTTCCGCTGTTGACCGTCAAGGAGAACCTGGAAACAGGTTACGCGCCGCTCGACCGCAAGGACCGCTATATCCCCGACGACATCTTCAGCCTGTTTCCGGTGCTCGATTCGATGTTGTCGCGGCGCGGCGGCGACCTCTCCGGTGGCCAGCAGCAGCAGCTTGCGATCGGTCGCGCCATGGTGACACGGCCGAAGATTCTTGTGCTCGATGAGCCGACCGAGGGCATCCAGCCGTCGATCATCAAAGATATCGGTCGGGCGATCCGCTACCTGCGCGACACGACCGGCATGGCGATCCTGCTCGTCGAGCAGTATCTCGATTTCTGCCGGGAGCTGGCGGACTATGTCTACATCATGGATCGCGGCGAGATCGTCCATCAGGGGGCAGCCGAAACGCTCGATACGCCGGAGGCGCGGCGCCATCTGACCGTATGAGTTCGCCTTGTCTCGACGCGAAAATCATGCGACGCCAGTCGTCTGACGAGTTTCATGGAGGCGGTCGAGCGGTGGATCTGATGACTGTACCGGTCAAGGCGGGGCGTGCGCAGCGGTCGCGCGGCGTTGGTCGGCTTGTGACCAAATTCCTAGGCGGACGGACACGGATTGCCGAACTCTATCAGGAGGGCGCGGCGAAGATCCGTCTGCCGGAGAGCTTTACCGATGAGCTTGAAGCCGTGACGATCAATACGTCCGGCGGCGTGACGGGCGGTGACCAGTTCGACTGGAGTTTCCGCGCCGGTCCCGGCAGCTTTCTGACCGCCACGACCCAGGCCTGCGAGAAGATCTACAAGGCGTCATCAGGCACCGGTGCGATCACCACCCGGATCGAGGTGGGCGAGGGCGCCCGGATGCACTGGCTGCCGCAGGAAAGCATTCTCTTCGACAATGCGTCGCTCACCCGGCGGCTGGAGGTAGATCTTGCCGAGGGTGCCGAGTTCCTCGCGGTCGAGGCGATCCTGCTCGGACGGAAAGCCATGGGCGAGGCGATGAATACCGGTCTCGTGCGTGACCGCTGGCGGATCCGCCAGGGCGGAAAGCTGCTGCATGCCGAAGAGCTCAAACTCGAGGGAGAGGTGGGCCGTCTTGCAGCCTCGCCGGCGGTGCTGGCCGGGCGCGTGGCCTTCGCCACACTGATCCTTGTCAGCCCTCGCGCCGAAGCGCTCGTTCGCCCAATTCGTGAGCAGATCGGTGAAGAAATGGGCGGCGTAAGTCATTGGCAAGGCAAGCTTGTTGCCCGTGTCGCGGCGCCTGATGGCTTTGCCCTGAGAAAAATCCTGTTGCCCGTCATTTCGGCCTTGCGCGGGGGCGCGTCTGTGCCAAAAGTCTGGAATCTCTGACGATCACGCCATTGGAGCACGCATGAATCTGACGCCGCGGGAAAAGGACAAACTGCTGATCGCCATGGCGGCCATGGTCGCCCGGCGGCGGCTCGAACGGGGCGTGAAGCTCAACTATCCGGAAGCCATTGCGCTGATCACCGATTTCGTCGTCGAAGGTGCGCGTGACGGCCGGGCGGTGGCCGATCTCATGGAGGCGGGTGCGCATGTCATCACCCGCGACCAGGTGATGGAAGGCATTGCCGAGATGATCCACGACGTGCAGATCGAGGCGACGTTCCCCGATGGAACGAAGCTCGTCACCGTGCACGAACCCATTCGCTGAAGGAGAGGCCCATGATCCCCGGTGAAATCATTGCAGCACCTGGCGAAATCGAACTGAATGCCGGGCATCCGACCGTCACGATCGAGGTGTCGAACAGCGGTGACCGTCCGGTCCAGGTTGGCAGCCACTACCATTTCTTCGAGACCAATGCCGGGCTGATTTTCGAGCGTGAAAAGACGCGCGGCATGCGGCTCGATATTCCCGCAGGCACGGCCGTGCGCTTTGAACCCGGCCAGACGCGCCAGGTGACGCTGATCCCGCTGTCGGGTAAGCGCGAGGTCTATGGTTTTCGCCAGCAGATCATGGGAAGCCTCTGACATGGGCAAGGCGGGGGCACGGGTATGGGGCGAGCGATGAACTGGAGCGTGATCCTGATGGTCTGCGGTTGCGTATTGCTGCAAGACGCGCCGGCCTCGGGTGAGGACGTGCGGGACGTCGATTGCAACAATGCCCAGACCCAGGCCGACATGAACCAGTGTGCGGCCGAGGACTATCGAAAAGCCGATGCCGCCATGAACGCCCAATGGGCCGAGACGCGCGCCGCCATGCTTGCATGGGACAAGGCGTCGCCACCCTCGGACGACAGTGGAGCAGCCAAGCGGCTTCTGGCTTCGCAGCGTGCCTGGCTCGCTTATCGCGACGCAGCCTGCGCTGTCGAAGGTTACTCGGTCGAAGGTGGTTCCATGCAGCCATTGATGGTTTCGTCCTGCCTTGCGGAGCTGACGACGCGCCGTACGGAAGAGCTGAAATCGCTGGTCGGGCTCTATTGAGGGTGACACGCGATGGCTCGGGCGAGACAGATCATGATCGTGGGCAATGGCCCGGTGCATGAAGGGGCAGCCCCCCTGATCGATGCGGCGGACCTGGTGATCCGCTTCAACGGCAGCCGCAATTTCGGTTCGGCAGGGCGCAAGACCGATATCATCGCCGTCTGCAATACCGGGCGCCCAGGGGCCGCGATGCTGGCCGATCCGGCCTGGCGTGACAGCGAGGCCGTCAGTCGTACGGCCGAGATCTGGTCGGTGCGCGATCCGGAGAAGTTTGCCGACCTGAAGCCGGAGCTGGCCATCAGCCATCCCGAACTCGACGATTTCTGCGACGATTACACCGACGGCTTCGAGGCCTTTGCTACGGCGAAGGGCAAGCGGCACCGGATCATCAGTCGCGCCGTTCATGAGGCGCTGGACAAGGTCCTGATGGCGCTTGATGCGGAACCCTATGTCGTGCCGTCCAGCGGCCTGGTGGTGATCCAGGCGCTGCTTCTGGACCCCGCGCATGCCAAGGATACCATCCTGCTTGCCGGTTTCGGTCACAGTGGCTGGGATGGCCATCCCTTCGAGGCCGAACGGCGCCTCGTCGACCAGCATATCGCCAGCGGCCGCATCATGCGGCTGCAACCTCTCTTTGCTTCCTCCCTCGCCCAAGGAACCTGACGCCCATGTCCTTCAAGATGTCCCGCGCCGCCTATGCTTCGATGTTTGGTCCGACCACGGGCGACAAGGTGCGTCTTGCCGATACGGAATTGTTCATCGAGGTGGAGAAGGATTTCACCACCTATGGCGAAGAGGTGAAGTTCGGCGGCGGCAAGGTCATCCGCGACGGCATGGGCCAGAGCCAGGTGACGCGCGCCAACGGCGCCGTCGACACCGTCATCACCAATGCGCTGATCCTCGACCACTGGGGCATCGTGAAGGCCGATATCGGGCTGAAGGACGGCCGCATCGTTGCGATCGGCAAGGCCGGCAATCCGGATACGCAGCCCAACGTCAACATCATCGTCGGTCCTGGCACGGAGGCGATTGCGGGCGAGGGCAAGATCGTCACTGCCGGCGGCATGGATGCGCATATCCACTTCATCTGCCCGCAGCAGATTGAGGAGGCGCTGATGTCCGGCCTGACCTGCATGCTCGGCGGCGGCACGGGTCCGGCGCATGGTTCGCTTGCCACCACCTGCACGCCCGGTCCCTGGCACATCGCGCGGATGATCGAGGCGGCGGATGCCTTTCCGATGAACCTTGCCTTTGCCGGCAAGGGCAATGCCTCGCTGCCCGGCGCGATCGAGGAAATGGTGTTGGGCGGTGCAACCGCTCTGAAGCTGCACGAGGACTGGGGTACCACGCCGGGCGCGATCGACTGCTGCCTTTCGGTTGCCGACCAGTTTGACGTGCAGGTGATGATCCACACGGATACGTTGAACGAAAGCGGCTTCGTCGAAGACACCGTCAATGCCATCCGGGGCCGTACCATCCATGCTTTCCACACCGAAGGTGCTGGCGGTGGGCATGCGCCTGATATCATCAAGATCTGCGGTCAGATGAACGTCATCCCGTCGTCGACCAATCCGACCCGGCCCTACACGGTCAACACGGTTGCCGAGCATCTGGACATGCTGATGGTATGCCATCACCTGTCCTCGTCGATCCCCGAAGACATTGCCTTTGCCGAGAGCCGCATCCGCAAGGAAACGATTGCTGCGGAAGACATCCTGCATGATATCGGTGCCTTCTCGATCATCTCGTCGGACAGCCAGGCCATGGGCCGCGTCGGCGAAGTCATCATCCGCACCTGGCAGACGGCGGACAAGATGAAGCGCCAGCGCGGTGCGCTGCCGTCCGAGACGGGCGATAACGATAATATGCGCGCCAAGCGTTATATCGCGAAATACACGATCAACCCGGCGATCGCCCATGGGGTCTCCCATGAGATCGGATCGGTCGAAGTCGGGAAGCGCGCCGATCTTGTCATCTGGAACCCGGCCTTCTTCGGTGTGAAGCCGGACATGATCCTGATGGGGGGCATGATTGCCGCCGCGCCGATGGGCGATCCGAATGCCTCGATCCCGACGCCGCAGCCGGTGCATTACCGTCCGATGTTCGGCGCCTATGGCAAGGCGCGCACGAACTCCTCCGTCACCTTTGTCAGCCAGGCCGCGCTCGATGCGGGGCTTGCCAACCGCCTAGGCACAGCGAAGCAGATGGTCGCGGTCAAGAACACCCGTGGCGGCATCTCGAAAAAGTCGATGATCCATAACGACTTGACGCCGCATGTGGAAGTGGATCCGGAAACCTATGAAGTCCGCGCCGACGGTGAGCTTCTGACCTGCGAACCGGCGACCAAGCTGCCGATGGCACAGCGGTATTTCCTGTTCTGAGCTGAGGATCGCTCCAGAGTTGCGGCTTGTCAGGGCTGGTGTATCATTCCCTGATGATGTCGGGAGATGCATCGTGGCTGAGGATGTCAACAATCTGGTGCTGGAGCATCTGCGTGCCATCCGCAGCGATTTGCGTGAGATGCGCGGAACGATGCAGGAGCAGGGGCAGCGCCTGACCCGGATGGAAATCGGCTTGGCCGGTTTGCGCCGCGACCAAGGTGCTGATGCCGGAGGCGTTGCCGAGATGGGCTTGCGGATCGATCGCCTTGTCGAGCAAGTTCAACGTATCGAAGCCCGACTCGATCTTGCAGACTAGGATCTCATGCAATTGACACCCGTTTTGCGAATGCTGGGCTCCACCCTTGCCCTGCTGTTTTTGCTTGTGGTGCTGGGAACAGTCGTTCCCCGGCCTGTGACCGCGCCGGCAGAAGCTGCCGTCCAGGGCGAAACGCAGATCCTGCTGCTTGCCAATCCCATCCACACCGACATCGCTCTGCCTGTTGATGACGAGGTGCGGGCGGCCTTTGCCGATATCATCCCGGCCGGTCTGCCGGTGGATATGCCCGGCGTCGAATACCTGATCATCGGCTGGGGCGGACGCTCCTTTTATATCGAGACGCCGACCTGGGGCGATATCCGACCGCTGCCGGTGTTGAAGGCGCTGACCGTGGATCGCTCCGTCCTGCATGTCTCGGTCGCAGGTCAGATCGATCAGGACCACCCTTCCGTTCGAGTTCTGACGATCTCCAAGGACGGGCGTAGCCGGATGATCGAGGCCATTCGTGCGAGCTTCGTCCGCGATGCCGGTGTGCCCGTGCCCATCCCCGGCGCAGCCTATGGTCTGGACGACGCCTTCTTCGAGGCGCACGGCGCCTTCAATGCCTTTGTCGGCTGCAATACATGGACGGCATCGATGCTGCGGGTGGCCGGTCTGCGCACGGGATGGTGGACGCCGCTGCCGCAATTGCTGGATCTCTCCATAGACCTCCATCACAGCAGCTGAGACATTCGCCGCTTTCGACTGATGCCCGTCCTTTGCACGTAATGCGCTAAAAAGCCCACGCGAGTGTTCATCCAGTGATTGCTTTTCGATCCTTTTTAGGGAGCGCTTCACTCAATCGGCAGATCGATTGCATTTGAAGGATTGCATTAGGATTTGGCCAACGGACGCAGCCTAAGCCAATAGGCCTGATTGTGAAGGAGCGGACGGTGAGTCGCATCGGCAAAGAGCTTTGGCGGCAGATCGAGTTGGGGGATTTCGACACCCCCAATGGCGTCTGGAGCTTTGCCTTCCGTGTCAGCTTTCGTTCCGTCATCGTTACCAGCCTGGCCGGCATTTGCCTGCTGCCGTTCCTGTCCTCGCTGGCGTTCCAGGACGTCGCTTTTGCAGACCTGGTCAAGTTGATGGTCGCCTTTTCCTGGCTGTTTGCCGGTCTGCTCTCGGGCGGGCTTGCCCTGGTTGCAGGCACCGTCATTCGTGACCTCTTGAGATCGCGCAGGGAGTTCGAGCGCCTCAGTCGCACCGACAGCCTGTCGGGACTTGCCAACCGGCGCGGCTTCAATGACGCCGTCGCCAATGTCGAGGAAAATGCCTCGCTGGCGATCATCGACATCGATCGCTTCAAGTCGATCAACGATCGTTTCGGCCATCAGGCCGGCGACCGGGTGATCCAGGCGATTTCCGGCATGCTGAATGAGGTGTTCGGTGAGCCGCATCTGGTGGCGCGGCTTGGCGGCGAGGAATTCGGGGTCATCCTGCAGGGCGGGACGCTGGCTGACCGTCTGGCGCTGGTCGAAGAGGCGCGTCGGCGAATAGGGCAGGAGCGCGTCAGTCTTCACGACACGGAACTGAGCGTGACCATCTCTGCCGGTGTGGCGGAGTTCCGGCCCGAGCAGCGTCCGGAGATCACCTATGCCTGGGCCGACAAGGCGCTTTATCTGGCGAAGGAGATGGGGCGAGATCGGGTTTGCCACGAACAGTCGCTGACCATCGTCGATCCCGTGCTTTCCGAGCATGCTCCTGATGATGCTCGACTTTTCGCAGCCATCGGTCGCCGGGGCTGAAGAGAGATCTTGCCGTTTGCCTCATTCCTGTGCATGGTTCAAAAAACAGCCATGCCGGAGTTTTCATGCAGCGCGCGACCAATTTCAAACCTGCCGGTGTCATCACCGATGCGCCCGAGGGCGTCGTCGTCCTCCCTCATGACGGGCGACATCTGAGACGCAAGCTCCTGCATCTCGACAATGGCGAGATGGTGATGCTCGACCTGAAGGAAGCCGTGCTGTTCCACCATGGCGACCGGCTGGTTCTGGACGATGGCTCGACCATCGAGATCCAGGCGGCCGAGGAGCGTCTGTTCGAAATCCGGGCGCGCGACAGTCTGCATCTTATCGAGCTCGCCTGGCATCTCGGCAACCGGCATCTGTCTGCCCAGATCGAGACGGATCGCATCCTCATTCAGCGCGACCATGTGATTCGCGACATGCTGACGGGGCTGGGGGCCGAGGTCAGTGAGGTGGTGGAGCCATTCCAGCCGGTGCGCGGCGCCTATCACGCCCATGGCAGCCACGGATCGCATGCGGGCCATCATGAGGCCGGACATGGCCATGGCTGATAGCGGTGCCGACGGACTGAACGCGCGGCAGGCCTTGCTCCGGTTGATGGCCTGGCTGTCACCCGCTTTCCCGGTGGGGGGCTTTTCCTATTCGGCCGGCTTCGAAAGCGCGGTCGTGGAAGGGCATGTCGCCGATGGTGACGATGTCGAGAGCTGGCTCAAGCTACTGCTGAGCGATGGGGGGCTGCGCAGCGATTGCATCCTGCTGGGCGAAGCCCATCGTCTACAGCAGGAGGGCGAGGGGCTCGACGAACTCGTGGCGCTCAGCACTGCGCTGGCCGGATCGGCAGAGCGACATGCCGAGGTCATCAGGCTCGGCGAAGCCTTCGTCAAGGCCGCTTCCGCCTGGCCTCATCCGGTGATCGATCAGCTTTCCGGGCCGGTTGCCTATGGCGTTGCCGTCGGCGCGGTCGCGGCCGCGCATGGTGTCGGGCGCGCGGATGCGATTGCCGCCTTCCTGCATGCGCAAATCTGTCAATATGTCTCCGTTGCAATCCGGCTTGGCGTTATTGGCCAGACGCGCGGTGTGGCGATCCTCGCTGCATCGGAGGGGCCGATCCTGGACGCGGCCTCCCGCTATGAGCATTTGGGCCTCGACGATCTGGGTTCGGCGACCATCATCGCCGATACTCTCAGCATGCGGCATGAAGCCCAGTATTCCCGGCTTTTCCAATCCTAGCCAGAAGCGCTTACACAGGACGAAGATGATGAAATCGAAGAATGGTCCCCTCCGCGTCGGTATCGGCGGGCCGGTCGGATCCGGCAAGACGGCGCTGACCGAGAAGCTCTGCAAGGCCATGCGTGACGATTACTCGGTCGCGGTCGTGACCAACGACATCTATACCCGTGAGGATGCCGACGCGCTGATCCGCATGCAGGCCCTGAGTTCGGATCGGGTTGTGGGTGTCGAAACCGGCGGCTGTCCGCACACGGCGATCCGTGAGGATGCCTCGATCAATCTCAAGGCGATCGCCGATCTCAATGCCCGCATCCCGGATCTCGACGTGGTTTTCATCGAATCGGGCGGCGACAATCTCGCGGCGACCTTTTCGCCAGATCTGGCTGATATCACCCTCTATGTGATCTCGGTGTGCCAGGGCGAGGAGATCCCGCGCAAGGGCGGTCCCGGCATCACGCGGTCGGATCTGCTCATCATCAACAAGACCGATCTTGCCCCGCATGTCGGCGTCGATCTCGAGGTGATGGAGCGGGATGCAGGTCGCATGCGCTCCGATCGACCGTTTGTCTTCACCGATCTCAAGCGTGGTGCCGGCGTTGAGCGGATCGTCAGCTTCCTGCAGCAGAGTGGGGGGCTCTGAGCAGGAGGGCGCGCTTTTCCGACCGTCGCTTGCTCAGATCTGCCTGAGCGCATTCACATCGCTGACATGGATCGTGCGCCCACGCACGGTAACGCCGACACGTTTGAGCGTCGAGAAGGCGCGCGAGAGAGCTTCGGGCGCAAGACCGAGCTTGCCGGCGAGCAGGCTTTTCTGGAACGGCAGACGGATCGATGCCGGCCCGCCTTCGGTCTGGCAGTGGGTCAGCAGATAGTGCGCGACGCGTTGCGGTGCGGTCTGCAGGCGGTCGTTGGCGATGCAGTCCATCGTCGTGCGCAGGTGATCGGACAGGCAGCGGATGATCGCCCTTGCAACGTCCTTTTCCTGTTCGGCCAGTGTGCGAACACGTTGAAGGTCGAAGCGCGCAAGCGTCACCGGTTCGGCAGCCTGGGCGTTGTAAAGATACCTGTCGCCGAGCGCCAGCAGGCATTCCGAGAAGGTGTCTCCCGGGCCGCAGATGCGGATATCTGCTTCGCGTCCGTCCTTGTTCAGGCGATAGAGGCGCACATAGCCGGTCAGGACACTGTAGAAGCTGTCGGCAGGCTCCCCCTCGCGGAAGAGCACGTCGCGGGCTTCATAGTTGGAGATGTTGGCGATCTCCATCATCGAGGCCATCGCGGTCGGGCCCATTTGAGACAAGAAGGACGTCCGCAGAAGCGTGTTCTTGTCGCGTGTGTTCAGTCTCAGGATCTTGTTCACGGTCTTCACGGCTCCCCATCCACTGCTGCGTCACGGCGTCCACCGCTGCCGTCGTCGCGTTATCTCTGCGTCCGTGCGGTCAGGCATGACCGGGTCGCATGTGTGCGTCTCCTGCAGGTCCGGGTGAACATGCCCTTTCCAGTGAGGTCACATTATCGCGAGTCCGGGAAGCATGGATTGATTTCGATCAAATGGTCATCGGCATATAACGATGACCGAAAACAGGCTTGAAGCACAACGAGCACCGCCTTTGCGCAATACCCGCTTTCGATGTTGAGCTTTAGCTGGCGCCGTCCGTGTCTAGAGCATTTCCGGTGAAAACGGGATCACCTGAAATGCTCTATCTATTTGTTTTCACGCAGTCCGGACGCAAAACCGCTGACGCACTTTTGCTGGACATGCTCTAGAATTTGATCCCGAGGCCGACCTTGACCGTCTGCTGGGTCAGATCCGCATTCACGGAAGCCGGGCCGAATATGATGTTGCCACTGCTATAATCCGCATAACGATAATCGATCCGACCGAAGATCACATCGGTCACCGCGTAATCGATGCCTGCGCCCAGCGTGTAGCCAGTGAAGTTGCCCGAGGCCTCGCCGACGCCTGTGAGGTTTGCCTCCAGATGAGCGCCGGACCAGCCTGCGCTGCCGTAAATCAGCAAACGGTCAAGCGCGTAACCAAGGCGTATCCGCGCGGAGCCCTGAAGGTCGACGCCGCCGTTGAAGGTCCCAAAGGTCGAACTGACGGTGACATCCTGAAAGTTGTATTCAACATCACCTTCGACACCGAGGATCAGAGCTTGGTACAGGGCGATATTGAAACCACCGAAGACACCCAGACTGGAACCATTCAGTTCGGATTGAGCCGGCGGATAGCCTGCCGTCTCGAAGTGGCCGTCCATCCACCCGTATCCGGCAGTCATGCCGGCATAACCGCCGGACCAGTCGTAGTATCCATCCCTCGAAACAGAGAGCGGGGTATGCGTGCCGGTCCAGGCCGTGTCGGTTGCTGATGCCGATGCAGCCATAAGGGTGGCTGCCATGATGATCAAATATCTCACGGTATTCCTCGTCGTCAAAACTCAGGGAAATATGCAACAAAGTTGCACCAAGTGCCTTGTGTGTGACTGGAGGGTGTGGGGTGGGCGAACGCCCCATGGTGCGCCTGCCGGAAACAAATCGGCCGCCCGAAGGCGGCCGATCCAGATCCAGGATTACTCCGCCGCGAGTGGCGGTAGGTTGACCACGTTGCCCTTGCCATCGCTCTTGCGGCTGACTGGCTGGCTGCGTTCGACGGCCGAGACACGCTTTTCCATCGCTTCCAGAGCCTGCACGTTCTTGCGGGCGAGGAAGGACAGGACTTCCGGCGTAAGCGGCTCCTCTTCTTCTTCCTTCTTGCCGACGAAGTGGCTGAAGAGCCAGCCGAGCAGGCGGGAGACGTCGTCGAGGATCAGGAAGAAGGCCGGGACGACCACGAGGCTCAACACCGTCGAGACGATGATGCCGCCGATAACCGCGATAGCCATTGGTGCACGGAACGAGCCGCCTTCACCGACGCCCAGGGCCGAGGGCAGCATGCCCGCCGACATGGCGATCGAGGTCATGATGATCGGACGGGCGCGCTTGCGGCCGGCTTCGACCATGGCCTCCAGGCGATGCATGCCCTGACGGCGCATTTCGATGGCGAAGTCGACCAGCAGGATGGCGTTCTTCGTCACGATGCCCATCAGCATCAGGATGCCGATGAGGACGGGCATGGAGAGCGCGTTGTTCGTCAGGATCAGCGCGACCGCCACGCCGCCGATGGCCAGCGGCAGCGAGAAGAGGATGGTGAAGGGCTGGATGACGTCCTTGAAGAGCAGGATCAGCACCGTGAGCACCAGGAGCAGGCCGAGGATCATGGCGTTGACGAAGCTCTGCTGCATCTCGGCCTGGATCTTGGCATCACCGCTTTCCGCCAGACGGACGCTGGCCGGGATCTCGGCATTTTCGACCGTCGTGCGGAAGGCTGCCGTTGCGGTGTCGAGAGCGACGCCCTGCGGCAGGCCGGCGCCGATCGACACGACACGGTTGCGGTCATTGCGTTTGATCGACGAGACACCTTCCGCATAGTCGATGTCCGCGACACTCGACAGCGGCACCGTGGCACCGCTTGCCGTGCGCACCTTCAGCGCCCGGATGGCGGCAAGGTCGGTGCGCAGATCGAGCGAGGCCTGGACGCGGATCGGGATCTGACGGTTGTCGAGCGAGATCTTCGGCAGGGCTGCGTCGACGTCACCGATCGTTGCCACACGAACCGTCTGGGCGATCTGCTGCGCGGTGATGCCGAGGCGGGCTGCTTCATCGGCGCGCGGCCGGATCTGCAGTTCCGGACGGGGCAGGGCACCGTCGGCGCTGACATTGGCGAGTTCCGGCACCTGGCGAAGCTTGGCTTCGAGGATGCCGACGGCCTGGTTCAGCTCTTCCTCGTTCTTGGAGAGAAAGTTGAAGGTGATGTCGCGCTCGCCGCGGTCGTTGAGCTTGGTGATGCGGATATCGGGGATACCGGCAAGCTTGGCGAAGA
Organism: Rhizobium sp.; assembly: GCA_027533385.1. Taxonomy (GTDB): domain Bacteria; phylum Pseudomonadota; class Alphaproteobacteria; order Rhizobiales; family Rhizobiaceae; genus Allorhizobium. The sequence goes on along the minus strand of JAPZUE010000029.1, from coordinate 25,097 downwards.
CCTCTTCCTCGACATCCCATTGCGGACGAACACGACCGTTTTCGGGAAGTTTCGGAAGATAGTCGCCAATCAGCGGTATGCCGCCGAGGCCCTTGTTGACGAGTGTCTTGGCCAGCGAGTGTTCGATACGATCGAGGTTCATCGTGACGCTGGCGCGGCGCAGCTCCAGGTCCCCGCGCGGTGAGGAGCCGCCGAGGATGAAGATGCTCGCAACGTCAGGCACGTCCTTGATCGCGGCATAGATCTCGTCGGTCTTGCGTTCCGTTTCCTCGAGCGTCGCATTCGGCGGAAGCTCGACGGAAAGCACGATACGACCTGCATCTTCCGGCGGGATGAAGCTGCCGGGGACGCCCGACAGGAGGATGATGGAGCCGACCAGGAAGGCGATGGCTGCGGCAAGCGTCAGCAGGCGGGAAACCCAGCCAAAGCCGACGCGTGCGAACATGAAGTGCACGAACCTGCCTGCCGGAGTTTCCGACTTTTCGCTCTCTTGCTCGACCCGGTCACCCCAGTTCCGCAGGAACTGCGGTGCCCAGCCGCCTGTCGTTGCCCGGACGATGCGCGTGTACATCTTCAGCGGCAGGCTGTCGTTGTCGTGATGATCCTCCATCGCGTCTTCGGGCCGCATCAGATAGGCCGCCATCATCGGGGTGATGAGGCGTGCCACAAGCAGCGAGAAGAAGACGGAGAAGGCGACTGTCAGGCCGAACTGGATGAAGTACTGGCCCGGAATGCCCGGCATGAAGGACACGGGCACGAAGACCGCGATGATCGTGAAGGTCGTCGCGATGACGGCGAGCCCGATTTCGTCCGCCGCCTCGATCGCCGCCCGGTAAGGCGTTTTGCCCATCTTGATGTGTCGGGCGATGTTTTCCACCTCGACGATCGCGTCGTCGACGAGAATACCCGTGGCCAGCGTCAGCGCCAGGAACGAGACGAGGTTCAGCGAGAAGTCCATCATGTCCATGACCCAGAAGGTCGGGATCGCTGACAGCGGCAGCGCGACGGCTGAAATCAGGGTCGCACGCCAGTTGCGCAGGAAGAGCAGAACCACGATGACGGCGAGGATCGCACCCTCGACAAGGGTGTGCATCGCGGCTTCGTAGTTGCCGTAGGTGAAGTAGACCGAGTCGTCGATCATCTCGATCTGGACGTCGGGGTTTTCGGCACGAACGGTCGCCAGGCTTTCGGCGACGGTTTCGGCCACGGTCACTTCACTGGCACCCTTGGCGCGGAAGACCGCGAAGGAGACGACCGGCTTGCCATCGTGACGGGCAAAGGACTTCTGCTCCTCGTAGGTGTCGTAGACACGGCCGAGGTCCGACAGCTTGACAAAGCGGCCGCCGGGCAGGGCGATCGTCGTGTTCGCCAGGCTTTCCACATCGCGGTTGTCGCCCAGTGTGCGGATCGACTGTTCGGCACCGGCAACCTGACCGCGGCCGGAGCCGAGGTCGACATTGGTGCCCTTCAACTGGCTGGAGATATCGGCTGCCGTGACGCCAAGCGCGTCCAAGCGGTTCGGGTCGAGTTCGACGCGAACCTCACGGTCGGCACCGCCGTAACGGTCGACGCGGCCGATGCCGGGCTGGCCCTGCAGGGCGCGCTTGACCGTGTCATCGACGAACCAGGAGAGCTCGGCAAGGTTCATGTTCGGCGAGGAGACGGCGAAGCTCTGGATCGCCTGGCCTTCGACGTCGATCTTGGTGACAATCGGTTCGTCGACGGAGGCCGGCAGATCGCCGCGGATCTGGTCGATCGCGTCCTTGACGTCCTGCACCGCCTGTTCGGTCGGCACTTCCATGCGGAACATGACAACCGTCTGGGAGTTGCCATCGGTGACGGTCGAGTTGATCTCGTCGACGCCGGTGATCGAGGCGACCGCGTCTTCGATTTCCTTCGTCACCTGGCTTTCCAGTTCAGCCGGGGAGGCGCCGCTCTGGCCGACGCTAATCGCGACCAGGGGAACGTCGATGTTCGGAAAACGGGTGATCGGCAGCGCGTAGAAGGACTGGATGCCGACGACCATCAGGAGGAAGAAGGCCAGAATCGGCGCAATCGGATTGCGTATGGACCATGCAGAGAAATTCATGGCGTCTTCGTCCCTCAGTTGGAAACGCTGCTGGTTTCTTCCACCGGATTGATCCGGTCGCCATCGCGGACGAAGACGCCCGCCTTGGCAACCACCTTGTCCCCTTCGCTTAGGCCTTCGGTGACCTGGATGAAGGCGCCGTCCTGAATGCCGGTCTTGATCTCGACCATCTGGACCGTGCCATCGGTGACCTTGCGAACCGTCGTCTTTCCGCCTTCCGTGGTGATGGCTGACAGAGGCAGGGCAATGCCATTGGCCTCATCCACGGTAATCGCTGCGCTGCCATACATGCCGGCACGGGCAGCTGCGTCATCGTCCAGGGCGATATGCACCGAGCCAAGGCGCGTCACGGATTCGATGACCGGCGATACAAGGCGAATGTAACCGGTCAGGGGCTCTGCCCGACCGGCAATCGTCACGGTCGCCTTCTGGCCCTGCTTGATGCGCAGGATATCACCTTCCGGGACATCTGCCACCAATTCGATCTGGCCGTCGCGGATCACGGTGAAAAGAGGCTGCCCAGCACCGGTCGCGATGGCACCGATCTTGGCATTGCGCACGGAGACCGTGCCGGCCACGGGCGACTTGACCTCGGTGCGGGCGAGCCGAAGATCCGTATCCGCGATCTGGCTATCGACCACCTTGATGTCCGCCTCTGCCACGGTGATGGCCTGACGGGCGGTCTCAACGCGGGCCGTTGCACTGGCCAGCGTGGTTTCGGCCTGCTCTTTTTGCGAGGCGGAGACGGAACCAGAGGCGACGAGACGCGTTGAACGGTCCAGCTGACGCTGGGCTTCTCGAAGGTTCGCTTCGGCTTCAACGACCTGGGCCTGATACTGTGCCAACGCGGCCTCCGCCTTGGCCCTGTTGGCGACAAGCTGGCTGCGCTGCAGGACGAGGGTGTCCTCGTTCAGCCGGGCAACGACCGTATCAGCCTGGACCGTGTCGCCGACATCAGCCTCCAGCGACTTGATCTGCAGGCCTTCCACCTGTGGCTGAACCTGGACCTCCTCGACGGCGCGCACGGTACCGGTCGCGAGAATGCGATCGACCAGCGCACGGCTTTCGGCCGGGGTGACGATGATTGCCGGGAGATTCTGGGCCGGTACGGGGGCCGCAGCCTGTTCCTGTGCCAAGGCCACCGAGGCCGACAGCGACAAAGTGGCAGCCATCAAGACGGCCCGAGCGCGCGTGTTTCGAAACATGAGTCCCTTCCCAACAACGATTTTCGCAGTTCACGCCTTGATACGTGGCAGAAGACCGTTCGGCTCACAGCCAAGGTGCTTCCAGACGATAACACGCGTCTTCACAATCGCGGCATCTCAAATCTGTCGGAAGAGGTGGGGGATGGCGGAAGAGCTTGCAAGAGCCGCGACTGCGGATTCAAGCCGTGCTCCAAAAATTGTTCAAGATAGAACGGTGGTGTTGCCGATTTACCAGCCAAAGCCATGCAATTGATTGGTAAAACCTACAAAAAAGCACGGGGATCGCTCCCCGTGCCTCTGTTACTTGATGGTCCGCCTGGTTCTACTTCAGGGCCGCGTCGGTGATCTCGGTCGTGAAGGCACCGGTCGGCTCCTTCGTGATGACCGGATCGGAACCGCCGCCCATCAGGGTCTTCACGGTGCGGTCGTAGTCAGCCTTGTCGAGCGCGCCGTTGGAGCCGGCGGTCAGCTTGGCGACTTCGCTCATCATGCGCTTCTGATGGGCTTCGGTCTGGGCGCCGGAGGCGTCGTTCTCGAGCACGATTTCAGCTGCTTCATCCGGATTGGCTTCGGCGTATTTCCAGCCCTTCATCGAAGCGCGGACGAACTTGACCATCTTTTCCTTAAAGGCCGGGTCGGCGAGCTTGTCTTCGAGGACATAGAGACCGTCTTCGAGGGTTGCGACACCTTCATCTTCATACTTGAAGGTGATCAGCTCTTCCGGCTTGATGCCCGCATCGATGACCTGCCAGTATTCGTTGTAGGTCATCGTCGAGATGCAGGCGGCCTGCTTCTGCAGGAGCGGGTCGACGTTGAAGCCCTGCTTCAGCACGGTCACGCCATCCGGCGAACCATCGGTCTTGATGCCGAGCGTGTTCATCCAGGACAGGAACGGATATTCGTTGCCGAAGAACCAGACGCCGAGCGTCTTGCCCTTGAAATCCTCAGGCTTGGTGATGCCGCTTTCCTTGAGGCAGGTCAGCATCATGCCAGACGACTTGAAGGGCTGGGCGATGTTGACGAGCGGCACGCCCTTTTCGCGGGTCGCGAGGGCGGATGGCATCCAGTCGACGATCACGTCAGCGCCGCCACCGGCCAGAACCTGCGGGGGAGCGATATCCGGGCCGCCCGGCTTGATTTCGACTTCGAGGCCTTCTTCCTCGTAGAAGCCCTTGTCCTTTGCGACGTAGTAGCCGGCGAACTGGGCCTGGGTCACCCATTTCAGCTGGAGGGTCACCTTGTCGGCGGCGGCGGCCTGCATCGCGGTCAGCGAGACCGCGGCAGCCATCAGCAGGGATGCAAGTTTGATTTTCATTTCAGTTCCCTCTTTTGTTTTTGGTGCAGTTCACGACCGTCCACCACGGACGGACGGATGCCAGAAGGTGACCCGGCGTTCTGCCAGTGCCACCAATCCGTAGAAGACTGAGCCAGCGAGTGCGGCGACCGCAATCACGGCCCAGACCATGTCGACATTCGAGCGTCCGACCTCTGTCGAGATCCGGAAACCCATGCCGACAATCGGGGTGCCGAAGAACTCTGCCACGATCGCACCGATCAGCGCGAGGGTGGAGTTGATCTTCAGGGCATTGAAAATGAAGGGCCAGGCGGCAGGGAGCCGCAGGCGCACCAGCGTCTGCCACCAGGAAGCGGCATAGGTGTGCATGAGGTCGCGTTCCATATGGCTTGCGGAAGCCAGTCCCTGGACCGTGTTCACCAGCATCGGGAAGAAGGTCATGATCACGACGACCGCGACCTTCGACTGCCAGTCGAAGCCGAACCACATCACCATGATCGGCGCGATGCCGACGACGGGGAGGGCCGAGACGAAGTTGCCGATCGGCAGCAGTCCCTTTTGCAGGAAGGGCGAGCGGTCGATCAGGATCGCGACGATGAAGCCGAGGCCGCAGCCGGCGACATAACCCGTGATCACCGACTTCAGGAAGGTCTGCTGGAAGTCCGCCCAGAGTATCGGGGTGGAGATCAGGATCCGCGCCCAGATCATCGACGGGGCGGGCAAGAGGATCGAGGGGATCTCGAAACCGCGCACCACGCATTCCCAGATGACGAGCAGTGTCACGCCGAAGATCAGCGGCACGGCAAGGCCGATGGCGCGCTTGGTCGTCTGGTCCTTGGGACGCAGGCGTACCAGCCACTCGTTGAGACCCCAGGCGCCGAGCCAGAAGACGAAGGCGAAGACGAGGTAACCGTTCATGGCTTGACCCCCATGCGTGCAAGAACCCGGGTATGGGCCATGCCCACAATCGATACCAGAATGGCGGCGAGCCCTGCCGCCATGAAGAGGGCGGCCCAGATCTGGATGGTCTGGCCATAGTAGGAGCCTGACAGCAGGCGGGCGCCGAGACCGGCAACCGCGCCGGTCGGCAGCTCACCGACAATGGCGCCCACCAGCGAGATGGCGATGGCCACCTTCAGCGAGGTGAAGAGGTAGGGCATTGAGGCCGGCCAGCGCAGCTTCCAGAAGGTCTGGGACTGGCTGGCATTGTAGGTATGCATCAGATCGAGCAGCAGCATATCGGGGCTGCGCAGGCCCTTCACCATGCCGACGACGATCGGGAAGAAGGAAAGATATGTCGAAATCAATGCCTTGGGCATCAATCCGGAGATCCCGATCGAATTCAGGACAACGATGATCATCGGCGCAATCGCAAGGATCGGGATCGTTTGCGAGGCGATCACCCAGGGCATCAGCGACTTGTCCATGGCCCGGTTGTGGACGATGGCAATCGCCAGCACGATGCCGAGTATGGTGCCCATGGCAAAGCCCATGAGCGTCGCCGAAAGCGTGATCCAGGCATGGTAGACGAGGCTGCGCTTGGAGGTGATGGCCTTGTTGATCGTCGTGTCCCAAAGCTCGGCGACGATCTGGTGCGGGGCCGGGAGGACGGGGCGCTCCTGGGCGAAGGTCCGTTCGACGATCTGCGAGAAGGTGATCGTTTCCCCGGCGCGCGCCGCCTGGTCGCGGACGAAGGGCGCGTTCAGATAAACGACGAAGACATGCCAGATCACGAGGATCGCCAGGATGACGGTCAGGACCGGCAAGATGCGGTCACGGAAGGCGGAAGGGGCAGCCTTCATCAGGCACCTCCTTTTGCGGGAAAGAGCATGAGAGCCATGGAGACGACACCAAGAGCGACACCTGCGGTCTGAACGGCGGTGAGCCGTTCACCGAAGAGGAAGAAGGCGATCACATTGACGAGCAGCAATTGCGCGACCGCCGATACCGAGATGGCCAGCCCCAGCCCACCTTCGCGCATCAGCTTCACCATCATCAGGTTGCCGACACAGTAGAGCGCGAGCGATGCCAAGAGCACCCAGAGCTTGCCGTTGTCGACATAGGCCCTGCTGACGGTGGCGGCACCCAGGAAGGTCGCCATGGCCGCACCCAGCCAGAGGAGGAAGGTGGGGTTCATGGGGTGGCCTCCACTTTTACGGCGGCCGACACCCTCCCCTTGAGGGGGAGGGTCGGAGCGAAGCTCCGGGGTGGGGCGACGTGCATGACGTCAGGGCCGATTGATGATGTCGAACTCGCTGCCCGGTTCACCCCCACCCCCCGCTTCGCGGCGACCTCCCCCCTCAAGGGGGAGGTGTGGAGCGACAGGCTCGCCCCATCCCGCTCTCCCCCCTTGTGGGGGAGATGCCCGGCAGGGCAGAGGGGGGTAACCCTGTCCTCTGAACGGATGTTATTCCTCATAAGAATGCCCCGCCTTCAGACCCTCGCGCACGCGGTGCGCGATCTCGAGAAATTTCGGCGTCTCGCGGATGTCGAGCGGGCGTTCCTTCGGCAGCGTCGACTCGATGATGTCGGTCACGCGGCCCGGACGCGGGCTCATGACGACGATCTTGGTGGAGAGGTAGACGGCTTCCGGGATCGAATGGGTGACGAAGCAGATCGTCTTGTTGGTGCGGTCCCAGAGCTTCAGCAGTTCGGAATTCAGGTGGTCACGGACGATTTCGTCGAGCGCGCCGAAGGGTTCGTCCATCAGCAGAAGGTCGGCATCGAAGGCGAGCGCGCGGGCGATCGAGGCACGCTGCTGCATGCCACCCGACAGCTGCCAGGGATATTTCTTGCCGAAGCCGGTGAGGTTGACGAGATCGAGGGTCTGTTCGATGCGCTTTTTCTTCTCATCGGCGCTGTAGCCCATGATTTCCAGCGGCAGCGCGATGTTGTTCTCGATCGTGCGCCAGGGATAAAGCGCAGCCGCCTGAAAGACATAGCCGTAGGAGCGCGCCTTACGGGCGTTTTCCGGTGTCATGCCGTTGACGGTGATCTCGCCGGCGGTGTGTTTCTCGAGATCGGCGATGACGCGCAGGAAGGTGGTCTTTCCGCAGCCGGAGGGACCGATGAAGGAAACGAAGTCGCCCTTCTTCACCTCCAGATGGACGTTGGACAGGGCGTGGACGGGCCCGTCATTGGTCTCGAAGGTGAGGCTCAGGTTTTTGGCCGAGACGACGGAGTAGGGTGCATTCATGCGCTGGGACCAATCGGGTTTGTTGCAAAGGCCTGTCGCCTCTTGCATTCTTTGGACATGCGGTCGCTCGGGAGCAGCGGACCGGGATTGGCGGGCCTGCCGCCGGGAAAAAGAGGACGGGACAATGGACGCATCATCATCAAAGCCCACCTGCCGGATCGTGAAGCCCGGCCACACCTATGAGGGCAAGCAGGGCTTGAGTTACTTCGAGGGGATCGCCGCCGAGACGGTCGGATCGAAGGGTATCTGCATGCATGTGCTGACCATGCCGCCCGGTGCGCGCGCCAAGGCGCATCTGCATGAGAGCCACGAGACGGCGATCTACATGCTCTCCGGCCAGGCGCATACCTGGTACGGCGACCGGCTGGAAAACCATGTCGTGGTTCACGCGGGTGAGCTGTTCTACATCCCGGCCGGTGTGCCGCATCTGCCGGCGAACCTGTCGAACGCGCCCTGCACGGCGATCATCGCGCGCACAGACCCGAACGAGCAGGAGAGCGTTGTGCTGCTGCCGGAACTGGATGGGTTGGTTGAGGTTTGAGTGACCTCTTCTCCCCAGCGGGGAGAAGGTGGCGCGAAGCGCCGGATGACGGGGCGCGGGGTACGCTGGTTTGGTGGTGTTGCTAACGTCGGCGCGCGTTGTACCCCCCTCTGCCCTGCCGGGCATCTCCCGCACAAGGGGGGAGAGCGGTTGGGGCAGGCGCCGAAGCCTCCCCCTCACCTTGAGGGGGAGGGTCGGAGCGGAGCTCCGGGGTGGGGTGATGTGTAAAGCGTCTGCGTAAACCCTTGAGGTCGCACTCGTCACCTCGATCACCCCCACCCGCCGCTTTGCGGCGACCTCCCCCCTCAAGGGGGAGGTGTGGCCCGAGCACGCGGCGACCACTCTCCCCCCTTGTGGGGGAGATGTCACGAAGTGACAGAGGGGGGTGAAACCGCGCGCCAAAGCCATCGAACCGCTCACACCCCCGTCGCCGGAATGCCCGTGCGTTCCACCTTGCGCGGAGCGACCAGTTCCTTCCAGGTCGACAGCGCGTTGGAAACGGCGGGGAAGGGCTCGCGCTTGACGAACTTGCCGTGGCCCTCGCGGGTCTTCACGGCACTCTCCTCGATCGCGACATAGCCGCGGGTCAGCGTGTAGCGCGGCAGGCCGGTCACTTCCTTGCCCTCGAAGACGTTGTAGTCGATCGAGGACTGCTGGGTCTTGGCGGAGATTGTCTTGGAGCGCTTGGGATCCCAGACCACGAGGTCGGCATCGGCGCCGACGAGGACGGCGCCCTTCTTCGGATAGATGTTGAGGATCTTGGCGACGTTGGTCGAGGTAACGGCGACGAATTCGTTCATCGTCAGGCGACCGGTTGCAACACCATAGGTCCAGAGCATGGGCATGCGGTCTTCAAGCCCGCCGGTGCCGTTCGGGATCTTGGCGAAGTTGCCGACGCCGAAGCGCTTCTGTTCGCTGGTGAAGGCGCAGTGGTCGGTGGCGACAACCGAGAGCGAGCCCGACTGCAGGCCGGCCCAGAGTGAATCCTGGTGCTGCTTGTTGCGGAAGGGAGGCGACATGACGCGGCGGGCGGCGTGGTCCCAGTCCTTGTTGAAATACTCGCTCTCGTCGAGCGTCAGGTGCTGGATCAGCGGCTCGCCATAGACGCGCATGCCCTTGGCACGGGCGCGGCGGATGGCTTCATGCGCCTGTTCGCAGGAGGTGTGCACGACATAGAGCGGCACGCCTGCCATGTCGGCCAGCATGATGGCGCGGTTGGTGGCCTCGCCCTCGACTTCCGGGGGTCTGGAATAGGCATGGCCTTCCGGACCATTGTTGCCTTCGGCCAGCAGCTTTGCGGTCATCGAGGCGACGACGTCGCCGTTTTCGGCATGGACCATCGGCAGCGCGCCGAGTTCGGCACAGCGCTGGAAGGAGGCGAACATCTCGTCGTCGTTCACCATCAGGGCGCCCTTGTAGGCCATGAAGTGCTTGAACGAGTTGATGCCCTTGTCCTGCACGACGGTCTTCATCTCGTCGAAGATGCGCTCGTTCCAGCCGGTGATCGCCATGTGGAAGGAGTAGTCGGCCGTGGCGCGCGAGGTCTTGTTGTCCCACATCGTGAGCGCTTCGAGCAGCGACTGGTCGGGGGCGGGCAGGCAGAAATCGACGACCATGGTCGTGCCGCCGGAGAGGCCGGCGCGCGTGCCGCTTTCGAAATCGTCCGCCGAATAGGTGCCCATGAAGGGCATTTCCAGATGCACATGCGGGTCGATGCCGCCGGGCATGACATAACAGCCCGACGCATCCAGCACGGTGTCGCCAGAGAGGTTCGGCCCGATCGCGACGATCACGCCCCCCTCGATCTTGACGTCAGCCTTGTAGGTCAGATCGGCGGTGACGATGGTTCCGCCCTTGATGACTGTGGTGGTCATGGCAGTTGTTTTCCTCCGTTTTCGGCTTCGCTTCCCGGCGCGCTGGCCAGACCGAGGCCTGTTATGTGGATCAGAGCGGTTTCGAGCCGCTTCAATTCGCCGGTCGTAAGTCTCCCAATCTGCTGCCGGATCACATCCCGCCTCAAGGGTGAGAGCTTTTCGACCATGATCTGCGAGATTTCTTGCAGACCATTGTCAGGACTTGGAACAATGATCGGCCGAAGCGTTGGGGCGTCGATCAGATGCGTGGTCATCGGGCAGCAGAGGATCGTGCTGAACAGGCCGAGGAGTTCATCCCTCTGAAGGATGACTGCGGGTCTTGGTTTGCCCAACTCCCCTGGAAAGACTGCGATCACGATGTCCCCTCGCGTCAGCGTCACGGCTTGTCCCAGTCGGTTGGACCGACGGCCTCAAGCCAGTCCGTCACATCGTCCCGATCGTCAGCTTCCGCAACGCGCCGAGCCTCCTCAGCGAGTTGCGCCCTGATGGTTTCATTCTCGAGATCAGGCACCCAGATTTCCACTGGCCTGTAGCCCCGCCGCAGCAGGTCAGCGCGTTCTTCCGGTGACAATTCCCTCGGTCGTCCCATGGTTTGCTCCCGTTCAGGCTTGCTCCTAGATTTCGATCCTACGCCACAATCTCCGCCGTCTCCAGAACCGCCCTCAGCAGCACGTCGCAGCCGGCGCTGGCCCATTCCTTGGAAATCTCCTCCGCCTCGTTATGGCTCAAGCCGCCGACGCAGGGGCACATGATCATGGTCGAGGGCGCCACCTTGGCTGTCCAGCAGGCATCGTGGCCGGCGCCGGAGATGATGTTCATGTGGCTGTAGCCGAGATCTTCCGCCGCCTTGCGGACGGAGGCGACGAGTGTCGGGTCGAAGGTAACAGGATCGAAATGGCCGACTGCCTCGATGGAACAGCCGACACCGAGGGCTGCACAGATTTCGGCGGCTTCCTTTTCGATGCGGGCGCGCATGCCGTCGAGCTTGGCCTGTTCCGGCGAACGGATGTCGACGGTGAAGATCACCGTGCCGGGCAGGACGTTGCGGGAATTCGGCGAGAACTTCACCTGGCCGACGCCGCCGACGCAGCCCGGCTGGTTGTCCATGGCAACCGTCTGGACCATTTCCATGATGCGGGCCATGGCAAGGCCGGCATTGACGCGGTGGTTCATCGGGGTGGAGCCGGTATGGGCTTCCCTGCCGGTCAGCGTGAATTCCAGCCACCACAGGCCCTGACAGTGGGTGACCACACCGATCTGCTTCTCTTCGGCCTCAAGGATCGGCCCCTGTTCGATGTGATATTCGAAATAGGCGTGCATCTTGCGGGCGCCGACCTTTTCGTCACCCACCCAGCCGATGCGCTTCAGCTCTTCGCCGAAGGTCTTGCCCTCCATGTCCTTGCGGGCATAGGCGTAATCCTGGGTCAGCACGCCGGCAAAGACACCGGAGGCCAGCATGGCGGGCGCAAAGCGGGCGCCTTCCTCATTGGTCCAGTTGGTCACGACGATGGGGTGCTTGGTCTTGATGTTGAGGTCGTTCATCGAGCGCACGACTTCCAGACCGGCGAGCACACCGAGCACGCCGTCATATTTGCCGCCGGTGGGCTGGGTGTCGAGGTGGCTGCCGATATAGACGGGCAGGGCATCCGGATCGGTGCCGGGGCGGGTCATGAACATATTGCCCATGGTGTCGACGCCCATGGTCAGCCCCGCATCCTCGCACCAGCGCTGGAAGAGGCGACGGCCCTCGGCATCTTCATCGGTCAGGGTCTGGCGATTGTTGCCGCCGGCAATGCCGGGGCCAATCTTCGCCATGTCCATGAGCATTTCCCACAGCCGATCGCCGTTCACGCGAAGGTTCGTGCCGGGTTGCGCCGTCATTGCAGATCCTCACCTGTTTTATCGGAGCGCGGATCTTCCGCCCGTGCCCCTTGTTCCCTGGGTCAGCAACAACGGCTTGTCTTTGTCTTTTCCGTTGTTGTATCGGCAGTTGCCTTTATTTGACATCTGTCCAATAATTTGACCGACTGGTAAAACATTACAACTTCCATCACGGCACTCAAGACGGAATCAGCAAAAATCTGCGACAAAATACCGTGCAATTGCACAGAATTTGGGCGCGGATATTCTTGAGTGACTTCAGTGTCTTAGGCAGGGAACAACTCTAAGATGGCGATACCGAGAGCGGCGCAAACCCAGAGGCGGACGCGGATCCAGGAGGAGAAGGAAGAGGTTATCCTCGAGGCGGCGCTGGAAGTCTTCTCTCAGCGCGGCTTCCATGGCTCGACAATCGACCAGATCGCCGAGGTGGCGGGCATGTCGAAACCCAACCTGCTCTATTATTTCCGCACCAAGGAGGCGATGCATCAGGCGCTGATCGACCGGGTGCTGGAAAACTGGCTGGAACCGCTTGAGGCCTTTGATGCCGAGGGTGATCCCGAGCATGAGATCAAGTCCTATATCCGCCGCAAGCTCGAAATGGCGCGCGATTTTCCGCGCGAAAGCCGACTGTTCGCCAACGAGATCCTGCAGGGCGCGCCGCATATTGCCGGGGTGCTGGAGGGGCCGTTGAAGGAACTGGTCGACGAGAAGGCAGAGGTGATCCGGGCCTGGATTGCGTCCGGCAAGATTCGCGCCTGCGATCCGCATCACATGATCTTCTCGATCTGGTCGACGACCCAGCACTATGCCGATTTCGACGTGCAGGTTCGTTCCGTACTGGGGCCTGGGCGGGAGGAAGAAGATCGCTTCGAGGCGGCGGCCCGCTTTCTTGAGGGTCTTTTCGTCAACGGGCTGATTCTGAAGCCCGTGGCCGTCAGTCCCTGAGCAGTCCCATCACCAGAAGCCCTGCCGCTGTCACCAGCGCGCCGACGAAGACGGCGGGGCTTGCCCAGCCATGGCCGAGCAGGCCTTCGAGCAGGATGATGAAGGTCGGTGTGAGATAGCCGTAGCCAAGGACCTTCGGCGCCGGCAGCCGCATCGATGCGTATTGCAGCAGCATGAAGGTCAGCGCCGTGGTGATGACGGAGAGATAGGCGATCGTTGCCCAGACCGTCGCCGGAAGGCTTGCAAAATCGGTGGTCGCGAGCGGCACTGCGCCGGTCGGCAAGAGCCAGGGCACCGTAAAGACGATGACCCAGAAACCGAAGGCCACAGGGTTTTCGCCCTGGTTGAACTTGCGGATCAGCGGCACATAGGCGCCGTGACAGACGACGCCGACGAAATAGATCAGTTCACCTGTGCCGACATCAAAGGACAGGATCGCGTTGATATCCGCCCGGAAGATGACCCAGATGGCGCCAAGTGCCGCGATCACCAGGGCGATGAAGACATCCGGCCGCGTCTTCTGGCCTATGAAGAGGAGCGCGAAGCCGGCGCTGATCAGCGGCATCAGGGTGAAGACGGCGCCGGTCTGGACGGGATTGGTGAATTCCAGCGCGGCGAACATCGTCAGCATGTAGATGGCGATGAGCCCTCCCAGCAGGGCAAAGCGCCAGATCCGCTGGGGCGCGCGGAAAGGCACGCGCAGGATGCCGAAGGTCAGGACACCCATGACGACCACCGTCATCAGATAGCGCCAGAGTGTCAGCGGGCCTGCATCCATGTGCTGCGCCGCCATTCCGCCGAAGGAAAATGAGCCGGCGATCAGGGCGGCGAAAAGCAGCATCGCCGCATGCGCCTTCAGCTTTTCACGACCCTTGGCGTGCACCGTGTGGCGGTTGACGGGGGTCTCTGCTGCTGGCGCTTGCTCTGTCATGGCATGTCTTTCGACCGGAAGTGGTCCAACCGTTCGCGTGACTTGACCCGACCGGCTTTCTCATTCATCTGCGATCCGGGAGACGCCGAATAAGCGTCGTCCAAGGATATCCTTCCGGCAGTTAATCGAAAGCGGACCTGATGACAACGACGATCGGCTTCAGCGATACGGACAAGAGCACCAGCGCGGTGCTGCAGGACGTGATCAACTCGATGCATGACGAGCATGTCACCTTGCGTCAGATCCTCGAAAAGATGGGCGAAAGCGGCTTGCTTCTGCTCTGCGGCCTGCTCTCCCTGCCGTTTCTCGTGCCCGTCTCCATTCCGGGCGTATCGACCGTCTTCGGTGCGGGCATCGTGCTCATCGGCATCGCCGTGACCTTCAACCGTCTGCCGTGGCTGCCGGAGAAAGTGGCGGACCGCAAGCTTGATCGGGCGAAGCTGGTGCCGGTTCTCGAGCGGGGGCTTGCCATTCTGCGCAAGGTCGATCGCTATGTTCGCCCACGCCTGCCGGGACTGACCGTGGGCAGTCTCATCAACCGGGTGAACGGGCTCATCCTGACCGCTGCCGGCGTGCTGCTGATGATGCCGCTCGGCTTCATCCCGTTTTCCAACACGCTGCCGGGCGTCGCCATTCTGTTTCTGTCGACGGGGATTTCCCAGCGTGACGGTGTGGTGGTGGCCATGGGGCACCTGATGGTGGTACTGACCCTCGTCTATTTCGGTGCGCTCGCCTATTTTGCCGTGGCTGCCGGACAGAACCTGCTCGGCTGAGCGGAGCGGCCTTTCCATTTCAAGGCGTTACGCACTGCGCTGCCAGAGATCCCCGCGCCGCGCGGCATGAGCCCTTGCAAAGTCGATGAAGCTGTCCGGGCTCATCGGACGGGCGAGGGCATAGCCCTGCAGCGTCTGGCAGCCGAGATCGCGCAGGATTGCGGCGTGTTCCATGGTCTCCACACCCTCAGCGACGATGCCGATTCCGAAGGAACGGCCGATGTCGACGATCGAGCTGATCAGGCGACGCTGTGTCGGATTGGCGACAATCGGGGCGATCAGCTGACGGTCGATCTTCAGGCGGGCTGGCGAGAGCTTGATGAGCGACAGGATCGAGGCATAGCCGGTGCCGAAATCGTCGATCTCGATGGCAATGCCGCGCCCACGAATCCTCTCGAGGCTTTCTGCGACGGCATCGGCCTTGTCGTCGAAGGAAATCGATTCCAGCAGTTCGAAGGAAAGGCTGCCTGGCTTGATCGCGAGCCTGCCGAGATGGTCGAGCAGCTTTTCCTCAAAGAGGCGTTGGGCGGAGATATTGACCGAGACATGCTCGATGCCCAGCCCTTCCGACTGCCAGCGGCCCAGTTGGGCCAGCGCCTGATCCAGAATGCTCGCATCGATCTGCGCAACGACGTTCAGGCTTTCGGCGATTTCCAGGAAGGCATTGGGGACGAGCACACCCTTGTCGGGATGGCGCCACCTTGCCAGGGCTTCCACGCCGTTGATTTCCAGGGTGCGTGCGTCGAATTGCGGCTGGTAGTACGCGATGAATTCGTCATCGTTCAGTGAACGCAGAATGGCATCCGCCGTGGTTTTGATATTGATCGTGCGGGCACGCAGATGGTCGTTGAAACGTTCGACCCGGTTGCGGCCGCGCCGCTTGGCTTCGTAGAGCGCAATATCGGCATTGACCAGAAGCTGTTCGGCCGTGAGGCCTGTTTCGGTGCGGGAGGCGATGCCGATCGATGCGCCGACCCGGCATTCGTGGCCATTGTAGATGATCGGCTGGTTGATCGCCCTGATCAGATCATCGCCCATGGCTTCGTAGTCTCTGTCGGGATTGTCGTCCAGGCACACCATGACGAACTCATCGCCGCCGATGCGCGAGACAAACTCGTAGAGCTGCGAATTCTTCTGCAGTTCGCGGGCAACATGACGCAGGATGGCATCTCCGGCGCCATGGCCCATCGTGTCGTTGATCTCCTTGAAGCGGTCGAGATCCATGTGGAGAATCGTCAGCGCGGCCGGAATCTCGACATCCCGCCCGCACAATTCCTCCAACCTCTGGTCCAGATAGCGCCGGTTCGGGAGGCCTGTGAGAGCGTCGTGGAGGGCGTTGTGCTCCATCCTCTGCCGCGCCGCCTCAAGCTCCTCGTTGCGCAACGCCGTTTCCCTCTGGGCCCGGCGCAGCTCTTCCTGCAGGCGCACGTCAGCGCTGACATCCCAGTTAACGCCGAGGACTCGTTTTTCGCCGTCGCGATTGCGAAAGGCCGTGCCCACGGTGCGGAAATGGACAAGCTGGCCATCCGGCCGTGTTACGCGGAACTCGCCGGTATAGGCTCCCTCCCTGTCGATCGCCTCCTGCATCATTCTGTTGATGGTGACATGGTCCTCTTCATGCACCATGCTTTCCCAGATCTGCTGGTCTATCGGCGTGTTCGGTGGCAGGCCATAAAGCTGATAAAGCCGCTGGTCCCAGGTCACGGTGTTCGAGCTGATGTCGAGCTCCCAGATGCCGATCCTCGAGGTTTCGAGGGCGGCGCCCAGTCGATGCGACATGACGCGCAGCTCCTCTTCGCTCTGGCGAAGCGCCGCGTAATTCAGTTGTCGCTCGCGCATCAGCCTTGCGACCCAAATGGCCGTTCCGGCAATCAGTGCGGACATGGCGATGATCAAGGTGCGGATCAGCGCGTCCGGTTTGCTGGCCATTTCCCATCCGCCCTTGGGAATGGCGGAAATCGCCCAGCGTTTGTTGCCGAGATCCACCGTCATCGTGACGGGATCGTTGCCCAGAATCTGGGCATCCCCGTAGATCACGGTCGACCGACCGGTGGCGTGGCCGAGATCACTGATGGCCACCGACAAGGGGAGGTCTGGAGCGCTCAGGCCGCTGTCGTCATAAAGCCGGGCGAGATCGATAATCCCGGCGAGGCCCCCCCAGAAAGCGTTGCTGCGGACGTCGTTCACGATGTCCACCGGCAGCGTCATGATCAGTCCCGTGCTGCCATTCTTGAGCGGCAGCGGACCGCTGATGATCGTCTTGCCCTCTTCGCGGAGCTGACGTGCGGCTTCATCACCGCCCGGCGGAGGCAGGAGGCGCATGCCAATGAAGATCTTATTGCGCTCGTAGGGATAGACGAAGGACGTGATCAGGTTGGGGGCCGCGATGATGTTGCGGATCTGAGAGGGGTTCTCCAGCAGATTTTCAGAGAGCGTCTCGAAACGTTGCTGGGTGACGTAGGGTTCCGTCTCGATGACGGCGACCATGCCCTGAAGCAGACGGATGTTTGCGTTGATGTTGGCCTCGAGTTTCGTGCGCACG
This sequence comes from Rhizobium sp., assembly GCA_027533385.1. Classification (GTDB taxonomy): domain Bacteria; phylum Pseudomonadota; class Alphaproteobacteria; order Rhizobiales; family Rhizobiaceae; genus Allorhizobium. The sequence goes on along the minus strand of JAPZUE010000029.1, from coordinate 7,826 downwards.
AGACCGAGGCTTTCTTCCACTTCGTTGCGTGCGGCCTCACGGCTCAGGCGCTGCTGCTGGAAGTCGGCATAGAAGGCGGAGATGGCGACGCCGACCAGGACGACCGCGCTCGGGATCAGGATCTGCAGGCGCGACCGGAGGTCAGATGCGCCCTCCGCATTCTTGCTTTTGGTCGCCATGGTTTCCTTGCCTATAGGCCGGTCCAACCGTCGGACCGTCAATATGGATGCGGCGATCGTGGAGTATAGCGCTGAAGATTTTCTGAATCGGTTGCAAAGAGATTGAGCTTTTCTCTTATGCGAGCGTTATCCGGCCCGTAACCGGGCCGGATTTGCTTGGCTTGCTACTATTCCGCCGCCTGAACAGCCATCGGATTGTTCGGATGGGTCGTCCAGTTGGCGTAGTTGGGGTCGACCGGCTTGCCGGTGCGCTGGTCGATCGTGCCGGGTTCAAGGCCGACCATGGTGATGCAGTTCTCGACCGGACAGACGTTGACGCAGAGATTGCAGCCGACGCACTCGTCTTCCATCACCTCGAACTTCCTGACGCCATCGACGATGCTGGTGATCGCCTGGTGCGAGGTGTCCTCGCAGGCGATGTGGCAGCGGCCGCACTTGATGCAGGCGTCCTGATCGATATGGGCCTTGGCCACATAATTCAGGTTCAGGTACTTCCAGTCGGTGACATTCGGGACTGCGCGGCCACAGATGTCGTCGAGGCTCTGATGGCCCTTGGCATCCATCCAGTTGTTCAGGCCGGTGATCATTTCCTGAACGATCTTGAAGCCATAGGTCATGGCCGCCGTGCAGACCTGCACGTTGCCGGCACCGAGCGCCAGGAATTCTGCCGCATCACGCCACGTCGTCACCCCGCCGATGCCGGAGATCGGCAGGCCATAGGTCTCCGGATCGCGGGCGATTTCGGAGACCATGTTCAGCGCGATCGGCTTGACCGCCGGGCCGCAATAGCCGCCATGGCTGCCCTTGCCGCCGATGCTGGGGTTGGGCGAGAAGTTGTCGAGATCGACCGAGACGATCGAGTTGATCGTGTTGATCAGCGACACGGCATCGGTGCCGCCACGCTTGGCAGCGCGGGCCGGGTTGCGGATGTCGGTGATGTTGGGTGTCAGCTTGGTGATGACGGGCATGCGGGTGTATTGCTTGCACCACCGCACCACCATCTCGATGTATTCCGGCACCTGACCGACGGCAGAGCCCATGCCGCGTTCTGACATGCCGTGCGGACAGCCGAAATTGAGTTCGATGCCGTCGGCGCCGGTTTCTTCGACCAGCGGCAGGATGGCCTTCCACTCTTCCTCGACGCAGGGGACCATGATCGAGGCGACGAGCGCCCGATCCGGCCAGTTTTTCTTGACCATCTTCATCTCCTGCAGGTTCACCTGCAGGGGACGGTCTGTGATCAGCTCGATGTTGTTGAGGCCAAGGAGCCTGCGGTCCGCGCCCCAGATTGCGCCATAGCGCGGGCCGTTGACGTTGACGACCGGTGGGCCTTCCGAGCCGAGCGTCTTCCAGACGACGCCGCCCCAGCCCGCCTTGAAGGCGCGTTCGACGTTGTAGGCCTTGTCGGTCGGCGGAGCGGATGCCAGCCAGAAGGGGTTGGGCGACTTGATGCCGACGAAGTTGTTGCGAAGATCAGCCATTGTTCAAATCCTCTCTGAGCGGGTGCGTCATGCGACTGCGGTCACGCCCGCCGTTGAAACGGCGAGAGAGCGGTTGATGCTTTCGGCCGCGTCACGGCCCATGGCGACGGCAGAGACCGTCAGGTCCTGGCCTCCGAAGGCGCAGTCGCCGCCGGCCCAGACGCCCGGGATCGAGGTGCGGCCTTCGGCGTCGATGGCGATCTTGCCGCCTTCGACCTTCAGACCGTCCAGACCCTGGCCGTCGAGCTTCTGGCCGATCGCGACCAGAATCTGGTCCGCCTTGATCTCGGTCGCATGGCCGGTGCCCTTCATCAGGCCGTTTTCGAGGTGGGTGTATTCGAAGGTGATCGCAGAGCAGTGGCCGCCCTGATGGGCGACTTCCTTCGGCTGCAGCCAGTGGCGGATGTGAACACCCTTCGACGTCGCGAGATCCTGCTCGAACTCGGAGGCGTTCATGTGCTCCTTGCCGCGGCGGTAGCAGATGGTGACGTTTTCCGCGCCGAGAAGCTTGGCCTGGACTGCCGCATCGATTGCGGTCATGCCGCCGCCGATGACGACGACGTCACGGCCGACGGGAACGTCTGCCTTGTCGTCTGCCTGACGCAGGTTGGCGATGAATTCGACCGCGTCGATCACACCGTTGATCTTGGCGCCGGGGATGTTCAGCCCGTTGACGTTGCCAAGGCCGGCGCCGATGAAGACGGCGTCGTGCTTGGCCTGGAGGTCGGCAAGGGTGAAGTCGCGACCCATCATCTGGCCGTCGAGCACATCGATGTTGCCGAGCGAGAGGATGTAGTCGACTTCCTTCTGGGCGAAGTCGTTGGGCGTCTTGTAGGCGGCGATACCGTATTCGTTGAGGCCGCCCGCCTTTTCCCGCGCTTCGTAGATGGTGACCTGGTGGCCGTGCATCGCCAGCCGATGGGCGGCAGCAAGGCCAGCGGGGCCGGCACCAACGATACCCACCGTGCGGCCTGTCGAGGCTGCCGGACGGTAGAACTGGCGGCCTTCCTCGATGGCAATGTCGGTGGCGTAACGTTGCAGGCGGCCGATCTCGACAGGGCGCTCTTCCGCCGTGTTGCGCACGCAGGCCTCTTCGCAGAGCGTTTCGGTCGGACAGACGCGGGCGCACATGCCGCCGAGAATGTTCTGGTCGAAGATGGTCTTTGCCGCGCCGATCGGATTGCCAGTCGATATCTGCCGGATGAACATCGGGATATCGATGGCGGTGGGACAGGCCGTCATGCAGGGGGCGTCATGACAGAAGTAACATCTGTCGGACGCAACGAGTGCCTCGTGGTCGCCGAGGCGGGGATGCAGGTCTGAGAAATTCTTTGCATAATCGGCAGCGTCAAGCCGCCCGGCCTTAAGGCCTGGTTCCAGTCTTCGCATCGCAGTTCCCTCTTTTGTATTCGAAGCGATGCAGGGAAGCGTAACTCAGGTTCAAACTTTTATCAAACGGTAAAAATTTGGATTTTGTGCCTCAGAGACCCTGAGAATCCGGGAAAGTTGACCCTTGTCAAACCCAAGAAGGCGATCGGGGCATGCACGTCTGTGTCGCCCAAAAAAACATGACTGAAATCTTCAACTATATACTTTACTCTTTTTGTCATGTTTTGTATGCCTCTCTGGACGGGCGCGCTTGGGCAGCCTCAGACCGGATTCGGGAGTGACCACAGCATGGCGAAGAAAAAAAAGCAGGCGTCGAGACAGTCAGCCGGCGAAAGTTCGCAGCGGGATAACGCACTGAAATCCAACGCAGAAGTCCGCAGTTTTCTGTATGTCGGTGGCCGCGATTGCCAGGTTGCACATCTCAGACAGATCGCCAGCAATTTTGGTGCGGAACTCATTCACCATGATGGGGGTTTACGCGAAGCGGTTTCGCGTATCGACACGGTGCTTCCCTCCGTCGACTGCGTTTTCTGCCCGATCGACTGTATCAGTCACGATGCGTGTCTGCGCGTGAAGAGCGGTTGTAAGAAGTTTGGAAAGACTTTCATTCCGCTGCGGAATGGCTCGAAATCCAGTCTCGAGCGCGCCTTGCAGACATTGAATGAAAGGAATTCAGACAGATGAGCATGGACGGTTTCGAAAAGGGTGGCATTGGCTCGTTCCACGAGCTTGCACGTCAGCGCGGCGAGGGGCTTTTGCCCGAACTTGCCGAGGCAATGTTGCAACGCTCTCTGGAAAGTGAAGTGACGAATTGCGAAATCGTCACTTTGCCGGGGTTGCACGAACGCAAATCGGCTACCATGTACCACGCAGTGAACCGGGCCCCCGCCCTCATTATCGATTTTCCCGCTCCCAGATGGCAGCGGAACGCCAACGCCAGGTCGTAGACGTTTCGTCATCCAGTCTCATGCGGGAACCAGAGGAATTTTCCGCATGAACGCTCAGCAACCCTTTGCGACGACAATCCTCAACGCAGTGCCGATCCTCCCCTCCCTTGATTTCACCGAAACCCGCAATTTCTACGTCGATGCCCTTGGCTTCGAAGACGTCGGCTATGACGGGCTGGACTATCTTGTTGTCCGGCGCGGCGGCATGGAGCTGCATTTCTGGCTCAGCGACGACCCGGTCCAGTGCCAGAACAGTTCCGTGTTTTTCCGCGCCACGGCACCGGCGGAGATCTATCGTGATTTCTGCAGCCGCGGCATCGAAGCCATCCGCCCAGCCGATGACGCCGGCGAGTGTGGTGGTGGCGTGCGCTTCCATATCCGCGACCCGCACGGAAATCTGCTGATGTTTGGCGGAGCGGTGCCAGCAGCCAACACGCATTAGAGTCTTTTCAAGCGTTTGCCGCGCCGTGTTGCCGTTCCTGTGGAGCGTTAATTTCGGCGCGGCAGAGCTGCGCCTGCCGTCAGGATGAGCCAGGAGGCGATCAGCATCAGGCCGCCCGTCGGGGCTGCCATCGGGAAGAGCCCCGAGCCGAGGAAGTGGCGTGCCACGAGATCACCGGCAAACAGGGCCGTCCCGATCGTCATGCCGAGGGCTGCGAGCGCCGAAAAGCGAAGACGGCCTGCGGCAAGCGACAGGGCGATCAGAGCCGGCGCATGGGCGAGGCAGATCGTCGAGGCCGGACGCAGGAGGGCTTCGCCGCCCGCATGGCTGGCCGCTGCCGCAAGGCCCACGCCAGCTGCGCCAACCAAGCCCGCTGCCAGGACCGCCCAGCGATTGGATGCCATCTCGGCCATCGGATTACTCCTTGTTCTGCATGTGAAAGGCGAGCTTTTCGATCGGCGGCCAGATGATCTCCCGCAGTTTCGGATGCTCGACCGTCTCGTCCAGGGCGCGACGAAAACACAAAAGCCATTCGTCGCGCTCGATGGGACCGATCTCGGCAACGAAGTGACGACGCCGCAGCATCGGATGGCCGCGCTTCTGCATGTAGATCGGCGGTCCGCCGAGATAGCCGGTCAGATACTCGTAGAACTTCTCTTCGCTGCCGGAGAGATCCGGCGGATGCACGGCGCGGCAATGGGCGGCTTCAGGCAGTGTGTCCATCAGTTCGTAGAAGCGTCGCGTCAGCGCCTTGACGGTCGCATCGCCACCGATGGCCTCGTAGAGGGTGATTGTTTCTTCGCTCATACTGTCGTCCTTGCGTGATGTCTTTTCGCGCTTTCAAAGCCGCAAGGCAACCGGCGGGCCGGGTCCGTGGCAATCGAGCGCAGTGACGATGCCGCTGTGCAACAAAAGCAGAGGACAGCTGGGTCTCGACATGCCATAAGGGCGCCGATTTCCAGCAGGCGCCCTTGTCCATGATCCGTATCGAAAACATCTCCAAACAGCTCAGCCACCGCATCCTGTTCATCGAGGCGTCGGCCGCCCTCAACCGTGGTGAAAAGATCGGCCTTGTCGGCCCGAATGGTGCGGGCAAGACCTCGCTCTTCCGGATGATCATCGGTCACGAGCAGCCGGACGAGGGGCAGGTCTCCGTCGATAAGGGTGTGACGATCGGTTATTTCAGCCAGGATGTCGGCGAAATGTCCGGCCGCTCGGCCGTGGCCGAGGTGATGGACGGGGCAGGGCCGGTGAGCGAGGTTGCCGCCGAATTGCGTGAACTCGAAGCCGCCATGGTCGATCCGGATCGCATGGACGAGATGGACGCAATCATCGAGCGCTATGGCGAGGTGCAGGCGCGCTACGAGGAGCTCGACGGCTATGGTCTCGAGGGCCGGGCGCGCGAGGTTCTGGCCGGTCTCTCCTTCTCCGAAAGCATGATGGATGGCGATGTCGGCGCGCTCTCGGGCGGCTGGAAGATGCGCGTGGCGCTCGCCCGCATCCTGCTGATGCGCCCCGACGTGATGCTGCTCGACGAACCGTCGAACCATCTCGATCTCGAAAGCCTGATCTGGCTCGAGCAGTTCCTCAAGGGCTATGACGGCGCACTTCTGATGACCTCGCACGACCGGGAGTTCATGAACCGGATCGTCACCAAGATCATCGAGATCGATGCCGGCCAGCTCAACAGCTACACCGGCGACTACGAATTCTACGAGGGCCAGCGGGCGCAGAACGAGAAGCAGCAGCAGGCGCAGTTCGAGCGGCAGCAGGCGATGCTGGCCAAGGAAATCAAGTTCATCGAGCGCTTCAAGGCGCGTGCATCCCACGCTTCCCAGGTGCAGAGCCGGGTGAAGAAGCTGGAAAAGATCGACCGCGTCGAGCCGCCGAAGCGCCGCCAGGTCGTTGCCTTCGAATTCCAGCCGGCGCCGCGTTCCGGCGAAGATGTCGTCAGCGTCAAGGGCGTCTCCAAGCGTTATGGCGACAAGGTCATCTATGACGGTTTCGACTTCATGGTCCGCCGCAAGGAGCGCTGGTGCATCATGGGCATCAACGGTGCCGGCAAGTCGACGCTCTTGAAGCTGGTCGCAGGTGATTCGAAGCCGGACGAAGGCACTGTTTCGATCGGTGCCAGCGTCAAGATGGGCTATTTCGCCCAGCATGCGATGGACGTGCTCGATGGCGACATGACGATCTTCGAGATGCTGGAAACGAGTTTCCCACGCGCGGGCCAGGCACCGCTTCGTGCGCTTGCCGGCTGCTTCGGATTTTCCGGCGATGACATCGACAAGCGGGTGCGGGTCCTCTCTGGCGGTGAAAAGGCGCGTCTCGTCATGGCGATGATGCTGTTCGACCCGCCGAACCTGCTCGTTCTTGACGAGCCGACCAACCACCTCGACCTCGACACCAAGGAAATGCTGATCAAGGCGCTGTCACAGTTTGAAGGCACCATGCTCTTCGTCAGCCACGATCGCCATTTTCTTGCAGCACTTTCCAACCGCGTGCTCGAACTGACGCCTGAAGGTGTTTTTCAGTATGGCGGCGGCTATACGGAATATGTCGAGCGCACGGGCCATGAGGCACCGGGGCTGAGAAGCTGAGTTTCTCGCATCGCTGAATCGAAAAGCCCGAGGATCGCTGCCGATCCTCGGGCTTTTTTTGATGGTCGCTTTGAGGTCGACCTCAGGCCGAATGGCCGTTGAAGCTGGAATGCCACTTCCAGGCCGTGCGGATGATGTCGTCGATGCCGTGCTTCGGGTCCCAGCCCAGCACCTCGCGGGCAAGCGCGTTGCTGGCGACGAGGCCAGGCGGATCGCCTGGGCGGCGTTCAGTGCGCTTGACCGGCATCGGCCGGCCGGAGACCTTTTCGATGGCCGAGATCAGTTCCTTGACGGTCGTGCCGTTGCCGGTGCCGAGGTTGATGGCGATCGTCTCGCCATCGTTCAAGAGATAATCGACCGCCCGGACATGGGCATCGGCGAGATCGTTGACGTGGATGTAGTCGCGGATGCAGGTGCCGTCGCGGGTGTCGTAGTCCTCGCCGAAGATCGAGAAGAATTCGCGGCGCCCGAGTGCGGTTTCGATCGCAAGCGGGATGGCGTGGGTTTCGGGCGAGTGCCATTCGCCGATGCGGCCTTCGAAATCAGCGCCTGCAGCGTTGAAATAGCGCAGCATGACGGAGCGCATGCGGCCGCAGAGGTTCAGATCACCCAGTGCCTGTTCGACGATGTGCTTGGTGCGGCCGTAAGGGTTGATCGGCTTCTGGCCATGCTTCTCGTCGAGCGGCAGATATTCCGGCGCACCATAGGTGGCGCAGGTCGAGGAGAAGACGAAGTTGCGGATATCGGCTTCGCTGAGCGCCTGCAGGAGGCTGAGCGTGCCCGATACG
>JAPZUE010000073.1 GCA_027533385.1 Rhizobium sp. | reverse complement strand
CCGCTACATGACACTTGAGACCATAGCAGCAATGAGCGATGATCCGCTCATCAGCCTGCCAGCCGCAAGCTGACCAATTCCCGGCTCTGTCCGGAAGGCACGGCGATTGCCGAAGCTACACCACTCGCCGGGACACGATCCGCTTTACACTCTCATATTTGTTTTAAGCGAAGTGTCACAGCAGAACGCGCCCCCGATCCGAGCTCTACTTTTTTCTTTCACCGAAGATCATCTGAGCCCTTACCATCGAACCGAAGAAATCGAACTCCTGCTTCGATGGCTTCCATTTGGGTTCGTGTCGACAAATAACGACATCACAGATTGCCTCGAAGATGCGTATCTCCGCATCCCTCTCTAAGGCAGGATGCTTCCGGGGCTTCGATCCGCCCGAGCCCCGCACGCTGCCGAAGCAATCGCCTGCGCCTTGGGTCATCAAGGGCCTCCGGAGACAGAGGGTTGGCTAGAGATCCTCCGGATCTAAGACTGGGGACCTATGGCATAGCTGCGAAGTCAGGGCGTCGGTAGTGTTCAACCATCTTTCGCAACGCCTCTGGCGCAATGACTTCCACTCTATCTCCCCATTGATACAGGTGCCATGCCATTTCCAACCAGCCTGCAGCGTGAAAACGAACGATTAAGCTGCCGTCTTCTTCATGTTCCTGCACCTGCCTCGGATGGAACTGGAAGCCTGCGGCGCGCTCCGCCGCATCAGGGACAAAGCGCCAGATCACTTCCCCGTATTGCTCTGGATCCTGCCATACTCCAAAAGCCTGCGCGGCATAATCTGAGATTGTGAAGCCTTCCTTCATTGTAAAGCTTTCGTTGACGGTCTCCGCTTCTCGGATGAGGTCGATCCGGAAGTTGCGTATCTCATCTGCTTTGTTTGGGTCGCGTGCAGCAAGATACGTGCGATGGCCGAGTAGGACCCCATGCGGTTCAAGGATGCGTTTTTCTTTATCCTGGTGGTAGCGCACACTGAGTCTAAAGGGGCCGCGCAGGGCTTCGATGATGGCATCAAGAATGTCCTCAGAAACAGTGACCCGAGGGCCCGGCCGCGTCACCTGCCCCATGGCAGCAAGTACGGCTTCCGCATCCGCCTCCACCCGTGCCCGCTTGGGTACTTTCGCCAGCATCCCCTCACGGAGGTCGAGAAGTGCGCGTGTATGGCGTAGCCGACCTTCAGCCTCTGCTGCCCTTGCTGCAATCTCAAGAGCCTCCACCGCCGATTCATGCCGTAGCTGCATCCGGTCGAGCATTGGATCTACCAGACGCCAACGACGCTTACGGTCTTCATCCTCCTCAACCAAGACATTGCCGAAGGCTTGGTCTAGCGCCTCCGTCATCCGCTGGGCAGTTCGGTGAGAGACGCCGAACTCCGCAGAAATTTCTTCAAGGCTGATGCCTCGTCGGCCGGCCGCAGCCAGGCGAGCAAGACGGATGAGATCCTGTGCCTTCGCGAACGCCATGTGAGTCCTCTACTTGGGTGTCAGGTTTTGTCACCCACCGATGCTAACAGTTGTTGGTAGGTTGTCGAGCTGTCCAGGCGCTGTCAGTCTTACACAGAGGAGAAAGTAATGAACGGACGCGTATCGAAGATCGAGCGAGTATCTCCCCGCGAAGGAAGAACGGAAGGGCCGGAAGTTACGGCGAGAGGTTACCGACTGGGAAATCCAGCTCACGGTAACGAAAAGCATCACGCTAAGAACTCCGTCTACGTGCGCTCGCTCGATGAGGCCGCTGAACTGATCAGCAGGGGATATTCATTGTGGATGACAGCCAATGGGAAGAGAGCGTCCCTGATCTCGCCGCAGAGCCTCAGGATTTTGAGGAATGACAATCACGGGGGTGACAACAGAAGTTGAGAGACTCAACGGGCAAGGCGTTTGTTCAATTCACCGCGTCCAATGCCCATTGACATCCATGACGAACGGTAGCGAAGCTGCAATCGAGGTGGCGATTCTGCTTCGGGTTGCGCTGGATACTTTTGCGGGAGCCTATGCGGAATTTTGGGGGTAGACTACTCTTCTCGGCAACCGATTTAATGCGGTTCATGGGCTGTGCCCATGCGACCATGCTCGACATCATGCACCTGCGAGGCGATGGTCCTGAGCCGGCTGAAGATAACGAGGACGCGGCGCTCCTGCAGAAGCAAGGTGATCGTCATGAAGCAACTCACCTAGAACTTCTGAAGGCGTCAGGCCGCAGCGTGATCGAGATCCCTCGCGGAGACTTGGCAGACAACGCCAAGGCAACTCAAGCCGCCTTGAGATCGGGTGCTGATGTGGTTTTTCAAGGAGCATTTTTGACCGGCAACTGGGGTGGCTGGTCGGACTTTCTTATGCGGGTCGATCGCCCTTCGGCACTGGGCTCCTTCAGTTACGAAGTTGCTGACACCAAACTAAAGCGCCGAGCGCATCCTAAGCATGTCCTGCAACTCGTCCTTTATTCTGATCTTCTGGCCGAGATCCAGGGGGTGCAACCCCGCTTTGCTCATTTGGAACTCGGCGATGGAAAGCGAGCCACGTTGCCGCTATCGCAATATGCCGACTATGCTCGCGCAGCGCGCACGCGCCTGGAAGACTTTTTAGACAACCCATTTCAAACGCGCCCGGCCCCTGCCGCAGATTGTGGCCTTTGCCGCTGGGCCATTCATTGTGAAGGCGTTTGGGAGGCAGAGGACAGCCTGTTTAACGTCGCAAATATCAGCCGTGTTCAAGTCAAAAAGCTGGAGGCCGTTGGAATCACGACGATGGCGGCGCTCGCAGACCTCGCTCAACCTGTGCGCGGCATGGCCGAAGGCACGCGGCTGCGTCTTGTAACGCAGGCGCGGTTACAGCGCGCCCGTAAGGTCGGCGCACCGGCCTATGAACTTCGTGCGCCCGAGCCTGGAAAAGGATTCGACCTGCTGCCCGAACCACAGCCGGATGATCTGTTTTACGACATCGAGGGCGATCCACACTACGAGGGCGGCCTCGAATACTTGCATGGCGTCTGGTGCGACCGGCAATTCCAGGCATTTTGGGCGCATGACCATGCGGCCGAGGCGAAGGCGCTGGAGGAGCTTCTCGCCTTCTTCCGGGCGCGGTTAGAGAGATACCCGCAAGCGCGCATCTACCACTACGCAACTTATGAAATCACGGCGCTGCGCCGCTTGACCACAAAATACGGGATCGGGGAGGCGTTCCTCGACCGTTTGCTACGAGAACGGCGCTTTGTCGACCTGTTCGCTGTGGTGCGCGGAGGGCTGATCGGGTCCGAGAGAAACTACTCCATCAAATCGATGGAGGCTTTCTATGGCCGCAAGCGCGAGGGCGAGGTCAAGACGGCTGGTGGGTCTGTTGTCGCCTATGAGCGTTGGCGCGAAACAGGCGAGCAGCAGATCCTAGATGAGATAGAGGAATACAATCGGATCGACTGCATTTCGACCGAGGAACTGAGGGATTGGCTGGTCGGCATTCGACCCAGCGGCCCCTGGCCGTCGCTCGGGCAGGGAGCGTGCATGAAGGAGGCGGAGGAGGACGCTGACACGCAGGAGCTGCGTTCGGCCTTGGCGGCCTCCGACCTGCCCGAGCACCGGCAGGAAATGATGTTCAACCTCGGCCTCTTTCACAAGCGCGAAGTAAAGCCCGCGCAATGGGCGGTGTTCGACAGCGTGGGCAAGGACGAGGATGATCTGATCGACGATCTCGACGCGCTTGCCGGGCTTGAAGCGGTGGGCGCGGCCGAACCTGTCAAACGCTCGATGGCGCGCACCTACCGCTTCCCGCCTCAGGAGACAAAGCTGCGGGGCGGCAAAAACGCGACGGTGCCGATCCGTGACGGGCCGCCAGCCACGATCAGCATCGCCGCTTTAGACCGGACCGCACGTGAGATCACTCTCAAGACCGGGGCAGCGAAGGCACATCTTCTCTCAGACCGTCTGACGCTCCACCCGGACTGGCCGCTCAACACCGGTGTCATCGCTGCAGCGCTTCGCGATGTGATTGCCGATCAATGCGGGCGGCGCCGATTCACGGCCGTCGACGATCTGTTGTCCCGCGCAGCGCCGCGCCTGACGACCGGTGCGAAGCCTGACCTGCTGGATGGCGCGGATCCCGTTGCGGGTACGATTGCAGCAGTTGCCGCGATGGATGGCACCGTGCTGCCGATCCAGGGGCCGCCAGGCACCGGAAAGACCTATGTCACCGTGCGTGCGATCCTGTCCCTGGTGAGCAAGGGTCATCGGGTCGGTGTTGCATCGAACAGCCACGAGGCTATCCGGAATGTGCTGATGGGCTGTCTCGCTGCGCTGGAGTATGACGACTCGGATATCACTCTAAAAGATGCAGAGCTGGCCCACAAAGTGAGTGGCGACGAGGATGGCTATCCCGAAGGCTTCAACGGCATCACGCGGGCCACGTCGAACGACGACCCTGCGTTGACGGAAGCTGATGTTGTTGGGGGCACCGCATTCTTCTTTTCGCGCCCGGAGTTCGAGCAGACCCTGGACTGGCTCTTCGTCGACGAGGCAGGGCAGGTTGGCCTCGCCAATATGGTCGCAATGGGGCGGGTCGCGCGGAATATTGTGCTGGTCGGCGACCCGCGCCAGCTACCCCAGGTGATCCAGGGGGCGCATCCGGACCCCGCGAGCCTCTCCTGCCTCGACTGGATGCTGGGCGATCACGCGACGGTGCCGCCCGACCGCGGCATCTTCCTGCCTGTCTCGCGCCGGATGCATCCAGACGTCTGCCGTTTCATTTCCGACCAGATCTATGAGTCACGGCTGACCAGCCACCCCGACACCGTGCGTCAGGCTGTGACCGGCACGTCTTTTCCAACAGCGGGTGCGTTCTGGGTGCCGGTCCCACACGAGGGCAACGCTCAGATCGCGCCTGAAGAAGTCGTGGCCATTCAGGCTGCCGTCCATGAACTGCTGACGGGCACTTGGACGGAAAAGGACGGCACGACGCGATCCATGTGTCAGTCGGACATCATCGTCGTAGCACCCTACAACGCACAGGTGAACGCGCTGCGCGACGCGCTGCCTGATGGCATTAGGGTAGGCACGGTGGACAAGTTCCAGGGACAGGAAGCGCCCGTCTGCCTAGTCTCGATGACAGCGTCATCGGCCGAGGAAACGCCGCGCGGCATGGACTTCCTATTCTCCCTCAACCGGATCAACGTGGCGGTCTCGCGCGCCAAGGGGCTGGCGCTGGTCTTCGGAGCGCCGCGCCTGCGCGAGGCGAAATGTGAGACGGTAGAGCAGATACGACTGGTGAACACGCTCTGTGCGTTGGACGTTGTGGAAATTCAGAATTGAGAAAACGATGCTAGAAGATGAAGGCAACTGGCTCCAGATCAAGAAAGAGCAGGCTTTAGCCTTCGGCAAGCCAGTTCCCTCTGGCTTTGTAGTTCGCCGGGGTTCAACCGCGATGCGTGTAGGTTCCCCCGACAAAAAGCGGGACAGGCCTGAACGAGATCGATTGGTGCAACAGGGTGTTCTGGTTCCCGATGAGAACCCGGCACTTTTCCGTTTCAGTGTAGATCACGTGTTCAGCAGCCAGAGCCGAGCGGCAGGAGTGGTTATCGATGGCAATAGCAATGGCAGCCATTGGCAACCGCCCACTGTGAGCCGTCCCATTCAAGCCGAATCAAGGGGCGTCTTCACGAGAGCAGAGATTGAAGGGGCCATGGATGCCTTTGATCGCCATGGCGAGACCAATGAAAACACGGAGATTTTTGATCAATTCGGGGATCCCCGCGATTACTGGGTGCGCTCTAGCCGTGTGCGTAAAAATCGAGTCTATCCCACGAAGCCGCTTGTCGGCTTCATCTTGAAGAAGACAGAACTGAACGGAGGCTGGGGGCAGAAAGCAGATGCAGCCGCGCGGCTACACAATTCAGGCTTCATCATTGTGGACCAAGATGACAGGCCCGTACCTCCGCCTGAACGCTACGATCACCTCATTCGCGACGCAGACCGCATACGTCTTTGCGCGCTGAATTACTTCATCGAACCGGCACGAGAGCGCGGTGCTTCCGAGGTGGCTATTCGCGCCAGCCAAGTTGCAGAAGCGATGGACCTGCGAGATGCATTCCCAAACATCTGCAGCGCGCTTGGTGGCCAGAAGCTCCAGCAGTTGGCCCAGGTGCCCCCTCCGATGCATACCGAGCCGAACCCCAGTAGCTCGACAATCTTCACCTACAAGCTCGCATCGCATTCGGAGGCTCCCACCGTGACAGAAGAAACGACAACGCGTTCGGCAACCAACCTGATCCTCTACGGACCGCCCGGGACTGGCAAAACCTACCGCACCGCGTGGGAGGCAGTCCGGCTTTGTCTCGGCGAGCAATTTGTAGCAGCGCTTCAGGGCGAGGAGAAGCGTGATGCACTGATGGCCGAGTATAGGCGTTTGGTCAGCGAAGGGCGGATCGAATTCGTGACCTTCCACCAGTCCATGTCTTACGAGGAATTCGTCGAAGGCCTGCGGCCAAGCACCGGTGACGATAATGGCGAGGGGCCCGAGGACGTGGAAGTCAGCACCGGTTTCCGTCTCAAACCATACGACGGCGTGTTTAAGCGGATCAGCGAGCGCGCAAGGCTTGACCAGATTACTGAGGGATCCCCGCGTAGGCTCGATCGCTCTGCACGCGTATTCAAGGTTGCACTCGGCAACCGACAAATTGAGCAGGAACGTCAACGGATACGCTTTGGCCTAGACAACAGCCTGATCCATGTCGGCTGGGGCGGTGACATTGATTGGTCAGACGAACGTTTCGACGACTTCAACGAAATATTCTCTGAATGGCGGGCAAAAAAAGATACCGAGGCGACTGGCCACGACGGGAACATCGTCATCACCTACTCGTTCAGAGCAGACATGCAGGTTGGGGATTATGTGGTTGTGTCAGATGGACGCGACCGGATTCAGGCATTTGGACGGGTGACCGGCGAATACTTTTATGATTCAGAAGCCACCTTCCATCCGCACCGCCGTCATGTGGCGTGGCTTTGGCGCAACGACGCTGGGACTGAACGAAGCCGCTTCTACGCGAACGCCTTCAGACGCCATTCGGTTTACAAGCTAAACCAATCACTTGTGGACTGGGACGCGCTCGAAGCAATTGTTTTCGGTGATGAAACACCTCGCGCAAGCCAGTCAGCGCGAGATCATGTCCTGATCATCGATGAGATCAACCGAGCAAACATCTCCAAGGTCTTTGGTGAGCTGATCACGCTCTTGGAGCCCGACAAGCGGTTGGGCATGAAGAACGAAATACGCCTCGTGTTGCCTTATTCGAAAAAGCCCTTCGGTGTCCCGGGGAACCTACACATCATCGGCACGATGAACACGGCCGATCGGTCCATTGCGCTCCTGGACACGGCATTGCGCCGCCGCTTCACCTTCCGTGAACTGATGCCGAACCCGTTGGTCCTAACCACGAATGCGGGCGGGATTGATCTGCGGAAGCTCCTGAGCACGATAAACGACCGGATCGAGTATCTCTTCGATCGCGAGCATCAGATCGGACATGCCTATTTTACCGGCTGCGCAACCCGTGGTGCCGTCGAGGAGGTGATGCGCCACAAAGTAATCCCGCTGCTGGCGGAGTATTTCTACGAGGACTGGTCAAAGGTTGCCGCCGTCCTTGGCGAAACCGGGCAAGGCAAGGCGCGGTTTCTGGAAGCACGGCGCCTTGCCGCTCCTTCGGGCATTGCCGAAGACGACTTCTCCGGTGAAAAGCTGCGCTGGCGCGTCAAAGATCACTTCGATTTCTCGGAGTTCGAGGTGTGATGCCGTCCTACATATTGCGGGAGTGGGAGACGCTGCCCCATGGTGACGGTGAAGGCGCCATTCCGGCACATCTGGCTAGTCGGCTGGTTGCGCTGGCGAAGACGTCACCCTTTGCCGGCCGGGGAGGCGGCGGAGTGCTGGAGGATCGACGGCACGAGCTAAGGGCCCGCGGTGTCGTTGGTGTGATTGCTGCGCAGGGTTGCAGTCTCGAAATCCTTCCAAAGATCGACGTAATGAAAGAAGAAGGGGCGGAGCGGCAGAACGCTGCGATCCGCAAACGTCTCGTCCATATGCTCGCGGTCGCGTTGGATCTGAAGATCGAAATGGGGCGGATCACCGACCTCGACTGGCAGCACGAGACGCTTCTTGAGATCCTTATCCGGATATTCTGTGACAAGTTGACCGAAGCGGTCCGCCGCGGAATGCCTCGGCGATATCTCGGCCATGAAGACGATCTTTCAGCCCTGCGCGGCACGCTCGATGTGCCGCGTCAATTTACCCGCCATGCAGCCAACGCCGGACGCCTTGCTTGTCGCTTCGATGAGTTGTCGCAAGACATCGCGCTCAACCACATCATGAAAGCAGCCGTGGCGCATCTGTTCAAGATATCGCGAAGCGTAGCCAATCAGAAGCGCCTTCGCGAATTGGACTTCGTCTATGCCGATGTCTCGGATGTTCCGGTGCCAGCCCTGAAATGGGGAGAGGTCATCATCGACAGGACAAACCGCGCGTGGCAGGATCTGCTCGGGATGGCACAACTGTTCTTGCGTAATCGATATCAAACGACGGACAGTGGCTCGGCGCAAGGCACGGCGCTTCTATTCGAAATGAACGCCCTTTTCGAGGAGTATGTCGGTCGACTCGTTACGCGTGCCCTCGCCGGGACCGAGTTCCGCGTTACGCTGCAGGGTGGGAGACTTTTCTGCCTCACCTCTCTTGAGGACGACCGCGCCGTTTTCCAAACCAAGCCCGACATCCTGATCTGGCGGGCTGGACAGGTAGCCCATGTGATCGACACGAAATGGAAACGGATATCCGCGCGGATTGATGATCCGAAGATGGGTGTTTCTCAGGGTGATGTTTACCAGATGATGGCGTACGCTCATCTCTACAAGTCACCCAAGCTGACTCTGCTCTATCCCCATCACGATGGGCTTGGCGCCAATGAGGGTGTCCAGGCGCAGTTCCGGATCACGGGTCAGGAGACGGTAGTCGAGACCGCCAGCGTCGACGTGGCTAACGGGAAGGATCTTGCGGCACGCCTGAGGGACAAGTTCTTTTCAACCGCTATGCAGGAGAATCTGGTTCTTCGCTGACAAAAGCACTTGGGCGGGGCCAATTTGCTGAGGGTCGGATATCGGGCCTGTCCCGTCACCGTGCATGATTCGAGCTCGAGAGCGTGATTGGAACGCGTTCTTTATGTGTACCTTCCCCTCTCTTCTCAAAGTTGCCGGTCCGCTCACGGCGCGACACTGTCATTGGTCAACGCTTCCGGCGGCAGTCGAACAGGGTCCCCAGCCAAAGAGTTCCAGCCATCTTCGGGAGCTGGCGGACGTCACATGGTTTCTGACCCGAAGTCACGCCAAGTAGCTGTAAAGATGTCACTTTTTCTGGCGGGGAATGACAGCTATTGAACGGAGGGCATGGTCCAAAAACGGCTCGCCACGGGGAGGCTTGGATTCTCACATGATTTCAAAGGCTTAAAAAATTGCCTTTGATTTCCCTCTGCTTTCCTGCCGCGAGCGACCATGGATGCCATCGTTGCGCCCTGGCTTTGCGCCGACGTCAACATGGCGGTAGAGCGGCAATTATTTCCGCTCGGGGGTGCCAGCCTCGCTCCCGTCACATCACGTTTGGTTTATCGATGGCAGGACATGCCATAGGTTGTGGTCGCGGGTGTCGCCGATCATCGCTGCGTGCGCAAAACGCACGCTCTCGGCCTCGTGCGCTAGAGCATGATCGTAAATCATTTTTCGCAGCACGCGACAATGCTCTCCATAGGATTGAAGAAAGTTGAAGCGAACGGACGGCACAGCTTGCGCTTTCATTTCTCGCTTAATTATAGTCGTTTCAACTAAGCAAAAACAGCATGCAGGGGCATCCAATTGGGACAGAAGCCGCAGAAGTCAGTTTCGATAACGACACCGGCCATCAACTATTACACCACTAAAACCTTCGACCGTTCACTGTCCAAGGCGATCCGCGACGGCGGACAAAATCGTAAGAAGGCCGACAAAGTCCGTATCGTTCTCGGAAGTCTGCGGGATGCTGATCCATTCGCTGGCATTTCTCCGACCAACCACGGTGAAACTCGGATTTCAAATGCCGTCAAATATGATCTCGGTGACGGATGGCGATTGGTAACCCAGCAGCATGAGAAGGCATGCATCTTCCTGTTCGTCGGAGATCATGAAGATGCCGATAAATGGCTTGATGGGCAGAAGGGGCTTCAGTTTGCTGTTCGTGATGCGCGGGCTGTGATGGTTCCTGGAGCGGGCGAGGAGATATCGCACAAGGGGTGGCATCGTGCGGATCATCACGATAAACCTCTCGCGGATCGCTTGGATCAAGAAGCGATGGATCATGTTCTTCGAGACGTCACGCGAAGCGTGGCCCGTCGCCTCGAGGCGTTAGATGCCCGCTCTTCTACTAAAGAGCTTGACGCAATCTTATCGGACGTCGCTGAACCAACTCGGCAATTCGTATACAGCGTCTTCAACCTATTGCTCGCGGGAAATTATGATGCGGCTCAGGATCAGGTCGATCTGAGCCTCGGTAGAATCAGTTCGCTGGAGAAGATCGATGAAAGCGGACTTCTCGAGGTCAAAGATGGAGAAGACATCCGGCGCCTTCGTATCGGTGAGAGCGGCGGTGCAAAATTAGTCCACGGTAGCGGCGGGATTGTCCTGCTTCGGGCGGCGTAAAAGTCGGCCACCTATTTACCTTCTGCGACGATTGCAGGAGGGCTGGGGATCTACACCGTGGAATTATATCTGAAG
>JAPZUE010000047.1 GCA_027533385.1 Rhizobium sp. | reverse complement strand
CCGCTACATGACACTGGAAACCATCGCCACAATGAGCGATGATCCGCTCATCAGCCTGACAGCCGCAAGCTGATCAATTCCTGGCTTTGTCCGGAAGGCACGGCGACCGCCGGAGCTACACCAATCCCTGGGACACGATCCATAAGTGTTCTCCTTGTGATGTTTTTCCATCATCTGTTGGCCTTAGTATGATGTGAAATGATAGAATATATCAAGGCCCCATTGAGTGGAACGAAATCCGCGATATTCCTTCTGGCATTCGTCAAGCGAATTGGTCCGGCCAGAACCGGACAGGCAGGAGGAAGTCGTGGCGAGCACAGCAAGCAAGAGAGATTACAGCCTTCTGGGACGTGATGCCCGGGCAGCGGTTGCCAACGGCCTTTCGGCGGCCGAGTGGTATCACACCGATATTCCCCGCAAGCAGATGAAGGAATTGATGAAGCGGGAGGATGGCCCGGCAATTCGCGACACTGCGATCTGGCTCGGAGCTATGGCCCTCTTCGGTGGCTTGGGCGTCTATTTCTGGGGCAGCCTTTGGGCGATCCCCTTCTTCCTCGCCTACGGTGTGCTTTACGGGTCAGCATCCGACAGCCGGTGGCACGAATGCGGACATGGCACGGCCTTCAAGACGATGTGGATGAATAATGTCGTCTACCAGATCGCCTGCTTCATGATCATGCGCAACCCGGTCACCTGGCGGTGGAGCCATACCCGGCATCACACCGATACCGTAATAGTTGGTCGAGACCCGGAAATCGCCGTCATGCGTCCGCCGGATCTTGTGCGGCTGGTCTTGAACTTCTTCGGCCTACTCGATGCCTGGCATGCACTGATTGACATGGTTCGCAACGCCATCGGGGTGATCAGCACTGAAGAAAAGACGTTCGTTCCTGAAAGCGAACAGCCGAAG
Organism: Rhizobium sp.; assembly: GCA_027533385.1. GTDB lineage: Bacteria > Pseudomonadota > Alphaproteobacteria > Rhizobiales > Rhizobiaceae > Allorhizobium. The sequence goes on along the minus strand of JAPZUE010000047.1, from coordinate 5,376 downwards.
GCCATCCGGGTCGCGCGCATCTGGCTGGTGATCTATCTCGCGACGGGAGCACTCGCCGTCTACCTGGGATCGATCCTGCCCTTCATGCTGATAGGTCTGCCTCGTCTGTACGGTGCCTGGCACCACGTGATGACAGGCCTGCTGCAGCATGGTGGCCTCGCGGATAATGTGATCGATCATCGGCTAAACAGCCGGACCGTCTACATGAACCCGGTAAGTCGGTTCATTTACTGGAACATGAACTACCACGTTGAACATCACATGTTCCCGATGGTGCCCTATCACGCGCTGCCCAAGCTGCACGCCATGATCAAGGATGACCTGCCAGCACCGAACCCGTCGATCCTCCACGGCTACCGCGAGATGATCCCGGCTTTCCTGCGGCAGCTCCGCAATGAGGATTACTTCCTCAAGCGCCAACTGCCGCCGACCGCCAAGCCATACCGCGAAGACTTTCATGGCGAGGCTATGGCCCCAGCGGCCGAATAAAACGGGCTGGCTTTCAAAAATTCAGTAGGGGGAGGAGAACCCAATGAGCACTTGGATCGACGTCTGTGAAGAGGACGACATCGACGAAGAGGATGTCATCCGCTTCGATCATGATGGCAAGAGCTTTGCCATCTATCGCAGCCCAGAGGATAGCTTTCACGCGACCGACGGCCATTGCACGCACGAGCACGTGCATCTGGCGGATGGTCTTGTCATGAACGACATTATCGAGTGTCCAAAACACAACGGCCGCTTCAACTATAAGACAGGCGAAGCTAAAGGCGCTCCAGTGTGCGTCAATCTGAAGACCTATCCGGTAAAGGTCGAAGGCGGTCGCGTCTTCATCCAGGTGGCCTGAGATGGCAACTTCCGGCATGGTGATCGTGGGGGCGGGCGAAGCGGGTGTCCGTGCAGCCTTCGCGCTGCGGGAGCAAGGTTACCAGGGGACGGTCACGCTGATCGGTGACGAACCCCATCTGCCGTATGAGCGACCGCCTCTATCAAAGGCGGGAGCCGAGGCGGAAAGCATACGGGCAATCGCTGCAGAGGCGCGATTTGCAGAAGCGGGAATACTGTATCGCCGTGGGTCCAGGGTGAGTGCCGTCCAACGAGCAGAGCATTCACTGCATCTGGAAGGCGGCGAAACGCTCGCCTATGAGCGATTGCTTCTGGCAACAGGGGCGAGGCCACGAGAGCTTCCTTGCCTGAGCTACGGGAAACGTATTCACACCTTACGGACTGTCGAGCAGGCTGCATCCATCCGCAGCACGATGCGGCAGGGCCAGCACCTCGCAATCTTGGGCGGAGGCTTTATTGGCTTGGAACTTGCAGCCATGGGCCGGAAGCTTGGAGCCATGGTGACCCTGATCGAAATGCAACCGCGTGTGCTCATGCGCGGTGTGCCAGAACGACTGGCTCTGACACTTCAGTCTCGCCACGAGGAGGAGGGCGTCAGCATTGTCTCTGGCGTGGGTGTCAAGAGCATCGTTGAGGACGACTCGCGTGTGATTATTACACTTGCTGACGGTCGGCATATCGACGCTGACGCACTTGTTGTGGGGATTGGCGCAGAGCCCAATACCGCTCTGGCCGGACAAGCCGGGCTTGCCCTCGAGAATGGCATTGCAGTCGATGATCACCTGCGTACTGACGATCCCGACATTTTTGCCGCCGGTGACTGCTGTTCCTACCCTGTTGCGGTTTATGGCGGTCGACGCGTTAGGCTCGAATCCTGGAGAAACGCTCAGGAACAAGGCGGCGCGGCCGCAGCCAACATGCTCGGCAAGGCTGAAGCTTTCGACGCCGTGCCATGGTTCTGGTCGGATCAATATGACTTGACGCTGCAGGTGGCCGGATTAGCCGATGGTGCCGTTTCGACAGTTGCTCGTCCCTTGTCCGAGGACGCGGAGATACTCTTTCACCTCGATGGCGATGGACGACTTCTCGCCGCGAGCGGCCTTGGTCAAGGAGGCGCGGTTGCGCGCGATATCCGGCTCGCCGAGATGCTGATCGCACGGCGGGCACACCCAGACCCTGCAGCGCTAGCCGACCCTGCCACCAAGCTCAAATCCCTTTTGTAGGCGCCAAGCGCCAGAGGAAGATCCATGAAATCGAAACGTCCCACTGTTGCTGACATTCTGGCACTTAAGGGTAAGCGGCAATTGAGCATGTTGCGGGTTGTCACGCTCGAAGAGGCTGAGGCTGCTGAAAAAGCCGGGATCGAAATGGTATCCGTTCCCCCGGCCTTGCTTGGACCTGCCTTCCGCGAAGCGGCCCCAACTGTGTTTGCCGTTCCCGGCTTGGAATACGGCGATTTCGTCACCGCGGAGGAGTATCTGCGGGCAGCCTTCAAGTCGATGCGGGCAGGCGGTGACGCCGTCTATTGCGCGGCCAGCCTCGGCATTGTTCGCAGGCTCCGCGACGAAGGTATTCCAGTCTGCAGCCATGTGGGCCTGATCCCGTCGAAGGCGACCTGGACTGGCGGCTTTAAGGCTGTCGGCAAAACCGCCGAGAGCGCGCTTTCGATATGGCATGCCGTGAAGGCTCTGGAAGAGGCGGGGGCCTTCGCCGCCGAAATCGAAGTGGTCCCGGCTGATGTTGCAGCGCTTATCAGCTCTAACACCTCGCTTTTCATGATTTCCATGGGCGCGGGCGCTCAGTGTGATGCGCAGTATCTTTTTGCTGACGACGTACTCGGGCAAACCCGTGGCCACATTCCCCGTCATGCCAAGACATACCGCAATTTCGCGGCGGAGTATGACCGCCTTCAGCAAGAGCGGATCGCCGCTTTTCGCGAATTCCGTCAGGACGTGGAAAGCGGTGCCTACCCGACCGATCGACACAATGTCGGTGTGTCGGCCGACGAACTCGCCCGATTCAACACCATGATCAACGGCTGACCGGGCCGATAGGAGAGAAGACTATGACTGTAAACTTCGCGCTTCTAGGCGCGGGCCGTATCGGCCGCGTCCATGCCAAAGCCGTGAGCGGCAATCCGGATGCCAAGCTGATCGCCGTGGCTGATGCATTTCCAGCGGCCGCGCAATCGATAGCGGCGCAGTACGCCGCAGAGGTACGCGCCATTGATGAAATCGAGGCGGCCCGCGACATCCATGCGGTCATCATCTGCACACCGACAGATACCCATGCCGATCTGATCGAGCGCTTTGCCAAGGCGGGCAAGGCGATCTTCTGCGAGAAGCCGGTAGATCTGGATGTGGCCCGCGTCAAGGCTTGCATAAACGTCGTCAAGAAGACGAACGCCAAGCTGATGGTCGGCTTCAATCGCCGCTTTGACCCGCACTTCATGGCGGTCAAGCAGGCGATCGACGATGGCCGGATTGGTAAGGTGGAGATGATCACTATCACCTCACGCGATCCCGGCCCTCCGCCACTCGACTATATTAGCCGTTCAGGCGGCATCTTCCGCGATATGACGATCCACGACTTCGACATGGCGCGCTTCCTGCTGGATGGTGAAGAGATCTCTTCTGTCTCCGCTCACGCTGCTGTTCTGGTTGACCCCGCTATTGGCGCTGCGGGAGACTACGACAGTGTGACCGTAATCCTCGAGACGGTCACCGGGCGCCAGGCTGTGATTTCGAACTCGCGACGCGCCACATATGGCTACGACCAGCGCATCGAAGTTCACGGCTCATTGGGTTCGGCCAGCGCGGAAAACCAGCGCCCGATCTCGATTGAGGTTGCGACTGCTGAAGGCTACAGCCGCCCGCCGTTGCACGACTTCTTCATGACCCGCTACACCGAAGCCTACGCGCATGAAATCGCCAGCTTCGTTGCCGCGGTCGAAAGCGGAGCGTCGATCTCGCCCAGCGGGGAAGATGGTCTGCTTGCACTTCAACTTGCCGATGCGGCACTGGAAAGCGTTCGGAACAGTCGGCGCATCAACTTGGTGTAACGCCGCTCGGGCGAGCGTTTAAAGGTCTGGCCCTTTCATATGAGTGGGCCGGACGCAAAGCACAGCAAGTCCGCTTTATCAGACACCGCGCCAAGAGCAGACGGTCGGGCTCCGGCCCCCTTGCGGAAATCAATTTCGCTCCCGCATGCATAAAAAAGGACGGCTCTCTCCACTGAGAGATTGGCAGGCCTTGAACGGTAATCCGCTAAGCCGCTAGGGTCTCGCAATTGACCAGTCAGCATGCCGGAGAAGGAGAGGCATTTGTCAGTCAGCCGTTTTCACGACCTACGCCTCGTTGAGCATCCCAACTTCCCGGGAGCAGCAGATCTATACAGGCGCATGCAGGGAGCACCCAAATTTGTCTTCTCGCGGGACATTATGGAGTGGCTAAAAGAGCACGCAGCGGACTACGACCATGCCGTGGCCGTTGCAATTGAGGCGGGGCGCACGGAACTTCCATATGAGACCATGCTTGTAGAGTGGGGGCACGATACAGATGAGCTAATCTTCTGGCTTGTCGATGCCGTTGGACCGAACAGTTATCGGATCTGGCCAGCATTTCACATCCCACGCGCCAAGCGCAGCATGATCTTTGGGGACTATTTTCCGGCTTCGTTTGCATCAGATGGAAGTGCAATAGTCCAACCATACCAGGGGTGGGTTCCATCGCCAATTACAAGACAATTCATTGATAGCTATGCTCCCTCCGCAGCCATCTCCCTTTGCCTTGCAATGACGCTTCACGTACGTGGGATCGTCACCCGAGAACCCGCTCAGATTAGCCCTAAGCTAGACGCGGCACGCATCAAAAAGGGCAAGCCGCCGATCACGAAAGACTATGTAACTGTACATATTGGCTACAGCACTGATAGGCAGGGCAAAGATCACGCGTATGAGGAAGGTCGAGGTCACGTCAAACCACATATCCGCGCTGGTCACTATAAAAATCAGGCTGTGGGTCCTGGTTGGCAGGAGCGTAAAAAAATCTGGATCAAGCCTTATCTGGTGAACTACGGAGACGACACCCGCATCGCTTCATCGCCACAATATCTCGTAGTTCCGTAAAAATGCATATTCCAAATTAGTCCGTGCGTGGGAGGCGCATTTCACTTCTCCGCGGTAAAACCTACAGCACTAGAGAGCAATGCACGCCGCGCGCCCCTCTAGGTCAGCCATCGATCCTTCGGTCTCTTGGTAACCAGCCCCTGGTAAACCAAAAGCTCATTGCACCCGTGGTCAACCTCAATTGCTCATTCAAATGATGGCAATCGCTCAGGACCGCGTGAAGCGCTTTCCGCGCATCTCCACCGAACAGCTCAAGAACCTTTGTAAGCATCCGGTGACTACCGCGGTTGGCGCTGATTGTGTCCAGCTTCAGCGGCCTGACTGAAGTTCCGCGATAGCTTTGGCAGCCTTGTCGCAGCGCTCTGCAAGTTCTGGGTATGAGAGCTCCATGTGCTCGGTCGCGA
>JAPZUE010000128.1 GCA_027533385.1 Rhizobium sp. | reverse complement strand
CCCGGACTGACAATGGTCGTGGCGATCGCCAGACCGCCAGAGGCTCCAATCCAGAAAACCCCATAGCTCAGCAAGTGCAGACCGCGGGTTCCTGCATGAAAGGCTTTCGTACGCCTGACGGCACCCGAAACCCTCCACCATGTCTGTCATTCAGGCCCTCCTGACACATAACTAAAAGCAGACATGCCGACGTCACGCCGCCTGCGCGCCAAAAGGAGACATGAGCTGCTTTGAAGTTGACTGCTGTATTCGGGCCGGCGAACGAACTCGGTCGTTGGCGATCGAATGCTATGGCGCGGCTTCGCGCCTTCACCTCGATAATTGGCAGACCATTTGCGATAGTCACTCGATTTGCGCATGCGAAGAGTTCAGTTCAGTGGACTATTTCACAAGTGAGTTCGACGCCGAAACCGACGGTTCGCAGGTAATGAGCGATATGCAGGAGGAGGTGGTCGCGCTTGCCGTAGCGCTCGCAGATCTCGTTGACTTGTTCGCTAATGGCCACCCTGAAAGTTTCAGGTACCTCGAACTCTGCGATGACATAAGCTTCGCGACCGATCGCGTAAACCGGGCAACCTGTAGCTAGAAGCTCCTCTACGAAGGCAGGTATCTGATCTTCTGTCATGATCATGGGCCCTGGGACACGGCTGCAAACTCGGTAGTCAAGCCGTCAACCGACCTAGCGGCGAGCTCGGATATCGGTGATGGCATCCCGAACAAGTACCCCTGCGCAAAGTCACAGCCGAGTGTCCTCAAAACTTTGAGCTGATCGGCGTTTTCGACTCCTTCTGCAACCACCTCGTGTCCAAGGCCGCCGCCTTGGTACTCCAGAAGGTAGAACACTAGTACGGCAATCAGGGTGCTAAACACGCCAATCATTTTAGTGAATCTAACATGCAGGCTATTCAGGCCATGCCCCAGGATTCGCGCGGTAATCAACTTGGTGCCAACTTCCATCACTGCACACTCTCAATGGATGGTTTGGCGGACCGCTGGTGAGCGGCCCGCCAGACTAAGCCTTACCCTTCCGGAAGCCTAGAAGTCCTCCCACGCCTCGTTCTTGACTGCGGTGTTGCCTCTGACGGCCGTAGCAACCCGGTTGATCAGCCTGCGGGCTGGCGACGCAGTGGGGGCGTTCGCGGAGGTAACTTCGGAAGGCGCAGACCTGCTCTGCGAGTTGCCGATCTCGAAGCGACCAATGAGCTGAAAGAGCGCTTCTGCTTCCTTGGCGAGAGAGTGGCTCGCGGCAGTCGATTCCTCGACCATCGCCGCATTTTGCTGCGTACCCTGGTCCATCGTGTTGACTGCTGTATTGATCTCTTTCAGACCTGTCGCCTGTTCCTTGGCGCCCTCCACGATTGCGTTAACATTGACGCTGACCGCTTGAACCTGAGATACGATATGCTCAAGTGCCTTGCCTGTTTCTGTGACAAGATGGACACCGTTCTCCACCTGCTCGCCAGACTTCGAGATCAATGTCTTGATCTCCTTTGCCGCTGAGGCCGACCGTTGGGCCAGCTCCCGCACCTCTTGGGCGACGACAGCAAAGCCCTTGCCAGCCTCCCCAGCGCGCGCCGCTTCGACGCCAGCGTTGAGCGCTAGGAGGTTCGTCTGGAAGGCGATCTCATCGATGACACCGATAATGCTTGAGATTTCGCGCGACGAGGATTCGATCTCCTGCATCGCATGCACTGCGCGATTTACGATATCCCCCGAGCGCTCGGCAGACTGACGTGTGTCCTGCACCTGCTTGCCCGCTTCTTCGGCGCGTCGACTGGAATCGGAGACGGTTGTGGTAATCTGCTCAAGCGCTGCTGCTGTTTCTTCTACAGATGCTGCTTGTTGTTCCGTCCGCTTCGACAGATCGTCTGCGGCCGCGCGGATCTGGTTGGATCCGGCAGCAATGGCCTGCGCATTCTGACCGACCCGGCGCATTGCATCCTCCAGCTTAGCCACGGCTTCGTTGAAGTCGATGCGGACCTGGTCCAGTCGCTCGGCGAAGACGCTTTCGATCCGGTAGTTCAGCTTGCCACTCGACAACTCGTTCAGGGCGTGACCGATGCTCTCGACTGCAAAACGGACTTCCGCTGCTTCCTGAGCCTGCCTGCGTTCGCGTTCGATGCGCTCCTGCTCGCTGAGCGAACGGCTCGCTTCTGCTTCCTTTTCAAGACGGACGCGCTCTTGTGCATTGTCCCTGAAGATCGCCACTGTCGAGGCCATTGTGCCAATCTCGTCTTTGCGTCCTTCGCCGTATATTTCGACCTCAAGGTTGCCAGCGGCGAGATCAGACATTGCCGCCGTGATGGAATTCATCGGTCGTATGACGCCGCGCAAGACGGTCCACATAGAGAATACGGCAACGGCAGCACCAAGCGCCGATAGCGTTGTCATAACAGTCGTCAGCAACGATGTCAGTTGATTGCCTTTATCGAGGTCCTGTTTAGCCACCTCGATCTGCAGATCGATCAGCTTTGAGATGTCAGTGCCGAGGGGGTCAATCGTCGGATAGAGCTTCTGATCAGCGAAGTCCGAAAGCGCGTTTAGATCGCCCGAAGCAAGGATCTGCCGGAGGTCCGCTACACCAGCATTTGCTTGAGCACGCACCTCAGCGAAGTTGTCGGCGATTTGCTTCTCTTCTGCCGTCAGTGTCGTTGAAATATACTCATTCCAATGGGCCTCAATGGAAGCCAGGGCCCTGTCGACATTCGCCAAACCATCCTTTTGTGACATGGCTCCCGAACGGACCTTGTGAGCCGTGTCTACGATATCCACAGCGTAGCCGTCGCCGATCCGCTTGAGCTGCTCCATGGGTATGACGCGATCTAGAACGATCGAGTTGGCGATTTCCGCTTCTGCTCGCATAGCGTAGAAACTGAACGCCGTGATCGCGATTAGTGCTGCGGTCAGCAGCGAGATGCATGCAAGAAGTTTTACCCTAATTGTCATTTTGTCCCCTTCCCAAAACCTATCGAACGAGTGTGTGCCCCCTAGTAGGCTAAGCTTTGCATTTAAGTAGACGCTTATTTTTTGTGCGTCCGGCAAGCTGTCGCGTCCCCTCTTTGGTCACTGGCTGTGAAATCTAGGAGTCGAATCTCTACGATTGGCTAATAAATTAGCGAGTCAATGCAAAATTGTTGAGCAAATGCCTGCGGAAGGGTCGGCGATCTGAGGGCGGACGGGAATGGGTGTTACGAAGACACCGCCTTGAGGAGACGAAACAGACCGCAGCTCGGGAGGGTGGCGCGTCCTTGCGACCAGAGATGTCTGGTTCTGCTGTCTGCCGCACGAGCGTTGTCCGCTTTTTTGGTTCGCATGAGAGAAAGCGGACGGTTGCCTTTCCGGCTCCACATCAGAAAGCGCTTTCCGTAAAGTGAATGACCACTGTGGGCCAATAGCAGAAATGTTCCGCTACGCACCTCCGGAGTGGACATTGGCTCCCAGCCTAGTGGTGGCCGGCGCGGGGCCGACACAAGACTGTGCGCTCTTGTCGACTCAGCCAACGAAAGCGTTCGCGCTATGCTTCAAGGACTGGTGAGATTATCTGAACGCACTGTATTAGGTGCATGCCGGCCGCCTCATTGCGCCTTCTGCCGCAGCCGGTCGGTCGCAAGCTCCATCACCAGAACGATCACGAAGATCACGAGGATGATGGTAGAGGCGTTGCGGTACTGGAAAAGGTCGAAAGCGACTTTCAGTTCCTGGCCGATGCCGCCGGCACCGACGAGGCCGAGCACCACCGACGAGCGGACTGCCTTTTCCAGCGCGAACTGCGAAGTGTTGATCAAAGACGGCATGATATCCGGCACGACGGCACCCGACAGCACCGAGAACCGCCCGGCGCCGGCGGAAAACAGAGCCTCCTGTGGTTCCTTGTCGGCATCCTCGATCGCTTCTGCGAAGAAACGGCCGCAAAAGCCAATCGTGTCGATGATGATGGTCATGGTGCCGGCCACGGCGCCAAGCCCGATGGATGCGACGAAGAGCAGGGCCCAGACCATGTCCGGCACGGTGCGGAACAGCGAGATCATCACCTTGAAGACGTGTCGAAAAGGGCCGATCGGCGAGAGCGTGCGCGAGGCAAGCCAGGCGATCGGCAGGCTCAGCAGAACACCGATGACGGTGCCGACGAAAGCGATCTGCAAGGTCTCGATCGTGCGCCAGGTGACGCGCATCAGGAAACCGGGTTCCAGGCTCGGCGGCAGCATGCGCTCGATCAGGTTTGCCATTCTCGGAGCGCCGTTGATCAACTGGTTCGGTGTCGGCGCGACCTGCGTGGCCGAGACGATCAAGAGCGCACCAAGAGCGACCAGAATGGCAAAGGCAAAGGGCGAGGCACGGAAGAAGCGGTCGGGCACAGCATCACGCATGGAAGACACCATCCAGGCGTTCGCGGTCAACATCGGCAACCGGTAGGTCGAAATGCAGACGGCCTGCCTTCAACGCGATGATCCGGTCGGCAAAGCTCAGCGCATGATCCATGTCGTGGGTCGTATAGACCAGCGTGATGCCCTTTTCGCGGACGAGTTCGGAGAACAGCGCCATGACGTCGCGGCCCGCCGTCGGATCGAGGCTGGCAGCCGGCTCGTCAGCGATCATCAGCCTGGGCTTGCGTACCAGGGCGCGGGCGATGGCGACGCGCTGCGCCTGACCGCCGGAGAGTTCGTCGGCGCGCGCGGTCGCCTTGTGGGAGAGCTTCACCTGATCCAGTGCGTCCATCGCCTCTTCCCGGCATTTGCGTTCGGCGATCGCCTGGTGCCAGGCGCGCCAGGTGCCGGGAAGACCAAGCTTGCCGTGAACGACATTGGTCAGCACCGACTGCCGACGCACGAGGCCGTGGTGCTGGAAGACGAAGCCGATCTGCTGGCGCATCCGCTTGAGCTGCGAACCGTTCGGCGCGCGGCAAAAGGCTTCGCCCAGCGTCGAGATCTCACCATCGCAGAACGGCGTGTGGCCGATCAGGCACTTGAGCAGTGTCGACTTGCCCACCCCGTTGGCGCCGACCAGCGCCACGCGCTCGCCGCCACGAATGCGGATGTCGACACCGGAAAACACCGGCTTTCCGTTGGCATAACCCTTCTTCAGGCCCTGCGTGCTGATAACGTCCATCGCGGTTTTCTTTCTGCGGATATGGCGAGAGGCCGGCGCTATTGGCGCCGGCCCGATGGCAGGATCGGATTAGATCCGTTCAGTTGACGAAGTCGTTGAAGGTGTCGACGCCGATCGTCCGATACATCGAGCGGACGTAGTCGTAGTCGCTGTCGTTTACGTCGGTCAGGAAGAAGCCACCCTTGAACTTCTGATTGTCCTCACCCTGGAGAACGGCAGCCATGATGTCGGTGCCCTTTTCGCTGAAGGCCGTGCGGATCTTTGCTACGGTCTCCTCGGCTAGGTCCTTGCGGGCAACGAGAATGTCGTTCGGCAGGTCACGACCACGGGCGACCACGGCAAAGGCGACATCCGGGAAGGCCTCGCGGACGGAGGCAAGGTGGCCGAAGTTAAGGCCGATGGCGGCGATGTCGCCACGGATCAGCGCTTCGGCTGCAACGTTGCGGGCGAGGATGACGGGTTCGTAGTCCTCATTGTACTTGAGGCCGTAGTCGGTGAGCGTCTGGGCCGGACCAAGATGCTGCGAGGTCGAGCCGACCGAACCGAAGGACACCTTCTTGCCCTTGAGGTCCTCGACCGAACGGATCGGACCGTTGGCCAGGACGGCGATCTGGGCGAAGTAGTCCGGACGCTGCCAGGCGACGACGATCTGAGGCTGCGCGAGTTCCTTCATGACGACGTATTCGGCAGGGCCCGTGAGGACGATGTCAACCTGTCCGGAATTCATCGCCTCGACTGCTGCGGTGCGCGAGCTCACCGGGAAGAGTTCGATTTCCAGGCCGGTGGCCTGCTCGAGGGCCTTTTCAAAGCCACCGAATTCCTGCTGCAGGGCTTCCAGGCCCTCGATATCGGTGACTGCGAACTTTATGCTCTCGGCCGCGGCCGGCGCGAGGGAGACCAGAGAGATTGCACAGGCTGCGAGAAGGGAGCGGATCATGATATCTTCCTTTGCTGTATAGACAGGAACATTTTCTGCGACTATCCCTAGCGGCCAGACGTGACGCGCACGTGACAACTTGCCGGCCCCAAGAGGAAAAACGGAACAGAGAGACGCGATGAACTGGACCATCCGCAACGGCGCCGTGCTGGGCTCTGGCAGGCTCGAACGCACCGATCTTTTCATCGACGGCGGCAAGCTGTCGAACAAGGGCAATGGCGGTCGCGAGATCGACGTCGAAGGCTTGCTTGTCCTGCCGGGCATCGTCGACGTCCACGGCGACGGCTTCGAGCGGCAGATCATGCCCCGACCGGGCGTGCGCTTTGACGTCGGTCTTGCGCTGCGCGACACCGACCGACAACTGGTGGCAAACGGCATCACGACCGCCTTTCATGGGGTGACGGTTTCCTGGGAGCCCGGTCTTAGATCCCTGCAGGCGGCCGGCGAGTTTATCACCGCACTTGTCGCCGCCCGGCCACATCTGACCTGCGACACACGCCTTCACCTGCGCTGGGAAACCTTCGCACTCGATGCCCTGCCGCAAGTCATCCAATGGCTGTCGCTCGACCCGAAGCCGCTGGTGGCCTTGAACGACCACACGACGGGATCGGTGCTGAAGGGCACGATCGCCCGCAAGATCGGCCAGATGGCCGAGCGCTCCGGTTTGTCTCGAGACGACTACATGGCCCTGCTCGATCAGGTCTGGGCGAGGCGCAAAGATGTGGCCGGAGCAATCGAAGAACTCGCGGCGGCGGCGCGCGACAACGGCAATGTCCTGCTCGCGCATGACGAGGCCTCGCCCGATGAGCGTCGACATTTCCGGGCACTGGGTGCCATGTCGTCCGAGTTTCCGCTGACGCTGGAGACGGCTGCCGAAGCCCGCGCCGCCGGCGAACATGTCATCCTCGGCGCCCCCAACGTGGTGCGCGGCGGCAGCCACAATGGCGCGCTCGACGCAACGACAGCGGTCCGCGACGGGCTCTGCAGCGTACTCGCATCCGACTACCACTACCCGTCCCCACTGCATGCAGCCTTCCGGCTGGCATCCCCTGAGGATGCAGACTTCGCCAAGGTCTGGCACCTCGTGTCGGCGAATGCAGCCGCCGCTGCGGGACTTGAGGATCGGGGGCGACTCGAGGAGGGAAAACGCGCCGACGTCATCCTCGTTGACGCGAAGGACATCCACCACCCGAAGGTGGTGGCAACCTTCGTCGGCGGTCGGCTCGTCTATTCGGCACACACTCTGATAGAGACCGAATCCGCGATTGCCTCAGCCGCCGCCTGAACCGGAAACCATCATGCTCGACACGCCCGATATCCCTCTAGCTACCTTCAACGGCTTGGTCTTTGGACCACGCAGCGACATGCCGATATGGCAGCAGATCCGCGACCATATCCTTGGCCTGATCGAAGGCGGAGCCTTGAGGCCAGGCAGCCAATTGCCCGGAGAAACGCATCTGGCGGCAAGCCTCGGCGTCACCCGTATCACGCTGCGCCAGGCGCTCCAGCAGTTGCAAGCCGAAGGACACCTGACGGCGCGCAAGGGTGTGGGCATCTTTGTACGCAGCCCGCCAGCAATCTTCTCTGTCCGCGATGGGCATCCATTCCGTGAGAACATCGAGACCCACAGCGCGCCCATCACCACGGACACACGTTTCGTGCGGCGCGAGGCGGCAAACGCAGAACTGGCGGAGCGGCTGCGGATCGCCGAGGGCGCAGGCATCATCCACTTACGGCGTTTGCGGCTGCTCGGCGACCAGCCCGTCTATGTGAACGACAAGCACTTTCCCGCCGATCGGTTTCCCGATTTCGAGGCGCTCTATGCCGAACGCCAGTCCGTCACCGATGTCTTCCGCGCCCATGGCATCGCCGCCTTCCGGAGGGTCGAGACCCGGATTAGCGGCGGCTTCTCGTCGGCGGACGAGGCCGACAACCTGCGACTGACGCCAGGAACGCCGGTGTTTCACCTGAACGCCCGCAACGAGGACGGCAATGGCTGCACGATCGAGTGGACCTCAGGCTGCTGGCCGCTCATGTCGGTTGAGTTCGTGTTTGGCGCCCCATCGGAGTAGCGCGTCAGATCGGTTGCCGACGGTTGCGTTCCCCTGAGCAGTGGACAAAGACAGACGGCTTTTAGATGGTCAGACGTATTTCGCTAACGTCCAGAATGACGGCGGAAATTTACCCCTTGACGTTCAGGCACCAATGACCGCGTCGGGGCCGAACCCGGTCTATCTGGCCGGATGGTTGAATGTCGCCTCTCACTTTATGTCACCCCGACATCGGACATACCGCTTCCGGCCCCCTTCCGGACATTCCAAATGAACCATTGCATGATCTGGTTTGTTTTTCTGCCGGCTTGGATTTGAAGTTTCGACGGGTCGTCGGTTCGAATCTCTTCAAGGCGGAGACTGCGCTGGCTAGCGCCAGCGAGGACTTCTCACCGTTACGGATATTGTCAGTTTGCGGTCTGATCGCTCTGCGTGGCTACCCTAACCCAGCTGGCTGGTCGATCATCCCAGCAGTCGCCTTGGGTATGTTTAAAGCGTGGGCAAATGAAAACTGTCTCATTCCGGCCATAGCTGTCCGACATCAGCGCCCATGAGACAGAACTGGCTTAGTCGAGAAGAGAGGATTTTCGGCTCATCGTAGCTCTATCAAAGGAAGCGAAGATGAGACAGAAATCCGGGCCGCAGACATCGACGGCCGAGAAGACCATCAAAGACATCCGCCGCGCCACGCGCAAGCATCATTCGGCCGAGGACAAAATCCGTGTCGTCCTGGAAGGCCTGCGTGGCGAAGACAGCATCGCCGCGATCTGCCGCCGCGAGGGGATCG
>JAPZUE010000074.1 GCA_027533385.1 Rhizobium sp. | reverse complement strand
CCTTGTACGTCGCCGAATGTGTATGATTGTCGCCAGCGACGAAGATGCGTGTCATCCTCGAACCTAGAGTTCGCACCTCAGCGAGTATCTTCGCCGCACCGGTTTTGCTCGAACGGTTGATCGGGTCTTGAACCCGCGTTGCAAGGAGGAGCATACGATGAATGTGAGGGATTTTTCATGCCCGGCCATGGCCGGGATCGATGTTTCGAAGGCCTGGCTCGATGTCGCACTCGGCGACAGTGACCGGGTCGATCGCTTTACCAACGACGCCGCAGGCTGCGCAGCCCTGTCCGAACGTCTCCTCAACGCTGAACTCGTTGCCCTGGAGGCCACAGGCGGCTACGAAATGCGCATCGTACGGTCTCTTCTGGCGGCCGGTGTTCCCGTCGCCGTGGTCAATCCCCGACAGGTGCGTGACTTCGCCAGAGCCTCTGGGCGCCTGGCCAAGACGGATCGGCTCGACGCCCGCGTAATCCTGCAGTTCGCGCGCGCATTTCGACCAACCTCCATTCCGGATCTCGGTGACCGGCATGCCGCCTTGACGGCGCTCGTTGCCAGACGGCGCCAGTTGATCGACATGGCCGTAGCGGAGAAGAACCGTCTCGAACATGCGCCGCAAGCCCTCGTGCCACTGATCAAGGATGTCCAGGATCTCCTCAAGTCCCAACTCACTGCGGTCGATGCTGCCATCGCAACGGCCATCGATCAGGAGCCGGACCTTGCCACAAGACGCGACATCCTTCTGTCCGTGCCGGGTATCGGCGACGTCGCAGCCGCAGTCATCATCGCAGAGCTTCCCGAACTCGGCCAGATCGACGACAAGAAGCTCTCCGCCCTCGTCGGCGTGGCCCCCATCGCTCATGACAGCGGCACCTTGCGCGGGCAGCGCCATATCGGCGGCGGTCGAGCAACCGTACGATGCGCACTCTACATGGCGACCCTGTCCGCCATCCGATGCAATGATCCCATCAAAGCATTCTACACACGCCTGCGAGAAGCAGGAAAACCGCCTAAAGTCGCTATCGTCGCCGCCATGCGAAAACTCATCACAATGGTCAACACAATCGTCAAAAGACAGGTGTTCTGGGAAAATCAGAAACACGGTTGCTGAGGTGCCCG
>JAPZUE010000045.1 GCA_027533385.1 Rhizobium sp. | reverse complement strand
AACTCTAACTCAGCCCGGCATTCGCAAGAATGGCGGCCTTGCCGTAATCGATCCGTCCCCCATCGCCGGAGAAGGATGGCCGTCCTCTCCGGCGCTTCTTTATCTCACGAAGAAGCACGGAAATCATAAGACAAGCCGTTCATTTTTAAATGGAAGCAGTTCTGCCGGAGCAGGTTTTCGTCAGGGCGGCGACGATAGGCGCTGCACATACCCTGAGGTATGGGCGAGACGATCGCCGCTGATCCTGGCGGAAAGATGCCCGGAAAAGCTACGGGCAGTGAAGTCCTAGCATGGCAGCATCAGACGTCCAGTGTCGTCTGATGTTCCCAGGCGGTGAACTGCGAGCAATAGCTGGTCCATTCACCGTGCTTGAGCTTGAGATAGGCGGCAGAAAAGGCGTGTCCCAAGGCGGCCTGCAAATCCTCGTCCTTCTCGTAGGCACGCAGCGCATCGAGCAGGTTGAGTGGCAGACGTGGGGCATCCTTCACCAGGTGGCCATCGCGGTACATGTCGATGTCGTGATGCGGGCCCGGATCAGCATTGCTTTTCAGGCCACTCAGACCCGCCGCGATGATGATTGCCTGCAACAAGTATGGGTTCACGGCCCCATCCGGCAGACGAAGCTCGAAACGGCCGGGGCCTGGGACGCGCACCATATGGGTGCGGTTGTTGCCGGTCCAGGTCACCGTGTTCGGTGCCCAGGTGGCGCCGGAGACGGTGCGCGGGGCGTTGATGCGCTTGTAGGAGTTGACGGTGGGATTGGTAATCGCGGCCAGCGCGGAGGCATGTTTCATGATGCCGCCAAGGAAGGTCTTGCCCTTGGCCGAAAGGCCGAAGGGCATGGTCTTGTCGGCAAAGGCATTCACCTTGCCGTCAATGTCCCAGACGGAGATATGCGCGTGGCAGCCATTGCCGGTCAGCCCCTTGAAGGGTTTCGGCATGAAGGTGGCGCGAAGGCCATGCTTCTCCGCAACGGACTTCACCATTAACTTGAAGAAGGAATGCTTGTCAGCGGTTTTGAGCGCGTCGTCATACTCCCAGTTCATCTCGAACTGGCCGTTCGCATCCTCGTGGTCGTTCTGATAGGGCTTCCAGCCGAGTTCCAGCATGTAGTCGCAGATTTCAGCGATGACGTCGTAGCGGCGCATCAGCGCCTGCTGGTCGTAGCAAGGCTTTTCGGCCGTATCGAATTCATCCGAGATCGTTTCGCCATCGGCCGAAATCAGGAAGAATTCAGGCTCGACACCTGTCTTGACCCGCAGACCATGCGCGGCAGCCTCCGCGACCAGCGTCTTCAGGACCACGCGCGGCGCCTGCTCGACCGGTTTGTCGTCCATCACGCAATCAGCCGCGACCCAGGCAACGTCCTTCTTCCAGGGTAGCTGGATGACTGAGGAGGCATCGGGAATGGCGAAGAGGTCGGGATGAGCCGGCGTCAGGTCGAGCCAGGTGGCGAAGCCGGCAAAGCCTGCGCCATCCTTCTGCATGTCGGCGATCGCTTCTGCCGGCACCAGCTTGGCGCGCTGGGCGCCGAAGAGATCGGTAAAGCTGATCATGAAGTATTTGATGCCGCGCTCGGCAGCGAAGCTTGCAAGGTCCTGTGTCACGTCGTTCCCCTGTTTTTATGGATTGAGACACATTGGTTGAAAGGAAATGGCCGCATCCGTGGGAGTCGGATGCGGCCATCAGGTTTTAGAAGCCTCCTTTGCCGGGGTACCAGCTGGTGCCGGCGAGCGGCACTTGCGCCATGGCGGCCGCCTCCATCGTCAGCGCGCAGAGATCCTCCGGTTCAAGATTGGTGAGCTTGTTCTTGCCGCAGGCGCGGGCGATGGTCTGCGCCTCCAGCGTCATGACCTTGAGATAGTTGGCGAGACGGCGACCGGCGGCGACCGGATCAAGGCGGGCGGCGAGTTCCGGATCCTGTGTCGTGATACCCGCCGGATCCTTGCCCTCGTGCCAGTCGTCATAGGCACCGGCCGTCGTCCCGAGCTTCTGGTATTCCTCTTCCCACTTGGGGTCGTTATCGCCGATCGCAACCAGTGCTGCCGTCCCGATCGCCACCGCATCGGCACCGAGTGCCAGGGCCTTCGCCACATCGGCGCCGGAGCGGATACCGCCCGAGATGATCAGCTGTACCTTGCGATGCATACCGAGGTCCTGCAGGGCCTGGACGGCAGGTCTGATACAGGCGAGTGTCGGCATGCCGACATTTTCGATGAAAACGTCCTGGGTCGCAGCCGTTCCGCCCTGCATGCCGTCGAGAACCACCACATCGGCACCCGCTTTCACGGCAAGTGCCGTATCGTAATAGGGGCGAGCACCGCCGACCTTCACATAGATCGGCTTCTCCCAGTCGGTGATCTCCCGCAGTTCGAGGATCTTGATTTCGAGATCATCGGGGCCTGTCCAGTCGGGGTGGCGGCAGGCGGAGCGCTGGTCGATGCCCTTGGGCAGGTTGCGCATGTTGGCGACCCGGTCGGAGATCTTCTGGCCGAGCAGCATGCCGCCGCCGCCGGGCTTCGCCCCTTGGCCCACAACCACTTCGATGGCATCGGCACGACGCAGATCCCTGGGATTCATGCCGTAGCGGGAGGGGAGATACTGGTAGACGAGCTTTTCGGAATGGCCGCGTTCCTCGTCCGTCATGCCACCGTCGCCTGTCGTGGTCGAGGTGCCGGCAAGCGTCGCACCCCGCCCCAGCGCCTCCTTGGCGTTGCCGGAGAGCGCGCCAAAGCTCATGCCGGCGATGGTGATCGGGATCTTCAGCTCGATCGGCTTCTTGGCAAAGCGGGTGCCAAGAACGACGGATGTATCGCACTTCTCGCGATAACCTTCGAGCGGATAGCGGGAGATCGAGGCGCCGAGGAAGAGCAGGTCGTCAAAATGCGGGACCTTGCGCTTCGTGCCGCCGCCCCGGATGTCGTAGATGCCGGTTGCCGCCGCGCGGCGGATCTCCGCCAGCGTATGGTCATCGAAGGTCGCGGACTTGCGCGGCGGGGTGAACGGGTTGTGGTAGCTCATGGCTTTTCCTCGCCTCAATACGCGTCGGCATTGTCGATATTGAAGTTGTAGAGCTTGCGGGCCGAACCATAGCGTTTGAACTCTTCCGGCTTGACTTCGGTAACACCGGCTTTACCCAACAGCTCCGCAAGTTTTTCAAGATGCTCCGGGCGCATTTCCTTTTCGATGCAATCGGCGCCGAGGCTCTTCACCGTACCGCGGACGAAGAGTTTAGCTTCGTAGATGCTGTCGCCCAGCGCTTCCCCCGCATCGCCGCAGACAACCAGATGGCCGGATTGCCCCATGAAGGCGGACATATGCCCGACCGATCCTCTGACGACGATATCGATGCCCTTCATCGAAATGCCGCAACGGGAGGCGGCATTGCCCTTGATGACAAGCAGCCCGCCGCGACCGGTGGCCCCGGCATATTGCGAAGCATCGCCCTCGATGATCACAGTGCCGGACATCATGTTTTCGGCCACACCCGGACCGGCAGAGCCATGGATGGTGACGGTGCCGCCGTCATTCATGCCGGCGCAGTAGTAGCCGACCGATCCCTTCACCTCGACGGTGACAGGCGCGTCGATGCCGACGGCAACGGCATGATGGCCACGCGGATTGACGACTTCAAATTGGGTATCGTTTGCGCCGGCGCCGAGATTGTGAAGGGCGCTGTTCAGTTCCCGCAAAGGGGTTTGGGACAGGTCGAAGACAGGCATGGTTGAAGCTTTCGTATCGTGAAGGGCGTATCGCGAAGGCCAGGCGTCAGGCGGCTTTTTCGTGATCCCAGAAGTAGACGGTTGCCGGTTCCGGCTCCCAGACGCGAGCGGTTTCGATGCCTGGCAGGTTGACCAGCGCGCGGTACTCGGAACCAAAGGCGACATACTGGTCGGTCTCGGCCATGACGGCGGGCTTGCAGGCGATCGGATCGCGAACGACGCCGAAGCCGGACTTGGTGCCGACGACAAAGGTGAAGAAACCGTCGAGATCGTCGAGCGCGCCGGTCAGCGCCTGGCCCAGATCCTTGCCCTTGGCCATTTCGGCAGTCAGATAGGCAGCGGCCACTTCACTGTCGTTCTGGGTCTCGAAGACCATGCCCTCGCGGATCAGTTCTCGCCGCAGATTGTTGTGGTTAGACAGGGACCCGTTATGCACGAGGCACTGGTCCGCACCCGTCGAGAAGGGGTGCGCGCCAAGCGTGGTGACCGCGCTTTCGGTGGCCATGCGGGTGTGGCCGATGCCATGCGTGCCGCTCATCGAACGCACGTCGAAGCGCGAGACGACATCCTTCGGCAGGCCGATTTCCTTGAAGATCTCGACGCTTTCCCCCGATCCCATGATGCGGGTATTGGGTCGGATTTCGGCAAGGATAGCACGGATCTCGCCTAATCTGGAGGTTGCGATTTCGACCACAGCATGGGTGCTTTTGATCGTAACAATGGCGTCGAGACCGGCTTTCGCCAGATCTACATCAAGGCCCGTAAAATCGGTCGCCGGGTCGGCTGACTGGATTGTAACCTTGGCCTTACCGGCAGCCGCACCGCCATAGATCGCGATACCGGCCGAATCCGGCCCGCGATCGGTCATGGTGATCAACATATCCGACAGTAGATCCCCAAGCCGGGGTTCCAGGCCCTTGTCCTTGAGGAATAAGCCAACAATGCCGCACATGGCCGAGGTCTCCAGTTTTGCTGGAGACAGAGCTAACAGGCGCAGCGGCAAAAATCAATTTCGAGGAATAAATTTTTCTCGGTGAGCAACTATCGTTGTTGTGGGTAGGAGATGATGGAGAGATAGCGTGCTGGCAGCTTGACCAATTCCTCCGGCCCATGCGGCGCATCCGCGTCGAAGAACAGGCTGTCGCCGGCTTCCATCCGGTAGAGGCTATCGCCGTGGCGATAAACGACCTCGCCTTCCAGCATGTAGAGGAACTCCATGCCCTCGTGCTGGAAGGTCGGGAAGACATCCGAGGAGGCGTTCAGCGTGATCAGATAGGGCTCCACGGTCACGCCCGAGGTGTTGTTTTCGATATGGCCGAGCAGACTGTAATGATGCCCGGCACGGGTGCCGCGACGCTCGAGATTGACCCCCTCGCCCGCCTTGACGAAGCTTGCACTGCGCGGCTCCTCGAAGCCCCGGAAGAAGGCGGTGATCGGCACGCCGAGCGCCTTGGAGAGCGCTTGCAGGGTGGTCAGCGACGGCGAGATATTGCCGTTTTCGATCTTTGAGAGCATGCCGACGGACATGCCGGTGGCCGCTGCCATGTCGGCGACAGTGATGCCGAGCTTTTTGCGGTAGGTCCTCACCTCATGGCCGATCGCCATTTCCAGGTTGTTGGCACGCGGCTCACGCACGGCATGGGGATCCTGGACCAGCGCCGGCTTGGCAGGGTTCGCCAGTTCTTTCCCGCTTTTTGCCATGGTTTCGCGTCCTCCTCGTCTCGTCACGTCTCTAGCGTGGTCGTTTGCTTGCTCTAGCGGATTTTGGCGTCACGCCAAACTGCTCTTTGAACGCGCGGGAAAAATGCGATGCGCTCGAAAATCCCGTGGCGAAGGCAAGTTCAGAGAGCGAGAGCGGGCTCTGCTCGAGCAGTCGCCGGGCATGATCGAGCCTGATCTTGCGATAACAGGCAAGGAAACTGATCCCGAGATGCTCTGCGAAGAGGCGATCGAGATGGCGGGGGCTCACACCTGCAAGACGCGCCATGCTCAGCCGATCAAGCGGCTGTTCAATCGACGTCTCCATCTTCTCGAGCACGGTGATCAGCGCGGGATGATGGATTCCGTAGCGTTCGCTCGACGAGCCCCGCTGCGGCGCGGTCGGCTCGGCAACAGCCGTATGCAGATACCAGTCGCTGACGCGACGGGCGAAAGCCGACCCCATGCGGCTGCCGATCACGGCATGCATCAGGTCGAGCGGAGCCACCCCGCCACCGCAGGTCACCCGGTCGCCATCGATAACGTATCGCGCCTGGCGCGGGGAAAGATGCGGAAAGGCTTCCCGCAGAGCCGGAGCATGCTCCCAATGGATGGTGAAGTCGCGGCCATCCAGCAAACCGGCAGCGGCCAGAATGAAGGAGCCGCTGGAAATACCGCCGATGCGCACCCCCTGCCGGGCCAGCCGGCGCAGCAGCGGCAAGAGGGCAGAGGTTTCCGCCCAGTCCTCCGGATTGCCACCGGCCACCACGAACACGCTATGGCAGAACACACCCTCACGGGCGAGATCGTCACACGGAACGGCAAATCCGGAAGACGATTGCACAGGCAGACCACCTGCCGAGAGCGGCCGGACCTCGTAAAGCGGCGTCTGCGCGATCAGATTGGCAGCTCTCAGCGGTTCCGTCGCCGAGGCAAAGGACATCAACGCGAAATTCGGCATCAGCACGAAACCATAGCGTTGGGTCGTAGGGGCGGAGACGATCATGTCTCCGATCTAAACGAAAATGGCCTGATTATGCAATTTGGCTCTGCCACGGGCCGGAGCGCGAAGAACCAAACCGAACCGCCACAACATGGTTCTGGTTCTGATAGGACCCCTTCGGCAACAGCAGCTGTATCGACCGTGCTGGTATCAGAACCATCGCCAGGCAGGATTTCAGGCGGACTGGTCGCGAAGATAGTTGATCAGTGACGAAAAGTCTTCGTTCCCGCGCCCCAGCTTTTCGAACAGATCGTAAAGCTCGGTGGCCTGGGCGCCGAGCGCCGTCACCGTGCCGGTTGATTTTGCCGCGTCCTGAGAAAGCCGCATGTCCTTGAGCATCAGGGCTGCGGCGAAACCCGGCTTGTAGTCCCGGTTTGCCGGCGATGTTGGAACGGGTCCGGGCACCGGGCAGTTCGTGCTGATCGCCCAGCATTGGCCCGATGATGTCGAGGCCACGTCAAACAGGGCCTGATGCGACAGCCCGAGCTTCTCGCCAAGCACGAAGGCTTCGCAGACCCCTGCCATGGTGATGCCGAGGATCATGTTGTTGCAGATCTTGGCCGCCTGGCCGGCACCGGCCGAACCGCAATGGACGACCCTTCGTCCCATGGCTTCCAGGATAGGGCGACCCCGGTGCAAAGCACTCGCCTCCCCGCCGACCATGAAGGTCAGGGTGCCCGCACTTGCCCCGGCCGTTCCACCGGAGACCGGCGCGTCGAGTGACAGGCAGCCGGCCCCATCGGCAAGCGCATGGCATTTTCGGGCACTGTCGACATCAATCGTCGAGCAGTCGATCATCAGTGTCCCCTGATCGACGACCGCGACGAGTTCGCTCCAGACCGACAGGACATGATGACCGGCAGGCAGCATGGTGATGACGATCGTAGCGCCTATCAGGGTTTCTGCCGCGGTATCGCAGAGCGTGATGCCGCTTTCTCTCGCGGCCACCTTCGCCGCTTCCGAAAGATCAAACCCGCGCACCGGATATCCCGCCTTGACGAGATTAGCAGCCATCGGCCCACCCATATTGCCAAGACCAATGAAGGCTATCGTCTCGAACATGCCGTTTCATCCTTTCGCTGAGATCGGTCCTGACCGGGAGGTTTCCCTTGCCGGTCACTCGTCCTAGAGGTTGCGCGCGATCACCATCCGCTGCACGTCACTGGTACCCTCGTAGATCTGGCAGATGCGGGCATCCCGGTAGATCCGCTCAACCGGATAATCCCGCATATAGCCGTAGCCACCATGGATCTGGATTGCATCCGAGCAGACGCGCTCGACCATCTCGGACGCGAAGAGCTTCGCCATCGAGGCTTGTGAAATGCAGGGAATGCCCGCCTCCCGCAGCGAGGCCGCATGCCAGACGAGCTGTCTTGCAGCCTCGATCTGTGTCGCCATATCGGCGAGACGGAAGGCAACGGCCTGATGCTCGGCAATCGTTTTGCCGAAAGCCTTTCGCTCGCCGGCATAATCGCGCGCCGCCTCGAAGGCCGCCTGCGCCATGCCAACCGACTGTGCAGCGATCCCGATGCGCCCACCCTCCAGATTGGACAGCGCGATGCGATAGCCCTGCCCTTCCTCACCGAGCCTGTTCTCGACGGGAATTTTCATCCCGTTGAAGGCAATCTGGCAGGTATCCGACGCGTTGAGACCGAGCTTCTCCTCGACGCGCAGGACCTCGTAGCCCGGGGTATCCGTCGGCACGATGAAGGCCGTGATCCCGTTCTTGCCCGCACTGGGATCGGTCACCGCAAACACGATGATGACATGACCGTTCTTGCCAGAGGTGATGAACTGCTTGGCACCGTCGATGACATAATGATCACCCTCGCGCCGTGCCCGGGTTTTGAGGTTGGAGGCGTCCGATCCGGCCTGCGGCTCCGTAAGGGCGAAGCCGCCGATCCATTCGCCCGAGGCCAGTTTCGGCAGGAAGCGCTGCTGCTGTTCTTCTGTCCCGAACTTCAGAATCGGCACACAACCCACCGAGCTGTGGACGCTCATGATCGTCGAGCAGGCGCCATCGCCCGCGGCAATTTCCTCGACCGCGATCGCATAGGCGAGCACACCGGTATCCGAGCCGCCATAGGCTTCCGGCACCAGCATGCCAAGCAGCCCGAGCTCACCCATTTCGGTCAGTTCCTCGCGGGGAAAGCGGTGTTGCCGGTCGCGCTCGGCGGCGCCTGGGGCAAGGCGCTCGCGGGCGAAGCTGCGGGTCATGTCCAGGATCTGCTGTTGAAGCTCCGAAAGGATCATGGGTCTCCTCCAATCACGCCCGCTCGATGGCAATCGCCGTGGCTTCGCCACCACCGATGCAGAGAGCCGCCATGCCGCGTTTCAGATCGTAGCGTTCGAGTGCGGCGATCAGCGTCACCAGGATCCGCGCGCCCGAGGCGCCGATCGGATGACCGAGCGCACAGGCACCGCCGTGAATGTTGACCTTGTCATGCGGCAGATCGAGATCGCGCATCGCGGCCATGGCGACGACGGCAAAGGCTTCGTTGATTTCGAACAGGTCGACCTCTGATAGCCGCAGGCCGATGCGATCGGAGAGCTTGTGCAGGGCACCGATCGGCGCGGTGGCAAAAAGGCTAGGCGCCTGCGAATGGGTGGCATGCCCGAGGATCGTGGCGAGCGGTGCAAGCCCCCGACGCTCGGCTTGCGAGCGCCGCATCAGAACCAGCGCTGCGGCACCATCGGAAATCGAACTGGAATTGGCAGCCGTCACCGTACCGCCGTCGCGGAAGGCGGGCTTCAGCGTCGGGATCTTCTCCGGCTTTGCTTTTCCCGGCTGCTCGTCGCGGCTGATCACCTGTTCCGCCTTGCCGGCTTTGACGACCACCGGCACGACTTCGCGATCGAAGCTGCCATCGGCGATGGCCTTTGTTGCACGCGTCAGCGAGGCGACGGCATAGGCATCCTGTGCCTCGCGCGTAAACTGGTAGGCCTCGGCGCAATCTTCCGCGAAGGTGCCCATCAGCCGGCCCTTGTCATAGGCATCCTCGAGCCCGTCGAGAAACATGTGATCGAGCACACGCCCATGACCGAGCCGATAGCCGGCGCGGGCACGATCCAGCAGATAGGGCGCGTTGGTCATGCTCTCCATGCCGCCTGCCACCGCAATCGATGCGCTGCCAGCGGCAATCAGGTCATGGGCAAGCATGGTCGCCTTCATACCCGAGCCGCACATCTTGTTGACGGTCGTCGCGCCCGCCGAGAGAGGCAGCCCTGCTGCGATTGCCGCTTGCCGTGCCGGCGCCTGGCCCTGGCCCGCAGGCAGAACACAGCCGAACAGGATCTCTTCGACGGCCTCGGCTGGAAGCCCGCTGCGGTCGAGCGCCGCCCGGATGGCGGCGGCGCCCAGGGCAGCTGCGGTCATCTCCTTAAGCTCGCCCTGAAAGCTCCCGATCGGGGTTCGGGCAGAACCGACAATGACGATTGGATCCTGAACTCGCATCTTTCCTCCTTCAGCAGCGATCAGCGCGCGCCCATGCGGATGGCTCCATCGAGGCGGATGACCTCCCCGTTGAGCATCGTGTTTTCCAGGATGTGGCGGACAAGGGATGCGAATTCGGCCGGCCTGCCGAGGCGGGGCGGAAAGGGCACGCTGGACGCCAGACCTTCGCGCACCTGCTCCGGCATCCCGGCCATCATCGGAGTCTCGAACACACCGGGCGCAATCGCCATCACCCGAATCCCGAACCGTGCAAGTTCACGGGCGATCGGCAGGGTCATGGCGGCGATCCCGCCTTTGGACGCAGCATAGGCCGCCTGACCGATCTGGCCGTCAAAGGCGGCCACGGAAGCGGTATTGATGATGACGCCACGTTCACCCTCGGCATCGGGTTCGTTCGTCTGGATCGCGGCAGCGGCAAGCCGGATCATGTTGAAGGTGCCGACAAGATTGATCCCGATCGTCCGCTTGAAGCTCTCCAGCCCATGCGGCCCCTCGCGACCGACAACCTTCTCGGCAGGCGCCACACCCGCACAATTGATCAATCCCCGCACAGTACCGAAGGCTTTTGTCGCCGCCTCGATTGCCGCGGCGCCATCCTCAGCTCGGGTGACGTCCGTTTCAAGAAACGCAACGTTTTCGCCAAGCTCCCGCGCCAGCGATGGGCCGCGATCGCGATCACGGTCGGCAATCAAGACACAACCGCCCGCCTCGCTGATCATGCGCACAGTCGCAGCGCCAAGCCCGGAGCAACCGCCGGTCACGATGAAACAACCATTCTCGATGCGCATCGACCCTCCTCCCCTTCAGTCCTCGCCTGAAGCTGCCGATGGCATCAACACTACTGCGTTTCACAGTTGCAACCGATGACGAAATTGATCCATTCTTGAGGCCACTTTTGCCACTGATGCGCTTGAGGTCGAACGAGGACCATGCCTGAGACCGAACGACACATGATCTCGACGGGTTTCGTCGAGGAGGCACTCGACAGCCTGAGACGCGCCGGCAGGCCCACTGAACCGCTTCTGTCCCGGATCGGCCTTCCGCCTGTCGTCGACCAGCCGGTTTCGACCCAGACCTTTGGGCGCCTGTGGCTTGCAATTGCCGAGGAGCTGAATGACGAGTGTTTCGGTCTTGGCGAAAGGCCGATGCCACGCGGAAGCTTCACGCTCCTATGCCATTGCGTGCTGCACGCGCCAACACTTGAGCGGGCGCTTAGACGGGCATTGCGTTTCCTCAATGTCGTGCTGGGCGAGCCGACAGGTCGGCTTGAGGTTCGCGACGGCACGGCAGTGATCGAGCTTTGCGAGACCGGAAAACCCCGCTCTGCCTTCGCCTATCGCAGCTACTGGATCATCCTGCATGGATTGACCTGCTGGCTGGTGGGCAGACGCATTCCGATCCGCCTTGTGGATTTTCGCTGCAGCGAACCGAAGCTGAGCGCCGAGCACCGGCTGTTCTTCGGCGCACCGATTCGCTTTTCGCAACCGGTAAGCCGCCTCGGCTTTGATGCCTCCATGCTGGCCTTGCCGATCGCGCGCAACGAGCAGGCCTTGCGGCAATTCCTTCGGGGAGCGCCCGCCAATATCCTGATCCGCTATCGCTATGACGCCGGCACGGCTGCCGCCGTCAGACGCCGATTGAACCAGAGGGGGCCTGCAGACTGGGGCAGCTTCGCAGATCTGGCCCGTGATATGCGCATGTCGTCTTCCACGCTGCGACACCGCCTGCATGACGAAGGACAAAGCTATGCCGGCATCAAGGACGACATCCGCCGTGACCTGGCCCGGGACATGCTGATGAACACGCAGGATACGATTAGCGATATTGCCGCCGGTCTTGGTTACTCCGAACCGAGCGCCTTCTATCGCGCCTTCAAGAAGTGGATGGGTGTGAGCCCCGAGGCTTTCCGCAAGAGTTCCGGACCTGTCTTGGAGGCCAAAGCCACCACCCTGCGGCCCTGAACATATATGGCAAAACTGGCCAAGGAATTGGATGCAATTTTGTCATGGCTTGCCACACGCAAGACGCTTACCATTCACGTCGATTGATCTGCTCCTGGGGAGAGGAGCAGGTTTCACGGGAGGAGACTGATGGTGCAACCTGCGCATCTGAGCCTGCATGTCCCCGAACCTGCCGTTCGGCCGGGCGGCCAGCCCGATTTTTCCAACGTCAAGATTGCCAAGGCCGGATCAGTGCCGAGGCCTCCGGTCGATGCGGCCGCCGAGGACATCCGGGACCTCGCCTATTCGATCATTCGCGTTCTGAACCGCGATGGTGAAGCCGTCGGCCCCTGGGCTGGCCTGCTGACGGACGACGAACTGCGAACCGGCCTGCGCCACATGATGACGCTCAGAGCCTTCGACGCCCGCATGCTGATGGCGCAGCGCCAGGGCAAGACCTCCTTCTACATGCAGCATCTTGGCGAGGAAGCCGTCAGCTGCGCCTTTCGCAAGGCGCTCAAAAAGGGCGACATGAACTTCCCGACCTATCGCCAGGCCGGGCTTCTGATCGCCGACGACTATCCGATGGTCGAGATGATGAACCAGATCTTCTCGAACGAGGCCGATCCTCTGCGCGGGCGGCAATTGCCGATCATGTATTCCTCGAAGGAGCATGGCTTCTTCACCATTTCCGGCAATCTCGCCACCCAGTATGTCCAGGCTGTGGGCTGGGCCATGGCATCGGCGATCAAGAACGACAGCCGCATCGCCGCCGCCTGGATCGGCGACGGTTCGACAGCCGAGTCGGATTTTCACTCGGCTCTGGTTTTCGCCTCGACCTATCGCGCGCCCGTGGTCCTCAATGTCGTCAACAATCAGTGGGCGATCTCCACCTTTCAGGGCATTGCCCGGGGCGGCTCGGGCACCTTTGCGGCCCGTGGTCTGGGCTTTGGTATCCCGGCGCTCAGGGTCGACGGAAACGACTATCTCGCGGTCTATGCGGTCGCCTGCTGGGCCGCCGAGCGGGCACGACGCAATCTCGGGCCGACGCTGGTCGAATATGTGACCTACCGTGTCGGCGCGCATTCGACATCCGACGATCCCAGCGCGTACCGCCCGAAAACGGAATCGGAAGTCTGGCCTCTCGGCGATCCGGTTCTGCGCCTGAAGAAACACCTGATCAACAGAGGCGCCTGGTCGGAAGAACGGCATGTCCAGGCCGAAGCCGAAATCATGGACGAGGTGATCACCGCCCAGCGCAAGGCCGAGGAAAACGGCACGCTGCATGCCGGCGGCAAACCTTCGGTGCGGGACATCTTCGAGGGCGTCTACGCCGAAATGCCGCCGCATCTGCGCCGACAGCGCCAGCAGGCAGGATACTGACATGGCCAGAATGACGATGATCGAAGCGGTACGCAGCGCCATGGACGTCTCCATGGAGCGCGACGACGACGTGGTCGTGTTCGGCGAGGACGTCGGCTATTTCGGCGGCGTGTTCCGCTGCACACAAGGGCTGCAGGCCAAATATGGAAAAACCCGCTGCTTCGACACGCCGATCAACGAATCCGGCATCGTGGGCGCCGCGATCGGCATGGCGGCCTATGGCTTGAAGCCCTGCGTCGAGATCCAGTTCGCCGACTACATGTATCCCGCCTATGACCAGCTGACCCAGGAGGCGGCCCGCATCCGCTATCGCTCGAATGGTGACTTCACCTGCCCGATCGTGGTGCGCATGCCAACCGGCGGCGGCATTTTCGGCGGACAGACCCACAGCCAGAGCCCGGAAGCCCTGTTCACCCATGTCTGCGGTCTCAAAGTGGTTGTCCCGTCCAATCCCTATGATGCCAAGGGACTGCTGACTGCGGCGATCGCTGATCCGGATCCGGTCATCTTTCTGGAGCCCAAGCGCCTCTATAACGGCCCCTTCGACGGCCATCACGACCGGCCGGTGACGCCCTGGTCCCGCCATGACCTGGGCGAGGTGCCGGAAGGCTATTACACCATCCCGATCGGCAAGGCGGATATCCGCCGCGAAGGTTCCGCGGTCACCGTGATCACCTACGGGACCATGGTGCATGTGGCGCTGGCCGCAGCCGAGGAGACCGGCATCGACGCCGAAGTGATCGACCTTCGCAGCCTGATGCCGCTGGATCTCGATGCCATCGTCAAATCCGTCGCC
The DNA here is from genome assembly GCA_027533385.1 of Rhizobium sp. GTDB lineage: Bacteria > Pseudomonadota > Alphaproteobacteria > Rhizobiales > Rhizobiaceae > Allorhizobium. The sequence goes on along the minus strand of JAPZUE010000045.1, from coordinate 30,823 downwards.
AAGACCGGTCGCTGCGTCGTGGTGCATGAGGCGACACTGACCTCCGGTTTCGGCGGCGAGATCGTGTCGCTGGTGCAGGAGCATTGCTTCTACCATCTGGAAGCGCCGGTCATGCGCGTCGCCGGTTGGGACACGCCCTATCCGCATGCGCAGGAATGGGACTATTTCCCCGGCCCGATCAGGGTCGGCCGCGCGCTCATCGACGTCATGGAGGCCTGAGCCATGGGCGAGTTCACGATCAAGATGCCCGATGTCGGCGAAGGCGTGGCCGAGGCCGAGCTTGTCGAATGGATGATCAAGATCGGCGATCATGTGCGCGAAGACATGATGGTCGCCGCCGTGATGACCGACAAGGCGACTGTGGAAATCCCCACCCCCGTCAGCGGCACGGTGGTCTGGCTTGGCGGCGACGTGGGCGACACGATCGCGGTCAAGGCGCCCCTGATCCGGATTGCGACGGACGGTGCAGGCGAGGAGCCGGCGGCACTGGAGACGTCAGACGTTCCGACGCCCCCGCCGCAGGAGGTCGCGACAGCCGAACCGCCGCGCATGCCGCCCAAGTCTGTCCAACCGGCAGTACCAACCACACCTACAGCCCGCCAGCTCTCGCCCGAATTCGACAAGCCGCTCGCCGCCCCCTCGGTGCGCCTGCTGGCGCGCGAGAACGGCATCGACCTGCGCCTGTTGCGGGGAACCGGCCCGGCCGGCCGCATCCTGCGCGAGGACGTCGAGCACTATCTCGCCCGCGGTGCCGATCCAGCACCCGCAGTCTCCGGCCTCGCCAAGAAAACCTCCCGTGAAGAGATCAAGCTGACCGGCCTTCGACGCCGGATCGCCGAAAAAATGGTCGTCTCCACCTCGCGCATTCCCCATATCACCTATGTGGAGGAAGTCGACGTCACGGCGCTTGAGGAACTGCGCGCCAAGATGAATGCCGAACGCCGGCCCGACCAGCCCAAGCTCACGATCCTGCCCTTCCTGATGCGCGCCATGGTCAAGGCGGTCGTCGAGCAACCGGATGTCAACGCGACCTTCGACGACGACGCCGGCATGCTCACCCGTTTCGGCGCGGTGCATATCGGCATCGCCACCCAGACAGCAGCGGGTCTTGCCGTGCCGGTGGTCAAACACGCCGAGGCCCGCGGCATCTGGGATTGCGCGACCGAAATGAACCGGCTTGCCGAAGCCACCCGCGCCGGCACGGCAACGCGAGACGAACTCACCGGCTCGACCATCACCATCACCTCGCTCGGCGCGCTGGGCGGCATCGTCTCGACCCCCGTCATCAATCACCCGGAAGTCGCCATCGTCGGCGTCAACAAGATTGCCATACGACCGATCTGGGACGGCGCGCAGTTTGTGCCGCGCAAGATGATGAACCTGTCCTCCAGCTTCGATCACCGCATCGTCGATGGCTGGAACGCCGCCACCTTCGTCCAGCGCCTGCGGGTGCTGATGGAGACGCCGGCGCTGATCTTTATCGAAGGCTGAGCCATGAAAGAGATTTCCTGCAAGCTTCTCATCATCGGTGCCGGCCCCGGCGGCTATGTCTGCGCCATCAAGGCCGGCCAGCTCGGCATCGATACCGTCATCGTGGAACAGGGCCGTCCTGGCGGCACCTGCCTTACGATCGGCTGCATCCCGTCCAAAGCGCTCATTCATGCGGCCGAGACTTTCGACAAGGCCCGTACGCTGTCCTCCGGCGAGAACGCTCTTGGCATTCGCGTCCAGGGCGCCTCGATCGATCTGTCCAAAACCATGGCCTGGAAGGACGCCATCGTCGGCCGGCTGACCGGCGGCGTCTCCGGCCTCCTGCAGAAAGCGCGGGTGAAGATCGTTCACGGCCACGCGCACTTCCGCGACGGCAAGACGGTGGAGGTTGAGACAGAGACCGGCCTGCAGGTCATCCGGACGGAGACCGTGGTCATCGCCACGGGTTCCGATCCCGTGGAGCTTGCTGCCCTACCTTTCGGCGGCAAGGTCATTTCCTCCACCGAGGCCCTGTCCCTGACGGAGCTGCCCAAGCGCCTCGTTGTCGTCGGCGGCGGCTATATCGGGCTCGAACTCGGTACCGCCTTCGCCAGAATGGGGTCCGAGGTCACCGTGGTCGAGGCGACATCGCAGATCCTGCCGCTCTACGACGCCGATCTGGTCAAACCGGTTCTGCGCAGGCTTGGCGAACGCGGCATCAAGGTGCTGACGGATGCGCGAGCCGTCGGGCTTTCCGACACGGGCGAGGCGCTGGTCGTCGAGACCGCAGAGGGACGGCGCGAACTGCCGGCAGATCGCATTCTGGTGGCCGTCGGACGACGGCCGCGCACCACGGGTTCTGGCCTCGAAGAACTCGATCTCGACCGGATCGGCTCGTTCCTGCAGGTCGATGACCGCTGCCACACATCCATGCGCGGGGTCTACGCGATCGGCGACGTTACAGGCGAACCGATGCTGGCGCATCGGGCCATGGCGCAGGGCGAAATGGTTGCGGAGATTGTCGCCGGGCGCAAGCGCGCCTGGGACAAACGCTGCATTCCGGCCATCTGCTTCACCGATCCGGAAATCGTCAGCGCTGGTCTCTTGCCCGAAGAAGCCCGTGGCCACGGCTTCGATGTCAAGATCGGCCAGTTCCCCTTCACCGCCAACGGACGGGCGATGACGGTCGAGGATGAACATGGGTTCGTGCGTGTCGTGGCGCGTGCGGATACGCATGCCGTGCTCGGCCTGCAGGCGGTCGGTGCGGGTGTCTCGGAATTTGCCTCGACCTTCGCCATCGCCATCGAAATGGGAGCGCGGCTGGAGGACATCGCTGCGACCATTCATGCGCACCCCACACGCGGCGAAGCCCTGCAGGAAGCAGCGCTCAAGGCGCTGGGCCACGCACTGCATATCTGACCGGCCTTCCGGTTCGCATGATCTGAAATCGCAGAGGAAGCCCCATGACCGAATTGGACTTCAGGCTTGGCGAAACGGCGGACATGATCCGCGACACGACGGCACGCTTTGCCCGCGAGCGCATCGCCCCGATCGCTGCGGACGTCGATAAGCATGATCGTTTCCCAGTCGAACTCTGGCCGGCCATGGGCGCTCTCGGCCTGCATGGCATGACGGTTGCGGAAGCAGACGGCGGTCTCGGCCTTGGCTATCTCGAACATGTCGTCGCCTGCGAGGAAATTAGTCGCGCCTCGGCCTCGGTCGGCCTGTCCTACGGCGCACACTCCAATCTGTGCATCAACCAGATCGCGCGCTGGGGTTCGACAGATCAGAAGGCGAAATACTTGCCCGGGCTGATGTCTGGAGACCATGTCGGCAGCCTTGCCATGTCCGAAGCCGGTGCCGGATCCGACGTCGTCTCCATGCGGTTGCGCGCCGACAGGGTCGAGGGCGGTTTTCGCCTGAACGGCACCAAATTCTGGATCACCAATGCCCCCTATGCCCAAACGCTCGTGGTCTATGCAAAGACGGAGCCGGAGGCTGGGTCGAAAGGCATCACGGCCTTTCTCATCGAAAAGGATTTCCCCGGCTTCTCGATCGGTCAGAAGATCGACAAGGTTGGAATGCGCGGCTCGCCCACGGCCGAACTCGTTTTCCAGGACTGCTTTGTCCCGCAGGAGAACGTCATGGGTCCGCTGAACAGCGGGGCGAAGGTCCTGATGTCAGGCCTCGACTACGAGCGGGTCGTGCTTTCGGGAATCCAGCTCGGCATCATGCAGGCCTGCCTCGACGTCGTCCTGCCTTATGTCAGGGAGCGCAAACAATTCGGCAAACCGATCGGCAGCTTCCAGCTGATGCAGGCCAAGATCGCCGACATGGTCGTGGCACTGAACTCCGCCCGCGCCTATGTCTATGCCGTGGCCCGGGCCTGCGATGCCGGCCAGACGACACGCCAGGATGCGGCCGGCGCAATTCTCTATGCCTCGGAAAGCGCCGTGAAGGTGGCCGAACAGGCGATCCAGGCCCTGGGCGGTGCGGGTTACACCAAGGATTGGCCCGTCGAGCGCTATTGGCGTGACGCTAAGCTCCTCGATATCGGCGCGGGCACCAACGAGGTGCGCCGGATGCTGATCGGCCGGGAAGTGATTGGCGCGGGAGGGATAAGCTGATGCCGATACTCTCGACGATGCTTGACCGGGACAGCGAAGGTTTCAAGGCCAATGCGACCCGCAACCGCGCCCTGGTCGAGGAGTTGCGGTCCAAGGTGGCAACTGCCGCATTGGGTGGAGCGGAAAGCCACCGCCAACGGCATGTCGCGCGCGGTAAGCTTCTTCCCCGGGATCGGGTGTTGCGGCTCCTCGATCCCGGCTCGCCCTTCCTGGAGATCGGGCAACTGGCCGCCGGTGGCATGTATGACGACGAGGCCCCTGGCGCCGGGATGATTGCCGGCATCGGGCGCGTCTCCGGTCGCGAGTGCATGATCATCGCCCATGATCCGACGGTGAAGGGCGGCGCCTATTTCCCGATGACGGTCAAGAAGCATCTGAGAGCCCAGGAAATCGCTTGGGAAAACCGCCTGCCCTGCATCTATCTGGTGGATTCCGGCGGCGCCAACCTGCCGCACCAGGCCGAGGTCTTCCCCGACCGCGATCATTTTGGCCGGATCTTCTACAATCAGGCGCAGATGTCTGCCGCCGGTATTCCACAGATCGCCTGCGTCATGGGAAGCTGCACGGCGGGCGGCGCCTATGTGCCGGCTATGTCCGACGAAACGGTGATCGTCCGCAACCAGGGCACCATCTTTCTCGCCGGCCCACCCCTGGTCAAGGCCGCAACCGGCGAGGTGATTTCGGCAGAGGAGTTGGGCGGGGCTGATGTGCATGGCCGCAAGTCCGGCCTGGTCGACCATGTCGCCGAGAACGACGAACACGCCCTTCTGATCGTGCGCGACATCGTTGCGACACTGAACCGGCCAAAGACGATGGACATCGAGCTGGCCAAGCCGCGCCCTACCCTGTTCGACCCGAGTGAACTCTACGGCGTGATCCCGCAGGACCTGCGCACACCCTATGACGTGCGCGAGGTGATCGCCCGTCTCGTGGATGGTTCCGAACTGCAGGAGTTCAAGCCGCTTTACGGAACCACGCTTGTCTGCGGTTTCGCCCATATCTGGGGCATTCCGATTGCCATCCTCGCCAACAATGGCGTCTTGTTTTCCGAGAGTGCGCTCAAGGGCGCCCATTTCATCGAACTCGCCTGCCAGCGACGCATTCCGCTGCTCTTCCTGCAGAACATTTCCGGCTTCATGGTCGGCGGTAAATATGAGGCGGAAGGCATCGCCAAGCATGGCGCCAAGCTGGTGACCGCAGTCGCGGGAGCGCAAGTGCCGAAGGTCACTGTCCTGATCGGCGGCAGTTTCGGGGCCGGCAATTACGGCATGTGCGGTCGCGCCTTTCAGCCGCGCTTCCTGTTCAGCTGGCCGAATGCCCGCATCTCCGTCATGGGAGGGGAGCAGGCCGCCTCTGTCCTGGCGACCGTCCATCGCGACGCCGAAAGTTGGACGGCTGAGGAGGCCGAAGCCTTCAAGGCGCCGATCCGCCAGAAATACGAGAACGAAGGCAACCCCTATTACGCGACGGCCCGGATGTGGGATGACGGCATCATCGACCCGGCCCAAACCCGCGACGTGCTTGGCCTTGCCTTTTCCGCAACGCTGAACGCCCCGATCCTAGAGCGGGCGCAGTTCGGCATTTTCCGGATGTGAGGCGACGATGATCGAAAGCTTGTTGATCGCCAATCGTGGTGAAATCGCCCGGCGGATCATTCGCACGGCAAGGCGGCTTGGCATCCGAACGATAGCGGTCCATTCGGATGTAGATGCGGACATGGCCTTCGTGCGCGAGGCCGATGAGGCGCTGTCGATCGGTCCGGCGCCCGCACGCGACAGCTATCTGCGTCAGGACCGGATCCTGGAAGCCGCGAGGAAGAGCGGCGCAAGGGCCATCCATCCGGGTTATGGCTTCCTGTCGGAAAATGCCGAGTTTGCCGAAGCCGTGATGGCCGAGGGTATGGTCTGGGTCGGGGCGCCGCCCGCTGCCATCAGGGCCATGGGCCTGAAAGATGCCGCCAAACAACGGATGATCGCAGCCGGCGTGCCGGTCACGCCCGGTTATCTCGGGGAAGACCAGAGCCCGGAACGACTGCAATGCGAGGCCGATGCCATCGGCTATCCGGTGCTGATCAAGGCGGTGGCCGGGGGCGGTGGCAAGGGCATGCGCTGCGTCCAGCGCTCAGAGGATTTCCCCACCGCCCTCGCAAGTTGCCGTCGCGAGGCGGCGTCATCCTTCGGCGATGACCGCGTGTTGATCGAGAAATACATCCTATCGCCGCGTCATATCGAGGTTCAGGTGTTCGGTGACACCAAAGGCAATGTCGTGCATCTTTTCGAACGCGACTGCTCGCTGCAACGCCGGCACCAGAAGGTGATCGAGGAAGCACCCGCGCCCGGCATGGATGCCGTGACCCGGGATGCGGTCTGCCAGGCGGCCGTCAACGCTGCCCGCGCGGTCGATTATGTTGGCGCAGGTACGATCGAGTTCATCGCCGATGCCTCGGAGGGCCTGCGTGCTGATCGCATCTGGTTCATGGAAATGAACACGCGTCTCCAGGTCGAGCATCCCGTGACCGAGGCGATCACCGGACAGGATCTGGTCGAGTGGCAATTGCGCATCGCCTCGGGCGAGCCTCTGCCACTAACTCAGCACCAGCTTTCCATCACCGGCTGGGCCATGGAAGCCCGGCTTTATGCGGAAAGTCCTGCAACCGGTTTCCTGCCGTCGATCGGTCGTCTCGACCACCTGCGGCTGCCGGAGACACTGCGCATCGACAGCGGCGTCGAACAGGGTGACGAGGTCACCCCGCATTACGACCCGATGCTGGCCAAACTCATCAGCCACGGAGCCAACCGGCAGGAGGCAGCCCGCAAGCTCGGCAAGGCTGTAGGCGAGGTCGAGATCTGGCCGGTGCACAGCAATGCCGGTTTCCTCGCCCGCACGCTCAGCCACCCGGACTTTCTGGCTGCTGCCGTCGACACAGGCTTCATCGAGCGACATGCCAAAGACCTGGTGCCGTCAGGCGAACCAGCTGACTTGGTTTTGCAGGCCGCCGCAACGGCCCTCTTGCCAAAACAGTCGCAGGATGTCTGGACCATGCTGACGGGATTTCGCCTCAATGCCGCAATCGACCGACAGATATCAGTCGACGTGGGTAAAAGGCCCTATCTGGTGCAGGTGAACTCGGCACAGCCGACCGTCCGAACGGAAAACGGCGTCGTTTTCCATAATGGCGAGGCCTGGGAGTTCGGGGCACCGCGCGCCGGGCACAATGCCCATGGATCCAGCCCAAGTGATGGCGCCATCATCGCGCCAATGCCGGGCATCATCATTGCCGTTTCTGTTGCCAAGGGTGACCTGGTCAAGCGCGGTCAGCCGCTGGTCGCCATCGAAGCCATGAAAATGGAACAGGTGCTCCATGCGCCGTTCGATGGCACAGTGGCGGAGCTGAAAGCCTGCCTTGGCAACCAGGTGGTCGAAGGCAGCCTGCTCGTCAGGATCGAAGGAGACGGATGATGGCCGGACGCTATTTTGACGACTGGACAGTGGGTGACAGGATCTCTCACGAGATCCGGCGCACGGTCACCGAAACGGACAACCTGCTGTTCACGCTGATGACCCACAACCCGCAACCGCTGCATCTCGATGTCGAAGCGGCAAAAGCGAGCGAATTCGGCCAGATTCTCGTCAACGGCACCTTCACCTTTTCGCTGATGGTCGGCCTGTCGGTATCCGATACCACCCTCGGCACGCTGGTTGCCAATCTCGGTTATGACAAACTCGCCATGCCGAAACCTGTGTTCATTGGCGATACGATGCGGGCCGAAACAGAAATTGCAGACTTGCAGGAAAGCAGATCGCGCCCGACCGCCGGCATCGTCACGTTCAGGCATGAACTCTTCAACCAGCGCAACGAATTGGTCTGCCACTGCCTGCGCTCCGCACTCGTCTCGCGGAGGCCGCAATGAGGCTGCGCTCCCTGCTCTTTGTCCCGGGCGACAGACCCGATCGGATGGAAAAGGCGCTGAGCTACGGCGCCGATGCCCTGATCCTTGACCTCGAAGATTCCGTCACCTTGGCGGCCAAGATCGCAGCGAGGCTGGCCATCGCTGCATTCCTGCGTGCGACCCCGCGGAAAGTGAAGCTCTTCGTTCGTGTGAACCCTCTCGGCAGCGGCCTTCTGGACGACGATCTCTCGGCCATCCTGGACGCGCGACCTGACGGACTGGTCTTGCCGAAGGCGGAAGGGGCAGCGAGCATAGAAGCATTGAGCTCGAAGGCTCCGGATATCTCTATCCTTCCAATTGCGACCGAGACCCCGGCAGCGATCTTCCAGCTGGGTTCCTATTCATCGGTTCGGGATCACCTTCTCGGCCTAACCTGGGGTGCCGAAGATCTGCCGGCGTTCATCGGTGCACGCGGATCCAGAGATGAGACAGGCCGCCTTACCGCACCTTACGAACTGGCACGCTCCCTCACCTTGTTCGGCGCCCATGCAATCGGTGTCTCCGCGATTGAAACCGTCTATCCCGATATCTCGGACCTGGAAGGGTTGGGCGCCTATGCCAGGCGCGCAAGTTTTGATGGTTTCAACGGCATGATGGCGATCCATCCCTCGCAAATCCCTGTTATCAACGAGGCCTTCACGCCAACGCCGACGGACTTGGCCGAGGCGCAGGCGATCGTCGACGCATTTGCTGCCGATCCCGGCAAGGGAGCGATCCAATATGCCGGACGAATGCTCGACGCGCCCCATCTCAAGCTGGCAAGACGCCTGCTTGAATCGGCGGGTGACCAATCCTGACCGCGACGAACGCTCTGCGGCTCCAAGCGGCAGCACTCCTGGGTCGGTGAAGCGCTGAACGAGGTTCTGCGCCAGCTCGTCAGAAAGCGCACGCTGACCATCACCGGAATGTCCATCCCACATTTTAACGCCGCATGATCAGATCGGCTCAGTGGCTGATCATCCAGGGTCGCGCGGAGGGGAAGACCTTGGCACCATCCGCGCGATATACCGTCTTCGACTTTTTCGGTGCGCCGGAACAGCAACTGCAACCGGCACCGTGTCCAAGGGATTTCGATGTCTTGGGTTCATGGGCTGCCTTCTCGTTGGTCCCTATCGCGGTTCGCGTCGCCTTGTCCATCAAGGCAAAGAAGGGCGTTGAGAAGAAGGCCCTTGGCGAAGGTGTCCCGCATTGCGGGCAGTCGCAAGGGTCGCCCGAGATCGCCATCGGCCGGTTCTCGGTGAAACCGCCACAATCCGGGCAGTTGTAATCGTAGTTGGGCATGATCGGTCGTCCTCCGGATGTGCTTCGATGCGCAGGACGCGGCCATGCCGCGCCCTGCGCCTGCGCCTTAAAGGTCGCGAGCCAGCGGCACGTCGATCTTGCCGTCGAGGAACTTCTTCGGCCCGTCCGCACCCGGTTTCATGTCGAATTCGAAGATATCGAGCGGCAGCCAGAGCGTGGCGCAGGCGTTCGGAATGTCGACAACCCCGGAGATATGGCCCTGGACGGGCGCTGTGCCGAGAATGGCGTAGGCCTGAGCCCGGCTGTAACCGAACTTCGTCATGTATTCGATCGCGTTCAGGCAGGCCTGGCGATAGGCGATGTGCACGTCGAGGTAATGCTGCTTGCCGCTCTCGTCGACGGAGATGCCCTCGAAAATCAGGTAGTCGTCATATTTCGGCGTGATCGGCGACGGCCGGAAGATTGGGTTCTTGATCCCGTATTTCGCCATGCCGTCCTTGATCAGCGAAACCTTGATATGCAGCCAGCCGGCCATTTCGATCGCACCGCAGAAGGTGATCTCGCCATCGCCCTGGCTGAAATGCAGGTCGCCCATCGAAAGACCGGCACCGTCGACATAGACTGGGAAATAGATCTTCGAACCGCGTGACAGGTCCTTGATGTCACAATTGCCGCCATGTTCGCGCGGCGGCACGGTGCGCGCGCCTTCTGCGGCAGCCTTGTCGCGCGCCTCGCCCTTGAGGCTGCCCATATGGGCAGTCGCTCCACCATCCGGCAGGGCGGCAAGCGGGGGAACGCGAGCCGGATCGGTGTCGAACAATGCCTTTTCGCGGCTGTTCCACATCTCCAGCATCTTGTGATCCGGCAGGCAGCCAATCAGACCGGGATGGATGAGCCCGGCATATTTGACCCCTGGCACGTGGCGCGAGGAGGTAAACATGCCATGGAAGTCCCAGATCGACTTCTGTGCCTCGGGGAAGTGCTCGGTCAGGAAGCCGCCGCCGTTCTTCTTGGAGAAGAAGCCGTTGAAGCCCCAAAGAGAGTTGTCGAAGGCACCGATATCGAGGATATCGACGACCAGCAGGTCGCCCGGTTGAGCCCCCTTGACGCCGATCGGCCCCGACAGGAAATGCACCTGGCTCAGATCGACGTCGCGCACGTCGGCGGCATCGTCGTTGTTCTTGATCTGGCCGCCGGTCCAGTCATAGGTCTCGACCAGAAAATCGTCCCCAGGCTCGACCCAGCAGGCCATTGGAATATCCGGGTGCCAGCGGTTGTGGATCTTCTCGTTGGTATAGGGCGACTCGCTGAGATCGACCTTGATCAGGGTATCAGGCATGGCTTGGCTCCTTGCTTGGATGTGAAGCGGCTTGGTTTCGTGGGATCAGACGGAGAGGAAGCTGGAGACGCGGGCCTCGTCGATGCCGGCGCGCGGGGCCTCATGGACGAATTCGCCCTTTTCGATCACCAGCACCCGGTCGGCCATGTCGAGGGCAAAGCTCAACACCTGTTCGGAGACGACGATGGAAAGGCCGATCTCGTCGCGGATCCGGCAGAGCGTTCGCGCCATCTCCTTGATGATCGATGGCTGGATGCCTTCGGTCGGCTCGTCAAGCAGCAGCACCTTCGGCTTCGACGCCAGCGCGCGGGCGATCGCCAGCTGCTGCTGCTGACCGCCGGAGAGATTGCCGCCGCGCCGCCCCTTCATCTCAAGCAGCACGGGAAAGAGTTCGTAGATCTGCCCCGGCACCGACTTCTCGCCGGTCACGGTCAGCCCTGTCTCGATGTTTTCCTGGACGGTGAGCGTGGAGAAGATCATCCGTCCCTGCGGCACATAGGCGAGACCTTTGGCCACGCGTTCATAGCTCTCGAGCCGCTCGACCGGGGTCTCGCCGATCCGGATCGATCCCGCAGCGGAGGGAACGACCCCCATCAGCGACTTCATCAGCGTCGTCTTGCCCATGCCGTTGCGACCCATGATCGCAACAATCTCGGCGGGTTTGACGTCGAAGGACAGACCGTGAATGACTTCGCTCTGGCCATAGCTGACCTTCAGTTTTTCGACAGACAGCATGACGATCTCCTAGTGACCGAGATAGACTTCGACGACCCGAGGGTCGTTCTTGACGCGCTCCATGCTGCCTTCCGACAGGACCTTGCCCTGGTGCAGCACCGTGACACGGTGGGCGATGTCCTCGACGAACTTCATGTCGTGCTCGATGACGATGACCGACTGGTTCTTCGTGATCGTGTTGAGGAGTTCCGCCGTCTTGATGCGCTCGGCAACGCTCATTCCGGCCACCGGCTCGTCGAGCATCAGAAGCCGCGGCTTCTGGATCAACAGCATGCCGATCTCCAGCCATTGCTTCTGCCCATGGCTGAGGATCGCCGCGTCGGTATTCAGATGCTCCTTGAGGAAAATCAGCTCGGCCACTTCCTCGACCCGCTCGATGACCTCCCTGTCCCTTCGAAAGGTGAGCGCACCGAAGACGGAGCGACCACGGGGAAAGGAGAGTTCGAGATTCTCGAAGACGGTGAGATCCTCGTAGATCGACGGATTCTGGAACTTGCGACCGACGCCTGCATGCACGATCTCGTGCTCGCGCATGCGGGTGAGCTCCCGACCGTCGAACCGGATGGAGCCGGACGTCGCCTTCGTCCGCCCGCAGATGAGATCGAGCACCGTGGTCTTGCCGGCCCCGTTCGGTCCGATGATCACGCGGATCTCGTTCTCGTCGACATAGAGCGACAGGTCGTTCACCGCCTTGAACCCGTCAAAGGACACGGTGAGGGCGTCGATGCTGAGAATGAAGTCTCTGGCGGGTTGAGAAGCAACTTGCATGATCGCCTCCCTCATTCGGCCGCTTGCGGCTGCGTCAGCGGCGCGCGCTTCAGGAAACCGGGTAGCCGACGTGCAACGAACGGTTCGACATGGTCCTTGACCACTCCGGCAAGGCCGTAGGGGAAGGCCATGACGACAGCGATGAACAGACCGCCCATGGCAAACAGCCACAGCTCGGGGAAACTCTCGGAAAAGGTCGTCTTGGCGGCATTGACGAGAAGCGCGCCGTAGATCGCCCCGAACAGCGACAGGCGTCCGCCGACGGCAGCAAAGATCACCATCTCGATGGATGGCACGATCCCGACGAAGGACGGCGACATGAAGCCGACCTGCAGCGTGAACATCGCACCACCGATGGCTGACATCGCAGCGGCCAGGCAAAAGATGAAGATTTTGAAATTGGCAACGTCATAACCGGAGAATCGAACCCGATCCTTGCGATCCCGCATGGCGATCAGCAACCGGCCGAATTTCGAGATGCGGACCGCCTGGGCAAGGAGCAACACGCCGATCAAAAGTACGGCGTTGACGAAGTAGAGGATCAGCTTGGCCTCGTCGGTACGGATATCCCAGCCAAGCAGGGTCCTGAGATCGGTGATCCCGTTGACACCGCCGGTATAGCCCTGCTGGCCAATGATCAGGATGGTGAGGATCGCGGCAACGGCCTGGGTGATGATGGCGAAATAGACCCCACCGACGCGCCGCTTGAACATGGCCGAACCGATGATGAAGGCAAAAACCGACGGCACCAGAATGATCGCGGCCAGCGTGAAGGAGAAGGAATAGAAGGGCGCCCACCACGACGGCAGCGCTGTGATCTGGTTCCAGTCCATGAAGTCGGGAATGCCTGGCGTCGACTGGATCTTCGTCGCTTCGGGCGTGGAAGCCTCAAGCTTCAGGAACATGGCCATGCAGTAGCCACCGAGACCGAAGAAGATCCCTTGGCCGAGACTGAGGATACCGCCATTGCCCCACAGCAGCACGAGGCCGATGGCAACGAAGGCATAGGTCAGATACTTGCCGATCAGATTGAGCCGGAAGATGTCCAGCCCCAGGGGCAGGACGAAGAGGAGCAGGGCGGCGAGGATGGCGAAGTAGAGCCATTCCTTCCGGGAGAAGAGAAAGCCGACAGCAGGCATGGGAGGTCTCCTTAGCGGCGAATGTTGAGGGAGAAGAGGCCTTGCGGGCGCAGCATCAGGATGCCGACGACGGTAAGCAGCGTCAGAACCTTGGCCATGGAGCCGCTGAGGAAGAATTCCATCGTCGACTGGGCCTGGGAGATGGTGAAGGCCGAGGCGATGGTGCCGATCAGACTGCCCGCACCGCCAAAGACGACCACGAGGAAGGTATCGACAATGTAGAGCTGTCCCGCCGTAGGTCCGGTCGAGCCGATCATGGTGAAGGCAGAACCGGCAATGCCGGCGATGCCGCAGCCGAGACCGAAGGTCATGCGGTCGACCTTCTTGGTGTCGATTCCGACGGCACCGGCCATGACGCGGTTCTGCACCACGGCGCGCACCCGCTTGCCCCAGGACGAGCGATACATCAGAAAATAGACACCGGCGGCAATGATCAGGGTGAGCGCCATGACGAAGAGGCCGTTGAGTGGCACCTCGATCGTGTCGCTGACGGCAACGGACCCCATCATCCAGTCGGGCAGGGTAACGCCGACTTCGCGGGCGCCGAAGATCGAGCGGTAGAGTTGCTGCAGCACGAGCGACAGGCCCCATGTGGCAAGCAGCGTATCAAGCGGTCGACGGTAGAGATGACGGATAAGCGCCCATTCGACGAAAACGCCGAGCGAAAACGACGCTGCGAAGGCAAGCGCCATGGCAACGAAGAAGTAGAAGGGGAAGAGCCCGGGCAGATAGGTCGTCACCAGAGTGGAGACGAGATAGGTGACATAGGCGCCGAGGATCATGAACTCCCCATGCGCCATGTTGATGACCCCCATCTGTCCGAAGATGATGGCAAGACCGAGTGCCATCAGCACGAAGACGGAAAACAGGATCAGCCCTGCAAAGCCCTGCATGGCCAGGATCGAGAAGAATTCGCTGTAGGTATAGTCGCCGATCATTGCGTCACCTCGCATGCCCTCGAAAGACGTTCGGGAAAAAAGGGGCCGGCGAGGCCGGCCCTCCAGGCGGGGAACGAGGCTTATTGATAGCCTTCCGGGAACGGATCGGGCTCCATCAGGTCCGTGGTTTCGTAAACCACGTCGTACTGCCCGTCGGCGCGGGCGTGTCCGATACGGGTCTTGGACCAGAGGTGGTGGTTCTCGTGAACCTTCACATAGCCTTCTGGAGCGGTGGTGAGCTCGATGCCTGGCGAAGCGGCGCGCACCTTGTCGATATCGAAGGAACCGGCCTTCTCCACCGCCGCCTTCCACAGCCAGGGGCCGAGATACGCGGCCTGGGTCACGTCGCCTATGACGATATTGTCGCCCCACATCTTCTTGAATTCGGCGACGAAGGACTTGTTGTTGTCATTCGGCAGGCTCTGGAAGTATTTCATGGCGGCATAGGCTCCGACCATGTTTTCCCCGCCGATGCCAAGGATCTCGTCTTCGGTGACCGAGATCGTGAGAAGCAGAGGCTTCTCCTTGGTCATGTCGATGCCGGCCGCCTTCAACTGCTTGTAGAATGCGACGTTCGAACCGCCGACAACGATCGCATAGATCACATCGGGCTTCTTCAGCTTGATCTTGTTGATCACCGAGTTGAACTGGGTGTGACCGAGCGGGTAGTATTCCTCGCCGACGACTTCGAGGCCGAGCTTTTCGATATGCTTGCGGGCGATCTTGTTGGAGGTGCGCGGCCAGATATAGTCGGAGCCGAGCAGATAGAAGCTCTTCGCACCCTTCTCCTTCACCACCCAGTCGATACCGGCAAGAATCTGCTGGGTCGCTTCCTGACCGGTGTAGATGACGTTCGGCGACTGCTCGAGCCCTTCGTAGAAGGTCGGATAGTAGAGCATGCCGTTATACTGCTCGAAAACCGGCAGAACAGCCTTGCGCGAGGCCGAGGTCCAGCAGCCGAAAACGGCAGCGACCTTGTCCTCGACAAGCAGCTTCTTCGCCTTTTCGGCAAAGGTCGGCCAGTCGGAGGCACCGTCTTCCTGGATCACCTCGATCTTTCGACCGAGAATACCGCCGCTGGCGTTGATCTGCTCGATGGCGAGCTTCTCTGCCTGGACGGAACCGGTTTCGGAAATCGCCATGGTGCCGGTGACGGAGTGCAGGATGCCAACCTTGACCGTGTCGTCGGTCACGGCAAGGCCCGTTGTATTGACCGCCGCGGTGGACGTGTCCTGTGCAAGCAGCGGTGTATTCAGGGCGGCAAGCAGCGGGATCGATGCCACGCCCGCAAGCAGGGCTCGGCGACTGATGCTCATCTGTGGGGTCTTGGGGTCGTCAGACATGGCGTGCCTCTTCATCGTTCTAGGAGGGTTGCGGCGGGGCTGGCAGCAATTGAACCGGCCAACTGGCGGTAAATTCGTCGCAATTTGTGCAACGCAACAATGGAGCGTTTGACGTATACCCACCCGGGTCTTTGTCCCTTATGGTTTCCGTCAACAGAGGCGATCCGTTCGGGAAACCAAGAAAAAACAAGAGCCTGCGTCATCGGTTCATTTGACCCGCAAGGTCTGGCGCCAGGATCTGAAATCGCGATTTCCCCGAATGGTACGAGAATTGCCTCCCAAAGCAGGGGCACAGAGCGCGACAGGCCGCCTCGCCGGTCGCAGGGGGATGAATTGAACCAGGCCGAACGGATTCTCAGAATTCGGCGGACCTACAACAAGTGGGTCGCCAACCAGACATTGGAGGACTACGCCCTGCGCTTCACCGCGCACGAGGTGCGTCGTTTCTCGCCGGGTCGGATCGCCAACACGGCGCTGGGTGCGATCTCCTTCCTGGCGCTGGAAGCGATCGGTGGGGCCATCACCCTGAGCTACGGCTTCACCAATGCAACGCTTGCGATCCTGGTTGCGTGCTCGGTCATGCTGGTCATCGGCATCCCGATTGCCTACAGCGCCGCCCGCTACGGCGTGGACATCGATCTTCTGACCCGCGGCGCCGGTTTCGGTTATCTCGGCTCCACCGTGACCTCACTGATCTATGCCTGCTTCACCTTCCTCTTCTTCGCCATCGAGGCGGCGATCATCGCCAAGGCGCTGGAATTGATCACGGGACTGCCGCTGACGATCGGCTATATCGTCAGTGCGGTCGCCATCATTCCCCTGGTCACCCACGGGGTGACCTTCATCAGTCGGTTCCAGGCATGGTCGCAACCATTCTGGGTGGTGCTGCAGCTTGCCCCCTTCGTCTTCATCGCAGCTCAGGGGCTTGAGCCAGTGCGCGACTGGACCGGCTATACCGGTCTCTTGGGCCCGGTCGACCATAGCTTCGATATCGCGCTCTTCGGTCTCTGCTCGGCCGTGGTCTTCTCGCTGGCGGCGCAGATCGGCGAACAGGTCGATTATCTGCGCTTCCTGCCGCGCAAGACCGCGCAAAACAGGGTCCGGTGGTGGGTCGCGCTTCTAAGCGCGGGCCCCGGCTGGATCGTCATCGGCGGGCTGAAGATCCTGGCGGGCTCGTTCCTGGCCTTCTATGCCTTCAGAAACGGCGTTGCCTTCGAGGACGCCTCCGATCCGACACAGATGTATCTGACCGTGTTCAGCCAGATGCTCGGCTCGCCAGAGTTTGCGCTGGGCGTCACCGGCATCTTTGTCGTCATCTGCCAGGTCAAGATCAACGTCACGAATACCTATGCCGGGTCGATCGCCTGGTCGAATTTCTTTTCGCGCCTGACCCATAGCCATCCGGGGCGCGTCGTCTGGCTCGTGTTCAACGTGCTGATCGGCCTGCTGCTGATGGAATTCGGCATCTACAAGGCGCTGGAGACTGTGCTGGGCCTCTATTCCATCGTCGCCATCGCCTGGACTGCGTCCATCGCCGCCGACCTGATGATCGCCAAGCCTCTCGGCCTGTCGCCGCCGATCATCGAGTTCAAGCGAGCGCATCTCTACGACATCAACCCGGTCGGTTTCGGCTCGATGACGATCGCAGCGTTTGCCGCCTTCGCAGCTTATGGCGGACTCCTCGGCGAGCTGGCCACCAAGATCTACGTCTATGTCGCACTTGTCCTGCCCTTCGTGCTCGTACCGTTGATCGCCAAGCTCACGGGCGGGCGCTATTACATCGCGAGAACCAGCAGCGTTCATGCCGACGCTTTGGGCCATGCGGGATGTTCGATCTGCGAGCTGAAATTCGACCGGGAGGACATGGCACACTGCCCGGCCTATTCGGGACCGATCTGCTCGCTGTGCTGCTCGCTCGATGCGCGCTGCCACGACATCTGCAAGACCGACGCACGCTTCAGCCAGCAGGCAAAGGCCGTCGCCCGCGCCTGGCTGCCGGCCAGGATGGCCGAGGCGGTCCATGGCAGCGTAATGCGCTATATCGCTCTCTTCACGGTGGTGAATGCCTTCATGGGCAGTGTCTTCTGGCTCATCCACTTCCAGAGCACGATCGAGTATCCGGATGCTGCCGAACTGATCGGCTTCGAGCTATGGAAGCTCTACATCATCCTCTTCATCCTTGCCGGCATCGTCACCTGGCTCTTCGTGCTGGCTCAGGAAAGTCGCGACTTCGCCGAGGAGGAGGCCAGTCGCCATACCAGGCTGCTGATGGATGAGATCCGGGCACATGAGGAAACCGACCGGCAGCTGCAGAAGGCCAAGGAGGCTGCGGAATCGGCGAACCTTGCCAAAAGCAAATACGTCGTCGGCCTGAGTCACGAACTGCGCACGCCGCTCACCGCGATCCTTGGTTATGCGCAGGTTCTCGAGCGTCAGCAGGGCATGCCAAACTTCGTCCACAATGCCGCCCGCACCATCAAACGCAGCGGCGAGCACCTTGCCGACATGATCGAGGGCCTGCTCGACATCTCGAAGATCGAAGCCGGCAAGTTCGAGATCTACCGTCACAAGATTGCGCTTGGCCCCTTCCTCGACCAGATCGTGGACATGTTCAGCCTTCAGGCCCAGGCAAAGGGCATCAGTTTCGAGTTTCGTGCCACCTCGCCCATTCCGGATTATGTCTATACCGACGAGAAACGGCTGCGGCAGGTACTGATCAACCTGTTGTCCAACGCCATCAAGTTCACCCATCGGGGACATGTCTGCTTCACGCTGTCCTATCGCGGCCAGGTCGCCACCTTCGACATTGAGGATACCGGCGTCGGCATCAAGCCACAGGATTTGGAGCGGATTTTCCTCCCCTTCGAACGGGCCGAGCAACCCGTCGACCAGACCCAGCCGCCCGGCACCGGTCTGGGCCTGACGATCACCCGGCTGCTCGTCGAGATCATGGGCGGCGACCTGAAGCTGACAAGCCAGCCTGGCAAGGGCACCCAGTTCACCATCCGCCTGATGCTGTCGGAGGCCCAGAGGCCCGATGACCTGGCGGCACCGGCGCTCGCCGTGGCTGGTTATGAAGGTCGCCGCAGGATGATCCTGGTCGCCGATGACGATGCCACACAGCGGGCGCTGATGGAGGAGGTTCTGACCCCGCTCGGTTTTTCGGTGGTCACCGTAAACGACGGTCCGGCCTGCCTCTCGACCCTTGCCCTGCACCGCCCGGACATCGTCATTCTCGACCTTGCGATGCCCAGCATGTCCGGCTGGGACGTCGCCCGGCGCATCCGCCAGCGCTACGGTCGTGACCTGCCGATCCTCATTCTGTCGGCCGACGCCGGCACAGAGCGCACCAGGCCGGAATACGCGCCGCTGTTTGATTCCTACCTGATCAAGCCCTTCAACTTCGAAGGCCTGTTCGAACGTCTGGCGACACTCATTCCGCTGACCTGGATCCTTGATGATGGGGTCCATGTGGAGACATCCCAGCGCCCATCGTTCACCGCAGACGAGCTGCCCGACGCGCACAAGCTGCAGCAACTCAGGACGCTGGGAGAGACAGGATTCGTCCGCTCGATCGAAGCGATGCTGAACGACCTGGAGATCTCGACGCCGGGTACGGAGCGTTTCTGCCGACATATGCGCCAACTGGCCACGAACTATCGCATGCGCGAGTTCCTGGCGATCATCGAGGATACCAGGAACCATGCCTGACACGTTCGACGGCAGCCGCGTTCTGATTGTAGACGATTCCAGCGAGGCACTCGCCATGCTATCGGACGCCCTGAGCCTGGAGGGGCTTGAGGTCCACACATCCAACAGCGGCCGGTCTGCCATTTCCATGGCCAATTCCAAGCTTCCGGACATCGTGCTGATGGATGCGATGATGCCGGGACTGGATGGTTTTGAAACCTGCCGGATCCTCAAGGCGGCGCGAGGTTTTGAAGACCTGCCGGTGATCTTCATGACCGGCTTCAACGAGAACGAGCATGTCGTGAAGGCGCTTGCCTCGGGAGGCGTGGATTTTGTCGTCAAGCCGATCCTGCTCGATCAGCTTTTTGCCCGTATGCGCGTCCATCTGAGCAATGCCAAACGGTCCCGTTCGGCCCGCCACGCGCTCGATTCCACCGGCCGCTGGATCGTCGCCTGCGACCCCAACGGCTTGATCGCCTGGTCGACACCCCAGGCATCGGATCTCTTGGCCAAGGTCGGGATTCGTGCCGATACCAATAGCTATCTACCACTGGAGATCCTGTCCTGGCTGGCCGACGGCGCAGGAAACGACATAGGCGGCAATCCCAACATCTTCCATTACGCACGCCTCGGTCACGACATCGAATTCCGCCGCCTGACAGAAGGCCAGAACGACGAAATCCTGCTGCGGCTGGTGGACCGCCACCGCGGCGCCGACGAGGAACAGCTGGCAAGAGCCTTCGGCCTGACCCTGCGCGAGGCGGAGGTTCTCCTTTGGGTGGCCCATGGCAAGTCCAACAAGGAAATTGCCGATATCCTGGAGATGTCACCACGCACCGTGAACAAGCACATGGAACAGATCTTCAACAAGCTGGCCGTGGAGAAGCGCACCTCCGCAGCCACTCTAGCCGTCCGCGTGCTCTGGCGGGAATGACACCAGCCGGGCCATGCCCTCGTCGCGACCTCGGACGCTCCGGGGACATGATAGGAGCGTTTGCTGCCGGACGATCAGCCCGCCCGACGCGCCAGGAACTCGAACAGCCGAGCGACGGCCTCGGCGCCTGGATCATTGTTGCCCTCGAGTTGTCGCGCGTTGACATAAGCGGCCCGACCTGCTTTGGCGCGCGCCATCTTGGCCGTCCTGTCGGCGCCTGCTCGCGCAGCCTCCGCCGCAGCAGGCAGACCGGCGCCCAACTGATCCAGCGCCGGAGCCAAGGCATCGATCATCGTACGGTCACCGACGCTTGCACCTCCAATTTCCTGCATGCGGGCAAGACCGGCTTTGAGGGCCTCGCGCATGGACATGCCGCTTGAAGCCCCATCACCCGCCGCTGCAAAGAAGATTGCGAGAAGGACGCCGGATGAGCCGCCCATCGTCTGGCTGAGTTCGAGACCGATCGCCCGCAAAAGCTGGGTGTGGTCGGAAAGCGGCAGACGATCCATGGCGCTGACCAGGGCGCGGGCGGCGCCAGCAAGCGTAGACCCTGTATCGCCATCGCCGGACCTCGCATCGAGTGCGTTGAGATCCTGTTCCGCAGCAATCATGACGCGGCAGCAGTCCGCCAGAAAGTCACGGGTCGGCTGATGGTTCGACGCAAGCGGCATGATCGGTGTCAGGCCATCGGGAAGTGCTGCAACCGCCACGGGACCGACTTTCGCCAGCCCGGGCCAGGCTGCCGGACCGACCGGCATAGCCAGGCAAGCCAAGTCCTCCGCATCAGCAGCGTAAAGCGAAACGGAAAAACCGCGCATGTCGAGCGACGTCATCATCGCGGCCGGACCGACAACATGGCCCACGTGGGCGCCAATTGCCGATCGGATCAGCTCGTGGGTCAGAACAGACATTTCAAGCACTGACGTCCCGCCAAGATTGTTGATCAGGGCCACCACTTTTCGGTCTCCGATAACAGCCCCGAGCTTCTGGACGACCGCAGACATCGCCGATTGGGCGCCAGAAAAGTCGACCTGTTCCACGCCAGCCTCGCCATGGATACCGAGCCCGAGCTCGGCCATCCCCTTGGGGATTCGATCCTCCTTCGGCGATCCCGGCACCGTGCAGGTGTCGAGAGACATGCCGATGCTTTTCGTTCCGGCGATCACCCGCCTGGCCGCTTGCGCAACCGTGTCCAGGTCCTTGCCCTGTTCTGCCAATGCCCCCGCGATCTTGTGGACGAACAGTGTTCCGGCAACACCGCGTGCCTGGGGAAGGTCCGGAAGGGCGATATCGTCATCGACGATGACCATTTCGACATTCAGCCCGAAGGCGCGCGCCCTTTCCGCAGCAAGACCGAAGTTGAGGCGGTCGCCGGTGTAGTTCTTGACGATCAGCAGACAACCCGCCGGACCAGTAACCGCAAGAATGCCGGCCAGCACCGCATCGACACTCGGAGACGCGAAAACATCGCCGCAGATCGCCGCCGTAAGCATGCCGGGCCCGACAAAACCCGCATGCGCGGGTTCGTGTCCTGAGCCGCCGCCAGAGACCAGCGCCACCTTCGACTTATCCCAATCAGCGCGCACCACCACGCGGATATGCGGATAGCCATCAAGACGGGCGAGAGGCACGCCCGACGTGGCGAGAAGCCCTTCGAGAGCCTCGATGACGACGTCTTCCTTCTTGTTTATGAACTGTGCCATGGAAAGCTCCCTTAAGCCAATCGCATGCCTTCGGCATCGAAGTAGAGTGGATCTATAGGTTCGATCTTGACGACGTCGCCCTCACCGAGGGCGGTATGGGGATCCGTCACTGTAATCAACGAATGGCCGCGAAAATTCAGATGCAGTCGCGTCTGGTCGCCAAGTCGCTCGACACGGCTGACGATGCTTTCCTCGCCCTGCCCCTGACGAATATGCTCCGGGCGAAGCCCGATGCTGACGGCACCTCGTGGCGTCGCCGGGAAGAGACTGGCCGGCAATACGTTGATACGCGGCTGGCCGAGCCTTTGAGCGGCATAAAGACTTACCGGTCGCTCATAGACCTCTCTTGGAGACCCGAACTGGACAAGGCGGCCATGGTGCAGAACGCCGATATGCGTTGCCATGGTCATGGCCTCAATCTGATCATGCGTCACGTAAAGAAGGGTCGCACCGGATTTGGCCTGGATGCCCTTCAGCTCGACGCGCAGGTCTGCCCGCAGTTTTGCATCGAGTGAACTCAGCGGCTCGTCCATCAGGTAGATCTGGGGACTACGCACCAGTGCCCGCCCGATCGACACGCGCTGCATCTCGCCGCCTGAAAGTGCGGTGGCCTTGTTGTCGAGTTTGTGGGAGATCCGCAGCGTCTCGGCAACCGCGCGTACCTTGCTCTCGATCTCTGCCGCAGGGGTGCGCAGCCGCGGAGACTTCAAGGGAAAGGCGAGGTTCTCGCGGACCGTCAGGTGCGGATAGAGCGAGTATTGCTGGAAGACCATGGCGACGTCGCGTTCGGCCGGTGTGCGCCCATTGACCAGTTCGCCACCAATCCGGATCTCCCCCCGGTCTTCGGTCTCCAGCCCGGCGATCAGCCGCAGCGTGGTCGTCTTGCCGGCACCGGTTGGGCCGAGCAGAACCACGAACGAGCCATCCTCGATCGTCAGAGACAGATCATCGACGGCCCGGGTCTCCCCATAGGCCTTGGCTACAGAATGCAGGTTCACCTCAGCCACGGAGCACTCCCTCGTTAGCGGCAGACACCAGAGCGCGGCCATGCTCGCCGGCAAAGATGGTCAGCGTTCGCGGGTTGAGCTCGAGGCCGACCATTTCATCGATGACGACCCTGTCGGCAGAAGAGATGCGGGCCTTGATGGTACCGTGTTGCGTGGAAAGCGTGACGATCTGAGTCGTGCCGAGATATTCCGTCGCCACGACACGTGCGCGATACGTGGATTGATCCGAGAAGCGAATATGTTCGGGGCGAACGCCGAGCGTCAGCCTGCCCTTTGCTCCCTCACGCTGGACGGGAACGGAAACTCGGTGCCCGGCAAGCATCACATGATCGTCGCCGCTCGCGACCACGCCCTCGAATTCGAGAAAATTCATCGGCGGCGAGCCGATGAAGTCAGCCACAAAGCGGCTCGCCGGCCAGTCGTAGATCTGTTGCGGCAGGCCGAATTGTTCGACCACGCCGTGGTTCATGACAACGATCTTGTCGCCCATCTGCATCGCCTCGAGCTGGTCATGGGTGACGTAGACGGTGGTGGCACCGATGCGATCGTGGAGCGCCCGCAATTCCTCGGCCATATGTTCGCGGAACTCGGCATCCAGGGCGCCGAGCGGCTCGTCCATGAAGAAAGCCTTCGGTCGACGGACGATCGCCCGCCCGAGCGCCACCCGCTGACGATCACCGCCCGACAGGCCGCCCACCGGCCTGTCCAGGATCGATTCAATCTTCAAAATCCGCGCAACCTCTTCCACCCGTGTCTTTACCTCGCTGCGGGAAACACCCTGGCTGATCAGCGGATAGGAGATGTTGCGGCGAACATTCATGTGCGGATAGAGCGCAAACATCTGGAAAACGAAGGCGATGTCGCGCTGGCTCGCCGGCTTCATGCCGACTTCCTCGCCGTCGATGAAGATTTCCCCGCTGGTCGGCAGTTCGAGTCCGGCCATCATTCTGAGCGTTGTGGTCTTGCCGCAGCCCGAAGGCCCGAGCAGCATGAAGAACTCGCCGTCTTCGACGGTGAAGCTGGAAGACTGGACCGCCGTGAAGGCCCCAAATTCCTTGCGCAGGTTCCGGATGGTGATCTGGGCCATGTCCTACTCCGGAAAATGACTGACGATGACGAACAGCACGGTGCCCGTGAGCGTCACGACGAAGGAATAGCTGTAGAGGGCGATCGTGAACGGCTGCATCATCATGAAGACGCCAAGCCCGATCAGAAGCGAGGCGACGAGCTCCCATTCGTTTCGCCGCAAACGGAGCAGCCTTTCGAAAAACCGTGTCATTTGCGAACCGCTCCAAATGTGATGCCGCGCAGCAGATGCTTGCGCAAAAGGACCGTGAACACGACGACGGGCACCAGAAACAGGGTCGCGCCTGCGGCAACGGCTGGCCAGTCCTGCCCGCTGACACCAATGATCGTCGGGATGAAGGGAGGTGCGGTCTGTGCCGTTCCAGAGGTCAAGAGCACCGCAAAGGCATACTCGTTCCAGGCAAAGATCAGGCAGAAGATGGCTGTGGATGCGATCCCTGTAACCGCCTGCGGGAGCACGACCTTGTAGAAGGCCTGAAAGCGAGTGTAGCCATCGATCAGCGCGGCCTCCTCGTATTCGACGGGTATCTCGTCGATGAAACCCTTCAGAAGCCAGACGGAAAGGGACAGGTTGACCGCAGTATAGAGCAGGATCAGACCTGCATGGGTATCGCTCAGACCCAGCGACCGGAACATCAGGAAAATCGGAATGGCCACGGCGATCGGCGGCATCATGCGCGTCGACAGGATGAAGAAGAGAAGATCGTCCTTCAACGGCACCTTGAAGCGGGAAAAGGCGTAGGCTGCGGCAGTCCCCAGAACGATGCACAGAAACGTCGAGCCAAATCCGATGATGACGGAATTGGTGAAACGCTCCCCGAACCGGGAGGGGCCCGCAATGACGAGGCCATCCTTGCGGACAAGCCGTTCATACCAGGTCGTCGGTTCCCCGAGCGCCTGAAGGTCTGCATCGGAGACACGCGTGCGGGTCGTGAAGAGATTCACGTAGCCTTCGAGTGTCGGCTGAAAGAGGACTTTCGGCGGATAGGCAATCGAATCCGCCGGGCTTTTGAAGCCCGTCGCGATGATCCACAGGAGTGGCATCAAGGTGACGACGGCGTAGAAGACGACCAAAGCGCCTGCGAACCACTTCTGCCGCGCCGAGGGTTCGGTAACGGAATAGCTGCTCATCGCTCTTTCACCTTGTTGAGAGCCTTGACGTAGATCGAGGCGAGGCCGAAGACCGTTACGAAGAGGATGACCGCATAAGCCGAGGCGTAACCGGTGCGCCATTTTTCGAAGGCTTCGCGTTTCAGGTTGATCGAGGTGAGTTCGGTCACCGACCCCGGTCCGCCACCCGTCAGCTGAACGACAAGATCGAACATCTTGAAGTTCTCAATGCCGCGGAAAAGGATCGCCAGCATCAGGAAGGGCAGGACGAGCGGAATGGTGATGGTCCAGAACTGCCGCCATTTGCTGGCTCGATCGCATTCGGCAGCTTCATAGATGCTGTCCGGGATGGACCGCAGGCCAGCCAGGCAGATCAGCATGACGAAGGGGGTCCACATCCAGGTATCGACGATGACGATCGCCCAGGGCGCCAGATTGACGTCACCGATCATCGAGAAGCTCGAAGGATCGACGCCTGTCACGAAGGCGACGGCATAGTTGAAGAGACCGATCTGCGGCTGATACAGGAATGTCCAGAAGTTGCCGACGACAGCGGGACTGAGCATCATCGGCAAGACGATGATCGTGGTCCAAAGATCATTACCGCGGAACTTCTTGTTGATCAGGTAGGCGAGCGTGAAGCCAATCAGGACCTGCAGCACAATCGTCCAGAACAGGAAATGCGCGGTCGCCTGCATGGTCAGCCAGATGTCGCCATCGGTCAGGATGCGCTGGTAATTGCGCAAGCCGACGAATTCCAGCTCTTCGTTGGGACGGTTGACGCGGAAATTGGTAAAGCTCAGCCGGACCGTCCAGATCAGCGGAAAGATATTGACGGCGAGCAGCAACAGGATCGTGGGCGTCACGAAGATCCAGGCGATGGCGCGGTCGGAGAGGCCCGCCGCACGCCTTGCCAGTTTCTTGGGCGTCGCGCGCGCAAGGCGGTCGACGGCGCTCTCGGACATGGGATACCCTCCCGCATGAATGTCGGAATAAGAGGCAGAGGCTCATCGCCCCGCGAGGTCGACCGGACCGCATCGACGGTCCGGTCGGTTTTGCCTGGATCGCAAGCCTGCGAGACTAGAGCTTGCCTTCGTCTTCGAAGACTTCGGTCCAGTCCTTGACAAGCCCGTCGAGCGCTTCCTTCGCGGTGCCCTGCCCGGCGACCACATAGTCGTGGAAGCGCTTCTGGGAGGCCTGGAGAAGCGAGGCATAGGACGGCTCGGCCCAGAAGTCCTTCACGATCGCCATGGAATCGAGGAAGGTCTGCGCATAGGGCTGGCTGCTGGCAAAGCCCGGGTCCTCGACGACCGACCGCAGAGCTGAATAGCCTCCGAGTGACCACCACTTCTGCTGGATTTCCGGCTGGGCGAACCACTTGATGTATTCGAGCGCGGCCTCCTGTTTCGACGAGGCAGCGACCACCGAAATGCCCTGGCCACCGAGCTGGGCAAACTGCTTGCCATCTGGGCCGGCAGGGTTGGCGAAATAGCCGGACCTGTCGCCACCGACATTCGGGTCGGCGTGAATGCCGGGCCAGATGAAGGCGAAGTTCATCTGCAGAGCAACCTGGCCCGACTTGTAGGCATCGATGTTCTCGGACATGTAGGTGTCGGACGAACCGGGCGGGGTGCAGCAGTCGTAGAGCGCCTTGTAGAATTCGAGACCTGCGATCGCCTGCGGCGAGTTGACGAAGCCCTCCATATCATAGGGCTTTTCCGGGTTCTGATATTCGAAGCCGAAGGAGTAGAGGACGTCCATGACACCCATGGTAATCCCCTCGGAGCCACGTTCGGTATAAATCGCAGCGCCATAAACGGTCTTGCCGTCGATGTTGCGACCCTGGAAGAACTCCGCAATGTCCTTCAGCTCGGCGAAGGTCTTCGGCACGGCAAGATCGCGGCCGTATTTCTTCTTGAACTCGTCCTGCAATTCGGGCCGCGCAAACCAGTCCTTGCGATAGGTCCAGCCAACGACATCGCCGAAGGCCGGCAGCGACCAGTAGTTCGGCGTGTTCTTCGGCCATTCGGCATAGCCGACGACGGTCGCGGGAATGAAGGTGTCCATCTTGATCCCTTCCTTGTCGAAGAAATCATTCAGCTTCACATACTGGCCGTTTTCAGCAGCACCGCCGATCCACTGGCTGTCGCCGATCATCAGATCGCAAAGCTTGCCACCCGAATTGAGCTCGTTGAGCATTCGGTCGGCGAAATTGGGCCATGGCACGAATTCGAACTTCATCGTGTGACCCGACTTCGCCTCGAAGTCCTTGCTGAGTTCGACAAGCGCGTTGGCCGGATCCCATGCGGCCCAGCACAGCGTCAGATCTTCGGCTTTCGCCGTATTGGCACCGGCCATTCCGCCGATGATCAGCGTCGCCGCAGCGACGGATGTTTTCAAGGATGCAGGCTTCATGACGTTCTCCTCCCATACGAAGCCACGACCTCCATCGCGGTTCGCTCAACGCCCCCGAAGGGCCCAACTTTAGATGTGCAGTCCTCCGTCAGCCCCGCTTTTCCTCCTCCGGCGCAGACGATCAGCGCGACGCAAGCACGGCATGGCCCCGCCCCTCACACTGTAAGACCCATCTAATTGAGGTGCGCACCTCAAATCAAGTTAATTTTGAGGTGCGCACCTCAAAAACTTGCTCTTTGCTTGAATTTGTTGGAAGACTCAGATCGGCGATCGCCATATCGTGGTTCAGGAATTCAGATGAGACCAACTGCCAGAGATCTTGCAGAAGCCGCAGGCGTCAGCCTTGCCACGGTCGATCGCGTTCTCAACGATCGACCGAATGTCAGCGAGAAGGCCGCGCGCAAGGTCAATGAAGCAATCGAACGGCTCGGCTTCATCCGCAACCCGGCAGCCGTCAATCTGGCACGCAACCGGGTCTACCGATTCTGTTTCGTGCTCCCGAAGGATGGCGACCTTTACCTGCAGGAACTCCTCACACAGGTAGACGCCGCCCGCCAGGCCGTGCGCGCCGACCTGACGGACATTGAAGTCATCCAGGTTCCGGCAACCGATCCGCACGCAATCGCAAGAAGCCTCGCCCGCCTGACGGCCGAAGACGTCGACGGTGTTGCCATCATGGCACCTGAATCGCCCCAGGTCCGAGACGCCATGGCGCGGCTGATCGAGCGAAACATCAAGGTGGTTCAGTTTCTGTCCGGTCAGGAACGACTGCCGGCCGCCGATTTCGTCGGCATCAACAACTTTGCCGCAGGCGCGACGGCCGGCAAGATCATCGGTCGGTTTCTAGGCGGCGGCCCGGCGAAGATCATGGTCATTGCCGATACGATGATGGCACAGGACAGCATAGAACGCCGTCTTGGCTTCGACGGCATCATCAATCAGGCCTTCCCGGCCCTCACGCCCCTGCCATCACTCGAAACCTATGGTGACGAGAAGCGCGCAAGGCTGATCATCAGGCGGCTGCTTGAAAACCATCCCGATGTCCGGGCGGTCTATGTCTTGAGCTCCGAAGCTCGTGCGCCGCTGCTGGCAATCGAAGATGTCAGGGACCCGAAGGACCTGACAATCGTCGTGCATGAGCGCACCCCTTTCAGCGAGGAAGCCCTGAAGGACGATCGCATCGATGTGATCATCGCCCAGGATCCGGGCCATACGGTCCGCAGCGCGATCCGCATCATGCGGGCACGGCTTGAGCAGCGAGAGCCAATCGCTTCCCAGGAAAAGATCCGCATCGAGGTTCTCCTCAAGGAAAACCTGTAGTCAGCGACCTCGCCGTCAGGCCCGCCTCGCGCCCTTCGGTGAGCGTGGCATCTCACATTCCTGGGCATATGCTGGATTAGCAATCCGCAGAGTATGAGGATCGCAGCACAGTCAGGAGGGTGGCGGCAATGGCTTCATCCGAGCGCTCGACCCAGGCTAACTCCAGAGCAAGCTGGCCGCATCTCTCGGGACGATGCCACACGACACCTCATCCGCTGCCCATGATTTCAAACATGCGGCCGAGCTGTCTGAAGACGCAGACGGTTTGTCATTCGAAACGGTTGAACGGGGCAAAGCCGGCAGGATGGCAAGTGCCTTCAGCGAGCGAACTACGCAAAGAGCGGCGGGATCTCGATCAGCCTGGCGTCGTCGCTGCTTCCCTTTTCGACAATATCGAAGGCGGCCGTCAGCATTCCGGGGACGTCCTGGCGCGCCATCTCGATATCGTGGCCGAGAAGAGCAACGAAGGGGTCCCAGTCGAAGCAGCCGATAATCGGCGGGGCGCCTTCGAACAACGGAGACGACTTGATCCAGCGCATGACCCCTTCGAGCGAGATCGTCGAATTGACAAACATGCCGCGCGGGACGCTGCCTTCCTTTGCCGCCATGGCACTAAGGGCCTGAGCAGCCTTTTCCGGGGCATAGCCACAGGCGAGGATGTGCTCTTCCGCGATCGGAACGCCAAGATCCTGGTGCGCCATGCGGAAGCCGCGGATACGTTCGGCCGTATTGTGATCGGAACCCCGACCGCCGATGAACAGCAGCGGCGCCATGATACCGGTCTTGGCCTGATGGTTCATGAGGGTGCGTTTCGTCAGTTCCCGGGCGCCAGCGAAGTTGTCCGAAATGATCGAGGTTGCCTTGCTCCCAGGCAGGTCGAGATTGAGGCTGCGGGTCCCGGCTGCGAGACAGATGTCGGTGATGCGATCCGGATCCGTCGCACCGGTCGAGATCAGCCACTCGACCTGATAAGACAGCATCGTACGGGCAGCCTCCACCTCGAGGTCGGGATCACGCAACGTGCAGGTGATGATCGGGAAGAGGCCGCGTTCCCGCGCCATGATTTCGAAGGTTTCGACGATCGAACCGAAGTATCGGTTGTCGTATTTGGGAACGATCATACCGATGATGCGGGATTTCTCCCGGCGAAGCAGGCTCGCCTGCATGTTGATCGCATAGCCCTGCTCCTCGGCGATCCTGGTGATCTTATCAGCAAGCTGGCTGCTGATCCGCCGCTTTTTCCAGTTGCCGTTCAAGACGGCACTGACGGCACTGGCCGATGTGCCGGCGAGCTCTGCCAGGTCATAGATCGTTGTCTTCTTTTGCGGGCGCTGCTGATTCACATTTTCCTCCTGCGAACCCAACTTGACATCAAAAGAGAGAAGTGACAATTGTTGCTTCATCGATTGAGCAGTGGTGCTCAATCGATAATACAGGTTGGCTGTGGAGGGCCGACCGGGAGGCGTTCTGCCATCGCCCATATCTTGCGGCGCCGATGTGCTCGGCGACGAACGAGGAACTGCGTCTTCTTGCAAGGCGACGCCGATGGGTGTGGCGAGCGATAATCCGGGGCAGCCTCTCAGGGCGAGCTGTTCCCATTCAAGGAGGAGAATGAGATATGAAAATTCGTTCCATGCTGCTGGCAACTGTCGGTTTCGCCGCAATGGTTTCCGGTTCTGCGGTTGCCCAGGAAGGGGCCACCGTCGCCTTCCTGATGCCCGACCAGGCATCGACACGCTATGAGGAGCACGATCACCCCGGCTTCAAGGCAGAAATGGCAAAGATCTGCCCGTCCTGCACCGTGATCTACCAGAACGCCAATGCGGATGCGGCGCTTCAGCAGCAGCAGTTCAACTCGGTGATTGCGCGATAGCGTCCGCGAAGCTGGTGTAATTTCGGAGGCGATTTGAGTGGAGAAAGCGGTGGAGATTTCGCTTTCGTTTTCCACGAGACGTCAGGTGGGCACCGGGCCCGTCGGAGAAGGTGGAGTTGCGAGACTTCAACCTG
>JAPZUE010000096.1 GCA_027533385.1 Rhizobium sp. | reverse complement strand
CAGCAGCAAGCACGCGAACACGCAGATCGATAGAGAGAGCCTTTGACATATCCGCCGACCTCCATCGGCAGATAGTTTGAATCAGAACGCGCCTGATTTGCGAAGCCCCGACAGATTCAATCAGTCAGGGAACCGCTCTAAGGGAGGGGACGGAGCCTGCTCATGACGGCAAGGCATCGCAGATAGCCAGATCGGCCTTAACGCGCGATGGCTGCTTTCTCGTCCTCTAGCGC
The DNA here is from genome assembly GCA_027533385.1 of Rhizobium sp. Taxonomy (GTDB): domain Bacteria; phylum Pseudomonadota; class Alphaproteobacteria; order Rhizobiales; family Rhizobiaceae; genus Allorhizobium. The sequence continues at coordinate 7,565 of JAPZUE010000096.1, read as the reverse complement.
CAAAACCGGACAGTCTGGATACGGCCCCAAAACAGCCCACTCTCCGGCTCGCATCCTCACCCCCCCTGCTTCGCCGTCGCCAGGGGCTCGGTGACCAGCTTGAATTCCGTCATCTCCTCCAGCGTCAGGTAATAGAGCCGGTCGGGTGGTGTTTCCAGCGCGTGGATCCAGAGCCCGTCGGCGATGCCCATGTCGTCGAGATGGCGGGCGATGCGGGCCGTCGTGCTCTGGGCGGCCGACATGGCCTGTTCCGGCGAGGGGCGCTCTTGGCCGGCGTTGAAGACCTGATGCACGCCGACAATCGCGTCCTCGGCCGCTTGGCGCGCCACGCCGCCGGCAAAGATCAAGGGGCAGGAGGAGGCGCAGAGCGCCCGGGTTTCCACCTGGGTGTTGAGCCCCTTTTCGCGGATCAGCCGGGAGATCGCCAGCGCATCATCCACGGATCCGCCCGGCGAATTCAGCGTGATCGACTTCACATATTCGCCGCGCGCCGCGATCTCTTCGGCAAAACGATCGGCGGCGCCGAGATCGATCGACCCTTCCGCCTTCAAGACGCCTCCGGTCGTAAGCTCGAAGCGCATCGGCTGGCGCAACACCTCGCGAGGGGTCTGCGGTTCCACGGGCGGTGCCTGGGGGATGCCATCGGTCAAGGCCGGGGGCAAGATGGGAGCATCCGTCGTCATCGGATCGTGGCCGGGCAAGGCCGCATTGGCGAGGCTCATTTCCCTCAAATCGACGAAGAGAAAGATGCCGGCGGCCGCCAGAAGGCCGAAAAAGGCGCCGCGCATGAGGAGGCCGTCATCGGCGCGGACAAAGGCATTCTTCAGCCGGACGAATGGCGCTGACGGTCTCACGCGGGCGGCCCCTTGCGCGGCGCTTTGGCCGACATGTCGAGGCTGGTGACATTCGGGCCGGCGCGCCTTTCCTCCTCCTCGGCTTCGGCCGCCCTGACGGCCTCGGCCAGATCGACGCCCCGGTCACTCAGCGCACGCTGCACCTCAAGCGCTTCCAGAAGCTCGGCGGCGGTGATCCGCTGGGCAAAGGGCAGCCGCTCGTCCTGCCGGCGGATCGCGCCATGGACGACGGCGAGGATGAAGACGAGAACGGCGGGCAGAAGGTCGATGGAAATCGCGCCCGCCCAGGCCGGAATGAAATCGGCGGCATAACGCAGCACGGCTTCGGCGGAAGACAAGGGAACGAAGCGGCGCTCCGGCACCGGTTCGCGCGCCAGGATTTCGTCTGCCGCCTGCGACAGCACCTCTGACTGGGCGGTGACCGAAGCGCGGATGGTCTCCATCACCTGATCCTGGCGTTCGGCAAGCTCGGCTGCGCGACCGTCGGCGACGGGGGCGATGAAGCCGAGCGAGAGGTCTTCCGCAGCGCGCTTGACGGAGGGGGCGATCGAGGTCTGTTCGAGCGCGGTGATGACGCCCGAGAGCGCCACGACTTCGGCCGAGAATTCATCGCTGCGGGGCGCAACGGCGCCCGGCGCCGACACCAGCTTGCGCATGGTTTCCAGATGCGCGCGGCCCTGATCGAACAGGGTGGTCACGCGCTCCCGCGAGGCGGTGATGCCGGTTTCGAGCTCGTTGAGCTGGGAGGACATCTGCGACAGAAGCTGCACGACGCTGCCCGAACCGGTTGTGCCGGTCAGCGCGCCGTTCTGGCGCTCGTCTTCGGCAAGCCGTGCGAAACGTTCGGAGGCTCGCTGGATGTCGGGCAGAAGGCTCTGCGCGGCCAGCGCATTCTGATGGGCCTGGTCGAGATCGGCGGTGTAGTCCTCCACCGTTTCGGCAAGATGCTGTTCGAGCGCGGCTGAGCCTGCGAGTGCTGCTGCATTCAGCCAGCTCGACATGGCGATGATCATGGCGCAGCCGAGCGCCATGACGCCGAGCATGGCGCTGCGCGCCGCCGTGCCCGTCACATGCGGATAGAAGCGCGCCATGTAGGACCAGAAGGCATAGATCGCGACCGAGACCGAGGCCGAATAGATGATGGCGGCAAAGAAGACGGCGGTCGGCGAGCCATCGAGAATGCTGCGCACCCCGAGATAAGTATAGACGCCGGAGGCAAGTGCCAGCACGGCCAGCGCAAAACGGGTCATGGTTTCGACGGCGGCAACGCCATCCTGCAAACGATGCGAAGCGCCAAGCGCCATGGAGACCTCCGACAGGGACAGATGTCTTAACAAGCGCTTAAGAACGGGGCGGAATGAAGGCTGGGCACTGGCTTGTGATCGGCAGTCGCTCTTTACCGACACCGGAGACCGCTTCGAGGCGGGATAGCGCCGCGCCAGGGCTTGCCCATGGATCGGCATTTCGCGCTAAGCTCTGCGGCAGTCGGGATTCTCAAGGGAGGAAACAATGAGCCGCAATGTCATTCTGGTCGATCCATTGCCGCGGACACTGGATCTGATCCTGGAGCCCGCCGTCCGGGCCCGGCTCGAGGCCCTGGGCGAGGTGATCGTCTCGGAAGATCGCCCCATGCCTGCCGATGTGGTCGAACAGCATCTTCCCGACACCGTGTTGATCTTCGGCCAGACCGACATGCCGAAAGAGCGCCTGGACCGGGCGCCGAGGCTGAAGGCGATCATCAATGTGGAATCGAATTTCCTGCCGAACATCGACTATCAGGCCTGTGTCGAACGCGGGATCTGGGTGATCACGCCGGCCTCGGCCTTTGCCTCGCCGGTGGCGGAGGCGGCCCTTGCCATGGCGCTGGATCTCGCCCGGGGGATCACGGCGGCCGATCGCGACTTTCGCCAGGGCGTCGAGCGCTATGGTCTTGAGGGCAATGCCAAGACCTTCCGCTTTGCCGGCGCGCCCGTGGGAATCATCGGCTTTGGCGATCTGGGCCATGCCTTTCGCGACCTTATCCGCCCGTTCAAGAACAGGGTCCGCGTCTTCGACCCCTGGCTTCCGAAGGAGATCATCGAAGGCCAGGATTGCGAGCCATCGACGGTCGACGACGTGCTCCGCGAAAGCCAGGTGGTCCTCGTCTTTGCGAGTGTCACCAGCGAAAACGAGGGCTTCATCGGGAAGCGAGAATTCGCGATGATGAAGCCGGGGGCGGCCTTCCTGCTGATGAGCCGGGCTGCTGTCGTCGATTTTCCGGCGATGATCGAGGCCGCTCAATCCGGCCATATCCAGGTGGCGACGGACGTGTTTCCGGAGGAACCAGTCGCGAAGGACGATCCGGTGAGAAACGCCTCCGGCATCCTGCTCTCGGCGCACAGGACCGGCGGGACACGCGACGCCTTCTATGCGCTGGGATCGATGGCTGTTGCCGATGCCGAACTGATCATGAAGGGCCTGCCGCCCCGCCTCTGCCGCCGCGCCGATCCGGCAACGGCAAGCCGGTTGAGGTCAAAGCCGGTGGCGGTGTCTTGAGCGCGGGGCGAGGTCGTTCGGTATTCGAGGCGGGCTGCTTTTCTTGGAGGTAGCCCCCTCACCTCATCATCAACATGATCTTGCCGATATGCGCCGAGCTTTCCATCAGCCAATGGGCTTCGCGTCGATTAGCCATAAGCGATCATCAGCATGCATGCATGCATTGGCAAAAGAGAAGGGATACCATCAGGAAATGGTAAGGTAGCTTTTGCGGAGGTCCTCAAGCACCTTCCAGTGCACGGTCGCCCCTTTGGGGGTGAAGAAGCTATCGCCCGGTCCGAGATTGTGGCTTTCACCCTCATGCGTGATGATGACTCTGCCTTCCAGGATGGTAACAAACTCTGAGAACGAGAAAAACATTTCGAATTCCCCTTTCTCCACCCCCCAGACCCCCACACCCCATGCACCGGCGGGATCAACTCCATCAACCCGAATATAGTCCTTTGGAAGAACTCCCCGTGATTTTGCATTGTTTTCTTCAAGGAAACCTGCAGGCACAAGGCCGACAATCTCACCGTTAAGCTTGTATATGTTCATTCTTCTTCTCCGATTAAATCAAACATCATCGCGTATTTGATCTTTTTTGGCGTCTTTCATAACAAATTCAGCTCTCTGCTTTTCTTTTATTTGCTAGAAAACAGAGAGCGATTTTGATATTACGATTTTTCCGAAGACCACAAAATTGGTCTCGGTCGAAAATCATAATTCGACGAGCGCGAACAATGCTTCTCAACAATTTGTTGTTGCTTACGAAGATCGTAGAAAAAAATGGACTCGCTGCTGCCGGACGCGAGCTCGGCCTTTCACCAGCAACAGTGTCGGAGAGGTTGACGTCACTGGAAGAGCACTTCGGGGCGAAACTTCTTCATCGTACAACGCGCTCCATGAGCTTGACCCAGGAGGGCCGCATTCTCGTTGACGGGGCGCGGCGCATTTTGGAGGATTTCGAGTTGCTGGAGGCCCATGTTCGACAAGGTGTGGAACACATATCCGGAACCATTCGTCTGAGCGCACCTTTCGATCTCGGGCGAAACCGTATCGCGCCGCTGCTCAATAGCTTCATGGCGGATCATCCAGATATCAGGATCGATCTTTACCTGTCGGATGGCTATGTGGACTTAGTCGGATCCGGTTTCGACCTGGCTATTCGATTTGGAAACCTGAAGGACAGCGGCCTTTTCATTCGCAAACTGGGCAACAACAGGCGGATCATTTGCGCTGCGCCAGCCTATCTCCACAAACACGGAATGCCTGTCACGCCCGGCGATCTAGTCAGGCATAATTGCCTGTTACTCCGGTTCGGAGAAACCGTTGACCATTCGTGGTCATTTATGGTGGACGGAACACTCACATCCCAATTCGTCCGCGGAGATCGAATCACAAATGACGGAGCATTGGTGCGCGACTGGTGTCTCGCAGGATTCGGAATTGCCGCCAAAACCCTGTGGGATATCGAGCATCATCTTCAGAGCGGTGAACTGATCGAGATACTGAACAGCTACTCCTTGCCGCCGTCGGCACTCCAGATCGTCTATAGCGGCGGCTGCACCCTGCCCAAGCGGGTCAGGGCTCTTATCGATTACCTAGGCTCAAATTTGTCCTGCCATCAGGTGTAAGCTCTCCGGTTGAATGGACGCCAACGACGACCGCTTCCGCCTTTGAGAGGCCGCCAGCCCTGTCCCCTCACCCGACCTTCAGTACGATCTTGCCGATATGTTCAGAGCTTTCCATCAGCCGATGCGCCTCGACGACCTCTTCGAAGGGCAACACGGTGTGGATGACCGGGGCGAGATCGCCGCGCTCCAGGCGGGGCCAGACTTCCGTTGCCAGATCATCGCGGATGGCGCGTTTCTCCTCGGCTGTGCGCGGGCGCATGGTGGAGCCTGTTACGGTGAGGCGCTTGACCATGATCGGGGCGAGGTTCGCCTTTTCCACCGTCGAGCCGCCGAGGAAGGCGATGATGGAGAGGCAGCCGTCCTTGGCGAGGACCTGGAGATTGCGATCGAAATAGGCGGCACCGATCATGTCGAGCACGACATCCACGCCCGTCCCTTGCGTCTCTTCCTTGACGATTTCGACGAAATCCTCGGCCTTGTAGTTGATTGCCCTCACTGCGCCCAAATCCATGCAGGCGGCGCATTTTTCCGCCGAGCCGGCAGTGGTGTAGACCGTTGCGCCGAAGGTTTTGGCGAGCTGGATCGCGGTCGTGCCGATGCCAGAGGAGCCGCCATGGATGAGCACGGTCTCGCCTTCGGTCAGGCCTGCCATCTGAAAGAGATTGGCCCAGACGGTGAAGAAGGTTTCCGGCAGGGCGGCAGCCTGCACCGCGTCATAGCCCTTGGGGAATGGCAGAGCCTGACTGGCCGGCACGGTGCAATATTCGGCATAACCGCCGCCATTGGCCAGGGCGCAGATCCGGTCGCCGATCTGGAAATCGGTGACACCCGTGCCAAGGCCGACGATCTCGCCTGCGATTTCCAGGCCAAGAATGGGGCTTGCATCCTTCGGCGGCGGATAGCTTCCCTGGCGCTGGGCGACATCCGGCCGGTTGACGCCCGCCGCTTCGACCCTCACCAGGATTTCGCCGGGCCTGGGGCTCGGCAGCGGCCCCTCGACGAGGCGCATGACTTCCGGACCGCCATGGGTGGTGAGATCAACATGGCGCATGGTGGCGGGCAGTGACATCGGCGGGCTCCTCGGATCGATTGCTCAAGGTGAGGCATAGAGCCCCTGAAATGCGATGAAAAGGAGGCCCTTTGTCCAATGCGACAAATGGCAACGGGACAGGCCTCACTTGCCCCGCAGATCCATCTCCATGAATGTGGCAATCGGGGTCTGACAATAGGTGCCGAAGGGGCCACGGTCGCGGAAACCAACGCTTTCATAGAGCCGGCGTGCCTCGATATTGCGGATGCCGACCTCGAGCAGGACGGCGGGAATGCCGCGTTCCCGTGCCGCCTGCAGGATGGCCAGCAGAAGGGCGCGACCGATGCCCTGCCCGGCATGTTCAGGGTCGACGATCATGCGCTTGAGTTCCGCGGTGCCATCGGACAGGTCGACCAGGGCCGCGCAGCCCAGCGCCCGCCCGGCCTGGTCACGGGCGAGAAAGACGCAGATGCCCGGGCGCGCCAGCGCGGCCGCCGTGAGGGTTGGCGGAAGGCACCCGGATAAAGCCGCGCGGCGACGGCATCGGAGAGATCAAGCAGATGCTGGATGGCGGGCTGATCGGCCGGCTCCACCCGCACCGCCAGTCCGCCGGCCATGCCCTTGGGCTGCCGTTCGCCGACCATCAGCGCAGCCCGCGCACGGCCTTCAGCTCCGGATAGGGATAGTAGCGCAGGCGCTTGTCACGGCAGCGCGGCTCACTGTTGGTTCCGCCAAGCAGGGTATCGCCACGGAAGGAGAAGCCGATGACATCGGGGAAATGCTTGCGCTGCGTATGCCAGGCCCGGATGCAGAAGGCATAGGTCTTCGTCTCCGGCTCCAACAGCACAACGCTTGAAATCTGCGGATCGACAAAGTCGCCGATCGTTCCGTTGGTTTCTTTCAGAATACGAACAAGTTCACGTTTGATCGCGGGCGAAGGCGGAACCTGGGAGTCGGCAACGGATTGAGGCACGTCGGTCTGGCAGCCGGCGAGCAGGAGCGCGGTGCCGAGCAAGGCAATCGATTTCTTCATGTGAAAATCCCGTATGGAGTGCGAAGTCATGCTGCGCATCCCAGACGGGAACACAAGTCGCAAGACACGCGGGCAGAGGCCATTTTTGCGTGTATCTCTCCTGCGTCGATAACTTCAAGATGCAAACTCGACTCGATAAATCAACTTCCATTCAGAAAAGCAAATCCATCGAATTGTTTGCCGCACCAACCGAATTATACTTAGTCATTCGATTGCAAAAAGCAGCTTTTACGCTTCTCTACATCCCTGCCATTGAAAGCGACACAAACAGTTCCCGTTCTTTGCGACGTGATATGTCGTTATACGCAAAGGGTGCGATCACAATTTTTCGATTAACTATGTCGATAAGTCCGCTGTTAGAGCGGTTCCCTGACTGATTGAATCTGTCGGGGCTTCGCAAATCAGGCGCGTTCTGATTCAAACTATCTGCCGATGGAGGTCGGCGGATATGTCAAAGGCTCTCTCTATCGATCTGCGTGTTCGCGTGCTTGCTGCTG
>JAPZUE010000032.1 GCA_027533385.1 Rhizobium sp. | reverse complement strand
GAAAGAATAATCCTGGCATCGAGCTATTGTCCCGGTCGGCAACCCGACAAGTATCTTGGCCACGGTGAAGTTTCACAACCGAGTTCGGGATGGAATCGGAGTGGTGCCATCACGTTAAAGACACCAGGAAGGGTAGAACCCTCAAGACTGCAAAAGCTAGGGAAAAAGTGTGGAAAAGAAGAATGAGGTCAAGCCCTCGGTCGGTTAGTACTCCTCGACTGCACTCGTTACCGAGCTTCCATCTAGAGCCTATCAACGGGTAGTCTACCCGAGACCTTACTGGCTTAATGCCATGAGAGCAATCATCTGGAGGTGGGCTTCCCACTTAGATGCTTTCAGCGGTTATCCGCTCCGCACATGGCTACCCTGCGTTTACCGTTGGCACGATAACAGGTACACCAGCGGTGCGTCCTTCCCGGTCCTCTCGTACTAAGGAAGGCTCCTCGCAATGCTCTTACGCCTACACCGGATATGGACCGAACTGTCTCACGACGTTCTGAACCCAGCTCACGTACCGCTTTAATGGGCGAACAGCCCAACCCTTGGGACCGACTTCAGCCCCAGGTTGCGATGAGCCGACATCGAGGTGCCAAACCTCCCCGTCGATGTGAACTCTTGGGGGAGATCAGCCTGTTATCCCTAGAGTAACTTTTATCCGTTGAGCGACGGCCCTTCCACGCGGTGCCGTCGGATCACTAAAGCCGACTTTCGTCCCTGTTCGACTTGTGGGTCTCACAGTCAAGCTCCCTTCTGCTTTTGCACTCTATCGTCCCATTTCCAACGGGACCGAGGGAACCTTTGCGCGCCTCCGTTACCTTTTAGGAGGCGACCGCCCCAGTCAAACTGCCCACCTGAAACTGTCTCCCGCCCCGATTAGGGGTCAGGGTTAGAATTCTAGCCTCGCCAGAGTGGTATCTCACCGTTAGCTCCACCCTCCCCACGAGGAGAGTTTCAAAGCTTCCCACCTATCCTGCGCAAGCGAAGCCCGAAGCCAATTCCAGGCTACAGTAAAGCTTCATAGGGTCTTTCTGTCCAGGTGCAGGTAGTCCGTATCTTCACAGACAATCCTATTTCGCCGAGTCTCTCTCCGAGACAGTGCCCAGATCGTTACGCCTTTCGTGCGGGTCGGAACTTACCCGACAAGGAATTTCGCTACCTTAGGACCGTTATAGTTACGGCCGCCGTTCACCGGGGCTTCGGTCGTCAGCTTCAGATTACTCCTGACCAACTTCCTTAACCTTCCGGCACTGGGCAGGCGTCAGCCTCCATACTGCGTCTTACGACTTGGCGGAGACCTGTGTTTTTGGTAAACAGTCGCCTGGGCCTATTCACTGCGACCCTCTTGCGAGGGTACCCCTTCTCCCGAAGTTACGGGGTCATTTTGCCGAGTTCCTTAGAGAGAGTTATCTCGCGCCCCTTAGTATTCTCTACTTCCCCACCTGTGTCGGTTTCGGGTACAGGCAATTAATGATTAACGTGGTTCGGGCTTTTCTAGGAAGCTTGATCAGCGCCACTTCCCTCCCGTGGGAGGTGGGACTCGCGTCTTAGCTCCTGGTGTTTTCGCCACCGCTCATCGCCTCGACTGCTTGCACTGGTAACCAACATCCAGCTGACGTTGACCTTCTCCGTTCTCCGGCACAATCATTAATCGGTACGGGAATGTTAACCCGTTGTCCATCGACTACGCTTTTCAGCCTCGCCTTAGGTCCTGACTGACCCTCCGCGGACGAGCCTTGCGGAGGAAACCTTGGGGTTTCGGGGTGTGGGATTCTCACCCACATTTTCGCTACTTAAGCCGACATTCTCACTTCTATAGAGTCCACAGCTGCTTGCCGCTACTGCTTCACCCCCTATAGAACGCTCCCCTACCACTACAATGTAGTCCACAGCTTCGGTAGATAACTTAGCCCCGTTCATTTTCGGCGCAGGAGCGCTTGACCAGTGAGCTATTACGCACTCTTTTAAGGATTGCTGCTTCTAGGCAAACCTCCTGGTTGTCAATGCACTCCCACCTCCTTTCTCACTTAGTTATCATTTGGGGACCTTAGCTGGTGGTCTGGGCTGTTTCCCTCTTGACGATGAAGCTTATCCCCCACCGTCTCACTGGTAGTTTTTTTAGCCGTATTCAGAGTTTGCCTCGCCTTGGTACCGGTCTCCCAGCCCGCGGCGAAACAGTGCTTTACCCCGACTAAACTTCCACTACCGCTGCGCCTCAACACATTTCGGGGAGAACCAGCTAGCTCCGAGTTCGATTGGCATTTCACCCCTAACCACAGCTCATCCGCTAATTTTTCAACATTAGTCGGTTCGGACCTCCACTTGGTTTTACCCAAGCTTCATCCTGGCCATGGTTAGATCACCCGGGTTCGGGTCTACAAATTATGACGCTTCGCCCTATTCAGACTCGCTTTCGCTGGGGCTGTGGGGTCTTCCCCCTTCACCTGCCATAACCTGTAAGTCGCCGGCTCATTCTTCAACAGGCACACGGTCAGACGTTCAATCGTCCTCCCATTGCTTGTAGGCTAACGGTTTCATGTTCTATTTCACTCCCCTTCCGGGGTTCTTTTCACCTTTCCCTCGCGGTACTGTTTCTCTATCGGTCACACGGGAATATTTAGCCTTACCTCGTGGTCGAGGCAGATTCACACGGGATTTCACGTGCCCCATGCTACTCGGGATGCAGTTAAGCTGGTGCCTTTTTCGACTACAGGACTTTCACCTTCTCTGGTGCGGTTTTCAGCCGCTTCGTCTAAATTTCCCAGTCTTTTGTCACTGTCCCACGACCCCAAGTTCCGAAGAACTTGGTTTAGGCTGTTCCCTTTTCGCTCGCCGCTACTGGGGGAATCGCTATTGCTTTCTTTTCCTCTGGCTACTAAGATGTTTCAGTTCACCAGGTTTGCTCGCTCCACCCTATGTATTCAGGTGGTCGTGTTTAGGGTTGCCCCATTCGGATATCTTCGGATCAATGCTTGCTTCCCGCTCCCCGAAGCGTTTCGTCGGTAACTACGTCCTTCTTCGCTTCCGTGTGCCTAGGTATCCACCGTTAGCCCTTATTAGCTTGACCTTGCGGTCTTCTTTTTTGGCTTTTTCACCTAGCTCTATGCAGTTTTCAAGGTTCCTCTGGACTCTGAACTCAGAGCCAGCATTCTCTCTTACTATATAAGTAAGATAAGGTGCTGATTCCTCGCTTCTTTGTTTTTGCCACCTGTGCAGGTGGGCCATCCTGGACTCGAACCAGGGACCTCACCCTTATCAGGGGTGCGCTCTAACCACCTGAGCTAATAGCCCTTGTTCCTGATTCAGGTCTTGTATGAACCCAGAACCTAGTTTGAAAGCCAATTTCGCCTCGCTCCGACCTTTTGGGATTGATTCTTGGTAGGGACTACTTTTTTTTCATCCCATACCCGAATTAGGTCTCCCTTTAAGGAGGTGATCCAGCCACACCTTCCGGTACGGCTACCTTGTTACGACTTCACCCCAGTCACTAGCCCTGCCTTAGGCATCCCCCTCCTTGCGGTTGAGGTAATGACTTCGGGCGTGACCAGCTTCCATGGTGTGACGGGCGGTGTGTACAAGGCCCGGGAACGAATTCACCGCCGTATGCTGACCGGCGATTACTAGCGATTCCTCCTTCATGCAGGCGAGTTGCAGCCTGCAATCTGAACTGAGGCCGGGTTTGCTGGGATTCGCTGGCTCTCGCGAGTTCGCTGCCCTTTGTCCCGACCATTGTAGTACGTGTGTCGCCCAAGACGTAAGGGGCATGCTGACTTGACGTCATCCCCACCTTCCTCCGGTTTGTCACCGGCAGTCTCCTTAGAGTCCCCAACTTAATGCTGGCAACTAAGAACGAGGGTTGCGCTCGTTGCGGGACTTAACCCAACATCTCACGACACGAGCTGACGACAGCCATGCACCACCTGTGTTCGCGCTCCCGAAGGCACCCCCAGCTTTCACCAGGGTTCGCGACATGTCAAGTCTTGGTAAGGTTCTTCGCGTTGCATCGAATTAAACCACATACTCCACCGCTTGTGCGGGCCCCCGTCAATTCCTTTGAGTTTCACACTTGCGTGCGTACTCCCCAGGCGGGATACTTAACGCGTTAGCTTCGGCACGGCTCGGGTCGATACAAGCCACGCCTAGTATCCATCGTTTACGGCTAGGACTACAGGGGTATCTAATCCCTTTCGCTCCCCTAGCTTTCGTCCCTGAGTGTCAGATACAGCCCAGTAGCACGCTTTCGCCACCGATGTTCTTCCCAATCTCTACGCATTTCACCGCTACACTGGGAATTCCTGCTACCCCTACTGCTCTCTAGTCTGCCAGTTTCCACCGCCTTTAGGTCGTTAAGCAACCTGATTTGACAGCAGACTTGGCTGACCACCTGCGGACGCTTTACGCCCAATAATTCCGGATAACGCTTGCCTCCCCCGTATTACCGCGGCTGCTGGCACGGAGTTAGCCGAGGCTGATTCCTCAAGTACCGTCAGAACTTCTTCCTTGAGAAAAGAGGTTTACAATCCAAAGACCTTCCTCCCTCACGCGGCGTTGCTCCGTCAGGCTTTCGCCCATTGCGGAAAATTCCCCACTGCTGCCTCCCGTAGGAGTCTGGGCCGTGTCTCAGTCCCAGTGTGGCTGCTCATCCTCTCAGACCAGCTACTGATCGTTGCCTTGGTAGGCCTTTACCCCACCAACTAGCTAATCAGACGCAAGCTCTTCTCCAGGCCAATTAGGTTTCACCTTGCGGCATATCGGGTATTAGCAGTCGTTTCCAACTGTTGTCCCCGTCCTGAAGTTAGATTCTTACGCGTTACTCACCCGTCCGCCACTAGAATCCGAAGATTCCCGTTCGACTTGCATGTGTTAGGCACGCCGCCAGCGTTCATCCTGAGCCAGGATCAAACTCTCCATGATGAATCGTTTGATTCTTTTGACTTTTTTT
>JAPZUE010000102.1 GCA_027533385.1 Rhizobium sp. | reverse complement strand
TCACCCACGATCAGATGGCGCAAGCTCTCAGCCTGTCACGCCAGTTGGTTACAAGGTTCATGAAGATGAGGAGTGATCAGATTGCCAATGCCAAGGCACTCCGAGAACGTCATCGGGAACCCACGGGGGACACCTCGCGGTATGTTGCGCAGTAGACCTATACACAAGAAGGCAACACCCGGAAAATGGTTCTGAGCCTACCAATTGATCGTGGGCCGTGTTCCCGGTAGGGGGTTGAGTCATTGGCGGAGAAATAAGGGAAGTTGGATGCGCGGGATTTTCGCCTTGGCGGCACTTGGCTTATCGATCTCAACGGTTGCAGCGCAGCAGCCGCAGCAGGTCACGATTGGGCAATTGATTGATCTCTCATATGACAACCGATACATGCTCAATCATATCGGGTCTACTTGGGATGGCATCTCTTGGACGACAGCTTACGTGGATGTGACATATGGCCTGAAGATCATCTGTATTCCGGGCAAGCTTGTAATCGGCGACGAGACGGCGCGGGATTTCCTTGCGAATTTCATCAAAGAGGATCAGTCGCGTAGGGATTTGCCAGTTAGCGAGTTGGGGTACCTTCTGATCCAGGCCGGTCAGGCAACGTTCCCCTGTTCTGACCCCTGATAGCATCCCGCAGCGGACCAGCCACCACACTCCGACTGCACGAGCTGGGAGTAGAGACAGGTGGAGCGCTGAACCCAGCGTTCCCCGAGAGGATCGCCGGGGGATCATCGCCCCCCGGCAGGTCCCTCAGGTTACCCCCTAAGTTCAGCTTAGGGGTTCTAGGGGTCACGGCGAGAACACCGAGGGAACCCCGTGTTGCTTCAAGAGGGTCCGCAGTGACACCGTAAGGTCATGGGTCATCTGCCGCACCTCCAGCACCTCGTCAAACGCCTCGTACCTGACAGCCCCAAGGGGCATATGCCGGTAGGCGTAGAAGCCCACGTCTTCCGGCCCGTAGGCCTTCCGGGTTTCCGTGAGGACCACCTCCCCCGCCTCTTCATAGAAGACAACCGTGTAGAGGGTCCGGGGGTCATGCTTACGCCGTGGCATTGCAAGCGCCCTCCTCTGCCTTGTCCTTGCCGAGCAGGTCGATCAGGAGCAAGTAGATCGAAGGACCAAATAGCTCCCGGTTCCTGGCAGGTGCCAAGGGTGCCACGATGTCGAGACCTTCGACCAACTGGAACTCCAGCCCGTCAGCTTCTTCTAGGGCTTGGTCCGCCGCGTCGGAGTAGTCGGTTGCGTCAATGAAGTCAGTGCAGAGGACCGTGCCATCCTCTTCGAAGTAGATGACACCCCAGAGGTTATCCAGCGTGGTCACAGTGGCGGCATTGGTGAGCGTGTGCATGTCCCTTGTTCTCCTCTTGGAACGCCGCAGGATCGCGGCAGGGACCTCCTAAAATTCACACGAAACGGCCATTGTCGAACACATTAAACCTACGATACCGCAGAGAAATCAATCGCTTCGGTAACGCAGGAATTGCCGCCTGGGACAGCGCTCGGAATTCCCTTGGAGAACTCTCAGCGATTTCCGCAGTGTCTTCGGTAACTCAGCGAAGCTCAATTTTGGGCTGGCTTATTCACTCCTCCCCGGCACCGCCTCTCCTGACTCCGTAGAGCCTCGTGGAGCGCGTTCTGTTGCGGGAGGTGTCGCAGGTCATCGGAGTTGCTGGAGGCGCACGAATGGCCTCGACGGCAACAGCTTACCGTGCACTTGCGCGTATTTTTTTACACAGGAAGTTTCGTGGCAACAAACATTTGACATTGCCTAGGTCGCCGGAAGGCGTCACACATTGGATATTCCGCGAGGAATAGGGAGCGCCGAGAGGAAGGGCAAGGTGTGGACACCAAGTCCCTTCTTCTCGACTATCGTTATACGCAGCGCTCAACAGAACGGTTTGGACCCGCACTGCCGATGGGTGTGGACGCCACCGAGTCCGCGTATCAACTGTGAGCGTGACTCAACCAAAGGCCACCAATTGACGCAAGACCCGCAAAGGCGAAATTGCAGCCTTATCCCGTGGTGATTTGGCCGGTCGCGATATGCAGCTTTGCTTCACGGGTGACCCCGCGACCTTTTTTACTAAAATTGTGTGAGCCTATTACGCATACTCCCCCTCGCTCAAAACCCCCCGGCGGTGGGGGTGGGGGTCCCCGCCCGGTCCTATCCCGCCCCATCGATCCAAGACCCTGGCACCTCTCGGTGCTCCTGGCATGTCCTGCCGGTTCGTCATGTTGATCGCCGCTGATACCTCCGCACTGTCCCGGAGTGTCGGCAAGGGGCGAGGCGGGAGCGGCCCCAGCTAGTTAAAGGCGGGTGGAGGGGTGACACGGCAATCAAAGTTGCCCTTGATTGTCGCATTGTAGAACCTGCCGAGGGATGGCGAAGACAAGAAAGCTGCAACGGTCCCGGCATCTACTCCGCAGTAGTGGTAGTACGTGCTCTTCAATTGCAGGACCATGTAGCCGTGCTGCTCATTATAGCAGACGCGATTGACCAAGCTGCTTTCTGTCCACGAGCAAGCGAAGGCAGCGGCGGGAGCGCAATCCCCATACTTCGGACAAATGTCCTCCGCCGAAGCAGCCCCGGCACCGAGCATGGCGGAAGCGGTAACAAGAGCTAACAGTGTTTTCATTGGTCTCCACTCCTTCACCTATCCCGCCAAACCATCGACCATGACGGAACGAGGCGCAACGCCTCCAATTGGTTTTTCAGACGGTCTCATTTGGATATATCCCAGCCGAACCGGCGAATATCTCCTTTTCTTCCGGTCTCATAATTCGTCTTGACTATTTAAAACGAACCGGAATATATGGAACCACCCATATCGAACCGGAGACGTTTCATGTTCTTCATTCGCGCTTACCTCAGGGCTTCCACCAAGGACCAAGACGCAAGCCGTGCCCAGTCCGACCTCCAGCGCTTTGCAGAGGAGCGAGGATTGAGGATCGCAGCCACGTACATGGAGAATGAGAGCGGTGCATCGCTGCAACGCCCGGAGTTGTTCCGGCTGCTCTCCGACTGCCAGCCGGGGGACGTGCTACTGGTCGAGCAAGTGGATCGCCTCAGCCGCCTCAATGCCGAAGACTGGGAGCGCCTTAAGTCCGAGATCAAGTCGAGACGTGTGAAGGTGGTAGCGCTAGACCTCCCGACCTCTTGGGGGATGGCGACAGCCTCAGCGAATGACATTCAAAGTCGAATGTTGGACGCAATCAACGGCATGATGCTGGACATGCTCGCCGCAATCGCCCGGAAGGACTACGAGGACAGAAGGCGCAGACAATCGCAGGGCATTGCCAAGGCCAAGGACGCAGGAGCGTACCGAGGGAGGCCCGAGGACACTGACAGGAACGCAGCGATCCTCAGGATGCTCCAGTCCGGTCAATCGTGGAGCACCATCATTGCCGCAACGGGATGCTCCCGCTCCACGCTGTCACGCCTTGCCAAGCGTCTAGTGGCAAAGGAGGAGGCGCACCGCTGAGGGACCCGTGCGCAATCTTGCTCGCGTCTGTCCTTCCACATTTTTCCACCTCCCGCTTGAACCCGCTCCTATCCCGCTGCGAACCCCGCAGCGCCCCCCAAGGAATCCGCCATGACCACCACATGAACCGCTATCGTCACCCTCGCTTGCATTGTGGCCATGACACACCTTTGGCCCACCGCCGAGGTAACAGAAAGGGACCTGATCAATCTTGGCCTCACCGGAGTGTCCAGGTCTTTCAAGCGCAGGACTGCAAGAGGTATCAAATACAGCTTATTGTTTTTGGAGAACGCTCTCGAGTTCCTGCTCATACTCCTTTTGCGTTTGCATTGGCCTGTCTGGCCAGACTGCCCGAGCATTTACCACGTCGGGATCGCGCTTTGCCTGGGAGATGTCGGCAACAAGCGTATCAATGGCCGCCTGTGTCCACTGCATCAGGGACTCGTTGGCACTGCTAACTTTGGTCAAAACAGATGCTCGATCCCAAATCTCATGTAATGCCCTCACACTCACGATCTTGTCCGTGTTCGTGAGGCTGCCAAGTTCCACGCTTGATGGATAATTCAAGGACATTGAGACCGACACCACACAGACGTCAGAGCTGGCTCGGGAAATCTGCACAGGGTGGATAAGTGGAATTTCTGCCTGACTTCGGCTTAGATGCCGGGAACAGGAGATACCATGACAAGACGACCGCGCCGGAACCACAGCCCGGCTTTCAAGGCAAAGGTGGCGCT
>JAPZUE010000129.1 GCA_027533385.1 Rhizobium sp. | reverse complement strand
GTATCGGGCGTGTTACTTCTGATGGCGCTTGTCGTGTTAGCTCCGATATCGCCCGGATCAAAGCTCTGGAGTTCGACGTCGGCGTTAATTAAGCGCGCTTATTTAAGTCTGTCGATTAATTAAATGAAATGCGTCTTGCTTGAATAAGGTGCGGGGCTGATATTGGATTATGCCTGATTGTTGGTTTCCACGCAGAACTGAGCCGGTTAGTCGCGTAATTTCCATTGAGAATTGAGCCATGTGAACCTTCCCCCATAGCGGTGAGCGACGGGGGCAACGGAGTGATCCACATGGGACTTTTGAACATCATTCGTCGGATGGCATTGCGGGAGAAGCAATCGATCCGCGAGATCAGCCGACGCACTGGACTGTCACGCAACACGATCTCGAAGTATCTGCGCGCTGGGACGGTTGAGCCTGCGTTTACGACACCGGAACGACCGAGCAAGCTCGATCCGTTTGCCGACAGACTGGCGGCCTGGCTGAAAACCGAGGCCGGCAGGTCGCGCAAGCAGCGGCGAACACTGAAGCAGCTTCATGCTGATCTGGTGGCACTTGGTTTTACCGGTTCGTATGGCCGGGTTGCCGCGTTCGCCCGTCAGTGGCGGCTTGAGCAGCAGACGACGGGTCGCGGCATATTCGTTCCGCTGTCATTCCGCCCGGGCGAAGCATTCCAGTTCGACTGGAGTGAAGACTATGCCGTGATTGGTGGCGAGCGCACGAAGCTTCAGGTTGCTCATATCAAGCTGTCGCACAGTCGAGCCTTTCTGGTGAGGGCCTACCTGCTACAGACACACGAGATGCTCTTTGACGCCCATTGGCACGGCTTTCGTGTGTTTGGCGGCGTCCCTGGTCGCGGCATCTACGATAACATGAAAACGGCAGTGGACCGCGTCGGCCGCGGCAAGGAGCGACAGGTCAACATGCGGTTCCTCGCGATGACCAACCACTACGTCTTTGCGCCCGAGTTTTGCAATCCCGCCGCAGGCTGGGAGAAAGGACAGGTGGAGAAGAACGTCCAGGATGCCCGACCACGCTTGTGGCAACAGATGCCGCACTTCCCGGACCTGGCAAGGTTGAACCTCTGGCTGGAACAGCATTGCCAGGACTTGTGGCAACAGACACCGCACGGGAACCTGCCCGGGTCGATCGCCGATGTCTGGGCTGATGAACAGCCTGCATTAATGGCCTTGCCCGCCGCGTTCGATGGCTTTGTCGAGCAGAGCAAGCGTGTCTCGCCGACATGCCTGATCACCTTTGAGCGTAACCGCTACAGCGTACCTGCATCGTTTGCGAACCGGCCCGTCAGCCTTCGCATTTATCCCGAGAAACTGGTTATTGCAGCCGAGGGCAAGATCCTGTGCGAGCATCTGCGTGTCATTGATCGCGGTCATCGCAAGCCGTCGCAGACGATTTACGACTGGCGACACTATCTTGCGGTCATCCAGCGCAAGCCCGGTGCCTTGCGAAACGGCGCTCCCTTTCTTGAGTTGCCACTGTCCTTTCGAACACTGCAAGATCAGCTACTTCGCCGCCCTGGGGGTGATCGCGAGATGGCCGACATTCTTGCCCTCGTTCTCCATCACGATGAACAGGTCGTCCTGCGCGCTGTGGAACTGGCCCTGGATGCGGGCGTGGCAACCAAAACGCATGTACTGAACCTGTTGCATCGACTGATCGACGGCAAGACGACTGAATGTCCGGATATGGACACACCACAGGCGCTGACTTTGGCTCTTGAACCCAAGGCCAATGTCGAGCGCTACGACGGTCTGCGTCTCCAGATCCTGGGAGGCCGTCATGCGTCATGATCCGGCCAGCGCCGCGGTTGTCATCATGCTGCGTAGCCTGAAGAT
This sequence comes from Rhizobium sp., assembly GCA_027533385.1. Lineage (GTDB taxonomy): Bacteria > Pseudomonadota > Alphaproteobacteria > Rhizobiales > Rhizobiaceae > Allorhizobium. Next base: position 34,607 of record JAPZUE010000129.1, on the reverse strand, counting down.
GTACGGCATGGCCCAGGCCGTGACAGACCTGATGGAGCAAGGCGCTCCCGCCTTCGATGCGTCCGTTCCGATCCTGTCCCAATTGCTGAAGGCCGAGATGACCGAGCGAGAGGTTCGCTCCATCGCCTATCATATGAAGGTCGCTCGCTTTCCCGCCTATAAGGACATCTCCGGATACGACTTCGCAGCCAGCGAGATCAACGAGGCGACGGTGCGCCAACTGCATCGATGCGAGTTCATGGATGGAGCCCACAACATCGTGCTCGTCGGCGGGCCGGGCACGGGCAAAACCCATGTGGCGACCGCCCTCGGAGTCCAGGCGATAGAGCATCATCGTCGGAAGGTTCGCTTCTTCTCAACCATTGAACTGGTGAATGCGCTGGAGCAGGAGAAGGCCAGAGGCAAGGCAGGGCAGATCGCCGAGGCGTTGGTTCGCCTCGATCTGCTCATCCTCGACGAGCTTGGATACCTGCCATTCAGTGCCTCCGGTGGAGCACTCCTCTTCCATCTGCTGAGCAAACTGTACGAACGCACCAGCGTCGTCATCACCACCAACCTCAGCTTCAGCGAATGGGCCACCGTGTTCGGCGATGCCAAAATGACAACAGCTCTGCTCGACCGCCTGACGCACCGTTGCCACATCCTGGAAACCGGGAACGACAGCTTCCGCTTCAAGGCAAGTTCGGCTACCGCAGCACAAAAGAGAGGAGAAAAGGCAAACCCATTGACCAAAGCCTGATCAGAAAACCATACTGAGAGGTGGCTCACTTCTCGGTGGAAAAACCGGCTCAGTTCCGCGTGGGAACCAACAGACGTTCCGCCGCGGGATGTTAAGGTCGCTTTCGAAAAGCCCCAAGCTGGTCTGGTCGCCGGACGATTTATCGAGTTTTCGGCGGGCGACTGCACCGGAATGTTCGAGATTCCGAGAGAGGACTACTTAGCAGGCCTGAATTTTGGCCGCTATTGGCGCACCGTTCCTTTGGATCCGGAATCCGTAAGATTCAAGTCCGACGGCGGTCAGTTTGAGGACTACGATCCGCTCCGCGAATATTGATTGGCGCTTCATGTTGCTCGGTATCCAAAGAGTAGGCATGGGCGGATACGTGGCCCTAAGAAATCGAATGACCTCGCTTCTCCTGCCGGTCAAGCTCGCCGGTCGCTGCGTGACAGTCATGACGATTTTGGCAACCACGGCCCTGACACACGCGCCGCGATGGGCTTATTTGCTGAGCGTCGGGCGAATGGGCGACGCGAATTTTTGCCTGGGTGAAGGCATCGCGCGTTCGCTTGAACGGCTGGGACCGGTTTTCCTAAAAATGGGACAGATGGTGTCGAATCGAATTGATTTGTTGCCGACAGATCTGCTGCGCCCGCTACGCCGGATCCAAGATCAGGTCAGTCCGGAGCAATTCGAAATCTCGCGCGCCACCCTTGAACGGTCCTTAGATCTTGAAATCGCAGGACTTTTCTTGTCTTTGGAAGCAGAGCCTGTCGCCGCGGGGAGCATCGCCACCATCTATAGGGCGAAGCGGCATGATGGCCGTGAGGTTGCGGTCAAGATCGTTCGCCGAGACGTGTCTCGGATACTGGAGTCAGATTTATTGATTGGTTCTTGGCTCGCGCGAGTTTTGGCGAGGTTCGGATGGTTCAGGGCAATTCCCGTCGCAGAATGCTACCGCGAAATCGAAGCTCTGTTCCGCGCGCAACTGGACATGAAACGGGAGGCGTCAAATCTCGAGGCTATGCGGAATGACAGTTTCATCCATCGGCACGTAAGGATACCTCAAGTCCACTGGGACCTCGTTGATTCGAATGTACTGGTGATGGAGTATGTCGGTGATGCCTTGAATATCTCCGACAATCGAATTGCAATCGAAGCGTACAGGCGCTCCGCGCAATCTATTCTGGCCGTCCTATATCGAATGGCGTTCGAAACCGGATCTGTTCATTGCGATATGCATCCTGGCAACATCCTTTTGGATGGGGGCGGGCAAGTTTGGCTTCTTGACGGTGGCTTTTTTGCACACTTGAGCGAGAGAGACAGGACGAGTTTTCAGGACCTTTTTCTCGGCCTATCATTCGCAGAGCCTGCTCGATGTTGCGATGGCCTAATAAGATCTGCGATCGCCGTCCCCCAGTATCTTGACCGGGTTGAACTCAATCGTGACGTGGATTGCCTGTTGAGCAAACATCATGGGAAGAATGCCGGATCATTTCTTGTCGCGGCCTTCGTCTTTGATCTGTTCATGTTGCAGAGGCGCCACGGTCTTTATGCGCGATCGGGGTTCATTGCCGCGATTTGGGCATTCGTTACATTTGAAGGGATCGTGCGTGACCGTTTCCCTGAACTCGATTTTCAAGGCGAGGCAAAGCCTTTCGTGGTCAGCGGAATCATCAGGAGTATAAGAGGCCGATAGGGCTAGATCTCGATATGCTAGCCCAAGTGCGACTTTGGTCGGGGTGACAGTTACTCGGTTCTGCAGCCAAGTCCGATGACGTTGGCCCGGAAGACCTCGGCAGGGGTTCGGTAGCGAAGGAATTTTCTCGGTTTGGCATTCGGGCCTGCGCAGAGGTTGCTCAGGTCGTCTTGTGTAAACATCTCCGAATTGGTGTTGCGGCATATCCAGCGCCTGAGCCGCTTTTTTCCATCTGGATTGCGGATCCCATAACCAACAGGTCGACGTTCAATTCGGGCGCAAATTCCAGCTCGCGCCCTCTGCCTCAGCCGCAAAAGCCCTCCCCCGAGGCGGGTTCGCTCTTCGCTTTAACTTCGGCGGGTGCATGTTTGCTCGAAATTTGCGGACTGTCCTGCGTCGGCGCCCGTGCGGAGATGATTTGCGCAAGGACCTTCAATCTGTTCGTCTGCTTCCTTGTGTCTGCTGCCCGGAAGCGGACACCTTCTAGGGTAGACTTCTGCCAATCTTCGATGAGGATACCGGCTCAGTTCCGCGTGGAAACCAACAGGCTCCGTACTTAACGCCTGCATGACGGGAGCAAAGGCATGAGTACGCTCAAAGTGAATGGCGCCGAGATCTTCGTCTAGGACACGGGCGGTAGCGCGGTGATGTAATTCTCTTCATTCATGGGCTGATGCTGACGAGCGAATCCTGGGAGGCCCAGGTCGCGGAGTTCTCCCAAACGCACCGTGTCATCACCTTCGACCTCAGAGGGCATGGGCGCTCCGAAAAGACAAAGGACGGCCTCGACCTCGACTCACTCGCAGCTGATGCTGCCGTTTTGATCGACACTTTGAAACTGAGGCCAGCGCATGTGTTGGCCTTTTCCATGGGAACCTTCATCGCCATGCGGCTGGCAGCTCGCCGCGCTGATCTGGTGCGGTCGCTAACGCTGATCGGCCCGAGTGCGGATGCCGAGGATTGGTCCAATCTGCCAAAATACCTGTTCCTGATCAACTATGTGCGTTTTTTTGGCACCTCCAGCACCTCCGCACCCTTGATGAAAATCCTGTTCGGACGAAGCTTTCTCGCCGACCCATGTCGCAGGCCCCAGAGGGAGCGCTGAGCACGCGTTGTGAAGAGCCTGCCTCGTGCTCCCGCAGCATCAGCCGGCCGAAAGGCCACATGGGATCTATTACCGTTGATCCAGGTGCCCACCTGGCCGTGTCCGGCGAGGAAGACCGTCCGATTTCGCCCGAAAAGTCAGGGAAGCTGCACGAGGCAATCGCGGGCTCCAGATTTGCGGCGGTCTCGGGCGCGGGCCATGCCGTGATGATCGAGAAGCCGGACGCTTTCAATCGAATGCTGAAGACATTCCAGGTGCAGGCCGGATGAGAAAGAAGAACTAGGGCCGGTGTTGAGCCAACAAAATAGGCCAGTCCCCTTTGCTTGCCAGGCGTCAGCCTGTCCCAGGCCTGCTGCGCAGCCTTGTCTGCAAACAGGGCGCCGAGCAGTTCCTCAGGGAGGTCGACGCTATCCTGGTTTGCAATGTTGAAGCGCAGCTCGACCGACATCCCAATCTTGAGACCTATTGCTTTCAGCCGGGCTAAACCAAGGATCAGGTGATGGCCATGCGACGACGGGATGAAGGTCCCTGAAAACGGATAGACTCCGCGACGGGATGCACGCGTGGCCGTTCCTCGTCGTTGGTGAGGATCTCAATGGCGGCACCCAGCATGATACCCTGACCTGACCTGCAACCGGTTGCTTTCCAACCGGATGAAATCAGAGATATGGTGCGGTCGCCGCCGACCGTGGAGGCCATGGTTGCGCCTGGCTTTGTCGTGACGTCAGCCGGCCTGAAGGATCTTGTCCGACGGCTTGGTGCCAACTCTCGGAAAACATTCGACAACCTTCGGTCTATCCGGCATGAAGTCTCCAGTAACTGATGGGGAAGCCATGTACGTACCGCCATGGACGATTTTCGCGGGTCTCGGGGCGATTGATCGGCGTGATCTCTGTAACCTGATTGCGAGCTTCGAGGCGACAACACTGCTGTCCATGAGCATGGATCGGGTCAGCGATGTCATCTCTCGATTTCAAAAGGACGGCCAGTCGTCGGATACCACGGCCTTCGCCCGCCGTTTGAAGGCAGCCGCAGACGACTTGTTCGCCTCAGACCTCTCGGAACGCGCGTTACGCATTCGGCTCTGGATCAGGATTGCTGCGGCGCTTGATCTGGATGTGAACCTCCCCCTGTCGTCGAGAAGAGCCAATGCCGTCGGTGCGGGAGTGGCCTCCAAGGCGTCCTCCGTGATGTCCGTGCCAGTGGTGGATGACGGTGAAGAGCCACTGCAGACAGGGTTTCAAAGAGCCCGGCGGGCAGTGAAGGCGCTTCGTAGACGTCCGCATCAGGACTTCTCGTTCCTAGTTGCCGAACAGGCGCAACTCGTTGCCAAGGCTGTTGCGGAGGCGGCGGTCTCCGGTGATATCCCAGAGGATCTCGCCAACGAACTCGAAGAGCGTGTTCGGGAGCACATTCGCAGTCTGCCACCCGAACTTCGGGACGACGCCATGCGTAATGCACTGACCAAAGGCGACCGCGCCTCTCTGGTGGTGCTCGCGACCGGAACGGCGGCGTTTTCAATTGGCATGGGCGTCAACCTCGCGGGGTTCAGCGCATACATTCTTGCCGCCCAGGCATCGGCATTCATCCCGTTCATGAGCGGGTCAGCCGTCGTCTCGACATTGTTCATGCTCGCGAACCCAATGTTCAGTATTCCTGCCGTCCTTGGCGTCGGGTACCTGGCCAACAACTACGTCAACGGTGGACAGGCCGCCAAGCTTGCGGCTCTCGTTTCGGTCCAGCTGTCACTCCGTGGCCTGTCAGCAGGACGCGATGGTCTGGCGGTCGTACTGAACGCTTTCCGCTCCGCCAACGAGGCCGATCTTTCCATGCTCTCCAGGGAAGTGGAGGGGGTTACCATCTCTCGCATCGCGGCCATCGCAAGTGCGGTGGGCGGCAGCTTGCCGAAGGCTCGTGGAAACCTGAAACCCTCGGGTTGTGTCCCTGATAGACGGAGCGCTCTGCTTGAAGGCGTGCTGTCAAAAAAACAGGGGGATGGTCTGGAGGTGGCTGCCGTGACAGCTTTGTCGGCGGGAGACATCCTCTACAACGCGGTGTCCATCGATCCGATGGTGCTCGCCGCAGCGGACTTCTCCCGCTCGGAAGACCTTGGCGACATCTTCCAGTTTGGAGCGTTCGCAGACCGCATCGGATCGATGATCGAGGCTGCCACTGTCGGTGCTGCCAATAACCTTCGCGGGTATGTTTCCGAGCAGCTGGTCGCGGCGCGCCTGACGGAAGTCGGCCATGTGGTCAGCTTTCCCGAGACAGCCAATAACGCGGGTTTCGATCTCCTCGTCGACGGGATGCCATTCCAGGTTAAATGCCTGAAGAGCCTGGAGGGCTTGAGGACACACTTTGAAAAGTATCCCGACATGCCAGTCTACGCCAATTCCGAGTTGGCGGAGGCTGTAATCGACAGCGGGGCAGAGTGGTCGAAACTCGTGTTCTATGTCGAGGGTTTCGACCGCGAGATTGCCGACCTGATCATGACGACCTCCCTGGAAGCTGGCGAGGCTCTGGGTGACTTGAATGTGCCTTACTTCGCCATGGCCGTTTCCTCGGCCCGAAATCTTCATCGTGTCTGGTGCGGTCGCATGCCGTTGTCCGATCTGCCTTTCTCTGTGGTGTTGGATGCGACCGTGAAGGGTGGCCTTTCTGCCGTCGGCGCATTGTCGGGCAAGGCGCTTGGTCTTCTCGCCTTCGGCCCGGCCGGCGCTCTCGTTCTCGGCGGCGTCGGAGGAGTCGGCGCTCTGGTCGGGGCAGGGTGGACAAGGGAGCAGGCCACTCGCCTGCTGTCCTCAGAATGGCTCTCTGAACTTGATAGGTCCACCGAGCTGTTCCGGGTGGCGGTTTTGATCGCAGTGCGTGCCAAGGCCGCCATACTCAAACAGAAGCGGGCCAGTGTTCCCGATACCGTCCCTGGCATCAATGAGTGGATCAACGCGCGCTTTGCCGATGAGATCCTTTTCCTCGAGGAGGTTGCCTATGATCTTGAGGTGACTATTGCGACCATGAGCCAGCCAGCCAAGGCGCGCGCGAGCCTGTCGGCAATGGATGCAGCCAAGGTCCATCCCCTTGCCGTTGAGGAGGAGTTAACTGACCTTCTCAAGGTCTTGGGGTCAGAGCCGTCAAAGGCGCAGTCGGCTGGCAAAAAGGTATCCGAGGCTTGGTCTTCACTGACGTCGAGGATTCCGGCGGGTCGAAGCAAACCATCATGATCGACCGGTATTTCAGAGGGCTGCGCCATCGTGCGCAATACCGTCTGGAAAACTCTCGGCTGCTTTTTTCATAAGATCAGCGACAACTTGAGACGGCATGTTCCATAGTTCAATCTTATGCCGCTTGGCTCGATATTTACTCCGTAAATCAGCTACCTGCAGATAGATCGACTGTTAGACGACTGCTTCCCGCTGATCTGCAAGTTGACTCTAAAAGCAGCTATGCCCTTCGTTTCTTGCTTCATTTGGCCTCAGATCGACCAGATTTGATCATTCGCCAAAAAGGAATAGGCCATAGTCGTTTGCGCCGTGCAGGATGTGGATAATGACCACCTTGGTGGCCTCAACGCGATAGAAGATCAGGTAGTTGCCGTGAACGCGTCGACGGATTCCATGATGTTCATAGCGAGGAACGAGGGCGAAGCTGTTGGGGTCACTGATAAGATCTTCACACCGGTTCCGCAGCTCTCGAATGAATGAAAGAGCGCGCCGTGGATTGTGCTCGGCGATCTGCTCAAGATCGTCTTCGGCCTCGCTGGTGAACTCAAGGATCATGCGGAATTTTCGGCTTTGTCAGCCATTGCACGGTATTTAGCGTCGAGACGGTCGAACACATCGCTCGCCGACTTAGTCCGACCGCTGTCCGCATCAGAGACGCCACGCATGATGGAAGCATCCAAAGCGACGAGTCGCGTTTCACGGTCTTGAACCAGCCGCACGCCTTCGCGCAGGACTTCACTTTTCGAGCCGTAGCGACCTGTATCCACGAGCTGCTGAATACAAATTTCGAGCTGCTTTCCCAGATCAGCGCTGATCATACATATCTCCATCAGAGGTAACGGGAATAAGATAGTCGGCTTATCAACTATTACCAAGCGAATGAGTTCGCGCCTCGCCGTTCAGCGCTGGCCAATTCCCCCTCTCCCAATGGGCGACCCAAAGAGAGTTTGGCGATAATTGTGGTCGGGCGAACTCAGTAGCGAGGACTGTCGGGAAAGCCTCCGGGAACCCTATCTCACCCCTAGATAGGTTTGCGATACCGAATCCTGACAGTCCAAATTGCAGGTCACTGGTTCGATCCTGTTCAAGGCGAAGGATCCGAATTGGCGTATTTTTGGAACCGGCGTATCACTCTTAACATCATTCCGGGACATTGAACGATCGACGGAAATATCCTCTCACAGCATCCATGGCGGGACTGAACTCCGCGTTCAGTTTCCAGGCAAGGCCTACATCCATCGACGGGATCGGATCGGTGAGCGAGATCGTTTCGATCCGTCTGCCTTCAAGAGACCAGGGACGGTGCACCATGTCCGAAAGGATCGCCACACCCTGTCCATTTGCCACCAGCGAGCGCACGGCCTCCACCGATGACGTACGAAGCGTGATTTTTGGGAGATACGGCGTCTGGCTCCAGTATTTCATCGAACTGTGCGATGCCTCGTCCACTGTCAGCATGATGTAGTCTTCTTCGGCCACCTCCTTAAGGCCGATCTTGCTTTCGCTCAGCAACCTGTGACGTGCCGGAACCCAAAGGCGGCGCTGCGAACTCAGGAGTTTTTCGGCAACGAGTTCCGGATTGAGGATGTTGGAGGTCAGCATCACGGCGATGTCGTAGCGATTGGCCAGCAGCCCTTCCTCGACTGATTCCCTGTTCATCTCGAAGAGCTGGATCGACAGGCCGGGAAACTGGCGTTTCATCCGCTCTATATGGAAAGGCAGGAAGTAGCCGATGACTGTATAGGTCGCCGCTATGCTGAGCGTGCCGCTGACCTCTTCCGAAACGAGGCTGAGCTGTGTCGCCTCCTCGACCTTCTGCAGGATCTCATAGGCCTGAGACAGAAACCGCCGACCGGCGCCGGTCAGGTCCATGCCATGCGGCGTACGCTCAAAAAGCGCAGCGCCAATCGTCTCTTCCAGATCCTTGATCGCGGTTGTCACCGCCGATTGCGAGATCGCCAGATTGATGGCGGCCTGGGACACCTGGCCCGCTTCTGCCGTTGCGACGAAGTAGCGAATTTGGCGAAGGCTGAGCGACATCGCAGTTCCATTCTGTTTCCCGGATATCCAGCATTGGAAAATCAGATGAGAATTCCGAATAATTGAAGTTATTTGCCGCGCAACCAACACACACTCTAGTCAAATCCTTCATTTCAAGAGCTATTTGGCTTGGGGGCTCGATCGCAACGCCATCTGAATTTTCAATATGATGCTTCTGAAAATAGAATTTTTCAAATGAATTAATTCTTCCTACCATTTTCTGACCAAAACAAAAGCACCATCAGCTCGTGCGCAAAAATCAGGCAAGGCAGGAACGAAACGTGGCACTCGAAGTCGTGGACATCAATTGCGATATGGGCGAAGCCTTTGGTCGCTGGCGCGTCGGGGATACGGACGATGATGTGCTGATGGGGCTGATCAGCTCCGCCAATATCGCGACGGGCTATCACGCCGGCGACCCTAATCTGATGGACCATACAGTGCGCACTGCCGTGCAGCATGGCGTCGGGATCGGGGCCCATCCCGGCTATGACGATCTGCAGGGTTTCGGTCGTCGCAAGATCAATGGCACGGCCCGCGAACTGGTCAACGACATGGTCTATCAGGTCGGGGCCTTGCGCGAATTTGCCCGCCGCCACGGTGCCAGCCTCCAGCATGTGAAGCCGCATGGTGCGCTCTACATGGAAATGGCGGTCAATCCCGAACTGGCGCAGATCTTCGTCCAGTATATGCGCACGGTCGCACCCAACGCCTATGTGCTTTGCATGGCAGGGTCTGCCACAGAAAGGGCAGCGGTCGAGGCCGGCCAACCCGTCGTGCGCGAGTTCTACGCCGACCGGGATTATGACGAGAGCGGATCGATTGTCTTTACCCGCGATGTCGGACGCCCGGACGCTGCAGCGATCGCCCGCAAGGTGGTGCGCGCCTGCACGCATGGCACGGTCACGACGGTGAGCGGCAAGGACATCAACATCCCCTTTGAAAGCATCTGCTTCCATTCCGACACTCTAGGCGCACTCGATATCGTTCGCCAGATGCGTGAGGCGCTGGTTGCGGAAGGCATTCGCATCGCGCCCCTGTCCGAAATCATCAAGTAACCGGAGACAAAGATGAGCAAGCTTGAGATCAGATCGCCACTTCCCGGCACCTTCTACCGCAAGCCGGCTCCGGATGCCGCTGAGTTCAAGGCCGATGGCGAAACCGTCGTCGTTGGCGATGTGATTGGCCTCATCGAGGTGATGAAGACGTTTCACGAGATCCGCGCCGATGTCGCCGGTGCAGCCGTCGTCTTCTTAGCCGAAGACAACGAGCCGATCATGGCGGGCCAGGTGATTGCCGAGGTCGAGGCATGACCATCCGCTCGATCCTTGTCGCCAACAGGGGTGAAATCGCGGTCAGGATCATCCGGGCCGCAAAGGCCCTCGGCATCCGCACCGTGCAGGTCTATTCCGCCGCCGACCGCGACATGCTGGCCGTCAAGATGGCCGATGCTTCGATCGAAATCGGGCCGCCGTCCGCCGCCAAGTCCTATCTCAATATCGCAGCCGTGATGAAGGCCGCTGTAGAGACAGGCGTCGATGCGGTTCATCCGGGCTATGGCTTCCTCTCGGAAAACGCGGTATTCGCACAAGCGGTCTTGGATGCCGGTCTCATTTTCATAGGGCCGAGTGCGGACGCCATCCGGTTGCTGGGCGACAAGGTCGAGGCCCGCAAGGTCGCGAAGACCGCCGGCGTGCCGACCGTTCCCGGATCGGATGGTCGCATCGACGATCTCGACACCGCCCGCGCTGTTGTCGCAGAAATCGGGTTTCCAGTGATGATCAAGGCGGCTGCCGGTGGTGGTGGCCGCGGCATCCGCATCGCCGAGACCATGGAGGATTTCGAACGCCATTTCCCGCAGGCTTCCGCCGAAGCGCTCGCTGCCTTTGGTGACGGGGGGCTCTATGTCGAAAAGGTCATCAAGCGCGCCCGCCATGTCGAGGTCCAGATACTCGGTGACGGCATGGATGCGGTCCACTGCTTCGAGCGCGAGTGCTCGCTGCAGCGTCGCCGGCAGAAGGTATGGGAAGAGGCTCCCGCCTTCCGCCTGCCGGATGCCGTGCGCGCCAAACTCTGCGCCAGTGCGGTCGCGCTTGCCCGCGAGGTCAAATATTGCGGCGCCGGCACGGTTGAATATCTCTATGACGAGGAGAGCGGCGAATTCTATTTCATCGAGGTCAATACCCGTATCCAGGTTGAGCATCCGGTGACGGAAATGGTGACGGGCATCGATCTCGTGCAGGAAATGATCCGCATTGCAGGCGGCGCCAGGCTTTCGGTCCGTCAGGGCGAGATCAAGGTCCAGGGACATGCCATCGAATGCCGCATTAATGCCGAGGACCCGGCGCGCGGCTTCCTGCCGGCACCCGGCACGATCGAAGCGCTTACGGTTCCGGAAGGTGGGGGCATCCGCTTCGACACCATGCTCTATGCCGGCTATCAGGTGCCGCCCTTCTATGACTCGCTGCTCGGCAAGCTGATTGTCTGGGGCGAGACGCGCGAAAGCTGCATCGCCCGCCTGAGCGAGGCCCTTCAGACCTTGGAGATCAAGGGGCTCGCTACGACCGCCCCGTTGCACCAGGCGCTGGCCGCAGACCCCGCCGTCGCCTCTGGCGATGTCCACACCCGGTTCCTCGAACCCTGGCTGGACACCGCGTTCCAGACCGCTGTCCCACCAAAGGAGGTTGCGTGATGCCCATGCGATATACATTCGGCGGCGACGAACACCTGTTCGTCGAATGCTCTGATGAAATGTCCCTCGATGCCTTCTTCAATTCGATGTCGATGACCAGCGGCATCCGGCAGGCCGGCATCAAGGGCATTACCGAAATCTGCCCGGCCAATGCCTCCTTCCAGATCAAGTTTGACCCCGACGTCATTCATCCCAACGACCTTCTGAAGGAAGTGCAGGCGATCGAGCTTGCGGCGGCCAAGGCCGAGCCTGTGATCTCCACCCGCATCGTCGAAATCCCGGTCTTCTATAACGATCCCTGGACCCATGAGACGCTGATGCGTTTCCGCGAGCGCCATCAGGATCCCACGGGCACCGATCTCGACTATGCAGCGAGGATCAACAATTACGCCTCGGTCGACGACTTCATCAAGGCCCATGCCGGTTCGCCCTGGTTCGTCTCGATGGTCGGCTTCGTTTCCGGCCTGCCTTTCATGTATCAGATGGTCGAGCGCCAGCGGCAGATCGAGGTGCCGAAATATCTGCGCCCACGCACTGATACGCCGCGCCTGACCATCGGCCATGGCGGCTGCTTCGGCTGCATCTACTCGGTGCGTGGCGCTGGCGGCTACCAGATGTTCGGTATCACGCCGATGCCGATCTACGACCCGACCCAGACGACGTCCTATCTGAAGGACTTCATGGTCTTCTTCCGCCCCGGCGACATCGTCAAGTTCAAGCCTGTGGATCGCGACGGCTACGATCAGGCGGTGGAAGACGTCGACAAGGGACGCTTCTCGCCGCCGATCCGTGAGGTGAAGTTCGACCTCAACGAATTCAGCAAGGACATCGACGGCTACAACGCAAAGCTGGAGGACATTCTCCATGGCCATTAAGGTTCTTCATCCGGGTCTTGCCACCTCCATCCAGGATCTCGGTCGCCCGGGTTATTTCCACCTCGGCATCCCGCTTGGCGGTGCCATGGATCGGCTGGCGCTGAAGGCTGCCAATCTGCTTGTTGGCAATGACGAGGGGGCTGCCGGCCTCGAAGCCGTCTTCATCGGCCCAAAGCTTGAGTTTCAAACAGATGCCATGGTCGCCGTCACCGGCGCCGAAATGCCGATCAAGGTTGATGGCGAAGAAAAGCCGGGCTGGGCGGCCTTCAGGGTCAAGGCCGGCCAGGTGCTGACATTCGATTATCTGAAGACCGGTGCCCGCATCTACATCGCCATATCAGGCGGTATCGATGTGCCGCTGGCGCTCGGCTCGCGTTCGACCTATGCCATTGGCGCACTCGGCGGCCTGAACGGTCGGCCGCTTACTGCCGGCGACAATCTGCCCGTGGGGCAAGCGCGGAACGCCGTTGAAGGAAAGTACATTCCAGAAGTCCTGCGCCGCAGGCCGGGAATGCCGGCCGAACTGCGCGTCCTGCCGGGTCTCTACTGGCATCGCATCACCGAGGAAGCGGGCCGCAATTTCTTCGAGGACACCTGGAAAGTGGCGCCTGAAGCCGATCGCATGGGCTACCGCTTCCGGGGCGGTCGCAAGCTCGATTTCGTCGATCGCACGCCGCCCTTCGGCGCAGGTTCCGATCCCTCGAACATCGTCGACAGCTGCTATCCCTATGGCTCGATCCAGGTCCCGGGTGGAACCGAGCCCATCATTCTGCACCGCGATGCCGTCTCCGGTGGCGGCTATTTCATGCTCGGCACGGTGATTTCCGCAGACATGGATCTGATTGGCCAATTGCAGCCGCATACACCCACCCGCTTCGTCAAGGTCGACATGGAAACCGCCCTGACGGCGCGCAAGGACCGCACCGCGCTGATTGACCAGATCCGCGCACTCTTCTGATCATCAATAACCAATAAGGGGAACGATCATGACGCATAAAATCGCATTGACACTGGCAAGCTCGCTGCTTGCGCTGTCCATCGGCAGCCCGACGCTTGCCGATAGCTGGTATCCCTACCCTGCCCAGGCTATGGAGCCGCCCTTTGCCGCTGATGCTAAGCCCGTCGATGTCGAATACACGCCGCTGGAAAAGGCCGAAAAGCCCTGGAACATCTGCGTTTCCTTCCCGCATATGAAGGATGCCTACTGGCTCGGCGTTGACTACGGTGTCGTCGAACAGGCCAAGGACCTCGGCGTCAAGATGAACCTCGTCGAGGCCGGCGGCTATACCGAACTCAACAAGCAGATCAGCCAGATCGAAGACTGCGTCGCTGGTGGTGCGCAGGCCGTGGTCATTGGCGCCATCTCGTTTGACGGACTGAACAACCTCGTCGGCGAGATCAAGAAGAAGAATATCCCGGTCATCGACGTGATCAACGGCATGTCCTCGCCTGACATCACGGCAAAGTCGCTCGTCTCCTTCTACACCATGGGCTATGAGACCGGCGCCTATCTCGCCAAGAAGCACCCGGCGGGTTCGGAAGAAGTGAAGGTTGGCTGGTTCCCGGGACCGGCCGGTGCCGGCTGGGTCGAGGCTGCCAATACTGGCTTCCTCGAAGCCATCAAGGGCTCCGCCGTCAAGGCGCTGGAGCCGAAATATGGTGATACCGGCAAGGAAGTGCAGCTGAAGCTGGTCGAAGACATGCTGCAGGCCGAGCCGGATGTCCGCTATGTTGCCGGCACCGCCGTGACTGCGGAAGCAGCCCAGGGCCTCATCCGCGAACGTGGCCTGCAGGGCCAGGTCGATCTGCTCGCCTTCTACATGACGCCCGGCGTTTATGAAGGCATCAAACGCGGCTTCATTCTCGCAGCCCCTGCCGATTCCATGGTCATCCAGGGCCGTATCGCCATCGATCAGGCGGTTCGTGCGCTCGAAGGCAAGGAACTGGTCAAGCATGTCGGTCCGAAGATCTTCGTCGTCGATCCCGACAACATTGCAACCGTGCCGCAGACCAACATCCTGCCGCCGGATGGCTTTGCACCGGTCTTCTCGGTCAACTGATACCTCCCCCGAGGCAACCCCCGGCGCGCGAATGCGCCGTGGGCATTTATTTGAGTGTTCAGGAACCAGTGCGGATGACCGTGACCGAAACTCTTGTGCAAATGTCGGGCATCGCCAAGGTCTATCCGGGCGTGCGCGCGCTCGACGGCGTCGACTTCGATCTGAAATCGGGGGAGGTGCATGTCCTGTTCGGGGAAAACGGCGCGGGCAAGTCGACGCTCATCTCGATCCTCGCCGGGGTCACGCCCCAAAGCGAAGGCCGGCTGGTCATTGATGGCAAGGAACGGCATTTCCAGTCGGTGACAGATGCGCGCCGGGCCGGCATCGGCGCCGTGTTCCAGGAGTTTTCGCTGGTCCCGACCATGAGCGTTTCCGAGAATATCTTTCTCGGACAGGAGCCCCGTCGCTTTGGCCTCGTCGATCGCAGCCGGATGAACCGCGAAGCGAAGGCGCTCTTTGTCCGGCTGGGCTTTGACATCGACATCCGCCGGTCAGTCATCTCCCTGTCGCGCGCCGAGCAGCAGATGGTCGAGATCGCCAAGGCTTTGCATCAGGACGCGCGGATCCTGATCCTCGATGAACCGACCGCCTCCCTCACGGAGCGCGAGACGGAAAAACTCTTCGAATTCATCGGCAAGGCGAAGGCGGCAGGCGTCGGTATTGTCTACATTTCGCACAGGATACAGGAATTCAAGCCGATCGCCGATCGCATTACCGTGCTTCGGGATGGACGGCTTATCGGCACAATCGCGGTGCATGAGCTGACGGAAACACGGCTGGTCGAGATGATGACCGGGCGCCATATGGAGGAGATCTATCCGCAGATCATCCGCCATCCTGACCCGCAGCCGATCATGGCGGTGAGGGGCCTCAGAGCCTGGGGTGTTGCGGGCGTCGATATCGATATCCGCCATGGCGAAGTGCTGGGCGTTGCCGGGCTCGTCGGATCGGGCAAATCGCGCAGCTTCCGCGCCCTGATGGGCCTCCTGCCGGTCGAGGCAGGTTCCGTGACCCTGAACGGAGTGAATTGCACCGGCGCCGCCACCCGCCACATGATGCAGCATGGCGTCTTCTTCCTGCCTTCCGACCGAAAGGAGGAGGGACTGGTCCTCGGTGCCAGTGCCCGCGCCAATCTCGCGCTCTCGGTCATCGATCACAAGGACAGCCGGTCCGGGTTTGGTTTCCTGTCGACACGCGCCATGAACAGGCAGACCAGCGAAATCGGCTCAAGGGTTGACCTGACCGAGGCCTTTCTTGAGCGCGCAACCGCAAAACTGTCCGGCGGCAATCAGCAGAAGATCCTGTTTGGCAAGAGCTTCGGCCAGGACTTCGACATCTACATCTTTGACGAACCGACGGTTGGCGTCGATGTCGGCACGCGCGCGGCGCTCTACAGGATCATCAAGTCCATCGCCGAGGCCGGAAAGGCGGTCGTCGTCATCTCCTCCGATCTGCCGGAGGTCATGCATCTCGCCCATCGCCTCATTGTGTTCAGCCATGGCCGCATCGCTGCTGAATTCGAAGGCGAGGGCATACAGGAACAGGCGGTCCTTGCGGCCTTCTTTGATCAGGAAAGACAACGGGCATGACCAGCGTAGACACTTCACCCGCAGCACAGGTCTCTCAGGGCAGGGCATTCGCCGCCGTCATCAAGACGGCTTTCATCAAGCTTGGCGTGCTACCGTTTTTCCTGCTGGGCGCGCTGGTCCTCTTCACCTTGACATCGAAGCAGTTTCTGACGCTGGACAACATCACCAATGTCGCCCGTCAATCCGTCTATCTGGTGCTGGTGTCGCTCGGTCAGATGCTGGTTCTGGTCACCGGTGGCTTTGATCTCGCCGTCGGCACTGCGATTGCGCTCACATCCGTGGTATCCGCCCTTGCCATGGTCTATTTCGCAGCGCAGTTCCCCGACATGGTCTGGCTGGTCATCCTGCTCGGCATGTCGGCAGGATTTCTCGCCGCACTCGCGCTCGGTGCCCTTAACGGTCTCGGTATTGCCCAGTTCGGTGTCTCGCCCTTCATCATGACGCTTGGCGTGCAATCGGTCGGGGCGGGCTTTGCGCTCTTCCTGACCGGCGGTGTGCCGATCGGCAATCTGCCCTATGAATTCGGCAATGTCTTCGGCTTCGGTCGCCTGTTCGGCGTGCCGGTCCCGGTGCTGATCGCGATTGTTGCCATTGCCGCCATGTGGATCCTGATGAACCGCACCCGCACCGGTGCCCGCATCTATGCGGTCGGTGGCAACTTGAAGGCCGCGAACTTGTCGGGCATTGACACTAGGAAGACCCTCTTCATCGCCTATCTCATCTGCGCCTTCCTGGCCTCGGTCGCCGGCATTTTACTGACGGCGCGCGTGGAGAGCGGGGAGACCAATCTTGGGGGCTCGATCGCGCTTGAGTCGATTGCGGCTTGTGTCATCGCTGGCGTGTCGCTACGCGGCGGGATTGGTCGCGTCGAAAGCGTCGTGCTGGGTGCCTTCTTCATCGTGCTCGTGCAGAATGGCATGAACTTGATGCAGATTGGCTCCTACATGCAGATGGTTCTGCTCGGCTCGCTTCTCATTCTGGCCGTTGTCATTGACCAGTTCCGCTACCGTATGATGGTGGGCGGGCGTTGACCGGTTGCCAGGCCATCTGCTGTGCCTCTCGCAAGACCGGGGAACTTTTCGCCGTCTCGGCTGGCTTCTTTCGGTGTCAGCGACGCCTGGTTCGATCTCCTGACGTGCCACAACAGCACAATCCACTGGAAGTAAAATGAAACCACCCGGTATGGCATGGTATTGGTTATGGGAAGGGCGGGCCATCCCATAACCAACAGTGGCGAAAAGAAAAGTCCGGATTGACTGCTACGATCCAAATCGGGCTTGGGCGCGCATAAAAATGATCTGTAAAAATATCTTTTGATGGAAAATGATCCCTAGTTGTATCATTGTTTGACATGCGAGATGTGAAGAGATACAAAAACGGATCATATTGTGAGGAATGACGCGTTTAAGCATAAAATGAAGTCAGATTCGGAAGCTCTTCAGGACATAGGGCAGCTGCTCAAGAGGTCGCGCAAGACATTGGGCCTCACCCAGGAGCAGGTTGCGGATATGGCAGGGCTATCGCGTCCGCGGTACCGCGAGATTGAAGCTGGATGTAGCGCCGCCCGTACGACCACACTGATCAACATTGGTCGCGCACTTGGTCTGGAACTTCTGCTCATCCCGCAGGCTATGGTCCCCGCGGTCGAAGCGTTGTTGCAGCCCGGGGGCGCTGAAGATGATCTTCCTGCTTTCGTCGCCAGTCCTGATGGTGATGGAAATGTATGATGTGCATCTTGATCCAAGATCCATAACCTCACTGAACGTGCTGCTGAATGACCTGAAGGTCGGCATGATCGTGAGGACGCCTGGAGACTTCAACGCGTTCAGCTTTGACGAGAGTTATCGTCAGACGGGTGGTTTCCCAGTCCTCAGTCTGTCATTTCGCGCGGCACAGGGAGGTTTGCGGAAGGACCCGAAGCCTGTCGCAAAGGCCTTGCCATCCTTCTTTGCGAACCTTCTTCCAGAGGATAAGCTGCGCGAGGCGATGGAGAAGCACCATTCAGGGAGTGTGCGTGCAGGAAATGATTTCGATTTGCTCGCAGCACTCGGATCGGATCTGCCGGGGGCTGTGCGAATTGTCCCGACCGAAGGCACCGTTGCTCGTCATGAGGGTTTGACCACCATCAGACCGAAGGCCCGGTTTTCGCTCGCCGGTGTGCAGATGAAGCTCTCCGTCATCAAAAACACAGGCAAGGGTCGCGGTCTGACGATCCCCTTGGGCGACGAGCAGGGGTCATATATCGCCAAGTTTCCATCTACATCATTTCCCGGTGTCTCGGAAAACGAATTTGCAAATCTCGCCTTGGCTGAAGCGATTGGTATGGACGTGCCCGAACGTGAGCTCGTGGAGCAATCGCAGTTCGAATGTATCCCGGAGGAGTTTGCGACATTGTCCGACGGCAAAGTCCTCCTCGTCAAACGTTTCGATCGCGTTGCCGGTGGTGAGCGCGTCCATATCGAAGATTTCGCTCAGGTGTTCGGCATCTATCCGTCGCGAAAATATGAAGGTGCCGCCTATCACGATATCGCTTCGGCTCTTGGAGTCGCCGTTTCTTCAGCCGCAGCCGTTGAGTTCGTCCGGCGACTGGCTTTGGCCGTGCTGACAGGAAATGGCGACATGCACCTGAAGAATTGGTCGCTGATTTATCATGGAAAGGGCGACAAGCCGGCACTCGCCCCAGTCTATGATGTACTCTCGACTGTGCCCTACATTCCATCGGACGCCATGGCATTGTCGCTGGCCGGTGAGAGGGCGTTCAAGGCAATGAACGCCCAGCGATGGAAAGTCTTTGCTCATCGTGCGCGACTGCCGGAAGCTGCTGTGCTGAAGGCTGTTGCGGAGACGGTTGAGCGCGTGAACCAGTCTTGGTGGTCTCTGCCTGAACGAGCTGTTCTCCCCGATAGAGTGTTGGAACGGGTTGATGCCCACATCAAGCTGATGTCGCCGATCCTGGGCACCTGCGCGGATTAGCATTTGGTGATTTGCGTAACTCGTTAGCAGTTTCGTGGCCCACCAGTACCGATCGGGTTGCTGGTTCGAAACCCTTCAAGGCGCCAGAATTCGCGTCGCTTACTGCGATATAGCCTCGACGAGCGTTATACTGTTTTTGAAAAACAGTATAACTCTGGATGGAGCTTATGAAAGCCGTCCATCTCATGTACCAGACCCACACCATGTGTTGCAAAGAGCAATGCCATCAACGCCCGCACACCTGTTGGTGAAGAAGCCACGAGTTCCACATGGACCTGACGGAGAGGCATTGTGCCGATGAGCCAACAGCGTCTTGTTTTTGCGCTTGTGGCCGATCACGTCTTTTCTGAAGTGGCACACAAACTCTGCCCGGCAACACAGATCCTTAACGATTGCTGATGTTCGCTACAACCTGGGAGACAGCTCGTCTTGGCCGTCAGTGCCAACAGCTCGTGTTGCTCATGAACTTGCTGCGTTTAAAGAGTTTTCCGGATGGATGACCAGGGTCTGCTTTTGTATCTGCCAACAATGGTCTTCATCGGCCTCGCGCTGTTTTTCCTGCTTCTCTGGCGTCTTGGTTTGGCATCGTCTTGGCAGTGGTCGGCAGGCTTTGTCCAGACCGGTATAGGCTTCGGCCTTTCAACCTTCCCCGTGGAACCACAATTCGATCAGTTGGCCTCCGGTATCCTGTTCATTGGGGCTGCCTATTGCTATGGCAGCGCCCTGATGATCCATTTCGGTTCTGATCGCCTCACGGCGCTGAGACGCGGTCTGGCAGCGTTTTTCCTGGTCCCGCATGTCTATTACGTTTTCGTCGACCCCAATCTCAAGCTTGTCCTGTTCAATATTGAGATGGTCTTTGCCAGCCTGTTTGCGATTGCCGTGTTCATGATCCTTGGCCGGAGCAGGAATTCTGCTGACCGCGTTCTGGTTGTTGCCAGCGCCCTGGCGACAGTTGACAGTCTGGTCCGCGGTATCGTCTTCACCTTTGTCTATCCGACCAGTGAGGAGATGAGTGACTTTGTTGAATCGGCCTATAATCTTTCGGTCCATGTCACGACTTTGACGATCTGCCTGCTGTTTCCCTTCTCCGCGATATCGGCACTTGCCCTGCGTGCAGTCGACAGACACAGGCAGGCTGCGGCCCGTGATCCGATGACAGGTCTCTTGAACAGACGCGGCTTCGAGGCTGCCATTGGTGAATTGGCAAAATCCGGCAGGACGTCAGGTTCGATCGTTATTGTTGATATCGATCATTTCAAGGCGATCAATGACAGTCTCGGTCATGATGCCGGTGATCAGGTGATTGTCGATATGGCGGCAAGGCTGCAGGACAGGGCAGAGCAAAACATGGTGGTGGCGCGTTTCGGCGGAGAGGAGTTTGTCATCCTTCTCAGGCAAGCCTCGGAGGCGCAGGCGGTAAATTGGGCAGAGATGATGCGCCAGAGCCTGAAGGATGCCTCTGTGACCAGGCTGCATCGGGCGTCATTCACCGCAAGCTTCGGGGTAAGCGGCATGAGCGATCTTCAACGTGACCTTCTGCCCGCCATCAGGCGCGCCGATCAGGCGCTTTATCATGCAAAGCGCAACGGACGCGATCGGGTGGAATGCGCGTCAGGCCTCGAAGCTCAGTCCCTGACCGCGAATTGCCTTCTAGTATCTCTTGCGTGATCGATGAGGGCTTTCTGTTTTCAACCTGTCATGCGCAGTAGAGCCAGCCGACTTCATGCCGGGGTGGGCAAATGGAAGCTTGCATGAAAGCCGGACCTCTGGTGGTGCGAGGCCCTCGCAACGTGCTCTGTCCGATCAAGGCCTCGAATCGGAGGAGGACTGGCGAAACTTGGAGCATTTCCAGCCGAAGCATGACCGCTTCGGCGTCGGACAATGCGGAAAAACAAAAGCCTGGAATACTTCAGGTGCTCCCGTGACCACTGGAAATCTTCGAGGTTGTCGATCGCGTGTGGCTTGCTTCTGTCGAGGCCAGGGACCCTTGGCTTAACGCAGGACGGTGACGTTTTCGGCCTTCGACTTGCCGGTCTTGCGATCCTGGCCAAGGTCGAAACTGACCTTCTGGCCGTCCTGCAGGTGGCTGTTGGAGTTGACCCCGGAGATATGCACGAACACATCAGGGCCGCCATTTTCAGGGGTTATGAAACCGAATCCCTTGTCCTGGGCAAAGAATTTGACCGTACCGGTTGCCATGATGCTCTCCTCCATGCTGGTCGCAGTATTCGCATGGGGGTTGAGATCTCAAAGTTCAAGTCGCCGCATGGCTGCTTTCGGGCTTTTTCCCCTTTGCGTCAGCAGCTGG
This sequence comes from Rhizobium sp., assembly GCA_027533385.1. Classification (GTDB taxonomy): domain Bacteria; phylum Pseudomonadota; class Alphaproteobacteria; order Rhizobiales; family Rhizobiaceae; genus Allorhizobium. Next base: position 13,324 of record JAPZUE010000129.1, on the reverse strand, counting down.
CGTGCAAGGCGGGGTTCGAATGAAAGCCAGCTCTCTCCCTCCATCTCGGCTTGGCGCTTTTTTTCTATGCCTATCCATCTATGGCGCCTCACTGGCTCTCAGGAACTCTGCTCTGCTCCGCGTCATCGCAATTCCTGTCTTGGCGATTTTTCGTAAACCTGTTGGCTTTCAGGCATGCTGCTTTCAGGCACAATGAGATATCTTGGAAGACGTTTTGCCTTTGCATGCGTCTCGCAAATCTGATTTTGCCATCCGCGTCTCAACCCGGTCCCTGATCACAGTCATTAAACAGGGCTGGTTCTCGCTGCGACCTTGGTCAAAATCCTGCGAATGTAGAATGATTGCGACAGGCCTACAGAAGTCGATTTCGGTTTGTGCCCCCATGTTCTTGGCTAGCCGCACGGCGCTGTTTGCGAGATGGTAACCGGTGGGCATAGCGGTTGGGAGCAGGCATTGGCAGCAGCAGATATACTGGCACCAGAGCCGATCTCCGTACTGATCGTCGAGGATGACGCGCCGACGCGTCAGCGGATCGTCGCTGCGCTGTCTGACAGGGCGGATTTCGACGTCAAGCAGGCCGCCAGCTACCATGAGGCATGCACCTGTCTGGTGCAGGGCTGTCCCGATGTGCTGCTGACTGACATTCAGTTGCCTGATGGCAGCGGCATGGACCTGATCCGCCGCATGCGTCACAAATCCGAGAAGACCGAGATCATGGTGATCTCAATCCTCGGTGACGAGACCAGTGTGATCTCGGCCATTCTGCTTGGGGCCAATGGCTACATCCTGAAAGATGCTTTCCCGGTGGATATCGCCGATACGGTGCGCGATCTCGTGAAGGGGCATTCGCCGATTTCCGCCTCCATTGCTCGTTTCATTGTCCGCCGCACACAGTCACGCGAGAGCGGAGCACCGCGCTCGGATCTCAACACCGCCAAGCTGACCGCCCGCGAGATCGATATTCTCTGGGGGATCGCAAAGGGCTTCAGCTACGGCGATATTGCCGATCATCTGGGGATCTCACGCCAGACGGTGCCGGGCTATATAAAGAACATCTATCGCAAGCTGGAGGTGAATACCCGTGGCGAGGCGGTCTATGAGGCTCTGCAGCAGGGGTTGATCCGACTGTGAGGCTTTCTTGGTCCCTTTCAGGCTCCGCTCAGCGGCGCCGCGTGGTGCTGGCCATCGGCTTCTTGCTGCTGCAACTGGCCATCGTCCTCATCTGCATCGAGATCCGTCAAATCCCGCTTCCACGTCCACCGGAGGCCAATCGAGCAGAGCAGTTGTGGCGTCAGGAGGCAACGGGCGAATGGCAGCCTGTGGTACTGCCGGATTATCGACCGACTGCGGGCCTCACCCCGACGACCACAACCTATCGTGGTGAATTCCAATGGCAGCCAGGCAATTCGCCAACGCCATGGGCGGTGTTCGTGCCACGCTTCACCACCACCATCGAAATTGCGATCAATGGTAGCACGATCGAAAACACCGAGCGCGATCCGTCTAAGCGAAGGCCTGATCGAAACACGCCTGTCCTGGCGCCGATCGCAGAAAGCCTGCTGAAGCCCGGAAGCAATGAGGTAACAATCAAGCTGCACGTCTGGGGTCCTTTGCAGGGATATCTGGACAGTCTCTATATCGGGCCCGACGCCGATATGCGGGCCGCTTATGATTCGCGACATCTGTTGTTCAGCACCCTGCCGATGGTTCTGGCGACTTGGCAGGTCACGTTCGGCACATTACTGGGCATCATCTGGCTGAGCCGCCGTCATGATCGGATTTACGGCTATCTGGCCCTGGCGACCATGCTGGGGGTCGTGCAGCATTTTGCCGGGCTGCCGCACTCGCCACTGGTTGCCGGTCTTCTGGGCGCAATGGGGCCGCTCGAAGGCGCACTTATGCTACACTACATGCTGCTCCTCACGGGGAGACGGATCCGGCGCTGGCATGCGCTGGCCTTCCTGCCGGGGCTCTTGATCGTCGCGACCGCCGGTCTGTTTTCTCCAGACCACCTCCGCGTCGTATACTTGTTCCTCGGTCCGCCCTCCATCGGCATACTGCTTGCGACCGTGTGGATCGTTCTCCTGGCGGCCGTTTGGGAGGCGAGACGGCATGCCGTCTATCTGGCAACGATCTTTACCGTTGTCCTGAGTTGCTGGGCGCTTGACGTTCTGACGCTCAATAATGTCATCGGCGGGGAGAGGGTCTTTGTCGGACGCACGTCCTACTCGCTGGTTCTGATCGCGCTTGGGGTCTGGTTGATCTGGCGCTTCGTACAGGCGCTCAAAGAGGCTGACGGCTTTGCTGCCGTGCTGGTGCAGAAGGTCTCGGAAGCAGAGGACAAACTGCGTGCCAATTTTGCCCGCGAGGAGGAAAGGGCGCGCTCGGAAGCCCTGCTTGCTGAGCGCACGCGTTTGATGCGGGACCTGCATGACGGGCTTGGCGGCCAGCTCGTCAGTATCGTCGCCCTTTCCGAACAGCCCAAGCCCTCGGGCGAGGCGATCGGCGAGGCTGCGCGCGCGGCGCTCAAGGATCTTCGGCTCGTCATCGATGCAATGGAGGAGATCGACGGCGATCTGATGCTGGCGCTTGCCTCCTGGCGCGAGCGGATCGATACGCAATTGCGCGCGCACCAGATGCATCTGGACTGGACCATTCGCGGCCACTCGGGCCTTCCGATTTTTCAGAACCTGCGCTCCTGGCACGTCATCCAGCTGATCCGCCTGATGGATGAAGTGGTCACCAATGCCGTGAAGCATTCGGGCGGCAAGCGCGTGGCGGTGACGATCGAGACGGTCAATGACGCGTCTGGCCGGCCGACGGGGCAGATCACCATTCAGGATGACGGCCATGGATATGGGCAGGATGATGCGGGTCCGACCGGCGCCTTGCGCTCGGGTGCCGGCCGCGGACTGTTCAACATTCGCCGGCGGGCGGTGATGTGCGACATCCATATCGTGACGCAGACGGGGCCAACAGGCACGCGGATCGCGTTGACCCTGCCGGCAGAATTTCCCGCACAGACGAGCGAAAGTCACGGCCGGTCGGCAAAGATCTGATGGCTCGTGACTTCACCCGGCTCATCCGAATGGCTGGCGGCTGGGATGATCCCGTCAGCGGATACCAACCCGGTTGACCGGGCCACCGCGATTGCCGGGCGCCACACCGACGCCAGGCGCGGCCACTCTCGGAGCAACGCCAACGCCGGGCGCTCCGACACCGGGAACGCCGGCAACAGGGCGTGCCACGCAGCCGGCGGGGAAACCGGGACGCGTGCAATAGACCGCAGTCCGCGCTGCCGGCCGCACCACGCAGCCGACGGGTAGGCCGGGTGCCGTGCAGTAGATGACGGCGACTGTTGGCGGTCGGACGACGCAGCCCTTGGGTACGCCGACCGTCTTGCAATAGACAACGGCTGCGGCGGGCGCCGCGATGACAATCGGCTCTGAAACTGCCAGGCCGGATGCAAAGGTGAGCGCAAGAGCGGAACGGGCAAGGACGGCGCGAATGGCCATGATCGTGTTCTCCATCAATCCCTGAAATCGATTTTCCGGTGCCAAGCAGCGGCAACTCGATGAGCAGTATGACGCGACCGTTCCATCCGCACAGGCCATGATCATGGGGTAGAGGCGGCGACTGTCCGCCGATACAGACGGGGATCGACTGAGGCGGTAGCGAGATGCGAGGCTGCACAATGATTGGTCCAATCGCGCAGGCAACAACCTCTGCGCCGGTCCCGGTTCCGCTGACGGACGCTGACCCTGATCTGATCGAACGGGCAGGGCAGGTCATCGATCAGTTCGAGACGCAGCTTGTCGAAAGTCTTCTGTCTGCCCCCAGGCTGGTCTCTGATCTAGCTGCCGCCGGAGCAGCGTTTCCGCAGATCAACGAGGCGCTCCTTGCATCAATCGCGGCAAGCCTGTTCCTGATTGGCCTCTTCGGCGTCACGTCGTTTCTCAGCCGATCGCGGCGGCTGGCGGCGGCCTCTGCGCGCCTTCCGGTTATCGCCATGCTGCGGCTGACAGCCTGGAGCCTGCTGCCGCTTCTTGTGAGCGCTCTCGTGGCGCGCATCTTTCTGGTTCACCTGCTCAAAGACATGGCCGATCAGACCGGCCTGGTGCGGGACATCGTGTTTGCGGTCGTCGTCTGGCTCGCCTCCGTCACCTTCCTCGATCTGGTCCTGCGTCCCGGCATTCCCCACCTTCGGCTCGTCGCGCTGAACGAGCAGGGGGCACGCCGCGCCTTTCGCTGGGGTGCCGTGCTTCTTGCCTTTGCCCAGTTTCAGGCGGCAGCGCTGGAAACCGCCGGACAGGCCGGAATGCCGGTGCCGTCACTGACCCTGCTGGCAGCATTTGCGGCAATTGCACTTCTGGCCCTCGTGCTGCGTCTTCTTCAGCGTTTGCGCCTTGATGGGCTGCGGCCCCTTCTGCATCTTGGCCTTGGCTGGGTCGCGATCCTCGCCGTTCTCCTGTGGATCGGGGGCTGGGTGATGCAGAACATGGCCCTGTTTCAGGGCATGAAGGGGCTGGTTGTCGGGGTCCTGATTGCGCTCGCCTTCGACCGGTCGATCGCGCTCAGCATCAGCCTGTCCCGCCGGCCGGCGGTGATGCGATTGCTTTTCGTGATCCGGGTGCTCGTCGGAGCCCTGGTGATCGCGGTCATCCTCAGGGTCGTCGCCGGTTACTGGTTGGTCGGCAGTCTCTCGCTGATCGATCCGGCCCAATGGCCGAATTATTCGCGCCGCCTCAACTTCGCTCTGGTGCTTCTTGTCTGCGCTGCGGGGCTTGCCGCCCTCATTCATGCGGTGATCGAGGCCCGCATCATGCCGCATGAGGCGCTCGGCTCGCTGGAAGACCAGGAACTGCGGCAGGCGCGTGTCTCGACCGTCCTGCCAATCATCCGGTTTTCGCTTCTCGCCCTGATCGGCGGCGTCTTTTCGCTTGTCGCACTCTCGGCGCTTGGTATTGACACGACGCCGCTGATGGCCGGTGCCGGTATCCTCGGCCTTGCCGTCAGCCTGGGGTCGCAGGCATTGGTCAAGGACGTCATTTCCGGTGTCTTCTGGATGCTGGACGATGCCTTCCGTCTCGGTGAAGACGTTGAAATCGACGGTAAGCCGGGCAGAATCGAGCGTATTCAGATCCGAAGTCTGCGGCTGCGCGGCGCCGATGGCCGGCTGCATACCATTCCCTATGGACAGATTGAAATCGTTGCCAGCCGCAGCCGCAGCCTCGCCACGGCAAAGATCACGATCAGACTGACGGAAAGTCCGAGCACGGCGCAGCAGGATCGCCTGCTGCGTCTGGTTGGGTCGACGCTGCGCAGCGAGCAGGCCATCCACACGCCGATCGTCGGCAAGATCACGCTCTCCGAAGTCGTGTCGGGTAAACAGGTCCATGAGCTCGGCCTGACCTTCAGTCTGTTGCGTGCCTCGGTCCACAGCGTTCTGCCATTGATCCCGAGCCTGCTTCTGGAGGTGCTTCAGTCCACCGACCTCGCGCTGGCAGCGGATGCCGTTGAGGTCGCCATGGTCGAGACCGCACCCAGCGCAGAGACGGCGCTGCAGATCGCAGCGTCTACGCCATGATCATGGGATGGTGGGACGATGCGACCTGAACGAGTGTCCGCTCCCAAGATCATGCGGCGCGTTGCTGCGTGCCATGGAACCTGGAGCAATCGAATGCCGATCGTGACGGCTCACCTGTGCAGAGCAAAGCGTTGGCTTGCTGGCCCCGTCATGGCCGCGACCCTTGCGCTGACTGGCTGCGCTTCCGCCGACATCGGCCTTCTGCAGCCGGTCGCGACACACGATGCCGAGAGCCGGCAATTGTCCATGCTGGCGGTAACCACCCGCAAGCCCGACCCCGACAAGAAGGGCTTCCTGTTCGGCCACGAGCGTGACAGCGCCGTGCATTTCGTACGGCTGACCATGTCGATGCCGAAGAACCGCGAGGCCGGCACCTTGCCGGTTTCCGCTCGAAATCCAGATCCGAGAACGGAAATTGCGCTGCTTAAGGCGGTCCCGCTCAGCTATGCGGAATTCAAGGCCGAGGCGGCAACGCCGGTTGATCCCGCGCAGATGACGACGACGCGCGCGATGATCTTCACCCATGGATTCAACACGCGGTTCGACCAGGCCGCCGTTCGCTTTGCGCAGATCGTCGAGGATACCGGCTTCGAGGGCCGGCCGATCCTGTTCAGCTGGCCCTCCCAGGGGATTCCGACAGGTTACGGATACGACAAGGATTCCGCCAATTACAGTCGTGACGCCCTGCAGCAGCTGATCGACGGACTGGCTCAGGAAAAAAGTCTCCAACGCATCGACATTTTCGCCCATTCCATGGGAACGTGGTTGACGATGGAGACGCTGCGCCAGATGGCGCTGTCGAAGGACAGGGGATCTTTGGACCGCATCGGGACCGTGATTCTGGCCGCACCTGACATCGATTTCGACGTGTTCCGCACCCAGGTCAGCCAGCTGGGACCCTTGGCGGGACGTATCAAGGTCTATGTGTCTGCCGATGACCGCGCGCTGCAGCTGTCGCGCCGCCTGTTCGGCGGCAAGATCCGCGCCGGCGAGACCACCGACCTTGCAAAGTTCCGTGCGCTTGGCATCGAGGCCCATGACATTTCGCAGGTGAAGGGCGGGTTCGGCAAGAACCATGGCAAGGCCTTTGGCGATGGTCAGACCATTGCCGGCATTGGCCGCACCCTGTCGAGCAAACCGGGCCCGATCTCGTCCAGCCTCCAGCATCTCGTCGTCGCCGTGCCGAGGCTCGACGACGCGCTTCTGGTTGCAACCGACCAGAACAATCTTTGACGCCATTCAATCTGTCTCAACCGAGGAGAAGTCGCATGAAAACCCGTCATCTGATCGCCACTGCCCTGTCTCTGAGCCTCGTCACGCCGCTTGCAGCTTTTGCCCAGCAGGAGGTCTTCCTGGCGGCCGACAAGAATGGTGACACGGAGCTCGATTCCAGCGAGTTCAAGACCTTTATCGACGGCCTGGCCGCTGCTGGAAATCCGATGGCCGGCAAGATCCAGGGGGCAGGGCGCTACAGCCTGGCCTTTGGGCGCATCGACAAGGACAAGAACGGTCTGCTGACGCCGACGGAACTCGCGGCGCTGAAATGAGACGCTCACCCGCGATCCGCCCGGAGGCTCCACCATGAACCGCCTGATTGCCGCCGTGGGACTTGCGTCCTGCCTTGTCCTTTCGCCTGGTATCGCGCTTGCTCAGGAGGCGAAGCGTAAAGTGATGATCGAAACGCCTGAGGTCGCCGATATCACCCGATATCTGCAATCGACGGGATCGTTCAGCGCCGTCAACGCCGTCGATCTGGTTGCCCGCGTCTCCGGGACCCTTCAGGAGGTCCGGTTCCGTGACGGCGACTTGGTCCGCAAGGGCGAAACGATTTTTGTCATTGAACCGGAGCCCTACCGGATCAGCCTTTTGACGGCAGAGGCGGATTTGAAGCAGCAGCAGGCCAACCTGGAGCAGGCGCAAGCCAATGCCGCGCGGCAGGAAACCCTTTCGGCCCGGCAGGCCATTTCCGAAAGCACGCGCGAAAGCGCCGACACCCAGAAGCGCATCGCGGAGGCGCAATTGACGGCGGCGGAAGCCCGGCTGAGATCCGCCGCCCTCAACCTTTCCTACACGGAGGTAAAGGCCCCCTTCGACGGTATTCTCGGGGCACGCACCGCCGATCCCGGCGCCTTCGTCAACGCCGCCGCCGCGCCGAAGCTCGCCGTGCTGATCCAGCCGGATCCGTTGCACCTCAACTTCTCCGCAACCGAGCAGGAGGTGATCCTGATCCGCAAGGCGCTTGCCGGGCGCAGGATCAGTCCCGGCGAGGGCAATCCGATCCGGGTTGAGGCCGCTCTGTCTGAGGGCGGCGGTTACACATATGCGGGCACGCTCGACTACATCGCCCCGGAGATCGATCGGGCCACCGGGACGCTGACGCTTCGGGCGCTGTTCCCCAATCCGGACCGTTTCCTGTCCTCTGGCATGTTCGCAAGAGTGCGCATCCCGCTCGATACGCGCCGCGTCGTGACGATCCCCGAACGGGCAATCGCGGGCCTGCAGGGCACCTACAGCGTGCTCGTCGTCGGGGAAGATGACGTTGTCCAACAGCGCAAGGTCATCCTCGGCGATAAAACGCCCGATGGCCGGCGCGAAATCCTGTCTGGAGTCAACGAAGCGGATCAGGTCGTCACACGCGGCCTCGGGGGCTTAACCCCCGGCGAGGCCGTCGAGATCGTCGACCAGATCTGACAATCCCAAATCAGCCCCACAGGGAGCGCCGCAATGGCCCGATATTTTATCGATCGCCCGGTTCTGGCCAATGTCATCGCCATCCTGACGATCATTCTGGGGCTGGTGGCCCTGCTGCGCCTGCCGGTCGCACAATATCCAAACGTCGTGCCGCCCTCGATCCAGGTGACGGCGCGTTATCCCGGCGCCAATGCCGAAATCATCGTCCAGGATGTCGCGCTGCCCATCGAAAGCCGCGTCAACGGCGTCGAGGGCATGCTGTACATGCAATCGACGGCGACCAGCGACGGTGCCTACACACTCACCGTCACCTTTGCCATCGGCACCGACCCCGACGAGGCGCAGATCCTCGTGCAGAATCGCGTGGCCGGTGCCGTGCCGCTTCTGCCGGATGCGGTCCAGGCGCAGGGCGTGCAGACCGCCAAGCGCTCCACATCCATACTTGCGATCGTGGCACTGACATCAGATAATCTTGATCATGACAGCCTGTTCATGGCCAATTACGGCACGATCAGCCTGGTCGACGAGATCGCCCGCGTTCCGGGCATCGGCGCGGTCAACGTCTTCGGCTCGGGCAGCTACGCGGTCCGCATCTGGATGGACCCGCAGAAGATGGCGGCCCGCAACCTCGTGCCCAGCGATGTCATGTCCGCCATCCGACAGCAAAGCCGCACCTCCTCTGCCGGTCAGCTGGCGCTTCCTCCGGTGCCTGCCGGGCAGGAATTCCAGTACACGCTGAAACTCGCCTCGAAGCTGGAAGACGTCAAGGATTTCTCCAATATCATCCTGAAGGTCGGGGAGCGGGGCGAGATTGTCCGGTTGGGCGACGTGGCCCGCATCGAGCTCGGCGCGCAGCAATACAGTCAGCAATTCACCATCGACGGGAAGCCTGCGGCAGGCCTCGCACTCTTCCTTCTGCCAGATGCCAACGCGCTGGAGACCATTGCGGCTGTCAAGGCGCGGATGTCGGCCCTGTCGGCGCAGTTTCCGCAGGGGCTGAGCTATTCCGTGCCCTTCGACACGACGCTCTTCGTCTCCGCTGCCATTGGCGACGTCTACAAAACCCTGATCGAAGCGGCATTTCTCGTGCTTCTCGTCATTCTGCTTTTCCTGCAGAACTGGCGGGCGACGCTGGTGCCGGCGACAACCGTGCCGGTGACCATCATCGGCGCCTTTGCGGCGCTGGCGCTGTTCGGCTTCTCGATCAATCTCTCGACGCTGTTTGCGATCATCCTGGCCATCGGCATCGTCGTCGATGATGCGATCGTGGTGGTCGAGGCTGCCGCCAAGCATATTGAGGCGGGGATGGCGCCGCGCCAAGCCGCTGCACGGGCCATGGACGAGCTGTTTGGCCCGATCATCGGCATTACCCTTGTGCTGCTTGCCGTCTTCCTGCCCGCCTCCTTCCTGCCGGGCTTGAGCGGCGAGATGTACCGGCAGTTCTCGCTGGTAATTGCCGCCACCGCATTGATCAGCGCCATCAACGCCGTGACGCTGAAGCCGACACAATGTGCACTCTGGCTGAAACCGCATGTCCAGGACCAGCGAAAGAACATCATCTATCGCGGCTTCGACGTGGTCTATGGCGGGCTGGAGCGCCTCTATGTGCGCCTGATCCGCCGCATGCTCGACTTCAGCCTCATCCTCTCGGTTCTGGCTGTGTTGTTGGCAGGCCTTGCCGTGGCGCTGCTCGCCCGCGTTCCGACCGCCTTCCTGCCGATCGAAGACCAGGGTTATTTCCTGGTATCGGTGCAGCTTCCGGAAGGGGCCTCGCTCGAGCGCACGGCAACGGCGCTTGAGGACGTGCGCCGGCGCGTCGAGGATATGCAAGCCGTTGATACCGTCGTTGCGATCAGCGGTTTGTCTGCCCTGAATGGCAATGCCAGCCTCGCCAATGCTGGTGTCGCCTATGTCATCCTGAAGGACTGGAGTGTCCGCGCCGAAGGCGGTGACCTCCTGTCGCTCTACACTGAGCTTCGCGAGAGGCTCGGCACTCTGCCCGACGGACAGGCCCTTGTCCTGCCACCGCCGCCGATCCAGGGGATCGGCAATGCCGCCGGCTTCGCGCTGCAGATCCAGTCCCGCGACGGCAATTTCGATTACGAGCGTCTCGCCGAGGTGGGGGCGACCGTTGCGAGGACCGCCGCAAGCGATCCGGTATTTCGCGAGGCCTTCAGCCCGTTTCGGGCCGACGCGCCGCAATATGCTGTGCTGATCGACCGGGTGAAGGCGCAGACCCGCAATATCGATGTCGGCCAGGCCTATGATACGGTCGGAAACTACATCGGCTCCTCGTATGCGGGGCAGATCAACCTGTTCGGGCGCGTCTTCCAGGTTTATGTGCAGGCAGACGCCGAACGGCGCATCAGCGTCCTAGATCTCGAACAGCTGCGCCTGCGCAGCGCCACCGGCCAGATGGTGCCGCTCGGCGCGATCGCTGAGGTCGAGGCCGTGACCGGACCGGCTCTGGCCAGCCTCTACAATCTCTATCCTTCCGCCCAGATCATCGGCTCGCAGTCCGCCGGCTTCTCCACGGGGCAGGCTCTCGACCGTCTGGACGAGATCACGAAAGATCTGCTGCCGGGCGGATTTTCTAAGGAATGGACCGCAGTCTCCTACCAGGAGCGGGTTCTGGGCGGGCAGATCTATGTCGTCTATGCGCTCAGCCTGCTCCTGGTCTATATTGTGCTTGCCGGACAATATGAAAGTTGGTGGGCGCCGATCAGCATCATCGCCACCGTGCCGCTCGCCCTGATCGGCACCGCGCTGACGTTGCTCGCCGCCAATGCCTCGGTCAATCTCTACACGCAGATCGGCCTTGTCCTGCTGATCGCATTGTCTGCCAAGAACGCCATCCTGATCGTCGAGACGGCACGGCATCTGCGCTTCAAGGACGGGCGCAGCATCACGGAGGCGGCGCTCGAAGCCGCCGGGTCGCGCTTCCGGCCGATCCTGATGACCTCAATCGCCTTCATTCTCGGCGTGGTGCCGCTCGTGCTGCAGACGGGGGCTGGCGCCAGCGCCCAGAAATCGATCGGCATCGCCGTGCTTACCGGCATGCTCGGCTCCACCTGCCTCACCGTCGTCTTCGTGCCGCCATTCTTCGTCATCCTCCAACGGATCGAGGAGTTCCTGGGGAAGAAACCGGCAACCGGGAAGGTGTGATCGCGCTTGTAGCAGGTTGTTGAGAAGGTCGAAGCTGTCCTTGCAGACTGCAATACACCTGGAAGTCCAGTGAGTGCCCTGACATACGAAGACGCCAGCCTCCAGGTCCATCTGTTCGTTGACGTGTCAAGTCGTGAGTGTGACGGGCACGACTACCACTGTCCGATCGAACAACAGCCACCATGATCGCTGCGTGAATCGTCTGTGGCTCGCAAGCGTTGCAGGATCGATCAAGATGCAGTCCGCTAAACGATCCGTTTGAGGAGGTTGTCGAAATATCTAGGGAGTTCTTGACGGCGGAAAGGCTTTGGAGAGTGTGTCGGGCCGAGGGTGAGCACGTGCACTGCTACCGATTTCCTCTCCTTTCAGGGCTTTCAATCGGCACTGTGGGCCTTGCAGCCGGCTTCTGAATCAGAAAGATACGCGCTGAACAGCCGGGTCGTTGCGCTGTCTGTCGCGAGATCCTTTCGGGCCCGCCGACGAAACCCGCGTGAACGGCGGCAGAGCGTTGTCGATACCGAAAAGCTGTGCTGCGCGGTGCTCGAATGTCTTGACACGCCGGTCTCAGGGACCTCTATCAGCAGGCTGATGCTGGTGCCGCGGAAAGCCGAGCGTTGCAAACTGCTGTGGCCGACTGCGACAGGGAGCCCTCGCAGACGTGATTGCGTTGAGCGAATGGGCGGATCTTGCTTCGAATGCCAGACCGCTGGTGTATTCCGAAGAGGCGAGGACCGGAAACAAGTGCGGCTCAGGACAACAGCTTTCGTTGCTGGTCGCCCGAACCAGGCACGAGGATGCGATCGTTGATAAATGGAAACATCAACATAGATGACACCTTCCTGAAGATTGAAACAACCTTCTGCATAAACCCGGATAGCGCGCACGTCCTGGAGTTCTCCGTGGCGATGCTCAAGCATTCATCCTCTGGTCATCTCGGAGGAGACGCGGCTCTGGCCCATCTGCAGGGCTATCTGGTGCAGGTCGGCTATCTTCCCGAGAGTGACGATGAACGGTATTTCGATGTTTTCGACATGCGAAGCGGACATGCGATGGAGACATTCCATGTTCTGGCCGACGAAAAGCCGCTCTTGCGCAAAGCTTTGGGGCGGGGAACGGTCCTGGAGGAATGCAAATCGATTGCCCATATCGAACGGGTATGGGTCGATCCATCTCTTCGTGGTCGTCGTCTTGCCTTGCGCTTGATGCGCGAAGCTCAACAAGTCTTGGCTCGCCATGGCCTTCTGGTCGTGATGAAGGCGCATCCTGACGGTGACGATGTTTCAGACGCCGACTGCCTAAAACTTGCCGCTTACTGCCGATCTGACGAGCGGCTTGGTTTCGTTTGCGTGTCTAAGCGACGATATCCTGGCTGGTTGATTGCGATCTGGGATCATCCCGTGCTTGACCCCCACAATCAGACTTTTCGGCCACACACCTGAGACCGTGAACTTCACCCAGGTCCGTTTTTCCAGCATGACGGCTTCCCGGCAAACAGGGATCAGATCGCAAGGCAGTTCAACATCGGCACGGCCAGCGGCAAGACAACCGTTTGGTGAGAGCGCCTTCAATGTTGTGAAGCGATGGCCATGGGCCGGAACTTCTGCCGGTCAATCAATGAGGATTGAACTGACGTGTGCGGTTTCATCGGCAGGCCTAGGATCTCCCACGCCATCACGTGAGGAGCGAAGCGCTGTCGCTTCTTGACTTCAAGCGATCGCCAAAAAGCGTCGGTCCCTTCCTAATACCAACCGTCATTGATCAGAACCTTTGGGCCCATTTGCGTCGGCCGATCGACATTATCTTCCACGGTCGGTCCTGTAGGGTTCTCCAAGCGTAGCAGCAGTGGTCGACGATATCCTCGTAGGACTTGAAGACGCGGTT
>JAPZUE010000098.1 GCA_027533385.1 Rhizobium sp. | reverse complement strand
CCGCGTCTTCAAGTCCTACGAGGATATCGTCGACCACTGCTGCTACGCTTGGAGAACCCTACAGGACCGACCGTGGAAGATAATGTCGATCGGCCGACGCAAATGGGCCCAAAGGTTCTGATCAATGACGGTTGGTATAAGCCGTTTTCATCTGAAATAAATCGTGGTATCCAGTGCGTTAATTCCGGTGCGCTCAGCGTGTTAATCTTCGGCCCTCTTGTGGGGGAAGGTCGAAGGCCTGGTGGGTACAGCAAGTACTGCCACGGTACACGACATTGCTGCGGCCGGAACATTATGCGGCGATAACGTACTTCCAGATCAGTCGCTTTGTCGGCTGGCGGAAATGGAACTCGGCACTGTGTTTCCTCGATCAGGGGCGAGGCGGCACGGTGGTTGCTGTGTAGAATTTGAGTGCCGGAGAACTGGAAGCACGGGAAACCGCGTCCAAGGAGCTTCGGACTCAGGCATATGAGGGGTTGGCCACGGCGCAAGACTTGCACGGGCCGGTAGAGTGTGGGCCAGTTCTGGCTATCGACTTGGGGAACGCCTTGTTCAAAATAGCGAATGCTGATCTCGCGACCACCTTCAAAGTGAGCGAACAGGATGAGGATAGGCTGCATGGGCGGCATTCCTGCCGATTCGGCCTGTCCGAGGATTGGACGGGCGATCTGACCAATGGACTTCTGAAGCTCGGCGATCATGCAAAAACACTGCACGGGCTGGATAATGCCGAGTGCGGCCTGCTGACCGTCATGCGCTGCTACGATTCGGCCGATCGCGGACATATCCTGCGGCTGTTCGAGCAGGCGGCCACCCAGCCCTCGCGTTTCTGCTACTCGACCACCATCGTTTCCGGCACGCTGCATCGCCAGCCGGTGTTCTGCATCGGCGAATCCTCCGGTTTCGAAGGCAGTGGCGGCAGCATGGTCGGGCTTTTCATCTTCCCCCGTTTCCAGCTGCCGACGACGGTTTCCGTCACGCCTGCCTGACCTTCCGGTCTTCGCAGGGAGGACTGTGGCGCCGGGGGCGTGATATCACCCTCGGCGCTTCTGAGTTCAGCTGCGAGCCGGAATGGTCAGCCCCTTCTGGCTTGCGGGACGGCCTTCCGCCCTCGCCCACCAGTCGAGCACGCGCGGAAAGTCGGCCAGACCGAGATCGCTTTCACCGGCATAGAAGACTTTCAGTGCGCGCACCCATGGCCAGGTCGCGATGTCGGCAATTGTATAGTCTTCGCCCGTCAGCCACGGCCCCTTCTCAAGCTGCGCTTCGAGGACACCGAGCAGACGCCGGGTTTCGTCGCGGTAGCGCTGGGCCGGATAGGGATTGTTCTCGACCTTGTCGGCGGCGAACTTGTGGAAATGGCCATACTGGCCGAACATCGGCCCGACGCCCCCCATCTGGAACATCAGCCATTGCAGCACCGCATAGCGGGCAGCACCCTGCTTCGGCAGCAGCTTGCCGGTCTTGTCCGCAAGATAGATCAGAATGGCACCGGACTCGAAGACGCCGATCGGCTTGCCGTCCGGACCATTCGGATCGATCAGAGCCGGGATGCGTCCATTCGGATTGAGCGAGACGAATTCCGGGCTCTTCTGGGCATTGGTGCCGAAATCCACCAGATGTGGTTCATAGGCGAGGCCGAGTTCTTCGAGCGCGATCGAGACCTTCACGCCATTCGGTGTGGGCAATGAGTAGAGCTGAATGATGTCGGGATTGGCGGCCGGCCATTTGGCCGTGATGGGAAATGCGGACAGATCTGCCATGGGAGGTCTCCTTTTGCTCGGCGGACGGCTTCAAAGTAGGGATCGCGGGAACAGGGGAGAAGGGTGTGGCAGCGAACAACGGGCTCTTTGCCGTTTCATTTTTGTGAACAATCAGTCAAAGACTGTTAACCTATGCCTGCGACAAAAAAGCATGCATCTAGGCGGCAGTTACTGAAACCGCCAGGGCTTGGGGTTTCAGCGTCAACGCCAAATGGAGCCTCCCCCATGTCCGCCACCAACAACAGCCTTCTCGTTCTCGTTCGCATTCTCCTGTCCTTCATGTTCATCATGTCCGGCTTCGGCAAGCTGGCTGACCCGACCGGCACTGCCGGCATGATCGCCGGCGCCGGCTTCCCGGCTGCCGACCTCCTGGCCTATGCCGCCGGCCTCTATGAACTCGTCGCCGGTCTCTTCCTCCTCGTCGGCTTCCAGACCAAGATCACCGCCTGGACCGTTGCGCTGTTCTGCGTGTTCACCGGTCTCGTCTTCCATTCCGGCACCGTTGCCATCGAAGGCTGGCCGGAAGGCGCTCTCGGCTGGATCAACACGCTGAACCAGATCATGATGATGAAGAATATCACGCTCGCCGGTGGCTACATCGCTCTCGCCATCGTCGGTGCCGGCGCCTACTCGATCGACGCCCGTCGCGGTTCGGCTTCTGCCGTCACCGCCTGATCCCTGCCCCACAAGGCAAAAGGAAACCCGCTGGAGCGATCCGGCGGGTTTTTTTGTGTCTTAATTTTAAGATCATCACGGGGATATACCCCCCTCTGCCCTGCCGGGCATCTCCCCCTCAAGGGGGGAGATCGACCCGTCACCTACGCATCGCCCCGGCATCGGGATGTTCAAGTCCGGCCATTCCAGTTTGGAGAGGTTCGAGTGGCCAATCGCTCTGCGGATCTCCCCCCTTGAGGGGGAGATGTCCGGCAGGACAGAGGGGGGTTCACCTGGAAATGCCGGACAAGACGCCTCAGAACACGCCGCGCACGGCCTCCACGATCCGACCGATCATCGCATTGCCCTCATGCTCCGGCTTCCGTGCCCTGACAAGGCAGGCTTCCGAGCGCAGGATGACGCCATCCGAGAGCACCTTCAGATGATTGGCGCGCAGCGTCGAGCCGGTCGAGGTGATGTCGACGATGATATCCGCCTGGCCGGCGGCGGGGGCGCCTTCGGTGGCCCCTAAGCTCTCAACAATGCGATAGAGCTGGATGCCGTGCTGTCGGGAAAAATGCTGCTGCGTCAGGCGCCAGTATTTGGTGGCGATCGCCAGCCGCCGGCCATGGCGGGTGCGGAATTCGGCGGCAACATCTCCGAGATCGGCCATGGTGTCGACATCGTACCAGACCTCGGGAACAGCGACGACGACATCGGCATGGCCGAAGCCGAGGCGGGCCGATATCTCGACGCGACTGTCTGCTTCGGCAAGCCCCTCGCGGATCAGGTCTTCGCCGGTGACGCCGAAATCGACCGTGCCATTGCCGATCTCGCGCGAAATCTCGGAGGCCGAGAGATAGGCGATCTCGACATCGTCGAAGCCTTCGACACGACCGCGATAGGAGCGGTCATTGCCGACGGCGACGATCTTCATGCCGGCACGCTCGAAGATGGCGGAGGCATCGTCCTTCATGCGGCCCTTGGAGGGCAGACCGATGGTGATGGTCATGACGCGCTCCTTTCGGTTTCGATGCGATCCAGCCAGAGCGAGAAACCGACAGCCGGGATATGCGTCTCGGCTCCGAGCAGCGTCAGCAGCCGGTCGAAACGCCCGCCCCCGGCGAGCACGGCGGGCTTGTCCTTCACCGCCACCTCGAAGACGAGGCCGGTGTAATAATCCAGCGGGCGGCCGAAGGCGGCGCGGTAGGTGATCAGGTCGAGATCGACGCCGGTGCTGGCAAGGGCTGCGACACGCTCGTCGAACCGGGTGAGTGCCGGCCCGAGCTTCAGGCCTGCAGCATCGGCAAAGCCGGCAAGGGCAGCGGAAGCCTCGGCCAGCGGCAGTTCGAGCGACAGGAATTCGCGCAGCAGCAGGAGTGCTGCGCCATCAAGGCGGGTCTCGGAGAGTTCCAGCTTTTCCTTCAGGCGGCGGGCGATTTCGGCAGGCGTCCGGCTCGCATTGGTGAGATAGCCGGTTTCCTGCATGGTCGCATCGATATGGGCGATCAGGGCGTTCTGGTCGCCCTTTGCCAGCAGCTCCGAAACCTCCGGCGCAAGACCCGGCACCGGCGTCGGGGTGGCGAGCGTGCGCAGAAGCTGGTCGATCTGGGCGGAGTTACCGAAGGCCTGGATCAGGCGCTTTTGCCAGCCGGCGGGTAGGCCGAGCGCCTTGACGACGGCTTCAAAGACGGACTGGTCGCCAAGCGTGACGGTGAGCGGCCTGGTCGGCAGAAGGCGGGTGAGTATCGCCACGCTATCGGCAATCGCGCGGGCGTCAGCGGCAGCGGTGGCAATGTCACCGAGATCCTCGATGCCGGCCTGGTAGAATTCCTGCGGACCTTCGCGACGCTGGCGGAAGACCTCGCCGAGATAGGCGTAACGCTTCGGCGTGCCGGTCGCAGTTTCGATATGGCGCAGGCAGACGGGGATGGTGAATTCGGGCCGCAGGCAGAGGCTTTCGCCGCGCTCGTTTTCAGTCAGGAAGATGCGCCGACGCAGGTCTTCGCCCGCCATGTCGAGGAAGGGAGCGGCCGGCTGGATCACGGGTGTATCCACGCGGGTCGTGCCGCGTGATGTGAATTCCTGCAGGATGGTGCCGGCGAAATCCGGCATGTCGGTCAGGGGCATGTTGCACCACAGTGTAGAGAATACCCCCCTCTGTCACTTCGTGACATCTCCCCCTCAAGGGGGGAGATCAGAGGGAGTTCGCGGGGCCGGCAGTCCATCAATCTCCCCCCTTGAGGGGGAGATGCCCGGCAGGGCAGAGGGGGGTAACCACGCGACATGGTTTCAACCACCCTTCGCCCGACGGCGATCTTCCGCCTGAGCCGCCAGGATCTCCTTGACCTTCGCCACCAGGTCCGCCTCGGCCACGACTTCCTGGGCCACACGGGCCTCGCGCCATTCGGCATTGTCGGTGATCTCGCCCGAGAGGCGCTTGCCCTCGATCAGATCCTTGATCTGGACGACGCCTTGCGCGCGCTCGTCGCCGCCCTGGATGATGGCGATGGGGGCGCCACGGCGGTCGGCATATTTCAGCTGGTTGCCGAACTTCTTCCAGTTGCCCTGGTACATTTCGGCGCGGATGCCGGCATTGCGCAGGTCCTGCGTGAACTTCTGGTAGCGGCCCATGCTTTCGACATCGCCATCCATGACGGTGACGAGGACCGGGCCAAGCACGTCATCCTGGCCGAGCTTGCCGAGGTTCTTCAAGGCCGTCATCAGGCGCGAAACGCCGATCGAGAAGCCCGTGGCCGGGACCGGCTGGCCCATGAAGCGCGACACGAGGCCATCATAACGCCCACCGCCGCCGACCGAGCCGAAGACGACCTTTTCGCCCTTTTCATTGGTGACATCGAAGGTGAGTTCGGCTTCGTAGACCATCCCGGTGTAGTATTCGAGACCGCGGACGACAGACTTATCAATCAGTATGCGCTCCGGCCCGTAACCAGCTGCCTTAACCATTGTCTCTAGGCTAAGCAGCTCATCCATACCGGCTAGGTATGTCTCGTTTTGCATGCCACCTCCAAGGACGCCTTGCAAAGGCAACTGCATCGCCTGCCGGGCGAGTTCTGAAGCTTGGATCTGTCTAGTCGCTTCGCCGTCGTTCGCCTTCAAGAACAAATTCGCAACGAGTTCTATATGGCTCTGTTTAAGCCCGGCTCCCTTAGTAAAGTCGCCTGAATCATCTTTGCGACCTTCTCCGAGCAACAGCCGCACGCCCTCGATACCGAACTTGTCAAACTTGTCGATGGCGCGCAGCACTGTCAGGCGCCGCCCAGCATTCTCCTCGCCGCCGAGGCCGATGGCTTCCATCACACCGTCCAAAACCTTGCGGTTGTTGACGCGGATCACATAGTCGCCGCGCTTGATGCCGAGGGCCTCCAGCGTGTCGGCCATCATCATGCACATTTCGGCGTCGGACTGTACGCCCGGTGCGCCGACGGTGTCGGCATCGAACTGCATGAACTGGCGGAAACGGCCAGGACCCGGCTTCTCGTTGCGGAAGACATAGCCGGCGCGATAGGTGCGGAACGGCAGCTGGATTTCCTGGAAATTCTCCGCGACATGACGGGCCATCGGGGCGGTCAGGTCGTAGCGCAGCGACATCCACTGTTCGTCATCGTCCTGCAGCGAGAAGACGCCTTCGTTCGGGCGGTCGCTGTCGGGCAGGAACTTGCCGAGTGCATCGGTGTATTCGAAGAGCGGGGTCTCGATCGGGTCGAAGCCGTAGCGCTCATAGACTTCGCGGATGGTCTCCATCATCTGGTTGGCAGCGCGGATATCGGCAGCCTCGCGATCGACGAAGCCGCGCGGCAGGCGGGCCTTCAGCTTCTGGGGCTTCTTGTTCTTATCGCTCATGATGACAACCGGAATTTCGTTTCAAAAAGGTGCCGGTGTCTTAGAGGATCAAGGATTTGGCGGCAAGGGCGAAGGCGGGCGGGCGCGAGGGCGGATGCTGGAAAATGGGCCGGCGCGATGGTATGTTTCGCCTTCTAGCGAAGGGACGTGCACATGACGAAGCGTGTCACAATCGAAATCCCTGAAAAGATGTATTTCCTCTTGTCCAAGTTCGGCGACCTGCATGACATGGATGCCGATGACTATGCCACAATGGCTCTTGGCCGTCACTTGGCTGACATCTACGACGTGGCGGTAGCGGACCAAGCCTGGCGCGAGTACATGGCAGGCGACCGCAAAACCTATACACTCGAGGAAATCCGGAGCGTTTTTGAGCTTGATGAATCATAGGATCACTAGCGACTACCGGATCATCTGCGATATCCAGGACGGCAAGTTCATCGTGCTCGTGGTCGAGATCGGCCATCGCAGCTCCGTCTATCGGTAACATATGATCCTTGAAGCCCTGAACTTTGCCGCGAGCGTTCCGCTCACCTCGGCGCGGCACCGTCCGTTCATTCGCTCCTCCGTCAATCTCTGGGCGCGGGCCAATCGCTGCCAACGGGATTGGGCGGAGCATGAGCGGCGGACGAAGGCGGCCATTCTGAGCTCGGCCGAAGCCTGCCGGCAGAAGCGGACGGTGGTGGTTTTGGGTTCGGGGCTGTTGCGCGATGTGCCGGTTGCCGAGCTTTCGCGGCTGTTCGATACGGTGGTGCTGGTCGATCTCGTGCATCTGGCCAGTGTGCGGAGCTGGCTTGCGATCCAGCGTTTCAAGAACATCCGGCTGATCGAGCGGGATCTTTCCGGGCTCGATGCCCTGCTTGCCGGAGAGGCCGTCGAACCGCTCTCGTTCCTCCGGCAGGTGCCCTATCTCGATCTCGTTGTCTCGGCGAACCTGCTTTCGCAGATCGGGATCGGTGCCGAGCGTCGGCTGGAGGGGCACGCCAATGCAGATGAACTGGTACCTCACCTGATTGCCGCACATGTCGCAGGGCTTGGTCAGGTCCCCGCCGAAACATGCCTTGTAACCGATATCGGCTACACGGTGATTGACCGGTCTGGCAGACGCCAGGAGACGGTCGATCTTGTGCATGGCGTCGATATCGGGCCGGTGCGGGAGAGCTGGGACTGGCCGGTCGTGCCCTTCGGCGAGGAAAGCCGTGACTATCAGATCCTGCATCACGTCATTGCGCGCTGAGGCGCCAATGTTGTTTACGGATGTCTTGCTTTCGTCGGAATGGCGGCCCATCTTCAGGGCATGAGATCGCTCGCCCGCCTCCTGCTGCTTGTCGCAGCCCTCGCCTACGGCGCCATGCCCATGACCGGCATGTCGGCCATGGCGATGCCTGTGGCGCATGCGATGGATGCGAGCGGCGATGCGGGGGTGACTGTCTCGGCCAGCAAGTTCTCGGTCGACATGGACTGTCCGCATTCGGGCTCGGCAGCCACCGTCGCCGACGCGGATGGCAACTCCCCTCACCCGGCCAAACCCTTGAAGATGACATGGCATTGTGCGGCCTGTCTCACCCTGCCTGCCGATCCGGTCCTTGCCGAGAGTGGCAAACCGGCGCGTGCTGCCGAGGCTGCCACGCGCTTCCCAAGGCTCGTGTCGCAATTGACGGCGCCGCTGACGCCCCCTCCCCGCGCCTGATCCGATGAACCGCGCGGCGATACCGCCCGCGCTTTCCCTTTCATCGATCAGCACAGGAGAATTCAATGCTGAAGACTGTTCTCGTGGCGGCGTCGCTGGCGACCGCGCTTTCCGCTTCTATCGTCCTCGCCCAGGACAACACCATGCACCAGGGCCATGACATGTCGGCCATGGGGCATTCCATGATGGACGACAGTCCGTCCTCGAAGGCCTTTGCCGAGGCAAACGCCCGGATGCACAAGGACATGGCCGTGCCGCTGACCGGCAATGCCGATGTCGACTTCGTCCGGGGCATGATCCCGCATCACCAGGGTGCCATCGACATGGCAAATATCGTGCTCGAACACGGCAAGGATCCCGAGATCCGCAAGCTCGCGGAAGAGGTGATCAAAGCCCAGGAAGGCGAGATCGCCATGATGAAGGAATGGCTTGCCAAGAACGGGCAATAACCCGCCGTCCCCATGAACATGCAATGGCGTCTTCGGACGCCATTGCTTTGCGGAAGAGACGGATTAGTCTGCCCCTCCTGATCGATAAGGAGGCGTCATGTCGAACCGCCCTGTCTCCGTGATCGGCTTCGATGCCGACGACACGCTCTGGCAGAACGAGCAGTATTACAAGCTGACGGAGCATCATTTCCGCAGCCTGCTTTCCGATTATGCCGAAGGCGAGCACGTCTCCGAACGGCTCTTGGAGGCGGAAAAGCGCAACCTTGCCCACTACGGCTTCGGCATCAAAGGTTTCACCCTCTCGATGATCGAGACCGCGCTGGAGATCACCGAGGGCCGGGCGCCCTCCTCCGTCATCAGCGAGATCCTGGCCATCGGGCGCGATCTCCTGAGCCACCCGGTCGAATGCCTGCCGCATGCCCGCGATGCGCTGGAGGCGCTGCGTGGACACTATTTCCTCGTCCTGATCACCAAGGGCGACCTTTTCGACCAGGAACGGAAGCTGGCGCAATCCGGCCTTGGCGACTATTTCGACGCGGTCGAGATCGTCTCGGACAAGACGGCCACCACCTATCGGCGGATCTTCGGCAAACATGGCGAGGGACCGGAGCGTGGGATGATGATCGGCAATTCGCTGAAATCCGACGTCGTGCCGGCAATCGCGGCCGGTGCCTGGGGCGTGTTCGTGCCCCATGAGCTGACCTGGGTGCTGGAGCATGTGGAGAAGCCGGTCGAGGCGCCACGCTTCCGCGAGATCCCGGATCTCGGGCATGTACCAGATCTCGTCGCCAGTCTTGCCTGATCAGGGGCGAACGAGTCGGGTCCTCAGCTCTTCCGTCGGCGCGCGGCAGCAGCAGCCTTCGATATGGTCGTTGACCATACCCATGGCCTGCATGAAGGCGTAGACGGTGGTCGGGCCGACAAAGGTCCAGCCGCGCTTCTTCAGATCCTTGGAAAGCCGGATCGAGGTGGGCGACGTGGGGTTCGCCTTGAGCGTTGCATAATCCATGCGCGGCGGGCGCTCGGCGGCGGCGGGCTCGAAGCTCCAGAAATAGCGGGAAAGCGAGCCGAATTCGGCCTTGAGATCGACGGCGCGGCGGGCATTGTTGATCGTCGAGACGATCTTGCCGCGATGGCGGATGATGCCGGCGTCAGCCAGGCCGCGGGCTATGTCGTCGTCACCGAAGCGGGCGACCTGATGGAAGTCGAAGCCGGCAAAGGCGGCGCGGAAGTTTTCGCGCTTTCTGAGGATGGTCAGCCAGGAGAGGCCGGACTGAAAGCCTTCGAGGCAGATCTTTTCGAACAGCCTGATGTCATCGGTGACGGGCCGGCCCCACTCCTCGTCATGATAGCGGCGATAGTCTTCAAGACCGCCATGCCAGAAGCAGCGGTCGAGGCCGTCGTCTCCCCGGATCAGGCCTTCCGCTGTCGTCTCCATGCGATTCCCTCCCATCACTGCGGAACGTTTACCATTTGTTCACGATTTTTCCAAACCGGGCGCTAACCCTTCCGAAAGGTTTACGGAGCGGATCGCATTTTCATGAATGCGTCTTTACCAAATGGCGGCGCTCGCTCTGGCACGATCAACCGGAAATGGCGGCATGGCTTGCCGTCGCACCGGTCCCTAGTTTGTGAGTTGTCCGATGTCGAAGACGTCCCTGTTGCTGGCCCTGTTGACCAGCCTGTCGATTGCCCTGCCCGTTCATGCCAGTGATCGCTACAAAAGTCGCCCGCCGGTGATGGTGAGCCCGGATCTGCAGGCATCGTGGGTGCTGCAACTCGGCGGCGCTCCGGCACAGGCGCGCGGCTATACGACACCACAGCGGATGCGCCAGGCCGTGCCGGCCGGCCGCCAGCGTGTGGTTCAACCGCAGCAGGTTCTTCGTCAGCAACCCTTACTCCGCCAGCAGCCGCAGCAGCAGCGCCGCGTGGTGCAGCAACGGCGCGTGCTCTTCCCGCAGCAGCCGGCACCGCAACAGGTGGCGATGCGGCCGGACAAACCCATTCGTACCCAGATCGAGCCGCAATTCCTGCCACAGATGGTGCAGTACCAGACCGAGCAAAAGCCGGGCACGATCGTCATCGATACGCGCGAGCGCTTCCTCTATCTCGTGATGGCAGACGGCATGGCCAAGCGTTACGGCGTCGGCGTCGGCAAGCCGGGTTTCGAATGGGCGGGCACGCACAAGGTGACCCGCAAGGCCGAATGGCCGGACTGGCGCCCGCCGCAGGAAATGATCGCCCGCGAAGCGGCCAAGGGCCATTTCCTGCCCGCGCACATGCCGGGCGGCCCTGAAAATCCGCTGGGCGCGCGTGCACTTTATCTCGGCTCGACACTCTATCGGATCCATGGAACGAACGCGCCCTGGTCGATCGGCAACGGCGTTTCCTCCGGCTGCATCCGCATGCGCAACGAAGATGTCATCGACCTCTACGAGCGGGTGAAGGTCGGCACGAAGGTGATTGTGATCTGAAACACTCGCCAGATCACACAACCTTGATTAGACCTTGCTTTGAGAGGCGAAGCGGCTAGGCTGGAAGCCCTGCAAATCAGGGGGATTGCTTATGTTCAACACGACTTTCCGCAAGGCGGCTGTGGCGATGATCGCGCTTACACTCGCCTTGCCGGCGCCCGCCAGCGCCATCAGCCTCAATCGCATCCAGACGACCAGCGACGTGACGCTCGTTGCGCAGCAGCGCAAGGAAGTGCCGGAAAAGTTCAAGCGGAAGGTCGTGCGGCTGACCACCGACGAAAAGCCGGGCACGATCATCATCGATACGAACAACAAGTTTCTCTACTATGTCGAGGGCAACAACCGCGCGACCCGCTATGGCGTCGGCGTGGGTCGTGAAGGCTTCGGCTGGTCGGGCGTGGTGAAGATCGGTCGCAAGGCGGAATGGCCTGAATGGCGTCCGCCGGCAGAAATGCGCCGCCGCGAAGCCGCCAAGGGCCACATCCTGCCGGTCGTGCAGGAAGGCGGCCCCGACAATCCGCTCGGCGCACGCGCGATGTATCTCTACAAGGGCGGCCGAGACACGATCTTCCGCATCCACGGCACCAACCAGCCGTGGACGATCGGCCTCAACATGTCCTCAGGCTGCATCCGCATGATGAACAAGGATGTCGAGCATCTTTATGAGCGCGCCGATATCGGCACCAAGGTGATCGTCATCGGCCCCGGCAACCGCCAGGGCGACGTTTCCTTCGATGATCAGGGCGTGGACATTCTGCGCACGATTTTCGGCGGCTGAGCGAGCACAATCGGAAGAAATTCAGACGGCCGCATCGCAAGACGCGGCCGTTTTCATTTCAAGTGGGTTTATCCTGTCAGCGCTTGATGTCGCAGAAAATGTCGCCCTCGTGGGAGAGGATCTGCTCGCCGCCGACGGCGCTGCCCATCTTCAGCTTGACGACCTTCAGGTCGTAGCGGCCGGTAAACCGCTTTGCGGTGCTTGAAATGCGGTCGGTGATCATCGCCATGGACACGCGATAGAGGGGTTCCTTCTCCGGGGCAAAGGCATGGATGCTGAAGCGCAGATCGCGCTCGTCGATCCAGTATTGCTTCAGCATCTTCGAGGTGATCTGGAAGCGCTTGAAGCCCGCTGGCGCCGCCTTGTCCTTCACGCCGGCCATGCCGCGGAAATGGACGATCCTTTCCTGATCCTTGTTGCTGAAGCCGCTTTCCAGCGACATGTCGATGACGCTATCGGATGCGGCGCAGTAAATGCGCTCGATCGCCATCGCCGGTGTCACCCAGGGACACAGGAACAGGAATGCGATAGCAAATGTCTTTCTTGCCATGATGGCCTCCCGGGATGCCTCATCCCGGGACAATTGTTGCAGCAATCGCTTAACAATTCGCTCAAACCGACGCCCGGCGATCGAGCGCCTTGGGTCGCGGCCCACCATAGGCCCAGTTCAGAAGCTCGACCGTATGGACGACGGGAATGCCCGTGGCCGAGCCGATCTGGGTCATGCAGCCGATATTGCCAGCAGAGATAATGTCGGGTTTCGTCGACTCGATGTTCCTGACCTTGCGGGCCTTCAGCCTCGCTGAAATCTCCGGCTGCATGATGTTGTAGGTGCCGGCAGAGCCGCAGCAGAGATGGCCTTCCGGCGGGTCCTTGACCGTGAAACCGGCTGACTTCAACAGCAGTTTCGGCGCCATGGTCACCTTCTGTCCGTGCTGCAGCGAGCAGGCGGAGTGATAGGCGACGGTCAGGCCCTTCGTCTCCGCGATCGGCAGGTCGAGCGTGGAGAGATATTCGGTGACGTCCTTGGCAAGCGCCGAGACGCGCGCGGCCTTTTCCGCATAGGCCGGATCGAGGCGCAGCATGTGGCCATAGTCTTTGATCGTCGTGCCGCAGCCCGAGGTCGTGACGATGATCGCATCCAAGCCGCCGTCTTCGACCGCACGGGTCCAGACATCGATATTTCGGCGGGCGCTGTCGAGCGCCTGCTCCTCGCGGCCCATGTGGTGGACGAGCGCGCCGCAGCAGCCTTCGCCCTGCGGTACGACGACCTCAACACCAAGGCGGGTGAGAAGCGAGATCGCCGCTTCGTTGATACCGGGATCGAGAACGGGCTGGGCGCAGCCGGTGAGGATCGCGACACGGCAACGGCGTGTCGAAACGGCGGCATGGGTGGCGGGTCTGGCGAAATCAGAGGCTGGCGGCACCTTGGACGGCGCGAGCCTGAGCATGGCGGCCATCGGCTTCAGGGCCTTGACCTGGTCGAAGAGGCCGGCAAAGGGGCGACCCAGGGCGGCGAGCTTCAAGGCCAGGCGGAAACGGCCCGGATAGGGCAGGACCATGGCCAGCATGTTGCGCGTCAGCCGGTTCATCAGCGGGCGGCGATAGGTCTTTTCGATGTGGATGCGGGCATGGTCGACCAGATGCATGTAGTCGACGCCGGAGGGACAGGTCGTGGTGCAGGCCAGACAGGAGAGACAGCGGTCGATATGGGTGACGACCTGCTCATCCGCCGGGCGGCCGTTTTCCAGCATGTCCTTGATCAGGTAGGTGCGACCGCGCGGGCTGTCGAGCTCGTTGCCGAGCGTCACATAGGTGGGACAGGTGGCGGTGCAGAAGCCGCAATGCACGCATTTGCGCAGGATGCTCTCGGCTTCCGCGACATGGGGATCGGCGAGCTGTTCGGCGGTAAAATTGGTCTGCACGCGTTTCCTCCCCCGGAGCGGCCGACACAGCCGCTCCTTTGTCTTGAACTCAGATCCACCAGCTCTCAGGACGGGCAATCGGTTCGCCGGCCGAGGCCTTTTGCAGGCCGATGACGCAGCGGACAACGATCCAGATGGCCACGCCGAAGATCAGGATGACGCCGATGAAGGCGACCATCAGGATGCTCGAAATCAACGCGTAAAGCAGGCCGATCCAGAAGGTCCTGATGGCATAGGTGTAGTGTGTGTCGACCCAAGGCTCGCCCTTGCCGCGGTTCACATAGGCCATGATGAGCCCGACAATGCCGGTCAGGCCGACGACGAAGCTGACGAGATAGAGGCAGTAGACCACCTGGACATTGAGCCGGCCGGGCGAAAACCAGCCCTCGCCTCCCGAGGTCGCTGGCGGCTGGTAATTGGGATCAGTCATGACAAAACTCCTTGCATCATCAGCCCGGGATTGAAGATCCCGTTCGGATCGAGTTTTGCCCTGACTCGGGCGGAAAGCAAAGCAACAGCCGGCGCCTGGGGCTCGAAGGTGGCGACTTCGGCGCGGATCTGGGGCGCGGCCCTGACAAGCGTCGCGTGGCCGCCGCCAAGGGTTCGGATGCCGTGGCGCAAGACGTCGGCCTCGGGATCGGCCTCCATGCGCATCCAGACGAGCCCGCCCTGCCAGTCGTAATAGGCATCGATGCCGGCGCGGAGCCGCAAGCCGGCGACCAGCTTCCAGGCTTCCGATGGTGCCATGGACACACGCCAGAGCGGGCGCGCCGTGCCATCGGCATAGGGCAGGACATCACGGATTTCGCGCCACAGCGTTTTCGAATGCGCATCATCGAGGCGGCTGACCGGTCCAAAGCCTGCCATGGCCACGGCCAGCTTTTCGGCGCGCACGGCAACCGAGGCCTCCAGGCCTTCCAGGCGCATGACGGTGGCGGCACCTTCGGGAAGCTTGCCACCGATGAAGCGGCCGCGCACGCTTTCCGGCAGATGGGCGGCACCCGAGACTTCGACGGACAGCGACATGGCGGCAGCGAGCGCCTTCATCGCCTGCTCGTCCTCAAGGCCGGAGAGAACAAGGGTGGTCGAGGTCTTCGGCACCGGCAGGACCTTGAAGGTGACTTCGGTGAGGAAACCGAGCGTGCCGTGGGAACCGGCGAGCAGCTTGACGAGATCGAGGCCCGTGACGTTCTTCATCACCTTGCCGCCGGCCTTCACGACATCGCCGGCGCCATTGACGAAGCGAACGCCGAGCAGGTGGTCACGGGCGGCACCTGCCGTGAAACGGCGGGGACCCGCGCTGTTGACGGCGAAGAGGCCGCCGATCGTGGGTGTGCCCGAGGTGCCCATGGCGCCGCGATGGTCCATGGGCTCGAAGGCCATGCCCTGCCCGTTTGCGGCAAGGGCTGCCTCGATCTCGGAAACAGGGGTGCCTGCACGGGCGGTGATGACCATTTCGGCGGGGTTGTATTCGACGATGCCTGTGAGGCCGGCAGAGGACAGGATGGTTTCTGCGGCGACGGCATTGCCGAAGCCCGCACGGGTGCCGCCGCCCCGGATCTTGAGCGGGGTCTTGCGGGCGGCGTACTCGCGGATGAGCGCGGCGGCTTCGGCTTCGGTCGAGGGGGTCAGCATGGGGTGGCTTTCGCGTTTACGGCGGCTTGCGGATGACTTGGCGCAAGCTCGCCCCCCTCTGCCCTGCCGGGCATCTCCCCCACGAGGGGGGAGAGTGGATGGGGCTGCCGCTCGGCCATGCGGATACGATCAGACACAGGCTCACGAGAGGGCGCGAAACGGCGAGAGGCTTCAGCGGGCGAATGCTTGCCGAGCGCAGGGCGCTGGCGGGTTCCCGCTCTCCCCCCTTGTGGGGGAGATGTCCGGCAGGACAGAGGGGGATAAACCACAGAGAAAACCGACACGGCCATCATCCCCTCCCGTCCAGCGGAAAGACCTTGGAGGGATTGAGGATCCAGTCCGCATCGAAGGCGGAGCGCACGGCCATCTGCTGGTCAAGATCGACCTGGCTGAACTGGTGCAGCATCAGGTCGCGTTTTTCGATGCCGACCCCGTGTTCGCCGGTCAGGCAGCCGCCGGCATCGACGCAGAGTTTGAGGATTTCCATGCCGGCGGCTTCCGCCCGGGCGG
This sequence comes from Rhizobium sp., assembly GCA_027533385.1. GTDB lineage: Bacteria > Pseudomonadota > Alphaproteobacteria > Rhizobiales > Rhizobiaceae > Allorhizobium. The sequence goes on along the minus strand of JAPZUE010000098.1, from coordinate 38,240 downwards.
CATCTTCAGGGTCGTTGATATTGTAGAGGATCAGCGGGTGCATGTTGCCGTCGCCGGCGTGGAAGACATTGGCGACGCGCAACCCGTAGCGGTCGATGATCTCGGAGGTCTTGCGCAGCACGTAGGCGAGCTGGCTGAGCGGCACGGTGCCATCCATGCAGATGTAATCGGCGATGCGACCGGTGGCGCCGAAGGCGGATTTGCGGCCTTTCCAGATAAGAGCGGCCTCCGTCGCCGACTGGCTTTCGCGCACGGTCTTCACGCCATGGCGTTTGGCAATCTCGACGATCGAGGCCAGCATGGCGTCCATCTCGGCCTCGGATCCCTCGACCTCGACGATCAGCAGCGCTTCGACATCCAGCGGATAGCCAGCCTTGGCGAAGGCCTCGCAGATCTCGATGGCCGGCTTGTCCATGAATTCGATGGCAACCGGGATGATGCCGGCGCCGATGACATCGGCCACGCAGGAGCCGGCGGCCTCCGCGCTATCGAAGCCGAAGAGCACGGGGCGGGCGCCTTCCGGCTTGGCGAGCAGGCGGACGGTGGCTTCCGTGACAACGCCGAGCTGGCCCTCGGAGCCGCAGACGAGGCCGAGCAGGTCGTAGCCCTCGGCATCAAGATGCTTGCCGCCGAGATCAACCACCGTACCATCGACGAGGACCATTTTCACGCCGAGCAGGTTGTTGGTGGTGACACCGTATTTCAGACAGTGGGCGCCGCCGGAGTTCATGGCGATGTTGCCGCCGATGGTGCAGGCAAGCTGCGAGCTCGGATCCGGGGCGTAAAAATAGCCGTCGGCACCGACCGCATCGGAGATGGCAAGATTGGTGACGCCGGCCTGCACGGTGGCCGTGCGGTTCTGATAATCGATATCGATGATGCGGGTCATGGCGGACAGGCCGAGGACCACGGCGTCCTCCTGCGGGATCGCACCGCCCGATAGCGAGGTGCCGGCGCCGCGCGGGACGACGGGAATGCCGTAGCGATGGCAGTATCTCATCACGGCGGCGACCTGCGCTGTGGTCTCCGGCAGGACGACGGCGAGCGGGCGGCGGCGATAGGCGATGAAGCCGTCGGTTTCGAAGGGAACGAGCGCCGTCTGCTCGGCGACAAGGCGACCAGCGGGCACCAGCTCCTTCAGGTCAGCCAGGATCTCGGCGCGGCGCGACAGGACTTGCGCTCTCGGCGGCAGAAAGGCGATGGCCTCGCTCATGATGGTCTCCTCCCCATGTGCCGCGATCCTAGCGGCAGGACGCCCGCCACTCAACTGGTCTATTTTTCTTACCACTAGGACTTTCGCAGGGCAAATGCTATGCACTTATGACCAAATCGGAAAAAGTGGCAGCCACTCATGACCAATCTCGGTGATCTCGAAGTCTTTGTCCGGGTGATCGCGGCCGGCAGCATGTCGACTGCGGCGCGTGATCTGGGGCTTTCGCCTGCCGTTGTCTCCAAACGCATCAAGCGGCTGGAGGACAAGCTCGGCACGCGGCTTCTGCAGCGCACGACGCGGCAGATCTCGCTGACGGAAGCGGGCCAGGGATTTCACGAGCGGGTGCTGACGGTGCTCGGCGGCCTGGAAGAGGCGGAGGCCTTCGCCTCGGGCCGTTCCTCGGAGGTCAACGGCACGCTGAAGATCTCGGCATCGACCTCGTTTGGCCGCATGCATGTCGCGCCGCACTTAAAACCCTTCATGGAGGCGCATCCGGATCTCGCCATCCATCTGGTGTTGTCGGACGAGTTTACCGACATCGTCGGCGGCGGCTTCGACCTCGCGATCCGCATCGCCGAGCTCAACGATTCCTCGCTGGTCGCGCGCCGGCTTGCCCCGGTGCGCCGCGTGCTCTGTGCATCGCCTGACTATCTCGCAGAATACGGGACGCCTGCGACACTGGATGACCTGAAGAAACATCGCTGCCTGCCGGCGCATAACCACGAATCCTGGCGCCTGGAGGGACCGAACGGACCGGTCACGCTCAGACCGGAGGGCATGCTGATCACCAATTCCAGCGAGGTCATCCGCGAAGCCGTGATTGCCGGCCTCGGCATTGCGCTGCGCTCCACCTGGGATGTCGGGGCGGAGCTGAAGAGCGGCAAGCTCGTGCAGGTACTGCCGCAGTATGAAAGCTCGCGCAATGTGGCGCTGTCGGCGGTTTACCCGAGCCGTCAGTTTTTGCCCGCGAAAGTACGGCTGTTCATTGATTATCTGGCGGAGTTGTATGGGCCTGTGCCCTATTGGGAGCGTTAGGATAGATGGCATAGCCCGCACAATTGCGGCACGGACTTACCTTCTCTGCGGCAAGACGACTGCTGGTTCGCAAGCGCTGGGTTTGCAGTCGCAAGCCCAGCAAGACGCCTCCGGCTGCCGCAATCGAATATTAAGATTTTTCAACCAAAGATTGCCGTAGCATAACTAGCGGACTTTGAAATGTGGCGGAAACTTATTGGCTTGAGTGTTGGTCCAATCGCATTGACTGCTCTGGGCTTTTTTTCTCTTCCAGGGGAATGGGGAGTCGGAGTTGCGGCCATACTTCTGATCGCATCCGTCATTTACATACCTCTGTTTGCTCTTGGTACTATCGTATTTGGATCATCCTTGATGGTGATTCTGCTTGTGGCAAATGGAATCCCGCTGGGCTATCAGCTGTGGATATGTCTGGGTAATTCATGCAGACATATGATCCACATGGCGTACGGATCAATGTATCTTGCGGCAACATTTTGCGCCTTGCTCTACTGGGCGATTGCTGCTCGAAAGCGGTAACGCGTTAAGATAACCCGCCGGGCACCGAACTCCAAAAACCGTATTTCTTCGAATGATTGCGCCTGAGCTCTGCGAGAAAGGCAGCATGCGTCGAGAGGCCGTGGCCTTCGGGCAGGTTCGGCATGAGGCGTGCGAGTTCGCCGACATAACGGCCGGCATGGGGATAGGCCATGCCGATGCCGCGCCGCAGGATATCTTCGACGAGCACACGGTAGAGCACCACGGCGGCCAGCGGCTCTTTCGCGGCAAGCGCTTCGGCGGCGGGGGCTAGGTCGTCGTAATGGCGGCCCTCCCAATCATGCTGGTGGCGCAGGACATGGGCGGCGGCGAGATCGAGGCGCGGCCAGGCGAGGAAGAAATCGAGGGCGAGGTAGATGTCCTCGTGCTCCTTCGCCAGCGCCAGGGCCCGATCCAGTTCATCGAATTCCGCGAAATCGTCGAGCTTCGAGAGGTAGAGCTTCAGCACGGATGGATCGAGGGTTTCGGAAAACTCGCGCCAGCGCAGTTCCTGGGCGTCCTCGCGACGCTTCAGCCTTTCGAGGATTTCGGCTTCCAGCAGACGGCGCTCATGGGCGCCGTAGTCGGGTCCGACGGAGGCGAGCACGCCGTTGACCGGGATGAGACGGACGCCGCGCGGGCGCTCGCGCACCCATTCGAGTGCGTCTTCGAAACGGCCGGCCTGATGCAGCAGGCTGGCCACGGCCAGCGTATCGCGGCGATTGTCGGGCTTCTGGCGCTCCAGCTTCAGGAAGTCGTCGATATCGCCCTGATGCAGAGCCAGCGATTGCAGGAGATCCAGCGCGCCGAGCTTCAAGGGTTCGGAGGGCAGGACTTCAGCCAGAACCTTGCGCCATGCCGTCGCCGCCGGGGCTGAAAAGACACCAGTAAGGGCGCGCAGGAAACCGGTATGCTCGCCGTAGCGATCCCGCAAGCGTAGACGCTCGATCTGCGGGACCAAGAGTGCCTGCTCCTCGGCGCCCACCGTCTTGATCAGTTCGAGCGCGGCAAGCTCTGTGTCGTCAAAGACCTTCCACAGCCGGGCACTGTCGGCGACAAGACGTGCCGAGAGCGAAAACCGCAATCCGATGAAGCGCAGGATGCGTTCACCCGCTGCCTGCGGATCGACCGAGCCGAGTTCCGACAGGATGTTTCGCGCAAGGGCGGCGAACTCGACGGCCATGTCGCGCGCCCGCGCCTTGTTGATGCGGGTCGTTGCCTGGTCGATCGCATCGAGGCGCTTATCAATCAGCCGGGCCATCTCGTCCGGGCCGGTTTCGCCGGCCAGCGCCGTCTGCAATCGGGCCTTCAACGCCTTGTTGGCGGCAGCTTCCTCCAGGAGGATATCGACGAGTTTCTCGAGCCCAAGGCCCGATAGCCCCTTCTTGTCGAGTTTCGCCTTGGTCTGCTTCGCCATTCTGCCCGTTACCCATTTCCGCGTGCTCTATATCGAACGGAGATGGATGCTCGGCAAGGACAAAAGCATTTCGACTGATCACCGCTCCCGAACCAGACTTGATGCAGTACTGCTTTATGGTATCATTTCACAATGAAGAAGAAGCATCGGGCCACGCTGGAGCAGATCTTCGCCCGACCGGTGAGCGGCACGATCCGCTGGTCGGATATCGAGGCGCTGTTCGTCGCGCTCGGGGCTGATGTCAGTGAGCGCGAGGGGTCACGCATCGGGGTGTTTCTGTTCGGGCAGGTCAGGGTGTTTCACCGGCCGCATCCGACACCGGAGACGGACAAGGGCGCGGTCGCCAGCATCCGCAAATGGCTGGAAGAGAATGGAGTGACACCATGAACAATGTGATCGAAATCGATGGCCACAAGGCCGTGGTCTCGCTCGATCCGGATCTCGGTCTCTTGCGCGGGGAGTTTCTCGGGCTGAACGGCGGCGCAGACTTCTACGGCGAAAGCATCGAGGCGCTGCGCCGGGAAGGCGCCATCTCGCTTTCCGTCTTTCTGGAGATGTGTGCGGAGAAGGGTGTCGAGCCCTATCGGCAGTTTTCCGGCAAGTTCAACCTGCGGCTCGATCCGAAACTGCACGAGGCAGCCGTAATTGCGGCACGCGCCGAAGACAAGAGCCTCAACGAATGGATCGCCGACGTCATTGCCGAGGCGGCGGAGCGCTGATCAGCCGTCCCGCTCGTGGCGGCGGCGGATGCGTCGCACGACCCACCAGACGCCGATTACGGCGAGCGGCACCGACAGACCGGTGATGATGGCCGGGTCGAAGGGCAGAGCGTCATGCGGGATGGCTTTGACGGCGTATCCCACAAGGCCGACGACATAGTAGGAGATCGCGGCGACGGAGAGGCCTTCAACCGTCTGCTGCAGGCGCAGCTGCATTTCGGCACGGCTGTTCATCGCGGTCAAAAGATCGGAATTCTGGCGTTCCAGCTCGACATCGATCCAGGAGCGGACAAGGGCGGTCGCTCGCGACAGTTTTCGCGAGAGGTTGGCCTGGCGCTCCTCGACCGACTGGCAGGTACGCATGGCGGGGGCGAGGCGACGCTCCAGGAAGGCGCCCAGCGTTTCGTGGCCGGGCACCGGCGTTTCATCCAGCGTCTTGATGCGCTCGCGGACGATGCCGTCATAGGCGCGGCTGGCACCGAAACGATAAAGGCTCAAGGCTGCATTGGCTTCGAGTTCGGCGGCCAGACGCGTGAGTTCGGAGAGCATCTCGTCGGACTCGTCGCGGGCATGCGCCTTCATCCGCTGGGTAACGGCGGTCAGGCCGTCCTCGATGCGGCGGATCTCGGGCGACAGGGTCTGGGCGAGCGGCAGGCCGAGCATGGCCATGGTGCGATAGGTCTCGATGTCGAGCAGGCGCTGGACGACAGCACCGCGACCGGCTTCGGTCATGCCTCTGTCAATGACGAGGATCTGGGTGAGGCCGTGGCCATCCTGGCGAAAGTCGGTGAGGACGGCTGCCTGGCCGTTCTTCAGCTCGCTGTAGCAAAGGCTTGCGGGATCGAAGATGTTGCGCGCCTCGACCGTCTCCGGTCCCTCGGGTCTCAATTCCAGGCGAATGCCGGAGATCAGCGGTCCGGGCGCGGTAAAGCCATCGCCGAAGGGATGGACGGGCACCTCGCCACCGAACTTGTCCGGCAGCGGGCCGTCCCAGAACCAGGTCGAAAACTCCGTATGCCGCTCCCAGCGCAGCGTTCCCTGCCCCCAGGCCAGCGAGTGATAGCGCCCGTTCTTCTCCGGCGGGGCGACGCCGCGCGCGCGCGACAGTTCTGATATCGCAGCATGATGGACCGCCGAGCCGCCATCCATCATGAAGGCGAGCTGGAAGATCACGCGGCCGGATTTGACCAGCGCGTAGGGGCGCGCATGGATCTCGCCGAGCGCCAAGGCGCGCTCCGGTGCCATCGGAAATGCAAAATCACCTTTTGCCACGCCACCTGTCTCCCTTGCCCATCATCAAGCTAGCAGCGCGTCCGCCTCAGCGCAAAGGCGCAAACGTCACAGGGCGCGATCGATGCCCATCCGGGAACCGGGCGAAGTGGACAAAAAAATTGACCAATTGCGGCAGATCTTGGTATGGAGCCTCAAGGAGAAGGCGATGAACGAGAGCGATGACAGCCTGTTTTCGGGCGTAAGCCACAGCCGCACGGCCGATGAAGTGGTGCAGCAGATCGAACTTCTGATCCTCGACGGCGTACTGCGCGACGGAGATCGGTTGCCTGGCGAGCGGGAGCTTTCGCAATCGCTGGAGGTCTCGCGGCCGATCCTGCGCGATGCGCTGAAGGAACTGGAAAGCCGGGGACTGCTGGTCAGCCATCATGGCGGCGGCACGTTCGTCGCTGACATCATCGGGCAGGTGTTTTCCAAGCCGATCACCGATCTCATTTCTCGGCATGCACGCGCCACGCGCGACTATCTCGAATATCGCCGCGAACTGGAGGGCCTGACGGCAGAGTTGGCGGCTCAGCGGGCAACCGAGACGGACAAGGCGCTCCTCTCGCGGATCATCGAGGACATGCGGCAGGCGCACGGGACCCAAGAGCCGGAAGACGAACTGGCGGCCGATGTCGAGTTTCACAATGCCGTCGGTGAAGCCGCGCACAACATCATCCTGCTGCACACGATGCGGGCCTGCTATCGGCTGCTGTCGGAGGGCATTTTCTTCAATCGCAAGGCCGTGTTCTCGCTGCCCAATGCCCGGGAGCGGCTGCTCGAACAGCATGTCGCGATCCATGATGCGATCCAGGCCGGAGACCCGGCGGGCGCCAAGGCGGCGGCACAGGCACATATCGATTTCGTCATGCGCGCTGCAGACGAAAGCGCGCGGGCGGGCGAATGGGGACGGGTCGCGAAACTGCGGCTGATCCGGCGCGATGGCGGGCGCGGGAACCGCGCCGCCGGCAATTCCAAGACGGAGACAAAAGCGTGAGCGACATCCAATCGCGGCCGAAGGTCGGCCTGTTTGCCACCTGCCTGGTCGATCTCTTCCGGCCCAGTGTCGGCTTCTCCGCCGCCAAGTTGATCGAGGATGCCGGCTGCAATGTGCATGTGCCGATCGCCCAGACCTGTTGCGGCCAGCCGGCCTATAATTCCGGCGACACGAAGGATACGCGCGATCTGGCAAAGCAGGTGATCGAGCAGTTCGAAGGCTTCGACTATGTCGTCGTGCCCTCGGGTTCCTGCGGCGCCATGCTGAAGATGCACTATCCCGAACTGTTCAAGGGCGACGTCCTCTGGGAGGAGCGCTGTCGGCGCTTCTCGGACAAGGTGTTCGAGCTCGTTTCCTTCCTGACCGACGTGCGTGGCATGACGCAAGTACAGGCGCGTCTCGATCGAACCGTGACCTATCACGACAGCTGTTCGGGCCTGCGCGAGCTCGGCATATCGAAACAGCCGCGCGCGCTGCTGTCGAGCGTCGAGGGGCTGGACCTCAAGGAAATGGCCGGGCCGGATGTCTGCTGCGGGTTCGGCGGCACGTTCTGCGTCAAGTATCCCGACATCTCCGGCAAGATCGTCTCGAAGAAGACGGCGATGATTGCCGAGACCGGCGCCGAGCTGCTGCTTGCCGGTGATATGGGCTGCCTGATGAACATTGCGGGCAAACTCAAGCGCGAGGGCTCATCCATCGAGGTGCGGCATGTCGCGGAGGTGCTGGCCGGCATGACCGACGGGCGGCCGATTGCCGGCAGCGGCAAATAACGGACACACAGGGAGGACGAAGGCATGCAATTCACCGCCCCGCAGTTCAAGGACAATGCCGCCAGGGCGCTGGCCGACGGCCAGTTGCAGAAGGCACTGACCAATGTCGAGAAGGGTTTCATCGCCAAGCGCGCGGCCGCCGTGGCCGCCCTTCCCGAATTCGATGCCCTGCGCGACAAGGGCCGCGAGATCAAGAACCACACGCTCGCCCATCTCGACCTCTATCTCGAAGCCTATGAGCGCAAGGTGACGGCATCAGGTGGCCATGTGCATTGGGCGGAAAGTGCCGAGGATGCGCGCCAGCTGGTGCTCGACATCTGCCGGCGGGTCGGGGCAAGGACCGTGACCAAGGGCAAGTCGATGATCACCGAGGAGATCAACCTCAACGACTTCCTCTCCGAGCATGCGATCGAACCGGTCGAGACCGATCTCGGCGAATATATCATCCAGCTTCGCGGCGAGCATCCGAGCCATATCATTGCGCCGGCGGTGCATCTCAACAAGGAACAGGTGGAAGAGGATTTCCGCCGGGTGCATACGCATCTCGACCCGAAGCGCGATCTGACGGCACCGGAAACACTGCTGTCAGAAGCCCGCCAGGTGCTGCGCAAGCGCTACTTCCAGGCCGATGTCGGGATCACCGGAGCCAACTTCCTGATCGCCGAAACCGGCACGTCCGTCATCGTCACCAACGAGGGCAATGGCGACCTGACGCAATCGTTGCCGAAGGTGCATATCGTCGTCGCCTCGATCGAAAAGCTGGTGCCGACGCTGGAGGACTGTTCGCAGATCCTGAGGCTTCTCGCCCGCTCTGCGACGGGGCAGGACATATCCGTCTACACGACCTTCTCGACAGGACCGCGCCGCGCCGAAGATCCGGATGGGCCGGAGGAGTATCACGTCATCCTGCTCGACAATGGCCGTACCGCCATGCTCGGCAGCGAATTCCAGGACATGCTGCGCTGCATACGCTGCGGCGCCTGCATGAACCACTGTCCGGTCTATCACGCCGTCGGCGGCCATGCCTATGGGTCGGTCTATCCGGGGCCGATGGGCGCGGTGCTGACGCCATCGCTTTTCGGCGTCGACATTTCAGGGCATCTGCCGAATGCCTCGACCTTTTGCGGGCGCTGCGAAAGTGTTTGCCCGATGCATATTCCGCTGCCGAAGATGATGCGGCACTGGCGCGAGCGGGAATTCGAGAAGCACCTCAACCCGGCCACGGCGCGCTACGGCCTTGGGGTCTGGGCCTTCTTCGCCAAGCGGCCGAAGCTATACCGGCTGGCAACCTCCATCGGTGCCCGCATGCTGTCCGTTCTCGGCGGCAGACGCGGGCGGATCGCCGCGCTGCCCTTCGCCTCGGGCTGGACCAGCGTTCGCGATCTGCCGGCACCGGAGGGACAGACCTTTGCCCAGCAATGGGCCGCACGCCAGAAGCAGGGAGCCTGACAAATGGACAGCCGCCAGGCCATTCTTTCCCGCATCCGCACCTCGCTGAAAGTGAGCGCCGGCGACACTGAGCGTGCCGCAACCGTCTCGACACGACTTGCCGAGCGCCCGCGCGGGATTATCCCCAAGCGCGGCCAGCTGCCGGCCGAGGAGCGGCTGGCACTCTTCATCGCCATGGCCGAGAAATACAATGCGACGACGGAGCGGCTCACCTCGCGCGAGACCCTGCCGCAGTCGGTCGCCGAGTATCTCAAGCAGCGCAATCTGCCGGCCTCGATCCGGATTGGTGCCGACACCAGACTTGTGAACCTGCCCTGGCAGAGCGCCGGAGCGCTTGAGATCCTGAGTGGCGCCTCGGATGGCAACGACCTCGTCGCCGTCAGCCATGCATTCGGCGGTATTGCCGAGACGGGTACGCTTTGCGTGCTCTCCGGCCCCGACAATCCGGTGACGCTCAACTTTCTGCCTGACCACCATATCGTCGTCGTCACGGCGTCTGATATCGTCGGCGACATGGAGAGCCTCTGGGCCAGTCTGCGCGCCGCACACGGGGACATCATGCCGCGCACGGTCAACCTGATCACCGGGCCGTCACGCTCGGCCGACATCGAGCAGACGCTGCTGCTCGGCGCGCATGGCCCGCGCGCACTCCACATCGTCATCGTCGGAGATGTGGCCGTGACCTGAGTTCACGGCGCACTCCGAACGGCGGCCCGACCCCGGAAAATGGAACAATCGTATCGTCGAGGCGTTTCCTACGCTCTTCAGACGAACGAATTTTCCAGAGTGGGGTTATGGCTTTACCAACGGATCCGCACGAAACGCCGCGTATCGCGCTCGTTTCCACGCATGGCTATGTGGCCGCCCAGCCGCCTCTCGGGGCTGCCGATACCGGTGGGCAGGTGGTCTATGTTCTCGAGCTTGCGAAGAAGCTCGCGCAGCTCGGACACAACGTCGACATCTTCACCCGCCGCTTCGAGGAGCGGCCGGAGATCGACGCGGTGGACGAAAATGTCCGGGTGGTACGCATTCCCTGCGGCGGCCGCGACTTCATCCCGAAGGAGTATCTCCACCGCCATCTGACCGAGTGGAACGAGAAGGCGCTGCGCTGGATCAAGCGCGAGGGTCTCTCCTATCTCTTCATCAACAGCCATTACTGGGATGCCGGTGTGGCTGGGCAGCGGTTGTCGGAGGCGCTTCGTGTGCCGCATATCCATACGCCGCATTCGCTCGGCATCTGGAAGAAGCGGCAGATGGAGACGGATTATCCCGAACGTGCGGACCGCTTCGAGCAGGAGTTCAACTTCAACGAACGCATCCAGCACGAGCTGATCGTCTATCGCAGCTGCCAGCTCGTCATCGCGACAACGCCGATCCAGCTCGACATGCTGACGGAAGACTATGGGCTGCCGCGCAATCGCGTCCATATGATCCCGCCAGGTTATGACGACAACCGCTTCTATCCGGTGTCGGAAACATCGCGGCGCCTGGTTCGCCAGCGCTTCGGTTTCGAGGGCACCACCATTCTGGCCCTCGGGCGGCTTGCGACGAACAAGGGTTATGACCTCCTGATCGATGGATTTGCGGTTCTAGCAGAACGCGTGCCGGAAGCCCGGTTGCGGCTGGCGCTGGGCGGTGAAAACCTCGACCCGCAGGAAGAGACCATCCTCTCGCAGCTGAAGCAGCAGGTCGCCGATCTCGGCATTGCCGACAAGGTCGATTTCTCCGGTTTCATTCCGGACGAAGACCTGCCCGACATGTATCGCGCCGCCGATCTCTTCGTGCTTTCCAGCCGTTACGAGCCCTTCGGCATGACGGCGATCGAGGCGATGGCGAGCGGCACGCCGACGATCGTGACGATCCATGGCGGGCTGTTTCGCGCAGTCAGTTACGGCCGGCATGCGCTCTATGCCGACCCGTTCGACAAGTATGATCTCGGCATCACCATGATGAAGCCGCTGAACCATCCACGGCTTTATGGGCGCTTGTCACGCATGGGAGCCCACAAGGCTCGCAGTCTGTTTACCTGGACCGGCATCGCGCAGCAGCTTGTGGCCCTTGTGGAAGGGCGTCCTGTGGCGCAAGCTCTGGAGGAAAGCGACTGGGCCGCACCATGGAACGACGGGGATTGAAACCGGTACGCCTCTTTTCCTCCGACCTCGACGGAACGCTCGCGGGCGATCGCGACGCGTCGCGTGAATTCGCACGCCTCTGGCAGGCGATCCCCTATGGCGAGCGACCGCTGCTGGTCTACAACAGCGGCCGGCTTATCGAGGACATGCTGGATTTCACTGTCGAGGAAGGACTGCCGCCTGCGGATTTCCTGATCGGCGGTGTGGGCACCATGTTGCATTCGCAGACCCATCCGCATCTCGCCACCGACTATCGCGCCTTAATCAGCGAAGGTTTTGACGTCGATCTGATAGAGGCAGAACTGTTGATGATGGGGCGCCTGTCGCGCCAGCCGCAACAATACCAGCATGACTACAAGTCGAGCTGGTATCTGCATGACGCAACGGCGGACGAAATTCTGGCGCTGGAGAGACAGCTCATTGAGAACGGACATCAGGCACGCGTCATCTATTCCAGTGCGCGGGATCTGGATGTGGTGCCCCGGTCCGCCGACAAGGGACAGGCGCTGGTCTGGCTCTGCGGCGCGCTCGGCATCGGTCTCAGCGACGTGATCGTTGCAGGCGATACGGGCAATGATCGGGCGATGTTCGAACTGGAGGGCGTACGGGGCATCCTGCCCGGCAACGCGCTGCCGGAACTCGCCAGCCTCGCACAGGCGAAAGACGGCATGATTGCAACCCGGGGCAAGGCTGCGGATGGCGTCATCGAGGGCCTCAGGGCCTTTGGCGTATTTGCGGCATCCTGAAGCTTCAAAATGTCGGGGAAAGGCGAGGTCCGGGTACCGGATGTCGCATTGAAATGAACGCTCACCGGGCACACCTGCTAGGCAGCGATAACCAATCGGTGAAAAGCGCCCGAATTCGGCGCATGCCGTCATATTCTACCGGTATTTTGGCGTATTCTGATTCACGAATCGAGGTGCAAGTTCATTGGGTATCATCGGCCGCATCACATCCAACCTGAAGCTCATGCTGCAGCGTCCGCCGCGGCAGCAGTTTGCCGCGATCTGCCATCGCAAGAAGAAGAAGACCGGCGAGCTTGAGGTACTGGTGATCACCAGCCGGGATACCGGTCGCTGGGTCATCCCGAAGGGCTGGCACATGCCCGGAAAGCTGCCGCATGCGATTGCCGAGCAGGAGGCCTTTGAAGAGGCCGGCATCAAGGGCAAGGCCAGCCGCGAACCCTTCGGCTATTACAGCTATATGAAACGCATGCGCGGTGGCCATCAGGTGCTCACCCGCGTGCAGGTGCATGCGCTGGAAGTCAAAAGCCTGCTCAAGGAGTTTCCCGAGAAGGGCAGCCGCAAGCTCGACTGGGTGAGTTGCCAGGAAGCTGCCTCGCGGGTGGACGAGCCGGAGCTCAAGGCATTGTTTCTCGCCTTCGGCAAACAGGCCGCGCCCCAGCCCGAGGGCGGCAAGATCACGGCGAATGTCGCCTGATAAACATTGTCACAAAACTGTCATATTGAACCCTGCCGGGTTTGCCGCTAGGCCTTGCGGGAGAAGTGCTGCGCCGGCTGATTTGGACATCGTCATCGCTTCACATCATTCTGACACCATGCCACGTATGAGGAACCGGAAGGGAACCTCTTCCGGAAAGCATTCGCCATGGGCAAGACGACGCCGAAGCTCGTAAAGCCGACACTCGACAAGGATCTGGAGAAGATCGCCCATGTCGAGGAAGCCTCGCAGCATGTTTCGCGCGGACTGGCCCCCTATGGTCTGGCGCTCATCTTCCTGATCCTTGCCGCGATCGTCGCCGCCGGTGCGGCGATGGACCGGCCCGGCACGACCATCGTCATGGCGGCCGCAGCGCTGGCCGCCTACATGGCCATGAACATCGGGGCCAACGACGTCACCAACAATGTCGGCCCTGCCGTCGGTGCCCGCGTCATCAGCATGGGGGCCGCGCTTGCGATGGCCGTGGTGTTCGAGATCGCCGGCGCGATGATCGCCGGTGATCAGGTGGTCGCGACGATCTCGCGCGGGATCATCAATCCCTCCGTCACCCCGACAGCCAGCGCCTATGTCTGGGCGATGATGGCAGCCCTGCTCTCGGCCGGGCTCTGGGTCAATTTTGCGACCTGGGTCAACGCACCGGTTTCAACGACCCATTCGATTGTCGGCGGCGTGCTCGGGGCAGGCGTCGCGGCAGCCGGGATTGGCGCCCTGAACTGGGGCGTCGTCGCCGGTATCACCGCGAGCTGGGTCGTCTCGCCACTGCTCGGCGGCGCGATCGCAGCTGTGGTGCTCGCCTTCATCAAGGAATTCATCATCTACCGCGAAGACAAGATCGCGGCCGCCCGGCGCTGGGTGCCGGTTCTGATCGCCGTGATGACGGCGACCTTCGTCACCTATCTGAGCCTCGAAGGTCTCAACCAGCTGACGCCGATCAGCCTGCCCAAGGCGTTTCTGATCGGCCTTGCCTGCGGCGCCATCGCCTGGATGATCGTCAGGCCCCTGATCCGGCGACAGGCCGCAGGGCTCGAAAACCGTAACCAGTCGCTGCGCAAGCTCTTCCGGCTGCCGCTGATCTTTGCAGCAGCCCTTCTTTCCTTCGCCCATGGCGCAAACGACGTCGCCAATGCGATCGGCCCGCTGACCGGCATCGTCGAGGCAACCCGTGCCGGCGGCATGGCGGAAGGCGGCCAGCCGCAGCTCTGGGTCGTCCTGATCGGGGCGCTTGGGATTTCGCTCGGCATTCTGCTGTTCGGGCCGCGCCTCATTCGCATCGTCGGCGAGGAGATCACCAAGCTCAATCCGATGCGGGCCTATTGCGTCTCGCTGTCGACAGCGACGACCGTGATCCTCGCCTCGGCGCTTGGGCTTCCCGTGAGCTCGACCCATATCGCGGTGGGTGCCGTCTTCGGCGTCGGCTTCTTCCGCGAATGGTATACCCGCAACTCCAAGCGCCGCGTGGAATACATGCGGGCCAAGGCGGAACGCTGGGAAGTGGAGCCGAAGCCCGAGCGCAATTCCGAAGAGGTTCGTCGCCGCTACCTGGTGCGCCGCTCGCATTTCATGACGATCGTTGCGGCCTGGGTCATCACGGTTCCCGCCTCTGCCGGGCTTGCAGCCGCGCTCTATTGGGTTATGTCTCACCTCGTTCTTTGATCCCGGAGACGAGACTTCCATGCGTGCAAATTACCGGATGCAGCGGCTTTACGTGACCGCCGACCTCATGCTTGACCAGGCCTTCGAGGCGACGGCGGAGCAGTTCAACTACCTCGCCAACGTGTTGCGCTTCGAGGACGGGGCCGAGCTTCTCGTTTTCAACGGGCGGCAGGGCGAGTGGAAGGCGCGCGTGCATTTTCCGACGCGCAAGAAGATCCTGATCACGCCTGTCGAAGAAACCCGGCCGCAGCCTGAGGACTGCGGTTTGCAATTCCTGTTTGCCCCGCTGAAGGTCGGCCGGATGGACTATCTGATCCAGAAGGCGGTGGAGATGGGTGCCGGCGTGCTGCAGCCCGTGATGACCCAGCATGTGCAGGGCAAGATCGGCAGCATCGAAAGGCTGCAGGCCAACGCCGTCGAAGCGGCAGAGCAATGCGGCATCCTGGCCATCCCCAGGGTCGTCGAAGCGGTCAAGCTGCGCGATCTTCTCGATCATTGGCCGGCGGACCGGCGGATCATCTATTGCGACGAGGACAGTGCCACGCACAATCCCCTGCCCGCCCTGTCGCGCATCGAGGAAAGGTCGCTTGCGCTTCTCGTCGGCCCGGAGGGCGGCTTCTCTGAGGAGGAGCGCCTGCTTCTGAGATCCCTGCCCTTCGTGACGGCCATACCGCTCGGTCCGCGCATCCTCAGGGCGGATACGGCGGCGGTCGCCGCCCTGGCCGTCGTGCAGGCGGCGATCGGCGACTGGCGATAGGCACTAGCACGTTCACTTCGTTCCAGATTTTTGAGCCGTGCATGAGAGTTTTTCACTTGCACGGCACATAAATCCGGTTCAATCAGCCTCAGAGATGGGCCCGCTCGTGCCCACCGGCGACGCCCAGCAAGGTATCTTTCATGGCCCGTGATACGACCGATCAGACCCCTCTCGGCACTCTCGACGATATGGCAGCCTATATGGCCGCCGGCTCCAAGCCGAAGGAGAAGTTCCGGATCGGGACAGAGCACGAGAAGTTCGCCTTCTTCCGGGCCGACAACAGCCCCGTTCCCTATTTCGGCGACGCCAGCATCTCCGCGCTTCTGAAGGGCATGCAGGAAAAGCTCGGCTGGGAGCCGATCATGGACGGCGAGAACATCATCGGCCTTGGCGAACAGTCCGGCATGGGTGCGATCTCGATCGAGCCGGGCGGCCAGTTCGAACTGTCGGGCGCACCACTGGAAACACTGCACCAGACCTGCAAGGAATCGAACCAGCATCTCGCCGTGCTGCGGGAGGTCGCAGAACCCATGGGCATCCGCTTCCTCGGCATCGGCGGCAGCCCGAAATGGACGCTGGCAGAGACACCGCGCATGCCGAAGTCGCGCTACGACATCATGACTCGCTACATGCCGAAGGTCGGCAGCCAGGGTCTCGACATGATGTACCGGACGTGCACGATCCAGGTGAACCTGGACTTCTCCTCGGAAGCCGACATGCGCCAGAAGATGCGGGTTTCGATGAAGCTGCAATCGCTGGCGACCGCGCTCTTCGCTTCCTCGCCGTTTACCGAGGGCAAGCCGAACGGGCTTCTCTCCTGGCGTGGCGACATCTGGCGCGACACCGACAACCGCCGCGCCGGCGTTTTGCCCTTCACCTTCTCCAAGGACTTCTCCTTCGGCGACTACGTCGCCTGGGCGATCGATGCTCCGATGTATTTCATCGTGCGCGACGGGCGCTATCACGACTGTACCCATATCACCTTCCGGCAGTTCATGGACGGCGCGCTGAAGGGCGAGATCGCCGACTGGGAGCCGCAGCAGGGTGACTGGACCAACCATCTGTCGACACTCTTCCCGGATGTGCGGCTGAAGCGCTTCCTCGAAATGCGCGGCGCCGATGGCGGCCCATGGCGGCGCATCTGCGCCCTGCCGGCCCTCTGGGTTGGCCTGCTTTATGACGAGACGGCGCTTTCCGCCGCAGACGATCTAACCGCCGACTGGACGGTCGCGGATGTGGTCGCCATGCGCGATGCCGTCCCTGCGCAAGGGTTGAAGGCCTCGGTTGCCGGACGCCCGCTGATGGAGGTCGCCCGGGAGGTCGTCGAGCTTTCGCGCGCTGGCCTCAAGGCCCGTGCCCGCCTCAACGGTGACGGCCAGGACGAGAGCGTGTTCCTCAACACACTGGATGAAGTGCTGGCCAAGGGCACGACGCTCGCCGACGACATGCTGGCCCTTTATCACGGCCGCTGGAACGGCTCGATCGAGCCGGTCTTCGAAGAATATCAGTACTGACCGGCTGAAATCGGGGCAGCTGACGTTTCATCCAATCGGCAAAAAGCGGTTTGCCTGAAAGGCATTCCGGATATAGTGCGGAATCATCTGCACGCATCCGGGGAGAAATGCCATGCTGCCACTGTTCGACATGATGCTGCAGGCCCAGAACGGTACCGCCATGGAGGCGATGGCCAAGCAATTCGGCCTTGCGCAGGAACAGGCGGCGAAAGCGGTGGCGGCGCTGATGCCGGCCTTTGCCTCGGGTTTCAAGCGCAACGCCACCAATCCCTATGATTTTTCGGCCCTTGTCCAGGCGATGACCTCTGGCAACTACGCCAAGTATTTCGAGGACATGAGCTCGGCCTTCACGCCGCAGGGGATTGCCGACGGCAACCAGATCCTGCAGCAGCTTTTCGGTTCCAAGGAAGTCTCGCGGGCGATCGCGGCGCAGGCGGCCCAGTTCACGGGGATCGGACAGGACATTCTCAAGCAGATGATGCCGGCCATGGCCGACACCCTGATGGGTGGCCTGTTCAAGCAGACCACGGGGCAGTTCACCGGCGTCAATGCGTTTGCAGGAACGCCCGTCGGCGCGATGATGCAGCAGTGGCTTGAGAATACCGGAATGCAGCCGAAACCGCAGCAGCCGGCTGCGTCGATGTTCGACAACCCGTTTACCCGGGCGTTCCAGGAGATGATGGGCACGGCGCAGAAGAAGCCTCAGCCGCAGGCAGCTGCAAACCCCTTCCTCGACAACCCCTTTACCAAGGCCTTCCAGGACATGGCCGCGGTGTATACCGCGCAAATGACCGGACAGCCGACCGAAGCGCCGAAGCCCGCCGAGCCTGCAAAGACGCCGGAAAAGGAAGCACAGGAAAGCTTTGCGGCCATGGTCAACACCATGTTCGACAGCGGGCTCGAAGTGCAGAAGAGCTACCAGAAGAGCATGGAGCAGATCTTCGACACCTATCTTACGGCCTCACGCAAGGATGCGCCCCAACCGGCAGACTCGGCACCGGACGCCAAGAGCTGAGCCACAGACACAATGTTCAAACGGAAAACGGCGCGGTCTCCCGCGCCGTTTTGCATTTCAGCTTCAGTCCTGTCTCAGAACTCTTCCCACTCGCCGTCGGACTTGCCATCCTTGGTCTGATTGAGCTTGGCGCCAAGACCGATCGAGATCTTGTCCATGAGCGATCGGGCGGGAGAGGCTACCGCACGGTTGCCAGGCTCGGCCGGAGCGACCTTCGGCTTGAGGAATGAGCGAGACGCGGGCTTGGCGGCTGCACTGTTGGCGGGCGACGGCTGGGACCCTGCCGGCGGGACGGGACGGCCGAAGCTCGTATCGCGCTGGTCGGCAAAGCGATTCTGGAAAGCCGCCGCGTTGTTTTCAAGGGTAAACTGTCCAACCAGGCTCGACAGCATCTCGGCATCGCGCGTCAGGCCGGCCATATCGGCATTGGTCTGTTCGGCAGCCCGGGCATTCTGCTGGGTGACGTTTTCCATCCGCGCAACGGCATCGTTTATTTCGTTCAGGCTCGCCGATTGCTGCTTGGCGGCCGAGGCGATCGAATGGATGTGATCGCCAATCTGGACGACCTGTCCCGCGATCGAGGAGAGCACGGTTCCGGTTTCGCGAACGAGACCGACGCCGCTTGCAACTTCTTCACCCGACTTGGTGATGAGGGCCTTGATGTCCTTCGCTGCCGTTGCCGAACGCTGCGCCAGTTCACGAACTTCCTGGGCGACGACGGCGAAGCCCTTGCCGGCTTCACCGGCGCGCGCGGCCTCGACACCGGCGTTCAAGGCGAGCAGGTTCGTCTGGAAGGCGATTTCGTCAATGACATTGATGATCTTGGAGATCTCGCTGGAGGCGTTCTCGATGCGCTGCATGGCATCGACGGCACCGCCGACGATCTCGCCGGAGCGGTCGGAATTGGCGCGGGCCTCGCGGGCGAGACGGGATGCGTTTTCCGCGCGCTCGGAGGAGTGCCGGATCGCGTCCATGATCTGACGGATGGCGGTCGAGGTTTCGACAAGCGCCGCTGCCTGCTGTTCCGTGCGCTGGCTGAGGTCGGCGGTCGAGGAACTGACCGTGCCGCTCTTGCGGTTGATCTCGGCGACATTGCCGTGGACCGAGGCGACTGTCCCGGACAGACGCTCGAGCGAGGCGTTGAAGTCGAGGCGCAGACGGTCGAGATTGCCGGCCAGCGGCTGGCGGATGGTTCCGCTGAGATCGCCATTGGCAAGACGCTGCAGACCCGCGCCCAGGATCTCGATGGCTTCCGTGAGCTCGGCCTGGGCAGCTGCTCTTTCGGCCTCGCGTTGATGACGTTCGCTTTCGGTGGCAGACCGGCGGCTTTCGTTCTCGGCTTCCAGCTGACGCTTGTCGATTTCAGCCTGGCGGAAGACGGCAACCGAGCGGACCATGTCACCGATTTCGTCCTGACGGCTGATGCCCTTGAGTTCGATATCGGTGTTGCCGTCAGCCAGCTGCCCCATGGAACTGACGAGTTCGGAGATCGGCCGCGTCAGGCTGCGGGAGAAGAAGAAGCCGACCAGCGAGCCGACAAGCACGAGCAAGGCACCCATGCCGACCGATTTCAAGCCGGCATCGACCAGTTGCGAAGCCACTTCGTCTTCGCCCATGAGCGCCACGACCGACCAGCGGACATCACCGAAGTCGAGGGGCACGACCGCTGCGAAGCTCGTCATGCCGCGGTAGCCTTCAATGTTGCCGCTCGCATCCTGGCCGCTCATCGCGGTGGCCAGCATGGGAGACGACAGGCTGACCTTCAGGCTGTCGACATCGGGTGTGCGGACGCTGTCGGAGACCAGCATGCCGGACTTGCCGACCAGAAGCGTCTCGCCGGTCTCGCCGAGGCCGCGGGTGTTGGTGAATATGCCATTCAGCTGGTCGTTCGGCAGCTGATAGGCAAGCACGCCAAGCTTGCGCTCGTTCATGATGATCGGAACCGCCACAAAGGCTGCCGGCGCGCCGCCCGAGGGCTCATAGGCCTCGAAATCGGAATTGGCGAACATCTCGGGATCGTCGCTTGCCATCGCCTTCTTGAAGACTTCGGCGAGCCCCGTATCCTTCAGGGGGCCGGTGATCAGATTGGTGCCGAAATCGCGCTCTTTCTGCACCGTGTAGACGATGTTGCCTTCGGCATCGATCAGGAAGATATCGTAATAGCCCTGCGCCTTCAGATGCTTCAGGAAGGTTGCATGACCCTGGCGGTGGGCGCGGTCGTAGCTGTCCTTCTTGGCGCTGTCGAGATTGTACTTCTCGCCGACAGGGTTCGGGTTGTCGTCGATATAGCGCTTCTGCAGTTCCGCAGCCGGGTTATCACCGAGCTTCGGCCAGGCGCCGGTGATGCCGAAGAGCGCCTGCTGCGTCATCATGTCGGCTGCCGTGCCGCGGGCATCGAGGCGGATGGCTTCGAGGAAGCGTCGTGCCTCGTTACGGCGACCATCGGCGGTCGCCTCCAACTGCTGGTAGACCTGTTCATTCAGAATACGGGTCTGCTGCACCAGACCGATGGCTACGGATGCACTCAGGATAACGAGGGCAAACAACGTGGCAGCCAGGGGCAGCTTGGTCGATATACGCATGAAGGGTCTCCGCAAATGCTAGCACGTCAGGCCTCTAATCGCTGACACACGCCCGTTAGCAACACGTTACTTCCGGCCGCTTTTTCCTTCATATTTCACAACGAGCACCGTTATTTTAGCGTTTACAAAAAAGCCCGGTCCAAAAAAATCGGGACCGGGCAAGAGGCAGGGCTATTGGCTGTCACCCTGCGGGGATGAAGGCAGGCTTCAGTCGGCCCTGAGACCGCGAAGGGATCGTTCGGCGCGGCGGCGCGCCAAACGGGTCAGGTGCTGCGAAGGATCGTCAGCATAGCCGTGACGACGCAGCACATCCTGCACCTCGCCTCGAGTGAGGCCGAGGTCATTCAGGAGGCGCTCGTCGAGATCGGCGAGGCTGTTCGCAGCAAGACGATTGCGCAATGCGATGCGAAGGGATCCAAGCCAGGCGTTGAGGCGGGCCAGACGCGCGGCAAACGTCTGGTTCGGCTGGTCAGCGGCGAGGTCGAGGTCAAAATCGAAGATCCGATCGTTCGTGCGCATGGCGTTCTCCCTTCAGCGGGCACGAGGAATTTGTCCCGTCCGCGAGTGCGGACAGGTGACGAGGGTTGGAGGTGGGTGTGTGGCCGGAGACCGGTCGGTGAGGATTACGATCACGAAGATGGCGAAAGGATATTGATCAGTCCAACGAATGTTTCTAATGATAGTCATCAACCCTTCTGATGGATGACACCTCATGTCGGCCCCTCTCGATATCGATCAGTTGCAGACTTTCATCGCCATCGTCGACACCGGCAGCTTCACCAAGGCTGCAGGTCGCGTGTTCAAGACCCAATCGGCCGTCTCGATGCAGATGCGCCGGCTTGAAGAGCGCGTCGGCAAGCAGCTTTTCATCAAGGACGGTCGCGGCAACCGGCTGACCGCCGACGGCGACAAGCTGCTCAACTATGCGCGCCGCATAATCCGGCTCAACTCGGAGGCGATTGCAGCCTTCGACGACAACAGGCTCGAAGGCACGCTGCGGATCGGCACGCCCGACGATTATGCCGACCGCTACATGCCCGAGATCATCGGCCGGTTCGCCAAGACACATCCGAATGTCGAGCTCTACATCGTCTGCGAACCCTCGGTGGATCTGGCGGAGAAGATGGCCAAGGGCGAACTCGACATCGCACTTGTTACCCATAACCCGCTTCTGCGACAGTCCGATGTCGTGCGCACGGAGCCGCTCTGCTGGGTGGGGTCGGCGAACCATCCGCTGAAGGACGATGCGCCCGTGCCGCTTGCCGTCGGGCGACGCGATTGCCAGTGGCGGCAGCTTGCCTGCTCGGCGCTCGATGCCGACGGGCGCGATTACCAGATCCTGTTCACCAGCTGGTCGTCGACCGTCGTCGCAGCCGCCGTTCTCGCGGGCATGGCCGTGTCGATCCTGCCGGAATCAGCCCTGAGAACGGGCATGAAGGTGCTGACGGCCAATGACGGCTTCCCGCCTCTGCCTCCGGTGCAGATCGGCCTGATGAAACGGCCCGGACTTTCGACGTCGCTGCTGAATGCGATCACCGACCATATCACCGCCTGCCTCGACAACATTACGCCGGCACAGGCGGAGGACGATATGGACGGCGAACCGAAGACCTATTCGCGCTATTATCCACGGCTGCGCGCAGGGCACATGATCCCGGGCTGGTGACCCGTCTCAGTAAGCGAAGACGCGGCTGCGAACCATGCGGCGCCATTGGTCGAGATGGGCCTGTGCGACATCGTCCGGCTGCTGCGTCGTGAAGCGGATAACCTCGCCGGTTGCCAGGATCATCACCTTGAGACTGATCCGGAAACGCTCGAAATCGCTCTCCGGGACCAGGTGCGAGAGATCACGGTAAAAGAGTGCGATGATGTGCTGGTGGAAATCGCCCGACAGGTGGGAAAGATCCCGGTCGGTGACGATCGCCTGCCATAGCGACATGTAGATTCGCTGCTGGCGGAACATCGCATGCAGCTCCGTCAGGGATTCGGCGGCACGTTCCGCCGCCTCGTCCAAGGTCTGGACGCCTGCGAAAACCTGACTGATGAAACCTTCCAGCTGTGCGGCGAACCGTTCGTGCAGTGCCTTGATGACGGCCGCCTTCTGCGGGAAGAACTGATAGAGCGAGCCGATCGAAACCCCTGCCCGCAAGGCGATTTCACTCATCGTCGTCTCGGCGACACCCTTTTCGAGAAAAAGCGCAACGGCAGCCTCGAGGATCGCCTCCAATCGCTGGATGCTTCGCTCCTGCTGCGGCTTCTTGCGAAGCTGCAGCCGCCGCTCCAAGATCTGATTGCTCATCATTCATCCCTGATTGCTACAACCGTCATGGCTGTTGGACATAGGTCACCGAGATAGGTCAGCCGTCTGGCGAAAGTGTTAACAGCCGGACAATCACCCATCTTTGGTTGCCATAACACAACAAAGATTGCAGCAATCAGGCTTCCACACGCAGATGACGCTCGCGCGCGAGGTCGAAGATCTGGATGCCATCCTTGGGGCGGCCACGGTTGCGCCACTTCGGATGCTTCAGCGTGTAGGAGGCGTCATCGTAGCCCGCTTGCCAGTGCTCCTCGATCGAGCGGCGGGAGAATTCCGCATCCATGGCATGGGTCGCATGCGAGGCGCGGCGGTGGATGAGATGGACGATGGTCACGTCGTATTCATGGCCGATCGAGCGGAGGATCCGGGCATCCTCATCATTCTGGAATTCTGGCGGCAGCTTCTCCAGAAGTCGTTTGGCCGCCCGGCGGACGATCTGGCGACGGGCGAAATCGTCGGTGTTCATGCGGGTACGGCTGGAATAGCGGATTTCCTTGATCCGGCTTTCCACCTCGAACTGGTCACGCGGCATGTCTCCGCGCGCGTTGAAGAGATCAACCTGGAAGATCTCCAGATCGCGCGACGCATCATTGACGTTCAGCACATGCTGCAGTGGGGTGTTGGAGACGAGGCCACCGTCCCAGTAGTAACGTCCGTCGATCTCGACCGGTGGGAAGCCCGGCGGCAAGGCGCCGGAGGCTGCGATATGCCTTGAGTCGAGACGCGTCTTGCGATTGTCGAAATAGGCGAAGTTACCGGACCGGATCTCGACTGCCCCTAGGCTCAAACGTGTCTGGCAGTCGTTCAGAAGATCAAAGTCGATCAGCCGATCGAGCGTCTTCATCAGCGGCTCGGTGTCGTAAAAGCTGACGCGCAGATCCGGGTTGTTGAGGACCTGATGCGCGGTTGGCAGTCGGGGGGAGAAGAAGCCCGGAATGCCGAAGACGACTGCCGCAAGCGCTGCGGCGTCATTTTGCATGCGCCGAAGGGTATTGTCCTGCGCCGTCCATGGAAAATCCAGACCCGAGGAGACCGTGTTCCAGAAATCACGCAGATTGGCGATCCGGCGTTCTCTGGGACTTCCGGCGATGATTGCGGCGTTGATCGCGCCGATCGAGATTCCGGCCAGCCAATCCGGCTCGACCTCGTTTGCATGCAGCGCTTCATAGGCGCCTGCCTGATAGGCGCCGAGCGCACCACCACCCTGAAAGACGAAGATGCGGTCGGTTGCGGTGTTGGTGTCTGCTTGCGTCATGGCGCGATCCGTTGTCTGCTGCACCGCAATATATAGCGGCGTGCATTCCGGACCACCAGTGCGCCTGTTTTTCACGCAGCGTTCACATTTACCGCGCTCTATTGCAGGTCCCTCCAAAAGTGATGCGATGCGCCGTCGCAGATCTGGATTATCAAGGAGGACATCGAGCGTCCGGGAACCGACATCACATGATCCGATCGACTGCAATTCTCCTCTCTGCTGCGCTTGCTGCAGCGGTTTTCTCCACCCAAGCCGCACGGGCCGACGAAGCCTCTGTCGATCAGCAGATCGAAGCGCTGCTCGGAGACTCTGCCGACTACAAGGAGCTGTTCTACGCGTTCAAGGTCGCCGTCGAAGAGGGCAAATCGGATATCGTCGTAAGCCTCGTCAACTATCCGCTCACCGTGACGATCGACGGCGAAGACGCGACATACGAGTCCGAGCAGGAGCTGCTCGACAACTATGACAGTGTTTTCACGGAGGGCATCGTCGAAGCCATCTCCGGCCAGGAATACGGCAATCTCTTCGTCAATTCCGAGGGTGTGATGATCGGCAATGGCGAGGTCTGGATCTCCGGTATCTGCGAAGATAGCGCCTGCACCAGCGCCCCGCCACGGGTTGCCGTCATCCAGTCGGGCAACTGATCGCCGAAGCCACTTCAAACGCAAAGAAGGCGGCATACGAGATGCCGCCTTGGTTTCCTTTTCACCGGCACTGTCAGGCCGCGAGATCGAGCACGATACGGCCGTCGATCTGGCCCTTCTCCATCCGGTGGAAGATGTCGTTGATGTTTTCCAGCTTGTCCCAGCTGAAGTGCGAGGCGACCTTGCCTTCGCCGGCAAACTGCAGGCTCTCTTCGAGATCCTGACGCGTGCCGACAATCGAGCCACGCACGGTGATACGCTTCAAGACCGTCTCGAAGACCGGCAGCGAGATGAAGCCCGGCGGCAGGCCGACGAGCGACATGGTGCCCTTGGAGCGCAGGAAGCCATAGGCCTGCTCCATGGCCTTGGGCGAAACCGCCGTGACCAGCGCGCCATGCACCCCGCCGGTTGCCTTCTGCACCTGCTCTATGGCATCGGCAGCCGTGCCGTTGACCACCAGATCAGCACCAAGCTGCGTAGCGAGCTTCAGCTTGTCGTCGTAGATATCGGCGGCGACCACATGCATACCCATGGCCTTGGCATATTGGACTGCCATATGGCCAAGGCCGCCGATGCCCGAGATGACAACCCATTCGCCGGGCTTGACCTCGGTTTCCTTCAGGCCCTTATAGACCGTCACACCGGCGCAGAGCACGGGTGCTGCCGGACCGAAGGCCAGATTATCCGGCAGACGCCCGACATAATCCGGATCGGCGAGGCCGTATTGGGCAAAGGTGCCGTTGACCGAATAGCCGGTGTTCTGCTGGCTGCCGCACAGCGTTTCCCAGCCGGTGCGGCAGGGCGAGCAGCAGCCGCAGGCGGTGTGCAGCCACGGCACGCCGACGCGATCGCCTTCCTTGATCCGCGAAACGCCGGCGCCGAGCTTGGCGACATAGCCCACACCTTCATGGCCGGGGATGAAGGGAGGCTTCGGCTTGACCGGCCAGTCGCCATTGGCGGCATGCAGGTCCGTGTGGCAGACACCGGTCGCCTCATATTTCACCAGGATCTGGCCGGGGCCGGGATCCGGGATCGTCCGCTCTTCGATTACAAGTGGTTTGCCGAATTCACGGACCACCGCAGCCTTCATTGTCGATGCCATGTCAATCTCCCACGCTTTCTCGTGCCCTTCCGCCAGCGCTCGACCGGCGGTTATGAACAGAGGTTATGCGCGGAATGGATGCGGCCGGTTGATCGGTATCAAACGGCCGGATATTTCATCAAAATGTCATCCAAAGGGGCGCTCCGACGGACCAGGGGCCACTAGCATCGGTCATCGGCGACGCCGATGGTGAAGCTTGCCTGAAGCACACCGGCATCGAGCTTTTCGACATCGAAGATGAAGTCGGCCGCTTCGTCTTCCGAGATGATCCGGTCATTGCCATTGAGGACGCGGCGCGGACCTCGACCCGCATAGTCGGAATGATCGGCGTAAATCACATCGCTCAGGCTGTCGTCGAAGATGAGCTGTGACACCAAAAGCTCCCGGCCACCCACCACAACACGCAGATGAATGTGCACGGTCCGACTCGGATACCAGCCGGGATAGACCGTGATGAAATCGACGCGGCCGTCGGCGTCGCTGATCTGCCGGCCTCTGCCAAAGTCGGCCTGCTTCGCCTGCTGGTCGTCGGGATTGCACATATTGGCCGCATCGCCCGAATAAACGCCGCGTGCATCCGTATGCCAGAGCTCGACATCGGCGCCTTCGATCGGCGAACAGTCCGGCATCGACACTACCCGGAGCGAGATCCGGGTAGGAAGACCGGGGATGCCGGCAGAGATGTCCTTGCGCACCGGAATGCCATCGACATGGCAGGGGCCGAGCGTGAAGGAACAGGTGGTGACGCAATTGGGCGTCGCACGGAAGACAGGCTCGGGAAGGTCTGCGGGGATCGAGGCGGTGCCGCCGGACAGGAAGTCGCTGCCTTTCCAGGTGTAGGTTCGTCTCGACACGCCGACCGCCTCGCGCGGCAGGCCGAAATAGCCGGCCGACGCGACAAGTGCTGCGGTCGCGGCACTGCCGCCTATAATCAGTGTGCGTCGGCGCATCTTGTTTCCTTCTCTCAATCGTCGATCAATCCTGCGCGTGAGCCTTGGGGCCGAACGCGAGGCGGAGGATCAAGATGACAGAGACGACGAGAAAGAGAAATTTCAATCGCGTGAGCCAAACGAGAGCACCCGCGAGCAGGTCCGCCATGGCCGGAGCCGGGATGGAGGGTGGAAAGAGCATCAGGCTGGAAATGTTCTCGATGTAATCGATGACCCCGTAAGCGATCGGGAGGGTCAGCAGCATGGGTAGAAGGCGCTCGGCCGGGCGGCCATAAAGGCTCGCGCCGGGCACCACCCTTCGCATCAGCAGAAACAGAAAGAGACTGAGGGCGGCCGGCAGGACCAGATCGGGGCCGAGATGCATAGCCCGCAGAAGCTCGGCAGCTTCCGGTCTGGTCTCCAGGACACTCCGCAAGCCGAAGAGCGATTGCGCCGTGGTCTCGATATCGAGATCAGGCATAGCCCGTCCGCCGGTCAAGCCGGCGAAGGGGCTGGCGAAGCCCAGGTTCATCCAGGCGAGCAGCCCGGCCGAGACGATGCCGCTCCCCCAGAGAAGCGGGGCCTGACGCGGTCCGGGCAGGCCGGCAACCATCAGGCCGCGCCCGGATAGTTCGGGCTTTCGCGGGTGATCGTGACGCCATGCGGATGGCTTTCACGCAGGCCCGCGCCGGAGATGCGCACGAAGGTCGCCTTCTCCTGGAAGTCCTTGATGTCCTTGCCGCCGACATAACCCATGGCGGCCTTCAGGCCACCGGCGAGCTGGTGCAGGACGGCCGAGACCGGGCCCTTGTAGGGGACCTGGCCTTCGATGCCTTCCGGCACGAGCTTCAGCGTGTCGCGGACTTCCGCCTGGAAGTAGCGGTCAGCCGAGCCGCGGGCCATGGCACCGACGGAGCCCATGCCGCGATAGGCCTTGAAGGAGCGGCCCTGGTACAGATAGACCTCGCCCGGGCTTTCATCCGTGCCAGCGAGCAGCGAACCGACCATGACGGCCGAGGCGCCAGCTGCGATTGCCTTGGCGACGTCGCCGGAGAACTTCAGACCGCCATCGGCAATGACCGGAATGTCGTGCTTGTTGGCCTCCTCGACGGCGGCCATGACCGCTGCGAGCTGCGGCACGCCGACGCCGGCCACGACACGCGTGGTGCAGATCGAGCCAGGGCCGATACCGACCTTGACGCAGTCAGCGCCGGCGTCGATCAGGGCCCTGGTGCCCTCGCCCGTTGCCACATTGCCGGCGATGATGCGAATGGCGTTCGACATCTTCTTCACATGGGTGACGGCGTCCAGGACCTTCTGGCTGTGGCCGTGTGCCGTATCGACGACGATGACATCGCAGCCGGCTTCGATCAGGCGCTCGGCACGCTCGACACCGTCATCACCGGTCGAGATGGCGGCAGCGACCCGCAGGCGGCCCTGGGCATCCTTGGCGGCATGCGGGTTGAGCTGCGACTTCTCGATGTCCTTGACGGTGATCAAGCCGACGCAACGGCCTTCGTTGTCGATGACGAGCAGCTTTTCGATGCGGTGGGCATGCAGAAGGCGCTTGGCTTCCTGCTGGTCGACGCCGTCCTTGACCGTCACGAGGTTCTCGCGGGTCATCAGCTCGTAGATCTTCTGGTTCGGATTGGACGCGAAGCGGACGTCACGGTTGGTCAGGATGCCAACGAGGCGGCCGGGGCGGCTTGCGCCTTCGACAACCGGAATGCCGGAGATGCCATGCGCACCCATCAGCGCCTTGGCTTCGGCGAGCGTCGCATCCGGGCCGATCGTGACCGGATTGACGACCATGCCGCTCTCGAACTTCTTCACCTGGCGGACTTCTTCAGCCTGCTGGATCGGGGTGAGGTTGCGGTGAATGACACCAATGCCACCGGCCTGGGCCATGGCGATGGCGAGCCGGCTTTCGGTCACTGTGTCCATCGCCGAGGACAGGATCGGGAGGGAGAGATCGATGTCCTTGGCGATCCGGGTGGCGATATTCGTCTGCCCCGGCATTACTTCGGAATGCCCCGGCTGCAGGAGGACGTCGTCAAAGGTGAGCGCTTCTGCGCCAGTTGCCGACATTACGATGCGTGCCATGCCAATTTCCTTCGTTTGAATAGGCAGAATCCACCCGGGAAAGAGGTTTCCACCCGGTCGCTTCTGCATGAAATGCTTGGAAGTTGGCGAGGGCTGGTAACACGTTCATGACAGGAAGGGAATAGCAAAACGCTGCCAATACCGGCCTTGCCCCGGGCCTGAGGCAGAGCCCCACAGAAACAACCAAATCATTCGAATTTTAGGTTCGACTTATACGGAGCCTGAATTCCTGTCGATTATAACCGGTCCCGTCCTCAGGGGGCTGGGGACACACAAGAACAAGAAGAAACAGTACGAGGGGATTTTGACATGACCGCATTGAAAAAGCTCGCCCAGGCACTCGAGAACCAGTTCGCACGCCAGGCCGAAGTCGAATTCAAGGCCAAGGTGCGTGGCAGCAAGATGATCGGCCGCTGGGCGGCCTATACGATGGGGCTCGACGATGTCGAAGCCTATGCGCGCACGGTTGCCGCCAAGCAGGTCGTCGAACCGCATCGGCTTCTCGAGCAGCTGCGCCAGGACTTTTCGAAAGCCGGCGTCAATGTCAGCCAGGCCGATATCGACAGCCGCATGCATGACTTCATCGAGCAGGCTGCCGAAGAAATCTACGCCGGTCACTGAGACCTGCGACGGGGCCGCAGCATTGGTGCGGCCCCGCTGATCGCTCAGATATCGAACTGATAGGCCTTGGGCACGAAGCGATAACCCTGATCGACCTTTTCGACAAAACCGACCGACGGGAACGGCATGTGGTAGCCGAGGAAGGCGAGCTTGTCGGTCGCCAGCATGTCGAAGACCCGCTTGCGGGTCGCGGCTGCGGCCCCCTTGTCCATGTCAAAGCGGACTTCCCAATCCGGACGCTGCAGCGACAGGACGAAGTGGTTGGCCGTATCGGCTGTCAGCACAAGCTGGCGGCCTTCCGATTCGATCCGATAGATCATGTGACCCGGCGAGTGACCGAAGGCGGCCATGCCGGTGATACCGGAGGCGACTTCGCCGCCGTCACCGATGAAGGTCGTCTTCTCGGCCATCGGCTTCATATTGGCGAGCACGCCCTTGTGACCGTTTTCGGCCGGGGTGCCGACGCGCGCCGGATCCACCCAGAAATCATATTCCGCCTGACCGGTGACATACCGCGCATTCGGGAAAGTCGGCTGGCCGCCTTCCATCAGACCGCCGATGTGGTCGCCATGCATGTGGGTGAGTACGACGGTGGTGACGGCTTCGCGGCTATAGCCGGCGGCAGCGAGCCCTTCGACCAGACGGCCGAGACCGTTTGCCCGACCACCTTCACCGAGACCGGTGTCGAACAGGATGACGTCAGAACCGGTGTTGACCAGCACGGGCGAGAAGCTGTTGACGAACTTGTCCGCCGGCAGGAAGTTTGCCTCGAGAAGCGCGCCCACCGTTTCCGGCGTCTGATTGGTGCCGAAGGTTTCCTGCGGCTTTTCGGAGGTTCGCGAGCCATCCTTCACCACGACGACTTCGAACTTGCCGACATTGAAGCGATGGGTATCGGGCGGCATGGTCGTTGCGGCGCTCATCGGGGTCTCTGCAGTCGCCTGCTGCGCGAAAGCAGCACGGGTCATGATCATGGGTGCAGCCAGTGCTACACCGGCACTTCCGAGCAGCATACGTCTTTTCATCGAAATCATCGAAATCTCCTCAATCAAACACCTCGCCCCTGCGCGGGCTCACCTCGAGATAGGGGAACCAAGCGCTGCGAGTAGCGCTCTCACACCATCGTGATGCAGATGGCCGCTGCGCCGCCACAGGCGTCCGCTGAACTTGGCCGCAAGGGCCGAAATCTTGCCGGTTTCAACCCGTGCGCGATTGCGCTATGTCACCCCTTGTCCTGGTCGCGCCTGCGGCCCATCCCGGAATGCCGATGAACCGCATCACGCCCCTCATCCTCGCCGTCGCGCTTTTCATGGAACAGATGGATTCGACCGTGATCGCCACGGCGCTGCCGACGATTGCGATGGATCTGGGCGTTGGACCAATCACGCTGAAGCTGGCACTAACTTCGTACATGGTGGCGCTTGCGATTTTCATTCCGGTCAGCGGCTGGATGGCGGATCGCTACGGTGCAAAGCGGGTGTTTCGCGCGGCCATTGTCGTCTTCATGCTGGGCTCGATCTTCTGCGCCATCTCCGATTCGCTCCTGACCTTCGTTGCGGCCCGCTTCCTGCAGGGCATGGGCGGGGCGATGATGACGCCGGTCGGGAGGCTCGTCCTCTTGCGCACGACGAAGAAGAGCGAACTCGTCTCAGCCATGGCGCTGCTGACCATACCCGCCCTGCTTGGTCCGATTACCGGCCCACCGGTGGGCGGCTTCATTACCACCTTCTTCAGCTGGCACTGGATCTTCCTGATCAATATTCCGATCGGGCTTCTCGGTCTCTGGCTTTCAGGGATCTATCTGCCCGACATCGAACCGATCGAGACGGCAAGGATCGACTGGATGGGCTTTTTCCTCAGCGCTGCCGCGGCGTCCGGTCTGGTCTTCGGATTGTCGGTGATGAGCCTGCCGGCGCTTCCCGTCTGGGTGGGGGCGGCGGCAACGCTGGTCGGTGTGATCGCCATGGTCCTTTATGTGTTGCACGCCCGCCGGCACCCTGCCCCATTGCTCGACCTGTCGCTCTTCGCCAACAAGAGCTTCCGCGCCTCGATCGTCGGCGGCACGCTGTTTCGCATCGCCGCCGGCGCCACGCCTTTCCTCCTGCCGCTGATGCTGCAGCTCGGCTTCGGCATGACCGCCTTCCAATCGGGCATGACCACCTTCATTGCGGCCGTCGGGGCAATCTCGACCAAGTTCATTGCCAGACGCGCCTTTGCGGCGGCCGGGTTCCGCAATGTGCTGATCCTTGCCGGGATTTTCGGCGCGATCACGACGGCGGCCAATGCGCTCTTCACGCCGGCTACCCCGATTGTCCTGATCATGACAATCCTGCTGATCGGCGGCTTCTGCCGCTCCTTCTTCTTCACGGGCGTGAACACGCTTGGCTATGCGGAGATCGAGGACCGGGAGGCGTCACAGGCAACGTCGCTCACCTCCGTGCTGCAGCAGGTGAGCCTGGCGCTCGGCGTGGCCGCCGCAGCCTCGATCCTCGAGGCCAGCACACGGATCACCGGCGAGACGCTCTCGCTTGGCGATTTCCACCTCGCCTTTGCGGTCGTAGCCGGACTTTCGCTGTTTGCGGTGGTGCCGTTTTTCAGGCTGCCGCGCGATGTCGGCTCTGCCGTCTCGGGCTACCGACGGGCAAGTGACGACGAGACGATCAGTGTGAAGTGACTATTCCGGCCGCTCGCAGAGCGCCGAAAGCTTGTTGCCATCGGGATCGCGGACATAGCAGGCGTAGAAGTTCGGATGGAAATGACGCAGGCCCGGAGCGCCTTCGTCCGTGCCACCATTCGCCAATGCTGCGGTATAAAACGCATCGACGGCGGAACGCGACGGCGCATCGATGGCCGGCATTGAGCCGTTGCCAACCGTTGCAGCCTTTCCGTCGAAGGGACGGGTCACCCAGAAGCGGCACCTGACATCATCCGGCGGGCCGTAGCCGGCCTCATTCTCCACCGTGACCCGGCGCTCGATACCGAGCGTGGCAAACACTGCATCATAAAAGCGGATAGCCCGCTCGAGATCATTGGTGCCGACCGTGATGTAGGTGAATATACGCAGCTTCCGATCAGTCTTCCGTCTCGTCGGCCGGATCAAGCTCGCGCGGATCGCGGGCAAAACCCTCCTCGTCGAGTTCGCCACCCACGGCACCGCCCTTGCGGCCCTTGAAGCACTTGGCGAGCAGGAACATCTCGACCGATTCAGAGCGGGACGAGGCCGGCTTGATATGCAGCACCTGGCGGAAATTCTGCTTCAGCATGTTGAGCAGATCCTTCTCCGTGCCGCCCTGGAAGGTCTTGGCCAAGAAGTGTCCGCCCTCGGCCAGAACCTCGACGGCAAAATGGGCCGCGACTTCGCACAGATGCATGGTGCGCAGATGGTCGGTCTTCTGGTGGCCCGTGGTGGGCGCCGCCATGTCCGAGATGACGAGGTTCGGTGTCCCGCCGACACCTTCGATCAGCTGGCGCGGGGCGTCCGGATCGAGAAAGTCGAGCTGCAGGATCTTCACGCCCGGGATTGGCGCCATTTCCAGGAAGTCGATCGCAGCGACGCGGATATCGTCATCCGTGGAATCGGTGACCTTCGCAGCGATCTGCGACCAGCTGCCGGGCGCGGCCCCCAGATCGATGATGCGCTTGGCACCTTTCAGGATCTGATGCTTTTCGTCGATTTCGAGCAGCTTGAAGGCCGCGCGGGCGCGATAGCCTTCGAGCTTCGCCCGCTGGACATAGGGGTCGTTGATATGACGCTCGATCCAGCGCCTGGACGAGGCCTTCAGCTTGCCCTTCTTGACCTTCTGGCCGAGCTTTCGGCCGGTGCGGTTGCCGCCGATGGGTGGTTTCGCCATGGTCAGCGCTCCCTCGAAACTGGAGGACGTCGGTTGCGGCCGCGGCGCCAGACGCCATCATCGGCCATCATGTCGGTGAGAAGGCCTTCGCGCAGGCCACGATCGGCAACCCGCATGCGGCTCGATGGCCAGCGGCGGCGGATCGCCTCCAGGATCGCGCAGCCGGCCAGAACGAGATCGGCACGGTCCGGCCCGATGCAGGGATTGGAGGCGCGACCGGCATAGTCCCAGGAGAGGAGCTTTGCCTGCATCGCCGTCACCTCGGCATCGGACAGCCAGAGCCCATCGACCTTGCGGCGATCGTAGCGCGGCAGGTCGAGATGGACCCCGGCGAGCGTGGTCACCGTTCCGGAGGTGCCGATCAGATGGAAATCGTCCATGCCGCGCGGGATGTCGGGGCATTCGAACTTCGCCAGCATGCCCTCGACCTCGCGGGTCATCGCCTCAAAGATATCGGGTGTGACATCACGGCCGCCATGGCGCTCGGACAGCGTCACCACACCCACGGGAAGCGAGGTCCAGTGGGTGATGTGATTGGCAAGCCGGCTGGAGCGGTTATCATGGATGCGGATGACGGCGATCTCCGACGAGCCGCCGCCGATATCGAAGAGCACGACCGAGCGGGCTTCGCGACCGACCAGCGAGGAGCAGCCGGAGACGGCAAGCCGCGCTTCGGTCTCGCGATTGATGATCTCGAGCTTGAGACCCGTTTCGACGGTGACGCGCTCCAGGAAGAGTTCGCCGTTTTCGGCCGCACGGCAGGCTTCGGTCGCAATCAGCCGCATGCGCCTGATGTCCCGACCGGACAGCTTGGAGGCACAGACGCGCAGGGCATCGACCGCGCGGTCCATGGCATCCTGAGACAGGCGGCCGGTTGCCGCGAGCCCCTCGCCGAGGCGCACGATGCGCGAGAAGGCATCGACGACGCGGAACTGGCCGGGTCGTGTCGGCTGGGCGATCAGCAGGCGGCAATTGTTGGTGCCGAGATCGAGTGCGGCATAGAGATCGTCCGGGCCACCCTCCTGCAGAAGGCGACCTCGCTCTCCAAGCGCTGAGGCATTCTGCGGGGGCTGGATCTGGGCTGCCTGCGGTGCCGAAGGGGCAGCGACAGCCTCCGGTCGATGCGGTTTGGCCACGACCGACGGCGGCTCGGACCCCGCAAGCGGCCTGACATGGCCGGATTTCTGCGCTGCTGCATGGCGATTTCTGTTGCGCTTGCGCTTGCGGCCCGGACGGGGAGCTGCCGGATCCGCGCGACCATCAACACCCGAAGCGGCATCGCGCGGCAGGGCATGCGCGCGGGTCCGTGGACCTGCATCATCGGAACCCGAAGAGGAGATGGCGGCCGCTGAATTCCCGGCACGCGCCTGAGCAGCGAGCGCATTGGTCTGCGCCTCCACAGAGGCCTGGCCGCTACCCTTGCCACGCCGACGACGCTTGCGTTTGCGGACGGGGCCATCCGCAAAGACTGAGTCGGAACGTCGATCGGCAACCGGCGCGACCGCCGATCCCGCCGAGGCAGAATCCTCGTGACCGTGCCTTGCCGGTCCCGCCTTCTTGCCCTTGCCGCGCCGGCGGGAGGCCCCACCCTTGCGCTTGCCTGTCGACGCCCCCTCGCTGTTCGGCTGTCCGCCGCGATTGGGGTCTGTCACTGAAGTTATCCACTGCACCGCGCAAGGCGCCATGTCCGACGCATGCCGCTGGTGTCTCATTCGTTTCGTTGGACAAAGCATACCAGCGCAAGCCCCCGACGCCAAACGGTTTTTCAGCAAGTGGTCGAGACCGTCAGCCATCGCCCGGGCGCCAGCGAGACGAAGCCCCGCCAGGGTCCGATGGGCATGCTTTTTCCACGCCTGTCATTTTTTTGAAATTCGGACTTTGCAATGCCAGATGTTTTGGCTATAAGCCCGCTCACCGATCGCTGCGGCGATACCCTGGTGGGGAATAGTTCAACGGTAGAACGACGGACTCTGACTCCGTTAATCTTGGTTCGAATCCAGGTTCCCCAGCCAATTCTCCCAAAAAGCGTTGATTCTCATGTTTTTCCGTCGTGCCGGATCCCGTTTTGGCGTCATCGGCGACCTGATGCCCAAAACTGATGCCCAAAGGTGATGCCCAAGCTGAAATCGGCATGGGGTGACCTTCGGGCCTGATTGAGGGTGTCTTCGTCATGGCAGTCCGCCACGGGGTCGAAAATCTTATCCGCCGGGGAAACATCTTCTACTGGCGGCCACGCATTCCAGCAGCCTTCATTCACTGCCGACCCGGCAGCCGACTTTCACTGACCCTTCATTGTTCGGATCATAGGAAGGCACAGATGGTCGGCCGCAAACTCAACACGCGGCTTGCCGAATTGAAGATGCAGTCGAAGGAAACAATGTCCAAGCAGCAGCTCCAGAAGCTCTTTGAACATGAGCGCGACAAGGAACTCGAGCGCCTGGGAGAGATCAGCGAAGCCGCAAAGATCTTCGGGCGCGCGGGTGATGTCGTTGACATGGAGCTCGATCTTGAGGCGGGCTGGGCCTACCAACTCCTCGCCAAGTTCGGCACCCGTGTGGAACTCTCCCTGGAGGAAGGGTGCGTCGGCCTCAGCTATCTCTTGAAGAATGGCGTACCAGTCTCTCACGTCGATGCCATCCGCATCAATTATCGTGCTGAGCGCACCACAGCCGTGAGCGCAAGTTTTGAAGCCGGCATCAGCAGGCTGATGTACCACTTCGAAATTGAAGACACCGCGATCAATCGCCAGCGAGCAGCGTCGAAGATCTTCGAGGGTCGCGCAGCAGCCCTGCTCGAGATCGATGAGCGCCACGAACTGGTCGATAAAACCTTGAGCGAGTTCACTGGCGGCGGCAGACCTGCCCAGCGCGCACCGCAGGTCCCAGCAGTCGAAGTTGTCGCCGCTCCGGTTTTAGACCAAACGCCTTCCATTCCCGCAGAGGCGGAGGCCCTGCCTCCACCCTTGGCTGCGGCCCCGCCCTCGGAAGAAGCAAAGCCTGCCTATCTCGATCTTACCCCGCGCCCGGCAGAGCCAAGCAAAGCCAGTGTGACACCGAAGGCGGGGGCACAACGGGTGGTCCCCGTTTCTGACTTCGAGCAGGAATGTGAGAAGCTGATCGCCAATATGGGTGACGAGTGGGAGCCAGCGACCGGGCGAGATGCCATGGCGTTGGTCCGTATTTTCAAGTCCGTTCTCATCGAGCACGGCGTCGAACATTCCGGCCAGATCGAGCAGTATCACATTGGCCAACTCCGCCAGCACTTCAATTATATCCCCACAGATTGGGGACGAAGCAGCAGAATGCGTGTCATGTCAGCCCCGGAATTGCGTGCAGAAGGTGACAGATTGAAACGCTTGGCTGAGGCTGCCGGGACCAAGCCGAAAGTGGGCCTCGCGGCCACAACAATTCGCAAACACTTCGGCAATCTTCAACATTTTCTGAAGCACCTCAAAGGC
Organism: Rhizobium sp.; assembly: GCA_027533385.1. GTDB lineage: Bacteria > Pseudomonadota > Alphaproteobacteria > Rhizobiales > Rhizobiaceae > Allorhizobium. Next base: position 1,459 of record JAPZUE010000098.1, on the reverse strand, counting down.
CACGGTTTCGAAATCGAGGCCTGGACTTTCGAGGGTCTGCGACCGAGGAAGCCGAAAGCAGGAGACATTCGTCACCAGCAATACAAGCCTACGCCGAAAGACATCGCTCCGATTTTCTCGACTCCCGTCTACACCGGATCTCTGGGTCAATTTCGGCAACGGAAAAAGGCCGGCCCGCACGTCTTTCACGACTCGCTCTATTACCTCCCGATCCTCTTCACCTATCTCGGGCCGAGGCGCAAAGAATTTGCCGGGCTGGCGGTGGATGACATTGCAAAGGACGAGGATGGATATGTCATCATCCTTCGAAGCAATTCCTATCGCCGCCTGAAAAATACACAGTCGAAGCGGATGTTGCCGCTCCCAGACGAATTGGTGCGTCTCGGCTTCATCGAATATGTCGAAGCAATCAAGAGATTGGGCTATGGGCCGCTGTTCCCTGACCTCTTCTCCGACAAGACCAATAATGATCCTGGCGATCGCTTCTACGATACATTCGTACCCATCATGCAAGAAGCGCTAGGCGAAAAGATGTGGGACCGGGCGATCCATGCGTTCCGCCACGGTATGGCAGACACATTGAAACAGGCCGGAGTGTCGCCCGATGTTATCGATGACATTTCAGGACGCCTGACCGAGGGGAGCGAGACCAATACACGCTATACCAACCCTGCCCGGCTTCCACTGATGCGAAGCGTTCTTCAAAACTACCCCGTGATCACGTCGAACGTCGAACAAAAGCCACTCCAGCTCCTGCCCTGGGTTGAGAACAAGCAGTCGCCTCCGTGGGCGCGTGAGGGGAAGAAGTGAGGGCGTCGAGGCGGAAATGATTTCCGCCTCGATCAGCCCGCCCCCTACGCTGCTTCCCAGACCTGGTTCAGGATGCGTGCGGCGAGCGCAGACTTGTCCTGAGGCAGGAAGCGACCGTAGTGCTTGGCAACCATGTCCGCTGTGTCCTGGATGGCGTAGCTCGCCTGCTCATATGAGCCCGTCTGCTTCAGGATGTGTGTGGCAAGCACATCGCGGACATTGTGCGGGCCGTGGGGTAAGAGGCCCTTGATGGCCCCTCGTCCGGTGTAGGGATTGTAGATGCCGTATCGCTGGATCGTCAGCCGCCACGCTTCATAGAAGCTGGTGATATCATAGGAGGCCTCAGTGCTGGTCGTTTTGACCGTCTTCACGAAGAAGGTTCCGGGATCCTCTGCCGTTCGCAAAAGCACTGCCCTATGCCGGTCGACATAGGCGTCGATGTAGCGATAGAGATCGAGAAGATCCGGCAGGATCAAACGAAAGGGCTTGTCGCCGAAGAAAGAGGAATGTGTCAACGGCGGAGTAAAAACCGGCCAGGCGGCGGCGCAAAAGTCGGCCACCTTGGCCCGCGCATGAGACCCGCGGGAGGGCGTAGCCCGAGCGGGGGTCTCATGCGCGGGCGGCGATTTTCTGAGAGAGTTTCAGCCTG
>JAPZUE010000021.1 GCA_027533385.1 Rhizobium sp. | reverse complement strand
GCACCGCCCCCACTCGGCCCTCGGCAACAGAACGCCCGCCGAGTTCGCCGCACAAATCTCTCTGGAAACCAGGGCCGCATAGGCCCTAAATCAACCCAAGGACTCTCCCCATAACCGGAGGAAAGTCGGGTCTCAGGTCAGTGGTGCCACATGGTCGGACCAAACTTCATCGCCATTCAATTTCTCGCCTGCGCAGTTGATCTCTTCAAGACTATCATTGCGGCTCATGATGAAATTGACCCGCTTCTGTGACGGTATTCGGCTGCTATTGGAGCTAATCTGAGAGAATGGCAGCTTGCGGGAAAGGCTCGCGAGCACTCAAATGACCGCAATGGGGCGCGAAGCGGACGAGCCGACCATGCAAAGTTCAAAATGAATTCACTATTCAGGCGGGCCAGAACAACCAGACGGATGCCCCTGTGGCGAGCAGCCAGATCGTCACAACGATGGCTAGACCTGCCTTGCTGACTATTCGTTCTTCACGTTGTGCCGCACTGGTCCGAAACTCGATCATCAGCGAAGGAGGAACCAACCTGGTAGCCAAGATGATCCCGAACGGAACGATGAGCAGATCGTCCAAGTAACCGAGCAAGGGTACGAAATCTGGAATCAAGTCGATCGGAGAGAGCGCATAGGCCGCAACCGCTGCCGCAGTAATCTTCGCCAGGACTGGCGTCCTTGGATCACTCGCGGCGATCCAAAGGGCAACGACATCGCGCTTGATGTGGCGCGCCCACCCTTTCGCTGTCTGAAGCCAAGCTCTCATGCCCCGGAAGGTATCACATCGCAGGCCAATGGTACTAAACTTGGGTCCGCGAGGGTAGGGGGGCGAGACGGCCGTTGAGCTCATGTCAACAATGTAGTAACATGCCTACGTCAATGGAGTGGTATGATGCCGACCACAATGAGCAGCCGCGAGTTTAATCAGGATGCGAGCCGTGCCAAACGCGCGGCGAAATCCGGGCCGGTGTTCATCACGGACCGCGGCCAGCCGCAGCACGTGCTGCTGAGCATCGAGGAATATCAGCGTTTGGTTGGTGGGCGACGCATCGTCGATGTGCTCGCCATGCCAGTACCTGAAACGATTGAATTTGATCCGCCCAAGGCTGTCATTGCGACGCGCCCGGCCGATTTTGACTGATGTTTCTGCTCGACACGAATGTCATCTCGGAACTGCGCAAAGCGCGTGCGGCTGATCCGAGGGTTGTCGCCTGGGCGAACAGCGTTGAGGCCAGCTTGCTTTTCATCTCGGCGATCACGGTGCTCGAACTCGAGCAAGGCGTTTTGCTGGTTGAACGTCGGGATGCCAGGCAAGGCATGGCACTGCGCGCCTGGCTTGATGGTCAGGTGATGCCGGAGTTTTCTTCGCGGACCTTGCCAATCGACGCCGATGTCGCGCGTCGCTGCGCGGGCTTGCATGTCCCGGATCCGAGATCCGAACGCGATGCTCTGATCGCAGCCACAGCGCTTGTTCACGGCCTGACAGTCGTCACCCGCAATGTCGTGGACTTTGACAAGACGGGCGTCCGGCTCATCAATCCATGGGCTTGATCGGCGCGCTAGACAAAAATCCTAATTATATCAATAAGTTAGTTCCATAATTATCCTTATGCGAATCTGGTTTCTTGCTCTTTGAGCTATGTCCACGGCCCGCCCGATGGCCAATTCTCATAGCTGAGGTTCTCCTCTATCACCGGTCGGAAAAACGCTCGAAGATCAGTCACAACGCGTGACATGTCTTCTGGCGCGGCACCTAGGCGCTCCCTATTCAGGAAAGCGCGCCACATACTGTCCTTTTCGGCGGCAAAGGCATCGCTCAATCCTGTCGGGTCGACCGGCGGCCATGGCGTGTTGCGCCGCTCGAATGTCCGCCTCATCGCCGTGCTCAGCAGGTGGTGCTGGAATTGAAATGTCTGCGCGATCATCCAGAGATCGTAGAAATCCTTCATGCGGCTGTTCGTGATGCCGATCGAGACGATCGCCTCGAATTTCTCGGCGACAACGGTTTCCGGTGGGTACGCTTTTAGCCTTGGCGATGGCGCGTCCAGCAGCGTGGGATAGTCGATATCGATCGGCCCTGGAGTGATGGCATCACCGAACCCAATGTCGATCTGGATCGGCACTTTCGCCCCAGCAATTGAGGCTGACGTTTTGACTCGAACACCGCCATAGTCCGCCTGATCGCGGATCGGCTCGATGAGCATTCCCGCGATATCGAAGATCACGCCGTCATCTGGGACCTCAGTACCGAATATCTCTCGAAATCGAGCAGCGACGGTATCAACATCAGGATTGCATTGCCCGAGTAGATCAAGGTCGCGCGTCGGACGGAACGGATCGGTCAGCCACGTGATGAACAGCATGGCGCCTTTGAGGATGAAACGCTCGCGCTCGCTTGATATGCTGAGGCGATAGAGCAGGCGCTCGAGCGCGTAGCGTGTCAGAAGGATCTGAAAATCTGATCCCTCTGTCCTTGCGCGGTCGAGTAGTCGAGTACGCACAGAGGCGCCGACATTTTTGAGTTCAGACGCCATCGACCACCATCGCTTCCAGATACGGTTTGATGATCGGCCAGATTCGGGCGTCGCGCGCAAATTGCCAGATCTGGTCTGGTGTCACCTTCCGGCTTCGGAGGCCTGATCGAAGGCCTTCAAGGGCTACATCAAGCCCGATCTTGTTCCGATATCGGAAGCAATCGACGATTGTTTTTGCCGGTGTGAATACGGGAACACTGATGCCTTCGATTGCATGGTGTTCAACGCCCTCGGACAGAGCCTTGGGACTGAACCTGACAAAGTGGATCGGCGGGTACTCGATGTGCGGCTTCCAGGCAGTGCGATCAATGGCCATCCAGACAGCGGATGGCATCTGCAGCGTCAGCTCATGGAATTGGAGCGCCGAGGTCAGGCAAACGACGGCTTTGGGCGTTAGTGCCGAAGCTTCAGCAAGGGTGTGGCGCGCGTCGACAGTTGCATCGGTCAGCTGATACAGACCCCTCGCCTGCCGGATCGCCACGCCCTCGCGCACCAGACGTGACAGGGTTTCGGGGCTTACTCCCGCACGTTGGAAATCGCGAAGACGCACCAGTGCCCCGCCCTCGAGCAGGGACATCGCGGTATTGCGTTGTGGGTTTTGAGCGCGTGACAATAGCTTGTATCCAACAATAATCTGCAGAGGAAATATCACATTCCTACCGACTTCACAAACGCGCTCTGATGATCAGGTGCTGCGCTCAATGTCGCAGTATTTCTGCAGGTTTGGCGACGTCCCAAAGCGCTCAACGACCCTAGGTTTTTGGCCTGAAACTCAAACCGCGCAGGGCAGCATAACTGGGAGCCAATCGCTCAATCCGGCCTCTCTTTCAACCTTCTCATTTCAATCTCTATCATGCAATATATTGTTTGTGATGTATTGACAGGATAGGCTTGCCGCCAGCGAATTATTACGCCAGTTTGGCGTGGCGACGCGCTTCGGCGCGTCGCTGGTTTTGGGTGCGGTGAGAGGGCGTCACGATGCCGACGTTGACGTTGAGGGTTTCGGAGGAGTTGGCGCTTCAGTTCGCGGCCTTAGCGGCGACTGAGGGCGGCAAGTCGGCGTTGATCCGGAGGCTGCTTGAGAGCGCAGTCGGTGCGCCGGAATCGAAGCGAGCGCCGGTCGCGGTCGGTACGCCGCAGAAGGTGACCGTGCGCTTCCGCGAGAGCGAGCTGCGTCAGGTTGGTGAGATGGCTACTGTGCGCGGGATGACGCGGACGCAGTGGATCACGTCGCTGGTTCGGTCGCGTCTTGGCGCGCCAGCGCAGCAGTCGGAGGGCGAGCGGGAGGCACTGCGGACGATTGCTCGGGAGCTCAGTCGGATCGGAGGCAACATCAATCAGATCGCTCGTGCAGCCAACCGTAGCGAGCTCGATCCAGGGGCCGACAGTTGGAAGGTGCTGAGCGAGGCCCAAGGCGCGCTTCAGGCGCTACAGGGCGAATTGAAAGAGGTTCTGGATCGAACCAGCACCTATTGGGAAGGCCGATGATGAGCGGGAAGCATGCCAAAGAGCTTCTCGATGATCTTCCGCCGATCTCCTACGTCTGGCGGACGCCGGTACGCCGGCCGCGTGTGTCCGAGGCCGACATTCCAGACCCAGTCGCGCCTCAGCGGGTCACGCCGGCGATGCGGGCGCGGCTTGAACGAATCGTGGGCCGGGCGCCGGAGGTGATGGTGAAGATCACCGGACGGACCAAGGACGCCGGACATCTTAAATCTCATCTCGAATACATCATGCGCAATGGCGAACTGACGGCGGAGACCGAGCAGGGTTCGTTGATGCAGGGCCGAGAGGGTCTCAGGGATCTCCAGCTACGCTGGACGGACGACGCGGTGCTGGACGACAAGCGCCGCCGCGATGGCAGCGTGTCGGTCAACGTCATCCTGTCGATGCCGCCGGGCACCGATCCGATCGCGGTGAAAGACGCCGTGCGGGCGTTTGCTATCGGGACGTTCGAAGCGAACCACGACTATGTCTTCGTGCAGCACCTCGATGATAAGCACCCGCATGTGCATCTGACGGTGCGCTCGCAGGGCTACAACGGAAAGCGCCTGAACCCCCGAAAGGCCGATCTGGCGACCTGGCGCGAGCGGTTTGCCGGCGAGCTACGGCTACGCGGCGTCGCGGCCGAGGCCACGCCGCGGCGGACGCGGGGGAAGGTGCGCAAGCACGACAAGGGGACGGTGGTGGCGCTGCGTCGGCGCGGTGTGGTCCCGGACACCGACAAGGGGGCTCGGGACGATGTCGTTCGAGCGGCGAAGGGTGGCGGCTCGGGTTCGCGGCCTTGGGAGGCTAAGGCTCGAGAACGGCAGGCCAAGATCCGGGCACAATACCTGGCTCATGCCAAGGATTTGGAAAAGACCGGGAAGGGTAGTGATCGTGCGCTTGCGATCAAGGTGCGGGAATTTGTGGCGAAGATGCCCGATCCGGAAACGCGCCGTGAGCATCTGCTCCGGGAATTGGCAGCCGCTGCGCAACGCAAACGCACCGACCCGGCACGAGGCGAAGGTAAGCGCGAACCGGGGAAACCTCGTGGCGAGCGGTAGGTGTGGATTAAATCATCGTTCGAGGCTGCGCGCGCGATCTTCTTGGCAAGATGCGCGCTTGAGTTGCTGTGTGAAAGGGAAGTGTGAACTTCATAGGTCGTTGATCATAGCGTGGCGACACCTAAAATCTAGAGAATTCAGCACCCATTTCAGGCGACGAGGGCTTCATCGCCACGAGAAGTTGGCCGCCCGCGCGGTTCCTCATCGAGCCGGCACAGTTTTGGACTGGCCGCTCTACAAGTGGCTTCGTCGTCCGGCTAGGCTCCAGTCGAGAAGCCCGGATAGACGTAGGCCCGACGGATCACCTCGCAGTCGGCTTCGCTGACCCCGCAGATGCGGGCGGTCGCGTACCATTCGCGGGCCACGACTTCGGTCATCTCATCGACGAGCGCTTTCGCCTCATCGGGAGCGAGCAGAAACCGGCGGCATTCGCTCAGCAGGTTCGCCGCGTTGGCGAAGCGGCCTTGGGCACCACAGGCCATGGCAAGGTCGCGCCGTTCTTCGCCGATCGAAGGCGTCGGCGTGAGGTCGTAGGCCGGCGAAAGGCGCCAGCCGGAGCCTGGTGCAATAGCCGCGTGGTTGCGCGGGTGATCGTCGATGTTGGAGACGAGGGCGTTGAACACCATCCTGCGGAACAGCTCGCGCGCGTCGTCGGCAGGGCGCTCGCTGATCCGGCGCAGGGTCTCGACCAGCAGCACATAGGACCAGCGCGCCCGCCCCTCGGGCGTCTCGTCGGTCTCCAGCAGGGTCAGTGCGCTGACCATCCGGGCGCGGGCGTAGCCGTCATTGACGCGCGTACGGTCGAACCGCTTGACCAGCAGCACGTCGCGACCGCCGATGCTGGCAATCTGCGACTCGGCTGTTTGCAGGCCGCATTGGCGGGCAAGCCTAATCGTGGCGTGCTCGACCCGCGCCATGTTCCAGCGGTCGTCCGTGCGGTTGAACTTGGCCAGCCAGAGCACATCCTCGCTCTCGACCACCACCTTGGGCCGGGCGCCGCCCATAGAGGTGCCGAGCAGCAGCAGCTCCTCGACCTGCGCGGCGTCTCGAGGCGGTGCGTCCGCGAGCAGCGCGTCGGCGAGCGACTGCAGCTTTTCCAGATCCCAGGTCTTGTTGAAGTCTCGCGCTGGCGCGGGTGGCTCGACGCCGAGGCCAAAACCCAGGGCACCGGCGCGATCATCCGGCGAGTGCAGCAGGTAGTCGAGCTCGCCCATCTGCCCAAGGCCGGCGTGCTTTTCGATCACCCAGCGGCCCCAGTAGTCCGGCCCGGCGTCCCGGAGCGCGCCGAAGACACCATTCAGGCGGACCGTGTCATAGCTGGCGCGACCAAGGCGCAACTCGACCGGATCGATCTCGACGGCATCGGCACGCTCCCGATAGCGCCGGCCGTAGACAAACAGACCCGTGGTGACACCATTCCGGTTGGCCCTAAGCTCGAAGCGCCCGGCGGTGACCGCCACCGTGGCGCCCGGGAGCGTGATGTAGACATAGGCTTCCGGCATGGGCGCCCTCAGAAGTCGTCATCGAGGGGCTGGGGCGTGCTGGCGTTGCGGCGCTCGCGCAGGCTCGCCAAGCGCAGGCCTTCGTCGTCCGTGGCGGGATCGGCGAGCGACCCCAGGCGCTCGACCAGGCCGTAGGACCACAGCAGGGCGGTATAGATGGCGATGCTGGTGGACGGCTTGCCGTGCTCGGCCTCGCCGACCACCTCTCGGCTAGCGCCGATGCGCTTGGCGACATCGGCAAGGGTGATATTCCGGCGCAGGCGCGCCGTGCGCAGGTTCGCGCCCAGGCGCTTCAAGGCCGTCTCCACCTCATAGGGCGGGGTGCTTAACAGGTGACCGCGACCCATTAGGAGTTCCTCCACGGTCCATTATATGTCGGCTATAGCCGACAAAATCAAGTTATATGTCGATTTTAACCGACAATTTTGATGCCTAGTCCCAATTTCTATGCCGGTTGGCGTAGCGTCTAGAACCGACATCGGCGGTTGGGAGGAACATATCCTGGGCCGAATTTCCCACGCTTGGAGGCTGCCCAACTGCGAAAATGCCTTCTTCCCCAGTTCACGTGTCTACCATGAGGGGCCGCGTTCCTTCGACGCTCCGATGATGCCTTGCTTTTCCACCATCTATCCCGCTCGTGGCGTTGACGCCAAACGATGAAGGGATGGCGATCCGGAGTATAAACTTCCGCTGAATCTCGACTAGCGCATGGGAGACGCCTCCGTGCTGGCCGGCCTGATCACCGGCGAAGCACACGTCCTCGTGTTCTGACACGCACAGGCCCTCCGGAATGAAAGACGTCTCTCGCGCGTTGACCTCCATATGACGTCGCAATGGAGGAATGATGCGAACGCTCCAACTGGCCGTGTTCGGCCTATTCACGATTGGTTCAGCGGCCCACGCGACCGAAACGCCAAGACCATCCACGATCAACGCCGCAGGCATCGCCGCCACCGACATGAAAGCCTTCAGCGAGGCAATGGATCGGTCGATGGCGCGCATGCATGAGGGCATGGCCGCCGCCAAACCGACCGGCGACCCCGACCGCGACTTTGCGACGATGATGATCCCACATCACCAGGGCGCGGTCGAGATGGCTGAGATCCAACTGCGCTTCGGCCGCGAGGAGCGCCTGCGCCGTCTCGCCCAGGGAATCATCGTCGAACAGCGGCAGGAAATCGCCGTGATGCAGGCGATCCTGGACGAAAAACCCGCCACTCCGGCCAATGCCGCAGGCGCCTCGGCATCCGCGCACGGCCATCACGACCACAAGGAGATGAAACGATGATCACGCGCCTCGCAGCCCTGCTGCTGCTCTCGACAGCTATTCCTGCCTTCGCCGGCCAGGCGCCCGGTCGCGCCGACGTGCCCGATATCGCGATCAGCAAAAGCGACCGCTTTTACACCTCCGACCAGTTCTCCAACACGGTCTCTGTGATCGACCCGTCGCAGAACAAGCTTTTGGGCGTGATCAAGCTCGGCGAGCCGACGCCGGCGAACCTCAGCCCGCTCTATCGTGGCCAGGTGCTGGTTCACGGCATGGGCTTCTCGCCTGACCACAAGACGCTCGCGGTGATCTCGATCGGCTCCAATTCCGTGAGCTTCATTGATACCGAGACCAATGCCGTGAAGCACACGGCCTATGTCGGCCGTTCGCCGCACGAAGCCTTCTTCCGGCCAGACGGCAAGGAAGTCTGGGTCAGCATTCGCGGCGAGGACTACATCCAGGTGCTCGACGGTGAGAATTTTGCGCCGACGACACGGATCAAGGTGCCCAACGGCCCGGGCATGACGATCTTCTCGCCCGATGGCCGCTATGGCTATGTCTGCTCCAGCTTCAGCCCCGAGACGGTCGTGATCGACACAGGGACCAAGAAGATCGTCGGCAGCATGAAGCAGGACAGCCCGTTCTGCCCCGATATCGCAGCCACGCCTGACGGTGCACAGGTCTGGCTGACGCTGAAGGACATCGGCAAGACGATGGTGTTCAACGCCAAGCCGCCGTTCCAGTCGCTCAAGGTGCTCGATACCGGCCCGATCACGAACCACGTCAACATCGTCCGCAACGGCAAGGAGCAGTTCGCCTATGTCACGGTCGGCGGGCTGAACCTGATCAAGGTCTTCCGCACCGACGGTTTCGAGCAGGTCGCCAGCATCCCTGTTGGCGCCTTGCCCCATGGCCTATGGCCGTCAGGCGACGGGACACGCGTCTACGTTGGGCTGGAGAATGCCGATGCGGCAGCCGTGATCGACACCGCCAGCAACAAAGTCATCGAGACGATCCCGCTCGGACAAGCGCCCCAAGGCGTCGCCTATGTTCCCAACGCGGTGACCAAGGGCGACGGCATGGCCAATCTCCAGCCGCTCTCGGCCGCCGCGGGGTCTACCCAGCTTTCACTCGCAAGCGCGGACGGCAAGGGCGCTACGCAGGTGACGCTGTTCAACCAGGGGCTCGTTCAGATGCTGCAGGCTGCCGTCACCGGCCTTGAGCCGAAGCAGCCCTATGTGCTGGCGCTGGCTGCCAGCGCGACCGGCGATGGCGTCGTACAGCCGCTCGCCGCTTTCATGAGCAACCCCGCCGGCGCGGCGATTGTCAACGCGGTCGGACCGATCCGGCAGGTCGTCAGCGAGGTTGCGGCCATTCAGAGGCGCTACCTCGTCATCGTAGAGGGCATGGCTGACAAGCCCGGCAAGCCGGTGCAGATCCAAAAGCCGTGAGGGTCATCCAATCGTTCGCCTGATTCGATTAATTCGACAAGAACGATCCGTTGGATAAATATGCTAGACGACGCGATCCTCTCCTCAAGGACATCCGGATGGATGAGCCGAGAGGAGAGGATCATGACGATGACCACATTCAGAATGCCGATCGCCGAAGCCCGAACGATCGGCAAAGTGCCTCGCAGCGACACGACAGTGCAGCGCGCCAAGCAGCATCATCGTCTGCGCGCGACTGGCGTCCATCCCTATGCCATCGGCATCGCACTGGCAGGATATGCCTGGCTGATCGTGCTGGCCTGGGCAGCCTTCGCCGGCGGGCCCAGCACATTGCTTCTCGTCATCGTCACCACGATCAGCCTGATGTATTTCGGGCTTCTGGTCGGAGGCGGCGCTCTGTCCAGGAACATGACGCCCGAGCGCGAAACCGAGCGAAGCTTCCATGAGTTCCTGGACGGCGACGTCGACATCGCGACAGGACGCGTCAGTGGACGCGACGCGCTGCTCCAAATCACGGCGCTGCCGATCGCCGCAGCCATGGGCGGAACAGCAATCGTCCTGATCGCCATCTTTGCCTGACGAGCGCAGCGAAGAAACCGGCTTGCGACAGAGGCGCCTCAGGGCGCCTTTTTGCCGTCACCGCCGAACTGTTTCAGATAGGCGATGAGATCCGCGACCTTGGCTGCATCCTTCAGCCCCGGATAGATCATCTTGGTCCCGGGCACCTTCGCCTTAGGGTCTCTGATGTACTCCGAGAACGTCTCGTCGCTCCAGGAGATGCCAGAGGCCTTCATCGCGGCGCTATAGCTGTAGCCGTCGAGCGTTCCAGCCTGACGGCCGATCATACCGTTCAAAATGGGACCGACGGTGTTCTTCGCGGTCTCGCCGACCTGGTGGCAGGCGCGACATTGCGCAAAGAGCTTTTCGCCGGCGGCGGCGTCCTGAGCGCGTGCCGACGACAAGCAACAGGCGGCCAGCGCCGCGGCGAGGAGGATGCGTTTCATCGTAATGGCTTTCGTCGTCAGGGTTTAGGCGCGAAGGGGCTGACCCAGCCACCTGCCTGGGCCGGGGCCTTGGTCGGGTAGGCCTGCGCGAGATAGTCGAGCAGCACCTTGCGCGTCTCGGCGTCGGGCGCCGGCATGGCGTGCTTCTCGGTCATCCAGCTCAACGTCTCGTCCCACCGTCCGCGGTCCATGCCCTGCCGGCCGACGACCTGGAAGGAATGACAGCCGACGCAATAGCCGAAGGTCTCTTCGCGGCCGGCAAAATCCGGCAGCGATTCAGGCGTCTCCTCTACCGTGGTCGGCGCCTGCGCCGAGGCGGTCGAGGAGACTGCCGCAAGGAGCAGAGTGCTCAGAACGGCGGCCGCTGCTGCGGCCGCCAAATGGTTGATCCTGATCGCCATGCGGTCAGCCCACCAAGACGGCGATGCGGTGAAGCGGGTTCGAGCCGTAGCCCTGCGGGTTCCAGTTGGTCGCGACATGGGGCTGCGCCACGCCACGCGAGTCCGTGGCGCGGACCCAGACCTCGAAATAGCCGTCGCTCGGCAAAGCCACGGTGCCGACCCATCGGACCCAGTCGTAGCGGTTCTTCGGCTTGGCCATCGAAACCATCTGCCAGCGCTGGCCGGCATCGACGGAGACTTCCACCTTCTGGATGTCGTGGTCGCCGGCCCAGGCCGCACCGCGCAGCGGCACCTGACGCGTGCCGGCGTCAAGCCGCGTGCCGTTGGCGGGCGCGGTGATGATCGAGCGCACCGGCATCGAGGTCATGTCGGCGAAGTTGGTCTTGCCATCGGCATTCGAGCCCGGCACGAGCGGGATCGTCGGCAGGCGATAGGAGGTGCCGCCCATCCCCTGGCCGTCATGGGGATCCTTGCGGACGAGCACGCGCGTCAGCCATTTCGATGACAGCGACGCCGGCCAGCCCGGCACGACCAGGCGTAGCGGCCCGCCATGGATATGCGGCAAGGGCTCTCCGTTCATGGCCCAGACCAGCATCGAATGCGGCTCCATAGCCTTCTCGATCGGCATGCCTCGCGAGATCGCGTCCTTGCCGGCATCGCCGGAGAGATGCGGATCGGCGCCGTAATGGCCGGTGAATTTCGCGCCGTCCTTGAGGCCTGCCGCCTTCAGCACGTCGGCGAGCCTGACGCCGGTCCACTCGGCGCAGCCGGCGCCGCCATTGGTCCACTGGTTGCCGCGTCCCGGCGGCTGGAAGAAGGAGCGGCCATTGCCGCCGCACTCCAGAACCATCCGCATCGTCTGCGGGGCGAAGCGCGACTTCAACTCGGCGACGGTCAGCGTCAGCGGCTTGTCGACCTCGCCCTCGACCTTGAAGCTCCAGGCGTCGCCCTGCTTATTTTCCTCGGGGATCTGGCCGTTGTTGCGGACGAAGAATTTTCCGATCGGCGTGGTGTCGTCGTCGAGCAGGCGCTCCGGCGTCTCGGCCACGAGAGGCCGGTCGCCGAGCAGGACGAGACCCTTGTCCTTACCGGGATAATCGAAAGGCTGCGGACCCTTGGGCGCGGCGCCAGCGGCGGGCGCGCCCTGAGCGGAAGCTGCCGAGGTCAGGCCCGCGGCGCCGCTCCCGAGCGACAGGCCAAGGCCGGCGGCTGCCCCGAGCGAGGCAAGGCTGCCACCGAGCAGCAATCCGCGGCGAGATGGCTGGCGGCCTATCGGCCGAGTTGCGCCGTCATTGTCGGGCGATGGTGCTGCGGCATCCCGCAGTTGTGCTTCGTTGAGCATGGCGTTTCTCCCGAGGACATGTTCCTCATGGGAGACGACGCAGGACGATGCCGTTTTATTCCCGGACCCATAAAAATCTAAGGCCTCAACCCGTGCAGGCGGAGCCGGCGGCCCTGGCCTCGTCCAGTGCGGCGATGTGCTCGCGGGGCGGCAGGCGCTCGCTCTGGGTCAGGCGCGCCACCAGCGCTGCGATCCGATCAAGACGCAGGGCATCGATGCCGCGCCCGAGCAGCGCATAATCCGTCTCGTTTGCACTCCAGGATCGGATCGACAATCCCTCCCGATCCTGCGCGACCGGATGCGGCAGCGAGGGGCCGCGATGCGGCGCGATCCACAAGCCGATCCGGCAGCCATTGGGCCCGACATAACCGGCCAGCATGCCGCCGCCCCGGCGGATGGCCGGATCGAGCGACAGATGGACGAGCGTCAGCGAAGCGAGCGCCAGGTCCGGCAGCTGGCCGGCGCTGGCCCCGGCCATCTCCACCTGAAGCCGGCCACTCCGATCGGCACCCGCGTCAGCGAGCCAGGCGCGATGCGCGGCCACGGCCGCCGAAAGCGGCGGCGCATCCGGCGTCGCCATGCCAACCATCCAGATCGCGGCGCCCAGGCCAACGGCGAGGGAAAGGGATGCGGCCAGCGCTGCAACCCGTGCGGACAGGGGCCGCCGTCGCTGCGGCAGTCGCAGCGCCGGCGCGCCGATCTCCGGAGCCAGGCTGCGCGTCGTGGCCCGCAGACGCGAGAGGCTTGCAACGCGTGCGGCAAGATCGGGATCGCGCGCGACGGCAGCGGCGATGTCGGCGGCGGCATCGGGCGCGAGCTCGTCGTCGACGTAGGCGTTGAGCGCCTCCCAGGTCATCGTCGGGTTGCCGGTCATGGTCTCGTCTTCATCTCGCATGGCGCCGTCCTGCTGAGATCGGCGTGACGTTTCGCCCCTCGATCAGGCTCAGCATCGCCAGACGCGCGCGGCTGAGGCGGCTCATCACCGTGCCCACTGGCAGATCGAGGACTTCCGCCGCCTCGGCATAGCGGAACCCTGCCAGATCGACCAGTTCGATGATCTCGCGATGCGCCGGGTCGATTCGTTCCAATGCCTGTCTGACAGTGATCTCGGCGATCAGTCGGTCGTCGCAGTCCCAAACCGTAGCTCCCCAGGCTTCTGCCGCACTGTCGTCAGCGCGCACCGAAGACCGGCGGTGATCGTCGATCCAGCAATTGCGCAGGACCTTGAACAGCCAGGCCCGCGCCTGCGACGGTTCTGTCGGAATAGCCGGGCTGGCGAGAGCCTTGCTCGCGCATGACTGCAGCAGATCGCCTGCGGCGTCACGGCTGCCGCTCAGCCTGACAGCATAGCCGAACAGCCGCTGCCAGTTATCCCGAAGTGCCAGTTCGATCGTCTTGCGCAGGATCGTGTCTCGCTTCGCCGGCCGAAGGTCGCAGGGTTTCCGGGTCGGCATCATAGCAGCCAGCGCGCGCTCCGTCATCAGCGACCAAGAGCGCGCCAGATGCCGCGCGTGTGCCCGTGTTCAACTCGACACGATCATTCGCTTTTATCGAACGAACTGAGAATGATTAGTCGTTGGATGGGCCAATCATGGTGCTTCATTCTCCTGTGACCCAATCGCAGCCGATCAGGCCAGGACCAACCGATGTCGCCGAACACCGTCAACACCGCCTCCCGCAATCTGGCTTTAGACGCCGGCGGCAAGCTGCTCGCCATCCTGCCGGGCCTGGCGCTCTGCCTCGCCGTGACCGGTGCAGCGTTTGCGCTGGAGCACATCGAGGAGCGCCTGTTCGATCGCGCCTGGCTGGAAGCGCTGGTACTGGCGATCCTGATCGGGACCGCAGTGCGGACGGCATGGGCGCCTGGATCGGCATGGCGCAGGGGTATCACATTCTCGGCCAAGACGCTGCTGGAGGTCGCGGTCGTCCTGCTGGGCGCCTCGCTCAGCGCCGCCACGATCATCGCCGCAGGGCCCGGCCTGCTGCTGGGCATCGCCGGCATCGTCACCGTCGCCATCGCCCTGAGCTACGGCATCGCCCGCGCCTTGAGCCTGCCGCGCCGGCTGGCGATCCTGATCGCCTGCGGCAACTCGATCTGCGGCAACTCGGCCATTGCAGCGGTCGCGCCCGTCATCGGCGCCGATGGCGACGACGTCGCCTCCTCGATCGCCTTCACGGCCGTCCTCGGCGTCCTCGTCGTCCTGGGCCTGCCGCTGCTAATCCCGGCGCTCGGCCTGAGCGCGACCCAGTTCGGCATCCTGTCGGGCCTCACGGTCTATGCGGTGCCGCAGGTCATAGCCGCGACGGCTCCGGCAGGCGTCGTGGCCGTCCATATCGGCACGCTGGTCAAGCTCGTGCGCGTGCTGATGCTCGGGCCGGTCGTCCTCGTCCTGTCGATGCTGACCAGCCGTCTGCGCGAGGACAGCGACGAGCTAGCTCCTCACGTCACGGCCGGCGACCGTCCGATGCCGAACCGGGTGCCCGTCCACCATCTGGTGCCGTGGTTCATCGTCGCGTTTCTCGTCATGGCCGCGTTCCGCTCTGCAGGCCTGATCCCGGCGATCGCGCTGCCGTGGATCGCGACTGTCGCCAATCTGCTGACCGTCGTCTCCATGGCGGCGCTCGGGCTCGGCGTCGACATCCGTACGGTCGCCAAGGCCGGTCCACGTGTTATCGCGGCCGTCACGCTCTCGCTGATCGTGCTGGCCGCCATCAGCTACGCTTTGATCAGGCTGCTCGGGGTCGCCTGACCGGAGCGGCGAACTTCATACGCTTCCTCGCGTCTCGCCGCCTGCCTCGATCAGCGCGTAAAACGCTCGTGCCGCCTGCGTGAGGTGGCGTTCCTTATGACGCAGGGCCAGGAAATCGCGATGCCTCAGCGCGAACCCGGGCTGGCCATCCCGGACCATGACGTCAACCGCGATCAGCGCGCCAGAGCGCAGGCCCGCCTCCGCCACCAGACGTGAGATCAGGGTCGCGCCGCCGCCCGCGGCGACGGCCGAGCACACGGCCTCGTTCGAGGGCAGCTCCAGTGCGATCGTCAGGCGGTCCAATGTGAGACCCGCTCCAGCGAGCGCTTGTTCAAACAATGCGCGCGTACCTGAACCGGGCTCTCGCAACACCCAGGGCGTCGCTGACAACTCACTCGCATCAACGCAGCCAGGCTCCGCCCAGCCGTGCTCTCGACCCACGACAAGAACCATCTCGTCGGCGCCGACCATCTCGATGGCAAGATGAGGATCATCGATCCGTCCCTCGACAAAGCCGAGATCGGCCGCGCCGTCATGGATCGTAGCCGCGATCGTTTCGGTGTTGCCGATCGTCAGACTTAGCGCGATTCCGGGATGGCGCTCCTGATAGCGCTGCATCAGCGGCGGCAGCCAGTAGTTCGCCACCGTCTGGCTGGCTGCGAGCGCCAGCGTCCCGCGCTTCAGCCCGGCAAGATCGGCAAGGACGGTCTCGGCCAAAGCCGCGCGCGAAAGCACAGCACGCGCTTCCACCAGAAAGATCTGCCCTGCCTTGGTCAGCACGATGCGCCGCCCGACCCTGTCGAACAGCTTTACGGCGTGACGCGTCTCGAGCGCGGTGATCGCAGCGCTCGTCGCCGACTGGGTCAGGTTCAGCTCGCGCGCGCCTTGCGTGACATGCTCGCGCTGGGCAACGGCGACAAAGATCCTGAGCTGTTCAAGGGTCATGGCGGCAGAACCTAACCCAGCTTGCCGTTGTCGGACGGCTTATTCTCGTCCTGCGCCGCGAAGACGTTATGGGCGTAGGCGTCGAGGATCGCCTCCGACCTGGTCAACCGCTCTGCGGCCTCCTCAGCCCGTTGCGCCTTGTAGAAGTCGAGTTTCTGAATCTTGGCGATCCACGTCTTGAACTTGGTTAGCTCCTGCTCGTTCTCCTCCAGCTCGGCGAAGGTGAAGTGCTTGACGCGGGTCTCCTCGGCGATCTCCGCCTCGAAGGCGATGCACTTCTCGATGAACTCCTTGTACTCGTCGTCGCGGTCGGCGTTGAACCGGGCGATGATCTTCTCCTGCTGCTTCTGGTCGAGACCGACCGTCGCCAGCAGCAGCGCCTCGCCCTCCGCCTCGGCGATCTCGTTCTCGACAACCTTGAGACGACGGAGATGGTCGTCGGTCTTGGGCAGCACGCAGACGCCGCCCTGCAGATAGACGGCGCCCATGCCTTTGAGCTTCCGCCAGATCGAGACGCGCTTTCGTGCGGGCTCGGCCGGGACCTTGTAGGTCAGCAGCAACCATTCCAACGCAGACATGGAACCTCTTGATTGTTACGGTCGTTACAAATACAAAGCGATGATCGCCGCTTGATCTAAAATCCATTGTGACACCTGGGAACCGAGATGGCCAGCATGTCCGTGCCGTACGACACACCGCCGCTGCCGTCAGTGATCATGAGGGGCCTCTACCTCGGCGTGATCGGCATCGTCGCGGGCTCCACCCTGATCGGGTTCCGGATCGATGGCTCAATCGAGAGCATCGGACATCCGGCTCTCATCCTGCTTCTCGCGGCCATCCTGGTCGTGGGTCTGCATCTGGCACCTCCGCCATCGTCCTGAACACTGAAAGGGATCGGCCATGATGACCTGGGCGACTGCCGCGCCTGCGATTTCCGCCACGTTCCTCGCCTCGATCGTCGAGGTGGTCGAGGCCTTCACCATCGTGCTCGCCGTCGGGACCGTCCAAGGTTGGCGACCTGCCTTGGCCGGCACCGCCGCCGGGCTCGGCGTTCTCGGTCTTCTGGTGCTCGCGCTTGGGCCGGTGCTCGACAAGGTCCCGATCCAAAGCCTGCAGCTCGTAATCGGCATCTTGCTGCTGCTCTTCGGCCTTCGCTGGCTGCGGAAAGCGATCCTGCGGGCGGCGGGCATCATCGCACTTCATGACGAGGAGCAGGCCTTCGCAAAGGAGACGTCGCTCCTGCAAGACGCCGCGCGCAAGCGCATCTCCCATCTCGACTGGATTGCAGGGCTGGCGGCCTTCAAGGCCGTGGTGCTGGAGGGAGTCGAGGTTGTCTTCATCGTCATCGCGGTCGGCGCCGGGCGCGGCCTGCTCTGGCCTGCGGCTCTGGGGGCGCTCGCCGCCTGCATTCTCGTCCTGGTGATCGGCATAGCCGTTCACAAGCCACTCTCCCGAGTGCCGGAAAACACCCTGAAGTTCGGCGTAGGCGTCATGCTGTCGGCCTTCGGAGTGTTCTGGACCGGCGAGGGACTTGGGGTGGAATGGCCCGGTCACGACGCGGCCATTCTCGTGCTGGCCGCGATTTTCCTGTCAGCCGGGCTCGCCTTGATCTCGCTCGCCCGCCGCCCCGTGGAGATCGCCCGATGACCGTGTTACGCCTCATCTTTGACGAGTTCGTCGGTCTGTTCGTGGACGACGAGCAACTCGCTCTCTCAATTCTGGCGGTCGTGGCCGGCTGCTGGCTTGTGGTTCACTACGTTCACGACAACTCGATCACCATTGGGCTCCTACTCCTGTTCGGATGTCTCGGTGTCCTGATGGCCAGCGTGGTGAAGGGTGCAAGGCGATAGGTCGAAGATGGCGGACACGAGAGGCACGCGCGCCGTTGCTCCCAACCGGCCATATGCGGTGCCTTTGATCCTGACCGGCACCGCGGCTGTCGTGAGCTTCGCGATCCTAGCTGCTGATTCCGAGGGATGTCGCCCCCTTGTTCCGAGATTAATCCGCCCCCGGATTCCGAGATGATGCCGCCCCCTGTCGGGCGGTAAGATCGCGGGTCCTCTGCTGGCTTAGGCTTGCTCCTTTTGGCGTGTCCGAGGGGAGCGATTGATGTCGGCGGAGAGGGTGAGCATGCGGCGCGTCCGCGAGATTTTGCGATATCGGTTCGAGCAGGGGCTCGGCCACAAGGCGATCTCGGTGCGCGTCGGCGCGGCGCCCTCGACAGTGCGCGAGACGCTACGGAGTGCAAGTGCGGCGGGGCTGTTCTCGCTGCTGGAATCGGGCCGCTGCGACATGATCGAGCCCGTCACGAACCTTCCGGCCCGCGCGCTGCGCGGCGACTTCACGCCGATACCTGCGTTCCATGCGCCTGTCTATGTCGGCCTGAAGCCGAATTCGACGGTACAAAAGCCGGAGGATCTGAACGCGTAGAACATCCGCTTCGCCACGCTCCAGGGCACCTCGCAGCTCGCCGTGGCGCGGCGTACCTTCCCGAAGGCGCAGTTCGCCTCCTTCCCCTCGGCGACGGACGCCATCAACGAGGTCGCGTCGGGCCGCGCCGACGCCACCGTGCAGTCCTCGTCAAGCATCGTGCGGGCGCTGGATGCCGGAGCGCGCATCAAGCTGCTGCCGACCGGCGCCCTCTATCTCGAAAGCGTCAGCTTCTTCATGCGCCAGGGCGAGGCGCGTCGCGATATTCGGTGACGAACGCCTCGATGCGATCGTTGAAATCGTAGTCCGCGTCGAGCTTGTTGACGGCGTCCCGGTAGGCCTCGCCTGCCAACGCCTTGACCTCGATCGGCGTCAGGGTGTGGACGGACGCGCGCAGCGAGTCCCAGTAGGCTGCCAAACGGCCCAGCGCCGCCTGGAAACAGTCCTTAGCCTCGCGGGCGCTCTTGGTGCGCAGCGAGATGTAGACCTTGTCGGAGATGGTGACGGTGACGGGGTCGCCGGCGATCGGCAGCGTCACGGCACGGCCGCGCGCGACCTCTCGGAGCTCGTTCGGCACCCGAACGTTGAGGTAGTAGGATCCCGACTTGGTAGCGAAGGGACGGGGCATCGCGAGGGCCATGTGTGAAACCGCTGTGTGAAAGCGGATAGCCGATAAGCCCTTATAAAACCGTAACTCTTTGTCCTGCTGAGGAAAAAGCGTTGTGCCCAGGAGAGGACCCGAACCTACCGGTCAGTCCCAATCTCATGAAAAACAAGGGAAATTCCGGCGGAGCCCCAACCATTGAGTGGGAACAATGATTGAGAGCATATAAGGGCCAAAATAGCAGGTCCAAGGGGACTTACAACAGGGTCGTGGCCTTTTACGCCGGCTAATGCCGATCGTACCCGCATTGGCTGTGGTCCGCCAGCGCCTCGATGATGGCGCAGTCGCAGGCCGTGACTCCGCCAGAGCAGGCTGCAGCGATGCGTTCCAATTCCTTCTCCAGCGAGCGGAGCCGCGCGATCTTGTGGCGCACCTCGTCGAGATGGGCGACCGAAATCGCGTGGGCCTCGTCGCATGCCATGCCGGGGTTGTCGGACAGCCTTAGTAGGGCGCGGATGCCGTCGACGGGAAAACCGAGGTCGCGGGCATGCTTGATAAAGGCGAGCCGCTCGACATGGGCGCGGCCATAGCGGCGCTGGTTGCCCTCTGAGCGCTCTGGCTGCGGAAGAAGCCCGACCTGCTCGTAATAGCGGATCGTCTCAACCTTCACGCCGGTCCGGTCCGAGAGCGATCCGATCGGCATGACGCGCGCGAGATTTTTTGCGTCCATCTCATTTTACCTCTTGAACCTGAAGTGGCTAGAGATCGTATGTGGGTTGTCTCACAGCGCCTGCAAGCGGAGACGACTATGACAGCGACCTCGGACACCAAGCTCCAGAACCTGAGCTGGAAGGTCGGCGGGATGGATTGTGCGAGCTGCGCGGCGACGATCCACGGCGCCGTGGAGCGCCTGCCCGGAGTCAGCGACGTCAAGCTCTCGGTCATGTCGGAAACGCTGGCGCTTGCGCTCGACGAGAGCCAGACCAAGCGCGAAGCGATCGAGAAGCGCGTCGCAGGCCTCGGTTACATCTTGACGGTGCTGGTGGCGAAGGCGACGCCGGTCCCGGAGCCGGCAGCCACGTGCGGCTGCAGCCATCCCCATAAGCCGGCGGACGCGACGACCACGGCCGGGATCCAACGCAGCCCGGAGCCCTTGAGCTGGAAGGTCGGCGGCATGGATTGTCCAGGCTGCGCTGCGACCATTCGTGGTGCGCTCGAGCGCTTGCCTGGCGTCAGCGACGTCAAGCTCTCGGTAATGTCTGAAACCCTGACGCTCGCGCTCGACGAGACCCAGACGAAGCGCGACGCAGTCGAGAAGCGCATCGCCAGCCTCGGCTTCACCACCGCCGTGGTTGCGCCGAAGACGCAAGCGTCGAGCCCCGCAGCCGGTAATCGTCGCGAGCATGAAGATCATGCCGGGCATGATCATGCGGTTCATAGCCATTCTCATGACCATGATGGACACGCCGCCAGGCAAGGGACGGCCGACACGGTCGGCAAACAGGCCGTCGACACCGGGCACGGCCTGCCGGGCCATGTCCATGAAGCGACCCCGGACGGCGTGTCCTGGTACCAGACCAATAAGGGCCGTCTCGTGCTGACGACGGGCGCGCTGCTCGGTGCGGCCTGGGCCACCAGCCTGGTCTGGCCCGCCGCCGCGCACTGGGCGTTCATCGCGGCCTGCGTGATCGGCATCGTCCCCGTGGCGCGCAAGGCCTATGCGGCCGCCAGCGCCGGCATGCCCTTCACCATCGAGATGCTGATGACGATCGCCGCCACCGGCGCGCTGGTCATCGGCGCGGCCGAGGAAGCGGCTCTGGTCGTGTTCCTCTTCGCGGTCGGAGAAGTGCTGGAGGGAGTCGCAGCAGACAAGGCGCGGGCCTCGATCCGCGCGCTTGGCGAGCTCGTGCCCAAGACCGCCATTATCGAGGAAAACGGCGAAACCCGCACGGTCGATGCTGCGGCGCTCAACATCGGTCAGACCGTGCTGGTGCGCCCGGGCGACCGCATCCCGGCCGATGGCGAGATCACGGATGGCGTCTCCGGCATCGACGAGAGCCCGGTCACCGGCGAGTCGGTTCCCAAGACCAAGGGCATCGGCGAGCCGGTCTTCGCCGGCTCGGTCAACAGCGAGGCGGCGCTGCGGGTGCGCGTGACCAAGGCTGCCGAGGACAATACGATCGCGCGCATCATCCGGCTGGTCGAGGAGGCACAGGAGGCGCGCGCGCCGACCGAACGCTTCATCGACCGGTTTTCGCGGGTCTACATGCCGGCCATCGTCGGTCTTGCCGTGCTCGTCGCGATCGTGCCGCCCTTGCTGCTCGGGGCCGAGTGGTCGGTCTGGATCTACCGGGCCCTGGCGCTGCTGCTGATCGGCTGCCCCTGCGCGCTGGTCATCTCGGTGCCGGCCTCGATCGCCGCCTCGCTCTCCACCGGCGCACGCCAGGGCCTGCTGATGAAGGGCGGCGTCGTCATCGAGGCTGCCGCGAAGACCGGCGTCGTCGCCTTCGACAAGACCGGCACGCTCACGCAGGGCCGCCCGCGCGTCACGGAGGTCGTCGCGCTGGCACGGACCGAACGGGAGGTCGTAGAACTCGCGGCCTCCGTCGAGACCGGATCGAGCCACCCGCTGGCGCTGGCGATCATCGAGCGCGCCAAGGGACATGCGATCCCGGTGCGCAATGCCACCGAGGCGAAGGCCATCGCCGGTCGGCGAGCAGCCGGCCGGCGGCCGCGTCGATGTTGAACGCCCAGGGCGAGAACATCGGCACATGCGCCCAGCGCCGCACGGCATGGCCGACTGACGGGCCTCGCTCCAGGACAAGCGGCGTCAGGCCGCGTTCGATGGCGTGTGCGGCGGCCGCGAGGCCGACCGGCCCGGCTCCGATGATCGCGATCGTCTTGCTCATGGGAAAGGTCTCACTCATGGGAAAGTCCTGCATATCCGGAAGCATGGAAATATTGGGAAAATTCAGGCGGCGTCCGAGGCCGGCATCCGGCAACGCTCCTCGACGCAGCACTCGTCGACGAGGAAGCCGACCAGCGCGTTCATCAGGTCGAAATTGGCGCGACAGATCAGCGTGCGGCTCTGCCGCTCCTGTGTGACGAGGCCTGCATGGATCAGCGCCTTCAGATGAAAGGAGAGGGTCGATTGGGCGATCTGGAGTCGCTGCTGGCATTCGCCGACTGAGAGGCCGGCATGCCCGGCCTTGACCAGCGCGCGATAGAGCGAAAGCCGGGTCGGATTGCCCAGCGCCTCAAGCCGTGAAGCCGCGTCGTTCGTGTCCATGACGCGACGATGGCCGACGCCGCACAGGCCGTCAACCCATATTTCTAGTTTTATCGATTCAATTATGCGGAGGCTCTTTTGCTGGGTGTCTGTTCCAGAGAGTCGTGACGCTATTCTGAGCCGGGAGGCGGAGGATGCGTTATGGCAGGAGTTCTTCACGGCAGCGATCACTACAGCAGGGTCGGTAGTGGTGGAGACCAACGATATCATCGATCTCGACGGCGCTCCGGAGAGTCCGAGCGGTCTGTGCGCTCCGAACCGCGAGACGATAGCTTCGACGGCCTCTCCGGTTTCGTGCGCATGCTCACTTCGGCGTGCTTGAACTCCTTGCCACGCTCAAGTTGTTCAGCGATCCGATCTTTTGCATGCGCCAAGACCGAGCGACGTAGAGCCGGATCGCGAACCGCTTTTGCCAGAGCCTGTTCTATCGCCGTCATTTGCGATCGCGCAGCTTTGACGACGTCATCACCTCCGTTCTGCTGACGATGAGCCGACCGGAATATATCGGCACGGCGCTCGCCGGCAGTGCGCGAGGGTCGATTGGATGTAGCCGCTCGAAATGGCAGCACGTCGATTGTGATTGCGGATCTGTCAATTGGAGGATCGGCTCGATGACGTCCGGCTTTCAACCATGCATGCTGATCTCCGCTGCTCCCGAAGTATTCCTCGGCCGCGTGCCTCGGATGGGTCGGCTCCACGCCGCGCTCAGGCGGCATAACCGTCACATCGATGGGTCTCTTGGCTGAAACGCCCGCCACAAAGACTGTTTCGGACGCTTCAGGTCCGCGTTGTTGGGATTGTGATCGGCTCCGCGCTGGATCGACATCCGACTTCGTCCGGAACGACAGCGCGGCCCGGTCAATGGGATCGGGCTCATAACCACGAACCGCCAATCCGCGCACTGAAGCTTCGAGCCAGGCCGTCCGTCGGAACTCGACTGATCCGCTAACTTGCACTTCCGCCCAGCCTCTATGCTGAGCGATCGACACCATGTCGCGGATGACGCCAGCGTCCTCGAGCCGCGTCGCTACTCGTTCTGCCGAGACTTTGAACGCAAGATACTCACCTCTCGGATCGGCGTAAGCGTTCGCCTCGTCACGCGTACCCGCTTCGGCGACATAGTATTTGCGCCGTAACCGCTCCGGCATACCGCTTTCGGAGTGGCGCTGGCTGGCACCACCTAGGTCGAACTCGGCTCGAACAGTCTCTCCTTGGCCTGGCGGCGTGCGAGATGCTCCATGCTTTTCGAAACTGTCAGCGTTTGCACCTTTGTCCCGACCTCGCCCGATCGAAAACTCGCCTGGATCGCTCTTGTCATCGGCCACGACGCATCTCCTTCACCGGCTGACCCGCTCCCTTCGCGGGGATGATGGCGGCATCGATCACCTGCGAGCACCAGTCCTTCAGTTCATCCTCCGAAAGCCCTTCGAGATCGACGGGCACATTGCCGAAGTCGAACGTCGCATCGTCAGGGATCAGCGACGGGTCGGCGATTTCCTCATCCGTCATCGGCCGGGTCCGGAACGTCGCCTGCAACTCGGCGACGGCGGATTTCAGCTCGATGATCTCGCTTGCAAGCAGCATGTTCGAGGGTCCGCGGTTGGGCGCGATCACCGGTGGCGCTTTCAGTCGCGCGGTGAAGGCGGCGTCCTCGAAGTAGATGATCTTGTCGCAGATGATCGGCGGCACGCTGGCCGCCAAGATGAATGCCTTGGATGACGGGATCAGCTTGAGTTCCTGCGGCAGGATCAGCGCGCGACGCTGATCCGAGAGGGACTCGCTGCGCTTTCCCGACGATAGGCCCCACGGTCGCGAGCGGCTTTTTGCCTGGACCGTGTCGTAGCCGATCCGCTCGGATAATTCGTTGGCGACGTCCTGCTCTTTCGGGGCGAACACGACCTCGATGGCATGGTTGGTCATGATGGTCTTGGCGAGATCGGGGCCATAGATGGCCCGGAGTTGCGCCGGATTCTGGATGATCGTGAGAAGGCGAATGCCGTAGCCCGCGACGAAGGCGACGGATTTGGCGAGCACGCCGACATGGCCGAGCGCCGGAAACTCGTCGAGTAGCAGCAGGACACGGCGATTGAGCTTTGGGTTCTGCTCGGGCAGCTCGCGGCTGTTCAGGTCGATGACCTGCTGGAAGAACAGGTTGAGCAGCGGCGCCATCCGGTCGAGATTGTCGGGCGTGACGCCGAGATAGATCGACATAGTTGAGGGCAGAGCGCTGATTTCCCGCTAAACAACGCTAAGAGAGAACGGGTCACGAACAGAAGCTGTGCAAACCTCATTATCCAGTTACCGTCTTCGAAGCCTGATTGAACAAGTCCTGTCACAGTCCAGCCACGAAACTCAGATCAAGTCTGCCTGTTTCAAAACAGGAGATCTTCATGCCGCTTTTTGTTCGCACAAATGACGACGTTACCGTTCTTGTAAATCAGGCCTCATCACCGGGCACCGGATGGACCTCTGTCGCAAGCGTCCAAGCCGCTGTCGATAAGGCCCGCACAGACAAGCGCCCACTCTATGTCCGGCCAGGAATCTACGACACCCAGCAGGTTGTCGTGACGGCTGGCACAGGTGGCGGAAACAAGTGTTCAATTTATGCAACGCCGGGCTCTGTCACCTTCCGTCTCCAGAGCGGTTCGTTTGCACAAAATCTGTTCTTCGTGTCCGGCATCTCGGATATCCGCCTTTCCGGGCTCATTTTTGACGGAAACAATGTTGCTTTCACAGGGATAAACGATGAATCGGCGTTGGTGCGCTTCGAGAACTCACAGCGCTTTCTGATCGAGCAATGTGAATTCATTCGCTCCGTCCGCGTCGGGACCCTTGTCAGGAACGGCAGCGTCGGAACCATTCAAAATTCCCAGTTCTCCCTGTGCAGCTTTGCGGTCTGGAGCATCGATTCACAGGTCAACGTCTCAAAAAACCGGATTTTCAATTGCCAGAACAATGGCGTCGTTGTCTGGCGCACAAACATCGAGAATGATGGGAGCCTCGTCGAGGGAAACAACATCTCGAATATCCAGAGTGGCAGCGGAACGGGTGCTAACGGGAACGGCATTACCGTCTTCAAGGCCGTGGGTGTGCGCTCCATCGGGAACTACATATCCGATTGCGCGTATTCGTCCGTCCGTCATTTCGGTGGTGGAGGCCTGGTTGTCGCGAACAATTATTGCTGGAACACGCGCGAGGTCGCGATCTTCATTGAATCGCCTGGTACCGGAGCAGCGAGAGCCGATACAATCGGCGGGTCGATCATGGGCAATATCGTCTCGGAATGTGGAGACGGGATCAAGGTCGTTAATCTGGGTTTGGGTGGAGATGGCATAGCCCGGCGCGTCACAATCACCGGTAATCAGGTCGCGCAGGTTCGCAAACGGCAGATCAACGATCCTGGCTATGTGCCAACAATTTCCAACGCAATTGGAATTCAGGTCGAGGGCGCGTGTGTCGTATCCAGCAATATCGTCGAGGATGCCGCCGGAGTGGGAATCGTCGCAGGAACCAATGCTGCGACCGAAGACCTCAATGTCACGGGCAATCTCGTGACCTTTTCCCCGATCGGAATCGGCTATTCCAATGTCGGTGGTGCCGGACAGGTGATTATTACCGGCAACCAGGTGCGCGGCGCAACGAATGGTTCAGTCGTTCCGGTTACACTTGTTGGCGCTGGTCCATTCCAGCGGATCGGAACAACCGAATTCGGGAACGTTCCGGATCAGCAGGTTGGCAATCTGCTCGTCGGGCATAATCGAACATATTGAGTGAGGGATAGGCATGCGGGTCATCATCATCGCGGATTATGCGATCTCCGAAGGTGGTGCCCCGCAGGTCGCGATTGCTTCCGCGCTTGGCCTGGCGGAACTTGGTCACGACGTGACCTATATCCACGGCGTAGGCGAAGCGGGGGACGCCGGGCTTGATGCGCACACCAGAATTCGGCGGATCAGCCTCGGCGGTCAGGATATCTGGAGCAAGAATATTCTTGCCGCGGCAAGGGATGGCATCTGGAATGGCGACCATCAGGCGCGCCTTGCATCTATCCTCGCGGAGTTTGATCTTGCCGACACGGTGGTCCATGTCCATCAATGGACGAAATTCTTCTCACCCAGTGTATTTTCTGTCATCCATAAATCTGGCCTTCCGCTGGTGATTTCGCTCCATGACTATTTTCTGAGCTGCCCCACCGGACTAATGTATCGCTTTGACAAAAAAGAACCCTGCAAAGCTAAACCGCTTTCCCTAACATGTCTCACGGCACCCTGCGATCCCCGGACCTCCCTTCATAAGGCGATCAGGGTAATGCGATCCATCGCCACCAACCGGGCGTTGGGAGAGCATCCCTTCACTGCGATCCACGTATCGGAGATTGGTCGTCAGACAATCGGCCATTTCCTCCCCACCGGAGCCCGGCAGGTCGTTCTGGAAAATCCGATTGAATGCAGGGATCGTGGCATTCGCAAAGCCGGAAAAACCCTCAAGATCGCCTATTGTGGTCGCCTGACCGAGGAGAAGGGTGCTGACCTCGTGGCCAGTGCCGCGCGCCAGCTTGGCATTCCCAGCCTGTTCATCGGTGACGGGCCGTTGCGCGAGAGAATTCTTGAGATCGATCCAGATGCCGAAATCACCGGCTGGCTCGATAAGTCGGCTGTCAGAGATCGCATTGCGCAGGATGTTCTCGCGGTTGTTGCGCCGTCGCGCTGGCCGGAAACCGGGCCGCTTGTGATCGCAGAAGCCATGTCCTGCGGGGTGCCGGTGATCGTCTCCGAACGCGCAGGCGCGGCCGGGCGCGTCAAGCATGGCAAGAACGGCTTTGTCGTCTCGCCGGATGTTGAGGCTATTGCGCGCGCCATTACTGAATTGCAATCACAGGAGGTGGCTATGGTGATCGGGGAGGCAGCCTACAAGAGCTTCTGGGCCGCACCTCCATCCCTTCAGGCTCATGCCGGCAAACTGACGGAGATCTATGGCGCCGCACTCAAGCCGGTCGGTTGATACCGAGGCGGCGCATTTCGCGATAGATCGTGGACCGGCCAATCCCAAGTTGCCTTGCGGCTTCTGCCGGTGAGGACTTTGCTTCGACCAGCGTGACGGCGGCCTCTACCTTTTTCATGTCGAGCGGCTGGCGACCGGGGCGCTTTCCCTTTGCTCTTGCCGCCGCGATACCATCCTTGGTCCGCTCCGAGATCAGGCGTCGCTCGAAATGCGCGATGGCGCCGAAGACATGGAAGACGAGTTCGCCGGCGGCCGAGGATGTATCGATTTTCTCCTCGAGGCTGAGAAGGGCAATGCCCCGCTTTCGCAGCATGGTCAACGTTGTCAGCAGTTCCGCCAGAGAACGGCCAAGGCGATCGAGCCGGACGACGGCAAGCGTGTCGCCGGACCTGGCATAGGCGAGGAGATCGGCAAGGCCCGGCCGATCCATGCTTTTGCCTGATTTGATGTCGGTGAATACCTTGATGGCGCCGGCCTGTTCAAGGCGCATGGTCTGCCCGGCAACATCCTGATCGCCGGTCGACACACGCGCATACCCGAGAATATCTGCCATTATAGCGTCTCCCAAACGGACGTTCTGTGGACGAGCACTGTGAGGGCAGTGGAAGCATTCCAAATTCGTCCACAGACTGTGTCTCTTTATCCGGGATTGTCCATAGATTGGAAAGCCCTTTTGTGGACGAAGGAAGGAGACTTGAATGGCCAAACACACGTTGCTGAGCGATGCCGAGCGCGATCAGTTGCTGGGCGTCCCCGCCGGGCAGGATGATCTTGCCCGGTTCTACACTTTCGAGGTCACGGATTTTGATCTGATCCGGTTGCGGCGGGAAGACCGAAACCGGCTTGGCGTCGGCCTGCAACTGGCGCTGCTTCGTTATCCCGGCACGACACTGGCGCAGATTCTTGATCGCGTCCCCGGCATACCGGAGGAATTGCTGTCCTTCATCGGAGCGCAGCTTGATATCCCGGCTGAAGCGATCGCCGATTACGCGGCGCGCGACCAGACGATGACCGATCATGCCCGTGAACTCGCCGTGGCGCTTGGGCTTCGCGGTGCGGCCGGGACCGACATCCCCTTCATGATCGCGGCGGCTGCCGATGCCGCCTGGTCAACGGATAGAGGGCTTGTGATTGCAGCAGGCGTGATCAACGCCATGCGACAGGCGAAAATCCTGCTGCCGTCGATCTCGACGATCGAGCGCGCTGGAATTGCCGGCCGGGCACGCGCGCGAAAACAGATCATGCAAGCTCTTTTGTCCAGCCTGGGGCCGGATCAGATAGGAAAGCTCGACGGACTGTTCGTTCTCGACCCCGACATGGGCATCACGCCGCTCTCCTGGCTGAAAACCATTCCTGCGGCACCGAAGCCGGACCATGTTCGCGAGATTCTTGACCGATTACGGTTTGTACGGGCAATCGGCATTCCCGCCAAAGCCCGCTCAATGGTTCACCCTGATCGCTATCGCCAGTTTGTGCGGGAGGGCCGGGTATCGCCGGCTTATCTGATTGAACGCTATGCCACGTCGCGTCGGCGCGCCACGCTGGTTGCTTTCCTGATCGACCTTGAGGAGCGCCTGACGGATACTGCGATCGAAATGGCCGACAAGCTGATCGGCAGCGCCTTCTTGCGGGCGAAGAATACGCAAACCCGGCGGTATGCCACGACATCAAAGGATGTCTCGCGACTGATGCGGCTGTTCCGTGGCACGATCGATGCGCTCTCCACGGCGCTTGATCATGATGTCGATCCCATCGGGGCGATCGATGAATCCGTCGGATGGGCCAATCTCCTGAATGTCAGATACGAGGTCGCAGCCCTCGCCGAAGCGGCGAATGAGGATCCCCTCATCCTGGCGGTGGACCGCTATGCGACGCTGCGAAAGTTTGCGCCGGCACTGATAGAGGCGCTTGAATTCAAGGCCGGACGCGGGAGCGAGCGAACGATTGGTGCAATCCGCATCCTTCGCGAATTGGACCGAACAGGCAGACGCGAAGTCCCGCCCGATGCGCCGATGCCGTTCAGGAAGGAATGGTGCAAGCTGGTCATCGGGCCGGACGGCAAGATCAATCGCCGCCTCTATGAAACGGCGGTCCTGGCCCATCTGCGCAACAAGCTGCGCTCGGGGGATGTCTGGGTCGAGCAGTCAGCGGCCTACCGTCGTTTTGACAGCTACCTGGTATCGGCGGCCGTCGCCGCGCCAATCGCATCGGCATTGGGATTGCCGGCCAGAGCCGATGAATGGCTCGACCAGCGTGGCAGGGAACTCGACTGGCGGCTGAAGCGCTTCTCGCAACGCCTCAAACGGAACCAGCTCGAGGGCGTCAGCTTCATCGATGGCCGCCTGACCGTCGCCCCGGTCAAAGCCTCTGCGCCTGTCGAGGCAGAGGCCCTTGCCGATCGGCTTGATGCCATGATGCCCCGCATCCGCATCACCGAGTTGTTGCATGAGGTGGCGCGCCAAACCGGATTCTTATCGTCGTTCACAAATCTGCGCACTGGCGAAAAATGCCCCAATGGGAGTGCATTGCTGGCAGCGATCCTCGCCGATGCGACCAATCTCGGTCTTTCCCGCATGGCAGCCGCCAGCCAGGGCGTCACGCGCGATCAGCTTGTCTGGACCCAGGATGCCTATATCCGCGAGGATACCTACACCGCAGCTCTCGCGACCATCATCAATGCGCATCACGCCCTGCCGATCGCCGCGACCTGGGGGGATGGCACCACATCAAGTTCGGATGGGCAGTTCTTCCGGGGTGGGAAGCGTGCTGCCACAGGCGGCGACATCAATGCCCGGTATGGCGTCGATCCCGGGTTCAGCTTCTATACCCATGTCTCCGATCAGCATGGGACCTATCATGTGAAGGTCATCTCGGCGGCAACGCATGAAGCGCCCTACGTTCTCGACGGGCTGCTCCATCACGGCACTCGTCTCGGCATCGCGGAGCATTACACCGATACAGGCGGTGCGACCGATCATGTCTTCGCCCTCTGCGCCATGCTCGGCTTCCGCTTCTGTCCGAGATTGCGGGACTTCCCGGATCGGCGACTGATCCCGATCGATGTTCCCGCCGCCTATCCTGGCATCGCTCCTCTCCTCGGGAAGCGAATCCGCACTGACGTCATTCGCGAGCACTGGGACGACGTGGTTCGTCTCGTCGCCTCGCTGAAAACAGGCCATGTCGCGCCATCGGTGATGCTGAGAAAACTCGCCGCCTACGAACGGCAGAACCAGGTCGATCTCGCCCTTCAGGAAATCGGCAAGATCGAGCGTACCCTATTCATGCTCGACTGGCTGGAAAACCCCTCGCTCCGACGCCGCTGCCAGGCCGGGCTCAACAAGAGCGAACAGCGCCACGCCCTGACCCAGGCAATCTGCACCTTCCGGCAGGGCCGGATCATCGATCGCAGCCACGAGGCCCAGCAATACCGTGCCTCCGGATTGAACCTCGTCATCGCCGCGATCGTCTATTGGAACTCAACCTACATGGCCGACGCCATAGCCCACCTGCGATCAGACGGCGAACCCATATCTGATGAGATACTGGCTCATACCTCGCCGGTCGGATGGGAGCATATCGCCTTCTCCGGCGACTTCCTCTGGGATCGCGCTGCACAGGCAACAAGCCGCAAAACGCTCAATCTCTCGTCCAAACGGCATGTGGCATAACAATGTTCACCACACGTTCGACCTTAGCGTTGTTTAGCGGGAAATCAGCGCCATGCCCTCAATACATCGAACGGGACGAGGTCGAACTCGAGACGCATGCCGGTTTGCGTCTTCCGGACAAAGCCGCCGTTGCCGAGGAAATCAGAGCTTGGTCCTCGAGCTTCGAGAAGCGCTCACCCAGCCAGGATGTCGTGAATGTCCGTCTCCAGCTCAGTGGTTTGCGCGATACTCCCGAGGACCGGGAGCGGCTTGGTGTTGCGGTTGCCGCCGCCTTTGACGGGCATCGCCATGCTGTCCGGATTGATGCGCTCTCCAGTGGCCACCTTGAAGCGCGTGCCGTTGTCGTCATGGCTAGGACAATCTCGCCTGATGAGAATGCTGCCAATTGTAATGCACGCGCGAACGGTGAGACGCGCCCTACCCGCCCACCACGTATTCGCGTGATCGAGCAGCGTATGGGAACGACCGAAGACGCACCGATGCACAAGGTGTTCGACGCGCGATCCGAGGCAGCGATGAAAGCAAGGATCGAGACGGCAACGGGCTATCCCCAGCATGGGATCAGCATTGAGCCTGCAACGCCAGGCCATGGGCGGGACGCGCTCGGTCAGAGGCTCTCAACCCTCATCTCAAAGGCCCCTGCCCGCGACCAGTTGGGCAATCCGATCCGCAACGCCGAGGATATCCCGGACTTCACCCGAGACTGGAGCCGTCATCTGCGCTCACAGACCCCGCGCGACACCATGCATATGGTGGTTTCAGCTAAAGCGAACACCGATGTGAAGGCCTTCACAAACGCCGTCCGTTTGTTCCTTCACCAGCAGTTCTCCGACCATAAGTTCATGTTCGGCGTGCATACGGACAAAGTGAAAGCGGGGCATATTCACGCCCATGCGATTGTGGCGGTGAGAAGCGACAGTGGGACCAAGCTCCATCCCGGCCCAAATGATCTCGCGCAATGGCGGGTCAACTACGCGGCCCATGCCCGCGAGCACGGCCTTGAGGTCGTGGCGACGCGCGCGGCGGAACAGGCGTCATCCCGCTCCTATGGGCCTAAAGACAAGTCCATTGTTGATGTCGCGGCAAACCCGAGGCCGGCACGAAAAGAGCAGGACCGAGCCTATGCCAAGGATACCCGGAACGCCAACCTCATCCAGAACGCGCAGGAGCGGATCGAAGTGGCACGCGCCAACCCCATTCGCATTCCGATGACAGAGCGCGAGCGCGTCGGGGTGAAGGAGAGCCTCGAACACTGGCGGTCGGAGGCAAAGGCCAGCCCCGAGAACGAGATCGCGCGAGGAATGGTGCAACGCCTCACCGCAGCCCATGAGGCGGGGTCGCTTCTGAAGGAGCTAAAGCATGTTACGGGGCCAGAAAGCGAAGTGGTACGGCCTCGCATGGCCAGCCCGAGCCAGAAAGCTGCCAGTGAGCGCCCTGCCCACGTCATGACCCAGCTGCCTAAATCTGCCGCCGAGATGCAGGACGAACTCAGGAGCTTCAACCAAAAGGTCGCCGACGTCACTGCCCTACTTCCCGAAGGATCGCGCGCGAAGTTCGTCGAACGCGCAGGGACATATCTCGAGAAAATCGCCTCATGTGTCGACCAGCACTGGGCGGAAGAGGTCAGAGCACGAGGCGAACGCAATTCAACGAAACAGCCAGCCGCCATGGTTCACTACGGCCGCCCTCTATACAGCGAAAAAAAGCCACACGTATCGGGTATGACTAGGGAGAACCAGGATCCTAGAGGTGTAGTGAGATCGGTTTCTGTCAATTCACAGCAACATACTCCGCAGACTTCTAGCTTTGTCGATGACCCCCTTGTTCAACTAAAGCGCGAGCAAGCCGGTCTGCTCGAAAAACTGTCTAAAGAGTGCCGTAATAAGGATCAGGAACACGGCCAGGAGGCTGGCGGTTGATGCGACGATCTTTCCGTTTTGTAAGAAGACGTGAAGAAAAATTGGCTAGAGCTGCCACGGGTTAGAATTTTTCTGACGGACTCTGGACGGAGCAACGCCCAATGCAAGCGAGCATCCCTCACCGTTTCGTCGCGCTCGATGCCTGGCGCGGTGTTGCCGCTCTGCTCGTGGCTCTCTATCGGCTGGAGGCTGATGGTTGGCTCCATGCCCTGCCGTTCGTTCAGAATGCCTGGCTATTTGTCGATTTCTTCTTCGTCCTGTCGGGGTTCGTGATCGCTTTTGCCTATCTTGGAAAGTTGGGCACACCGCGTGAGACGCTTGTTTTTGTGGTCAGGCGCATTGGTCGAGTCTGGCCGCTTCATGTTGTCTTGCTCGGTGTGTTCGTTGCGCTCGAGCTCGCGCGCGGTCTTGCGGGGATCATTAGATCCTCTCCGACGAGTATTTTTGTCGAGCAGCGGGAACCAATCACCATCCTGTGGGATTTCCTGCTTGTTCAGGCGCTCGGTTTCACGGGTGTGACGCTCTGGAACACACCAGCCTGGTCGATATCAACCGAGTTCTGGACTTACATCGTTTTCGCCATTCTTTGCTTTGGCGGGCGTCGCTTCGTCGCTTTCGCTGCCGCAATATTGATAGTCGGCGGGCTAGCGGTCGTTGGTGCGTTCTCACCCAAGGGCATGGACACGACGTTTGATTTCGGTTTTGCCCGGTGTTTGGCGGGATTCTTCGCTGGTGTACTGACCTATTATGTCTGGCTGACGTGGTTCAAATCAAAGAACATCTCCCCGCTTTTGGCGACCACGCTGGAAATCGGCGCGATCATCGCGGCTCTGGTTTTCGTTTCATGGGCTGGCCGAACTTTGATGTCGCTGGCCGCTCCTTTCGTTTTCGCGGTGCTGGTTCTTGTCTTCGCCCTCCAATCCGGATGGATATCGGCTGTTCTCAGCGGCAAAGTCGGGCACCTGCTCGGCGACTTGTCCTACTCGATTTACATGACGGCTCTGCTCGTCAGCCTGCCTTTCAACCGCGTGCCTGTGCTGGCTGCTGATCGAGCCGGGCTAAACATCGCGCGTGAACATGTCGGGGCTGGCAATCCACACATGAACTATGATCTTGGCCACCTTCTCATCAATGATCTCTACACGCTCCTTTACCTGTTGGCGGTTATCGGCGTTTCGTGGGTCACATTCACATTTGTTGAGAAGCCAGGACGAGCCTGGTTCAACAGCAAGGTTGGATAGGTCGGTCGGCTGTCTCTGCGCTGCACGCTGGCCGCATTGCCAATGCTCAAGCGCCTATGCGGTTCGCGGTCCAAAAAGAATGATGGCGGCCCCGAGGATGCAGACCGCAGCACCGATCATGTCCCATTGATCCGGTATCGCGCCCTCGACCCAGCGAAGCCAGACCAGCGAGGCCGCGACGTAGATGCCGCCATAAGCGGCATAGGCCCTGCCCGCCGCCTCGGTCGGCACGAGCGTCAGCAGCCAGGCAAAAGCGACAAGCGCCACAATCCCGGGTGCGACCCAGAGCATTGATCGCCCATTGCGCAGCCAAGCCCAGAACGCGAAGCATCCCGCGAGCTCGGCAAAAGCCGCCGTGACATAGATGGCCCAGAGTTTCATGCCGTGAGAATGGCAGGGACAGGTGTGGGTGCCAAGTATGAGACGGCATATGATGGGAGACTGGCCTCTAAGCGCAGCCACTTCCGGTGAGTTTCGAACTCGGCCGCGACCTCAGACATTCAGATCACTCGTCACTTCGCAATCAGCCGCCGCATCTTCGCGAGAGCGGATGCTTCCTGCTCATGATAGTCGATCAGGCCCATGAAACGGCCATTCCGATCCATCAGGAAGACAGAAGCCGTATGGTCGACCGTATAGCCACCCCCTTCAGAGGGAACCTTTTTGGCGTAGGCCTTGTAGGCCAGAACGGCTGCATCGACCTGTTCCTGTGTACCGGTCAGGCCCACGATTCTTGGATCAAAAGACTGCAGATAGAGCGCGAGCTGTTCGGGGGTATCGCGCTCGGGGTCTGCGGTGATGAAGAGCACTTGGAGATCGCTTGCCTCGGTTCCTAGTTTTTGCAACCGCGTCGTGGTTTCGAAAAGCGTTGTTGGGCAAACGTCCGGGCAATATGTGAAGCCAAAAAAAACAAGCATCGGTTTCCCGAGAAAGTCTTTATCCGTGACCGTCTTCCCGTGATGATTGACCAGCGTAAAGGGGCCGCCAATTTGAGGCAGACCTTTGATTTCAATGCCGCCATTTGTTGGGACTCGACCAGGGCCATCAACGCGCCACCAACCAAGCACGATTGCGGCGGTCAAGAAGATCAGGCCTGCCACCATTGCCCAGGCGGCATATCGAATGATTTTGAGTGTTTGCATGCGGCAGCCTCAATGCTGGTGGCCGCCGCTGGCTGAGCCCAGCGCGCCTATAGCGTCGACTTGAAATTCGATTTGCACAATGCCGGCCCTCTCGAAGATTAGAGTTCCAGCAACCTTCTCCCCTTGTCTAAGCTGCCTCTGAAGATCGAGGAACATGATATGAAATCCGCCGGGCTTCATCTCGATGCGTCCGCCGGCGGGCACCAAGATACCTGTTGGCAATCCGCGCATCCGCATGACGCCGTCCGTAAGGGACATTTCATGTAGTTCGACCTGCTTCGACGCTTCCATCGTGGCTGATATCAGCCGGTCCGGCTTATTGCCGAAGTTCTCTATTGTCACATAGCCGCCCGCGACTTTCGCTCCCGTAGGGGTAGCGCGCGCCCATGGATGGTCAATCATTATGTCCCCAGCCGAAAAGTCGTGAGCCATTGCAAGGTGAGGCAAAGCGAGAGTCAAGAAAGTGAACAGGAAGGTGAGCCTTCCGATCCATCCCCTTGAGATCGAGGAGTGTTTTCGGGGTCGCTCACAGGACTCTGGAGCGGGCAAGCGGAATCGTGTCATTGGGCAGCCCTGATCTGAAATTCGCATATCAATCCGCGCAAAAGCGTTGAGCGGGGTTTGCCGACACAGCCTGACGCCGTGTCGGTTGCGTGGTCAGACCAAATTCGGTGGTGCGCGTTGCGCTTGCGGCCGGAGGCCTCCGGGCTTTTGTATCGAGGCGGCTAAAGACTGAGCAAAACCGGTGCTTTGAATGTCACCATCAAATGCACCGAATAAGACTGCCATGGGCGGCAAAAATTGGGCGGCCGATTGAATGTCCCTGCCGCCCCAAGTGCAACAGGCTGGCAGCTGCTCGCCATGATGAGCTGCTTTCGGAGCAGATTCGTTTTGAGAGTTGCGCTCGTCAGAACTCGCGCAAAAAACACCGAGACGATCGACGCTTTGGGCCTGTTTGGCCGCGTGCATGGTGCTCGCCGCTGCTCCGAGCGTGAGTTGGAACACCATGGAGAAGGCGAGTATCGCGCATACCAAAGCGAAACTTGCTTGTTGGATCATTTTTTTGATCGTCATGAACCTGTCTCTACGACAGGATCAGACCAAGTCCAAGCCTCCAAGCGTGGTGTTCCTCTCGTTATGCTCCGAAGACGAAATCCACGAGCAGCTTGATATTCAACACGGCGATCACGATGCCGATCAGCAGCGAGAAACCAATGAGCCAGACAGGGGCGACGAGCGCACCCATCTTTTTCTTGTCCGCCGTGAACATGATCAAAGGGAAGACTGCGAACGAAAGCTGAAGCGAGAGCACCACCTGCGTCAGGATCAGCAGCTTCGCTGTCCCGCTGTCACCATACCAGATGGTGACCACCGCTGCGGGAACGATTGCAATGGCCCGCGTGATGAGACGCCGCAACCATGGTGGCAGCTTGATATCGAGGAAGCCCTCCATCACGATCTGCCCGGCGAGCGTTGCTGTGACGGTCGAATTGATGCCGCAGCACAGAAGCGCGATACCGAACAGTGTCGGCGCGATAGCAAGGCCTAGCAACGGTGCGAGCAGTTTATGTGCTTCACCAAGCTCCGCAACGCTGGTTTGCCCCGTCTTGTGGAAGGTTGAAGCTGCCAAGATGAGAATAGACGCGTTGATCAGCAGCGCAAACATCAGGGCGACTGTTGAGTCGATGGTTGCGAATTTTAGGGCTTCGCGCTTCTCCGGCAAGCTCTCGCCATAGGCACGGGTCTGAACAATGCCGGAATGCAGGTAGAGATTGTGCGGCATCACGGTCGCGCCGAGAATGCCGAGCGCGAGGTAGAGCATTTCGGGGTTCGTCACAATCTGGGTTGTTGGAGCGAACCCCTTGATGACAGCGCCCCAATCTGGATCTGCGAGTGCGATCTGTATCGCGAAGCACACCGCGATGACGCCGAGCAGTGTGATGATCAGCGCTTCGACCCAGCGGAAGCCAAGCTTTTGCAGATAGAGAATGAGGAACACATCGAGCGCGGTGATGATCACGCCGATCTCAAGTGGAATGCCAAAAAGCAGGTTGAGGCCGATGGCGGTGCCGATGACTTCCGCGATGTCAGTGGCAATGATTGCGATTTCGGCCAGAAACCACAGGATCAGAGCAACCGGTTTTGGGAAGGCGTCACGACAGGCCTGCGCCAGATCGCGCCCGGAACCGATCGCGAGCCGCGCACAGAGTGCCTGAAGCACAATGGCCATGATGTTCGAGACCAGTGCCACGACCAGCAGAGTGTAGCCGAATTTCGAGCCGCCCGCGAGCGAGGTCGCCCAGTTGCCGGGGTCCATATAGCCGACCGCTACTAGATAACCGGGGCCAACGAAAGCAGCCATCCGGCGCCATGTCGGCCCTTTGGTTGTGATCGGGATCGAGCGATGGACGTCCGAAAGTGAAGCCTCACCACGGTCGCGGCGCCAACCTGCCGCGAATTCGCTTCGATCAACCATGACGACCCCTTATTGCAAATAATTTGCATTAACGATACGCTAGCGCGGCATAGTGTCACTGTCAACGTTATTGCAACTCATTCCGAACTTGAGCGCCATGACCCAGAAATCGCCCGGCCTTGTCGAACTGTGCAAAGCCAAGGGGCGCCGGATTACCGGCCAGAGAAAAATCATCGCCGACGTTATTTCATCGGCCCATGATCACCCGGATGTGCCCGAGATCCATCGGCGCGCGATGCGCAAGGACGAGAAGATCTCACTTTCGACCGTGTATCGAACGCTGAAGATTTTCGCTGAGATTGGCCTGATCGAGCAGCACAGCTTTGAAGGCGGGCCGTTCCGTGTGGAGCGCGCCGAGGGCCCCCATCACGATCACCTTATCGATACCACCAACGGCCGTGTCATCGAGTTTCGTTCGGAAGAAATCGAGAGATTGCAGACTGAAATCGCTGAAAAGCTGGGTTATGAACTCACCGGGCACCGTTTGGAGCTTTATGGGCGACCGAAAGCCAAATGATGGCACCCTACCCTGCCAACGAGCGCCAACCCTTTCTCACTCGAGCGCAGTGAAGGGATCGAGCAATGCGGCATCCGGACGGCTGATTTCCACGCGCCCAGAGGTCATTGCCTGCAAGCGCTCCGGTCCCAACGATTTGAGAAGAGACCGGAAACTTGGGTGCATCCCGCCATCGACGTGAGCAAGGCTCAGTGCAGGGACTCCCTTGGTCACAAGTTCAGCAAGCCGTTTTTCATCTTGAGCCTTCTTGTCCGCGACCGCTGCGGCAATCGCCGGATCTTCTTCATAGGGCGGACACGCAGCGCCCGGAATGAATGGTCCAGCACCCTCCTTGGGATCGAAGACATAGCGTCGACCACAAGCGGCAACGCGGGGCGCCTGCTTTGTCGCCTCAAAATGGTCCGAGCCCTCCTTGAGGTTCCGCCAAAAGGCGATATTTGCGTTATTTCGGTGTTTTGCCATGTTTTCCGGAGTCATCCGGAAGGGCAATGCCTGGACCTGAAAACTCTTTTGGCCACCCGAAAACGCCTCGCGCGCCAGCGCGTAGATTTCCGCTACGCCATTATCGGTCATGGCAAAGCAGCCGGAAGAGGTGCATGCGCCATGCACCATCAAGGCCGAGCCTGTGTACCCGAGCGAACGTTCGAGCGCGTTGGGGTAACCAAGGTTGAATGAGAGATAAAACTGAGAACGCGGGTTCATCAGCTCGGGCGCGACAGAATAGAACCCCTCGGGGGCCTGCCTGTCACCTTCGCGCCTTTTCGGGCCGAGTTGGCCGGACCATCGACACATCGGATAGGTTTTCAGGAGCGCGTATTTTCCGGAATGGTCGCGTTTCCAGACCTCGAGCTCGCTCTCTTTTTTGAATATTCGCACCAGGATTGGGTCTGCGGCGCTCATTCCTTTTTCGGACATGCTCGACATGAGATGCGGTGGAATGGGCTGCAAATGCTTGTTGTCCATTTCGGTAGTCAAGCAGCCAGAAAGCAGCAGGGCAGCCGCAACGAGTGTCGCAGCAAAGCCTTTCCGGTTTTTTAGAGAACTGAAATTCATGGTGGACGTCTAGCTCATCTATGCCTGACAGGCCATGAAGAAACAGCCTGAATGGACTCCTAAAGGCCGAACGACGCCCGGGTTCAAGGTCGAAATGCCGAGCTCGCGGAATTTTGATGTTTTGATGGGCCATTGCATCAACCTCCTCTTGAACCTCAAGTGGCTACAGCAATTACAAGAGGCTGAAACGATGGAGTCATGCATGGATCGCCGACATTTTTTGCCAACTCTCGCGGCGGTTTCGCTGCTTGCAGTGCCATCTCTCGGGCTAGCGCAGACGACACCGTCAATCGCATCGCGACTCGTGGAGCCGACCGATCTTCCTGACAAGGTCTTCGGGAATGTCGAAGCTCCCGTGACCATTGTCGAATACGCCTCGATCACATGCCACCATTGCATGCGGTTTCATACCGAGACTTGGCCTGCGTTGAAGCAGAAATACATCGATACCGGGAAAGTCCGGTTCATCATGCGTGAATTTCCGCTCGATCAGCTTGCCACCGCAGGCTTCATGCTTGCGAGATGCTCGGGGGAACAAAGGTGGTATCCGACGCTCGATCTTCTTTATCGAACCAAGGAAACGTGGGGGCATGCAGAAAAACCAGTGGAAGCTCTGCTGAGTACGGTTCGCTTTGCCGGATTTACGAAAGAGACCTTCGAAGCCTGCCTCAGCGATGAAAAACTCTACCGCGGGATCATGTCGACCGCGCAACGCGCAACGAAAGAGTTCGGTGTGAACTCAACACCGACCTTTTTCGTCAATGGCGAAAAGCATACGGGCGCGCTGACACTCGATCAATTTGACAAGATTCTGGCGCCGCTGCTGGCACCCAAACCGTAAGGTTCAGCGGGTGCCCGCGGTTACGATATCAGGCCGCCCCAACGTTCGCCCCAACTCGATCCAAGCGTTCGGATCAGTGGGTGACTGGCGCTTGATGAACGTCAATTCGCTTTTTGACCACGGCAGGATTTGGTCGGTCTGATTGTCCAGCACAAACTCGCCGCGGTCGGTGACCACCGTGAGGACCGCGTGTCCATTGCCCTCCTTGTCCAGAACGACGGTGATCAACAACGTTGAGGCGGGCCAGCCGCGCCGCACCAATTCGCGACGCTTTTCGAGAACGTAGTCCTCGCAATCGCCTTTGCCTGTTTTGGCGTAGGTCCAGTGTTCCATCACGCCGTATTGGACCTGATCCGTCATCGCGATGATCGACCGGTTGAAATGCAGATTGACCTCGACCAGTTCGCGCCAGCGCGCCTCTGAAACAGTCATCGGCTTTGCCGAGGCCTGCGGTGTTCCGCATTCACCCGGCACCTCACGACAGAACTGCATCCAACCGATCGGCGGTGCTGACCTCTGGCCAGGATGCAGGTGAGCAAGATCTGTCCGGCTATCCGCGATTGCCGAACCAAAATGCCCAGCCACCATGAAACCGAGGGTGGCAATCAGCCGCTTCCAAGAATGACGCATTGTCGTGACGCTTTTCGTTGTTGTCCCTGTTGTGAGAGGCAACTTACGAAACACGCGTTCAATTCACGCAAAATTTGCTCAGCTGTTTTTCTCAATCGATTCAATGTTCTGTTTACCTTCGTCGATCAGCCCATCCTCATGGTTTCCCGACGACAAAAGAGCTCCGGCGGCTTTCTCTGCTGCAGTTGCATTGGGACCAGCGTTGCTTTTCAGATAGCCCAGGCCGGCCAAAGCGCCTCCAGCGATGCTTGCGATGTGCGGCGTCCAAAACGCCCCGGATTTCACGAAATCGGGCCAGAAGGCCAGTTGAAGGAACGGATAGATGAGCAATAGCCCCAGAAATAGGCCAAGCAGGGCTCCGATTGCGGCATAGATCGAAACAGCACCTATCCGCTGGAGGCTCTGCCAAAGCGTCATGAATGCTTCGGTTTTTCAATCTGGGACCGTGCTAACTGTGCGGGCAAAAAAGCCGCCAGAATAGTAAGACCGGCTCCCCCCACAATTGCGACATCGGCTATGTTGAAGGTCGGCCAATGCCAATCCATCCAATGAAAATCGAGAAAATCAGTCACCGCTCCTTGCCGCCAGCGGTCTACGGCATTTCCAAGCGCGCCGCCCGCAATCATCGCAAGACCCGAGCTTTCCATTCGGCTTCCTGTCAGTGCGGCCCAGATAACGAGCCCGATAATCATCGTTGCCTTGAACGCGGCAAGCACACCGGGCCATTCCGCGAGTGTATCCTTGAAAAATCCGAAGCTGACCCCGGTGTTGAAGCCCAATGTCAGGTTAAAGAACGACGTCACGGGGATCACGCGCGCTGGTACCATCACCTGTTCGAGGATGATCCATTTGCTGATCTGGTCGATCATGAAACAAGCGAATAGGATTGCAGCAATCTGCAAGAGCCTTGCGGTCATTCGTTTCTCGAGGGTCATTCCAGAATCCGCCATTTTATGTCTGAATGCGCATCGCATATCGCCAGGCGAAAAGC
This sequence comes from Rhizobium sp., assembly GCA_027533385.1. Taxonomy (GTDB): domain Bacteria; phylum Pseudomonadota; class Alphaproteobacteria; order Rhizobiales; family Rhizobiaceae; genus Allorhizobium. The sequence goes on along the minus strand of JAPZUE010000021.1, from coordinate 74,936 downwards.
GTCATACCCACAAAAAGCACGAGCGCCAGAACGCTGTAGAACCCCCAATTGGACGCAACGGCTTGCTCGATTGCGCTGCCAAAGAGATAGCCGACCCCGACAAGGAGTATCGTCCACACCGCGGCTGATGCGGCGTTGAGAAACGTGAAGGTGCGCCAGCGGATGCTTGTCAGGCCAAGCGGCAGTGCGCCGATGGTGCGCATGCCCTTGGGATAGCGATAGAGAAAGATGTAGGCCGAGCCATATCGCTCGAGCAAATGCTTACCGGTCTCGACCAGGCGGTTGATCCTGGGGTATTTCTCAAAGATGCCATTGCCAAAGCGCCTGGAAATCCAGAATCGGGCTTCATCTCCGAGATAGCCGCCCATGAAGGTCGCGGCACTGACGGTCGCGAGATCGAGGTTTCCGGTCTGTGCAGCAAAACCTGCAAACAGCGGAAGGGAGCCGCTTTTCAGCGCACAATAGGCGAAGAGGATCGCATAGACTGCAATTCCGTAGTCTCGAATGAACGATTGAACCAGTTCCATCAGGCTTTTCTCAGGCCGAACCATCGACCAACGCGACGGCTATAGGCGAGATAAGGTTCGCCCAGCGTCGCTGCGAGAACGCGCTCTTCGATTTTGACCTGAAGCCGGATTGCGACAACGAGAGCAAGGGTCAGCGCCGCCTGAAGGAAATCGGGGAAAACAAGCAGCAGCCCAATGAACAGGATGATTTGCCCGACGAATACCGGATTGCGCGAGAGCGCGAACGGCCCGGTATCGACGATGGCTCCGGTTTCGCCCTCGGCAGCACCGATGCGCCATGATGCACCCATGTGCATTTGTGATGTGGCGGCAATCATGGCGCCGATGGCAACAAGCAGGTGGCCGACAACATCCGCTGCGACTCCGTCAAGCGCCGAGAAGATAGGGTCATGCAAGAGCGGGCCACCCGTAAACGCCCGGATCAGAGGCAGGATTGCAGCACCGGCAAAGGCAATGCGGAACAACCATGCTGGAAGGGCTTGCGGCTCCTTTCCCTTGCTAAACAGCCAGACCGAGCGCCCCGCATCCCGTGCGGCCATGGCGCTCAAGCCAAAAAAACTCACGAGGTAGACACAAAAAAGGAGATAGCTGACGGCTTCCATCGCGATCATGGCAGGGCTCCTCTTCTGCGATCAGCCGCGCACATCGGGATTGAACGAGAGGAGGCGCAGCGCGTTCAGTGTCACGATCACGGTCGCCCCGGTATCCGCGAGAATCGCAATCCAGAGGCCGGTGATGCCGAAGACACTGGTCACGAGAAAGACGGCCTTAAGCCCCAAAGCGATCCAGATGTTCTGGTGAATGTTTGCCATCGCGGCCCGGGCCAGCCGGATCAGGCGTGGAACATCGCTCACACGGCTACGCAACAGCGCGGCATCAGCCGTCTCCAACGCTACATCCGTGCCGGAGCCCATGGCAACGCCGACCGAGGCTGCGGCAAGCGCAGGCGCATCGTTGATGCCATCGCCCACCATCATCACCCCATACGCCGCAGCCAGCGCCTTGATCGCGGTGACCTTGTCATCCGGCATAAGCTCGGCCTTGTGCTCCATCCCGAGGCTGCCGGCAATCGCTGCGCCGGTGCGAGCATTATCGCCGGTCAGCATCACTGAGGTAACGCCGAGTTCCCGCAGTTCGGCGACCGCGCCTTTGGCGTCCTCGCGCGGCTCGTCGCGCAGAGCAAGTAGGCCGATCACATGGCCTGCCTTGAAGACGGCGGCAACCGTCTTGCCCTCGGCTTCGAGTGCCTCCGCCGCTGTTTTGATCTCGGTGGACAAGGCACCGATTTCGGCCGCGAAACGCGGCGATCCGACAAAGACCAGCTCTCCGTCGATTCTGGCCTCCACGCCGCGTCCGACTATCGCACGGGCTTCGGTTGCGGGACGGGCTTTGACACCCCGCGCCTCGGCGACGTCAAGAATGGCTTCTGCCAAAGGATGGCTCGACCCGGTCTCGACGCCTGCAGCGAGCGCGAGCATCGCGTTCTCTTCAATTCCGAAGGTGCGGATATCTGTCACCACGGGCTTGCCGATGGTCAGGGTGCCTGTCTTGTCGAACGCCACTGTCTTCACCCGCGCAAGCGCTTCGATAACAACGCCGCCTTTCATCAACAGGCCGCGGCGAGCGCCGGCCGAAAGCGCGGAGGCGATAGAGGCCGGAACCGAGATGACCAGTGCGCAGGGGCAGCCGATCAGCAACAGCGCCAGCGCGCGGTAGATCCAAGTGTTCCAGTCCTCGCCGAACGCTAGGGGTGGCACTATTGCGACGAGGATCGCGAGGCCGACAATCGCCGGCATGTAGATGCGGCTGAAGCGGTCGATAAAGCGTTCGGTTGGCGCGCGAGCCTCCTGCGCTTCCTCGACCAACCGAATGATACGGGCAATCGTGTTGTCTTCTGCCGCCTTGGTGACCTTCACCCTTATCACCGCCTCGCGGTTGATTGAGCCAGCGAAGACCGGTTCGCCAACGGTTTTCGTTTTTGGTACCGATTCGCCGGTCACAGGAGATTCGTCAATGCCCGAGGTGCCCTCCGTGATCTCACCATCAGCCGGGATCCGGTCGCCGGGGCGCACCAGCAGCATCTGACCAATCTCGAGCGTCGCAGCATCGACCTGACGCGTCGTGCCGCCTTCCTCGATGATCGCCGTCTTCGGCACGAGATCGCCGAGCGCCTTGATGCTCGCCCGCGCGCGGTTCGCCGCCACGCCTTCAAGCACTTCACCCACCGCGAAGAGGAACACCACCAAAGCGGCCTCCTCGGCGGCCCCGATCACCAGCGCGCCGGCGGCGGCGATGGTCATCAGCATCTCGATGGTGAACGGCATCCCGGCGCGCAAAGCCGCGAATGCCCGCCGCGCAACCGGCGCGACCCCGATCAGGCATGCGGCGATGAATGCCCAGTTGGCGATGCCGGGCGCGAGGAACTTGGCGCCCCAGGCTGCCGCCAGCAGCGCACCCGTGCCGAGCACCAGACGGCCCTTGCCGGTCCGATACCAGCTCATGCCCTCCGGCGTGATCTCATGGACATGGCCGGGCTGGCCGTGACCTGCATCAGGTTTTGGGCCTCTATCGGACATAACGGCCGATTTACCCTTTTCTCCGTGTGTGTGGCCGTGATCGTGCCCATCGTTCTTGTGGTGATCGTGGCCGCACCCGCAAGAAGCAGGCTCGGCTCCCGGCGTTTGTGCAGCAGGCTTTTCGATGGCTTTGACGGAATAACCAAGCCCCGAAACTTGCTTTTCGATCGCTGCGCGCGAGGTCTTCTCCTCGTCAAGCGACAGCGTCAGTGTTTCGGTCATCACCGAGAGACGGACATCAGAAACACCTGGCATGCGCTCCAGTGCGCCTCGGATTTTTGCCGCGCAGCCAGCACAATCCATACCGCCAATCTTCCACGATGGCGGAGAAACCACGAGTTCCGAGTCTGAGCTAGACATGGAAATTTTCCTTGATGATGTTATCCAGCTCCCGCTCTACAATCTATAGCAACTAGAGCTTCAAGAGGAAAATCATGCCTGATGCAGGAAAAATCCGAATACCTATCGCGGAACGTGTGATGCCGATTGGCGCACTTGCCGTGCAAACTGGCGTCAAGGTCGAGACGATCCGCTATTATGAGCAGGTCGGTCTCCTACCAGAACCGGAGCGGTCGGAAGGCAACCAGCGGCGCTATGGCCGCCGTCATCGGGAAAGACTGGCCTTCATCAAGCATGCGCGCGACCTTGGGTTCACGGTCGAGAGCATCCGGATGCTTCTCAAGCTCTCGGACAAACCGGACATGGCCTGCGACGACGCCCATGCCATCGCCAGCGCACATCTCAGCGACGTGCGCGACAAGATCGCTCGGCTGCGTCTGCTCGAAGGCGAACTTGAAAGGATCGCGACGTCTTGTACCGGTGGCGTCAATGCTTGCGATTGCAAGATCATTGAGTCTCTCGCCGATCATGGCAAGTGCCATCAAGATCATGGGCGGGCTGTCTAAGGGGGCTATTCCGAAGACATTTTTGCGGCACCCCCTTTCCCCTTCACAATCCCATAGATCGCCGGGATCACCACCAAGGTCAGCAGGGTCGAGGAAACCATGCCGCCGATCATCGGAACGGCGATGCGCCGCATGATCTCCGAGCCGGTTCCGGTGCTCCAGAGGATCGGGATGAGCCCGGCCATGATGGCGATAACGGTCATCATCTTGGGCCTGACGCGCTCGACCGCGCCGACCATGATAGCTCGATGGAGATCGTCTGGCGTGAATGGGCGACCCTCGGCGGTTGAGGCGGCCCGCCCCTCCTTCAAGGCATGATCGAGGTAGATCAGCATGATGACGCCGGTTTCCGCCGCGACACCCGCCAGCGCGATGAAACCGACTGCTACGGCCACGGACATGTTGAACCCCATCCACCACATCAACCACAACCCGCCGATGAGCGCGAACGGCAGCGAGAGCATGACGATGAGGGTTTCCGTGAGCGCCCGGAAGTTGAGATAGAGCAGCAGGAAGATGATCATCAGCGTCAACGGCACGACGATTTTGAGCCGCGCCTCGGCGCGTTCGAGATACTCAAACTGTCCGCTCCACTGGATGTAGGTTCCGGGCGGGAATGTAACCTCCTTCGCTACGGCCTCCCGCGCCTCCGCGACATAACCGCCGAGATCGCGCCCGGCCATGTCGACGAAGATATAAACCGCGAGCTGGCCGTTCTCCGTGCGGATCGAGGTCGCGCCGCGCATGAGCTTGACCTCCGCGACCGCCCCCAAGGGTACGAAGCCGCCTTTGGGCAGCGGCACCAGAACCTCGGTTGCGATCGCCTCCGGGCTTGAGCGCAGATCACGGGGATAGCGGATGTTGACGCTGTAACGCTCACGCCCCTCGACGGTGCTGGTGACGCTCTCGCCACCAAGCGCCGAGGCGATCACATCCTGCACGTCGCCGATCACGAGGCCGTAGCGGCCGAGTTCGACGCGATCCGGCACGATATCGAGATAATAGCCGCCGATGACCCGTTCGGCATAGGCGCTCGATGTGCCGGGAACCGCCTTCACCACGGCCTCGACCTGCCGTGACAGTGCTTCGATCTCGCCAAGATCAGGGCCGAACACCTTGATGCCTACAGGCGTGCGGATGCCGGTTGCCAGCATGTCGATGCGGGCGCGAATCGGCATGGTCCAGGCGTTGGAAACACCGGGGAATTGCAGCGCCTTGTCCATCTCGGCACGGAGGCTTTCCGTGGTGACGCCCAGTCGCCATTCCGCTTTGGGCTTGAGGTTGATGATCGTCTCGAACATCTCCAGCGGCGCCGGGTCGGTTGCCGTGAGCGCCCTCCCTGCCTTGCCGAAGACAGAGGCGACCTCGGGGAAGGATTTGATGATGCGATCCTGTGTCGCCAGCAATTCACCCGCCTTGGTGACGGAGAGGCCCGGCAGGGTGGTCGGCATATACATCAGGGTGCCTTCATCAAGGCTCGGCATGAACTCCGAACCGATTTGCCGCGCTGGCCAGACGCTGGCGCCGAGAATGAGTAGCGCGACAATGATCGTCAGCCCCTTCGCCTTGAGCACGCCAGCGATCACCGGACGATAAATCCAGATCAGTAAGCGGTTGATCGGATTCCGGTGCTCAGGAACGATCTTGCCGCGCACGAAGATCACCATCAGCGCGGGCACCAGCGTCAACGACAGGAACGCCGCCGCCGCCATCGCGAAGGTTTTGGTGAAGGCGAGCGGGCTAAAGAGCCGCCCCTCCTGCGCCTCCAGCGTGAAGATCGGCAGGAATGACACGGTGATGATGAGCAGGCTGAAAAATAGCGCCGGCCCGACCTCGCTCGCGGCCTCGATCAGGATGTCGACACGGTTTTTATCAGGAGAAGCCCGTTCGAGATGCTTATGGGCGTTCTCGATCATCACGATGGCCGCGTCGATCATCGCACCGATGGCGATGGCGATGCCGCCAAGGCTCATAATGTTCGAACCGAGGCCCATCAGCTTCATCGCGGCAAAGCTCATGAGGATGCCTACCGGGAGCATCAGGATCGCGACCAGCGCACTCCTGAGATGGAGCAGAAACACCACGCAGACCAGCGCGACGATGGCCATTTCTTCGATCAGCGTCATTTTCAGGGTTTCGATGGCACGTTCGATCAGTTCGGAGCGATCATAGACCGGCACAATTGCCACGCCTTTCGGCAGGCTTGGTAGAATCTCCGTGATGCGCGCCTTGGCGCTGGCGATCACGGAAAGCACATTGGCGCCGAAGCGCTGGATGACGATGCCGCTGGCGACCTCGCCCTCACCGTTGAGTTCGGCGATGCCGCGCCGCTCGTCCGGCCCGAGTTCGACCCGCGCGACATCGCCAAGGCGAACCGGCACGCCCGCCTCGCTTTTGAGGGTGATGCTCTCGATATCCGCGCTGTTCCGGAGATAGCCACGCCCACGGACCATGAACTCGAATTCCGAGAGTTCGACACTGCGCCCGCCGATATCGGCATTGCTGGCCCGAAGCGCCTTGGCGATGCCGGAGAGCGGAATGCCAAGCGCGCGCAACCGGATGGGATCGACGATGACATTATATTGTTTGACGAACCCGCCAACGGCAGCGACCTCCGCCACACCCTCGGCTTTGGCCGCTGCGAAACGCAGTTTCCAGTCCTGCAAGGAGCGGGTTTCGGCGAGAGACAGGTCTTTGGCGAGAACCGCGTATTGATAGACCCAGCCGACACCTGTTGCATCCGGCCCCAGCGTTGGCGTCACCCCCGAGGGAAGGCGTTTTGCTGCGGTGTTGAGATATTCGAGCACGCGCGACCGCGCCCAATAGGGATCCGTCCCATCCTCGAAAATCACATAGACGAAGGAGACCCCGAAGAACGAGAACCCGCGCACAACGCGCGATTTCGGGACGGTGAGCATCGCGGTGCTCAGGGGATAGGTCACCTGATCCTCAACCACCTGCGGCCCCTGCCCGGCATATTCGGTGTAGACGATGACCTGCACATCCGAGAGATCGGGAATGGCGTCGAGCGGCAGGTTACGCAGAGCATAAAGCCCAGTAGCGACGGCGAAGACGGTGCCGATCAGCACCAGCATCAGGTTGCGCGAAGACCAGGAGATCAGCCTTGCAATCATGGCTGTTTCTCCATGTTCGCCTTCTCCGGCTTGTTCATTTCGTTGGCCATCGTCAGGCTCTGGAGCGCGGCTTTGAGGTTGCTTTCGGCGTCGATCAGGAAATTCGCGGATGTGACCACGCGATCCCCCTCCTCCACCCCGTCGAGGATGGCGACAAAGCCGTTGCCGCGCGGCCCCGTTTTGACCTCGCGCGGCTCGAAACGACCCTCATCGCGGTCGATCAGAACGATCTTGCGTGTGCCGCTGTCGATCACGGCGCTTTCCGGCACGGCGACGCGCTCGGCATTATCGCCAGCCGCGATCTCGACATTGACGAACATGTTCGGGAGCAACGCAAGATCGGGGTTGGCGATCTCGATCCTGATACGCGCCGTACGGGTTTCCACGTTAACCTGCGGGTAGATCAGGGAAATTTTACCCGAGAACGTCAGATCGGGACGATGCCGCACTCGGACCATTGCTTCCGCACCTGGGCGCAAGGAAGCGAGCCCAAGCTCTGGAACATCCGCGAGCACCCAGAGTTTTGTGGCATCGGCGATGCGGAACAGCGTCGTACCCGCCGCCATCTTCATGCCCTCGACGACATTGCGTTCGATCAAAATCCCGTTGCGTGGGGCGCGCCAGACCATGTTTGCAGGAACTTTCCGGCTGCGTTCGATCTCGGCGATCTCCTCGGGGGGAACGCCGAGATTTTCGAGGCGCTTCCTCGCGCCACCCGCAGATATCCCTTGAGCATTGGCCCCGCGCGCATCCGTCGTCAGTTCGGTGATGAACTGCGCCGCCGCCGCCGCGATCTCGGTCGAGAACAGCGTCACCAGCGGCTGGTTCTTCGTGACAGCCTCGCCTGTTGTCACGCTCGCCACCTTCTCGACGAAGGTATCGACGCGGGCGGAAAGCACCGTGATTAACCGCTCGTCGAGTGCCACGATCCCCGGCGCGCGAAGCATCTGCGCGATCCTCTGGCGGGCGGCGGCAACCGAGCGCACGCCTGTGCGCTGCACCTTGCCGGGCGAGATTTTCACAATCCCGCTCTCATCCTCATCGCCCTCATAGACGGGGATGTAATCCATCCCCATAGAATCCTTCTTCGGCACCGGCGAGGTATCCGGCAGCCCCATCGGGTTGCGATAGAAGCGGATTTTTCCCGGTGTTTTGGCCGCATTCCCGGCTTCCGCCTTCACGGGGAGCGGATCGAAGCTGATCTCCTCGCTGGCGAAAACCGGAAGGAAAGCGCGGCCCTTTGCATTCTGCTTTGGCGATGAGGAATAGAACGGCCCATCCGGGTCGCGGTAATAGAGGATCGATCCCGTGGGAGCCGCTTTGCCTTGCTCGGGCACTTTCATGGATACGAATCGCGAATGGGTCGACAGCACGAGACCGTGCTGTCCAGCCCAATAGCCCCCAGTCCCCGCCGCAAGTAACGCGGCGAGGAGGAGACCCGATTTGACGGATCGTTTCATTTTATGGCCTTGAGAACGAGCTTGCTCTCGACCGTGCCAGTCTCACCCTGCACCTTCGAACCGAGCGAAAGCCGCCAGCCGCCTTCCATGGAAAGATTGGCCTTGAAGCGATAGGTGCCGGGTTCAGTCGAGGGCAGTGGCTCGATCTTCGAGGCCATCATCTCCATGCCGTCCGGCGCCATGTCGATGCGGGTCGCGAAGATCACTGCATCGGGCACCGGCTTGCCGGAGCGTTTGTCGATCAGTTTCACCGCGATGACAGCACCATCGCCCTGTTTGATCGCGGTCTCGACGAGGCGGAACTCATAGTCTTTGGGATCGGCTTTCGCCGCATGGAAGGGAAGCGTGGACAGGAGAAGGGTCAGCGTCGCCGGCAAGATGCGCCAGGAAATGGCGCGCCTGTTGTGATGGGTTTTCATGGGTAGTCTCGTGAATTTCAGGACAAGCTGCTGATGCAGCAAGAACCGTGGCTGCAAACCATGAGTGATCACCTGCGCCGGGAAGCCGGAGCAGTGCGTGCCGACGCTTCAGGCGCCGGCCATGTCCTGCATTCGGGGTGGTGGCGCAGGTGGCCGGATCGCGCGGCGCGTTGCCGACTCATCCGGCGAGACCCGGTGGGAGTTTTTTACTGCATCAAGCAGCGCCAAGCGTGTGAAGGCGGCATTCGCGGCAGGAAAGCACTTCGCCATGCACAAGGCGAGATAGGGGCAACTCTTCTGGCAATCCGGCATCGCGGGATCGCCGGGCGGGCAGCAATCCATCGGCTCCATCACGCCGGCCACGTCAACCGGCATCCCTCCCCGTGCCGTCGCAGGCAAGGGCGCAACAACCAGCGCGACGATCGCAAGGATCGCCAGCAGTCGCGGGAGGATCAATGAACAGACCATGGATCAGAATCGCATGTTTCGATGGTCCTGCATAGTGGATGCGTCTTCACGCTTGCCTGATCCGGGCATTGCGGTTTCCGCCGGCTTAACCGGAAGGCGCACGGAAACCTTGAGGCCGCAACGCTGCCGGTTGTGAAGCGATATCGTTCCGCCATGCTCGACGATGATGGATTTGGCGATTGTCAGCCCGAGGCCGGTGCCCCCGGTTTGTCGGCTTCTCGAAGTCTCGATGCGATAGAAGGGTTCGAAAACCTTCTCGAATTCCGTGTCCGGAATGCCAGGCCCATCGTCCAGAACCTCGACGAGAACTTGTGGGCCCTCGCGCTTGATATGGATGGTCGTAGCGCTTCCGTATTTCAGGGCATTACCGATGATATTCCACATCGCCCGCTTCATGGCGACAGGTTTACCGAGCACCGGCGCGTGCTCGATGCCTTTCAGGGTGATCGGCTGTCCGCGATCCGCCTCTCCATCCACGATTGTTCTGAGCATGGTCGCGAGATCGAAGGCCTTCGAGGGTTCCTTGGTCGCCCCCACATTGAGGTATTCGAGCGTTGAGTTGATCATCAGCTCCATTTCGGAGAGATCATCATCGATGAGATTGCGCGTTGGTTCGTCATCAAGCATCTCCGAGCGGAGCCGCAGCCGGGTGATCGGCGTCCTCAGATCATGGCTGACGGCGGCGAGTGCCATGGTGCGTTCGGAGACAAGACGCCGTACCCGCTCACCCATCGTGTTGAAGGCCTTGGCCGCACGGCGCACCTCTGCCGGGCCGTTTTCAGAAACCGGATCATGAGCCCCGTCGAGGCTGAACCGTTCCGCGGCGATCGCGAGATCGCGCAGGGGCCGCGTAACCCAACGGAGCAGGAGGATCGCGATCAGAATGATGAGCGAGCCGACAATGGCGGCGATGGCGAGAATGTTTCCGGCCATGTGATGCGCGGTGCCAAAGGTGGGCGAAGCAAAGTTCAGCCAAGTTCCGTCATCGAGCTTCACAGACACTAGCAGCATGTGCTTGTAAGCATCGCCTTCACCGGCATTGAGCGCGCCGTCATCCGCATAGCCGACCCGGAAAGATTCCGTTCCAAACTCGGGCACGAGTTCTCTCAGTCGGCTCTCCATCGCGCGTGATCTTTCGGTGACGGGTGCATTGCCCAGCACAAGGCTGACCTTGCTCCAGTGAACTTCCAGAGAGGCCGTCGCCAGAGCGTGGGCCGCTCTGTCGCGCTCGATTTCATCAGGAATGGCACTGACTGCTCTCTTGATTGAGACAATTCGTTCAGCGAGTCCCTTGTCGCGGGCCGTCGTTGCGAGGCCTTCCGCACCGACCCGATAGACCCAGTAGCCGACAAGGCTCATGGCAACCAGGGCGCCAATCAGGATCATGACGGCCCGCATGACGATGGTGTCGGGCAGCAAACGTAACGGTTGCGTCTTCATCCAAACGTTACCTTGGGGACGAAAATGTAACCGGCGCCACGAATGGTCTTGATGATTTGACCGGTTGTTTCCGATGTCTCGAGCTTTCGCCGCAGGCGGCTTATTTGCACGTCGATCGTTCGATCAAAAGGATCGCTGGTTCTTGTCTTTGCGAGTTCCATCAACATTTCGCGGGAGAGGACGCGATTGGCATGTTCCAGGAACGCGACAAGCAGGTTGTATTCTCCTGTAGAGAGATCGATCAAAACGCCCTCGGGCGTAGTGAGTTCCCGACGCAGGGTGTCAAGGTTCCAACCGTCAAACAGAATGCGGCCTTTTGAAACTATTTCAGTCGTTTGGCCTGCTCCACGTGACCGTCGGAGTACAGATCGAAGCCGGGCCAACAGCTCTCGCGGTGAAAACGGCTTGGTTATGTAGTCGTCTGCTCCGCCCTCAAGTCCAGAAACCCGAATGTCCTCCTCAGAACGCGCCGTGAGCAAGATGACGGGCACAGGGGAAGCCTCTCGAATTTGGCGACAGGCTTCGATTCCAGTGGTGCCGGGTAGCATGACATCAAGGATGATGGCATCAATCGTAAATCGTCTAAGGGATTCCAGGACGCCGAGAGCATCCCCGCTCGAATGAACGTGGTACCCATGGCGCTGGAGAAATTTCGTAATCAGCAGCCGAATTTCCGAGTCATCATCGACAACCAGAATGTTTCCGTGATCACTTGGTGATGCTGTCGCGGCTTTTTCCATAAGTACACCGAATGCACCACCCTGCCGAATGGAGTCTTGCTTCAATCGGCAGGGCGGTTTGGTTTATTTGCCAGATTGCCCTGACCGTGCCGGATCGGTCGAAGTGCTATTCTGAGCCAGGACGATCGTGACGCTGCGGCGCTCCAACTCGATCTTCCCTTTCAGCTGTTGCCCGAGAGCGACGAATTCAGCCGGCGTGGTGAAATACGGGTCGTTCGGGTTGTCGAAAAGGATGCCGTTGTTGGCGGAAGCGACTCCGGTACCGAAAACCAATGTCACCACCACCATACCCAAGAGTTTGTTCATCTTGCTTTTCCTTCATGTCAATCGCCATCAGCGGCGATCCCTCTTCCGGAGGCCTTATCGCCACCTTCGAAGAGGATGAACACATTCTGTAACCCATTAATTTCAATGATTTTTCGAAATATTTCGCAACATTCACGGAAGCCGGATCGCAATAATTTGTAACAGACGGACTGCGCGACCTTTTGCTACCCAGCTTCCACAAACAGGGTGCTTCGGGACAGGCCAATGCGTCGATTATTACTGATTACATTCCTCTCATCGACGTTGGCTGCATGCGCCTCCGTACCAAATTATCTGGATCGACCATCAGATCCGTCGGTGAAGACAAAACCCGTAAAGTACAGCCCCGTGGCCGCCGAGACGAAGACCTATCGTCCCGTTGGGCCAAAGGGTTGGGAAGAGCTCAACCGTCGTGTGGCGCCAAGATCATGAATCTGTATTCGAACCTCAGTTTTGATGGCCGCAGCCTTCGGGGTCTCTCTCTTCGAGCCGGTTTGCTCGCGGGGGTAGCGTTGGTTTTGGCTGGCTGTGTTTCCACGCAACCTGACAATGGGCTCGGCATGCTCCAAGCGAGCGCCACTGCCGATCTTGGCAAACAAGTTGAGAAAATCAGGTCGGAAGAAGAGGCTGGCACCGCAAAATCGCGTGTCGATTCGCTGTTGAAGAAGCCCTTGAGTGCAGATGCGGCGGTTCAGATCGCATTCTGGAACAATCGCGGACTTCAAGCTGCATTTAATGAGCTTGGGATCGCTGATGCCCAAAGGATGCAGGCGAGTTTGCCGCCCAACCCTCGTATCGCAATCGCGCGGACGACAGCCCCGCTTGCTCTTGAAATTGAGCGGCAGATATCTGGATCGATCCTTGCGCTCGTAACACTGCCAGCCCGCGTCGAGATTGCGAACGACAGATTTCGAGTTGCGCAATTGCGCACATTGGAAAACATGCTGAAACTCGCCGCGGACACGCGCAGGCAGTACTACCGGGCTGTTGCAGCGAACCAGCAGGTTGCTGCTCTGGTCCAGGCAAAATCGACGGCAGAGGCAACGGCAGAGCTCTTCAAGCGCCTGGGCGAATCAGGCGGTGTCAACAAGCTCAATCAGGCCCGCGATTTCGTCTTTTACGCGGAAACCGGAGCTCAACTTGCCCAAGCTCGTATTCAACAGCGGGTGGAGCGCGAGAAACTGATCCGCCTGATGGGGCTGTGGGGCGAAGATCTCTCCGCACTCAAATTGCCCGGCGCTCTCCCAGCGATGCCTCGTCTTGCTACCTCTCGAGAGATTGAGGCCGAGGCGTTGAAGCGCCGCGTCGACCTCCAGATGGCGCGTGCAGACCTTGATGCGCTGGCGAAGTCTCTTGGGCTCACGCAAGCCACGCGTTTCGTCGCCGATATCGACCTTCTGGGTCGGCGGACCTACGACCGAGCCTTCAAGGCTGATGGTGATCGCGAACGCACAATCAGGCGTACGCTGGAACTCGAAATCGAAATCCCGCTCTTCGATTTTGGACAAGCAAGGGCTGCGCTGGCTGAAGAAACATACATGCAAGCTGCAAACAAGCTTGCAGAAAAGGCAATAAATATCCGTTCTGAAGCCCGCGAGGCCTATCAGGTATGGAGAGGAACCTATGATGTTTCTCGCCTTTACCAGAGCCAAGTTCTTCCGTTGCGCAAAATTATCCAAGAAGAGAGCTTGCTTCAATACAATGGCATGCTGATCGACGTGACGCAGCTCATTGCTGACGCCCGTGGTCGGATGATGTCACAAGTCGCAGCTGTCAATGCAAAGCGTGATTTCTTCATCGCTGATGTCGATTTCAAGCACGCGCTCATTGGCGGCGGTGTGTCGGGCGCAGCAGCAAGCGCAGGTGCTGCACCGCAGGGCGGCGGCGAGCCGGGTCATTGAGGAGAAATAGCATGGACGTCTCTCGTCGAAGTTTTGTCGGTGCATCGAGCCTCGTTCTCGCAGGTGCTGGGATGGTATCTGGGCGCTCGGCTTTCGCTGCCGTTCCGGAGGCGCCGACAACAAAAAGCCCAAAGACGCAGGCTCCGCTCCTCCCGACAACGGGACCGGATTATCAACCTGTGGCGACGTTGAATGGTTGGACGCTCCCTTGGCGGATGAATGGCGACTGGAAGGAATTCCATCTCGTAGCTGAACCCGTGGTGCGAGAAATTGCGCCAGGGATGAATGCCTATCTCTGGGGATACAACGGCCAATCACCTGGCCCGACCATTGAAGCGGTCGAAGGCGACAAGGTGCGCATTTACGTCACCAATAAACTGCCCGAGCACACTGCTGTCCACTGGCATGGTCAGCGTTTGCCGAACGGAATGGACGGCGTCGGTGGCCTCAATCAGCCGCACATCCCGCCAGGCAAGACCTTCGTCTACGAGTTCCTGCTCCGCCGCTCCGGAACTTACATGTACCACCCGCATTCGGACGAAATGGTCCAGATGGCGATGGGCATGATGGGCTTCTTCGTTGTGCATCCAAAGGACCCGGCATTTCGCCGCGTTGACCGCGATTTCGTCTTTCTTCTGAACGCCTTTGACATCGAGCCAGGCTCCTACGTGCCGAAGGTCAACACCATGCTCGATTTCAACATGTGGTGCTGGAATTCGCGGGCGTTCCCGGGGATCGATCCCTTCGTCGTCGGCAAGAATGACAAGGTCAGAATCCGCTTTGGCAACCTGACGATGACGAACCACCCGATCCATATGCATGGCTACGAATTCAAAGTGTCCTGCACGGACGGTGGCTGGGTCGATCCGGCGTCCGCCTGGGATGAAGTCTCGATCGATTGTGCCGTTGGTCAGATGCGAGCCTTTGATTTTGTCGCGGATGAGCTCGGGGATTGGGCCATTCATTGCCACAAATCACATCACACGATGAATGCGATGGGACATTCTGTGAAGACCTACATCGGCGTTAACAAGAAGGATCTGGCGGAGCGCATCCGCAAGATCGCGCCTGGCTATATGCCGATGGGCTCGAACGGCATGGGCGAGATGGGTTCCATGGAGATGCCCCTGCCCGACAATACGCTCCCCATGATGACCGGCTTCGCACAGTTCGGCCCCGTCGAAATGGGCGGCATGTTTTCAGTGGTGAAGGTTCGCGAAGGTCTCGCCAAGAACGACTACAAGGATCCCGGCTGGTTCAAGCATCCGGAAGGTACGGTTGCCTACGAATACAAAGGCAAGCTCGCCGCAGTCACACCATCTATATCACCTGGGCCGCAGTCCGCAGACTGGCGGGTGAAGGACCCCCGCAAGCCCGTCCTTGGTCCGGATGGCAATCCGCTTCCCGCGCCGAAAGGCGGCGGGCATTCGAACCACTAGCTTCACTTCGGAAAGGAAGAAAACGATGAAAAAATCGGCTCTCGTCGCGCTGGCTGTTTTCGCGCTCGGTCTATACCCAGCAATGGCGGGACCAGGGCAGGCTGGCCACGGTCACGCGGAAGAAACCGCATATGGCAAGCCGGGCGATCCCAAAAAACCGGCCAGGATTGTCAACATCCGGATGGGTGAGGGCGACGGCAAAATGTTTTTTTCGCCTCCTATCGTTGAAATAAAAAGGGGTGAGCAGGTTCGATTCAAGTTGCTGAACGGCGGCGAACTCGATCATGAGCTGGTGATTGCGACGCTTGAGGAAAATCTCAAGCACGCCATTGAGATGCAGAAAAATCCGGACATGGAACATGATGACCCGAACGCGAAGCGTCTCGCTCCCAAGAAAACCGGTGACATCGTGTGGCACTTCACCAAAGCCGGGGAGTTCGATTTTTCGTGCCTAATTCCCGGCCATCGGGAAGCGGGCATGACTGGCAAGATCATTGTGAAATGACAGGCCCCCAACCGTTCAGCTGCTGAAACCTGTGAAAGTGAAATCCATGAAAATGCACGCTCTTATCGGCGCATCCGCATTTGTGATGCTGGCTTCCGCCGCTCATGCCCAATCCATCAACGGCACCGTGAAAAAGATCGACGACGCGCAGGGCAAGCTGACGATCGACCACGGTCCGATCAAGAATCTCGACATGGATTCGATGACGATGGTGTTCCGCGCCGGCGATCCTGCAATGCTCAAGGGACTAAAGGCTGGCGACAAGATCAAGTTCGACGCTGACCGCGTCAACGGCCAAATCACTGTAACCAAGCTCCAGAAATCAAAGTGATTGCGCTTTGAACAAACAGACGCTGATCGAGGCGCCTCTCCCGGCCTCGCCGAGACGAGGTTGGATCGACCATGCAAAGGGCCTCTGCATCATCCTTGTCGTGATGATGCACACCGCGCTCGGCGTTGAGAAGGAGATCGGGCAGACTGGGTTTCTCCATGCGATCGTCGCATGGACTAAACCCTTCCGGATGCCCGACTTTTTCCTCCTGTCCGGGTATCTCGCAGCCGGAATTGGAGTTTTGAGCTGGCGAAGCTTTGTTGATCGCAAGGTGCTGCGCTATACCTATTTTTACGTGCTCTGGCTGGCAATCTTGACGACTCTGAAAGCTGGCACGACATTCCTTGCGGCGCCGGCCAATGTTATTTCTGCCTTTGCGTTCGGGTTGATTGAACCTTTTTCTACCCTTTGGTTCATCTATGTCCTGCCGTTCTTCATGCTGGCGGCGAAACTGGCCAAAGGAAAGCTCGCATATCTCATCGGTGTCAGCGCCATACTTCTGCATCTATGGTCTGCGGCGTACCCCTTCGGTGGCGCCTATGCCATGACTTCGCAGGCAACGACATCGACAGCCATAAACAGCATTTCCCTATTTTTCGTTTTCTTTTTAGCCGGATACCTTGGACGTCATTGGATTGATGCTTTGCTGGAAACGGCAAGCCGCAAGCTTTCGCTCTCAGTCGCGACGCTGGCAATCTGGGTTGGTCTGCATTCCTATACATGGCATCTGGGCATAACCGGCGTTCCGGGCCTCACCATTCTTTTTGGTCTTCTGGGCGGGCTAGCAGTCGCACTTCTGGCTCTGCTGCTTGATCGAGTGAACGGCTTTGGCTGGCTCGCCTATTGTGGACGGCATTCGCTGCCGATTTATTTGGCCTTCGTTATTCCTATGGCGGCAAGTCGGGAAATTCTGGCGAGCACAGATTTTGCAAAATACCCTGATCTCATGATGATTCTCGTTCTTTTTGTCGCAATTCTTGTTCCTCTCGTTATCGAGCGTGCGGTGAGAGGTCGGCAGCTTGGTTTTCTTTTCGCGCGGCCAGCTTGGGCGAGAGCGTTCATCACAAGGGAGGGAATCTGATGCGGCAGACATATTCCAGGGTGCACCAATTCCTCCACTGGGCCACCGTTGCTCTCTTTCTGGTACAACTCTGGACCTACCCCGCGATTGGGCGCACACACCATGCTCCGCATTACGGAGTGCCAATCGACCCATTTGATCTTCTGCTGCATAACATCCATGCAATCGCCGGTGGAATGATCCTGATTTTTGCGCTGTTGCGTCTCTGGATTCGGTATCGATATCCGATCACGCCGCCGACTTTTCGGCACCCATTGTTCGCCATTTTGTCGAAGTTGGTGCATATCGCACTTTATTCGACGCTGATCCTTCTGCCGATTACTGGGTTTTTAAAAATGTACATTGTCTCGTCTGCTGGTCCGATTCACGTTCTGCTTACAAGAGCGCTCTATGCGTTACTCATTCTTCACTTAATTGGAGTTGTTATTCACGTTGTTCTGTGGCGGGACGGATTGTTGGCCCGTATGGGCGTCAAGCTGCCTTTCCAGCGCTGAATGCTGCCTGCCCATGAAATAATTTGTCACAAATTCAGTGCGCTGGATCAAGAACAGGGCCTCGGTAGCGACATTATTATGAACTCCAGTCGAACAGACAGATACGGAGGCCTCCATGTCGATTTCCCGCCGCTCTTTCCTTGCAAGCTCCGGCGCATCCGCCCTTGTGACCCCCTGGACAAGCAACATCTTGCGAGCGGAAGCTCCGCTGCTCACCGTTGCCAGCCGCACGCTTGACGTGAAGGGCAAGGCAGCAAAGGTTTTCGGCATTGCCGGAGCGAACGGCAGACAGGGAATTTTGGCGAGCGAAGGCGACCGCTTTTCCGGGGCAGTTCGCAATGCCACCGTTGAGCCGCTGATCATGCACTGGCATGGCCAGATCCATGCTGCGGCTAATCAGGATCGTTCACGACCCGATGGTGGGGCCTTACCGCCAGGAGCCCATGACGTCCATGACTTCCTGCTTACGCCCGGAACGCACTGGATGCATTCGCACCAGCTCACCGAACAGCAGTTGCTCGCCGCGCCGATGATCACGCGGGAACGCAATGCCGGCGACGTGCAAGATGTCGTGCTGATGCTGCATGATTTCGCATTCCGCTCACCTGCCGAGATCCTCGCGGGTCTCGGTGGTTCAACTGCTCATGGGGGGCATGCAGGGGCACCAGCTTCGGCGCCGCAGGCATCCGGCCCGATTGGCATGAACCATGGCGGGATGAACCATGGTCCTGGCTCCTCCGGGATGATGCCCGGCATGGGCATGATGCCGGGGATGGGCCAGGGCATGAAGATACATGCCAATGATGTAGCTTATGATGCCTATCTCGCGAACGACCGAACATTGGACGACCCGGAGGTGGTTCGGGTCGAAAAAGGTGGTCGTATTCGGCTTCGCGTGATCAATGCCGCCACCGCGACGGCTTTCTTTCTCGATACGGGTTTGGTGGAGGCGACCTGCATCGCCGTCGATGGGTCGCCCTGCCAGCCGCTCAAGGGGCGGCGTTTTCCGCTAGCCCAGGGGCAGCGCTTGGATCTCCTGCTTGCGCTTCCCGGCGACGGCGGGGCTTTCCCTATTCTCGCACAAGTCGAAGCCGATACGCGGCAGACCGGCGTTATTCTTGCCACCGCTAGCGCGACAATCACAAGAATTGGGGAGAATGCGCGCGAGGCCGCACCCAATGCGACGCTTGCGCTCGACGAACGTCTCCGGGCACTTGATCCCCTATCTCAACGCAAGCCGGACAGGACTTTCCACCTGATGCTCGGGGAGGGAGCCGGATATCGCTGGACCATCAATGGCAAGGTGCATGGCGAACATCAGCCGCTCGAAGCACGGCGCGGGGAGCGGATCGCAATCATGTTCATGAACCCGACCTCCATGATGCATCCCATGCACCTTCACGGACACCATTTTCAAGTGGTCGGATCGCGTGCTGGCCAGTTCGCAGGGCCTGTCCGCGATACCGTGATCGTTCCGCCGCATACTCCCGTGATGGTCGCTTTCGATGCAGACAAGGCAGGTCGCTGGTATCTGCATTGCCATCACCTCTATCACATGGCGACCGGCATGATGACAGAGTTGTCCGTTGCTTGACGCTCGGCATGAAGGAGAACAACCATGATCTCTATGGGAAATAACGGGTATGGCTGGATGATGGGAGCCGGTTGGGGCATCGGTCATTGGCTGATGTTCGCCGTGATGGCTGCAGTGATTCTCTACCCCATCGGCCTGATACTTAAGCGGCTCGGGTTCTCGCCGTTCTGGTCGGTGTTGGCGCTTGTGCCGGGGGTCAACCTCATCGCGCTCTGGATTCTCGCCTTGACGAGTTCAACGAATGACAAATCGGAGATGGGCTCTTGATCAACCGCCGCCTGACCCTCGGGCTTCTTGCCTTTGTCGTCGCCAAGCCGCTCAAGGCAAATACGCGCCCTGCGGTCGTGGTTCATCGCTCACCGAGTTGCGGCTGCTGCGGTGCGTGGGCCAATTATCTGCGCCGTGGGGGCTTTCCGGTGACCATCATTGCCGAAGATGATCTCGCTCCGGTGAAGCTGCGCGCCGGCGTACCGGAACGCCTGCAATCCTGCCACACAGCTTTTATCGACGGCTATGTCGTGGAGGGTCATGTGCCAATCGAGGCCATCGAGAAAATGCTGCTGTCGAAGCCACCCATTCTTGGGATCGCCGTGCCAGACATGCCGGGCGGCTCTCCCGGCATGGAGGTTCTCGGGGCGAAACCGGATCCGTTCAAGGTCATGTCCTTTGCCAAGGGCGGCAATCAGGAAGTGTTTCTCGACTACCCGAGCGGGTTTTCACTGCCTCGCTAGCCTGGGGCGACGCGTATCGTCGTACCGTCGAGGCCGTCAAGAATCGGGCATTCTGGTCGAGCATCGCCCTGACATCCGCTTATGAGTTGTCGGAGCGTTTTGGCCATGACTTGAAGTTCAGCGATCTTGGCTTCGATTTCATGGAGATGCCGGGCTGCGAGCGCGTGCACATCCCTGCTGGAGCGCGCCCTGTCGCGCCAGAGGTCCAGCAACGCGCGAATCTCTTCCAGCGAGAATCCGAGGTCGCGGGCGGAGCGGATGAAACGCAGTTCGTGAACGTCGCGTGCGCCATAGTCGCGATAACCGTTGTTCCGGCGATCGCCGTTGGCGATCAGGCCGATCGCCTCGTAGTGGCGGATCATTTTGGCGGAAACACCGCTCGCATTCGCAGCTGCTCCAATCTGCATGGGGAATTTCCTCAAACCGCTTGACCTTCCAATTATGGGAAGGTGCAGGCTTCATTCCAACAGTCATCTGGAGGCTTGCATGAACAATATCGAATCCGAGCAAAAACGCGCGACTGCAGGAAGCTGCTGCGGCGGGCATCAGCATGCACAACCGCCAAAGCCGAAACCCGGTGCTTGTTGCGGCGGCCACGGCCACAGGCATGACCATGAGGGGGATGCTCATGGCAGCTTGAAAGACCCGGTCTGCGGAATGGATGTCAATCCGGCGACCGCGAAGCATCAGACGAAACATGCCGGTCGGAACTACTATTTCTGCTCCGCTGGCTGCCGCACCAAGTTCATCGGCGATCCCGAGCGCTACCTCGTGCCGAAAGCCGCGACGCCTGCCGTCGCGGCGCCGGAGGGCACGATCTATACCTGCCCGATGCACCCGGAAGTGCGGCAGGAAGGCCCGGGTTCCTGCCCGATCTGCGGCATGGCGCTTGAACCGGAAATGGTCAGCCTCGAGGATGCCCCCAATCCCGAACTCGCGGATATGACCCGCCGGTTCTGGATCGGCCTTGCGCTCACGCTTCCGGTATTCTTCCTTGAAATGGGCGCGCATCTCTTCGAGTTCCACGCGCTGATGGCGCCGAAGGTTTCCAACTGGGTGCAGCTCGTGCTCGCAACTCCGGTCGTGCTCTGGGCCGGCGCGCCCTTTTTTGAGCGCGGCTGGGCTTCACTCCGCACGCGCAATTTCAACATGTTCACGCTGATCGCGCTCGGCACCGGCGCCGCCTGGTTGTTCAGCATCGTCGCGACAGTCGCGCCACAGCTTTTCCCCCCAGCCTTCCGCGGCTCTGACGGCTCTGTTGCCGTCTATTTCGAGGCGGCGGCGGTGATCACGGTTCTTGTCCTGCTCGGGCAAGTGCTTGAGCTGCGGGCGCGGGAGCAAACCTCCGGCGCTATTAAGGCTTTGCTCGGCTTGGCGCCGAAAACCGCACGGCGGATCGACAAGAATGGCGCGGAAACCGATATCCCGCTCGAACACGTCCATCTCGGCGATCGGCTGCGCGTCCGTCCCGGCGAGAAAATACCGGTTGACGCCGTAGTTGCCGAGGGACGATCCAATATCGACGAGGCCATGGTAACCGGCGAGCCGATCCCCGTCTCCAAGCAGGCCGGCGACCGTGTGATTGGCGGCACGATTAACACAACCGGGGCGCTGGTCATCGAGGCGACTGCCATCGGCAGCGATACCGTGCTCGCGCGCATCGTCCAGCTTGTCGCGCAGGCGCAACGCTCGCGCGCACCGATCCAGCGTCTGGCGGATACCGTATCCGGCTGGTTCGTCCCAGCGGTGATGCTGGTCTCTGCCCTAGCCTTCGCTGCCTGGTATGTTTTGGGCCCTGCGCCGCAATTCTCTTACGCGCTTGTCGCGGCGGTCGCTGTGTTGATCATCGCCTGCCCCTGCGCGCTCGGCTTGGCAACGCCTATGTCGATTATGGTGGGCGTCGGCGCGGGCGCGCGGGCCGGTGTGCTCGTCAAGAGCGCCGAGGCGCTCGAACGGATGGAGAAGGTGGATATTCTCGTTGTCGACAAGACCGGCACCCTCACGGAAGGGCGCCCGAGCGTGACGGGGATCGAGGTGCGTGGCACGCTCGAAGATCGCGATCTTCTCCGCTTGGCGGCCTCGGTAGAAGCGCTCAGCGAGCATCCCCTGGCACATGCCGTGGTAGTGGAAGCAAAAAAGCGCGGGATCACACTTGAGCAGGTCGGGGAATTCGATTCACCCGTTGGCAAGGGCGTGCGCGGCCTCGTCGGAGGCCGCTTGGTTGCTATCGGTCAGGAACGTTTCCTCGGCGAACTCGGGATCGCCGTGCCACCGGACAGCGCTTCCGCGATGCGAGCGGAAGGTGCGACAGCGGTTTTCGTTGCGGTGGACGGTCGCTTCGAAGGCATCATCCGCATCGAGGATCCGATCAAAACGTCGACCGTGCCGGCGCTTCAGGCGCTGCGGGAGGCCGGCATCGAGCTCATGATGCTCACGGGCGATGCAAAAGGAACAGCGGCAGCGATTGCTGGTCGCCTCGGCATCGCCCGCTTCGAGGCGGAGGTCACGCCCGAACGGAAGCAGCAGGTGGTAGCAGGCCTACGCGCCGAAGGCCGGGTCGTCGCCATGGCGGGCGATGGCGTGAACGACGCCCCTGCCCTCGCTGCAGCAGATGTAGGCATTGCCATGGGTAACGGTACCGATGTCGCTCTGGAAAGCGCGTCGGTTGCACTACTCAAGGGGGATCTCGGCGGCATCGTGCGTGCAAGGCATCTTTCCGCTGCGACAATGAACAATATCCGGCAGAACCTGTTCTTCGCGTTCTTTTACAATGCCGCCGGTGTACCGGTCGCGGCTGGTATTCTTTATCCCGCATTCGGGATTTTGGTCTCGCCGATCATAGCCGCGGCAGCGATGGCGCTCTCCTCGGTCAGCGTGATCGGGAATGCGCTCCGCCTCCGGGCCTTGAAACTCTGAGCTTCAGGGCTGGGCCGCATAGCCCCTCAGCCGGACGTAGTGTTCGGTCTGCGCCGTGCTGAGGGCTGCCCGCGTGTCCAGATGGTAGCGCAGGTGCGCCGTCCGAAGGCGCCCTTGCGCTTCCGCCACGGTCATCGTAGCCTTCGTGAGCGAAGCCAAGTCAACCTGCTTATCCGCAAACAATCGGTCGAGCGCAACTTCCGCTGCGATAACCTCTTCGCCGATGGCGATGGTGTCCTGTTTCATCGCATGGATAAAATCTTGGATCTGGGTTCGCTGTTCGACAGACAGCACGAGCTTGTCCGCCAGCTCAAGTACATGCATGGGGCCGGGATAGCCGTTGAGTTCGGCGGCAAGAGCCAGTCCCATGCCACGTCCTGCTTTCAGGTCGTCGATCTGGGCGTCCGACAGCGCCTTGATGGCACGGGTTTCCAATCCGGAATACGGCGAAGAAGCGGTTGGAGGATGGTGGCCCGCATGCTGCGCGAATGCATGTGTTGTCAGCACCAGCCAACCAAGGGCCAGCGCTCCTCGGGCCGAACAAACTGACTTTTTCATAGAGACCTCCAGACTCGTTAGCGATCTCGATTGCATGATCGCCTGGCAGAGCACATGATTATGATCATGTCTGAGCTCTTCCTCTGCCTTCGAGACTTGGCAACAGCAAGACGGCCACTCGCGATTGGAGAACCGCTTTTCCGCGCGGGCGACCCTGTCGAACGGCTGTATCTTGTATTAACTGGCGAGATCGTCTTGGAACGTATGTCTGTCACTGGAAGTCGCCTGATCCTGCAAAGAGCGAAGGCTGGCGATATCGTCGCAGAAGCTTCATGTTTTGCCCAAAGCTACCACTGTGACGCTCGATCAGAAGCAAAGTCGGAGGTTGCAAGTATTCCGCGCTCTCGTCTCGAGATCGTTTTTCGTTCTAATTCCGGACTGGTGGCAATGTTTGCACAACATCTTGCAAGGGGACTCCAGCAAACCCGCATCCGGGCGGAGATTCTGTCACTGCACAGGCTTAGCGATAAACTTGATGCCTGGCTTCACATTTACGATAGCGTGTTGCCCGACAAAGGTCGCTGGCTGATACTCGCGCATGAACTCGGAGTTACCCCTGAAGCCCTGTACCGAGAATTGGGGAAGCGCAGGAAGAAATCTCACGTCGTGCGAAGTGAAAGCGCATTTCGGGCTTGATACAATTCGCCCAGGAAATCGCTCAACATGACAGAGCTTGCGCTCTCTGCCGGTCGAAGAATAAGTGTTCGGAAATAGATGGCGGGTTCGAAGGGCCTGACCACCAGTCCGGGTACCATGTTGTCCGCGACCGTCATCGGATTGCAGAGCCCAACGCCGACACCTTGAGCCGCGAGTATCGCTATAGACAGCGAGTAGGGCGTTTCGACTACAACACGGGGATAAACCCCGGCATCGGAGAAAGCCTTGTTCATGGCGACGCGAACTGTATCGTCAGGCGCGAGCGTCAGTAGTGGCACATCGCGCAGATCCGACGGTGCGATCGTCTTAAGCCGCGCGAGCGGATGCGCCTTTGGCATGACACAGACCGCACGCGGCGTCGTGAAGACACTGTGCAATACGCCGGATGTGTCGATTTCGTCGGCGGCCAGACCGATGTCCGCCCGCCCAGACGCCACGAGATCACGGACGATGTTGGAGGTGCGAACCTGGTACCCGACACGGACATCCGGGTGTTTCTTGGCGAAGGCTGCAATGGCGCGTGGCACGACCCCGTGACCGAGTGCCGACAGGCTTGCGATGTTCAAGGTGCCTTCGCCCACTTCCCTGATCTGTGCTGCGCGCTGCTTCAACCGGTCCAGCCCTGCGAAGCTCGCCCTGACGTCCTGGTGAAAGAGCTGGCCTTCCCGGGTTGGAGTCAGCCGGCCTTTGATGCGATCGAAAAGGCGAAAACCGACGTCATGCTCCAACGCAGCGAGCGAGCGGCTTACGGCAGGTTGTGAAATCCCGAGAAGCTCGGCGGCATTGCTGGCGCCGCCTGACTGCATGATCGCGCGGAAAACATCGATGTCACGGAGGTTCATGGCTATCCCATAACAAAAATGGATAGCCTTGGTAAGTCGCAGACATAGGCTGATATGAATTTTCGCCGTAGCATCCTCGTCATGACAGTGTTCAAGACCGACACCAACCACATTCGCCAGCCCGCGCGGAGCACATCTCCTTTCCGGTCACTAGGCGTTGCAATCGAACGGGCATCGACCGTTGTGTTCGATGATCTGGAAGCGTTCGAGCAGCGCAGCGAGCGTCTCTATGACGGTTTCAGCTATGGCCTCTACGGAACGCCGACCAGCCGTGCGCTCGAGGATCACATTGCTTTGCTGGAGGGCGGAACGCGGGCGCTCGTCACGCCATCTGGCCTTTCGGCGATCGTTGTGGCGACAATGGCCTGTGCCACCGCCGGCGACCGCGTCCTTCTGCCGGATACGCTTTACGGGCCAGCGAAAGACATGGCACACCAGATTCTCGCGCCGTTTGGCGTCGAAGTCGTCGTCTACGATCCGCGGCTCGATGCCGCGATCGAGAGCCACATCACGCCGCGGACGACGTTGATCTGGGTCGAATCTCCAGGATCGGCGACGCTTGAGGTGCAGGATATCTCAGCGATCGTCGCGGTCGCCAAGGCGAAGGGCATTCCGGTCGCCGCCGACAACACCTGGGCCTCGCACCTCCTCTACCGGCCGCTGGACCATGGCGTCGATATTGCGATGCAGGCACTTTCGAAGCATGCGAGCGGGCATGGCGACCTCTTGATGGGATCGCTAGCGGTGCGCGACGAAGCGCTGTTCCGGCGTCTGAAGGACAAGGCGCGATTGCTGGGTTACGGCGTTTCGCCAGACGATTGTGCGCTGTGCGAACGGGGCCTCAAGACGATGCCCGTGCGAATGCGTCAGTCGGCAGCCACGGCGGCTGAAGTTATTATCTGGCTCAAGGAACAGCCGCAGGTCGCTCGGGTGCTGCACCCGGCAGAGCCGGATCATCCTGGACACAAAGTATGGGAACGGGACTTCAAAGGCGCAGCTGGAGTCTTCGGCGTCGTTTTTAAGCCCTGTGGTCGCGATGCCCAGTCTGCCGCTCTTTCTGCTCTTCATGTCATCCAGATCGGCGCGAGCTGGGGCGGCGTCCATAGTCTCGTTGCACCAAGCGATCCGCGCAAGGGCCGACAGTTCTGCGACTGGCTGCCTGATGGGCCCTATTGGCGGTTGTCGATCGGCCTTGAGGACAGCGCCGACATCATCGCCGATCTTGCGAAGGCGTTCTCTGCGCTCGTCGCCCACGCGCCGCGGCAGACAAGCAATCAACTCGGCCATGCCGCGGAATGAAATACGAACGCAACAGAGGAGAAGCGACAATGAACAGGACCATGATCAAGATGGTGGCGGGCGGTGCCGCCGCCGCCATTCTGGCGCTGGCGACGCCAGAGACGGCTTCGGCGCAATCCATCGTCGATAAGGTTAGGCAGCGTGGCTACGTAAGCTGCGGCGCAAGCCAAGGCGTGCCCGGCCTGTCGCGGCCCGATGAGAAAGGCGTGTGGCTGGGCTTCGACTCGGATGTCTGCCGTGCTGTCGCGGTTGCGATGTTCGGCGACAAGGACAAGGCCCGTTTTGTGCCGCTCAATGCGGCTCAGCGCTTGCCTGCGGTCCAGACCGGCGAGATCGACGTCTTGTCACGCACGACGACATGGACCTTTTCCCGCGATATGGCTGTGCGCTTTGTCACGACCACCCTCTATGACAGTGATGCTGTGATGGTGCGCAAGAGCCTCAACGTGAAGTCGCCGAAGGACCTTGGTGGCATAACGGTCTGCCTGCAGGGCGGAGGCAGCTTGACGGAGCAGGCGCTCGACGGCGCGGAGGAGGAACACAAGATCAAGATCAAGCGGGTTTATTTCGACTCGACGATCCAGGCCCGCGATGCCTACTTCGCAGAACGGTGCGACTCTTACGTGACCGATGGATTGGCGGCTGCAGGCCAGCGAGCGTCGGCCGCAAAGAACCCGGATGAGCATGAAATCGTCTATGTCGGCCACAAAATCGAACCGAACGCTGTCTCCGTGCCTCGCGGCGACGACAAGTGGTTCGACATCGTCCGCTACTCCATCAACGTGCTCGTTTGGGCGGAAGAGCACGGCGTCACGAAGGCCAACGTCGACGAGCGTCTGGCGAACGGTCCAAAAGACGTCAAGCGCGTGTTGGGCGCAGAGCCCGGTTGGGGCAAGATCATCGGGCTCGATGACAAATGGGCCTATAACATCATCAAACAGCTCGGCAGTTATCGCGATATCTATGAGGTGAACCTCGGCGACAAGAGCCCACTCAAAGCCGCAAGAAAGCACAACAGCCTTGCGCGCGACGGCGGGCTGTTCTCTGCGATACCGATGAACTGACGAATCTCCCAAACCGGGGCGTTGCCTTCGCGGCAGCGCCCTTCTTTGTGCAGTGGAAACAAAGCTTCAATGTTCAACAATGCCCGCCATAGAGCCGTCGCCTTCCAGGCTCTGCTAATCGCAGCGGTGGTGGGCGCAGCCTATATACTAGTTACGGCGACCGCGGCCAATCTGAAGGCGCGTGGTATCCCGCTCGGCTTCGATTTCCTGTTCAGGCCGTCAAACTTCACGATCTCTGAGACCCTACTGCCCTTCAGTCCGCGCGATCCCAACTGGTGGGCGATCGTCGTCGGCATCGTCAACACGCTGTTCGTCTCAGCGGTCGTTATCATGCTCTCGTCAGCTATGGGACTGCTGGTCGGTATCGGGCGGCTGAGCGGCAACCCGCTGCTCAGCGGTGCGACCCGCGTCTGGGTAGAGGTTGCGCGGAACACTCCGGTCATCATTCTGCTCATCTTCATTTATTCGATGTGGTGGAAGATCCTGCCGCCCTTCCGCGACGCGGCCAACCCGCTCCC
Source organism: Rhizobium sp. (assembly GCA_027533385.1). Classification (GTDB taxonomy): domain Bacteria; phylum Pseudomonadota; class Alphaproteobacteria; order Rhizobiales; family Rhizobiaceae; genus Allorhizobium. Next base: position 47,031 of record JAPZUE010000021.1, on the reverse strand, counting down.
TGGCGTCTACATTTCGCTGCGTGGCCTGGTCATGCCGAAAGTGAGCGTCGATCTGTCGCTTGCCGCATGGCTGATGCCGCTGGCGGCGTTGGTTATCACCGTCGCCGCGCATGGGCTTGCAACGCGGTATCAGAACAAAACTGGCAACCGTCCTCCCTACGCCCTGTTCACGGCGCTGGTATCGTTTGTGATCATGGTGACGATGGCCATCGCGTCAGGTCTATCGCCCGAGATCGAGTGGGCGGTGCGAGGCCGCGCGAATTTCGAAGGCGGATTCCAGCTCACGCCGGAACTGACCACGATCCTTGTCGGGCTGTCGATCTACACGACCGGCTTCATCGCCGAGATCGTTCGTGGCGGAATTCTTGCCGTCGGCAAGGGGCAGTGGGAAGCGGGACGCGCGATCGGTCTCACCGAGGCCAAGATACTTCGCCTTGTGATCGTGCCGCAGACCTTGCGCGTGATCCTACCGCCATTGACGAGTCAGTACGTCAACGTCGTGAAGAACTCCACGCTGGCCATCGCGGTCGGCTACCAGGATTTCATGACCATCGTTGGCACGATCATCAACAAAACGAGCCACGCCATCGAAGGCATCGCCATCATCCTCGGCGTGTTCCTTTTTCTCAACCTGCTCCTGTCGGGCGTTCTAAACGTTGTGAACCGGCGCATGGCCATCGTGGAGCGCTGATATGGCGATTGTCGCAACCCACAACGAAACGCTGCCAATCGCGAAATCTACCGTCGAGCGTCCTCCGATGCGGACGCCGGGGCTGATCGCCAAGATGTTCAACACCCCGCTGAACGCCGCCCTAACATTGGTTCTGCTCGCCGTTATTGCCTGGATCGCGCCAGGACTTATCCGTTGGCTCGTTCTCGACGCCGCCTTCCTGCCGGCAGAGCCCCAGACCTGCCAGGCCACGAATGGCGCCTGCTGGAGCTTCGTGATTGCCAAGTCGAGCCAGATACTGTTCGGCATTTATCCACCGGACGAGCGTTGGCGCCCGGCGATAGTCTGTATGCTGATCCTTGGGCTGCTAGGCTGGTCAGTCCAGCCGAAGAGCTGGAACGCGCGGCTCGGGCTGGTTTGGCTGATCTCGCTTGCCGCTGTCGTCTGGTTGATGGGTGGCGGCGTTGGTCTCACGCCAGTGCCGACATCCTCGTGGGGCGGCCTGCCGGTGACCCTCATCCTGACCGTTATCGCGATCGGGATCGCATTCCCGGCAGCGATCTTCCTCGCACTGGGCCGTCGCTCGGATATGCCGGTCGTCAGCGTGATGTGCGTGCTGTTCATCGAGACGATCCGTGGCTTGCCGCTGCTGTCGATCCTGTTCGTCGCCTCGATCATGCTGCCGCTGTTCGTTCCGGAGGCTTTGCTCCCCGACAAGTTCGTGAGAGCGCTGGTCGCACTGACTCTGTTCGCATCAGCTTATCTGGCAGAGGTCATCCGCGGAGGCCTTCAGGCGATCCCCAACGGCCAGCACGATGGCGCGAAGTCGCTCGGCCTCAGCTACTGGAGCATGCAGCGCCTTGTCGTGCTACCGCAGGCGATCCGCATCGTCATTCCAGCGCTCGCCAACACGATCATCGTGATGGTGAAGAACACCAGTCTCGTTCTCGTGGTGGGTATTTTCGACCTGATCAGTTCGGGTAAGGCAGCGCTCGCCGATCCGCTATGGCCATCGCCATCCGCGGAGACCTACCTCTTCATAGGGGCGATCTACTTCGCGCTCGCCTTCGCTTTCGCCCGCTTCGCAGATTTTCTTGAGCATCGCGGTCCGGTCAATCGTTGAGGTATCAAAAATGAATGTTCCCCTGAGCCTCAAGCCCACCATGCTGAAGACCGAAACGGCCGTGAAAATGGTCGATGTCCATAAATGGTATGGCGAATTCCACGTGCTGAAAGACGTCAACCTCACGGTGAAACGCGGCGAACGCCTCGTGATCTGCGGCCCCTCGGGCTCCGGCAAATCGACGATGATCCGCTGTATCAACCGCCTGGAAGAACACCAGCGCGGGCAGATCATCGTGGATGGTGTGGAGCTCACGAATGACGTCAAGAAGATCGATGAGATCCGCCGCGACGTCGGGATGGTGTTCCAGCACTTCAATCTGTTCCCGCATCTCACCATTCTCGAGAACTGCACGCTCGCCCCGATCTGGGTGAAGAAGATGGCGAAGAAGGATGCGGAAGAGGTGGCCATGCACTACCTCACCCGCGTGAAAATCCCGGAGCAGGCGAACAAGTTCCCCGGCCAGCTCTCGGGCGGTCAGCAGCAGCGCGTGGCGATCGCCCGCTCGCTCTGCATGAGCCCGAAGATCATGCTGTTCGACGAGCCGACTTCGGCGCTTGACCCCGAAATGGTCAAGGAAGTGCTCGATACCATGGTGAGCCTCGCGGAAGAGGGCATGACCATGCTCTGCGTGACCCACGAGATGGGCTTCGCGCGGCAGGTGGCGGATCGCGTGATCTTCATGGACCAGGGGCAGGTTGTGGAAATCAACACGCCGAACGAGTTCTTCAAGAACCCGCAGCATGAGCGCACCAAGGAATTCCTCAGCCAGATCCTGCATTGAACTCCGCCTGAAGCGGTGGAGTTACGTTCGAGATTTAACAGAGAACTCTGTCGTCTTCTCAATTTTCATGGGGTACGAATTCGAAACTAGCAGCACTGAGTTCTCTCGTCGCATTTTCACAAGCGCTTCAGGTCGCATCAGCGGCACGCCGATCTTTGTGACAGACACTCTCGCTGATTGAGTGATCCCCGTGCCGACGATCTTTGTGCGATTGTCGGCCGTGTAGTTCCCGAGTGCCTCGGAGACATATTGTGCTGTGGCGTTATCGTTGATCGCGACGAAGAGCTTTGTTGCGCATCCTGCGATCAGTGTTTCTCTCGTCGCCTTCCCATAGAGCTCGTCGAGCTGAGACAGGTTTTGCAGGATGATTGCCATCCGGAACCCATACCCCGCCGAGACCGCGATTTTCGAGGCAAGTGACGTCATCCGTCCCAACGCGAAGAACTCGTCGAGCATGAGAAGCACCTGATGGGGCTCGTCCTTACCCGGCAGGTTGCGCATCAGGACATCATGGATCTGCTGGAAGAGGATCCGGATCAGGGGGCGATAGCTCTCGAGATCCGCGAGGGGTGTGCCGATGAAGATGGTCATCTTCTGGCGACGAAGCGCCCGGATGTCGAAGTCGCTCGCCGATGTCGCCTCCGCAATCAGTTCCGATGACCATGGCGCAAAGGCGTTGGCGACGTTGAACAACACCGAGCCACGCGTGCGCTCGGGAATCGCGATGAACTGATTGAAATCATCGACGACCCATTGCGGGAGGAACTGCTTTTCGGTCGCGACCAGAACCTTGAGGACATCGGCGATATCATTGCCGGTCGAGATGACGGTGACTGCCGAACGGATTGTGCGGCTTTGCTGATGAAGCGGGCTGGTCAAAACATACCCCAACAGCGCTGCGACGAGTTTTCTGGCGGCGAGTGACCATTCGTTCTCGTTCTGAACGGCAGTCAGGAAGACTGCAATGTTCTGGCAATCCGTCGCCATCTCTGGTCCCGAGCGCACGAAATCCAAAGGGTTGTAGCGATGCGTTTTCAGGGAACCCGGCGCGAAGACGAAGATCGCATTCCCGGCCGCCTTCCGCGTTTTGGCGAAGGCGTCGTGGTTCTCCATCTTGATGTCGAGCACGACCATGGACCCTGACCAGGCATGGCCATTGGGGATGACGAAGGAGATGCCCTTGCCGGAGCGCGTGGGGCCGACAACGAGGATGTGTCCGGGATCATTGGATCGAAGGACGTGGCCGCCGAGCTTTCCGAGGATCAGGCCCTCTTTGCCGAGAAGTCGGGCGTTCCGGGCATCACGGATCGTCCCGAACCGCGCATCGCCGTGAAGGGTTGAAGGGCGATTGGCGAGGAACAGGATGGCAATTCCGCCGCCGAGAAGCACAAGCATGCCGAAGGCGAGGCCGGCATTCTCAAGGACGCGCTGGCGGTATCGAGGATCCTGCCCGTAGGTCCAGGCATGCCAGTAAGCGAGCGGAAACCCTTGGCGCATGGAGATGGGCGGGGTATTGGCAAAATCCCATTTCGGGTTCTCGGTCGAGACCCGCACGAGCAGCTCCCATTTCTTCGCGCGATCGACGTGTCCCGAGCGCAGGCCGGTGATCGCCGCATAGGGAATGACCCAAGCCAGGGCGATCGAGACAATTACGAAGACTGTGATGAAGATCAAACCGGCGATGCGGGCCATGATCGATCAGGCTCGCGGAGATCGCGGGTTGGCGCTAGCTGAACCCCCTGCCTTTGCTCCCCTCCCCTTTTCGGCACGCCACTGCGCCATCTTCGAAAAATAGATTTCGGCCGTGCCGCGCCATCCGCCGATCTTCTTCTGCTGGATCACGATGGGGAGGACAGCGCAGATATAGGCGATGATTTCATCCTTCCGTAGGCCAAGGCCGGATTGCATGACCATCAAGGCGAGCTGCTCGAAAGCCCCGGCGGGGCTATCGGCGTGAACCGTGGTGATCGATCCCGGGTGCCCCGTGTTGATCGCGCGGAGGAAGGAATAGGCCTCGGCACCCCGGATCTCGCCGAGGAAGATGCGATCAGGCCTGAGCCGGAGCGAAGCCTGAAGGAGGCTATCGACAGTGACACGGGCCTGACCCTGATCACCCTTGGAAGCGACAAGCGGGAGGTAGTTCGGCTGATGAGGTTTCAGCTCCCGCGTATCCTCGATCGAGAGGATACGCTCCTCGACGGGAACCTCCTTCAGCACCGCATTCAGGAAAGTCGTCTTGCCCGAGGAGGTGCCGCCCGAGACGAGCATCGAGATCCGGCTTTGCGCTGCGAGCCGGATGAAGGCTTCGATCTCGTTCGCCTCGAGAAGTTCGCAGAGCTCGCGGTCGAGATCGGTGAGTTCCCCTGCCCCGCTTGGCCTGACGCGGTCAAAGGAACCCATGCGCCGGTAATCCTCAAGGCGCATTTCCTTGATGACCTGTTTTCGGATGGCGAATGCACCGCCCTCGGTTGTCGCCGGCGGCAGCACCCCCTGAAACCGCTCTCCTGATGGAAGGGCGGCCGAGAGGAGCGGATGCTCTTCGTTGATTGATTGCCCGGTATGACCGGCAACGCGCTCAGCGATATGGCGGAGGGCTCCGACTGTCAGGGCGGGCAGCTCGTGCCGGACCATCGCGGGCGCGCCGATGACCTCGACCCAGATTTCACCCGGGCGATTGGCGCAGATCTCGACCAAATCGGGATTGTCGAGCCAGGGCCGGAGTGGTTGCAAGGCAGTCTCGATAAAAACCGTCTCGTGGGATCCCCCGGCTTTGGCGAGCGCGCGAAAGCTCATTTGACGATCCGGCCGCTCGAAATTGACGGTGGCGCTGGTGCAGCGGGGATAGGCCCGCGCTTCATCTCCGCTTTGATTTCGGAAAGCGCTTCGCGGATCGGGTCCGGATAGAACAGCGAAAAATCGAGATCGCGCCGGACAAAGACGGTGATCGGTGTGCCCTGGTTGATATGGATCGTCGGCGGAATATTGATGGAGTTCTTCAGGGCCTCATTCGCCAGGTTGGTCAGGGTTTGCGAGACCTGCTGCGCGCCGATCTGCCGGGCATTCCCGAGCAGCCCATCGGGCTGAATGGTCGTCGTCGAGGTCTGACCCGTAACAGGATCGGTCACCGTGATCGTACGGCCCTGCTGGCTTTGGCTCGATTGACCGAGGCCGGCAATGAACTGGGAGACGCCGCCCACGAGGCTTAAGAGCACCGCCGAGCCATAACGCTCGAGATAATGATTATCGACATAACCGGAGCTGCCAGCGCGCCCTAGACTGTCGGTTCCGATCGAGGCCAATTGGACCGACACGCCGTCACTTCGAAGGAGCCGGGTCCAGACAATAAAGACCCTCGTCTGCCCCTGCGCGATGCCGGATTTGTATTCGCCGATGAGACGCGAACCGGCGGGGATCAGCACGCGCCGACCGTCGAACGACCAGACATTCTCGGTTGTCGCGGCGCGGACCATGCCCGGCAGATCCGACTGGATCGCCGTCTCGAGAATGCCGGGGATAAAGGTGCCCTGCGCGATCAGGGCATCGATGCGGTTGTTCTTGCTGGCCGTCGAGACCTCAACCCCAGCACTTCCCGCACTCGCCAGGAACCGGCGATTGGGATCCTCTTCGCGCTCGGCCGGCCCACGGGGTGCGTTCGCATTGTCACCCCCTGCCCTGCCGGGCATGGAGGCATCTGCATTATCCGCGACGACCTGAGGCGCGCGCAGGCGTTCCCATTTCCGGCGCTCTTCTTCCTCGCGGCGCTGGCGCTCGAGTTCCGCCAAACGCCGCGCCTCCCCATCATCGGGTGGCGCGAAGGGAGGCGACAGGGTTGCAACCGGCGGAGCGATCGGGGGCGGCGGCGGTGGGGGTGGAGCCGGTTCCGGAGGCGGCACGGTGAAGCGTCCGGTATCGACTTGCGCCCGAGGCGCTTCGAGATGGGGTCCCGGGTATTGCGTTGTTCGGAACTCCTCTCGATCCGGGTTCGTCGTCGGGCCCTTCGCTCCGTAAAGGCTCTGGTAGATCATGAAGGCAGCAAGACCCACCGCACCAAGTGGCACGCCGACCTTGAGAAACGCGCCAAAGGTTGTGGTGCCGCGTGCGACGGATGTCGCTGCGGTATGTTCAAGTTCGAGATTGCGATAATCCTGAGGGCTCGGCATCAGCGCGCCTCCGGATTTGCCTTGGCATCAAAGCCGATGCGCTGAAGGGCGGGAGACGCAACGGGCTGATTGTCCGGATCGAGACGGAGATTGAAGAGGCAGGTAACCTCGTCCCCATGCCTTAGGGTCCATTGGAAATTGACCTTGTCGATGACGAGGAAATTCCCTTCGCGACGGAAATTGACGAGGCTTTCGTTTCGATCCTTGTCGACGAGGAAGATCGCCGGCGTTTCGGTCTCGGGGCGGAATTCGATCCAGGTCTTCACGCCATCATCGAAGGCGAGAACCGGTTTGATGCGGGTCGAGCCCTTGAAGCCATACTCGGTATTGCCATTGGCCCGGTTGAATTCGCGCATATTCGGCATCGCTGCCCGCTCTTTCGCCCTAGCGAGGAGACGCTGATCGAGATCATCCTCAGGATAGCGAAAGCGGATCTTGAAGATCTGGCGTTTCGGATCACGGAAGGCCGAGCGCAGGATGAAAGAATAGAGCCGCTTGTTCGTGACGACATTCAGGTTCGAATGCGCGTCCTTGTCGACCGGCTTGATGAAGATGATGTTCCCGCGCCGATTGGGCTCGACCTTCCAAGCAATGGAATCGCCCAATGCAAGCGTCTCGATTTTCTCGTCCTCGCCGAGAATGATCATCGTCGAGACGCCGTAGCTCGCATCGACGCCGACCACATTGTCCTTGTGGTAGACGACATCGCGAACGCGCGGATCGAGCTGTCCGGCGCGCGGTGAGGATTCGGCCTGGCAGAGAGCTGGCGCTGCAAAGATCAGGGCGCAGGCCAACACAAAGCGGCTCATCATCAGATGCGTCATGGTTTGGCCCCCGGAACGGTTCCCGGCGAGGGCACGGTTTCCTGATCGCGGCGATATTCCGTCACCTGAAACCCCAGAGGGTTCTCGAAGCGGTATTCGTTGCGGATCGGCGTCGAGGTGTAGCGGAAGCGGACGAGCGAGACCCAATGGCGAGTCACGATGTTGGTCTGACTTTTCTCTTCCGTGGAGAAACGCACGAGGGCCGTGCGGCTATTGGGGAAGGTCACGGATTTGATGGTCACTGCGACGACCGTATTGAGACCGAGGACCTTGATCGGGTTGTTCGGGTTTGCCGGCGAATAGATCTCCGTCAATTCGCGTGCAGCATCGCCGGTCGCGAGGAGCTGCGCGATCTCGAAATTCTCCTTCAGCGCCTTGGGGTCATAGGTCTCGCGCATCCGGATGTACCGGACGACATTGAAGGTCGTGACCGCTTCATCCTGATTGAGAACGCCCTCGGCCATCGGGCGTTTGACCTCGACGAAGCCCGTCGCCTTGTCGACGACCACCATATAGGGCTCATAGGATTTGAGCGGCACGAGCAGGACGAGCGCGAGAAGCGCCAGGGCCGCGAGTATCGTCATGGCGCTCGCGATGATCCAGGCGATGGCCCGGCTATTCCGGTTGCGCCTGGAGATATCATGTTCCCAGGTCCGTGCCTCATCATAGTAGCGGGACGCTGACCGGGGCGGCGAACCGTGTCGCTGTGCTGGCGGCGACTCGTTGCTTTGTGCTGGCGGCGCCTGGGCCGCGTCCGTGCTGGTCATGTCAAAATCTCTCGGAAATTCTTTCGCGGAAGGGCACTGGCGCTGATGATCCGCGCAATCAGATCGGCTGCCTCAGCTGGTTTGCGAGGCGGTTCTGATCCGGGGTTTCACGCGTCCGCCCTGAGGAAGCTTGCGTTCCTGTATCGCGATAGCCCGCGACGGCTTTCTGCATCCGCGCCATACGCCGCGCGGCGATCCGCTCATTGGCCGAGAGCGTTGGAGTGCCCGGGATACGGGCATTGCCTGCGGCGTTAAAGAAGCGCCCGAGGCGGGTGTAGCCCATGGGGATCCCGCCCGCGATCGAGGCTGCGACCGCGTTGAGCTGATGGAGAAGCAGAACGCCGATGATTGCGACGAGGATGATCGGGGCAATATCCGCAAACGTCGTTGTGTAGCTGTTATTCGCCGTGTTGAGACGATCGAAAAACTGATGGGTCAGGCCGACATAGAAAGCGATGAAGGCATAGACTATGACCTGCACAATAAAATACTGCACGAGTGTCGCGAGCCAGCCCGAGAAGAAGCGGGAGGTCACCCCGAAGAGCAGCAGCACGATGAAAATCGGCGCGAGACCCAGGAGCAGCCACATGAAGACCTTCGAGAGGATGATCAGGAAAAGCCCGAATCCGATCAGGATAGCCATGGCGATGAGGAGAATGGCTGCGATCACGTAGGGACCGGGATTGGTGATGCCCGCATTCTTCACGAATGCCGCAACCGCATTTCCCGTGGTGTCCCAGAGGTTCTGAAGGGCGGTCTGGACCGCGTTGACCGAGGTCAGGTTGATCGAGAGCCCCGTATTGTTCATGGACCCGACGGTGTTGAGGAGCGAGTTGCCGATCGCGGCGGGCCCATCATTCATCGCGGTGTAGACGAGGCTCTGGAAACTGCCCCATTCCGTAGCGAGAGCGTAGATCAGGAACGCCCGAAAGAGCCGGAAGGCGTGGTCGCTTGGCCCCCCGCTCGCTGTTCCCTGCCAGATGCCGATCCCCCAGAAGATGACATAGAGCGTGAGCATGAGGCTGCCGACCGAGACCGGTCCGCCTTCGGTCAGGGATTGCGCCAGCGCGCCATAGGCATTGGCGACATAGGTGTTCCCTGCACGGTCCACGTTGCTGAGGAGATCGGTAACAAGCGACATTGGGCGAGCTTTCTGGCGACAGGACCAATCAGAGCGGGCGCAACGGACCGCATTCAGTTCCGTGCGGGATCAGCGCTCCGAGCGTCTCTGGCAGTATCGAGACGATCAGGACCGAGAGAGGTTGGGCATCCCCCGGTTCGCAGGGCGCCTTGAGGGGCCTGTGTCCACAAGCCCCGAGAAACACCACAACACCGATCGCCAGGGCCAGCCTTCCGATCATCGTGCGGCCCCATCCGGGGTGTTGGTCGCATTGAACGGGCGATAGGTCATGGCGTTGGCGGCGGCAGAAGCCGCTGCGAGACGGTCGAGATTGGCCTGATTTGTTGCGGTGACCGCCGTGTTCACGACGCCGGTCAGCTCGTTGACGGTCTGCCCGGTCTGGATCTGCACTTGGGTATTCTGGTCGATCGAACCCTTGAGATCCGGAGCCGAGCCGATCTGGTTGCCGCCCTGCATAAAGGCCGAGCTTCTCTGCTGAACCGCCCCTTGCGTTGCCGAGACGAGACCGGTGATGGTCGCCGCGACATTGACCGAGTTCTGGTAGGCCTGATCCGTCGGGCGCGACGAACCATTGATGAGACCCGTGATCGAGCGAACGAGCTGAAGCCCGTTGATGAGGTTCGAGACAATGCCTTGCGCATCCGAACCCATGCCGCCGAATGCAAGGGTGCCACCGGAGATCACAGACCCGAGGGAGGGCGCGCTGGCCATCGTGAAGCCGCCCCCAAGCGCCATCTGGGCGAGTGATCCTTGAGCAACCGAAGAACGATCCCCGGTAATCGCCTGCAAGGTCCGCTGGGTGTTCGTCAGGATCTCGCGATCGGTCTCGAGGATCTGCCGTGTGGAGGAGGCGATCTCCTGCGCTTTGGCGAGATTGGCGGCGTCATTGACCGGCACCTGAGCCAGGGCGGTTTCGCAACCGAGGCAATGGAGGAGGCCAGCAAGGCACATGGAAATGCTCGAATGACGCATGGGATTTCCTTCAGTTCTGACCGGCAGCGCGCGCACGGCTGGCGGCAATGGCTTCGAGGAGGTCGGCTTCGGTGATGGCCGGCGTATTGGCCCGGGCGTTGGGTGCAGCCACCGGGGTGTCGGGCACGCGTCGGGAGGCGATCTCGAGATAGGTCCGGACATTGCCATCGCTATCGACATAGCGCCTGACGATGCAGCCGGGGTCAGCGGGGGTGCCGGATGGCGTGGTCGAGCATTGCGAGGGGCGGCAGGGATCCGCTGCTGTTCCGGTGCCGGTCATCCCCGTCGGGCAGGTCCGTCCGGGGAGGAGCGGAGGTCTCGGACCAACAAGCACCCTCGCGCCCTGGCTTGCATCACTCTGGTTCGCGAGGTTGAGGGCATTGAGCGCCTGCACCAGGAGGTTCGCCGTCGCGATGGTCTGGTTCCAGCTCATCCCGTTCTGAATGCGGATGGAACTGTTCTGGTCGAAGGCTTCCATGACCGTCTTCGCGGACCCGACCTCGCCGGAGCGAGCACGATAGGCCTCCGTTGTGGCCTGCACCGTGCCTTGCGTGGCTTCGACCCCGGAGATGACCTTGCCGGTTTCCGATCCCAGTTGCTGTTCGCTGAGCGTACCGCCTGTTGCGCCGGGCAGCGGTGCTGTGGGGGCGCCGGGTGCATAACGCTGAACAGCATTTGACCCCGTGGCAGGATTAGCAGGGCTCTCAGGATTCTGGACATTGCCGCGACCACCTTTGGTCACGGCGCAGTTGATCCCCTCGCGCTTTTTCTTGTGGTCGAGGAGGATCGTTTTGAGCTCGGCCTTGTGCCCGCTTTGCTGTGCTCGTCTCTCGAGGATCGCGGCATCGTGGGTGGGAACGGCCGCAAGCGCATGGCTTCCGAGAAAGAGCGCCAAGGTCAGGATCAGAAGGAGCCGGGTCATGACGGCACATTCCCGGGGGTGGGTGCCCGGCCCATGAAGATCGGAAGCCAGATTGCGGGATCGGTTCCGACCGCCTCCATCAGGAGTTCGAGCTCGGCGACAGTCTCCGTCCGGCCCGAGAGAACCTTGATGAGATCGCTCATGCCGGAGAGGTTGAGCTTGGCGATGACGCTGTCCTGACCATGCTTGATCAGGAACGAGCGCTGCTCCGGCACCGACGTCCGGATCCATTCGACCTCACGCGCCGAGAGCCGGAAGGCCTTCCGGTAGCTCTCATCGTCCGCCTTGGGATTGGGGAAGAAGATATTGGTTGCGGTCTGCTCGATCAGTGTGTTCGCGGATTTCGAGCGGACGATATCGGCGGCGGACTGGGTGCCGAACCCGATGATCCCGTTCTGCTTTCGGATCGTCTTGAGCTTGTCCTTGATGAAGGAAGCGAAGACCTCATCGTCGAGAAGCCGCCAACCCTCGTCGAGGAAGATCATGACGGGATCGCCAGTCAAGAGCTCGTTCGTCCGGTGAAATATATACATCAGCGCTGATGTGCGTATCACAGGGTCATCCAGCACACGGGTCATGTCGAACCCGAACATCGATGTGAGGGAGAACTTGTCTGTCTCATTGTTGAAGAGCCAGCCGCGTTGATCCGGCTTGAGCCAGGTCTCGAGGCGTCCCAGAAGATCGCCCTCCCCCGCCCGAATGCGGCCGCGCAGAAGCGTGGCGAAGGCGGGAAGCGTTTTGCCTTCGACGGGGCCGGTGAGCACTGCGGCGATCGCATTGCGGATCACCTGCTCTTCGGAAGCCGACATCAGCCGATCATCGACCGGTTTCAGCATGTAGGCGAAGAGCTGGAACAGGAACTCGCGGTTTTCGCCATTGTCCGGCAGCGCAAGCGGATTGAAGCCCGTGGGTTCTCCGGGCGAGAGCACTTCATATTGCCCGCCCATGGCGCGGATGAAGATCTCAGCGCCCCGGTCCTTGTCGACGAAGATGAGCTTGGGGCGCGGGACAATCCGCTGCGCCTGAGCCGAGAGGAACGACAGGAAGACCGTCTTGCCCGAACCTGAGGGACCGACCACGGTGAAGTTCCCGAGGTCGCGGATATGGGCATTGAAATAATAGGCCGTCTGGGAACTCGTCTCGAAGACCGAGAGTGCGGGACCCCAATGGTTCCCCCTGGCTTGCCCCGAGGGGTAATTGTGGAGCGACGCGAAGCCGGAAAAATTCTTCGAGGAGAGCGTGGCTTTGCGGGCGGTGTACGCAAAATTCCCCGGGAGCTGCGCCCAGAAGGCGGGCTCACAATTGAGGTCCTCACGCACCCAGATGACGGAGCGATCGGTGAGCGCTGCGCCAAGAGCGGTGATCGCGGCATTCACTTCGTTGAGATTGCGTCCGAGGGGCATCACCGAGAAATGATGTTCGCCATAGATCGCTTCTGACGCGAGAAGTTCGTCCCTTGCGATCGCGAGATGGTCGGCGACAACGGAATCGGCTTCATCCGACATATCGACCTGCCGCGTGACGCGGTCGATCTGCTTTGCGGCCTCAGGGCGGTCGATGATCGCAAAGCTCTGGGTCAGGATGAATTCGTGCGGGACCTTCAGGAGGAGGTCGAGCGATCCCGGACCGGAAAAAGCGGGGTATTCCCGGATTGAAAGCATCGCGCCAAAGCGCGTTTCAGTCTCAGACGCACCCCTGATTTCAATAGCGTTACGACCGAAGAAAATGCGCTTCTGGGAGAGCGCCTCATCGAGCGGCATGCGCGGCAGGGGCATCGGACGTGGCACGCCGCCATTGACCAGCTGGAGCAGGAACTCCAGCGGCTCGGAATGCCAGATGCCGTCGCGCGGTTCGACCGAAAGGCTTCTTGCGCCATAGGCACCGAGGGTTTCCCGAATGGCCGTTGTGACATCGCTGAGTTCAGCGAGAGCTTCCGCTTCATCCGCGGAATGACCGCCAGCGGTCTTCTTGCCGAGAATGGCTGCGAGCAGCCCCTCGAAATTGCCGGCCTGTCCCTGGAGAGGCCTCCGGAGGATCGTGAGGTAGATGTCGTTGACGAACATCCGGCGTTTCCCCAGCGCCTGATGGTAGCGACGGTCGAGCTCGGCACAGAACGCGTTGTCAAAACTCGATGGAATGCCGGGTTCGACCTCGCGCCGGATGATGTGCTGGTAAAGTGCGAAACGGGAATTCCCGAGCATGCGCACGAGATCATTGCGCGCCATCATGCGCGCGTTGATCTCGCTCATATCCGCTGTCTCGAAGCAGTAGCCCTCGAGCTTGAGCGTCGTGAGAAGAAGACCTGTCTTGGTCCGGATGGTGCGATCATCGATATGCCGTGCATAGGGGATATGGATCCCGAGCGGGCGCTCGCGGCTGGCTGCCGTGCCAAAGGTCATTTCGGAAAGAAGCGCCCGCGCCACCATCCTCGCCTCACACGGAATAGCTGTCTGCACCCCAGAAGGCGCGAGAGCGGGGCGGGCATTTGGTCGAGCGCACGAAGAGGATTTCGAAGATCCGCTCGTCGCGCAGGGTCATCACGAACCCGAAGAGATGAAGCGGGATTGCGACGAGCAGCATCGCGAGATTGTGGCTCGCGAGGAAGATGACGGCGGTCGCAACACCGTTCATCATGAAATACATGTAGGGAACGCCCATGAGGGTCGGCGCACGGGTCAGCGCGCGCACGAGTGGCACGATCAGCGGCTTTTCGAGATCGTTCTCGGTCATCGTCCGACAGCCGATTGGAAGAACTGGACGATCTGCGCGGAGCCGAAAACGAGCACGATCCCGAAGATGACCGAGCCGGCGATGCCCCAGGTCAACCGACCGGTGAAGGCGAGGAAGCCGCAGGCGATGACCGCGAGAATGGCAAGCGAGGTCGCGATCGGTCCTGTCAGAGCCTGAACAAGGGTCTGCAGCGTCGATTGCACCGGCTGGAGCGTGCCTTGGGCGAAGGCTTCGCCCGCGAAGAGAAGGAACGCAAAGGCGATCCCGGCGATGCGGGCGGTGGAACGTGGATACGCGGATGTCATGATCACTTACTCGAGGTTGAACACAAAGCCCGAGACCCAGCGGGGATCGGGGTTGCCGGTTTGAGGGTTGCGATTGGCTGCACTTTGCGGTGCGGCCATATTCGTCGGCGCCACCACTCTGCTTGCGCCCTGGGGCCGATTGGCTGCCGCGAGTTCGCCCGGAGGTGTCGCGAGCCCGTTCAGCGCAGTCACAATGAACCGCAGGGTCTCTGAGCGCTCGGGAACACCGCCGCTCGCAAGGAATGCTTCCTCGCCTTCGCGATAGGCCGTGAGGTGGTGGACTGGCGCGGGATAGAGCTGACGCATGCGTGCGAGATGCGCGACAGCCTTGCGTATCTGGCCTTCCTGATCAGCGCAGGACGCCTCTGCGGATCCCACAGGGAGCATTGCAGCGCTCGTTACAGATGGATCAGGACCCACCAGGCCTTCCGCCCGGATCACCGCGACGACGAGATCCTGCGGTAGTCCAATCCGCCGGGCCTCTGCCTCTGCGGTCCTACGGATCTCGGCGGGCCGCATGCGATGACGCGCTACGCATCCCCTGCCGGGTTGAACGGCATCGACATTCACGGCGGCCATGGGAACCACCCGCCCATTCGCGTCGAGAATGGCATTCGCCTGCGGCAGGGGCGCTTCATGCAGCGACACGCGCGTTGGGGGCAGTCGCGTCTCGACCTTGGCCGACATGTGGGCAGACGATCCGGCAGGATTTTGCGCGTTCTGCGCCATCACGGCTCCTGATCCGGCGACAAGAAGGGCGAGGCCGGCGCTGACAATTCGAATCATGGGGACCACCGTTCTGGGGTTGCGGTGATCTCTTTCAAGCGATATGCAATAAACAATGTATTAAAGTCAACGCAACAAATGCTCCTTTTTGGAGCAGGTCGAGTCCCCGCATGTTTCTGGTCTTTCCGCTGCGTCGATATGCGATCGTCGGCACCGCCGGTGCGATCCTGGCAGTGACGATTTCTCCGTCAGTCCGCGCGCAGGACGCCTCCTTTGGCTGCAAGGTTCTGCTTTGTGCTGCCGCCTCGAACCCATCCTGGTCGGGCATTCCTTATTGCGTGCCGGTGATGACGCAGCTCTTCCGGATGCTCGCGCGTGGTCGTCCCTGGCCAACTTGCCCCGAAGGCAATGCCGGGGGCCTCGGGTATGACCCCTATCTTCCCTGCCCATCACCGATGATCGCCTATTCCGGGGGGCGCCCGACGGGCGGCGACAATGGTCCTGAGCCCTTGCGGCCCGATCCCAATGGCGACCAATGCGCGGATCCTGCACGGCTCGAGCGTGCCTGCCCGAGCCGCGGTGACAACGGACCGGTCTGTGATCCGGCCGACCTTCCGATCCCCAGGCCCCAGCGGGAAAACCCGCACTACGTCGACATCACCACCGGCGGGCAGACCACGCGGTTCTACTTCTCGCTTCGGGGCTATTGAGCGATGGCCCGATCAAGCTGGCTGTTGGCTATGGTCGCGTTCCTGGCGTCGTTTCCCGCCGTCGCGCAAACTACACCTTGGGCGGCGATCCCCGAGAATGCCGTTTTTGAGACCGGCGATAGCTGGGCCAACGGGGGGCAGCGTTTTAGGCTTTATGGCGTTCAGGCCTGCCTTCGAGGTACATCCTTCACCAATGCCTCGGGCCAGAAGCGGGAGTGCGGTGAAGCGAGCCTCGCCATGCTGATCAGCCTGATCCGGGATTATCGTCCGCTCTGTGCGCCCGTTCTCGAAGGCGCGCCCAACGGCATCCGCTACGTGACCTGCGTCGCCGCACCAAAAGGAAGCCAATCCGCTGGATCACGGATCGATCTTGGTACCGCATTAATCGCCTCGGGTTTCGCGTTCGCCGCACTTCAGCCCGACGGCAAACCGGTTCACCTGCCCTATTTCGTGGCCGAACTCGACGCGAAACGCGCGAAGGCAGGCCTCTGGGCTTTTGCTGATTTACCCGAGCCCGGACCGATCATCCTCAAGACGCTCCGCGCTTCTCAGCCCGCGGCAACAGGAGCGCCGCGATGAGGCACTGGCTTTTGATGTTCGCTCTAGCGATGGGCATGCTGGGGACTGCATCGACCACGTCGATGGCAGAAAACGAGCCGCATCCGGCGAAGGCCTGGCGGCCCCTGACGATGGTCGATTTGCGTCTGGTCGGACCGAACCAGATGCCAACGGCCCGGCTGTGGCATGACAGGCTTGGAATTTCCTCGCGATCGAAAAGCGCTCCACTTGGTGCAACGATCGGAGGCCAGGCTGCCATGGCCGCCAACCTCGTAATCCGCTCGCCCGAAACCGTGGTCATGCTCTCGATCCTGCAGTTTGAAGGCGCATGTGAGCGTCGGCCCGTCGCGCCGCAGATCTGGATTTGTCCGATGCGTCTCGTGCGCTTCGATCCCCAAGGAACGACGATCCGCGAAGGCAAAGCCTGTTTCGTGGCTGCTTCCGCAGGTGGTGCGGCGCCGCGCGCCTATGCCTCCTATGACCCCGGTTCGCGGGCGATCCGTCTCGGTGTCGTGGCCGGAGGAGAGGCCGTGGAGGGCTGTTCGCAATCGGTTCCCGTCAGAGGAGAGTGAGAGATGAGACCTGTCGGATTTGGCCTCGTGATCGCCGTGCTTCTCGGCACTGCCACTGGCACTGCCCTCGCCCAGAACGCCGAGTGGGCGTCGATGGAGTTCCGCGATCTCCGCGAGAAATCCTCGACGGATATTCTGCAGACCACGATGTGGCCGGCTGAGATCCGCTCGCAGAATGACTTCGTCGAAAAGGAACTGAAGCGTGATCTTGGCGGGCGTAACGCCTGGATCAATGCGCTTGTGTCGACATTCGAACTCGGCGATCAGCGCCTGGTGGTGTCCGTCCTGACATCCCGACAATGCGACAATGGTGCGAACCACAATGCCAGCGGACGAGAAGCTTCGGTTTGTCCGCTGAAGATCGCGCTGGTATCCGGCGGGAATGTCCAGATCGCGATAGAGGATACCGGCTGCCTTGTTGAGCCGCCCGAGCAAGGGGCGCCTCTGGCCAACCAGCATGACAGCGTGCAGGTGCAGTTTGATCCGGCGCGGCGTGTGGTTCGGATGCGCGCCTTGGTCGGCGGCCAGTGGGCGCCTCGCTGCTCCCGTGAGTTCCGGGTCCCATGATGTTGTGCCTCCAGAGATGGAAGCAGGGCCAACTCTCCCGTGCAGTGATGCTTGTTCTCTTCGCTCTGTTGATGCCGTTCTCGGCTACGGCTCAGCGCCAGCAATATTGCGAGCGCACCAATTATTCCGCTCAGGAAATCACCAACGCCGTGAATGCTTCGCCGCTCCGGGATGAGCTGAAAGCGACCTCCTGTTCCCTGGGCGGGCTCGGCCGCTTTGAATCGGGTGGAAACAAGGGCGTCTACAATGGGAGCTGCTGCACCGGCATCTTCCAGCTCAACAATCGGAATGTCCGAGACTATGCCGGTGTCGATCGAGAAACCTTCGGCTGCATGAGCCTGCAGGAGCAGGTCGATGCCTGGGCGCGCCTGACCAATGACGGATACAGAACCGGTGTCGTCCGGCGCCTGACCGAAATGGGCGTGTTCGACGGTCGTCGCGTGGATGCAAGCTTTATCGCCGCCTGCATCCAGCTCGGCGTTGGCAATTGCCAGACCATGGTGAATTCCGGACGCTGTTCGGGCTTTGCGGATTCCAATGGCACAACCATCTGCGACATGGCGCGCGCCGCGCAGGCCAATGCCGATCCGAATTGCCAGAACAATCCCAACACCCCCGCCTGCGAGCAGGGGCCGGGGGATTTTCCGCCCGGGCAACCGGTGGCAGCCGTGCCGCCGACGCCGGCCGCAACGGATATCATGGTGGGTTCGGGAGAGGTTTGAGTCACAGGCTAAGCGCTGCCTTCCAATGCGGCACGACAGATATGGTGCTTGACAATCTTTGCACTTATTTCATTTGTAGCACTTAATGCATTTAAGAGTGCGAAAGCACCATCAGAGAGAGTGTCATGTCCCGCGCCACCACTGCACATCGTGCTCCGCCGCCCAATCCCGCTGAAGTTACGCTTGCCCGTTCCTCGGCCCAGCGCTTGGGTTCCCTTGTCCGCAGAAGCGAGCCTCTGCGTGTCCGTGTGATTGATCGCGGACAGGAGGCGCCGATTGAGCTTCCTGCCGTCGCTGTTGACCTCCTGCTGGACATCCTTGGCGCGATGGCTGCTGGCCAAGGTGTCACAATTATCCCTGAGAATGCCGAACTCACGACCGTGCAGGCTGCCGGGGTTCTCAATGTCTCGCGACCGTTTTTGATCAAGCTCCTTGAGGATAATGCCATTCCGCACCGGAAAGTCGGGAAGCATCGGCGGGTCAAAATGGAAGACGTCATGGCCTACAAAGCGCGGGTCGACAAAGATCGGGAAACTGTGCTCGACGCTCTTGTTGCTGACGCTCAGGAGCAGGGCATGGGATACTGAGCGGGGATGACCTACACCGCCCTCCTCGACGCCAATGTGCTCTATCCCGCTGTCACGCGGGATATTCTCATGCGCCTTGCTGTCACCGACATCTACAAGGCGCGCTGGAGCAACGACATTCACCGGGAATGGATCGAAAATCTCCTCGAGAATGAGCCAAAACGCGAGCGCGCCAAACTGGAGCGCACGCGTGAACTCATGGACCTCAATGTCCGGGATGCGCTGGTTACAGGATACGAGCCGCTCATTCCTGGGATTCTCGGCTTGCCCGACCCCGGTGATCGCCATGTCCTTGCAGCCGCAATCGTCGGCCGCTGCGATGTGATCGTGACCGCGAACTTGCGAGACTTCCCGGAGGCAGCGATCGCACCTTATGGGATCGAGGCGATCCACCCCGATGAGTTCCTGGGCTCCCATCTCAGTCTTGCCCCAGGTCTCTTCTGTGGTTGCGTGAAGCGCATCCGGGCTCAGCTCAAGAACCCTCCCATGAGCGTCGAGGACTATCTTGGAAAGCTGGTCGCATGTGGGTTGGTCGCGACCGCGCAGGCGCTCGAACAATATGCCGAATTGATCTGAGCAATCTTCGGATCCGTGTCCCTTGAAGCACCTATTCCCGATGGCGTGTCTTTCCCGATTGTCCCGTGGATTTCTTCTTGAACTCAACGCGCTGGCTTTCGAGTTTCGTGAGCGCCTCGACGCGTGCCCGACTGGAAGCCTTGATGGCGTCGAGATCAATGTCCCGTGCGTCCAAGGCTTTCTTCACGACGCCATCATTGAGGCCAAGGAGTTCCCAGACTGACAGGCCCAAACCTGCTGCAATGAGTTCGAGGGTGTCGAGGGTCGGGTTGGCGTCACCTTTGACAAGAAGGTAGTAGGTGCCAGAAGAAATCCCGACCTTGGCCAGAAAACTCGCCAGATCCTCATGTTCGGCCGCAAGCTGCTCAAGCCTGATGCCAAGTACCGATGCCAAGGTCTTTTCCGCGGTTCTGCCGCGCCCCGCTTTGGGAGCCATCTGTCTGCCCGATCCATAATCAATGATGGGCTGCAGCGTGCATACATTTTCTACGATACGCAATAGATCACATAAAGGCAGGTCTTCGGATGGATGTTTGTTCCCGTTGGGCTGGTTCCGTGGGAATTCCGTTCTACTGGTTTGCCGGCGCCAGTTTGGCCAATCGGTCAATCGCTTCGGAGAGGAGTGATGCGTGCAGCGTCTTGCCGGAATAGGCGATCTGGACCGTCGCCCAATAGAGAACCTCGTTCGGATCGTTGTAATACACGCCGGTCGCGAGATTGCGAGCGATCAGCTCTTTCACATTGGCTTCGGGGCGTGTCAGCAGGTAGGGCAGCAGCGTATCGATGGGCGCACGCTCAGGCTTCTTCGGCATCGTCAGGCTTTCCGGCATCTCTCTCCCCTTTGACTGCCGTGGGCGGAAAGCGCGGAGCCATGCCATAGACCTTTGTATAATACAATCTGCAATATATTAGATCATGTGTTGACCGTTTTTCGTGAAACTGTCGAGGTTTACCGCCATTTGGCCTTGGCCGGAGGAAGAGGTGAGTTCGGGCCGTTTGTGACGGTTTGAGAGGGGAAGAGAGAGGTTCTGCCCCGGCCGTCGCGGAGATGACGGACATGACTCAGACCGATTCCATCACGATGATTGACCAGCCAATCGCGAGTGCCTTCGCTATCCCTCGCGAGATTCCCCTTTCCCAGCTCGTGGCGTCTGCTTCCAATGTCCGCAAGGTTCGAGCTTCCGTGAGCATTGACGATCTCGCTGAGGATATCGCGCGGCGCGGGCTCCTGCAGTCGCTCTCTGTCCGTCCCGTGATCGACGCAGCTGGCCTTGAGACCGGTCAGTTCGTTGTTCAAGCCGGTGGGCGACGTCTTGCCGCCCTGCAGAAGCTTCAGGCGGAAGGGCGCATCAGCCCTGATCATCTGATCCCCTGCCTTGTGAAATCCACGGGCATCGAGGTTGAGGATTCGCTCGCAGAGAATGTGATGCGCGCCGGTCTTCATCCGCTCGACCAGTTCCGGGCCTTCAAGGCTCTGGCCGACGATGAAGGGCTCTCGGTCGATGAGATCGCGGCACGGTTTTTCGTCTCGCCGCAGATCGTTCGCCAGCGCCTGAAGCTCGCCTCCGCCAGCTTAACCCTGCTCGCGGCCTATGCCGAGGATGAGATGACGCTCGATCAGCTCATGGCCTTCTGTGTGACGGCAGATCATGCCCGCCAGGAAGCGGTTTGGGAGCAGATCCGGCATGGCTACAACAAGGAGCCCTACCTGATCCGGCGCCTTCTCACGGAAGGTGCCGTGAAGGGCAATGATCGGCGTGCCCTCTTCGTGGGTGCTGCGGCTTATGAGGAGGTAGGTGGCGTGATCTTGCGTGACCTCTTCTCGGAGGATGGCGGGGGATGGTTCCAGGATGTCGCGCTGCTCGACCGTCTCGCGACGGAGAAGCTCGCCGAGGAAGCCAAGGCCATCGCTGCCCAGGGCTGGAAATGGGTCGAGACCGCCCTCAGCTTCCCCTATGGCCATCTCAACGGATTGACACGGCTCTCATCGATACCGGCACCAGTCTCGGCTGAGGAGCAGGCGCGTTATGACGCCGCCCTTGCCGAATACAATGCGCTGTCAGAGGAGTTCGAGGGCGCCGAGGAACTGCCCGAAGAAATCGACCGGCGCATGGGCGAACTCGAGGACATCCTTGCGAGGGTCGATGAACGCCCCGAAATCTTCAACCCTCAGGAAATCGCCCATGCCGGTGTGTTCGTCAGCATCGAGCATGATGGTCACTTGCGCGTCGAGGCTGGCTATGTCCGCCCCGAAGATCGGGTTGCAAGCACATGTGGTCAGGCGTCGGGCAATCCTGCCACGGGCCAAGAGCCTGCGTTGTCCGGCCAGTCTGGAGGCGCTGGGCCGAACACGTCAGAGGACGTCGATGACATCGAAACCGAGACCACAGCACGACTCTCCGATCGCCTCGTCGCTGAACTCACGGCTTATCGGACGCTCGCCCTGCGGGAAGCTATCGCCGATGATCCCGATACCGCGCTGCTCGCACTGACGCATGCCCTGGTGCTCAAGAGCTTCTACCGCTTCGCTGGTTCGGAAACCTGTCTCGAACTCGATGTCCGGTCCTCCGCGCTTGAGGCGCATGCGCCTGACCTCGGCGAAAGCGATGTCGCCAACCGCATGAGCGCTCGCCAGGCGCGCTGGGCTGGGATGCTGCCGAAGAATCCGGCTGATCTTTGGGATGCCCTCGTCGCTTTTGATGCGGATTCGCTGGCGGCACTTTTTGCGTGGTGTGTCTCGACAGGCATCAATGCGCTGCAAGTCCCGCATATCCGCCGCTCCCGGGAGCTTGCTCATGCCGATCGGCTCGCGGATCATGTCGATCTCGATATGCGCCGCCATTGGTCCGCCACGACGAAGAGCTTCTTCAGTAAGGTCACGAAATCCCAGATCCTCGCGACTTTGCGCGAGGTGAAGGGCGAGGCGGCAGCCCAAATGATCGATCATCTCAAGAAATCCGACATGGCAGTGGAAGCAGAGCGCCTTGTCGCCGGTGCGAGCTGGTTGCCGGCCCCCTTGCGATCGACGCAAGAAAGGGGCCCGCACGCGCTTGTCGCTCGGTCTGCAACGACGGTCGAAGCTCCCGCTCAGCCCGCGAGCGAAGGGAGTGAGGATGCCGATTCAGAGGCTGTCACGCTCCCAGCCTTCCTGACCGAGGGCCTGTCAACGGCTGCTGCCTATCCCTTGGCCGCCGAATAACCTTTCCCACCCCCATCGAAATCCCCTGCCCGGCCGAGCCTGTCTCGTGTCGGGCTTTTTCATTCTGGAGAGCCCCATGGCCAACGAAACCAATAGTCCCGCAACGCCCGAGCCGACGCTCATCGCCCTTCCCGTGACGATGTCCGATATCGTGGCTGAGATTGAAGCCGAGAAGTTGCAACGCGCAGCTCTTCGCCCGGCCAACAAGTCTGCGGTATTTGCCGCACTTGCCGGCGCCGGCATCGCGACTGTCATCGTCATCTTTGATGGCTACGGCGATAGCGGGCAGATCGAGAGCATCGAGGCGCGCGATGCCGCCAAAACGAGCGTTCCGCTACCTGACCAGACGATCAGCATTGTCGCGATTGTCTGGGGACAGAGCGCGCCGGAAACCCGCCCGATGACACTGACCGAGGCAATCGAGCACTTAGTCTACGACGCCCTCAGCGAAACGCACGGCGGCTGGGAGCTCAATGAAGGCGCTTACGGTGAGTTTGTGTTTGACGTCGCCGCTCAGGAAATCCGCCTCGACTATCATGAGCGGATGACCGTCACCGAATTCCATTCCCACACGTTCTGAGCGGAGGCGATCATGGCTCATCCCTACCACCACGCCCTCTCCTCAAGCAAAAAATGGGGCGGCACCGTCGAGGATTATCTCGCCATCCACGCTTGGTTCGATGCGTCGAAGGAGATCATCGCGGATTTCCGGCACAGGGCGCTCCGGCATCATGCCGAGGGCATCTTCATGGCCGAGACGATCTTCGGCGTGACGACCATGCTTTCCTCAGGCCGGGTCATCCCGACGCGCTGGGTTGGAGAACAGCATGTCACCGAAGATCTCGGGTTCATCCCGAGCTTCGCGGATTGGGCTCGCGCAATCCAGCCGGCACCATGGATGGGACGGACGAAAAAGATCGAGGCCGATCTCGATCCTCATCTCCTGATCCGGGAGATTTCCGATGCCTGAGGTGATCGAAACAACCGTCTACACCTTCGAAGAGCTCGATGAGCGCGCCAAGGATCGTGCTCGCGACTGGTATCGTCAGGCATCAGTCCATGATGACTGGCACGAATTCGTATTCGAGGATTTCGAGCGCATCTGCGAGATCCTCGGTGTGGATCTCGCAACCCGGCCTGTCCGCCTCTTTGGCGGTGGTACACGAGCGAAGCCCTGCATCTGGTTCTCCGGGTTTGCTAGCCAGGGTGACGGCGCCTGCTTCGAGGGCCGCTACAGCTATCGAAAGGGTGCTTCGCGCGCGATCCGCGACTATGCGCCAACGGATCAGCGTCTGGCTGCGATCGCCGATGAGCTTCAGCGGAACCAGCGCAAGAACCTCTATGCTCTCGAGGCCCGCGTCACGCATCGGGGCCGCTACTACCACGAGCACAGCATGGAGATTGCTGTCGAGCGGAACAGCGACCAATACCAGCCACCGACCGCTGACGCCGAGGAGGCCGTCGCAGAAGCCCTCCGAGACCTCGCGCGATGGCTCTATCGCCAGCTTGAGAAGGAGTACGACCACCAGATGTCGAACGAGGTGGTGGATGAAGGTATCATCGTCAATGGGTACACGTTCACCGAGGCGGGGGGCCGGTTTGGGTAGCATTTGGACATCACACTTTTATGCTCTGACCGGTGACCGGTGACCGGTCACCGGTCACCGGACAACTGACGTGTCGGGTCAACGCGGCGCATCTTCGCCCTTTGAGAACTCGCTTCATAGATGACAAACGTCCGCAGTCGCCGCCTCATGGCGGTTTACGCAGTGGAAGGCAAAAAGCGTCTTGTAACCGAGGTCGGGCGGCACGGTGGCGACCAGCTCGGGGCGACATGTGCTTGGAGATTGCTCACTCCCTTGGGCAAGGCACGCCATATTTGTTTTTCACCCATCGGGAACATCACTCCAACCCTCGTCGATGGAGTCCTGACGGCCCTTCGCTTCCGAATCCAATGGGTCGCCTTCTTTTCAATTGCATAAAATTGTGTTTTATTGCATATTTCACATCTACAATGAATAATTCGATGAAACAGTCGATTCGGGGGTCGCCGTGGAGCATTTTTCCGTCATCCAGAGCCTGTGCCGCACTGGGCTTGAAACAAGGGACGACCGCTTTCGTCGGCAGGTTGAACGCCTGCGCGATCGGTTGCGTGAAAGCGGAGACGAAAAGGCTGCGGGAACAATCGAGCGCCTGCTCAAAGCCGCAACGTCCAAAGCAACGCTGGCGCCAAGCGTGATTGAAGTGTCCCGCTCCCTCGTCACCGGCGATGAATTGACGGCCAATGTTCATGCCCCCGCCGACCGTGAAACCGGGGTCCCACTTGCAGAAGTTGTCCTTAATCCAGCAGCGGGGCGACCGACGCCGATTTATGACGTGGACATCGAAAAAGCGCTGGGTGGAATCCTCGATGAATGGCTGAAGACGGAACATCTGAAGGCCATTGGCATCGAGCCATCACGGTCATGCCTGATTTACGGGCCGCCTGGCACCGGCAAGACGCTGACGGCCTTCTCGCTTGCTGCGCGCCTTGGGCTACCGGTTGTCAATGCGCGGATCGATGGGCTGGTCAGTTCTTTTCTCGGGACAACGGCGCGCAACATCGCCAATCTGTTCGAATTTGCCAACCGCTATCGCTGTGTGCTGGTTCTCGACGAGTTCGATGCGCTGGCCAAGATGCGGGACGATCCGCATGAACTCGGGGAGATCAAGCGCGTCGTCAACACGCTTCTGCAGAATTTGGACTCCCGCGCCGGCAAGGGCCTGACCATCGCCATTACAAACCATGAAGCCCTGCTCGATCCGGCCGTCTGGCGCCGCTTCGAGAACCATATCCGCATGACGCTTCCGGACGCATTGACCCGGGTCGCTATGCTGAAGACGTTTCTCGTGCCACTGACACTTGACGATGATGTGGTCAAAACGCTCGCCTTTGTGGCGGGAGAGCGCTCTGGATCGGATCTAAAGAATTTCGCGGATTCCCTGAAACGGAATCTGGCTCTTGGCAATTCCGGGGCCTCTCCGCCCGAAGTCATGACCGCGGCGCGCGCACTTCTGATGCGTCTGGGCTTTGCCTCGGACGGGATCGGAGCCGCGCGGCTCTTTCTGGATGATGAGCCTGGCTTTGTCGGCTCCGTGCTGAATTCTGAATTCACCATCAAGCAGGAAAGCCTCGCGCAGATGCTGGTCAAGAGCCAGAGCACCGTCTCGCGCTATGCCAAGGACTTTCAAACCAGACGCAGCACAGGTGGACAGGTGAGCCATGCCGAATAATCCTGTCCAGATCGTTCTCAATGACGAGCTGTTTCTTCGCGCCCCCGATCCCGGACAGGCTGGACCGGAAAAGGATTTCTTTCAGGACCATGATGCGGCGTTCATGGCTCATCGCGCACGCCTCCTGGAACAACTCTCCACGATTGCGGCCGGCCTGGAAGCGTCCCCTTACGGCCCCCTCACCTACCTGCATGTGCGCATGCGTAATGAGGCCATCGCCAAATCCTACCGGCCAAACCGCGCCGTATTCATGCGGGACCAGTTTCCATGCGTAGGCGCAGGGGCTCCGGGCGAACTTTATTTCCGGGCGCCGCTGTTTCATTTTCATCGGCTCATAAGCCGGATCGCCTCGGCGGAAGATCATGGGCAGACCCGGCGATCCTCGCGCACCGGCGAACCCTATCACTTCGTGACGCGAGTGCGTTCCGAGGTCGGCGCAATCGAGACAATCGAGTTGATCACGCTGGGTCAGAAGCGGGGCTTTGCTGCCTCGGACGCCGTGGCTGCTTTCGCCGATCCGCGTGCGGCAAGCGGGTACATCGTCGAGTTGTTCGAACAGGCGCCGCTGACCACCCAGGGGGCAGATGATGTTCTTGGCTTCCGTCGCTCCGTGGAAACGCTCAATGCGGCCTTCCTCCAGGGAGGCCGAGGGTTGAGGGCCGATCTTCTTCCGACACCCGGCAGCGTTCCGGTTTTTGAGGTTCTGCTGACAAGAGGAAGCGAGCTGCCCCGTCTCGAGGACCGGCGTGTCATGCGCACGGACAGCGCAAGCGACCGGAATGTCGTGCCGGTCGATCTCGATGTCGCCCGTCACGAGCGCTTCCTGCAACAGCTTTCTGCGCACCCGCTTGTCCGGCGCATTCGTTTTCCAGTGCTGATCGAGGCAACAGCAGCCTCGGGCACATCCCTCGACGCCCCCTTTTCGGTTCCCACCAGGGTTACTGGCGGCCGCTATCCGAAGGTTGGCGTTATCGATACAGGCGTCTGCCCTGCCCTTGGTGCGTGGATTATGCACCGCCATGATTTCCTTGATCGAGGCGATACCGACCCCCAGCACGGCTCACAGGTTGCCGGCCTGCTGATTGCCGCCCGTAGTGTCAACGGTCCAGCAATCGGGCGTGAAGATGACGGATGTGAGATTGTCGACATCCCGCTCATGCCGAGCGGGAGCTTCATGGATGTCTATGGCAGCCGCGGTTTCGAAGCCTTTTTGGAAGAACTTGAGGCTGCAATATCGGATGCCCGCAATACGCATGGGGTCCGCGTCTTCAACATGTCTCTCAACATCAAGGCTCCCGTCGACGCTGACATCTACAGCATTTACGCAGCGCGTCTCGACGAGATTCAGGACCGTCTTGGCGTTGTGATCGTCAATTCCGCCGGCAATCTGGATTACGCCGACTGGCGCGCGCCATGGCCTGACAAGGCGACGCAGGCGCTGGCAGCGCTGGCTTCCCGCGCAACCGTCGAAACGATACTCATGCCTTGTGAAAGTGTCCGGGCACTGGCAGTCGGCGCCTTGAACCCGCCTGGATCAAGTCATCTGGCGGGTGCGCCGGCAACCTACACGCGGCGGGGTCCCGGGCTTCGGGTCGGAGTAAAACCGGATCTGGCTCATTTTGGCGGAACCGGCGATGCAAGCCGGCCAGCCGACACCCAT
Organism: Rhizobium sp.; assembly: GCA_027533385.1. Lineage (GTDB taxonomy): Bacteria > Pseudomonadota > Alphaproteobacteria > Rhizobiales > Rhizobiaceae > Allorhizobium. The sequence goes on along the minus strand of JAPZUE010000021.1, from coordinate 19,483 downwards.
CTCCGGTCTTGCGACGCTCATGGAAACTCCGCTCAAATGCGCGGAACGAGTTTTGCCGCGCCGCTTGTCGCCAAAACTCTTGCTGCCCTCGATGTTGCAACCGGGGAGCGGCTGGAACCGCGGACGCTGCGCGCGTTTCTCGTGCATAATTCAACGACGCCGCTTCCCCTGCAGAACAGCCGGTTGCGGGAGGTGGCGCGCCAGTTCACCGGCTTTGGCATGCCCGATCCGGCGCAAGCCATGCTGGAGACAAGCGATCACGCCATCACACTTGTCTTCGAAAGCCGTTTGACGGCGGGAGAAAGGCGACCGGCGATCCTCAGATTTCCCTTCGCATGGCCGGCATCCCTTGTCGATGCGGATACACGCGCGTGTCGCGGGCGCGTCTCCATGACCCTGGTCTATGACGCCCCGCTTGATCAGGCATTCGGGACGGAGTTCGTGCGCGTTAACCTGAACGCCGTTCTCCGGCAGCGCCAGCCAATGGATCGAAAGGATGGGCGCCCGAGCTTCCGCGACGAGATTTCGCAGGCTTTTCTCCCTAGGACAAACAAGCTCACCATTCCCGAGCGCACGCTGATCGAGCATGGCCTCAAATGGTGGCCAACCAAGCGTTACGATGCGAAATTCGAGGGCGTCGGCTTCTCCACAGAATGGCGCCTTGAAGTTGAAAGCGTCGTGCGGGCGGAAGCGACTTTTCCGGCCGAGGGGGTTCCGTTCTCGCTGATCCTGACCATCGAGGATCCAGATGGCCTCGCGCCGCTGTTCCAGGAAGTGAACCGCCAGTTCCAGGCCCAGCGCCTGCAGATGCACGACATCCGCACGGCCCAGCGTGTGCGCTCTCGTGGCCGGAGATCCTGAGCATTCCGTATGGGTTAATTCGGCCCAACCTCTCTAACGGCATGGTGTCGCCGGTCATGTTTTGTCATAAAACTCTGCGCTTGTACCATCTGTAAGCCTCCATTCTGGTTCCGGCCCCCTACCCCGCCATTCGTGGCCAGTGTGAGAATTGTGTTTTCCGGGGCATGAAGCCCGGGAGGTGAAGAGAGAGTTTTCCGGGCTGGTTCCTGCCAATCCGGAGACCTGCAATGACCCCTCCCCCTGCCGTCGCACTCGCTGCGCCGACTTCGTCTGACCTCTTTATCCATCTCGATCAAAGTGCTGCCCTGCTAGCGGCTGCACAGACCCTGTTCAGAGTCCTGTCAGCTGGCCGAAAGATCGATGCTGGCGTGATGCGCTGCGCGATGGAACAAGCCTTTGGCGGATCCGACGCCGAAGGTTTGTGGTCCTGGAAGGATGCCTACGAGGCAGTCGAGGCCGCGCAAGTCTTGTTCTTGCGCCAGTTTGGCAAGTCGATTGCGGGTGACCGCTCCCCGGCCGAAATCCTTTCGATCCTCGAGCGTCTTGGCAGGCTCCTTCCGACCGAGACGCGCCGCTCTGAAACCTCGCACGCGCTGCAGCAGTTCTCGACGCCGGTTGAGCTGGCGTTTGTCGCGGCGATTGCCGCTAGGCTCACCGCCGATGACCTCGTGCTCGAGCCTTCGGCTGGCACAGGGATGCTCGCGGTTCAGGCGGAATTCTCAGGCGCGAAGCTTCTGCTCAACGAGTGGGCCGAGGATCGGCATGCGCTGCTAAAGGGGCTCTTCCCGAAGGCCTTTATCACTCGGCTTGATGGCGCGCAGATCCACGATCGGCTCGATCCAGCGTTGCGCCCGAGCGTTGTCCTGATGAACCCGCCATTCTCGGCTTCACCGCTGATCGCTGGACGGCATGCTTCGGCGACGTTCGAGCATATCCGCTCCGCCCTCGCGCGCCTCGAGCCGAATGGACGGCTCGTTGCAATCACAGGCGAAAGTTTCTCGCCCTACAGTCGAACCTGGCGATCGGCCTTTGAGACGCTCCAGCAAACCTCCACTCTGCGTGCGACCTTCGCGATGCAACGCGGCTTCTTCCGGCGGCACGGCACGGATGTCGAAAGCCGGCTGACTGTGATTGACAAGGTTCCCGCGGCGAACCCGACACAGTTTCCGGTGCCGCTTCCCCCGGCAGAAACCCTGCAAAAACTCCTCGACCTGGTCGAGCAGCATGTGCCAGCTCGTCTCGATCGGTTCTCGATGCCTCCTGCGCCTGTCGTGGCTTCGCCCGTTGAGATCCTTGCACCGCGCCCTGCATCCCGTCTTGTGGCGTTCGGTCGGAGAGCCCGGATTCCGAAAGAGCCTCTGACCGCCGGCTTGGCCGATTACGCCTCTGTCCGGCGCCTTGAGCCTGGGGGTGAACCGGTTGTTGCCACGCCTGAAGAGGCGTGCTCGCCGGAGCCGATCGGCAGCGCTTTCCCCTCCCCTGTTGTTCAGGGCATCGCTGCGGCTTCTTTTCCCGACATCTCACCCGACTTAGCACCACGTTCGACAGCGGCCTCTTCCGAAATCATCGAACTTGCCTACGCCCCTCGCGAAGAAGTGGCTTCGCCCGGGGCGCAAATCGAAGCTGGGCTTTACGAGCCCTACGCGGTCCAGTCGATTGTGATCGAGGGTGCCAAGCCACACCCGACGGTGCTGGTGCAATCCGCTGCCATGGCGTCGGTGGCGCTTCCCCAGCCCTCCTATCGCCCGCATTTGCCTGAAGCGGTCATTTCCGACGGGTTGCTCTCGGATGCCCAGCTCGAGACGGTGATCTTTGCCGGCGAGGCGCATGGCCAGCACCTTGGAGGCTTCTGGCGCGTCAACGAGACCTTCGATGCGCTGGAAGCCGCTGCAGAAGGTGATGCGGCGGCTTTCCAGTTCCGGCGCGGGTTCTATCTCGGCGACGGGACAGGGGCCGGCAAAGGACGCCAGGTGGCGGGCATTGTTCTCGACAATTGGATAAAGGGCCGGCGAAAGGCCCTCTGGATCTCGAAATCCGACAAGCTTCTCGAGGACGCCCAACGCGATTGGTCAGCCCTCGCACAGGAGAAGCTGCAGATCGTCCCACTATCCCGGTTCAAGCAGGGCACACCGATCACTCTTCCCGAGGGGATCCTGTTCACCACCTATGCCACGTTGCGCTCGGACGAACGCCTGGGCCCGGATGGCACGATCAAGGCGTCTCGCCTGAAGCAGATCATCGATTGGCTGGGCTCTGGTTTCGATGGCGTCATCGTCTTCGATGAAGCGCATGCGATGGCCAATGCCGCGGCTGAGAAAGGCGAACGAGGCGACAAGGCGGCATCGCAGCAGGGCCGCGCCGGCGTTCGTCTCCAGAACGCCCTGCCGCAGGCCCGCGTGCTCTATGTTTCGGCGACGGGTGCGACGACGGTTTCGAACCTCGCCTATGCCTCTCGCCTTGGGCTCTGGGGCTCCACGGATATGCCGTTTGCCACCCGCGAGGCATTTGTCGAGGCGATGGAGGCCGGTGGGATCGCGGCCATGGAAGTGCTGGCGCGCGATCTGAAAGCCCTCGGGCTCTACACCGCCCGCGCCCTCTCCTATGCCGGTGTCGAGGTCGAGATGTTGGAGCATCCGCTCTCATCAGAGCAGATCCGCATCTATGATGCCTATGCCTCGGCCTTCGAGATCATCCATAACAACCTCAATGCCGCGCTTGAGGCCGCGAATATCACCGGCGAAGGCGGCAAATCCTACAACAAGAACGCGAAGTCCGCTGCGCGCTCGGCGTTCGAATCGAACAAGCAGCGTTTCTTTGCCCATCTCATCACCGCGATGAAGGCGCCGAGTCTGATCCAGGCGATCATGGCGGATTTGGAGGCAGGGCACGCCTCGGTCGTCCAGATCGTCTCGACCAACGAGGCCCTGCTCGAACGGCGCCTTGCCGAGATCCCGACAGCGGAATGGAACGATCTTTCGGTCGATATCACGCCTCGGGAATATGTCCTCGATTACCTTGCGCATTCCTTCCCGACGCAACTCTTCGAGGTCTATTCCGACGAGGATGGGAACCTTCAGTCCCGCCCTGCCCTCGATGAGGATGGCAACCCCATCCAATCGCGCGAGGCGATCGATCGCCGGGACAGGTTGATCGAGCACCTCGCGTCTCTCCCTGCCGTTCAGGGTGCGCTTGATCAGATCATCCAGCGCTTCGGGACGGATATGGTCGCGGAGGTGACCGGGCGCTCGCGGCGGATCGTCGCCAAGGCCAACCCGGATGGTTCACAGCGCCTTTGCGTCGAAACACGCGCTGCATCGGCCAATCTCGGTGAGACCCGTGCGTTTCAGGGGGATCAGAAGCGGATCCTCGTGTTCTCTGATGCCGGTGGCACTGGCCGGAGCTACCACGCCGAGCGTTCGGCGAAGAACCAGCGCCTGCGCGTCCATTACCTCCTCGAGCCCGGCTGGAAGGCCGACAACGCGATTCAGGGGTTGGGGCGCACCAATCGGACCAACCAGTTGCAGCCGCCACTTTTCCGGCCCGTAGCGAGTGATGTGAAGGGTGAGAAGCGGTTTCTGTCCACGATTGCCCGGCGTCTCGATACGCTTGGCGCGATCACGCGGGGACAGCGCCAGACCGGCGGCCAGGGCATGTTCCGGGCCGAGGACAATCTCGAATCCGTCTATGGCCGCGCGGCGCTCCGGCAGCTTTACCAGCTGATCTATGCCGGCAAGGTCGAGGCCTGCTCGCTCGCGCGGTTCGAAGCGGCAACGGGGCTCAATCTCACGGATCGGGATGGCAGCTTGCTCGAAGAGCTTCCGCCTATCACGACCTTCCTCAATCGCATCCTCGCTTTGCCCATCGCGCTCCAGAACCAGCTTTTCGAGGTCTTCGAGAGCCTGATGGAGACAGCGATCGAGGGTGCCATGCAATCCGGCACGTTCGATATCGGGGTTGAGACCGTGCGGGCCGAGAGCCTCGTGGTTCAGGAGGAGAAGGTGATTGCGACCCATCATGCCAGCGGCGCCACGACCTCGCTGATGACGCTGCTGCGCAAGGATCGGACGGAGATCACAACGGCCGAAGAAGTCCTCGCACAGCGCGATGGCAACCCGAAAGCGCGGTTGATGCTCAATCGGCAGTCCGGACGGGCCACGCTCGTATTCCCGACGACGAGCCTGATGCAGGATGATGGCTCTGTGACGCCTCGCGTCAGACTGATCCGGCCCAATGCTCGAGATGTCATGCCCGTTGAGGCGCTTGAGAAATCCCAATGGCGGGAGATCGACGAGAACAGCTTCCGCTCGGCCTGGGAAACGGAAGTCAGCGAGATCCCACGCTTCACCGAGACCCGCTTCCATATGGTCGTCGGCCTGCTCCTTCCGGTCTGGAAGCAGTTTCCGGAGGAGAACACGCGGGTCTATCGGTTGCAGACCGATTGCGGCCAGCGCCTGATCGGTAGGCTGGTCTCGCCTGCAACTGCAGCAGCATTAAAGGAGACGCTTCTGTCCGAGGCCCCTGCCCTCTCGGCAGCAGAGGCCGCGGACACGATCATCCGCGACAATACTGGCCTCGTTTTGCGGGACGGGCTGACACTCAAACGTTCACTCATAATGGGCCGTCACAGGATCGAACTCGCGGGGTTCTCGGATCTCGAGGTCCAGCGCCTGAAATCCCTTGGTCTGATCTCCGAGATCATCGCCTGGAAGCTTCGGCTCTTCGTGCCCGTGGGCGAGGATGCCGCCAAAATCCTCGGCCGACTGTTCGACCTCTACCCCGTCCTCCGCATCGTGCCTTCGGCACGTGTCAACGCCGCGTGAGGGTTTGTCCATGTCACGACAACATTTCAGCGCCGGGTCTCCGGCGCGCGACCTCGCGATGCAATTGGCGGAACGCGTGGAGGCCTTCTGCCGAACCTACCTCTCGAATGGGCACAGGTCTGGGGGATACTGGATCGTTGGCGATACCGGAAACACGAAGGGCAGTTCACTCTTCGTCAGGCTCACCGGACCGGCCCATGGCCAAGGCGCACTGGGCAAATGGCAGGACGCCGCGACCGGCGAACATGGGGATCTTCTGGACCTCCTTGCTGCAAGGGAGGGACATCGCGGTCTTGCCGAAACACTGGCCGAGGCGCGACGCTTCCTTGGGAATCCAGACGTGGCCGCCAAAGATGGCTACGCCCGTGGAACTCAGGTCGTCGCGAGAACAGACACATCCGTGATCGCAAGGCACATCTGGGCCGATGGCAGGTCGCTGTCCGGTACGTTGGCTGAGACCTATCTCCGCTCCCGCAAGCTCGAGCCGCCCTACCCCGCAGATCTCCGCTTCCACCCTAGGCTGGAATATCGCGAACACGAGACTGGCGAGATTACCTTCCACCCTGCCCTGCTTGCAGCAATCAGGGATGCTTCAGGAGGCCTCAGAGGCATTCAGCGCTGTTGGCTGGCCTCCAATGGCCGGAAAGCCGCCCTTGACGATCCTAGGCGCTCCCTGGGGCATATCCATGGCCATGGTGTCTGGCTTCGCCATGATGATCCAGAACATTCGTCTGGCACGCTCCTGATTGGCGAGGGGGTCGAGACTGTTCTCTCGCTCGCTCGCATCGTGCCTGTGGCCGGAATGGTCGCGGCTCTCTCGGCGTCTCACCTCGCCGGGTTCATCCTGCCGGTATGGGTGAGATACCTCCGGATTGCACGAGACAATGACCCAACGGGCCTCCGTGCAGCCCGGAAACTCGCCAGCCGTGCAGCGGAGAGCGGGATCAACGTTTCGATCCTCCGGCCGGTCCTGAAGGACTTCAACGCCGACCTGCGTCTCCTCGGCAGGGATCTGCTCGCGGCCAATCTCCGGAGGCAATGGCCAGAGCTTACGGGGGCATGACGGCGTTAACGTCTTGTTAACCTCTACCTACGCCCGTCGCTGAATTCCTCCTCCCTTTCCCCCGCCTTGTCGGTGTCAGAGCCCGGCATCCTGGGCCTTGGAGAGACGGTCGATCGGGCCACAAGGCTCAGGCCGGTGCAACAGCTGGCGCTGTCCTTCTCTCCGTTGCGGTCCCTGGCGGGGCCCAAGGGCCCTGGGGATGCACCGCCCTGCCCCTCGCGCCCGTTTATCGCCCGTCAAGGCCCTGCGCGGATGCGGGGTCGAACCCGGAAAGGCGCGACAATGATGGATGATCAGGATTTTCGAGACGGCAGGGCAGATGTTACCATGGCTTCGCCCCCGGCCCACCTCCTCGATGAGCTTCAGCTTCATGGCTATCGGCCACTCGAAGAGGAAGGCGATCCAAGCCCCCTCCCCTCGCCTGAGGCCGCGGAACTCGCGCTGGCGACGATCTTTGAAGCCGCAACCGGTCTCTTTGCCGAAACGCGGCTTGAGCCGGATCTGCCCGATCTTCTCTGGAGCCTCGTCAATCTCTTCCACCGCCAGACCGAGCGCATGGGTCGCCTGCTCGATGACAACGAGATCGCTCAAAGGAATTCCCAGGCTCAGCAAGACGGCTCAGAGGTTCGCTCGGTCGAACTGGAGCGCCTGACGGCTCTTGGTCTCTCGCTCATCGAGCGCCGCAATGCCTTCGAGTATTTTCGGGACAGCGCGGCCAATCTTTTTGCAGTCGAGACGGGATCATCATGGCGCCCCCGCTCTGGCTCCCTAGTCAATCATCGCGCCCTCACTTCCGCCATGATTGACAGTCGTGACTTCATCAACGCGCGAAAGGTGGCTGAGACGACAGTCCTCGTTCCGGCGGGCCATCGCATCGGCTTTGCCGGCGGGACCGACTACAACGATCATGTCAGGATCTGGGATATCCTCGACAAGACCCATGCCAAGCACGCTGACATGGTCCTTCTCCATGGCGGCGGCAATCGTGGCGCTGAACGCATCGCAGCCTGTTGGGCCGAGAGCCGGAAAGTGCCGCAAGTGATCTTTAAGCCGGATTGGGCAAAACACCGCAATGCGGCGCCCTTCAAGCGAAACGATCAGTTGCTCGAGGCCATGCCCATCGGCCTGATTCTGTTCCCAGGCTCGGGCATCGTCGAGAACCTTGGCGATAAGGCGCGCAAGCTCGGCATGCCGGTCTGGAAATGCGGGGCAGGCGGCGCTTAGGCGCCGCCGTTTTCTGGATTACGGCTTGTTGCATTGAATGAGGCCGGAAGCGCGCTCTCTTGAGTGTGCTCCGGTCTTTCAACGCGCGAGTGCTTGAACTGCGGTCCAGCCCATCGGTGTATCCCCTGAAGGACCGGCCATTTCGAACGGGCATGAGGGTGAGGATCTGATGCGCTCGATGCCGAGGCTTCGAAGTCTGACGGAACGAGCCCGCGCACGAGGATCGGCGAGTCGGCTCTCACTGGTCAATGCCCTAGTCTGCTGATCACGCGAATTGGCGCGGAAGAGGGCGGAGGCTCTTTATGAATGCCTCGCTTGATTGCGTCCGGCAGGGCAGGGGTGGCGGGTGTGGATCGGTCCCCGAAACTGGATCTGCCGGCGTCTCGCTTAATCGTGGCTCAGGCTTTCATTATCTCTGCCGTGACACACAGTCGGTTGGTTGGACCGCTGCTTCCTCTTTGTTTCGCCACAGCAACCCCAGAGGCCTGGGGGCAGGGGGGAATGCACTCGGAGAGTTCAAATCCTTGGCAGGGAAGGCGAGCCTCAGGCGCCATGTCGTCTGACCACCTGTCCCGAGATGCTGGCGCAGTCCCTCTCGTCCGTGATGGGCGGATCTGACCGGAGGCCGGCTGCTGCGCATCCTCGCTTCGACCAGGCAACGGGCCATCCGAAGAAATTTCCGCCGGCGGGGCAAGCCTGCCTTTGCATCGCGAAACAAATTTCCCCATCTGTCCCGTCCTCCACTGCGTTTCGGCCCAATGGCCCACCCCATCGCGCAGGGCGCAACGGGGACCCCGGCCGGGTGCCGGTCGCTTCGCCACCGGTCTTTCGATCGCCATCAGGAACGCGATGGATGCGAGCCTGAAGCTCAAGACAGATGGAGAATTCATATGGCGACGATCGGCACCTTCTCTCTGGCCAAGGACGGCTTCCTCCAGGGCGCAATCAAGACCTTGACCCTCGACACCCAGGCGACCTTCGAGCCGGTCGAAAGCGAGAGCAAGGGTGCACCCTCCTTCCGCCTCTACGCCGGCGATATCGAGCTCGGCGCCGCATGGCCCAAGACCGCCCGTGAGAGTGGCCGCGAATATCATCAGGTCCGTATCGATGACCCCAGCCTCCCGAAGCCCATCTTCGCCAACCTGGTGGTCAATCGTGACGGTGGCTTCGACCTCCTCTGGAACCGCCCGCGCAGCACCGCTAAGCGCTCTCGCCACTGAGGGCGAGGGCATTGGGCCGCCCGCCGAAAGGTGGGCGGTCTTCTCGAGTTGGCCGCGGCCAACTTTCTGAGCAGGCCATTTCTAGAATCGGGTTAACGTGGCTTAACGATAAAGTTCTTGCTCGTGCGAAGGAATCGTGTCTCTCCTGATACGGAAATTCTGGTGCTTCGCACTGAAATCCGTATCGGAGAATTAATTCGTGGACACGGCTTCGCTTCGTTCCGGTCGGGTCGCATCAGACGCCAAAATTGCGGCGCATGCAAAGCTGCTCTCTGGGCAGTTGCAGTCGCTCGGGTCGCGACTCTTTCCACCAGATAGCAGGAAATCTCTGAGGTCGTTTACCTCCGGCGAGGCTGCGCGGCTGCTGAATGTGTCTGACGGTTATCTCCGCCAGCTTTCGATTGACGGAATTGGGCCGACGCCGGAGGTTTCCCTGACTGGCCGGCGCTCCTATACGCTGGCACAAATCAACGTGCTTAGGCGCTACATCGCCAATGCCAAGCCTCGTGATGCCGACGTTATTCTGCCTCACCGTAAGCCCGGTGAGCGGCTTCAGACAATCGCCTGCGTCAACTTCAAAGGCGGCTCAGCCAAAACAACAACGGCGCTTTATCTGGCACAATTTCTTGCATTGAGCGGATATCGGGTTTTGGCTCTGGACCTTGATCCCCAGGCCTCGATGACGGCCATGCTGGGGCTTCAGCCGGAATTCGATCTTGCGGAAGGGGACACGCTTTACGGAGCTATCCGCTACGACGATGCCCGTCGTTCTGCAAAGTCGTGCATTCGCAAGACCTATTTCGACGGCCTCGATCTGATCCCCGGCAATCTCGAGTTGATGGAGTTTGAGCATGATACACCCCGAGCTCTCCTTGAAGGTGGTCGTCCGGCTGGCGGATTGTTCTTCCAGCGCGTTGGCAAGGCGCTGAACGAAGTCGAGGCTGATTATGACGTGGTAATCATCGATTGCCCGCCCCAGCTCGGCTACCTGACGCTCGGAGCGCTGTGTGCCGCGACCTCGCTGCTCGTGACAATTCATCCGCAGATGGTCGACGTCGCTTCGATGTCGCAGTTTCTGCTGATGACGGCCGACTTGATGTCCGTTGTCCGCAATGCAGGCGGTGATCTGCACCACGATTTCATTCGCTACGTTGTCACCCGGCATGAACCTCATGATGGGCCGCAGTCGCAGGTCGTGGCGCTGCTTCGCGGGCTCTTTGGAGATGATGTGCTGGCAGCGACGGTATGGAAATCCACTGCCATCGCTGATGCTGGGCTCACCAAACAATCCCTCTATGAACTTGATCGCGGCGCAGTTGGGCGTGCGACTTATGATCGTGCGATTGAATCGCTCGATGCAGTGAATGGCGAGATTCTTGGGCTCATCCGCAAAGCGTGGGGGAGAGATGCATGACGCGCCGCAATCTCATTAAGTCCCTGATCGAGGAACAGTTGGCCGCGGCCAACTCTGCTCCCGCCGCGGCTGCTCCTGTTGAACAGGCTCCACCCGCGCAGCCGCCGCAGCGAACGCTGGCGGGGCCCGTACGAACGATGGGGCTGACGCTGGACAAGATCGAAGATGAAGCGCGGGCCCTGAAAGAGGCTCTGGCGAAGGGACAGAACGTCGTCGAGATCGATCCTGCGCGGGTCGAGCCGTCCTTCGTTCTGGACCGCTTTGACCAGGCGGATGACGAGGCGTTTGAACAGCTCAAGGCGTCCCTGCGGGAGCACGGACAGGAGGTTCCGGTCCTGCTGCGCCCGCATCCTGTTCGCGACGGATATTTTCAGCTTGCCTACGGGCATCGCCGCTGGCGGGCTGCGAAGGAACTGGGGCTGTCGCTCAAGGCCGTTATTCGCGCATTCGATGATGAGGCTCTTGTCCTAGCCCAGGGATTGGAGAACTCGGCGCGAAAAGATCTGTCCTTCATCGAGAAGGCGATGTTCGCGAAATCTCTCGAAGATCGAGGAACTGATCGCCAGTTGATCATGGCGGCATTGTCGACCGACAAGACGGAACTCTCCAAGCTTATCTCCGTCGCAAGGGCGGTGCCTGAACCGATTGCCCGAGCAATCGGACCTGCACCAAAGGCGGGCCGACGCCGTTGGATGGATCTCTCGGATCGTCTCAAACAGGGAAAGGCGCTGGCCGTGGTTCAGCGTGTTCTTGCCGATCCCGATCTCAGCCATGATTCAGATACCCGGTTCCTGAGGGTTCTGGCTGCAATCTCAAAGCCGGAAAAACCGCTTCAGCCGCAACCAATCTGGTCAAGCGGCGAGGGGAGGGGGCTTGCCTTCCTGGCCGAAGATAGCGGTCGAACCATCCTGCGGTTCGACCCAGCGGTGCCGAAAGACTTCGCGACTTTTCTAGGCTCACGCCTCGCCTCGCTTTTCGAGGAGTACGAGAAGCGGAGCCAGTGAACCCGAACCACTGACCCAACCAGGAAAGGACAATTCGACAAAAGAAAAAGGCCCCCGACGTTTCCACCGGAAGCCCTCTCTTGTTCGCACCTTGAGAATCCCACTTCCGCGAATCGCTGTCAAGAGTCCCGAGCGGACAACTGCCTTTTCGGCGGGCTCAATTCTTTTGCCTGATTGAGGCAAGGACTATGACGCAACAGGGATTAGTGACGACGCCCTTCGGGCGGCGAACGCTGTCGCTTGGCCTGATCGCCACGCAGCAGCAGGCGAGGGCGGTTGAACCGGAAAAGACCGTCCACAAGTGGAAAATCTTTCAGGCCATTACGGAGGCCAAGGACAAGCTCGGCCTGCCGGATCGGGCCATTGCTGTGCTTCACGCATTGTTGTCCTTCCATCAGGAGACGACGCTGACGGCGGGTGATCCGCTGATCGTCTTCCCCTCCAACGAGAAGCTCTGCAGTCGCGCTCATGGCATCGCGCCGGCGACTCTTCGGCGGCATCTCGCGGCGTTGGTGGAGGCCGGCATCGTCATTCGCCGCGACAGCCCCAATGGCAAGCGCTACGCCCGGCGCGGCATGGATGGCGAGGTGAGCCTCGCTTTCGGTTTCGAGCTGACGCCGCTCGTCGCGCGAGCCGAGGAGTTCGAGGCACTCGCGGCCGAGGTTCAGGCCGAGCGCCGAGCGCTGAGGCTCGCGCGGGAGCGCATCACGCTGGCGCGTCGCGACATCACCAAGATGATCCTGCTCGGCATGGAGGAGGCGCTTCCGGGCGACTGGCAGGGCCTTCACGGACAATATCTGGCGCTGATCGGGCGTCTCAAACGCTCCGCCAGCCTTGCCGAGCTGAAGGCGATTGCGGCTGATCTCGAAGACTTTTCCGCCGAGATCCTGAAGCACCTGGAACTCTTCACAAATTCCACTAAAACAAGCGCCAATGAGTCCCATTCCGAGCGCCACAAACAGAATTCAAAATCAGAAATTCCAGAATCTGAACCTGCCTTCAAAAAAGACAGGAGCGACCAGCGCCAGTCCGATCCTGCGACCCATGGTTCAGCTCAAGCCGAGTTGGTGAGGGAAGGGGAGGCGGTCGAGGCATCCCGCCCGAGCCTTGGCACGCCGCTGCCGATGGTGATCGAGGCCTGCCCGGATATCCTCGATTATATCGCGGGACAGGAAGGGCAGGGGGCTTCACCGCCCAACTGGGCCGAATTCCTGAAAGCTGCAGAGCTTGTCAGGGCCATGCTCGGCATCTCGCCGGATGCCTGGCGCGATGCCGTGGAAACCATGGGGCAGGCCGATGCCTCGATCGTTGTCGCGGCGATCCTTCAGAAAGGCGATGAGGTGCGCTTCCCCGGCGGCTATCTCCGCGCTCTGACCGAGAAGAAGCGCGAGGGGCAATTCTCTGTCGGGCCCATCCTCATGGCGCTGATCGGCACCAAGCTGAAGGCCATGCGGGGCGGCAAGGGGATTCCGCTATGACAGCTCTGGGGCCGAGTTCGGAAAGTCTGCTTTTGGGGCATCGGCCTCGAAAGGCTGCCCCTGCCCACAATAAGTGCGTCCGTAGTATGTGGAACGGTATGGTCTTGGCATGCCAAAACGCGGATTGAGACCAAGTTTGCTGAGCCAACGAGTTTCGCAGCGCTTAATGAATGGGGAGTGGAGTGGCGTTCTGGCGTTGTGCAAGCCAGAGTGCGAGTGTGCTCTATGGTGCTGGCAGAGGCGGCACCTTTCCAGCAATTCGAGCCTCCAACTGGCTCGCCTCGGGCACTCCGACGCGAACAAGGGCACCTAGAATCGTGTCGATGTCGTTCCGGTATGCACCTTCGGTGCGGAACGCCTCGGGTACAATTTCCAGTAACTTGTTCAGCCAATGACACAGCTTTCGGCCTATCGCGTATCCGACCCAGAACTGGATGTCATCGGGCCTTGATGAAACCCAACCTTTGCCGATCTCGATTGCGAATGAGAGCTGGGCGGCATGCGGCGAAATCGCGAGAAAAGTCATCGTCTCCGTCGCAACCAATATGGTCGGCGCCGCCGTCGACAAAGCAGTAACTACGGGCAGAAGCGGATGTGTTTTCTCGACTAAGCCCAGCGAAAGGTAGCATTTTGGCGGAGCAATACCGTGATTGTAGACGTGAAATAGAAGAGCGGAAACAGTGTCGGCCATATGGGTTTCGCTCGAAGGCGACCGTTCCGACGCGAACCGATCCCAACCGTAGTGGCGGCGAAGTAGGTCTGAGAGGCTCTGACGGACATGGACCATGACGCTGGCATCGATGGCGTCGAAATCGAGGAACAAGACATCCGCGTTTCGCAAGAGCTTGGCGCTTGCGCTCAATGACGCGTTTGGAGAGATGCCGGCGATTAGCTCAAGCGCGAAGCTGTCTACCTCCGAGGCGGTGAGCCCCGGCAAGCAGGCCGCCATGAGCTTGAAGTAGGCGTCATTCCATTCGCTCGGAGCCCGCTCCACATCGCGATCGTCCTCGAGACCGGAACCGTTGGCGTTGCTCGTCCACTCTCGATAGTGCTCGACGAGATCCCGCAGCCAAGGTCGGTCAGCCACATTGGAGACGGGAGTCAAGGCATCTAACCAAGCCGCAGCTCCCTGAGAGTCAGCGAATAGTTTATGACCGACGCGTCGTGCCCTTGGCGCGGGAGGTGAGGCAGCCCCAATTCTGATCCCGCGTCGCGGAGAAGGATCCACGAAGGGGAACTCAGGCCAATGCGGTTCCGGAGCTCGTCCGGCGAGCCAATCCAATTCAAGCGCAATTCCCGCATCAACAGACGCGCGAAGTTCTGCTTTCTTTGCATCGTGGCCTGCTTCATCCAGCTCCCAGTTTCGATGGCAACGTATTCTCGCCCGGAGCGCACAGCGCAGTACCGCTTTCAAGAGCCGCTCGTCCACTTGCGCAATCGCAGTCGCAGACGCCGCAAACCCGGGTGCCGCCGCTATCGAGTCACTGCCCGCAATTTCGAGAAGGCGACGAATATCAGATTCATCTGACTGATCACGGAGTGAGAAGGCGTATCCGGCAAACGCAAGTGCGAGTGGGTTAAGCTGAAGGCGATCGTGCGACCCGCCCATACTGTCAATCGGCCGGGCCAGGCGTTCGGCGAACACGCCGTGCGCCCAATCGCGCGCCCGCGAGCGAACGGCTTCATCTCCATCCCGCATCGCGATCAAAGCGATATTCATCGATGTTTCACCGCGCGCCCAGGCTGACAGGTTCCGTTCGTCGTCATCCTCACCGGCATCGGAATCGCGTTTGGGCGGCGGGTTGTTGCGCGCCCAATCGGCCATGAACCCGACCGCCTCCGGCTTAGATGCGCCAGGAGCGTCAAGGAGCTTTCCCGCAGCTTTCTGAATTTGCACCTCCAACATGCGGCGCTCGGACTCGACCCGAAACGGCTCGAGGTGGTCGGCTTCGTTCTGAGGAGCGACATACTGCAATGCCTGCACAATGCGGCCGTCGGGCAATTGGCCCTCGACTGGTGCCCAATTGGCCGCGTCGAGCTGATTGAGAGCATGGCGGACCATGAATTCCGGATTGCCGAAATTGGCTTCCGATCCGGGTTCAGGCAGGCGCTCCATGGCCTCACGTAGAAGTGCTACCACCCGGTCTCGGTGTTCCTGATTTTCGTCGTGGGTGTAGAATTTGAGAGTTTCGTAGAGCGTAGTGCCTCGTGACGGCCGCTCGTTCAGGGCCTTGAGGCTGACCGGTCCGACCGGCTCGCGCTGAATCTCTCGGAGTCCGAAAAGGTCGGGCATCTCTATGCCTTCACGCGTTTGCCTTTCGCGATCTCGGATGATCAAATCCGGGTTCGCTACGAAAGGTATTGCGATCTCTTTCGACGCGGGCCAGTGAGACAAGATCAAGTCGACGGCGATCAGCAGGTAGCAGGCTGGCGCATCGCCATTTCCGATCACTTCCAAAATTACATTATCCACAGACGCCCCCGCCTCAACGCGGCCGTGGGCCCAGGCCTCCAATGCCATAAGGCCAGAGGAAACGGCGTAGAATCTCGAGTAGGACTCTCTCGACCAGAGATAAGTATGGGGCCAAGTGAATCTACGGGGTCCGCTCGCAAATGCGATTTCTATGAATTTGACGTCACCCGGATAGTTCCGCGTTTGAGCGGTGATTGCGTAGTCGACGAGCCGCCGGATCAGGCGCTTCCCCGTCTCAGGAGCAGCGGCAAGCAGATCGTAAAACGGGCCTTGCGCCGGGGAAACCGGCAGAAACTGTGAATCGAGAAAAGTGAAAATGCGGTCTTCAAACGAGCTACGCGAATAGCGCTCCAACTTTTCTGACCGGGGCGGAGGGATAAGGGCCGCTTCAAGAAGATCGGCCATCTCGTTCGGCGCTGCTGCTGCAAGCGTTCCGCTGAATTCGTGAAGTTCCTGCGCGAGGCGCTCGCGTTGTTTCCTCGCTATGGCGGTCTGGAGATATGCTGCCGCCAATGCAGGATTGCGGTTCGCGAACATCGCGAAAGTGCGCCGCAGGTCTACTTCCAAGGCGTCAATCTGGCTCGAGGTCAATGCATTGCCGAACAAGCCGCTCGACCAACTGTAGCCCCGCTCGTCCTTGTCCTCCTCAATGGCTGTCAGCCAGTTGAAGAGCGGGCGAAGCAACGAAGGCGTCAACCGGTCGGTGCCCAGCATTGCGGTGGACCATCTGGTAAACAAGTCCACAACATCGGGCAGCGAACCTCCCGGCAACTCATCGCCGAGCCGCAAAATCCACAAAATCAGCCGGGACCACGACGGACCTGCCGGAATCATCAGATTTTCAGGAATTGCCTCAAGCTTGAAGCCGGACTCGGCGAATGTTTCTCGCGCAGCCTGGGCGTCAACCGCAGTCGCTAGGCGGATAAGTTCGTTCAGCAGCGCGCCATTCTCGGCGAGGAGTCTGGGTTGCGCGGCTCGCAGTGCGCTGGAGGCGGCTTCCGAGTGCACCAGCGCCATGAGCACCGCCCTGCGCCACGTGGCGTGGACTCCTTGAGCGCTCAGTCTGGAGAGCAAAGCATCCCACGCGGAGCAGTCTTCGCCTTGCTCAATCAGGGACCGCGCATAAAGTTCGATGCTGCGAGCGAGATAGGAGGGGGCAAGCTGGTCTAGGCGAAGCCGGTCGATGGCCTGCGGGTCCAAGGCGATGAATTTGGCTACAGCCCACTCACGTAACACATCGTGCCGGAACCCGACCTTGTCGTCGCCATATTCCTGTAAGGTCTCAGCCCTGACAAGCGCGTCGACAGCACTTGAAGGCTGGCTGCTCACTTCGAAAACAGCCACCGGACCGAGCGCCTGCTCAGCGAGAAAGCGAATTACCCGTTGCCGTTCCCGCCGGCCGTCCGGCCGACCGTCGGCCGTGTCCCACCATTCGTTCGCCATATCGGTCTCGGTCCGGAGAACCGGCGCGTCCGAAGAGCGATTGGCCAGTCTTTCCAAACGGAACAGGTTGCGGGTCACATCCCGAGCGGGGTGAGATGATGCAAGCAGGCCCGCCAGAAATGGCGCCGCAGCCGCCATCTCCACGACTTCCGATTCATTCAATTCATCGACGAAGATTGGCGGCGCGCGGCCAAGCTCCTCGAGGCCGTCCTGAGCAAGCCAGCCAAGTTCGTCAACACCGAAGTTCCGGCGCGCGGTAGCAATGACAGAAAAACCGGGGACGCTTGCGGCAGCGCGGATGAGGTCGTTGACGGTAGGACGTTCCTCCTCGGAAAAGAGATCGAGATTATCCACGAACAGCAGGCCTGTGCCGTCGGCCGCCAGCTCCAGCAACAGGTCTCTCGCTGCTCCTTCGAATCGCAATCTCTCGCGCAGGCCAGACCATCCACCTGTTGGAGTCCTGCCGGGCTTCAGAACGATGACCCCGGTTTCCGTCTGCGCCTGGATCGCCAGATGTTTCAGGATTCCGGATTTTCCGACACCCGCATCGCCGCG
Source organism: Rhizobium sp. (assembly GCA_027533385.1). Classification (GTDB taxonomy): domain Bacteria; phylum Pseudomonadota; class Alphaproteobacteria; order Rhizobiales; family Rhizobiaceae; genus Allorhizobium. The sequence continues at coordinate 1,928 of JAPZUE010000021.1, read as the reverse complement.
TATCTCCACGTAGCGGCCGGCCTCGAGCCCAGCACGAACCTCCGCCACGCGGGTGGCCCGACCGATACTCACGCCATTGATCTGGTCTCTGATATCGGCCAGCGCATCCGCTCCGTCGTTCGCAAGTGCAGCGAGGGCCTGAATATGGCGTGGCTCTGCGGCCCACCGGAAGTTTGCGAGATCAGGGTCGCTGCGAAGAGTTTCTCGCGTCCTGTCACCGCCTGCGGCCGCCACTCTCGTCGCCAGCGCGGTCAGGGCTGTCCACAGGTCGCCTCCGCGTCCAGCGTCATCGGGGATAAGAGCGCGGGCCGACCGCTCTCGCGCCAGCGTTTCAGAGGCTGAGCCCGTCGCGGTGAAATCGAAAATGAGGATCTGGAACCTACGCAGTAGCTTCCACACGGTCTCGTCATCGTTCGAGAAGGCGACCAGGGCTAGGTTCGCCTTGAACGTTCGGACGAACTTCCGCATGTCCTCGCTGGAGGAGCCTTCGCGAGCAATTCGCTCGGCGAAAACCTCTGCCGTGCCGATCTGACGTGCCCACGTTAGAACATCCTGATAAGCGCCATCAATTTTGCGGGATGTGCGCGCAGTCGCGACAGCCAGTCCATGCTTCCGATCCCAAAAGCCAGGTTTCCGGGCCGCATGGGCCATTTGTGCAACGACGTTCTTGAACACTGCGTCCGAGGTCGTGAAATCGATGGTCCGTTTCACTTGGATTTCGAGCGTAGAGAGGTTTCCCGCGCCGTCGTGAGCCTTAACGATGATGTCGTCGAGCGGATATCCTTCGCCTGCGCGTTGAAGCTCTATCCGATCGATGATCGTGCCGGGAAGACCTCTCGGTTCCGCGCTAGCGAGCATCGACAGAAAATAAGCTGCACCCACTTGTCCTTCGAACAAGCTGCCGGCGGGACCGCTCGCCGCGGGACTTGTGCCCCCAAGGAAATGAGTATCGTCGTCAACCGTCATCTGACGACCACTCTAAATACAACGCCGTCAGCTACGAAAGATGGGAATGTTCCAGTCTGGCGGATCATAGATTTTCGACCGCTTAATTTCGCCGGTGAACCCAGTTTTCTGTTGCAGGACCACTTTATCGGCGTCCCACGTTCCGCGATCTCGATTGGGGTCGGCCATGATCTGTGTGATCATGGCATGCGGGTCGACAACGTATCGGTAGAGACCGTTAGCATCATAGCTCTTCGAGTCGCCGAAATAGAGCAAGCGAACTTCGCTCTCATGTTTGAAGGCGCTTCTTTTAAGCAGAAGATGTGAGGCGAAGCGCTGCGAGCTAAGCTCAAGATGGCCGCCGTTTTGCACGTAGGTCCGGAGCTCATGTTCCCTCTTGTATTGAACCTTGCCAATGAAGCAGGTGTCCTGGGGCATTGCAGGATGCGCTGCGACCAGGGCTGCGAGCACCTTGCGCGGCGTTGATCGGATGCGCAGGAAACGAGCATTCGGATCGTTGGCGTAGATGCCCCACATGGCTTCCGACAGATTCTCGCGGGTCCAACACTGGCCAACGAAGTCACTGCGAAAGCCATACCCGAACGACTCGCCGTTGAGTCTTCCGCCTAGATTGAGCTGGAAATTTTCGAACTTGTCTTTCCAGTTGTGGACTTGGCTTAGCACATTGGTGCGGTCGACGAAGAGGCTGATCACAAACCTCTCGGGCATTATACGATAGATGGGCCGGTCCAGCTCAGCTTCAGTGAGATTGAGCAAATTACCCTTGGATAGCGGATCATGCATCCGAACGACTTTCCCAAATGATGTATGCCGAGAGGGGTGGTGACCTGAGACCCTGAACTTCCTCCAGGAATGAGTAGAGTCCGTCGCGAAGGAGACGACGGATGAAGCCATCACGTTTTTCAGAAGAGCAGATCATCGGGATACTGAAGGAGCAGGAGGCGGGTGCGAAGACCGCCGAT
>JAPZUE010000022.1 GCA_027533385.1 Rhizobium sp. | reverse complement strand
CAGGTTGAAGTCTCGCAACTCCACCTTCTCCGACGGGCCCGGTGCCCACCTGACGTCTCGTGGAAAACGAAAGCGAAATCTCCACCGCTTTCTCCACTCAAATCGCCTCCGAAATTACACCAGCTTCGCGGACGCTATCTTGCGATCCGGTGACATCTGGCTCGACCACTCGCGCCGCTATGGCGATCTAAAACAGGTGTTGGTGCCGATGATTGCGGCACAAGCTAACACAAGACTGGCAGTGCCCCTCGATCCGCAGGTATGGCTGACTGATCGAAAGGCGCGGCTCGCCGATGGCCTGAAGAGACTTGCACGAGCAGCGCGCGACGGAACCATCCCTCGTGGCAGCATCGAGGATGGAACGTTGCAGATCGACCGGCTGACTGCTGACGTTCCGGACAGTGCCGAGGAACTGGTACTCGATCTCTATCGTCGGATGCCGCCAGTTCGGATCACCAACATCTTGTTGGAGGTTGATGCCGCGCTCGGGTTCACCGAAGCCTTCACTCATCTGAGAACCGGGGTTCCGTGCGGTGACCAGATCGGCCTGCTTAATGTGCTGCTCGCGGAAGGGCTGAACCTTGGCCTGCGTAAGATGGCGGAGGCCACAAACACGCATGATTACTGGCAGCTCTCGCGCCTTGCCCGATGGCATGTCGAGAGCGAGGCAATGGACCAGGCGCTGGCAATCGTGGTTGCTGCGCAGGCAAAGCTGCCGATGTCCCGGTTCTGGGGCATGGGAATGACCGCATCGAGCGATGGCCAGTTCTTCCCTTCGGCCCGGCACGGCGAGGCGATGAACATGGTCAACGCCAAGTATGGAAACGAACCCGGTCTCAAGGCTTACACTCACGTCAATGACCAGTTCGCGCCGTTCGCGTCACAAACTATTCCGGCGACGGTCAGCGAGGCCCCATACATCCTTGATGGTCTTCTGATGAATGAGGCCGGTCGGCAGGTTGGAGAGCAATATGCCGATACGGCCGGTTTTACCGATCACCTGTTCGGGACCAGCGGCATGCTCGGATACCGCCTTGTCTTGCGCATCCGTGATTTGCCTTCGAAACGCCTCTACGTGTTCAATCCCGCAGGGACACCCAAGGATCTACGCAAACTGGTCGGTGGCAAGATCCGCGAGGAATTGATCCTCGCGAACTGGCCCGACCTGTTCCGCTGCGCCGCGACCATGGCTTCCGGCAAGATCAAGCCGAGCCAGTTGCTCCGCAAGCTTGCCTCCTATCCACGCCAAAACGATCTGGCGGTTGCGCTGCGAGAGGTTGGCCGCGTGGAGCGGACGCTCTTTATTATAGAGTGGATCCTCGACACCGACATGCAGCGGCGTGCCCAGATCGGCCTCAACAAGGGCGAGGCCCACCACGCTCTCAAGAATGCGCTGCGCATCGGTCGCCAGGGTGAAATCCGTGACCGAACCGCCGAGGGCCAACATTACCGGATCGCCGGACTCAACTTCCTCACCGCAATCATTATCTACTGGAACACCCTCCATCTCGGCCATGCAGTCGCAGAGCGCCGGAACGAAGGACTTGATGTGCCGCCCGAACTTCTGGCGCACATCTCTCCGCTGGGTTGGGCGCACATATTACTGACCGGCGAATACCTTTGGCCCAAGGAAGAAACGGCCTAGAGTGTCATTCCGCCCCCAGCCGGAACCGACCCCATCTGCCCCAAACAGGGCAAGGCTGCCGCTCTCGTCATGCCGTGGTGCGACACCCATGCCATGAACCTGCACCTGATCGAGATCTCCCGCCACGTCGCGGACAATGCCCACGCCGTTCTCATCATGGACCAAGCGGGAT
>JAPZUE010000061.1 GCA_027533385.1 Rhizobium sp. | reverse complement strand
CCTGCGCAAAGCGGCAGAGCGCACCGTAACCGGCCTTTGGGACAGGATCGGGAAACTACTCGACCTCGTCGAGCCTCAGGAGGCCCGAAACTTCTTCACATCATGCGGATACGATCCAGCATGAGGGGGAAACGCTCTAGGCGGCAAGACAACGGAGGCGTCAACCTCCGCTCCTTCGCCAGGCGGGTCCGCGGCTCAGGCCGACAGGCGAGCGTCGTTGCTCAACTCGTCGACAACCGGCGCTTCAAGATGCGCTGTGAGACGCTCGTCCTTGGGCAATGCCTGCTCCTGGAGGACAACGCGATTGCGGCCCTGCGCCTTGGCCTCGTAAAGACCCGTATCGGCCAGGGCCATCCAGGCATCGAGGCTGCGCGCCGGGGCTTCCGTTACCACCACGCCGCAGGACAGAGTGAGCCGGAAGCGATGGTGATCGGAACGGATGTCCTCGGTCGAGACCGCCAGACGCACGGCGTCGAGGATGCTGCGTGCAGAGACGCTGTCCTGACGGGGCAGGCAAATGCCGAATTCCTCGCCGCCAAGCCGGCCGAAGAGCGCATCGGGCGGCAGAAGCCGGGTGGCGCGTTCGGCGAACTGCATGAGCGCATCATCGCCGCCCTTGTGACCATAGGTGTCGTTGATCCGCTTGAAGTGATCAAGATCGAGAACAGCGATCGCTGTGCCGGGCTGTGTGGCAAGCCTTGTCGCCTGGTGCAGGAACATGCGGCGATTGACCAGCCCGGTGAGGTGGTCGCGCTCGGCCAGCTGCCGCTGGACTTCACCGCTGCGCTCCAGCTTCAAGACCATGGCCATCAGGAAGGCCAGGAGATTGAAGACCAGCAGCAGCATGCTGGAATAGGTTAGCCACTCGGAGATCGGTGTATTGCCCTCGAACTGGATCGGATAGACGATCGGCAGCGGCGCGATCACCAGGCTCGCCAGCGCATAGAGCGCATAAACTGCGGCTGCCAGGCGACCCGACGGGAGCGTTTCGCCCGGCTTGCCGCGCCAGAGATCCTGCGCGCCAAGCGCGAGATTGATGGCTGACCCGAGATAGACGAGGGACACGCGGATCGGAGTCGGATCCTCCAGACCTTCGGCAAGGGCCATGCCGATGCAGACCACGATCGCGATGTTGAAAGCCTGCCAATGCCTGTAGGGTTGGCCGAAGAACTCCTTGAATCCAAGTCGGATCAGGCCGGTTCGGGCGACATAGAGCACGCCGCCGATATAGGCCATGATGTTATAGGGAACGTGTTCCGTCAGGCTGGAGCAAATCGTGCCGACCACCATGAACCATGCGGCCAGGGCCCAGAAGGCGATGTCCTTCTGCTGCGGATTGCGTGCCCATGCGATCGTGGCGACGACCAGCACAGCCAGATTGATCACCGCATTGTAGGTGAGGACGGTGACCACGTCTAACATCGGATCGGAACACTCCTGATGATCGGAAGCTCACAGCATGGGCTGAAACCTCATTCTGCCGGATTAATTGTTCCGAAATGGCGCCGGCACAAGTTAAATTGGGTTAAGGCCCATTTAACACGGGCACAGATGCGACAGTTCTTCTGCCAAGCCCCCAGGTTTCAACTTTGTCGAGTAACGTCCGCGAAGAAATCGGCTTGGGCGAGCCTGCGGGCGACCACAATCCCGACCAGCAGGGACGCGACGAAGATCGCGGCCGAGGCATGTCCCAGGCCGAGGGCCGGGATGGAGGCACCGGGGCAGAAGCCGGCAATACCCCAGCCGATGCCGAAGACGGCGGAACCGCCGATCAACTTCGCATCGATGGAGCTTGCCTTGGGCAGGCGGAAGGTCTCGTCGAAGAGCGGCTTTTGGCAGCTGCGGAAGAGCAGTGCGTAGCCGGGGCCGGCCACGGAAAGGGCGCCGGCCATGACGAAAGCGAGGCTCGGATCGAAACTGCCGGCGAAATCGAAGAAGTTCAGAACCTTGGCCGGGTTTGCCATGCCGGACAAAACAATCCCGGTTCCGAAGAGCGCGCCGATGAGGAAAACGAGGAGGAAGCGCATCAGATCGAGACCCCCAGGACATGGCGGATGAGGAAGACGGTTGCGATGGCAAAGACCATGAAGGTTGCGGTCGCTGCAATCGAGCGGCGCGACAGGCGGGCCATGCCGCAGATGCCATGGCCCGAGGTGCAGCCGGAGCCGAAGGTGACGCCGATGCCGGCGATCAGACCACCGATGATCAGGGCCGTCGTCGAGACCGGCACCGAATACTCGACCTGATAGCCGGTCAGCGACAGAGCCAATGGCGCAAGGATCGCGCCGGCCAGAAAGGCTGCCTTCCAGGACCAGTCCCGTCCCAGCGGCGGCAGGATGCCGCCAATGATGGCGGTCATGCCGGCGATCCGGCCCCAGGTCAGCATCAGGAGAAGTGCCGAGAGGCCGATCAGCAGGCCGCCGGCAAAGGACATCAGGGGAGTGAATTCGGTCAAGAGGATCTCCAGCGTCGCCCGTGCAGTCGCGGGCTCAAGTCACATATGGACACCCATATGTGACGACAAGCGGATCGGCAACTCACATCACCGACAGCCGAAACCCGTCTTAAAAGGCGATGGCCGCGTCCAGGGGGCCGATGGGCTGGACGCCCGAAAGCAGCGCGCTTGCCTCCTCCGCATCCTTGCGGATCTGGGCCACGAGCGGATCGAGGCCGTCGAATTTCCACTCGTCGCGCAGGAAGCCGAAGAGCGAGACGGAACAGATCTCGCCGTAGAGGTCGCCGGAGAAGTCGAAGATGAAGGTTTCGAGCCAGGGATCGCCATTGCTGGTCACCGTCGGTCGATAGCCGAAGCTTGCGACGCCATCGCGGATGATGCCATCGGGGCGGCGGAAGCGGACGGCATAGATGCCGGGGCGCAGGGTCGCTTCCGGCGGTAGATGCATGTTGGCGGTGGGGAAGCCCAGTGTGCGGCCGAGCTGCTGGCCCTTCATCACCTCGGCTTCGACCGTGTAGCGATAACCCAGCAGACCGGCCGCCTGGGCGACGTCGCCCTCGGCGATCAGGCCCCGGATACGGCTTGAGGAGATGACCTCGGCCCCCTCGTCGCGGAAGGCATCGACGAGGCTGACGCCGAAGCCGTGGCGGCTGCCGGCCTGCATCAGGAAGGCCGGGCCGCCTTCCCTGCCCTTGCCGAAATGAAAATCGAAGCCGGTCACGACTTCGCGGGCACCGAGCCAGTCGCCGAGGATCGACTGGACGAAATCCTCCGCCGAGCGCTGCGAGAATTCCCGGTCGAAGGGATATTCGATCACCGAATGGAAGCCCATAGCCTCCAGGATGCGGGCGCGCAAGGATGGCGGCGTGAGGCGGAAGACCGGCTTATCGGGATTGAAGACGGTGCGCGGATGGGGTTCGAAGGTCAGCACGAGTGCGGGAACGCCAAGCGCTTCGGCCCGCTCCAGCGCCCGGTTCAGCACCGCCTGATGACCACGATGCACACCGTCGAAGTTACCGATGGCGATCACCCCGCCGCGCAAACTTGCGGGCAGCGGTTCCCTCTTTTCGTTGCGGTGAAAAACGGTCATCGCAGGTCTCGCCTCATGCCAGCCTGTGCATCCAGTATTGCGGCGCGACCTTTTCCCGATCGAGGAAGAGCTTCAACCTTGCCTCGTCCGTGACGTTGTTGGTCGCGTAGTCGGCGGCGTGGATACCGCCGGAGATGTAGAGGAGGTCGAGGCCGGCATCGACGGCGCCCTTGACGTCGGTCGGCATGCCGTCGCCGATGGCGAGTACACGGGACGTGTCGAAATCGCCGCGGGCCTCGCGGGCGGCAGCCAGCGTCGCCTCGTAGATTGGCGAGTGCGGCTTTCCGGCAATGCGGGTTTCGCCACCGAGTGCGGTGTAAAAGGCGGCGACAGCACCGGCGCAGGGGATGATACGGTGGCCGCGCTCGACCACCAGATCCGGATTGGCGCAGATCAGCGGCACCTTGCGGGCGACGAAGTCGGTCAGCATGTCGCGATAGTCTTCCGGCTGCTCCACCTCGTCGTCGAAGAAGCCGGTGCAAACGACGCAGTCAGCCTCTTCCTTCGAGACGACCTCGACATCGAGACCATCGAAGAGCGGCAGGTCACGTTCGGGACCGAGCAGGAAGACCTTCTTCGGGCCGGCGGCAATCAAAGTGCGCGTCACATCGCCCGAGGTAACGATCCGGTCATAGGCTGTATCGACCACGCCGATGGCGCGAAGCTGCGGGATAACGCCGATCGCGGGCCGCGGGGAATTGGTGATGAGCACCACCGTCAGGCCCTTTGCGCGGGCTGCCGTCAGCGCTTCGCCGGCGAGCGGGAAGGCATCGATACCGTTGTGCAGCACACCCCAGACATCGCAGAGAATGACGTCGTAAGCGTCGGTCACGTCGCCAAGGGTGGAAATGCTGCGGGTCATCGTCTGTCCTGACTCTCAAGGTAAGACGGGTGACATGGCAAAGGACGGGCGGCAAGGCAAGGGGCAAGCGTATCGGAGGCCGAAATTGCCGCGATCTCTCCTTGCGCGTCAGAGCAGGAAATGCGCGGCCAGGCCAAGCGCTCCGGCAACCAGAAGCGTCTTGCCGATGCCAAGGTGGAAGCGGAAGATCATCACGGCGGCCAGGACGGCGATGACGAGTGCCCGCCAGTCTAGGGTGGACCAGACGGGCTGTGGCACAGACAGCGTGAGCGGCCCGAAACCGGCAATCGTGGCCGGCTCCACCTGCGTGAAGATCACATGCAGCGCAAACCAGACGGCCAGATTTAGGATCACACCGACGACGGCGGCGGTGATCGCCGAAAGAGCGGCGCTCAACAGCGTGTTGCCGCGCAGACGCTCGACATAGGGCGCGCCGGCGAAGATCCAGATGAAGCTCGGGATGAAGGTTGCCCAGGCGGCAATCAGACCGCCGAGGAGACCACCGAGCAGCGGATCGAGCGCCCCGCTCTCCCGAAAACCGGCGAGGAAGCCGACATAGGAGAGAACAAGGACCAGCGGTCCGGGCGTCGTTTCAGCGAGTGCCAGGCCATCGAGCATTTCGCCGGGTTTGAGCCAGGCATAGTGATCGACGGCGACCTGGGCGACATAGGCGAGCACGGCATAGGCGCCGCCGAAGGTGACCAGCGCCATCTTGGAGAAGAAGGTCTGGATTTCGGGCAGAGCCGTCTCCGGCAGCAGAAGCCAGAGGAGTGGAAGAGGCGCGAGCCAGACCGCGACCCAGAAGAGGAGTGCCGCAAGCTGGCGCAGGAATGGGGGACGGGCCGATGCCTCTGGCACGACCGGCATGGCGGCGTTGGACGGCGACGCCTTTGCGTGAAGAAGACCAATCAGCGCGGCGGTCAGAACGACCAGGGGAAATGGGATCGAGAAGAGGAACAGCGCGAAGAAGGCGGCAGCGGCCAGCCAGCGATGAAAGGCGCTCTTCAAGGCCCGCTTGCCGATGCGGATGACGGCTTCGACGACAATCGCCAGCACCGCAGCCTTCAGGCCGAAGAACAGCCCGGCGACAAGGCTCGTGTCCTGGTAGAGCGCATAGAGCGTGGAAAGGCCGAGGATGACGGCAAGGCCGGGCAGAACGAAGAGAAGGCCTGCGACAATGCCGCCGCGCACGCCATGCAGGAGCCAGCCGATATAGGTGGCAAGCTGCTGGGCCTCGGGACCGGGCAGCAGCATGCAGTAGTTCAGGGCATGGAGATAACGGTCTTCGTCGATCCAGCGCTTTTCCTCGACGCAGATCTTGTGCATCAGCGCGATCTGCGCGGCCGGCCCGCCGAAAGAGAGGCAGCCGATGCGGGCAAAGGCGGATACGAGTTCTGAAAATGTCGGAGAAGCAGGGCGATCGATCGGAACCTGGGCGTCGTGAATGTCGGTGGGCTTCGCCGGCATGCACCCTTCCTTTTTTCAATCGCGCGCTTGACTCGTCACGAGGCTGTTCTTATCTCAGCCTCGCTGGCACTCCCTGAGGGAGAGTGCTAACAAAATCCGATGTGGTCCCGTCCGGGATCGCGAATGTCATTTGATCGAGGGATTAGACAATGGCAAGCACCAATTTCCGTCCTCTGCACGATCGCGTTGTCGTCAAGCGCGTCGAGTCCGAAGAAAAGACCAAGGGCGGCATCATCATTCCCGACACCGCCAAGGAAAAGCCGGCTGAAGGCGAAGTCATCGCTGTCGGCCCGGGCGCCCGCGACGAAAGCGGCAAGCAGGTTGCCCTCGACGTGAAGGTCGGCGACCGCGTTCTGTTCGGCAAGTGGTCCGGCACCGAGGTCAAGCTCAACGGCGTTGACCTGCTGATCATGAAGGAAGCCGACATCATGGGCGTTATCGGCTGATTTCAGCCGGATACCCGACTTCCTCTTTAACCAATTCACCAATGGGCGAGATGCCCGGGAGTTTTGAACATGGCTGCTAAAGAAATCAAGTTTGGCCGCACCGCGCGCGAAAAGATGCTGCATGGCGTCGACATCCTCGCTGACGCCGTGAAGGTAACGCTCGGCCCGAAGGGTCGTAACGTCATCATCGACAAGTCCTTCGGCGCTCCGCGCATCACCAAGGACGGTGTATCGGTTGCCAAGGAAATCGAACTGGAAGACAAGTTCGAGAACATGGGCGCCCAGATGGTCCGCGAAGTTGCTTCGAAGACCAACGACATCGCCGGCGACGGCACCACCACCGCAACCGTTCTTGCCCAGGCCATCGTTCGCGAAGGCGCCAAGGCTGTTGCTGCCGGCATGAACCCGATGGACCTGAAGCGCGGTATCGACCTCGCCGTTTCGGAAGTCGTCAAGGATCTCCAGGCCAAGGCGAAGAAGATCTCCACCTCGGCTGAAGTTGCCCAGGTCGGCACGATCTCGGCAAACGGCGACACGCAGGTCGGTAACGACATCGCTGAAGCCATGCAGAAGGTCGGCAACGAAGGCGTCATCACCGTCGAAGAAGCCAAGACCGCCGAAACCGAACTCGAAGTCGTCGAAGGCATGCAGTTCGACCGCGGCTACCTCAGCCCCTACTTCGTGACGAACCCGGAAAAGATGGTCGCCGACCTCGAAGACGCGTTCATCCTCCTGCACGAGAAGAAGCTCTCGAACCTCCAGGCCATGCTGCCGGTTCTCGAAGCCGTCGTTCAGACCGGCAAGCCGCTCGTCATCATCGCTGAAGACGTCGAAGGCGAAGCCCTTGCGACCCTCGTCGTCAACAAGCTGCGTGGCGGCCTGAAGATCGCTGCCGTCAAGGCTCCGGGCTTCGGCGATCGCCGCAAGGCCATGCTGGAAGACATCGCCATCCTCTCGGGCGGCACTGTCATCTCGGAAGACCTCGGCATCAAGCTCGAGTCGGTAACCCTCGACATGCTCGGCCGCGCCAAGAAGGTCTCGATCACCAAGGAAAACACCACCATCGTTGATGGCGCCGGTGCAAAGTCCGACATCGAAGGCCGCGTTGCCCAGATCAAGGCGCAGATCGAAGAAACCACCTCCGACTACGACCGCGAGAAGCTCCAGGAGCGTCTGGCCAAGCTCGCCGGTGGCGTTGCCGTCATCCGCGTCGGTGGCTCGACCGAAATCGAAGTCAAGGAGCGCAAGGACCGCATCGACGACGCTCTGAACGCGACCCGCGCGGCCGTTCAGGAAGGCATCGTTCCGGGCGGTGGTACCGCTCTCCTGCGTTCTTCCACGAAGATCACCGTCAAGGGCGTCAACGACGACCAGGAAGCCGGCATCAACATCGTTCGCCGCGCCCTGCAGTCGCTGGTTCGCCAGATCGCCACCAATGCTGGTGACGAAGCTTCGATCATCGTCGGCAAGATCCTCGACAAGAACGAAGAAAACTACGGCTACAACGCCCAGACCGGCGAATTCGGCGACATGATCGCCATGGGTATCGTCGACCCGGTCAAGGTCGTTCGCACCGCCCTGCAGAACGCAGCTTCGGTTGCCTCGCTGCTGATCACCACCGAAGCCATGATCGCCGAGCTCCCGAAGAAGGACTCTGCTGGCGGCATGCCGGGCGGCATGGGTGGCATGGGCGGCATGGACATGATGTAAGACCTTCGGGTCTTACCATCAGGTCCATTGGAGCCGCCCATCACCTAAAGTGGTTCAGCGCGTCAAGCGCGCTGAACTGGCGGCATGGACATGATGTAAGACCTTCGGGTCTTACCATCAGGTCCATTGGAGCCGCCCATCACCTGAAGTGGTTCAGCGCGTCAAGCGCGCTGAACGGGCGGCATGGACATGATGTAAGACCTGTCAGGTCCGACATCCGAGCCATCTGGTTCATTTCGGAAAGGGCGGCCTCCGGGTCGCCCTTTTTGCTGGGCGCATAAGCGGCCTGCACGGGGATGGCCGCCGATTGGCACGAAACTCAGCCTCTTCCAGAGTGTGAAGACGCCAATCGCAAGAAGTTCGCGGCATCGGTGCTTCCGCCCGTCAGGCACATTTCGTATTTTAAATTTTTCTAATATTTCCCTATACTTCCCTCAACTATCATTGTGTCCCAAAACGAGACGTAATACCAGTCGTCGGTAAGTTTGACTCTCTTTGGGATTCCTAAAAGCGGACGAATCTGAATCTCTGGCGCAAACGGGAGGTTTGCGATGGGTTCAGCCCTTTCTTTGCGGTCGGATTTCGACGGGTCCATGGTGCGGCGT
>JAPZUE010000038.1 GCA_027533385.1 Rhizobium sp. | reverse complement strand
AGGCTGAAACTCTCTCAGAAAATCGCCGCCCGCGCATGAGACCCCCGCTCGGGCTACGCCCTCCCGCGGGTCTCATGCGCGGGCCAAGGTGGCCGACTTTTGCGCCGCCGCCTGGCCGGTTTTTACTCCGCCGTTGACACCAGTCTTCGAACTCAGCAACAGCGGTGCGAACGTCTGCCTTGGTGCGGGCCGTGAGGCCGGAGTTGTCTAGATATCGGTCGAGTTGCAGTGTGATCGGGTCGGCCTTTCCGGTCGCGATCTGATGCACCTGCATTGCCGTCTCAGGGCCAAGGCGTGACGCAATCTCATCGACTCTTGCGCTTAGCGCCTCTTCCACCATTTCCCGCGTGTCGTGCGCCTTGGCCGGAACCGACCGCAACTCTTCCCGCACCTCCAGCGCCCATGCCGTCAAGTTGGCGTCAGGATGCCCCGTAGCGGCCTCGACGCTTCGCTGAACCTCTGCCTTGATTTCGGCAACCGCACTCCAGCGGAGACTTTGCGCGGTCTTCAGGTCGCGGGTCTTGAGTGAGCGGAGCACTCGCTTGCGGCCTAGCGCTGCCTGATAGGGCCGGGGAACGTCCACCGTCACGTACCAGACGCCGTGCTGAACCTTCTGCGTCAGGTAACGCTTATCGCCCGGCCAACCGCCCAAAATCACGCCGCCCATACCTCTGCCCCCACCTTTCTGCCCCCACCTCTGAGGGTGAATAGTGGTGCAATATCAATGATATCATGGGGTTGTCAAAGGCTTTCTGGGGGTCCTGGCGCCCCAGCCACCGTCAAATCTGCTCCCCCCACCGCTCACACCACCTGCGCATATTGCAGCGCCAGCCGCATGCCGCCGGCCTCGACCACCGGCACCGTAAACCCGTAGATTGCCTCCAGCACATGCGTGCGCATGATCGCGTCAGGCGCGCCATCGGCTGCGATCCGGCCTTGTTTCATCGCGATGATCCGGTCGGCGCTGGCTGAGGCGTGGTTGATGTCGTGCAGCACGATGACGATGGTGCGGCCGGTCTCGTCGGTGAGCCGGCGCAGTTCCAGCATCAGCTGGCGGGCGTGATACATGTCGAGATTGTTCAAGGGCTCGTCGAGCAGGATATAGTCAGTCCCCTGCGCATAGGTCATCGCCACCATCACCCGCTGCCGCTGGCCGCCCGACAGCCGGTCGAGCGAGCGGTTGGCAAGGCCTTCGAGCTCGAAGCGGGCAAGCGCCTCCTCGACCATCGCCTTGTCCTCCGCCGTCATCCGCCCGCTGCTATGCGGAAAGCGGCCGAAGCCGACCATTTCGCGCACGGTGACACGCGGCGGCGGGCCGGAGTCTTGCCGGAGAATCGCAAGCTTCTTGGCGAGCACCTTGCCGGGTGTTGAGCCGACAGGCAGGCCGTCGATGGTGATGGCCCCCTGCTGCAGCGGCAACAGCCGGGCGGCAAGCGAGAGCAGGGTGGATTTGCCCGCCCCGTTCGGGCCGACCAGGGCGGTGAGGCCACCTCGGGGGAGGGTGAGGTCGATGCCCTCAAGCACGCGCTGGCCCTCGCGAGTGAGGCTGACGGAAGTGATTTCGATCATCGGGTGCGCCTCGCAAACAGAAGCAGGATGAAGACAAGGCCGCCGAGGAAATCGACGACGACAGAGAGCGTGCCGGCCTGGCCAAGCCCGTGCTGCAACAGCGTCTGCCCGCCGACCAGCACGATCACGCCGAGCAACATGGCAACCACGAAGACGGAGGCATGCCTACGCGAAGTCGTGAGCCGTTCGGCAAGTGCTGCGATCAGCAGGCCGAAAAAGGTGACGGGGCCGACGAGCGCGGTGGAAACGGCGACCAGCAGTGACACGGTGATGAGCTGCACCAGCACCACCCGGTTCCAGTCGACGCCAAGGCCGATCGCCGTGTCGCGTCCCAGCGCCGCGATGTCGAGCAGGTGGCGGCGGGAAAAGAGGAAGCCGCCGGCCAGGACCGTGACGAGGGCCGCGATGGCGAGCAGGTCGGTATTCGGCGCGGAGAAATTGGCATACATCGCCCGCTGCGCCACGGCGAATTCCTGCGGATCGATCAGCCGTGCCAGGAGACTGGTCAGGCTGCGGAACAGCCCGCCGATGACGACACCGGCGAGCAGCATCAGCGTCAGGTCCATCCGGCTTTTCAGCGCCGGCCAGAGAATGACGATGGCCAGCAGCATCAGGGCGGATGCCTCCATGCCGAATTTCAGATGCGGCGAGAGCGAGACATAACCCAGCCCGCCCAGCGCAAAGACGAGCGCTGCCTGACCGAACTGGTAGAGCGCGTCCAGCCCCATGATCGAGGGTGTGAGGATGCGGTTGCCGGTGATCGTCTGGAAGGTGACGGTCGAGAGCGCGATGGCAACCGCGACGGTCACAAGCGCGGCAAGCCTGACGCCGCGCAGCTCGAGCGCAAGAGCGATATTGCCGCGCAGGTTGACCGTCATGAAGGCGATGATGGCTGATAGCGCAAGACAGAGGAGAAGGCCGATGACGATCCGGTCACGCATCGCGGCGCTCCCGAAGGATGAACCAGAGGAAGACGGCCGGTCCGATCACGCCCATCACGGTGCCGACGGGGATCTCGTAAGGGAAGCGCATGACGCGCCCGGCGATATCGGAGGCGAGAACGAGGATTGCCCCGCCGAGCGCCACGAGCGGCAGCGTGCCGCGCAGATTGTCGCCTGAGATGCGCGAGACGAGATTGGGCACGACGAGGCCGACAAAGGGGATCAGCCCGACGACAACGACCGACAGCGCCGACATGACCGAGACCAGCACCAGCCCGATCTGGGTCATGCGGCGATAATCGATGCCAAGGCTTGTTGCCTGGTCCTCGCCAAGCGCCATGATCGTCAGCCGGTCGGCGATCACGATGGCAGCGCCGACGATGACGACGGCGACGAAGAGCAGCTCGTAGCGACCCTTCAGCACGCCGGAGAATTCGCCATTGGTCCAGATGTCCAAATATTGCAGGAGATCGGTCTGCCAGGCGACATAGGTGACGGCCGCCCCCACCACGCCGCCATAGACAAGGCCGAAGAGCGGCACGAGATGCGGCTGTTCCGGCGGCAGGCGATGGGCGGTGGCGAGGAACAGCGCGGTGCCCATGAGCGCACAGCCGCTGGCGACCAGTGCCTTCAGGCCCAAACCTGCGGCTGGCAGGAACAGCGTCACGATCAGGATGCCGAGTGCTGCACTCTGGGCGGTGCCCGCGGTCGAAGGCTCGACGAAACGGTTGCGCGTCAGCGTCTGCATGATCTGGCCGGCAACCGCCAGCCCCGCACCGCAGAGCACGGCGGCAAGCGTGCGCGGCAGCCGGCTAATCGAGAGAAGGTCCGCGAGCGGCATCGCCCCGTCAGTGCCGGAGAGCGACAACTCCTGCACGCCGATGGCTAGGCTCACCATGACGAGAAGCGCCAGGCAGAGCCCGGCGCCAATCATCACGCGGCGATGTGGTGTATCAGCGATGGCAGACATCACTGGCTGGCGGAGAATGCGGCCTCGATCGTCGCCAGCACCCGTTCGGTGGCCTTGAGGCCGCCTGCGGCAATGTAGAAGTCCGCCGACGGCAGATAGATCACCTGGCCGCTCTTCCAGGCCGTGGTCTCGGCGACCAGCGCATTGTCGAGCGTTGCCTTGGCATTCTGGTCATTGGCGCCGATGGCGGCGGCCCGGTCGAGCACCAGCAGCCAGTCGGGATTGGCCTTGGCGATGAATTCGAAGGAGACCGGCTCGCCATGGGTGGCGGCTTCGACATCTTCGACTGCCGGCGGCAGATCGAGCGCCTTGTGCACCCAGCCGAAGCGGGAATCGATCCCGTAAGCGGTGATCTTCGGCCCGTTGGTCATCAGGATCAGGCCCTTGCCCTTGCCCTGAATGGCGGCCTTGGCGCGGGCAAGCGCCGCGTCGAACTCGGCGACGGCCTTCTCGGCCTCCGCCTGCTTGCCGAAGATCGCGCCATAGGTGAAGGCCCGCTCCCGTGCCTGGTCGACCACGTCGACACCGTCCATGGTCATGTCGAGCGAGGGCGCGACCTTCACGGTTTCCTTCTCCTTGCCGGAGGAGCGACCGCCGAGGATGATCAGGTCGGGCTCAAGCGCGCTCAAGGCTTCGAGATCCGGCTCGAAGATGTCGCCGACAACCTCGGCTTTGCCCTTCATATCAGAGAGTTCGGAGAGATAGAGGTTCTCCGGAATGCCCGCCGGCATCACGCCGATGGCGAGCAGCGTATCAAGCGCCGCGATGTCGAAGACGGCAACCTTGGACGGCGTGCCCTCGACGGTCACTTTGCCGGCATAGGTCTCGACATCGAGTGCCAGCGCCGGCAGGGCGGCAAGGGTGAGGCCGGCGGCAAGCAGCGCCCATCGGATGAGGGGTCGGGTAAAGGGGCGGATGGTCATGGTCGTTTCTCCCAGATGTCAGATGGTCATGGATCAGCCCAGCGCCTTCAGGCGCGGAGCCGCTGTGTCTTGAAAGCCGGCACTCCAGGCGTCGAAGGCGCTGCCCAGCCGGGTCTTGATGGAGGTTTCGAAGCGGTCGGCGCGGTCGAGCCGGCGCGTCACGTCCTCGATCAGCCGCCGGTCGCCGGTCTGGGCGAGCTTCATGGCGGCGAAGTGGATGTTCTTCAGTTCCTGATGCAGCGCCTCGATCTCGGTGCACCAGTGCTCGAACTCGCTGTTCGGCAGCCGTGCCGCCCGCCAGATGAAGGCAAAGCCGTGCTCATAGGCATATTTGCGGATGGCGAGCACCGGCAGTTCGCGAAGCCCGGAGGATAGATCGGAGAGCGTCAGCCCGTCGCGCCCTTCGACATGGGCGGCGAGGATCGATCGCAGCGCGTCGATCAGCGGATTGCGGTCGCGGATCAGGCAGGTATTCAGGTAGGCCACGACATCGGCATCGGCGGCCGGCTGGAAGGCGGCGCGATCGAAATGATAGCCGCCGGCGACAGACGGCTGGGCAATCGCG
Organism: Rhizobium sp.; assembly: GCA_027533385.1. Lineage (GTDB taxonomy): Bacteria > Pseudomonadota > Alphaproteobacteria > Rhizobiales > Rhizobiaceae > Allorhizobium. The sequence continues at coordinate 65,995 of JAPZUE010000038.1, read as the reverse complement.
TTCAAGACCTTCGCGCGTTCGATCGGCCCTTCCCAGCGATAGTCGGGGTCGCGGATGAACCAGACATCCGGGTCTTCGGTCATCTCGGGCATCAGGTAATGCGGGAAGGGGTTCTGGTTGAACTTGTTCTCCCGCTCCGGCAGGTGGAAGAGGTCGAGCATGACCATCACGCCCTCGGTTTCCCGCCGCTTTTCGAGCAGATCGACGAAGGTCGCGATATTCTCGTCCTTGGAGCGGGAATGGTCGTACCAGGGCGTCACGGGCGCGCGGTAGAGCCGCTCGAACCAGAGACGGAAGGGCTCATGGCTGACGGTCGCGTCGTGATAAAGCAGCTCGTGGCGGTGGCTGATGCCGAAGGGCGCATCCCAGATGCCGAAATAGAAGGGCCGGTGGTCGATGCCACGCCGCTTCAAGCCATCGCAGAGGCAGCTGACGAAGCAGTGGACCTTGATGTCGTAATAGTCCTCGCCATGCACCCCGCCTTCGAATTCCGCCATCGGCTCTGCGACAGGTTCCGGTTCGGCTTGTGCCGCGTCGTCCTCGGGCACGAAGAGATCGGCGAGATCGGCGACCGTCACCACATCCTTTCGGCTGATCACGGCATCATCGACCATCAACCCGTGCTCGAGCTCGAGATTGAGGAAGATCTGCAGGATCAGCACGGAATCGAGATAGAGGTCCTGGTTGAGCCGTGCTGTCGGCGAAAACGCCTCCATATGCCGATGCTGCATGGGGCCGGCCAGCACCTGTGCGATGGCGTCGATGATGTCGCTTCGGGTCACGAGGCGCGCTCCTTCTGATCGTTGAATTCTCCGTCCAAAAAGCGCCTCGCGATCTCGCGGCGGCTGATCTTGCCATTCGCCTGGCGCGGCACCTCGGCCACCTGCACGAGATGCATCGGCACCTGATGCGGCTGCAGGACGGTGATCAGCCGTTCGCGCAGTTCTGACGACGGCATCATCCGGTTTGCCGAATAGACCAGCGCCACCCGCTCGCCGGCGAAACTGTCGCGCACGCGGAAGGCCACCGCATCGGTGACATCGTCGACGGCAATCGCCTGGTCTTCGACATCGCGGGGATAGACGTTGAGGCCCGAGACATTCACCGTGTCATCGAGCCGCGAGATGAAGACCAGCATGCCGTCGGCGCTGACATAGCCGAGATCCCTGGTCTCGATCCTGGTGATCCCATCCAGCACGATTTCGACCGGCGCATCTGCCGTGCCCGCTTCGGCAAGCGTAAAACGCGACAGGATGCGGCCCATGTCTGCGGGATGGGTGAGGTCGCTGTTGATCGCCACGCAGCCGGCTTCCGAGCAGCCATATTGCTGGTAGAAGCGCTCGGCCTTGGCGCGGATGGTGGAAAACCAGCTCTCCGGCAATAGCGTGCCCGAGGTCATGATCGCATGCACCTTTTCGCCGGATGGCATCAGCCGCGCCAGCGTGTGCAGCATGGCGGGAGACGAATAGAGGATCGGCCGCTCGGTTTCGTGCAAAACCTTGATCAGATGCTTGGGATTGGCGGTGTTCACCACATGCGGCACGCGTCCGCGCTTCAAGCCGACCAGAAGCCCGCAGATCAGCCCGTAGGAATGGGTGGTCGGGCAGGCGACGACGGGCGTCATGTCCTGGGGCTCGCGGAAGAAGCTGACATAGTCTTCCAGCTCCCGCTCGATATCGTCCCATCCGCGCGCCACGCATTTTGCAGCCCCCGTGGTGCCCGAGCTCATCTGCAACAGCCGCCCGCGCGGGCTCTCGTCGTCGGGCTCGCCCAGCCATTCGGCGGTCGTGCCGCCGTGATAGAGCCGGTGGCATCCGGCCTCCTTGGCAAGCTTGCGAGCGGTGGCCAGCGGCGTGCCGGGCAGAAGCGGCAGGATGCTTGCCCCAAGCCGCTTGACGGCAAAGAAGGCGGCCAGCCAGTCGATGGTCTCGGGCAGGCAGACCGCGACGCTGAGGCGCGGGTCCGCAATCCCGGTTGCGGCCAGGAAGGCCTCACCTTTGGCATCGATCTCGGTCTGGCTATGGAAGGTCCCGTCGATCAGGATCATGGCTGGTCGCTCCTTTCTTTGAGCCCAAGCGGATTGGGCACCCGGTGGCGATAGAGGCTGCGGTCGCGGAAAAGCTTGCGTGACAGCAGCGATTCCGTCGAAATTTCCATGCTGTCATGGGCAAAGAGCTGAAGCCGCGCCTTATCGGGATAGTGCTCGCCGTAACTGTCGAGCAGTTCGCTCACCAGATCCCAGAAGGCCTGCTCGGACAGGCCATAGGCCGTCTCGATCAACAGCGAGACCTCCGTCAGGCAGTAGATGAACAGGCAGTCCATCACCAGTTCGCGCAGCTCGTTGGCATGGTCGGTCCAGTAATAGGCATCCGACGGCGCCCCGTCATAAACGGGGTCGATGGCCGCAACATCCGGCAGGTCCTCCGGGTGGCGCAGAAGTGCCGGGCAGAATTCGACGCTCTCGTGGAAGTCACGCAGGATCAGCCGCTCCGGCCAGCCATGGCGCAGCACGAGGATCATGTTCTGCCCATGCGCCTCAAGCGCCACGCCGTGATGCACCATCAGATGCCAGACCGGCAGAACCACGACCTCCAGCATCCGGTGCAGCCAGGGCAGGAGCCCATGCCGCGCGATGAAGGGCGCGATGAACGGCTTGCCGTCCGCCTCCAGCATCATCAGCGCGTTGAACGGCACCGCCTGCTCACCGGGCAGGAGTTTCGGGCTCTCGCGCAGCATCAGCCCGAGCTTGCCATCGAGCGCGCCATCAGCATCGACGCGGATGCCGGCATATTCCTGCAGGATATCAAGCGGATAGCGGCTGCGGAAATCTTCGTCGCCCGCAACGAGCCCGGCAAGCCAGCGGCTGAGATGCGGTGCCGTGACGATCGAATGCGGCTCCAGCACGCGCATCGAGGAGGTGTTGACGATGTCGAGCGGCAGCTTCACATGCGCGCGGGCCGGATCGGCATGGTTGATGAGTGTGCGGATCGATTGCGTCGCCCGGTAGGGATCGCCGTTTTCGCCAAGCGAGGCCACCCGTCCGTCGGCGATCCAGTCGGCCAGCAACCCGTCCTTCAGATGCCGCCACTGCCAGGGGTGCAGGGGCACGAGCGCATGGCTGTCGAGCGAGACGCCCTTGCGCTTCATCCGCGAGACCAGCCGGGCCGCATGTGCCTCCCCCAGTTCCCTCGACCAGAAGAGAGCGGGGTCTTCGGGCAACGCCTCGCGCACATGCTCTCGCGCCACAGCCAGCCAGTGCAGCCGGAAGGGCCGTGCGGCCTCCGGGCCGAAAAGGGCATTGTCCTCGATGCTGAAGCCGGTGCGCGACTTGAAGCAGGGATGATAGGGATGCGCCTCGGAAAGCGCGCAATCGAGCCGGTCGAAGGAGAGCGAACGGCGATCAGTGGGTTGGGGCAGGGCGCTGTCCTGCGCCAGAAAGACGATCGTGCTTTGCAATTCCTTGAGCAGGGTCAACCGTGCCGCCTCAGGGGCCGGTACGAGTTCGACCAGCCGATCGAGCGCGCCATCGGTCCAGGCGCGCGTCTGTGGGCAGCGCAGTTGCAGCGAGCCGGGCGCCATGCGGGGGCGACCAAAGGGCCCCTGATGCAGCCGCGCACGCGCCTCGCCGCTGCCGATGACAAGTCGCGTCGTGCCGTCGTTCGAACCGGGATCGTCGATCCGGGCTACGCCTTCGAAAAGCAGGGCCGAGACAAGTTGCCGGAGTACGCGCTCCTCCGGCTGGCCGGGAAGATCAAGAGGCAAGGGCATCGGTAAGCCCCCCGTTCTGGATATGGGTCGGATGCAGCGGGTTCGGCATTTCGCGATAAAGCGAGGCTCCCGCCCCACCTTCGAGCTCGTCGATGCCGGCGACGCGGACACCGAGATTGGCCTTGGTGGTGATCGTGCTGTCGTCGAGAAGATGTCGGATGAAATCCAGCCCGCTGCCGCGCAATGTCCTGGTCAGCGCCGTCAGGTGTCCACGCAGCCGGGCGAGCAGGCAGGCTTCATCGGCAAGGCCCTCGGCGGCCATCCGGTGGATCACGGCAAAGACCTGATTGACGACAAGGTAGTAGCCGAAGCGGCGGCGGATCTCCGCGTCGGGATAGAAGAGGTCGGCGACATCGGCGAGCGCGGGTAGGGCGGAGGTAAGCGTCGGGCGATGCCGCTCGGAGAGATAAAAGCCCTGGCTGTCGCGATAGACGACCTTGGACGGCCAGCCCTGGGAGACATCCACCAGCATGTTCTGCTGATGCGCTTCGAGCGCGATGCCGGTCTCGTCATAGAGCCGTACAAGCGCGGTGACCGCGCAGTCGAGATAGCCGTCGAACCACTGATGCGCGGCCTCGGTTTTCGCTAGTCCCGCCTCTCCGGTCAGCCGCTCGATGAGTGCCGCAAGCCGCTGGCACCGACCGGGAAGGGCGGGCGCCGTCAGCGCCGCAAGGCTGATCACGCCGTCGCCCCTGTCGCCGCGATAGGGGTTCTCGCGCAGGATCACCTCGAAGCCGCTTTCGCTCGATCCCGGCAGATCGAGTGTCAGATAAGCGGGATCCCGGAGGAAGCCGAGTTTCGGCAGCCGAGTCTCAAGGTCGAGCAGCGCGACCAGCCGCGCCATCACCACCCCGGCCTCCAGCTCATGGGCGCGGTTGAGCCTCAGCGAATTGGTGATCTTCACCGGCAGCGAGAATTTCAGCATCCAGTCGCAGTCGTCGGAGGCGATTGTGCGCACGGAAGAAGTCGCGGTGAACCGCACACCGCCGCTGCCGAGCAGGCGCAGTCCGCCCGCCGCCATCAGCGCCTGGATCTGCGGCTGCAGCAGCAGCGCCTCGGCCTGCAGCGGATGCATCGGCAGAAGCATTTCGCCCTCGCGAAGCGGCACCGTGTCGAGCAGATCGCCGGCCATATCCCTGAGGATGGCATCGAGATCGCCCGCGACCGAGCAGGCCCGCACCCTATCGCGCGGTGCGGCGAAATAGGTGAGCGCAAAACGCCCGCCACCCTCCGGCGCATAGACGGTCGACTGCCAGTCGCTCATGCCCGTCAGGCTCTTCGGCGTGGGATGCATCCAGTGGCCGAAGGTGAGCGATTGCTCGCTTTCGAGGAAACCCTCGGGCTGATTGTCCAGCCGTCCGGCCGTCTGGTCGGCCAGGTCGGCGATCCGGGCGCAGCTCTGTAGCGTCCTCAGCATCAATTCGAGCCCGGCGCCGGGCCGGCTGTCCGCCTTCGTCTTTTCGGAAAGGTCCTGCACCAGGCATTGCACGGCCCAGAGCGGATCGACCGGCTGCCAGCCCTGTTCGCCGGAATGCCGGCTGAAGAGCGGCCCGAAGGCCTTCGGCCCGACCCGGCTGTCGGTGGCCAGCACCGCCCGCAGATGCAGCCTCGGCGCCGAAAGATACCAGTCGAGGCAGCGTCGCTCGCAGCCGTCCAATGTCATGCAGGCTCCGCAACCGGCATCGATCTCGCGGATGTAGCAATTGGCAAAGCTCTGAAAGGTGGCGGCAGCCGCGATCGCATGCGGGTCCGGCCGGGTCTGCCTCTGGGCGCGCCCCATCATGACCAGGTCTCCTGCCCGTGGCATGGACTGCAAAACCCGTGACGGCCCTTGTCTTCGCCAGCCCTGTCGCTCATTCCCATGTCCTCGTCGCTTTATGCCCGTGCACAGCACGCCGATCGCCCGGCGCGCTGCAGTCTTGTTGTCAGAAGGTCGCCTTGACCGAGAGCAGGAGGCTGCGCCCCGGCTCGTAAAGCGGTGTCACATTGCCGAATTCCTGGCCGTAGGTTGCGCGGCTGGCATAGGTTTCGTTGAGAAGGTTCTGAACCTCCGCCCGAAACGTCATGTGCGGCAGCGCTTCGGGCTTCCATTCGCCATAGAGGTTCACGACCTCATAGGAGGCATAGGTCGCCGCACCGGATCGGTACTCAGGGGCAATCTCGACATCGCCCCCGATGGTCAGGCCCCATGCCTCGAAGCGATGACCAGCCGACAGAATGATGATGTCGCCCACCGGCGTTGCCAGATAGTTTCCGGTGTCGGAATCGGCCGGCTTGCCATCGATCTCGACATCGACATGCGCGTAACCGACCTTGAGGAAGCCATCGATCCAGTCATAGCCCGCGCCAAGCTCGAAGCCGCGCGTCTCCACGTCGTAATTCCGGTTCGCCTCGCCGACCGCGAATTTCGCCACGCGTGCATCATGGATCCGGCTGCGGAAGACACTTGCCTCGGCGGAAAAGCCCTCGTGCTCGAAGCGGAGGCCGGCCAGCATGTTGTTGGCGCTTGTGGTCTGAGGTCCCGAAGCGCCATAGGTCCAGCCGGGGTTCATGATGAAGGCTTCGGCCAGCGGAATGCCGGCCCAGACATGCGATGCGCCGAGTTTGGCCGTCAGCATGTTCGTCAGGTCGTATTCCACCGAGGCATTGCCGCTGACGCCTGCATGCCGCCAGGTCTGGCCCGTCGTGGCCTGGAACCACTGCGCGTCGCCACGTCCGCCGAAGGACAGGCGCATCCTGTCGGTCGGCTCCAGCCGCGCCTGGGTGTAGAACCCGAGATTGCGCGCCTTCTCCTCCGCATCTTCGGCATTGCGCGCGGTGTCGAGCGCGATCCGGTCACTGTAGAAATCGACACCGACCACCACATCGCCGCTGTCGAGCGCAAACCGGTTTTGCACCTGCCCGTTCAGGCTGCCGCTCTCGCCCTGGCCCGAATAGGATGCGGGATTGCCGCTGCCGTCGTTGAAATAGATCGGCGTTTCCACCGCGCTGTGGCTATAGGCCAGCCGTATCGTCGGATCCCACCAGCCTTCGGGCATGGTGTCGGTATAGGTGAAGACGGTATTGTCCCGATCAAGCGTGTAGTTGCGATAGCGCGGCTCCCAGCTGCGCCCGGTGGTCACCGCGCTGGCATTCGCCCGAAACGGTCGTTCAGCATCGTCCCGCACCCGTTCGTGGCTGATTTCGAACCGCTCGCCGCTCTCGGCCTCATAGGCGAACTTGCCGAGCCCGCTCAAAAGATTGGTCTCGGTCCCGCGCACCTCTTGGCCGCTGCCGGCCGTATAGTTGTCGCCCTTGCCGAGGTTCAGGAACCCGAGGAATTCGACGCCGTCCTGCATCGCCCAGCCGCCGAGCCCTGTGGTGAAGGCCCGGCTGTTCGTCGCATAGCTTTGCGACACCAGGCCGCCAAATCCATCTTCCGACAGGAGATCGCTGACATGCCGGGTCTCATAGGCAATCGAGCCTGCGAGCGCCGCCGGACCCGCATCGGCAGGGGCAATCCCGGCGTCCACGGTGACCCGGCTCAACAGCGACGGGTCGATGAGATTGGTGGCGTTGTGGTGGAAGACGCGATTGTTCTGCCGGCTGCCGTCGATGGTCACGGCAAGCGTCGTTTCCTCGAGCCCGTTGACGAACACCTTCTGCGAGGTCGGGATGGAACTGCCGACACTGATATCCGCCTGGTCGCGGAACACCCCGGCAATGTCGGAGGGATTGCGCGCCGCAAGATCGTCGGCGCCGATGGTCACCACGTTGAGGCGTGCCGAACGCCGCTGACCGGTCACGTTGATTTCGCCAAGCACGGTGGAATTCTCACTGGCGGCGGGCGTACCGGCGGATGCAGGGGGGGGACTGCCCACCACGACCACGCCATTCTCGATGCGATGGGCAAGACCGGTACCGGCGAGCATCTGCGCCAGCGCCGCATCCATCGTCAAAGTGCCGACGACGTCGGTCGAGCGCATGCCGCGGGCGGCCTCTGCCGCAAGCGAGACCTGCAGACCGGATTGCCGGCCAAAGGCGCGCAGCGCATTCGCAAGCGGCTGCGAGGGAATGTCATAGGCACGCGTGGTGCCCATATCGGCCATTGTCTCTGCCGCGACAGGCGGGCTGGAGGCCCCCGCAAGCAGCACCAGCACGCACGCCGTCGCGCTCAGCCGTCGGCGCCACGCCGCGCTGATCAAGGCGTCCTGCTTCGCGGGCAGTCTCGTCGAACTCATACGCATTCCCATGCAGAAACCGGTCTGGGCTCTGCTTACGAGAAAATACGAGTAATTCAGACAAGTTTTTCAGCGGTGCCCGAAGTTTTTTGCGTTCACCGCCGAAAATCGATCTAACTCGCTGTATTGAAATGATTATTTCAGCGGCTTGAGATGATCTGCAGATAGGGCGACACCTGCCGGACCGTCAGCCCGAAGGGCGCCGTAAGCGCCATCAGTGCCTTGTCGGGATCGCTGAGATCGTAGAGGCCGGTGACCCGCAAGGCGGCCAGCCGCTCTTCCGGCATGACGATCCAGCCGGGATGCTGACGCTGGATCAGCGCCACGACATCGCCGAGCGGCTGGTCGGTGACGGCAAGCCGTCCCTGTCGCCAGAGCGCGATATCGCCGGGGTCGATCTGGCTGCGCTCCATCTTGCCGTCTGCCCGCTCGACGGTCACGACATCGCCCGGCACAAGCGTCAGCTCGCCACCCGCCTGCGCGGTGTCAGGGGTGAGGACGATGGCCCCATGCGCCAGTTCAACGCGGGTGCCGTGACCCGAGTCGCGAACGCTGAATGCGGTGCCGAGCACGCGGACCGAGGCATCCGCTGCCTCCACCACGAAGGGGCGGCTTGTGTCGCGCTCGACTTCGAAGAAGGCTTCGCCCGAGAGCAGCCGGACATGTCGCCGATCGCCACTGACGTCTTCGGCCAGAGCCGTTTCCGGCGCAAGCGTCACGCTTGATCCGTCGGCAAGCGTCACCATCGCGGTCTCTCCGGCGCCGGTGCGATAATCGGCCGCCAGCCGCAGCTGCAGGGCCGGACCGAACAGGATGGCGACGAGCCCGGCTGACATCAGCGTGGCCGCCGCAAGCCCGAGGCCGCGGCGGGAAACGCGCCATCCGCTGGCCTGGGCCGGCGAGGCAGCCCTGATCTCGATCGGCTGTGACACGGTTTCCGGCAGCGCCGAGGGCATGTCGCCAAGCGCTGCCCAGGTGCGACAGATCTTGGCCCAGGCGCTGGCATGAGCATCGGAGGCCTGCAGCCAGTCCTCCCATCCGGCGATCACGCCGGCATCGGTCGGCGCCTCGTTGAGGCGCATCAGCCAGTCCATGGCTTCCTCGAGTAGCACTTCCTGCTGCTGTGGATGATCCGTGACACTCACCGGCCGGCTGTTCCCTGTTGTCTGCGTTTGTCTGCGGCTGTTGAAGATACGATCGGCGCGAAGCGTTTTTTCATGGTTCCCACAGCATTTTTCAATGGCTCGCCCGATCGAGCGACAGGGCGATCTTGACCATGCCGCTGCGGATCATCCGATGCGCCGTCGCCACCGAAATCCCGAGCTCTGCGGCGATCGCCTCCGGCGTCCAGCCTTCGATGCGGTAGAGTTCGATGGCACGGCGCGTGTCCGGGGGCAGTCCGTCCAGAGCCTCAAGTGCCACTCGCGCCTGGTCGGCAAAGAGCACCGTCTCCTCGGGCGTGCCGGGGTCCTGCGGCAGGATCCAGAAGGGCGGATCGATCTCACGCCCGCGCGTCTCGACATTGCGGCGCTTCAGCTGGTCGAAGGCGAGATTGCGGACGATGCTGTAGAGATAGGCAAGGGTCTGTCGTGGGGCATAGTCGACCCCGTCCTGCGGTTTGAGGCGGAGAAAGGCATCCTGCACGATGTCTTCCGCCTGATCGCGCGAGCCCAACAGCCGGGCAGCATAGCTCACCAGGGCCGATCGGTTCTCGAGGAAAACCTCGAGATGGCTCTTGGTGTCTGCAACCATGGGGCGTTCGATGTCACCGGATTAAAATTTGATTATAGAATGAAGCTTTCGCTTATCCGATTAACATGAGGCTTTCAATCGCACAGATGCGATGGAGCTGATAACGTCTCTTCGAGCCCCGCCGGGCGCGCTTTTCCGGGCCTCAACGGGGAATTATTGTCGATTTCCGCCTCTTTCTGCTCTTTTCGCGCCGTCGGCTGCCGCTTTTGTTCCATCAGGCCGTCACGCATGCAGATAGTCTGAGCGGCCATAGGGGATTCGTCTATGGGGACTGCATGGCACATATTGCCGAGGGTGAGATCGAAATACCGCGCATCGCGCGCATCGAATGGCCGACCGTTGCACTGGCCATTTTGATTTACGGAGGTTTTCTTAGCCTCACCTGGTTCTGGCGCGACATACCACTTCTGATCCTCGTGCCGCTCGGAGCCTGGCTGATTGCCTGGCATGGATCGCTGCAGCATGAGGTGATCCACCATCATCCGACGCGTCATCAATGGATCAACGATGCCATCGGCTTTCCGCCGATTTCGCTCTGGCTGCCCTATCGGGTCTACAAGGAAAGCCATCTCGCCCATCACCGCGACGAGCATCTGACCGATCCCATCGAGGATCCGGAATCCTACTACTTCACCAGGGCAGACTGGGACCGCTTCGGCTGGGCCGGTCGCACGCTGTGGGAGTTCAATCTGACGCTGATCGGTCGCCTGACTGTCGGCCCTGCGATCATCCTCGCTTCCTTCCTGTGGCACGAGGCGATCAAGGTAATCAGCGGGGAGGGCGATAGCCGTCGCCTCTGGGCCTGGCACATGCTCGGTGTCGCCGTCGTGCTCTGGTGGGTGCTCGCCGTCTGCGACATGCCCTTCCTGCTCTTCTTCTTCGCTTTCGTCTATTGCGGCACGGCGCTGTCGCGCCTGCGCTCCTATGCCGAGCACCGCTTTGCTGAAAACCACGAGGAGCGCACGGCGATCGTCGAGAGAAGCCCGCTCTTCGGCCTGCTCTTCCTCTACAACAACCTGCATGTCCTGCATCATCGCGTGCCGGCGCTGCCCTGGTACATGCTGCCCGGCATCTATGAGCGGCATCGCGATTTCCTCGTGCGCCTGAACGGCGGCCTCGTCTATCGCGGCTATCGCGATGTCGCCCGCCGTTTCCTCTTCAGGAAACACGACGACCCGACCCATCCGAGGTATTCCTGAACAGCTCCGCCGAAACAAGGCTCGCCAGCCTTCCGATGTATGTCGCGCCGCCGGTGGTCGTTGAGGCGCAGCGTGACCTCTGGGCGTTTCTGCGCGAGCGGCTGCTTGCAGCTGGGTTGGCCGGCGTCCCCGATACTCTCGATGAAACGCTGGCCCATCACGAGGCCTGGCTCGATCCGCGTCTCCTCTTGGCCCAGACCTGCGGCTTTCCCTTCGTCAAGCATCTGAGGGGCAGGGTGCGCCTGGTCGCAACGCCGGTCTACGAGGCCCCGGGCTGCGACGGGCATACCATGGTCAGCGTTATCGTCGTCAGGGCAGGGGATGCGCCCGATAGCCTCGCCGCCTGCCGTGGCCTGCGTGTCGCCATCAACGAACCCGGCAGCAATTCGGGCTATAATCTGCTGCGCGCCAGCATCGCGCCCCTTGCCGGCGGGCATCCCTTCTTTCGAAGCGTGCTGGAAACCGGCGGGCATCTGGCGAGCATGGAGGCCGTCCGCCAGGGCAAAGCCGATCTCGCCGCCATCGACTGCATCACCTTTGATCTCCTGCGCCGTCATGCGCCCGAGCGCATCGAAGGCTTGCACATCCTCGCCGAAACCCCCTCCGGCCCCAATCTGCCCTTCATCACCCGCCTTGCCACCTCCGATGACGAACTGGCGCTTCTCCGCAGCGCGCTGCAGGCGGCAATCACGGCTCCCGAACTGAAGGAAGCCCGCACGATCCTCGGCCTGAAGGACGTGGTCATTCTGGAGGAGACGGCCTACGATATCCTGCTCGATCTCGAACGATCAGCGATTAAGGCTGGGTATCCGGAACTGCGCTAAAACGTGCTGGGCGCCGCTGGAATAGGCGCACGCTTTTGCCGTCAAAGCTTCACCTTCACCGGCCGCCAGACGATCGTCTCCGGCGTGCGGTCATAAGGGTTGTCCATCAGCGTCACCTTGCAATTGCGCGTGTTGCAGCGACTGCAGCGGAACTTGAGCGAGAAGGGGTCCCGGCCGTGGCCATAGAAGGTGGCAAGGTCTTTCGCCAGAAAGCGACCCTGGTTCTGACATTCCCGGCAGGTGGCAACCACGAGGAAGTTGTGGCGAAGTGCTTTTCCGAGGGTATCGATCGTCTGGGTCATCCGACGATTTTGAACAAAACAAGAACATCGTCAAGTGCTGAAAGGATTGAAAAGCGCTGGATGCGCCTGTTTTCAAGGCTTTTCGGCCCTTTCGGCGCCTGCCGCATGCTGTCTGCTAGGTCACTGAAAATTAACTATAAATCCTTGGCGCTGTAAGCCAACTGTTAACCTTGATCTCTCTATATAGAAGGCGCTTCCACCAAGGTAATGCGTCGAGAAGCGCTCGGTTTCTGTATTGCGTATCGGGGAGGACGTCATCCACGGCGTCCTCCCGTGTACGCCATCAACCGCGCGTCCAGAGGGCATGAAGCCCTGGTGGTGAAAAAAGGCCGTGGCCTTCTCCCCAAAGCACCTTCCCCGATTGCCGAAGATCAAAAAATAAAAGCCTCCGCGCCCTGTCGGCGGGAGGCTCTTCCTGGGCTTCAGGCCTGGATCAGGCTGCCGTCAAGAATTCCGCGCAGTAGCTCTTTCCGCCCTGCGTGCCCGGCCGGTCAACGATGGTGCGAACTCCGCGGATGATATAGTCGGAAGAGACCGTCAGCTGCACTTCGCAGCGCAGATATTCCGTGCGGGCGCGGGTGAGCATGCGGCCCTTCTTGCCGTCGCCGAGATCCTCGAAGGTTGCCGGCACGACCCGGGTGTTGTAGCCGCCACGCCAGGTGTAGAGCGTCGAAGAACCAGAGGCCACGTCCGCGACGGGCGGACCGAACTTGGCGAAGAAGGCGCCGGCCTGCTGGCCATTCCAGCGTGCCTCGATTTCGTTGGTCGGCACTCCACCCACCGTCGTGCAGCCAGCCACCGCCAGGCAGAGCGCTGCGATCAGTCCCTTTGTGGTGCTTTTCAGCAAATTCATTGTCACTGTCCCTTGAACCCCATGAAGGCCGTCGTCGGCGCTACGCCATGCGCGTCCGGCCACTGTCTGCTTTACTGCGAAAGCGTCGCGGACGAAACGGCATGGGCCACCGATGCGCCGCAATTTTTCGTCGGGTGACTTCCACGCAACGGGCGCTTTTCGCGCGTCGACCCCGATTTCCGGACCGCTGGCATCGCCTTGCGGCGCTCGCGCATCTACGAATGAAATCAATGCGATGCAGCTTCATGTCACGAAAACTTCAACTTTCTTCCGCCTTTTTGCGTTTCCATGCTTGTGCAACGAAAACCGCTGGTCTATAGAGGCGCCGCTGGTCACGGAGTGTAGCGCAGTCTGGTAGCGCACCACGTTCGGGACGTGGGGGTCGAGTGTTCGAATCACTCCACTCCGACCAGCTGAAAGCCCCGGGAAACCGGGGCTTTTTCTTTTCTCTAATATTCTCCAAAAAATCCCACCGGGGTAATCACCGGGCGATTGGGTGGATTGCCTGCTTCTCTGGTGGGTTTAGTCTGCTCGCTATTTTTCCGAACTCTGCAATCAGGAGGCGATATCCGAATCGCCTTGACTCCCCACCCGCTTCAGAACAAAAAAGGAACAAATTCCTATTGCTCTGGAGGCTGAGATGAAACATCGCCGGGGGATCGATCTAGTTCCAGAAGTCTCAGATGCGGGGCAGCTGATCTACACGACTCTTGGGATGCTGCCGGAGTTTTATGTTCTGGGATGTCGGTGTCGCGAGTGCGGTCACCAGTCGATGGTGGATCGCTGGGAGATCGCCAGGAGATACGGCAAAGGTGTCTATATCGGAAGCCTTGGATCGAGGCTCACGTGCACCAAGTGCGGTGTCCGGGGAAAAGGGGAGTGGCTCGTGGGGAAGCTGCCGAGAGATTGACGGAGAGCCGTTTTGAATTCCCAGTCTTCCTTGATCCGGAATTGAACCGGACTTCGCTTTGCGGGCGCGTGCTATCCATACACTACTCAAGGAACACCATCAGTTCTAATCAGGTCGTCTAACCTGGCAGCTCCGATGTCCTGGATGTAGACGCATCCAGGCAAGGACTAAAATGATCATTCGCCTTGGCCACGCCCGTGTCAAACCGCCGACAGGAATATGACACACGAGACATATTCAGAAACAAATATGTTCTTAAAGACATAAATCAACACAACCTAAGTCAATGTATTCGCACCCTATTTTAAATCATTCCACATTGCCGTAGACTCTCAATTCAGTTGACCAGTCGATGTGTGCTGAAGCCTGAAGGAGTGTTGACATGACGGACACTAGGCCTGCGATGATCACCGTCCTGATCGATGATTGGAAGCAGCGGTCGGCCGAGGCGAAGCAGCGATTGAGGCTGCAGTATGTGCCGTTTCAGTCGACGCCGGAAATGATCGAGAAAGTTGAGGCCTTCCTTTTGCTGTCCGACGAAGAGCAGCAGCAGGTGCTCGATACATGCAGCTCGGATAAAGCCGAGCTTTGGATATCCGTTCTTACGGCTAGAGCGATCTACGAAGAGCGCCAGGACAAAGGCACCGGATCGATCACAGAAGAGCGGGTGGCCCGATACCCGGATCGATATGGATGGCAGCCATGATGTACCGCTCTTCCGACAAATCAAAAGCAGCACAGAAATATCGTCTCCATCAGATGGCGGCGAACACCGTCATTTCAGGCCGAGATATGTCACGCGAAGACATCGAGATGCTGGAGCGATGGATCGACGAGGAGGTGCCGCAGGAGGAGCGCGTGCGCCGACTAGTGATAATGTCAATCGGCGGAGAGACGACGGAACAGAAAGTCAAAAACATCGCGCGCTACTACAATGTAACGCCGTCTGACGAACATGCGGAGCGGCTGGCAGATGCCTTAAATCGCATCGAAGGGATCGAAGGTGACGACACTCTTAGGCTGATCGCGGACCTCCTGCGCGAAGGCATCCTGTCGGTCGATGAAGCTAATGCGATGACGCTGACGCATGTTCGAGAGATTTAGAAATGCCTGAACTTCCGGACACGCATCCTCTCGTGCTGTATTCGCGCGATCAGATCGGCCGCCACGTCGCCATGGAACGTATGAGATTCCGAGACTATGCGACGCTGCTAGTAGCTCTCGGCGAAGCTAATCTTCCGATGCCTATGCCGTCGGAAGAACAGATCGAAGTCGAGGTCGAAACTTTCCGAAAGCTGATGCGCTCGACGTGGTGTTACAAACCAGGGGCAACCCGGCGTCATCTGCCCCCGATCTGTCACAAGTCATTGAAAAGGTACCGAAAAATCGACATGCCCTTAAAGTTTTAATGTTGACATTAACGGACCTTACCTCCCTGGTACCGGATCATTTCAGCAGAAACGGACCAGGAGAAACAGATGAGCCACAGAAGCGTAGGGTGCCCGGCAACAGCGGTCGCAGTCCAGACTGGAGCGATCATTTCGGTTCTAGCTGCAGGTGCTGTATCGGCTCACATGCAGGGTGTAGCAGCCGCTCGCGCAGCTCGGGAAGAATATGCTTCTCGGGTTCTTGCTCAGCAGCTCGAAGATGCAGTCGCTGCATGCAATGAGTGGGCCGAACACGCAAAGCAGCTCGCCGTCGAAAACGAGAACCTGATCGCGGAAAACGCAAGACTGCGCGAAGTCGCCGAGCAGCGTCGGGGTGTCATCGCAAGAATGAGGACCGCAGCATGAGTGAGTTTCTGTTGACACCTCAGCAGGCTATCCAGCGCTGGCTCGTCCAAGGCCTGGATCAAGACGATGTTTTGCCCTTCACCGGGTTTCGCTCGATCTACGCCTTGTACGAGGCTTACATGGAAGACCAGGAGAACTGGAGGTCAATCCAAAGGGACATGGCTATGACTGCTGCCGATATGGAGCGTGAAGACGACGTGCGTGAGGTGTGGGAAACGTTCGGCGATTATATGAGGGAGCACCTCTATCCGGCGGAATATGACGACGAGATCAACCGGCTGATCCCCCTCATCAAAAAGAGGCAGCAAGCTCAACGCGTCGCCGCCTCCAAACATTTTGGCCGTCGTCGTCAGTGCAACTGATGCGGCTGGTGCCCTTCTGCAAAGCGGAACTTATGAATCCGGTTCGAGATATCGATCTTCGGGCCGGATTTCTTCTTCACCCCAGGTGACGGTACTGACCGGACTCCGTGAATAGCATCTTCGATTCCAGCTAGAGCAGCGTTGATCTTGTGCTCCGATTTTTCGTCCGCGAGAAGCTTCAACTCATTGTCTGTCAGGCGCACTTCCAGCCAATCTATCTGATCCTCGGTGAGGCCTCGAAGTGGAATAGTATCGCGTTGCTCCGGCAGTGCGGCAGCCCAGGCCTGAACACATCTTGCCGGTGTCGACAGCATCGCGTCCACGGCGCGTTGCTGACCCCGGGCCATGTCACGAACGATCTCGACTTCATCAGTGTTGGGAATCTCGATCTTTTGCGGCGGCATAACAGTCGGCGAACCACCAAAGCCCAGCAACCCCCAGCCTGTTCTCCAACACCATTCTATGCCGTTCAGAAAGCCTTTGCCGATATTGGCAATAGCCATCATTAAAGCCATCAGAAATCTCATCGCCGTCTCCTTCTGCATCGGTTCAGAGACAGTCGGCGTTGGGCGAGCAAGCGACAAGAGGGGCAAGTGTTGTCTCCGACTGCACACGCAAAGAGCGCTTGCGCCAACGAAAAATTCGCCAAAGACTTATTCCACGAGCACCGCGCGCAAGAGGAACACATGGCAAAGCTACTGACGCTTACGAAGAAGGAGATAAAGGAGCGAACTCAATACTACGTTGACAGGCTGGGAGATCGTAGCGGCCGACGTGCGATTGGAGCCCGAGTTTTGGGGGTGTCGCTACAATACGTTGAAGCATGGTGCGATCCTTCTGACCCCAATGTGATACCAGCCGACAAGCTGATGCAGCTCGTGATTGAAGCGCATTTTCACGAGCTTTACATCATAGACTACGGGAAAATCATCGATATCTATGACGACTGCGAGGTGCTGATCGGTAGTGCAAACAATGCTGAGAAAGCTTCTTTTCTGGCCGACACGCATTGCGGCAGGCTCGTCATGAGGCCCCGAGAGGTGCGGTGGGAGACTCCTAAAATCAAGATGTCGGAAGAACAGCTGTTGCGGTCCAGGCTTCGGAAGGTCGTCGCGTCCGGCAAGGTCGACATCAAACAAATTTGCCGCGAACTGAATTGTGACGAATACGTACTTATCGACATGCAGAGCGAAATGACGCTCTTCAAGTTTAGCAGGATGCCTGAGCGCACGCACGTTGAAGTGCTCGAAAGCTATGTGTGGGCGAAGGAACGGGCCGCATGAAAAAGCCACTCCCACTCACAGGTTCGTCCTTGGTCAGCGCACTTGATCCCGAGTTGAAGAAGTTTCGTCTGGCGCTCCGGAAACAACTGCTGAAAGTCGCGCAGACGCACCCTGTCGCGCAAACGAGGGCGCTTTTTCAGGCCATGGCAGACGGCAGCGCAATGCCTAAATTCACGGCCGACCAGAAACCGGAAACTAGTGTCGTCCCATCCGCACCATCTGAGCTTTTGCGAGCGGCTCCACCAATGCGAGTGCCAACACCCAAACCAGGTCTCTAGTGCCTAAACGCGCTGCGACGAGTGCTTTTAAACGGAAATAATTTCAGGGGCTTATAGGAAAAATGCATGGCAACATTTTTCGGCCCTTAGCAAGGGTGATCCAGTCTTTTAGCTAAGAGAAGTCAATCGCGAGCCACATCGACGCTGCGCATAATTTCAGCTGGCGAGTGAACGCCGCAGTTCGGGAGCAGCTGGCAGACTACCTGCTTGCTCATCAGAACCAGGTCGCTGAACTACTAGAGGAGATCGCGGAAGAGGGTGATGAAGAGGGCGAGGGCGAGGACGGCGCAACATAATCGGCCCTAGAGCGCGACGAAGCCCCACCTGGGGTTTAAGGCGGTGGCACGGCGAGGATGAAGCGCGGCATAAGCCACCGCACCATGCGCCGTCAGATGTCCCTGTTTATCCTCAGAACCATGCATTCAGTGTTTCGCTCTGACAAGAATCGGAGCTATTATGGCTACAATATCCAGAAGGGACGCTGCGATGCGAACCATGTCCGCGAGGGAAGCGAAGAACGCGTTCGGCCTGCTCCTCGACACCGCTCGTGCAGAGCCGGTGGTCATTGAGAAGCATGGTAGGGGTGTCGTTGTCGTATTGGCTATCGAGGAGTATGAGCGACTGACGGAAGGCACTAATCGCTCAGGTGGTGGTCGAGAGACGGTAGCCGAAAGACAAGGAACCTAAGTACGTGCAGCGAAGCTTCAGCCAGCATCAAGCGAAATACTTCGCGCATTTTCTGACCCGTGAAGGCTTTGACGACGCCGATGGTTTGACGCAATCCCTGTCGTCTGCCCGTGTTGACCTGAACCCACACCAAGTCGATGCCGCCATGTTCGCGCTAAGATCCCCGCTGTCCAAGGGGGTGCTGCTGGCCGACGAGGTGGGTCTCGGGAAAACTATCGAGGCTGCGCTCGTGCTCAGCCAGTATTGGTGGAGCCGCCAGCGGAACTTGCTCCTTGTTGTTCCGGCCTCGCTGCGCAAGCAATGGGCCACGGAGTTGATGGAGAAGTTCTCGCTTCCGTCCGAGATTCTCGATGCAAGACGTCTGAAGGACATCACGGCCAGCGGACGCCCGAACCCAATCGGGCAGGGCGAGTGCATCGTTATTGTCTCCTACGAGTTCGCCGCCAGAATGGCTGACGCCGTCCGAATGGTCCCGTGGCACCTGGTAGTGTTCGATGAGGCGCACAAGCTCCGAAACGTCTACCGAGCCGCCGAAACGTCGCGGGCTGCTGTTCTGCGGGACGCGCTGGCTGGTCGCCAGAAGCTCCTGCTGACTGCCACACCGCTCCAGAACAACCTGATGGAGTTGTTCGGCCTGATCAGCATCATCGACGATACCTATTTCGGATCTGAACAGGCGTTCCGCGCCGAGTTCGGTGGGCGGGAAGAGGTTGCCTCGCATGCGCTGCTGGCCCGCCGCCTTGAGCCGATCTGCAAGCGCACCCTTCGGCGTCAGGTGCAGAAGGCGGGTCTCATTAACTATACCAACCGCCTGGCTAAGACCTTTGACTTCACGCCCGCACGGCTAGAGACAGACCTCTATGACCTAATGTCCGCCTACCTCCAGAGGACCGACACAATCGCGCTGGGGCAGAACGGGCGGCACCTCGTGACGCTGATGCTGCGGAAGATTCTCGGATCATCGTCCTTCGCCGTAGCCCAGACCCTCGACAAGATGGTCAAGCGGCTTCAGGCAAAGCTCATCGTCGATGACGAGACGCTCGACGATATTGACGGCTTCGCCGAGGAAGCGGAAGACTGGCGCGACGCCGGGGGAGGTGTCGAAGCCGATGCCGTCGAGGATCATGAAGACGGTGCCATCGAGCGCATCGATCCGAAGAAGCTTCAGGCGGAAATCGACGAGCTGACCCGCTATCGAGACCTCGCCATGTCCATCGCGGACAACGCGAAAGGCCGCGCCCTGCTGGACTGCCTGCCGCACGTCCTGACCGAAATCGTCGGCAAGGGAGGGCAGCGCAAGGCGGTCATCTTCACGGAGTCCGTCCGGACGCAGTCTTACCTTTGTGAGCTGCTGGAGGCGAACGGCTTCCAGGGGCAGATGGTCGTCCTTAATGGCTCGAATTCCGACAAGGACAGTAACGCGATCTACAAGGGCTGGTTGGAAAAGCATCGCGGAACAGAAGCCGTGTCAGGGTCAAAGACCGCCGACATGAAGGCTGCCATCGTCGATGCCTTCCGCAATGACCGCACCATCCTGATCGCTACGGAATCCGGGGCCGAAGGCATCAACCTTCAGTTCTGTTCCCTGCTGATCAACTACGACCTGCCCTGGAACCCCCAGCGGGTCGAGCAGCGGATTGGGCGCTGCCACCGCTACGGCCAGAAGATCGACGTCACTGTCATCAACTTCCTGAACCGCAAGAACCAAGCCGAGGAGCGCATCCACCAACTGCTGGAACAGAAGTTCAAACTGTTCGACGGCGTCTTCGGGTCCTCGGACGAGGTGCTCGGCGCCATCGAGTCCGGGGTGGACATCGAGCGGCGCATCCTCGACATCGTCCAGTCCTGCCGGACCAATGACGAGATCAACGCCGCCTTCGACCGCCTTCAGGCCGAGTTCAGCGTCGAGATCGATGAGGCCAAGAAGGACGCTCGCAACAAACTCCTCGCCGAGATGGACGACCGGGTGATCGAACGCCTTCTGGGGCGGCGCGAGGCAGTGGTCTCTGCCATCGGCGATTTCAAGCGCGCGCTTCTTGGCCTTGCGCGGGCGGAACTGCCCGACGCCCGTTTCCACGACGACCACGCCCAACGCTTCGACTACGCGGGCGAAACCTGGTCGACCGAATGGCCCGAGGCCGACGAGCGCGGCTGGCGGTTCTTCCGGCTCGCCGATGGCGGCCTGGCCGACCGGCTGATCGCGCAGGCCAAGGATCGGCCGCTGGAACCGGCATCCTTGCAGTTCGACTATGCCGCCTATCCCGGCAATCTGGCCGACGTGGCCGAACTGCGCGGGCAGTCGGGCTGGATGCGGGTCGCGCGGCTGACCCTGCATACCCCGGCCAAGACCTATGACGAGATCATCTGCGCCGCCTTCACCGACCACGGCCAAGAGGTTCATTCCGAAACGGTCGAGCGTCTGTTGCAGGTTCCGGCCGAGGTTACGGGGGCTGCGGTCGGCGACATACCCGACGCGCACCTGTCCGGCGTGATGGCTGAACGGCAGACCCATGTGGTCGCCCGCGCGCAGGAGCGTCTGGGCGAATTCCTGAACGAAGAGGAAGAACGCCTCGACGCCTGGCGCGACGATGCCAAGGTGTCCTTTGATCAGCAGATCAAGGCGCTGACCAAGGAAGCCAACGAGAAGAAAAAGCTGGCGCGGGCAACGTCAGGCCTTGAGGCCAAGCTTGAACTTCAGCGCGAGGCCAAGCAGATCCAGCGGCAGGTCGACGACCTGCAGCACCAGCTATACACCCGCCTGCGCGAGATCGATGACGAGCGGGAGCGGATGCTGGACGAGATCGCCGATCAGTTGAACCTGACGCCCGCATTGACCACACTGTTTACAATAAGATGGAGCCTTGTCTGATGGCCGCCAAAACCAAGCTCGAACTCACCTGGATTGGCAAGGACATCCGCCCCCGGCTGGAACCGCGCATTCTGATCGAAGAGCCCGAGCTGTCCTACCATGCCAAGGCGCGGCGCGACGGCGACATCTTCGATAACCTGCTGATCCATGGCGACAACCTGCTGGCGCTGAAGGCGCTGGAGACGGATCCGGCGGTGCGGGGCAAGGTGAAATGCGTCTTCATCGACCCGCCCTACAATACCGGGTCGGCTTTCGAGCATTATGACGATGGGCTTGAGCATTCCATGTGGCTTGGAATGATGCGGGATCGGCTAGAAATCCTTAGAAATCTGTTATCCGAGAATGGGTCGATCTGGATCACGCTTGATGATAATGAAGTTCACTATTTGAAGGTAATTCTCGACGAGGTATTTGGACGACGAAACTTCATGGCCAATCTCATTTGGGAGAAGGCTGACAGTCCAAGAATGGACGTACAGTTTTTCTCATCAAGGCATGACCATGTGATTGTTTACGCCAAAGATCGAAATTTCTGGCAGCTTAATCGTCTATCGGCCGGAGATGAGCCTGCAAGCCACTACTCCAAATCAGACGAGACAGGGCGTCGCTACTACACTAAGCCTCTTCGGGCTATGGGTGCGGATGGGACACGCGAAGCCCGTCCATCCATGTATTTTTCGCTGACTGCTCCAGATGGTGAAGTAATATTCCCCAAGAACCCTGACGGTAGTGACAGCCGGTGGCGGTGGAGTCCCAAGCGAGTCGAGGAAGAAGCGCATAGATTGGAATGGGTGAAGGGACGTAATGGTTGGTCACCATACTTCCGAATTTATGCCGATGATAATGAAAAAAGACCGCCCGAAACAATTTGGCCGCATACAGATGTAGGCAGTAACCGAACTGCAAAGCTTGAGGCGAAGGGGTTCATCGACGGGGAGAAGCCGTTTGACACTCCAAAGCCAGAGAAGCTTCTGATGCGAGTACTTGAGATCGCAACCAACCCCGATGACCTCGTCCTCGACTCTTTCGCGGGTTCCGGCACTACTGGCGCGGTTGCGCACAAGATGGGCCGCCGCTGGATCATGGTGGAACTGGGCGGGCACGCCAAAACCCATATCGTGCCGCGCCTGCAAAAGGTGATCGACGGCACCGACAAGGGCGGCGTGACCGAGGCCACGGCGTGGCGCGGCGGCGGCGGCTATCGCTTTGCCCGCCTCGCCCCGTCGTTGATGGAAAAGGACGCCTGGGGCAACTGGGTCATCCGCGCCGAATACAACCCGGCCATGCTGGCCGAGGCAATGTGCAAGCACTTCAACTACACCTACGCGCCCTCGACCGAACATTTCTGGATGCACGGCCACAGCTCGGAAACCGCCTATATCTATGTCACCACCAACAGCCTGACCGGCGCGCAGCTGCGCGCCCTGTCGGACGAGGTGGGCGAACACCGCAGCCTGCTGATCTGCTGCTCGGCCTATGAAGAGGCGGGCACCAGCGCCCTGTCGAACCTGACCATCCGCAAGATCCCCGGCGCGGTTCTGGACCGCTGCGAATGGGGCAAGGACGACTATTCGCTCAAGATCAGCTCGCTGCCCATGATGCAGGAGGAGGATGAGGAAGACGCGGGCCCGGCCGTGAAGCGGCCCGGCAAGGCCGACACCACGACCGGCGATCTGTTCGCCGACGAGGCGGAGGGCTGAGGATGCAGAACATCGACCCCAAGCGCGCCGTCATCCAGATCACCCAACGCCTGTCCCTGCGCAAACCGCAGGCCGAGGCCCTGCGGCGGCTGGCCGACATCGTCGACCTGATCGCCCCGTCCAAGGACACCGATATCGCCGCCGCGCGCGACGCCGTGCGCCAGGTCTATGGCCCGCTGCCCGACGCCCGGTTCGAGGAATTCGAGCGCGACTTTCCCTCGATCTGCTTCGCGCTGGCCACCGGCGTCGGCAAGACGCGGCTGATGGGGGCGTTCATCAGCTACCTCTACATGATCGGCAAGAGCCGGAACTTCTTCGTTCTGGCACCCAACCTGACGATCTATGAGAAGCTCCTCTCTGACTTCCAACCGACCAGCCCGAAATACGTCTTCCGGGGTATCGAAGCTTTCGCGCACCAAGCGCCGCTGATCGTCAACGCTGAAAACTACGAGGAAGGGCGCGGCGTTCGCGGCACCGACCTGTTCGGCCGCGAGGGCGCGATCATCAACATTTTCAACATCTCAAAGATCAATTCCGAGGTTCGCGGAGGCAATTCGCCTCGCATCAAGCGGCTTCAGGAGTACATCGGCGACAGCTACTTCGCCTATCTCTCCGGCCTCAATGACCTGGTCCTGCTGATGGATGAAGCGCATCGCTACCGCGCGTCGGCTGGAGCAAAGGCGATTGCCGAGTTGAAGCCGATCCTGGGCTTGGAGGTGACAGCGACGCCGAAAAGTGTTGGCGTGAAGTCCGCCGAGTTCAAGAACGTCGTTTATCGCTATGAGCTGCCGGACGCGATGGAGGACGGCTACGTCAAAGAGCCCGCTGTCGGAACGCGCGCAAATTTCAACCCGAAATCGGTCGATGAGGCGACG
Source organism: Rhizobium sp. (assembly GCA_027533385.1). Taxonomy (GTDB): domain Bacteria; phylum Pseudomonadota; class Alphaproteobacteria; order Rhizobiales; family Rhizobiaceae; genus Allorhizobium. The sequence goes on along the minus strand of JAPZUE010000038.1, from coordinate 42,320 downwards.
CTGGAGCGGATCAAGCTTGAGGACGGCGTCAATTACCACGAGCATGTGCGTGTCGCGCTGGAAACCTACGCTTTGCAGCACCAGACCCATGTGGTGCGTCCCTTCATGCTAGTCGTGACCCAGGACACGACGCATGCGAGGCAAGTCAACGAATTCGTCCAGTCCGACCAGTTCTTCGACGGGCGCTACAAGGGACGCGTGATCGAGATCCATTCCAAGCTGACCGGCGAGGAAAGCGACGAGAACGCGCAGCGCCTGCTGAACATCGAGAAGAGCGGCGACACGGACATCGTCATCCACGTCAACAAACTGAAGGAAGGGTGGGACGTCACCAACCTCTTCACCATCGTTCCGCTGCGTGCCTCGGCGTCGGAGATCCTGACCGAACAGACCCTGGGGCGCGGCCTGCGGCTGCCCTATGGCAAGCGCACCGGCGTCGAGGTTGTCGATACCCTCACCGTCATCGCCCACGAGCGGTTCAATGAGCTGATCGGAAAGGCGAGGGAAGAGAACGGCGTCACGCGCAAGCTGAAGGCCGTGACTATTGGTGAAGGCGGCGATGTGCCTGCTTCGAAGCCGGTGATGGTGACAGCGCCGTCGTTGGTTGAGCAGATGGTGCTGCAAGCGGCTGCTGGCGCGCCAGCAACAACAACTCCGTCGGATGCATCATCGGTGAAAGACGGTGTGGCAAATACGCCGATCAGCTTACAGACTCCATCAGCCCCCCCGTTCAAGTATGCCAAGCCCGAGGAGATCGGGCTGGCAAAGACGGTTCTCAACGTGGTCCTGCCGCAGATTAGCAAGCAGGTGTCCTCCATCAAGGACCTCGAAGACCCGAAGGTCGTCCAGCGGATCGCGGAGGCTGCCATGGCCGCCCAGAAGTTCGAAGACGGCTTGATTTCCAACGTGACGCCGGAGCAGGCCAGGGCAGTGGCGGAGGAAGTCTGCAAACAATTCGTCCAACGGACGATTGCCATTCCCATGCTGACGATCACGCCCGAACAGCATGTCTCTTTCGGCTTCCGGCGCTTCGACGTTGACTTAAAGTCGTGGAACTATCAGCCGCTTTCTCGCGAGCTTCTAATCCAGATCCTCCGGACGGAGCAGCGCAACGTCATCTCCGGCGATGCCGGGGGCGAAACGCCGTCGCGGCTGGAAGACTACATCGTCGCCAAGCTGATCGACATACCTGAGATCGACTACGACGCTCACGCCGACATCCTCTATGACCTGGCCGGGCAGGTGGTTGCACACTTCCGGACGAAGCACTCAGATGACGAGCAGGTCAGATCCATCCTTCAGGGCCATGCGCGCCAAATCGCCGAAGCGCTCGTTGCCCAGATGAGGCGGCACATGTGGCGCGAGCAGACAAATTACCGCGTTACGCGGGTATCTGCCTTCGACCAGTTGAAGCCGCAGACGTTCGATGGCAGCGGGAAGGACGCGATCCGCGACTATCGCAGCCCGCCCGAGCGCCTGAGCGACATGAAGCGCTTCATCTTCATCGGCTTCGAGAAGTCCTGCTACAGCATGGCCAAGTTCGATTCAGACCCCGAGCGGCGAATGGCGATCATTCTGGAGCAGGACCCGTCTGTTCAGCTTTGGATGAAGCCGGGGCCGAACCAGTTCAAGATTTACGACGAGACCAACGTGCCCTATCAGCCGGACTTCGTCGTCGAGACCGCGACCGGCAAGCTTATCATCGAAACGAAGCGCGTATCGGAGATGACTAACCCCTTGGTCGTCCGGAAGGCCGATGCAGCCGCCCTGTGGTGCCACATCGCCAACAGCGCAAACGTAGAAAGCGCCGGGGACAAGCCGTGGTCTTACCTGCTTGTCCCCGAAACTGCAGTTCTATCAAACGCCACGATTAGTGGGTTGATGGCCACGCACACTCGGTCGGTTGATGTCGATCTGATGGCCCGCTATGTCCTCGCCGAAACGGTGTGAGTTTTTCATCACGGATACTGAGATGCCCTATGTTAAACCCGAACGCATCCTTCTGAAGGCCCATCCCGAATACACGGAGAAATGGGTTCAGGACCGAATCGCGGAAGACCCATCGATCCTCGGGCTGGGAGAGCTGGTGCTGCGTGATCGTGAGCGCATCCAGCCGCGAGCTGGGCGTCTCGATCTCCTGCTTCAGGACCCGGATACCAAACGGCGCTATGAAATCGAACTTCAGCTGGGTGCGACCGATGAAGCCCACATCATCCGAACCATCGAATACTGGGATATCGAGCGGAAGCGCTATCCCCAGTATGATCACTGCGCGGTCATCATTGCAGAAGATATCACCAGCCGCTTCCTGAATGTAGTCTCGCTTTTCAACGGCACCATTCCGCTTATCGCCCTTCAAATGCAGGCGCTAAAGGTGGGCGACCACACAACCCTGGTCTTCACGACAGTCATGGACGAGCTAACGCGGGGAGTGGTCGACGAAGACGAAGATGCCGAAGCCGCGCCGACCGACAGAGCATACTGGGAACAAAAGGTTGGGACGAAGGAAACAGTAGCCATGGCGGACCAGGCGCTGGAGATCGCACGCTCCTTCGATCCGTCACTGGAGCTGAAGTACAACAAGTTCTACATCAGCCTCGCGCGCAACGGCCAGCCATACAATTTCGTGACCTTCCGCCCAAAGAAGGGTCACATGACATTGGAGCTTAAGCTGAAGCAGTCCGATGAGATTGACGCAAAAATCGACAGTGCCGACCTCGACACTCTTGAGTATAGCAAGCGCTGGGGTCTCTATCGCATTCGCCTTGGGAAGGGCGACGTCAAGAAGCATGCAACTGCGATCCAAGAGCTGATGGGCCTCGCGTATGAGTATCGCAATGGCTGACAAAGAAGCCCCAGACGGGGCAGGGCTTCACTCCGACGCTGACAGCCCGCATTTTGAGCGAAAGACCAACTTGCTGCCGGAATGTGGATCAAGCTCCAACTCAGTCTGCACCACCAAAGCCAGCGCCCGATGCCCGTAACGACAGTCCACAGGCCGTGTCGCGACCAGCATCGGCAGTCGTTGACCCGCGACGATGGTGCCATCTCTCGGGTCAGGGCTGCGACATGTTCGACCGGCACATCTCCAGGAACCTCAAGTACGAAATCCTTGCCGATCTGCAGCGTCGACACCATTGAAACCGCCTCTGGCCGCTCTGGCGACCTCAAAACACGCGCAACCTAGTTCGGTTCCGCCGTGATAGAAAAGGGTAAAAATGCTTGTCCCGCATCGCCGCTGAGCGGCGGTTTCGACTTAGCCGCGAGAGCATCATATTGGAAATACTGGGTTTTGGCATGCGATTGGCAGCTAAAGTGCATTCGCTTCCAACGCCTCATATGCGCCTTTCCGGGCTCTGATGTCCAATAACATTCATTATCGGACGCCAAGACGAAGCCCTTTATGTAATTGAACTTCCACAATTAGGGGTTGCGGACATCCCGATACGATCGCGTATTGCTGGCGCAGCTTCGGCCAATCGGTCGGCCACATCTTCAACAGGTCTTCGGGCGGCAGATGCGCGAGAACGTCCACCGCGTTTTGAGGGCATCGGGCAGACCCGAGTCAACGGTCAGGCTGTGTGACCTTGGAGGAGGCCAAAGACCGTTGAATAATGCCCAAAGCGAGCTGTGCGGCCTCTTCTGCATTTTCCTCTTTTACTATTGCTTCTAGATGGTTCCGCAACTCAGCGGAGATGCCACTTCCAATGGCTCTTATTCTCGCCATTGCGACTGTATATCCTTTGAGCTGTTCGCCACGAGGCGATCTATCGCCTTCTGTAAGCAGGCCCAGGGCAATTGCGATGTCGCGAGTGGCACCGCCGAAGGCACCGAGAGGAATGTATGGCTTATGCGCTTGAATGAACATAAGGGCCTCTTCGGCTACACCCGGCAAATCACCGTGGTATTGATCCGACGGTAGGTCAACCAGCCCCATCTTTCCGCCCATGGACACGCAACCCACAGAAACTTCCGCCACGAAACGTCTGGCGTCGGTCAAAGCCTCCGAAACATTTTCGAATGGGTGAGCTTGCAGGAACGCCTCCCACTCTGCTTCATTTTCCACCGTTAAGCGGCTCGGGCCTTTGGGCCCGACAAGCAGGCGGTCTTCGGAATTTCTTAACTCGAACGCCTCGCTTCCACGGACCAAGCGTATCGCGGCAATACTCCGCGTCTCCCGCGCGAGAGCAAGCGCATCACTGAATGTGAGACCGGACGAAACCGTTGCCGGAACGACGTAAAGAAACGGAACGATGCCCTGTCCAGCATAAGTGCCCGCCAGGAATTCGAACATCGCATGAGTGAACCCGCCTTCTCTTAAATCTCCAGCGTATGAGATGGAAAATCCGTTTTTGATAAACGCGGTGCACAACGCGAACAGCACACGCCTCACTTCTCGATTTGGAAAACCCAGCTTTTCTAGGTCTGCTGAATCACCGATAGAAATTGCTAGGATCGGGCGGTTCATCTGACTTCGCTCAATGTCATGAATTCAAGTGAACGACCTGACGACCGCAACGCTGCCTGCAATATTTCAGCTTCGATAGCACCAACAGGCGGGTCGGGATACACCATGATTGAAGCAGTCCCATCGCCGACGGTAAGATCAAAAAGTTCTGGCGGGCGTGGGGTGAAAACGACCGACGATAGGCCACATTGAGTGGCCCGCTTCTGAGCTTGCGCTGCGAAAATATCGCACCGCAATCCTTCGGATAGCGTTTGAACCAGCAGGTGTTCGATCCAACCGGGATTGGTCGTTACTGCGAGGCGGACCTTCGGGAGGTTCGCGCCGTAAGGATAGGTCCGGCTTGTCCTCACAAGGCCAACATCTGCAAGGACTATGGGTCGGTAACCGCGTTTCGCCGTGGTCAATTCAAATACGCACCAAGGGCGTGAATCGTACACGTCCGATGTTATTGCGAGCAGCGTGCCTCGGCTTATTTCCTCACGGAAGCGCTCTTCGTAGTCCTCACCGGGCGACAATTCCATCGCGTCGTAAAAAGTCTGCAATGGAACGTCGTTTTGAGTATCATTGACATAATCAACAATTGCGCGCGCTGTTGTATCGCCATCTGCTTTCGCATGACTGACGAACAGTGGCTCATCCGCAGCGCCGGGCGAGTAAAAGCGCTTGAGATGCTTCCGAATGGAAAGCAGCAAGTGTAACAGCAGTCTCGAATCTCGTTCCGATTGGGAGGGTAACACCTTCAACCATTTGTCACGGCGAGCATATTGAATGTGGTCGCGTTCATCGCTTGGCAACGCATTGTCACGGTCAGGACTTCCGAAGGGAAAGTACGCATCAGCGTATAGCCGATCCGCAAATTTTTTCCTGATATTGCTTACGAATTGATCCCAAATGTCGGTGCTCTCCGCGAGTAACGAATCGTGAAGCAGGACGATAACGTTGTGGTCTGCGCCATCCAAATCGATGTCGCGTGGCGGATTGCTCTCACCCTGCCAAGGGACGCTTCTAAAGCGGACCGGCACACGTATAGCTACTCCATCGCGCTCCATTCCTAAGCCGTCGAAATGCCCTACTAACAACTCCGCAACCCGCCGCCCTTCCTCAGAGTCGGGAGACCACAGTACATAGATACGAAGAAAGTCCTTGTGAATCATAGAGTTTACTGCCTCAGCCAAGCTGACAGCTCGGTTGCCTCGTTACGGTCCTGGTTCCAAACCATATAAACTGGTCCGGATTGTCCTTGGAGGCTGCCGTAAACTATCCGATTGTACACACCGAGATATTCTCTTTCCGTCCAAGCTTTATCCGTGGCGGAGTCAAGGCTGGGAAGTATCGCTGCGTTCTCGGGTGTTTTGTATCCATCAGCTAGCCCAAGCTCCCAAGGCACCCATCGGCTATCTTTACTGTTTTTTGTTGTAAGCAGGACGAATTTCTTCGATTTTTTGATACGGTCACGCAGACCTATAGCTGTCTCCCGACTTGTGTAGGGGGGAAGGTTCTCGTCCTTTTTATCAACATAAACAACCGCTCCATGGCGTTCAAGAATACGGATTACGCCAGGCAGCAGGTCGATATCCTTGCTCGAATGGCTGAGGAACGTCGCTCCAAGCGGGCTTTGCGCCTCTGCTTTTCGAACGACACTGGCTTGTTCGCTGATCGTTCCAATATTCGCAAGAAGGTCGGCTCGCGTCAGATATTCAACCATTGCGAGACATCCTCTGCCTGCTGTTGTTGATCAGACGAGACGACTTGGTGACCGCCAATTCGATTTTTTGAGCTAGGATAGCGGGCGTATTAACCAGGTCTTGCCACATCGTCCATTCAGCGTATTGGGAGTCAATGTTGTCTTGAAGGCGAGCGGGCTTGAAGGTGCCGCCATTTTGGAACCACGTAATACTCGGGAGCCCGACGCCGACTAACGCCATTTCTTGGTTCAACGACGCATAGATTTCCCAATCCACGTATTTGCGGTGTGGAGTGTTTGCTCCGCAAAGAACGATTGTGCAGGAGCTTCCGTGGAGGTGTTCCTCTCGAATTCGCCGCATCACATAGTCAACATTGCCGCTGTCGATTGCCCGTTCTAATGAGTTATCGGTAATCAGCTGCAGATTGTCATGATAGAACTTAGAGAAAGCGTCATAATATGCTTGATCGCCCCCATGATGATAACTCACGAAAACTCGGCGTCTAATCCTCTGCACCATCACCGACCTACCGACTGTATTTTCTATCAACCCAGGTGGCTGCAGGATATTGACCGGACAACGAACGGCAATACCGCGCTGTGGTTACCCACAGTTGCTTTAGTAATTGTTTCAATTCGACCAGCGGGAGCATTTGTGACGTTGGCTGATGTTTCTCCTGGCGGAAGAAGAATTTACCAAGGCATACATCACGGCGACTCTTGGCCTGCCAGGTTCCAACGCATCAAGTTTATGAGGTTGGCATAATACAGGCGACACGACTACCCGACCTGTAGCTTTCCGAACGATGATTGACCTAAGGTTTTAGCTTGATTTCCAACATTACAGGATTGTGATCGCTCACCTGATCCAAGTCGTCAGCGTTCAGATTCAAATATGTGGCAGTCGCATTAATCTCAGCGCCGCCGATCACGAAATGGTCGATTGCCTCGCGAACGCCATTGAATGAATAGGAGGCCGTAAAAGCCTCTCCGCGATCATCGCGTTTGAACTCAAAGTTCAAGCCGCTATTGAGGAACGGTGCCAGTGCTGCGGCATCAGCATGGTCGTTAAAGTCTCCCATTAAAATGATCGTGCTCGAAGTCGCCGCATACCGGCGTTCCAACTCCGACACCAGATGTTCGGCTTGCCGCTTCCGACGAGCTTCACTTGCCGGTTTCGGCTCTTCAGCATTCGTGTAGAGGCCGTCGTCGCCGAGTTTGGACGACAGATGCAGATTGACGAGAACGAAGGGCTTTCCAGCAATCTCGACTTCAACCAACAGAGGTTTCCGCGCGCTCGAAAACGGGTTTGCATCACCATCACAGCGATCTTGCCCATCGAAGAGACGCTCGGATGATTTTACCGTGACTCCCGCGTCGCTGCGGATCAAAAAGACATTGCGAATGTTGCCCCCTGGTGCGCCTCCGTCTGTATTCGGCAGGACTGGGTCGAGCGCGACTGCGGTGTATTGTGGCCCCCCGGCTGATGAGATTGCCGCGATCAGGGTCTCCACCGTCAATTGCGCGGTGGTCGCTGGAGACGCACCTTGTCCATCATCATCCTGAACCTCCTGAAGGCCTATGATCGTAGGAGATTTCAAGGAGCCTACAATCTGCTCGGCAATCCGCCGAAACTTCTCAGCGGCACCCTCGGATGCGACGGACATGTTTTCGGCATTGTAAGTCGCAATCCGCAGGCCGTCCCCGAAGGATGGCAATGGTACATCCGGCAGTGCCGGAGTCGGCAATGACGTGACGTCAATCACGTCATCGAGGATGACGATATAGCGACCGTTCTCATAACTCATGATGCCGGTAAGGTCACCGAGACGCGTGCCGACGGCTGGAGCGAATGGCCGCTGATCCTTGGCGCGGTGAACTTCAACGATCTCTGGAAAGATGTGTGCCGGTTTGCTCAGTGGCAGCCCGTTGGCAGATTTCTCGCTGGCATCGAGAGCTGTCTGCGAAACTACCCAAAAGGTCTCCCACTTGGGTTCCTTACGAGAGACGGAAATGGCATCCGGAATCACGACACGCATGCCTTCCACCGATTCAAAATAGTCCCGTGGATGTTTTGCGGGATTGAATGGGGTATTCGGAACGTCCGCGAAGGCCATGTCCGAAATTGCTCCTGGCGGATTGAACGGGATCGGCGTCGGAAGCGAAGCTGTACCGGTAACTTCGACTGTGGTTATCGAAGCCAACTGCGTAATGGGAAGGAAGCTTTTTCGATCATCATTTTGGACTTCGTCGATGTGGGTCGTGCCGCATATAGCAACTTTCCGAGTTCTCATGATGGGCAAAACAGGGAAGGGCTGGAACTCGTCCGGCTTCCCCGTTACTCGAACAGTGTCACCGCGCTTCGGTATCGAAAACGTTGGGGAGTTGCCCGGGAAAACAAAAATTCCTTCGGAGGTCGCCGGGTCGTTATCTGGCTGCGATGTTTGTACGAAGAACCCTCTGCCAAAAAAACCAGTCACGACGCCACTGATCGAAACTTCAGTGTTGAAGGGGAGGGTCGTCCTGTGATTGGCTCCTTGGATTACGGCGATGGCGGCATCAGCACCTTGTGCTTCGGCCCATACCGGGCAAGCCAAAAGAGCGGCAAGCACCAAGCTTCTGATCTCTACACCACTCGCCATTTTGATGCTCCCCGTCGCGCTCTAAGAGAGACTACCACACGTGCATGACGGTTCAACATGCATCACCTGGTAGTATCTGTTGAAGGGCCCCCGTTCAACCAAGACGAGATTGTTCTGGCCAGTGACGAGGAGAGCATCCCGAACCCTTTATGGAAGGACATGGAGAGGGTGTTGCTGATATCGCAGTTGACCCACGGCCATGGTGCCGCTGGTCAAATAAGTAAAACTTCAGGGCGTGTTATTAGGCAACGGATAACCGGCGCTTGCTATGAGCCTTTGTGTATTCTCAAAAGGACCACCTATGCGCGCCATCGTTCAGCCACTCGAAAAATACCTTTCCTTTGGCGCGCTTGGTGGACTGATAGGCGTATGCAACGATATCGCAACGCCGATGGCCGGGACCAACGTCTACGGCGTCCTAGCAGGAGGTGCAGTTTTCGCCCTCGGACTGGTGTCCTGGATCATACTCAGCCTTCGCAGCGATGTCACGAAGGGGTTGCTTGGCGTCGGCCTGATCATGGCTGGCTCCAGCCTGTATTTCATGAGTGAGACACCCGACGGACCACCAGGCAACGACGGATTCCTGGCATCGAAATTCGAAGTCGTCAGCAAACTACAGAGCGAGATGATCGGCAAGCTCGACGACATTCATGTCGAAACGAAGAAGATCGCCGCGAACACGGAGACGCTGGTTGAGACCACCGACGATCTACGAGGATATTCGATTAGCGAAGAACGCTTCGGCCAAGCTCTTTCGAACGGTGACACGAAAACAGTCGCAATGGCCTGCAAATCCGGTCTGAGAGCTACGAAATTTATCTTCTTCGGCGGTTCGGACCGTATCGAGCCTGTTGACCATTATCGAGACCCTTCGATGGTCAAGCTCTTGGTGGACCAAGGCTGTGTCCCTCAGGAAAAAGTATGCCGCGAGCTTTTTGTAGAGGAGCCGTTCAAAGGGGCAATGGCAGACTTTGCCATACACGACCGGGTTGAGCTGATCTGCGGAAAAGATGCTCTGGAGACGGTCAAGCTGGCCCAGGCAAAATACGACGAACGCATGTCGAAGCCGATGTTTCAGTCAACCGATCTGAACCTCGACGTAGACGCGTGGTTTCCGAAAACCGAATGACGGCGGGACGCTCTGCAAGCGACGGCCCTATTGCTTATGGTATCGGTCACGCTAGGTTGTGATGACAGCATCAAGGCGAGAAAGCCCATGTGCGGACGATTTACCCATCACCTACCATGGTCCGAGGTTTATCGACTCTACAGCCTGACATTGGAGCAGGATCAAGGCAGGAACACCGAGCCGAGATACAATATTGCACCCACGCAGAACGTGCTGTTCGTCCACCACGATCCAGACGGCAAGCAGATTCTCAATGAAGGGAGATGGTGACTCGTGCCATTCTGGGCGAAGGAAATGCCAAAGGCGACCCTATTCAATGCACGATCCGAAACAGCACCCACGACACCGGCATTTCGTGATGCCTTCAAATCGCGCAGGTGCCTGATCCCGGCCGACGGTTTCTACGAATGGACCGTCAATTCTGAGGATGGCAAGAAAGACCCTTGGTATATCGTGCAGCCAGGTCGTACTCCGTTTTCGTTCGCAGGGTTGTGGGCTCACAACGACAAGCTCGGGATCACGAGCTGTACGATCCTGACGGCAGAGGCCGAGGAGCCCATGAAACAGCTCCATAGCCGCCAGCCTGTCATCCTCGATCCTGAATTCTACGATGCCTGGCTGTCAGCCGACTCGACCGTTCCTGAGGCAACCGAGTTGCTGAAGCACGATCTCGACGGCCAGCTCCAGTTCCATCGGGTCAGCCGGGGTGTCAACAGCTCGCAGTTCCAGGAAGCGACGGCGATCAATCCGCTTTGAGAGGTGTCGGCAGCTACTGATATAGCGCCTTGAACAGTGAAAGCGAGATCGCAACGGTCAAGAGCACAGGCGACATCCACATGAGCGTCTCTTCCAATCCACCTTTTTCTGTTCGTTTCTTCTTTTCCACGAATTCCGCCACTGCCTTATCGTGCCCATCCAGAGCATCCTGCACTTCACGGTGAAGTGCCACTATTTCCAGATCATCGATGTCAGCAGGGAACGGCGGCTGAGCTGGAATGAGCAGCTTCGGTTCGTCAGCTTGCCGTAAGGCGCTGTCGCGGACCTGCTGAAACCAAAGCCTCACAGCTTTATACTGGTGAAGATTGCTTGCTCCCGACTTGGGGCAATGGACTGCAGGACGAGGACTTGAGACCAGACGCGCGGTCTGCGGCTGGCAAGCTCGTTACCGGCGATTGCCCGACGAACGTCACCGATGGCCGATACCAAGGCCGTGGCACCCGTCATGATCGTGGCAACTTCCACCATCCGCCAGTTCACTGAGGTGAGATCGATCACTTGGCCAGAGATCGCAGCGGCGACGACACCGATCACGAATAGACCCCACATCATTTCGCGCGCGCTTTTCCCAACTCCTCGCTCGATGGTCGTAGAAGATACGATACCTTAGACGTGGACAAGCCCTCCACCCGATTTCGATATTGACTCCTCTGAGCATGAGAACATATTAGGAACATTCGCCCGCCATGAAGGCGGCAATCCACGATCCATATGCTTCAGCGAACACGCGGTTGGCGTGAACGGTGAATCTTGTCTGCCGAGGTCCGAATGAAATCAGCACCTGCTACTGACGCGCCGAAAGCTGATGACGATGTGGAAATGGTGTTGAGCTGGCATCAAGGCGACGCCCGTGCAGCTATTGCGACCTTGCTGCAGGATTGCGGCCACCTCCGGAAGCAGCTCCAGGTCACGGAAACCGCGATGAGCACAGGTTTCACTCGCGGCTGGCGGCCGAGCTACGACCGAGATTGAGGCTATATGCGCAGCGCCTTCAGCTCTATGCTCACACCTATCCCAGTCTCGACTGTCATCCGCGAGGTGAAGACATTTGGCCTGACGGTTTCCGCTGGCTTTCCCAGTCCAGCCGGTGACGATCTCGAAGATACCGTCGACATCATCTCATGGATCGTCCGACACGAACACTCGACTTTCTGGTGGCGCGTCGCTGGAAATTCCCTTTGTCTTGAAGGGATCATGGACGGAGATTGGGTTGCTATCGACAAGGCAGGCAAGGCAACGCCTGGTCGCATCGTTCTTGCCGTCTACGACAACGACATGTTGCTCAAAATGCTGGTGAAGCGTGAAGGCCGATTGTGGTTGGAAGCCAGATCGACCGAGCGATATCCGGCGCTACCAGTGACGGAAAATACTGAGTTTTGGGGGGTAGTAGCTGGCATTGCTCGCCGTTATCCCGTGGAGTGAATTCCATGGCCGAGCGCCCGATTGCATTGATCGACTGCAACAATTTCTATGTCTCTTGCGAACGCCTGTTTGATCCCAGACTGCGGGACAAGCCCGTTGTCGTGCTCAGCAACAATGATGGCTGTGCCGTCGCCCGGTCCCAAGAGGCAAAGGCGCTCGGGATAAAAATGGGCGAACCGGCACACCATTTCAGGCAGAAGACCAAAGAGCACGGAATCCGACTGTTTTCGTCCAACTACACCCTGTACGGCGACATCAGCCGTCGCGTCGCTTCGACCATTGCCGACTTCTCGCCGGTCACCGAAATCTATTCAATTGACGAGACCTTCGTCGATCTCTCCGGATTCGGGGGAAAGATGCTGGATCACGCGGCCGAGATGCGGGCGACCGTGCGCCAGGCCGTCGGCATCCCGACCTGCGTTGGGATCGGCAGCACGAAGACCTTGGCGAAATTCGCGAACTACATTGCCAAACGGAACCCGATGTTCGGTGGCGTCTGCTCGCTCCTCGATCCTACGATACGAGATGTATGCATGGCGAAGATCGACGTGTCGGAGGTCTGGGGTGTCGGCCGCCGGACGACGATCAAGCTGCACGAGATCGGGATCAGGACGGTGGCCCAGCTGCGCGACATGCCGCTGCCATTGGCGAGGAAGATTGGGACCGTGGTTCTCGAACGTACCGTGGCCGAGCTGCAGGGCATCCCTTGCATCGACATCCAGGACGTTGAGCCGCAGCGGAAGGGCATGGCGGTCACCCGGTCGGCCGGAACCCCGATGACGTCCTTGCCGGTCCTGCAGCAAGCGATCACTTCCCACGCTACCCGAGCTGCGGAAAAGCTTCGGCGTCATGGTCTGGTCGCCAGTCATCTGACGGTATTCTTTCATACCAACCCGTTCAACAACACTGCCCGCGACAGCGTGTCGAGAACGGCTAAACTCTCACCACCTTCTAATTCCACCCTTGCCTTGGTGCAGGCGGCTCTTCGATGTGCTGAGAAGGGATGGAAAGGCGATCCTTCCGGCAATGGATTCGCTTACACGAAAGCCGGGGTCATGCTGGACGACCTCGTTCCTGAGGGACTGGCTCCGGTCGATCTGTTTGCTCACCAGCAGGAACGGTCAGCGAAGCTCTCCGCCGCCCTCGATGTCGTGAATGATCGATGGGGCAAGACGACCATGATCCTGGCGAGCGAGGGCTTCACGCCACCCTTTGCAACGAAAGCCGATATGAGATCGCCACGCTACACCACCAGGATCAGTGACCTTCCGATTGCGCGATCCTACTGAGCGCCTAGGTCCCATGCCCGGACCGGCGAGGCACCGACCTTCCTGTGTAATTCGCTTCGCTGCTTGTTGAGGATCGAGCTTTGTTCTGTCGCTGAAGCCGACGAGGCGTTATGCGTCCCGCACATTTCCGGCAGCATACGGTACGCGCACCAGCAAGGGCAGGGTCCCGTTTGTGTCTTTTTTGGGCACACATCTTCCAAGACTTAGGATAAAATTAACCATAATTTCAATCCGTTAGAACAGAAGATGCATTATTGTTCGTTGCTTGTTTCTTGCAGAGTAATACGGCGTCGTTAAGCAATTTAGTGCTTGAAATAATTATATAAAATAGAATTTTCGTGGTGCTGCCCAAAGGAGTTTGGCCCGAAAAATTAATAAATGCGCTTGGTAAAATTGCCTATCTGTTTGATTTTTCAGAACTAATCTCTGTGGCCGGTCTTTCGAAGAGCGTTCCCCACAAGGAATTGCACAAGGAATTACGCTCAAAATTTCCATCCATTCTTTCGGGATTTTTCTCTCGAATTCCTTTGACACGTCAATGGCTTAGCGAAAGGGGTGATATTGTAAATCTCCTCCGAGGACGTATGTTATTTGAACAAGAGCGAGGCGGCTGGGACGACAGTCTTGAGGCCTCACACTTGACGCGGACGACCTGGTCAACGTCAGCGACCCTAAACGACCAACGACAACTAGGTGGAAATGTAACCTGCCAAACGGCGGGAGCGCAGAAGCTATGGCTGATGCACACCTGCAACTTTAGAAAGGTATGTAATGAGTAACGAAGTGACTGAACTGAAGGCATCGACGATCCCCGAAGCCGAGCTGAGCTGGACAAAACTGACTGTTGAGCGAGACGGTGAACCCGCTCTTACGTTCACTGGCGTTCAGATCGCATCGGCACGTAGTTTCGGAGATCGCGGCCATCCCGACTTTTCAGGCTCGACCGGACGATGGACTGTCCTCAAGCTGTATCGCACCAAGGGCGGCAAGCTTGTGGCAGAGCGCATCGAACGTACCCAATGGCAGGGTGAGGAGGACCAGCATGAAGGCATCGTCTGTGAAACCGAACCGGAGATAGTCGAATTCTTCGGCCACGGTCGACTGGCGAAGCAACTCTATTCAGAAGCCGAAATCACTACGGCGATTAACGTGGCCTGAGCCGCGAGCAATCCGACCGCGCTGGCGGTTTGAAAACACCCCAAACCATAGAAAGTCGCAAAGCTTCCGTTTGCCAACGGCGGCGGAGCTTTGCCCAAAATTTAGGAAGGACTCTCATGAGAGACATTTGTTTGAACCCGATGTTCCGGCAAATCGCCAGTAAGTTCGAAGAACTTTTAAATGGTGCTGCGCCCGGGACAATCACGGGATCGACCACCGTTCGGGCCGCCACCGGCCTGATCGCAGGTATCGGCCTCAACAATGTTGCCTTCGCGGACGAAGACGCCTGGTCACTGCTTGACGAGGTGCAGAAGCGGACGGTTGTGCATTTCCGGCCCGTGTCAAAATACGCAGCTTGGCTAGAGCGCGACCTTGCGGACAAGAGGCTGCGCGAGGAAGCCGAGACCGAGCAGCAGCGCTCCTTTCGCCGTCGCATGGAATGGCAGAACGAGATGACGTACAGCCTCGAAATTGGGCTGAAGGCTCCGCTGGCAGAGGCCCTCGCCGTACTGGCACTGCGTTCCTCAGTAGGTGCACTGAGAGCCTTTGCAGGGGACCATGAGGAGGCGTGCCGAATGGCTTGGGCTCTCCAGGAATTGGGCTCTGCCTTGGGGGATATGGGGCTCAATCCATGACCCGCGTAGAAAATCTCCAGCAAGCTGGCGAGTAGGTCACTCACCTAGCTGGTCTCAGGGCACAACCGCGAATTCTGAGTTGCTCACGCGATGTCGCTTATGCAGTCCAAGCTGGGACCGATGTATTCGGTGACGTGTCCGTCGAAGCGATAAAAGCTCGACATCAAACCATAGGATACGGGCAGTGTGGGCCCAAACACAACCTAGAGAGGAATCTCTGGCTGCCCGTTTTTCTCAAAGTAGAGGAAAAAAAGGATGAGAACGAAATTCTATTGGGAGCAGGGCGTGTGCCGCGCTTCAGACCAAATCGAGCTTGTTTGCGTGAGGATTCCGGACGACCCGGACGGCAGATTTCTCTGTTTGGTTGATGTGCTCGGAGACAACTGCTCCCCCCCAATTCGGACCTACACCGCCGTGGCGAACAGCCTCAATGCTGGCCGCAAACTCTGCGAGCGTGGATATTATGTCCTTGCGAAGGGCAAACCGCACTTAGCGACGGTTTCGAAACGAAGGGTGAAAGCATGAGGGAAGCGCTGCGGAAACATAGCAAGTCCACGATTAGTGCCAGCATCGCTCCGGCACTCTTTCGCCAAAGCCCCAGGACACGTCGAGAATTGTGGGACGCAATGGCCGATTATCGGCGGCTGAGTGATGCAGCGGTGCACGCAGGCAGGAAGAATAAGCCTCAGCTCAGATATGAGATCGCAGAAATGGCTGTCGAGTGCGGGATGAACTTGCAGAGTTTTGCCTCGGGCATGGGGCTCTCTCACACCCAAGCCAGGCAAGCGCTTAAGCGGCTCGGCGTCAGTCTCGATGGGGCTGCCGTACACAAAAATTTCACATCAACGGTCGCCGAGGAACGGCGCGTTATGGACAAGGAAGAAGTGACCATGACCACTGCAATTGCGAAGATCAAAACGCGGCAACACGTAAAGACCAACGTTTTGGCTGCGGTAGAGCTGCTACACGAACGTCATGGGCGGCCCCCGTCAATCTCGGCCGTCCAGAAGCTGACCGGACACTCCTACTTGGCGGTCCGGAAATACTACTCTGTAGTGACGGCACAGTCTGCCGAGAAGGGGAAAACCAAAGACTTGCTCAAGGGCCCCGGTATTGAGGCACGCGATGGTACGACGGCAGCTGTTGTCAAATCGGTCAGTCATGACGAGCTTCATTTGCAACTCACCGCATCGACATTTCACGCCAAGCCGATGACGTTGAAGGTCGATCTTTCACATGCGCCGGAGCACATGTCGGCGATTAAAATCTCATTCGTGCCGGGGTAAAGGCAGGCCGTGTTTGCGGTGCATCATCCGTTCGGCCTCAGCGCCTTGGGTTATATCGAGCTGCCGTTCCGACCCAAAAACCGCAGGAATGAACAGCCTGCCGCTTTGACCGTTCGTTCGGAGCTAACCAGCCCGCCGGTCACTTCGAGCAAATCTTACCGACGACGGCAATCCTCACCGATCCAACCAACCGACTTTTATAGGAATCCCTAGCATGCCAATCATCCGTACAATTCATTCTCCCTACGAGTGTAAACTTGAAACCGTGAAAGCCGAGATGGCTGTACTCGGACCACCCGTGATTCGCGTGATTGACTGTGGACGTTACCTTTTTGCGCTTGAAGGATGTCATCGTATCGCAGCTGCCCATGCGCTCCAAATCCAACCCAGTCTTATCGTCTATCGGCCAAATGACGAAATCGATATCAGAGAATACGATTGGTATGATGCGCACTATTGGCCCGGGACCATCTATCCGGCTAGCGATGTATCATACGAACTTAGTGGCCGTATGGCCTGCGAGTACGTCTTCTGACCGCCGCGAGTGGAGATTTTGGAAGAGGCCTTCCGCATGGCCTGCGACGCCAAAAAAATCCGGCTCCGCCCTGGAGGAACTGGGCCCCAAGCCATGTGCTATGACTCTCAGCTGCCAGAATGGTCGATGCAGTTCAGAGGCCGTAAGGCGACTGGTTCGGATGGAAGCACAGTCCGTCCGCCTTTTTCGACTGCAGATGACCCAAAGAACGTGAGTCAGAAAACCATGATGGATGATGAGTTGGCGTACGATGACCAAGCCGTTCGGGACACTTCTGTCTGCAGGGATGTTGCGCGCCATCTTGGCGAAGTGATCCGTGGCAAGCGTGTCCACGACCTGTCCTGTGACCCCAGGGTCAAGCTTGCTGTCGCATTTGTGGTCGGCGAACGCTTCTGGCAAACTCGTTGGATGACCGACGCTGAAGTCTGGCAGTGGCTCGACCGATTACATCAAATCGCTGTGTTGGATTATGGTCTTCACCAGACGTTTGGTGATCTGCTGATCGAGGGGTGATGGTATTTCCTGGGTGCGCTATATCCGTTGATGGGATTGGGACATAATCGCCGATAGGCCAACCGCGTCGCTAATCTATCTGACGTCTATCAGAAGCCTGGAACATAGCACCAGTGCAGCACTATTCACGCCGCAACACGTCTGACACAGTTATGCGGTACGTGCATAGAGGCTAGCTGCAAGCGCAGATGGGTGGGAAGCCCACAACAATAAGCGTCGCTTTCTGAGGTGGCTTTGGTAGTGATTGGAGCATATGCAGACGTCACTCTACGGCTTGGCAATCTGCTTTCTAACATTCTCAGCGTCGACACCGGCTTACATCTGAGCTTGTGGCCTAGCAACATGCCATCATGAGTACTCAATCCGCTCCTCGGAACAGGCGGCAACGAACAGGCTATCACTAAAGTTGGGGAGCTGGATTCGCAGGCAGGATCAACGCGGTCGACGTTATCGGACCAGATGGAAACCGAGTAACCTGAGCGGCAATTTCGCTATTTGCCTTAACATGATCCCGCATGACGGAACTCCGATCTATTTGACGGGCCTCTCCTTGGATGCAGAGCGTCGATTGGAAGCTTGAACCGACAGGCGATTTTTCGGATATAACACGTGGGCGCAATATGAGGATGTACAAAGGTGTCTTGGTTCTACGTACTCGATGGTCAGCAGCTCGGTCCTGCAACAGCTAACGAACTTAGGAGCCTCATCAAAAGCGGACATATCTCGGCGTCAACACTAGTGTGGACCCATGGCCTTGAGAACTGGAGACCCTTTAACCGGGTAGAACTGCCGCGCAACGATGGCTCCAAGCCTCCGATCTTACCGGCCACTCCCGGGAAACCTGCTTTACCTCCCCTGCCTGCAGATGCAATTCCACTTAACCTGAACAGCGTGGTGTCGAAGCCTTGGCCCCGCTTTTGGGCGCGTCTGATCGACAACATCATCTTTATCTGGGTGATATCTGCCTGCGTCCTTTATTCTAGCTCGCTGTATATGCCCGAACTCCATAATTACTTAATCACAATGAATAGGTTCCTGTTTGGAATTGTGATCTTCCCCGCAGTCCCTCTTGTGCTCGGTATTCTTCAAGCAACCACTGGGACGACACCTGGCAAAGCACTTATGGGCGTCAAAGTTCCTCTGCCACCGGGTTGGAACCGCTTTAGCTTCTACATCGCGCGAGAGTTCGTAGTATGGGTGCAGGGACTTGCTGCTGGGCTACCAATCATCGTTTTGTTCACTCAATATCGCCAATATCGTTTGCTGGTTAGTACTGGCGCGACAAGCTACGACGCAGGCAATCCTACCATTATCTCTAATCCCTCCTGGCCACGGTTTGCTCTCGGCATCGTTACGGCCTTTGCGGTGGTCACCGGCCAAAACATGATCCAAAACATCCTCGCGTCTGCAGAAAGGGAGAGGCAGGCGGTTGAGACGACGGAACAACTCGATGCCCCCGTAAGTAAGGAGAGGCAGGCTACCAGACGGTGGGCAAACCCAGTCACTCAAGAGATCGCCTCCTTTTCAGGAGCCTGGGAACCGAGCGAACTGAAGACAAACAGTGGCCGTGCGTTCCATTTTGTATCAACAATGCTTCCAGCAGAAGTGGTTTTTGCGCACGAGGATATTCCTGAAGAGGTATCTTTGCGAGATTATGGTGATGCCATCGCCGTTTTGATCAGCGACACCATCCGCCTCGAAGGAACATGGAGCGAGACATCTTTGAATGGACAACCCGCAGTTCGTCGCACGGGTAAAGCCGTCAACACGCCTGATGCCAAGGTCACAATCTTGGTCACTAGGCGCGGCGATACTGTTTGGCGGGCGTTGACAATTACGCGCGGTTCGAAGAGTGAAACGCGACGATCAGCAACTAGCTTGCGGGATAGTCTTCTTGAAACAATAGATTGAAGTCGATTTGGATATGAAGGCGAACTAACACGCCTCGTGTGATGCTCTACAGAGCGCCGCCAACTTAGGATGCGTGAAATTGCCTTCCCGATGCTGACCTATGTAGTACTATCGACGACTTCTCGAAACTAAATATTGCGCGTGCCCTGACAGGTCGGATAACGACCACATCCCCAAAACTGTCGTCCGGCCCGCTTTCCACGTCTTGCTGTCCGAAGGCGCATACCGGAACCGCACACGGGGCAGCTTGGAATACTTGAGCCTGCCGGTCGAGCGCTGTAGCCGCTTGTAGCTGACGTCCTGCCAGCCGTCGTCGAGGTATAAGCTGATGTTCTCGACTGACCGGGAGTGTTCAAGTAAATCGGCGGAACTGTCTGAATAGGTGGCAGGGGTATGTTCAGGTGACGAAGGTCAGCTTCAGCCTGCGCCATTTCTTCAGCGATTTGCTGAAGCTGTGCATCGTTTCCTGCCAGCCAGTCGGATAGCTGTTTATGCTGTTGCTTCAGTTGCTCAACCAGCTTTGTGAGGCTGTCAGCACATCCCTGCTGCCGCGAAACGATATTGTCCCGCTTGGTCTGCAGAGCTGCCTTATCAGCCGCAGTGTAATCGGGACTGAATTTGAATTTTGCCTCAACCTGCTTTACCCAGGCCATTATGCTCGCAGACTTAACAGGGCCAATGCCGTGAGCATCCTGCACATCGCGCATTGTGGCGTCGAACGCGGTTGTGAAGCCATACGATGCCAATGAAGCGATGTCACCTGAGGTGAGTTTTGGTATCCGTGCTCCGCGAATTCCGAAAGCGCTCAAGTGGGCGTCGAGCTGTTGCTGCCTACGCGCTGAGTTATAGTCAGCCTCTAGATTCTTGAAATCGGTGACGAGAGCCTTGTACTCATCGATTTTCGCGATGATGGCGTTGCGGGTCGCTTGGACTGTTTCGGCCGGTGAGTTTGACTGCAGGTGCCGGATGCGGTTTTGGAGCTTATCAGCGGCTACTTTGTAACGCTGGGTGAAGACCGTAGATAGACCGCTCTGAGCGCCCGACGAGGATAGCAAGTAGATCGCGGCTGCTCCGGTGATCATGGGAATAATCGGTGGAACGCCGCCCGCGAACATGAAGATCGCGGCTCCGCCCAGAACAATAGCGCCGATCTTTCGACCTTGACCTTGAGAAGCGCTTTTCGTGGATGCAGATAGGGCGTCGACCGTTGGCGTGTAACTTATACGCGCAGCGGGAACGGCAACCTTGATTTGCCCGGGAACAGTTAGAGAGTTAAGGATGCTCTCTATCGCTGTGACGTTAAAGCTGAAACCGACACCGTCATTGATCGATCCCCTGGGAATGTGATGACCGGATGTGTCGTGGCTGATGAACATCGGCACGCCAAAGGCCTGTTCCATCCGACACCAGGGGCATTCGGAGGCAATCCTCGAATAGTGGTGTGCCTTGTTATTCGGGCATGGTCGAAGCGACTGCTCCAGCTCTTCCAAGGCGCTGATCCATTGCGCTGGGGTCGGGCGGGAGCCCACGCCCTGAGGAGAGAATGCGAGTTCGAAGTTCTGCCTGACCTTCGGGGTCAGATCGGCCATCTGAACGGTCGATGGAGGCGGCTGCATTTTGGTGTCGCGCACCGAGTAGGCGAAACGAAACTCTTTGATTGCCTGTTCAATGGTGATGTCGCCAGACCCTTTGGGGCGGCCGGAGAATGGATGTCTGTCCATGCAGAGGATTTGGAAGATCGCGACTGCTAGCCCGAAAGCGTCGTGATCAACTGTCCGAACGATGCCGTTCAGTGACTTTCCTTGAAGCTCCGGGGGGGTGTATTCGGGTACCCCGACTACGCAGAGATATTGCTGCCCCTTCTGCACGACCTGAAATGAATCTGTGTCGATGAGGGCAACAGTGGCTTGCTGAGAGACGAGGATGCTCCTCTGGTTGATATCTCCGATTACGCATCCTGCAGAATGAACCTGCCCGAAAACGCGCGCCACGTTGATCGCCGTCCGAACCAGGAAGCGATAGTCCGCGCTGGGGAAGTGTTTCAAACGTGACGATGGTGTCTGAAGTTCGTGGATTTCTTTGTGCTCGGCGACGAGACGCATCAAGAAGCCGACGAAAGTGCCTCGCTTGTCGGCCACGACCTTCGTCGGGAAAGCCACCGTGTTCATTGACGCATGAAGATTTGCGTCAACCATGGCCCTGATCTTGGCCTCTCGCGACGAAACAACAGCAGGCAGGTAGGCCTTCAGCGCGTAGCCGGGCAAGTTGGCGATGGCATACACCTCTCCCTCCCCACCTTTGCCGATGCGCTTCCCGACTTGGAGTTCGTCACTGCCAGCAAAGAGTTTGTCAAAGTTCATTTTCTGACCGCGATAACCAGCGTCTTGTCGTCATCGGTGTGCTCAGCGAACTTGTCACTATCTAGATAAGCCGCAAGCTTCCCCGATAAACGGTGGTCTCGACCGTTAGTAGTGCTCTGGGCGAACGGACGGGCCATCGGGGTAAAGAAGGCCTCGTGCGGCTCATCCGTGGCACTGTCCAGCACCTGGTTTTCGATTCCGTCAGAGAACAGGAAGAGGGCGTCTATACCAACGTCATGGCGAGCGACCCGAAGCCGAGGAGTTCCAGAGTCAGTGATGAAGTAGGTTGTGGAGGCGTATTCACCGTTCTCCGATCCACTCAGCACATGCCAACTCTTTTGGGCCTCATTTCGCGCAACAATCGCCCCGTCACCGATGTGGGCAGTCAACGTGTCGCGACCGTCAGAGACAGCCAAAACCATTGTCGAAGCGAAGTCGCGCGGGCTCAGTGATCGCGAGCTGGCAGCGTGTGTTATCCGGTCTCGGGCCTGGTCAACCCAGTCCCAGATGTCATCTTCTGAAGGCATCTTCATCGTTTCCGACGAGAAGTGCGAGCGCAGTGCCTCCCCCATCGTTCGGCAGACAAGCGAAGCGCCTTCGCCGCCGTGTGACGCGGAGCCAGCTCCGTCTGACACCACTGCACAAAAGGTGGCAGCACCGTTTGGCCCGATCACCTCAAAACAGCGCTTGGCGTCCTGTAAACGCGTTCCGTTCTTGATGTGGGAGATGCCCCTGACAGAGGCAGCGCCGAAGGTCCATCGCGTCATCCCGCAAACGCCCATCCATCCGGCGCTGTCGGATTGGCAAGCTGCACCTGTTCGCCAGGATTAGACCGAGACACGGAGCCGAGGGAGTTGGACAGCCACTGGAAGAACTCTCGAAACGCCAGCCCCTTCAACTTCAGCGGCTGGCGCACGGAAATTTGCGCCAGCCTCGTCATGTCAGCGTCTTCGACACCGATGGCGTAGAACATGAAAGCCTTGGCATCTTCGCCTTTCCGGACCTCCTCTGCAGCCCGCTGGACACTGTCCGTTGGTGCACCATCTGTGATGAGAAAGACCCAAGGTCGATAGAAGTTGATGCCGTTTTCGCGGTATCTGTCCTTACGGTCCCTTAGAATTGCCAAACCCGTTTCAATGGCTTCTCCCATGGGGGTATTGCCCTGTGGTGTCAGTGTCGGCGGGTAGAAATTCTCTGCGCCACTGAAGTCCATGGCCACGTTAACTGGGCCGAAGGTCACCATCGCGAACTCAACCCGCTTGGCAGCCAGACTATCACTTTGAATTTCCTCTTGGAGCGTCTTAAGACCCTCGTTCAGTTCTTCGATGCGTCGGCCACTCATTGAGCCAGAGACATCGAGGATCAGCACGCACGGACAGCGTGGCTGCGGGTTCGACTTCAGGTCGGCGTCGGCAAATGGCTGTTGATCAAACTCGGACATGCAAGGCTCCCATCCAGATTGGCCGCCATACAACCCCAAAACGAATTGCCGATCAATTGGATGCGATGAAATACACAGTTAGGTTGAGATTGCGCCCAGGCGCTCCTAGCGTATGTTGTCCCGAGACTCAGAATATCGGAATGAACTTAACCAGTAGGAATTGAATGAAGAAACGAGAAGTTGGTTTCCGATTGAGGCTCCCAGTCTTTATGGCACTTTCCTTGAATTGCGGGTCAGTGTCGGCTGGGGATGCGCTTCGAGTCGTGGACGGAGACACCCTGGATTTAGCCGGAGTGCGGTATCGCCTACATGGAATTGATGCTCCAGAAGCTGGTCAAAAATGTCGAAGCGCTGGGGGTGGCAACTGGTCCTGCGGGCAGGCCGCTATTGCTACGCTGGAAGAACTCGTCACAGATCGGCGCGTGCGTTGCGATGACCGAGGCTTCGATGACTACGGACGAACCATTGCCGTCTGTTTCGCAGACGGAAGGGATGTGAACCAGGAGCTGGTTGCAGCCGGATTGGCGTGGGCATTTCGAAAATATTCTGAGGACTACGTCGCTACCGAAGATCAAGCTCGGAAAATGAAAATGGGAATCTGGCAGGCACCGACGCAAACCGCCTGGGAGTATCGATCAGAGAAATGGGCCATTGCGGAGCAGACCGCTCCCAACGGGTGTCCGATTAAAGGGAACGTATCGAAAGGTGGGAATATCTATCACGCCCCATGGTCACCATGGTACGTGAAAACCAAAGTCAGCCCCGAGCAGGGTGAAATGTGGTTCTGTAACGAAGCAGAAGCGGTGAAAGCAGGATGGCGAGCGCCATATTGGGGGGCAAGGCGTACGTAGGTTGCTTGGGTCAACAATCTGCAACGAACGGATCGAGCGGTTTTCTCATGTGTTTTGAGCGGTTTGATTCACGTCGGAGGTGTTATGGGGAAAAACAGCTATAATGGTGGAGGCACCATAGTGCACGCGGGTAGTGGCTTCTTCAGCCACAAAGGTGGAGGCGTACGCAACCGGAAGCTTGCTCCGGGAGCTGACCAGCCAGGAGCCGCAAAGCCCGGAAGCATATGCGATTTCGGGCCTTTGAAGCGAAACAAGAAGAAGGTTGTAGAGTTTCCTAAAAAAACCAAACAACAAAAAGATATCGAAAAACAGCAGGACGATGTTAAGCGACTTCGTTCTCAGGCCAGGGTGATTATTGGTAGGGCGGTTCAAGCTTTGCAGCGAACGGAACGTCAAATCATTAGCCTTCGCAGCGCTCTCCAGAAGGCCGAACTTGAGAACGCGAAGCTAAGCGCAGCGGTTTTGTACGCAAAGGGCATTGATATTCACGATGGTGATCTCAGTGCAGCTATGAAGAAGTTTAACAGATTGCTGAACGGCGTGGCGATAGACGCGGCAGGACGCCCACAAAAACAAGTGCGAAAGAAAGCCGGTCGAGGTAGCCGGAAGCAGCATACCCAGACGACGAGCGTCGCGGCGGCAGCGGAGAAGCCGCGTGGAGTGGAATAAGCGAAGTCCGCAGCATTTTAACGAATGCATTGATGCGGGCTAAACGTTTCTCTGATCGATTGTCCGGCGCGCAAGGGTTGCTGGAGATAGAACATGGGTAACGCAGTCCCTGTTGTTGAACATCGGAACAGCTATCCTGGTTCGAAAGCTACTGTCAGGGAGATCATTGACCTAGCTGACTCCTATTATCACGCCGCCAGGGTCCTCTTGGACGACAACAGCAAGAAAATGGTCCCTTATTCTTCTGCCCCGGCTCGCATGGCCGCCATTCACGCCATCGAGCTGTATATAAATGCCTTCCTCAGACACGAAGGTTCGGCCCCCGAAGATGTTCGAAAGCGGATGCATCATCTCGCCGAGCCGAACCTGGTCAGAAAGCTGAAGCTGAGGAAGAGAACTGCTGAACACCTGGACGCTATGACGACGAGGCGCGAGTATTTAATCGCGCGCTACGCACCTGAGCGAGTGACTGATCACACGCAGCTGAATCGTTTGTATGCAACCCTCGACGAAGTCATGAAGAAAGTCGGCCAACATGTTGGGCTGGCGATGCGCCCTGCGGCTTCCGTGCGTAGCGGAATATCACTCGTGCCAGGGTCAGCTCGAAGCGTGGAGCGGAATCGAGGCAAGACAGTCAACGCGTAGCGACGCTAGCTTGCTGCCGGATTTGGTGTACGCTTTCAAGAAACCTTTTCCATTGGCAGCTGGGCGTGATCCTCGTCCTGGGCCGCCAGCACTGAACAGCTTTATGAGCACGGACGAATGCCTGGACTTCGTCACACTGTGTCATCCGTAAAATCAGATTCAATTCCGGATATTGTCGATGCAAATCTACGAAGTAACGGGGGGAAGAGTCCGATTCATCTAAATCAGTCGACATAGTCGTCTCCCGGATTGTCGGCTCCATCATCCTCGGCTTCGATGACGCGTGGCTCATATTCCGGCTCCTCATTCATAAAGCTGTCGTCCTCAGATGGTGGACCCAGCTCCCAGCGCCTTTTAAGTTTGGCCGGTGCATCTGGATACCTGGAGACTTGCTGCAGGTAATAGAGCCTGGCTACCGCGCGTCTGGCGCACTCGTCACCGCAGTAACCGGCATCCTGCAAAGCCCTCACGATCAGTCGCACCATGCCATTGGCGGCCTCCTGGTGCTCCACAAGCGTGGAAGTCTGGTAGCGACCGATGAAAGCCGAGAAGGCGACCGCCATGGCTGTATCAAGGTCGTCCGTTTCCGGAATCGACCGCTGTCTGATTTTCTCCCGCCACTTGGCCGTCTTCGCAGCACCCGCTGAAACATATTCTATCGCATCCATCTTTATCTCCCGTCACAATGTAATAACATTACCGTCACACTGGGACGCGGCGATGCAAGAGACGAAAGTCAAAATGCATTTTATCGATTTATTTTACATCAGATTACCCATGCCACGAATCCGATAAGCCCAACTGAATCAACGGTTTTGACAATGTTGACATCGTGGACGTTAATGGTCGTCCAGATATCGGAGAATGAAAATGACGCAGATTGAGAGCTATGCCGTCGAATTTGGAAATCGGCAGAAAGACATTGCTGAGGCGGCCGAGCGGATCGGCATCTCGAAGCAGGGAGCTTTCATCCTGGCGGCATATCAGGGCATGCTCAGAGACGGCGACATCGATGATGATCACGCCAAGACGGCCCGCGAAATGCTGCTGGGGCTTGCAGACAAAATATCCGATCAGGGAGTGTCTGCATCCGAACGGCAGGAAGTTGCCGAGCTGGTCAGATATCTGGCCCAGTTCACGCTTGAGCGGCCTGTACCGTCCGCATGATAGAATCCTAACCTCATCCATATCTGCGATCAGAGACATCGAAGGTGTCTTCCAGCGAAACTAAATCGTTCGTCTTCAACCAAGGTCCAGTGATGACATCACCAGGGAAAACGTCCTCTTCCTCAACCGTTCGCTTTTCGAACGGAGTATAGTGCGTAGCCCCCGTTAGGGTGATGGATTCTTTCTTAATTTCATTATTGATTGAAAATTCAGAAGACGATTTGGAATCGGAATCAGTACCCTTGTCTGTTTCCGAGATGCCCTGAAAAATAACCGTTCGCGTTTCGAACGGAGTATAGTGCGTAGCCCCTACGGAGTAGGTCCCATTATTGGTATATACCTTAGCTTCTTTAATGGCATCGGATATATAGGCACGGGACCTACCAAGCTCGGCACAGATATCGGTAAAGGACTGGCCCTTATCTCTAAGAGCAATAGCCTGTCGTCCAATTAGGAGACGCTCAGCACGTTGATCTTGTCTCGATGTTTTCTGACCCTTTGTTTGAATTCTCCATGCCCTGGAGCGCTCCGCAGACCGTTCAGCCTTGATTTCATCCGAGCATAGATCACGTAGACCGGCATCACGCATTTCTTCTTCTGAGATATCCAGCCATTCGATGATGGTCGATGAACGGAACCGATACCGAACATCGACCGGATTCCCATTCCATTCAACGGTCTCGCCCGCGAGAGCCGCTACAGCCTTTCTGTAGGCAGTACCCATAGCGCCGTCGGTAGAAGACTCAGTCCAGGTGCCACCTGACCACTGGGATGCCTTCTGACGCATCAGGGGCACTATCACTTCCGGATGTGTCGTTTGAGCAAGAGCGCATGCGTAGATGAACAAAAACTTGTCTTGCATACCAGTAGCCACATGACCTGTCGGATCACGATGCTTGATCAGTTTTTCGATATCTTCCATGCGAGTGCCCCAAAGACCCATCGCAAGACCATTTGGCCGCCTGTGCTTTTTCGGCTTACCGGCGTTTTCCTTCGCGCGCTCGGCGGCCATCGAAATCAATTTTGCCTTTGTCTCCGGCAGCCATGCATCAGCGAGATCGTTAAATTTATACCGATGCAGGTTCTTAGGATCGCCCCATACAAGCTGGACCCGATTTCGGCTGTCGTCGGCTTTGGAATTGATGGAGCCCACCAATCTGAAAATCCTGGCAGCATCAGCGGCGCTCTTGTCGGGATGGTATCGAGTCAAAGGTTTGCCCAATTGTTTTTGAATGGCGGCCCACTTCGAGAGGGCTCTTGCTGGCAGCATCTCATGCAACCACACACAGAGCAGGCCGCGACCTGACGATAAGATGAAGCTCGGCAACGGTTTTCCGGCCTCTTGAAGATCGTTCACTACGTTCTTCGCCACGGATTCTGCACTGCGATGCCAGAAGCTCGTCTTGTGATAATCGAGATCAAGGTAAGTGTTTTCGATGGTGCACACTTCCGACGTTGACCTGCGCTTCTTGAAGGTCGACATCGATACGTAAAGGTCTCTACCGGCACCAGTGTTCAGATATGCCTTCGCACGCTCTGCAGCATCCTCAGTAGGGTAGTATGTCGTCGACCAATCGCCTTTACCATCTTCACCGTCACCTATCCGGTGCATGAAGGCCACTCGACCTTGACGCTTTTTGCCCGGGACTTTTGGATGGATGGCATTGATGTATTCTTCCACGCCGAAGCCATTTTCTGGCTTCCACTCGTTTTTAGTGTCCTCGATTATCGTGTCGAATATGTCGGTGCTTGGGCGTCTAGAGAGATCGAGGTATTCACCATACATCTCTCTCAAATATGTATTGTCGCAAGCTGCGCCGTCAGTCATCATGATTATATCTCCAGAGAAACCGACGCGAGAGGTTGCAGCCTCTATGACCGTCGGTTTTTTCATGCTGACTTCTGGCGATAACAAGCACAAGTGCCGAGATATGTTGACACGACCAATCTGTTGAGCGTGTGTTAACCTTAGGACACTTAATCAAAGAAAATAAAAATCGGGTAGTCGGTACCACTTGCGGTACCCATAAGGTACCGCTATCTTCCTTTCATCGCCAACGCGCTCCAGGAGCTGCACACCATGAAGGCCTTCACGATAAACCTATGATGCCCATGCATCGGCCGCCGGTCTTTCGCCGGTGGAGAGGATTTATCGTGTTTTCAAGGGACCTTCATCATGGCGTTTACCCAGCATTACTTCACCGCCGACACTCACTTTGGGCATGCACGTATGCTCGACTTTCGTCCGTTCGTTTCCACGGATGAGATGGATCAGTTCATCATAGACGCCTGGAATTCCGTCGTTCGACCGCACGATGTCGTTTGGCATCTCGGCGATTTCAGTTGTCACAATGAGACCCGTACCAAGCAGATTTTTGACCGGCTCCACGGCCGCAAAAGGCTGATCCTGGGCAATCATGATTTGCACAATGGCGAGGTCAGGAAATCTCTTAGAGACCTCGCCTGGGACCAAACACCCACCCACTACGCTGAGTGCAAGCAGGCCGGTGAACGGGTCATCCTGCATCACTTTGCGATGAGGACCTGGGCGGCATCAGTCCACGGCTCCTGGCATCTTTATGGTCATAGCCACGGTCGCTTGCCTGCTTACGGCCGGTCCCGTGACTGTGGTGTCGATTGCTATGACATCAGCTATGCGCCGATGACTTTTCAGGCGCTGACGGCGGCAATGAGAGATGCGGAGGTGGTGTCGTGAAACGAGAAATTGTCGACCAGTTGATGGCGGATTTTCCGTTCTATGCCGATCTTCGCCTCCTTGTCTTGCCTGACGGTTGGACTGAAATCGTGAGCGATCTGTTCCGTGATCTCTACGATCTCCAAAAGCTTTCTCCTGGCTTTATGGATTGCGATCTGCCCATTCAAATGGTCGCCATTACCTGGCACCTCTACCCTTCGACGGGATACGTCATCTATGCGCGTCCTCTGGCACATCATCGCCACTGGACTGGAGAAATGGCGCTGCGGCTGGTGCAGATCGTCAGTCGCTTCAATGACCGCTCCCGACACACTTGCGAGGTGTGTGGTGACCAGTCCGTCGGCACCTTGAAATATCACGATCACCGTCGCCAGGAACTCTTGTGCCAAACGCACATGGAAGAAAGGCGTTGGTCATGAGCCCGGAACAGATCGATTTTCTCAAAGATGAGTATCCGCATTTCTGGGATGAAAAGCTGACATCCCTACCTGCTGGGCATTGGAATCTCATTGCGAGGCTCTGCCATCAGTGCGCTCTTATCTCGGTTGATCATGGTGATACGGAGCCATGGGTATCACTGCATTTCGAGCGGCTTCCCGACGGGCTTTTCCGCGCTTATGCCGCGCCGTTGGTGGACTTCGAGCGATGGACTGATGGCAGCGCTCTGGCCCTGATCATTGCACTCCAGTTTTTCAATGAGCGTCAACGGGTCATCTGCGAGTTCTGCGGGTTGCCCGGGGACCGTAAATGTATCTCGCCTGAATTCTGTGCTGGAAAGTCGGAGAAGTGGATTGCGCAGTGAGGGTTTGATCGCGGCCCAGCGCAAGGCAAAGCAGGCAGCATCCGAAATCAATCTTAGGGTAGAGATGGAGGTAAACGGGACAATGAAACAGGGAAATATTGACCGCGTTCGCGCGTTAGCTCCCGACCTTTTTAACTCTTCTGTTGGTTCTCTTCCGGACGGCTGGACCGACATCGTCGCAGCATTTGTGCAGGAGGTTTCCGACATCGGCGAAGGCATGATGTCGCCCGCAGAGGTCCGATTTGAGCGTACCATTGCTGGCTTGAAAGCCTACATCTGGCCGAATGCAGATATGCAGTGGACAGACGGTAAAGGTGTCCAGCTCATCGAAGCTCAGCGTCGCCTGTACATTTTAAGTCAACATAAGTGTGAGGACTGCGGAGCCGACGGCAAGTTGGTGCCGCTGGGAGATCGCGTAATCTTCTACCTTTGCCAGGAGCATGAAGACCAAGCCCGTGAAAAACTGACTGCCCAGGTCCAGGCATTCGACGCGCGCGTCCGCTTCCGCGAGGAGGTCTCAATCCTTTTCCAGAAGCACTCTACCGTCTGGCTGCACGTCTCAGATCACAACGAACCGATCTTGCGGGAGGCCCTTACAGACATCAAAAAAATCGTCGTAGATCGTGACCTCGTCGGCAAAATTTACGTCACCAAAATTAATGAATCTGAGGGGCAGCTTTTCCTCGCAGTCCGCTACGATCCCTCTGTCGACCACGCCACGGTGTTAGATATTGATGACATTGTACACCACGTCCATAGGCTCTCCGACGAAGCCTCCATGATAGCTAATAGGGGAAGCTCTGATGACGCATGATGATTATGTCGCCTACATCCGCGAGCGCTTTTCCGACCTCTTCAATCCTTCGAATGCGGACGAGGACTGGCGATATCTGATCACCATCAATCAAGGTTGGTGGCCTCTGCTGACCGATTTCTGCGAGCAGCTGGAAGGCGTCCTCAAACACCATGGAGAGACCCGGAAATGGTACGTCCGTCAGGTCAAGGAGAAATTCGGCGAGCTAAGAATCTACGTCCGACCGGCACCCTACGAGCGGCCGGATGTGGACGGCTTTATGGAATGGGTCGACGACATCGATCCGCCTGAGCCGACGCCGGTAGCTGAAATGATCGGCATCATCAAAGAGCAGGTTATCGGCCGCGCTGCTCACATCTGTGAAGAATGCGGAGAGCGAGGCGAGATGCGCGTCGTTGAAGGGTGGTACGGCGTCTGCTGTGTGACAAACATTACGGCGAGTGGATAGCGCGAAAGGCGGCTCGATAATGACGGCTACACAAGAACAGATGGAGGAGCGCCGACGACAAGTTGCCGTCTTCGATGGTGACGTTGATCGTGCCCGTTCTGGCTATTTCGTCGGCGAAGGATGGCATGCGATCCTGGATGACCTTGTCCGCGATTTTGCTGAGATAGAGGGTTTAGGTTTTCTCTCGGCGCACGAGAAATTTGGCAGTCTCCGGGTCTCTTATCTCTATCCCGGGGACCGCACTGACGAGGTCGAAGGAATTGTGAAACATGCCGCCGACCGAGCGCTGGTTTTATGCTGGTATTGTGGCCAGCCTGGAAGGCTAAAGCAGGAAAGATGGTGGCGTGTCCGCTGCGACAAACACTGGAGCGCAGAATGAACGATAACGTTCCCGACGAGTTCAAAGCAGGCTTCTTCGCCAACCGTAATCGTGACTGGATCGAGCTTTTTCAAAAGGTACAGAAAGAGCACGAGATCGATATTCGAGCTTGGGCCGATGCTTTTCTCGATTTCCATCCTGTCCAACATCAGCGCTCGGTTGAAGCGGTAAAGGCGTGGTCTGATCTGTTGCCGTGGTCGCCGGACTATGAGGGCGAAGAGCAAGCACGTATGGCCGTCAGGATGTCGATTGCGATGCAGGTCGCATACGGCAGAGATCGGCACCTGACACCTCTGCAGGTTTACCGTCTTCAGCATCCTATCGAGACCGATGAAGGTGCGTCTATGGACCTGGCGAAGCACATTGAGATCGAATGCCGTCCATTCCTTGACCCGGACCTGAGGCTTGACGGCACTGACCAGGAGTTGGCTGAAATCCGGAGGAAACTGCTGGCTGTCGACCAGGCCATTGGTGCGCATCATGAGGTTAAATTTCGGCTCCGTCGGCGCGGTTATGAAATCGCCATCGACACGACACTGGCTTCAACCATAGACGAAATCAAACGGGATGCGATCATCGCCGAGATTGAGATGATCATGCGAGGAGAGCAGATATGAGACTAGTTCCGGCGAATGACGACGGCCTTCGCGATTACACCCAAGCGCTGCTTTTTATCTGTCCCCAGATGATCGCGGAGGGGTGCAGCGTCATACTCAATGAGCGCCAGTTCGAAATCCTGAAGGCTTACCTGAAACACATCTCTCAACTCGGATCACGCGTTTATTTCCAGCTTGAGCAGTGCGTCGATCATGCTCCCGGATACTCGCTAAGCTGGGACAATATGGGCAATGCATACCAAGACGATGCAGTCGATGCGATCATGGAGCACATGGCGCAGAACATCGGATTCACGGCTGGCAGCATCGAGCGACCAGGTCACATGATCGAGCTGTCAGAGATTGATGATCACATCAAGGTCGTTTTGGCTGCCGTAGATGTCAAACACGGGTTCTAGTTGATAGTCGGCTTCCACCATGCCGGTTGCCGCAGCTCTTGCGGCACCTCTTTTCCGTCGAGTAGGAGACGCATCACTTCCAGCTGACGCTCTTCCTCCTCTAAATCGGGCTCAGGTCTATCGACGTCGTACGACATCCAAAGCTCATACCACGTCCCGATGTAGTCAATGCCGAGCACGTCCATTGCTTCATCTCGATGATACCCGCCCGCATGGTAGCGCTCGATCACGTCGGTGATTCTTTCGTCTCCATGCTGATGGCGGATGGTGTCAACATAAGGCTTATACTCAGGCCTCACACGGTCCGGTCTAAACTGCGGCATAGGACAAAATTCCTTTTGCGGCCGATGGAATGGCGCAGCACACTCAATGGAAACATTAGAGTGAGCATACCATGGAGCAGACAAAAGAACCAGAATCGTGGACGATATCGGAAGACCCAGAAGCTGATCGACTTGGCGAAATCAGGGCTCACCATACGCGATCTTTGCGTCGCTATGGGCCGGACCTATAACAGTGTCGTCACGAAAACCGTGCGGATCGGCTTGCTCTACAAAGGCCATCCCCGAGCGCGTGGTGTCGATATCGCCGCTCAGGTTGATAGGCTGTGTATGAGGTGCAAAGTGCCGATGATTTCGTCAGGTCCTGGGCACCGCGTTTGTGATCCTTGCAAGTCGACGCAGGAGTGGCGGTCGGGTCCCTGATTAGGCGGCGCGTAGAAAGCTATTCCTATTCCCGTTTCGCGGGAAATCCTGACCGAAAGTTTATTAAAATTAGCAAAGCATTGTTTTGTCGTGAGGAATGTCTCGTCTGTTAGTGATGGCTAATGTTACTATTTTCCCCAAACCACAAAAGTGGGGAAAATAGTAACATAAATCTGGATGGATTTTGCTTTCTGGATCAACGGTCTAGCATGGCCTTGGGCGATGAACTAAATCTCTGGCTCGTAACCGGATTTAGAGTTTATGGAAGACTTGAGTAGCCTTTTTAATGATGTCGCCGATCTCGAAAAGAGCATCAAGCGGTCCCTTTCGGACCTGGATGCAAGTCACATTTTGCTAGCGTCACAGCTCGACGAATACCGTCATCAGATGGAAATTCGCGATCCTCCCATGGATGAGGCGCTCACGTTGTTCGAGGCAGTTTGTCTCCCGGAATTGGGCGGCATGTTGCTCGCGAATGGAAACAACGTTCAAGCCGCAAACCTCGCAGTGTCAACTCTTCGAGATGAGATGAAAGCTGGACGTTTAAGGCGCGTCCCGCCTTTCAACAAAAATCATTTTGTATCCCGCAGAACCATAAAGGAATGGATTGAATGCCGAGACCAAGAAGTGCCCCAGCCCTCGAACTCCTTCCAGAGTACAAAAACAAAAACGGCTCCATCGAGAAGCCAGTCTGGGCCATCAAATATTTTGACGAGGGAGCTAGACGCCAGAAAACTAAGCGCACAGGCTTTGGCGCTAGCGAAGGTGCAGAAGCTCAAAAATACTATGCGCAGTGGCTGATCGATCACGTCTCCGAAGAACCGATTCAGCGTGATCGCAAAAACCACGAAGTGCCCCTGGCTGACGTGCTTTCGCACTTCATGGACGTGAAGCTTACGACCGAGCCGGGTGACGGTAAAAAGGCATATTCGCGACCGGATGAAGTCCTTAAGTATGTGCATGACCTGATCGAGTGGTGGGGCGATAAAACCGTAGCCGACGTTAATCGAGTTAACTGTCAGAAATACTGGAAGGCATGCTCGACACTGAATGCAGCTCGAAACCGCCTCGAATATCTCCGCCGTGCGTTAGCGGTGGCGCTAGAAGATGACATCATCACATCCGTATCGAAGGTCCATATGCCGCCTAAGGCAAAACCTCGGAGCGATATCTTGGATCGCAGCGATATTGCACGGATGTTGCGTGAGTGCCTGAAGTATGGCGTGTACACTCACAACGCAGAAAAGTCGAAAAACACCGGTAAAGCAGGGGAGCAGGTGCGTACGACACGCCGTCCGCGACGCCATCTGATGGCCTATATCATCATGGCGACCTATACGGGCACACGATCCAGCAGAATGTTCACGGCTTCATTCACTCGCCAGAAAGGTCGTCCATGGATTGATCTGGAAGAGGGGGTCTATCACCGAGCTGCTCCTGGCGAAGACGTTCCAAAGAACAAGCAGGCTCCCAGCATTCGCATTCCCCTGCGCCTGCTTCGGCACATGCGTAGATGGTATCGGCTTGGGCGGCGTTACCCGATTGAATATAACGGGCAACCAATCACTAAGAGCAAGGCGCTCGGCAAGCTCATGAAACAGTGCGTTCCGGATAAGGATGTTGTTCCTCATTCTTTCAGGCACACTGCAGCTACATGGCTGATGAAGCGCTCGGAGCTTTCCATTCACGACATCGCTGGCTTCTTAGGCATGTCTATGGAGATGCTCGACCGTGTTTACGGTCACCACCGCACTAGTCATCAAACAGGCATTGACGCTGCAATTACTGGTGGAGGCATTGGAAAAACGAAGAAGCGGGATGACGGCGGTGAAGAGTTCCGTTACGACAAAAACACACCGGGAGATACCGGGAGAATGAACGTGAATGAGCCTAAATTAACGGCGCTCAAGATGTCCAAAAACTCCCAGAAACCAAGGAAAAAGGCAGCGTAGCTGGGGATGGCGACAAAGTTCGGGACGTGGGGGTCGAGTGTTCGAATCACTCCACTCCGACCAGCTGATTATCCCGAACAATCCCCGAATTCCCTGAGATTTGCATCCTGATGCCGTGCCCACGGCCGCTGATGCTTTGCCATGCTGCGTCGCATGGAGTCGTAGTCACTACAAACAGTGGTAGCAAATACGCATCGACGTTTTTTCCCGGAATCCGATAAATGCCTTCCCAAGTCGTTGCTGATCAAGGTAGATTAGGCTAATTAGAATTGTATTCAGTGTTGTGCGATGTCACGCACCGTTTTCGTGTATGCCACCAATGATTGTAATTGATGCGGTTTGGTGAGCATGGTTCAAGGGATGAGAAGGCGCCGTCAGCGCCAGGACAAAGTCACTCTGTCGGATGTCGCGCAGAAGGCAGGTGTCAGCGCAATCACGGTGTCCCGCGCCCTGCGCGAGCCCGATAAGGTTTCGCCGCAATTGCGGGATGCGATCCTCAAGGTGGTTGAGGAGATGGGCTATGTACCGGATCTTGCCGCTCGGGCCCTGGCCAGCAAGAACAGTGGTCTTGTCGGTGTTCTGTCTCCCGGACTGACCACCCATGCCTTTCTCGCGCTCATCCGTGGCATCGAGGACCGTGTTCGACCGTCCGACCTTCGCATTCAATATGCGAGTTCTGACAGCGATACCGAGGACCAGTTGCGGCAGCTGCGCTTCTTCATGTCCCAGAACCCTGCGGGCCTCATCCATGTCGGTCAGACCGGCGATCCCGCCATCGAAGATCTGCTGCGCCGCGCCCCGTGTCCTGTGGTCGAGATCATGGACATCAGCCGCCAGCCGACGGATATGGCCATCGGCATAGACCATCGGCTGGCAGCCGAAACGGCCACACGCCATCTGATCGAAAAGGGCTACAGGCGCATTGCCATGCTGGGCGGCGCCTGGGATCTTCGCGCCCGGCGTCGTCTCGAAGGCTTCAAGGCAGTGCTGGAGGCTGCGGGGCTTTTTGATCCGGCCCTCGTTCTTTCGGTCGACAGCAGCAGCAGCGTTGGTCTTGGCAGTCATCTCCTGGATCGGCTCGTGACCGAAGCACCGGATGCCGACGCTGCCTTCTGCCACAATGATGATGTGGCGCTGGGCGCATTGTTTGAGTGTCAGAGGCGCGGGCTGGCTGTCCCCACGGATTTCGGCATTTGCGGGTTCAACGATCTCGAATATGCCGGTTTCGCCTTTCCCTCGATCACGTCCATCCGCGTTCCGCGTTACGAGATAGGCTACCGGGCCGTCGACATGATCATCCGCGCATCCGGCTCCGGGACCTACCCGGCCAAGATCGTCGATCTCGGCTACCAGCTCGTCGCGCGCGGCTCCACCGCCCGCCAAACGTGACACCGGGCCCGCCGCTTTCGAGGCGACGTCTCGTCAGGCGTCGCCGCCGCAAGACCATTGAAGCACGTTTCTTGGCCGAGGGCTCAGACCGCCACCGGGAGCCTGTCGTTGTGATCCTGCAGCGCCTCCAGGAAGGCGTCGAGAGTGTCGAAATAGGTGACGCCGGCCATGGTCGGTACGGCAGCATAAGCCCGCCCGCCGACCCAGATTTCGATGGCGGGCGACAGGGCCGACCGCAACGTCCGCAATTGTCGTTCGAGGCTCGAAGGCCGCCCGGTGAGCCCGCTCAGGCAGACATGGCTGACGCCGCGGCGGTGTGCCGCTCCAACGATCTCCTCGGCCGGCAGGTTGGCGCCGAGAAACAGGGCG
Organism: Rhizobium sp.; assembly: GCA_027533385.1. Lineage (GTDB taxonomy): Bacteria > Pseudomonadota > Alphaproteobacteria > Rhizobiales > Rhizobiaceae > Allorhizobium. The sequence continues at coordinate 5,150 of JAPZUE010000038.1, read as the reverse complement.
TTCCATCCTCGCACCCGGGCAAGCAGCGTCACGATCAGCGCGCCGACATCATGCTCTTCCCGCTCTGGGGTCGTCGCCACCAGACGTGGCGCAGACGAGGCGGGCGGCGGGTAGCGATCGAAGAGGCCGCCCAGGATACGTTTCACCTGTGCCGTCGCCATATGCTCCGCCGCAATCGTCACCGTGCCGTTCGCCCAGCGAAGACCCACCTCCCGCAGCAGCGGCAGGGCCGTCTTTTGGACAAAGGCCTCGGGCGTTTCGGTATCGGCCCGCGCCTTCAGCAACGCATGCAGTTGATCCCCGTCCAGCGTCTCGACGGCGGCCAGGATATCGTCCAGCGCCCTGGTGGCGGCGAAGTCGTCTGCCATGCGCTGCAGGCTACTGTCCGGCAGCGACACCAGCGTTCCGATCCGGTGCCCGCCATCGCTGCAGATCTTCAGCAAACGCAGGCGCTCGACCTGTTGGCTATCGTAGAAGCGTCGTCCGGTGGCCGTCCGCTCGACCGGCACGATCCCGTATCGGCGTTCCCAGGCATGCAGCACGAGCTTGGATAGTCCCGTGGCAGCGACCACCTCCGAAAGGCCCTTCAGTCGCGTTCCCTCAGTGCTCTCGTTCCCGCGCATTCGGCCTCCGAACAATACTGCGTCGCAAAACAGCATTGACTGATAAAACCGACGCGGCGTCAATGCTCTTGCCCCTTAATCGCGTCCGATGTCGGACAATTGAACCGGTGCTTCGGGGTGCCCTGGTGAGCAATCACCAAAAATGAAACGGCCCGCGCAAAGGCGGGCCGTGCCATCGATGGGTGCGTGCAAAGACGAGATCGTCGATCTTCAGCCTCAGCCGTCGATGTCATCCAGCAGCTGGCGGGCGGCAGCCGTGGTCAGGCGGCGGGTTTCCACTTCGTCGCGGCGGCTGGCCAAGAGTTCGGTTGCCAGAAGCTGCTCGGCAAGATCCGCCGGCAGCGACAGGATCACACGGCCGTCATGAGCGTTCAGCCCGCCGAGTTCCGAGCGCTTGGCTGATATCATGCCGCCGGCCACCGTGTTGTTGGTGTCCGGATCGATCAGGATGAAGGCGCCGGTGCCGCGATTCTGCTCATAGGGGTCGAAGATCGCGGTCTCGTCGAAGGCGAGATGCACCTTGCCGATCGCGTTCATCTGCAGCATCTCGGCTGCCTGCCACTTGCCGGACTTGAGATCCAGCTGCTGCACCGGCTGCACCTGCACGCGCTGGCGACGCGAACCGGCCTTCAGCCAGTAGCGCTTGCCGGGCACGATGCCATCCGGCTGAAGCGCGACGATCTGCGCATCGAAGGCAAGGCCCGTCTGCGGCTGGGCGTCGAGCGAGACGATCATGTCGCCGCGCGCGACATCTACCTGACGGTCGAGCACCAGCGTGATCGCATCACCCGCGACAGCCGCATTGCGCACCAGGTCGAAGGTGACGATCTGCTTGACGTTGGCCACCTGACCGGAGGGCAGGATGGCGACGCTGTCGCCGGGCTTCACCGCACCGCCGGCCACCGTGCCCTGATAACCGCGAAAACTTTCGCCCGGACGCGAGACGCGCTGGACGGGCAGGCGGAAACCGGTCGACTGGCCGGAGCGCAGGGTGGCAAGTTCCAGCGTCTCGACCAGCGTCGGGCCTTCATACCACGGGATCACCGAACGACCGGAATAGACGACGTTTTCGCCCTTCAGCGCCGACATCGGGATCGCGGTCACCTGGCGCACGCCAAGCGTCAGAGCGAGTGCCTTGAACTCGGTGCTGATCTGGTCGAACACCGCCTTGTCGTAGGAGACGAGGTCGAACTTGTTCACCGCCAGCACGAACTGCTTGATGCCCATCAGCGAGGCGATGGTCGCATGGCGACGGGTCTGCTCCAGCAGGCCGGCGCGGGCGTCGACGAGCAGGATCGCCAGATCCGCCGTCGAGGCACCGGTCGCCATGTTGCGGGTATATTGCTCATGGCCGGGGGTGTCGGCAACGATGAAGGAGCGGCGATCGGTGGCGAAATAGCGATAGGCGACATCGATGGTGATGCCCTGTTCGCGCTCCGCCTGCAGGCCGTCGAGCAGCAGGGCGAAATCGGGCAGGCCGAGGTCGTTCTGCTGACCGGAATCACGGCGCAACGTTGCCGCCTGATCTTCCTTGACAGCCTTGGTATCCCAAAGCAGGCGACCGATCAGCGTCGACTTGCCGTCATCGACGGAGCCGCAGGTGATCAGGCGAAGGGGACGCGAGTCGCGGATGACGGGTGCGGCTTCGGTCTGGGTTGCCTCGGTGGCGAGGGCGGTATTGGCAGCTGCGGTCATCTCAGAAATATCCTTCGCGCTTCTTCTTTTCCATCGATCCGGCCTGGTCGCGGTCGATGGCGCGGCCCTGGCGTTCGGAGACGGTGGCGATTTCGAGTTCGGCGATCACCTCGTCGAGGGTGGTCGCATTGGAGCGGATGCCGCCGGTCAGCGGCCAGCAGCCGAGGGTGCGGAAGCGCAGCATGCCTTCCTGGATCTGTTCGCCGGGCAAGGCCTCGAAGCGCGGGTCTTCGGCCCACATCAGCATGCCGTCGCGCTCCACATATTTCTGCTTCTTCGCATAATAGAGCGGCGGCAGCTCGATGTTTTCGGCCTGGATGTAGCGCCAGATGTCGACTTCGGTCCAGTTCGACAGCGGGAAGGCGCGCACGCTTTCACCCCGGCGGATCATGCCGTTATAGATGTTCCAGAGTTCCGGGCGCTGGTTGCGCGGATCCCATTTGTGGTCGGGCGTGCGGAACGAATAGATGCGCTCCTTGGCGCGGGAGGCCTCCTCGTCGCGACGCGCGCCGCCGAAGGCAGCGTCATACTTGCCGGCGTCAAGCGCCTGGCGCAGCGCTTCCGTCTTCATCACATCGGTATGATAGGCCGAGCCATGGGTGAAGGGGCCGATACCCTCTTCCTTGCCGCGCGGATTGGTGTGCACGATCAGGTCGAGATCGAACTTCTCGGCCGTCGCATCACGAAACGCGATCATCTCCGGGAACTTCCAGCCGGTGTCGATGTGCAGCAGCGGGAAGGGCACGCGGCCGGGGAAGAAGGCCTTGCGCGCCAGGTGCAGCAGGACGGACGAATCCTTTCCGATCGAATAGAGCATCACCGGCTTTTCAAACTCGGCTGCCACTTCGCGGAAGATATAGATCGCTTCGTTCTCGAGCGCCTTCAGATGCGGATCGAGCGGCGGCTTGGTGACGGGATCCTTGGAATGCGGATCGAATTCGGATGTATGTGTGTGCATGGTCTCTGTCTGCCTTGATGGCCATCGACGATGGCATTTCGTGGCACCCCCCTCTGCCTGCCGGCATCTCCCCCACACGGGGGGAGACCGAAATCCGCTCCGTAATGCCCGGTCCAGGCAGGGGCGGGTGGCTGGCGCCCCGCTCTCCCCCCTTGTGGGGGAGATGTCACGAAGTGACAGAGGGGGGTGAATTCTAAAGTCTCAACTCAGGCCGGCGTCGGGATCGCGGAACTTGCCGCCTCCGGCACGTGCAACCCGCATTCGCGCTTCTCGTCATTCTCCCACCACCAGCGCCCGGCGCGCTCCGGCTCGCCCGGCTTGATCGCGCGCGTACAGGGCTCGCAGCCAATCGAGGGGTAGCCGCGCTTGTGCAGCGGATTGGTGGGGACGCTCTCCGCCTCGACGTAAGTGTTGATGTCCTCGATCGACCAGTCGGCGAGCGGGTTCACCTTGATCAGGTCGCGTTCGGCGTCATATTCCGCAAACGGCGTGGCCGCGCGGTTGCCGGACTGGGAGCGGCGCAAGCCGGTGATCCAGAAGCGGGCACCGGTAAGCGCCTCCGCCAGCGGAACCAGCTTGCGCACATGACAGCAGGCATGCCGCGCTTCGACGCTCTCGTAAAAGCCGTTCAGGCCATACTTCGCCGCATAGGCATCGATGTCGTCCTGGCGCGGATGGAAGCGCTTGATCGCAATCCCGAAACGCTCTTCGGTCTCGGCGATCAGGGCCACCGTCTCCTTGAAGAGGCGGCCCGTCTCCAGCGTCGAGACATCGATCGGAAGGTTGGCAAGTCCGATCGCCGCGGTAATCACCTGATCCTCGATGCCGAGCGACGTCGTGAACACCGCCCTTCCATCAAGGCCCGCGACGATGCGCAGGCGCTCGGTGAGGTCGGCCGAGGCGAGTTGCTGGTCCAGCGTCCGGGCCAGGTCTGCGGATGTGTTCGTAGTCATCATGGGGTCCCTGCTCAGTGGCGCCATTATCCGGCATGAGCGGCGGGACGGACAGAAATCGACGTTCGCCGAGTTGCATCGAAAGAGCAAATATCTCTCTCCCATGCAGATATCGCGGCAATTCGTGCCGCAGGACCGAAATGACCCGTGGCACGGCGCGGGAATTTGCGCTATGGCCGAGGCACGATTTGAAGCCGCTCATGGCAGACATTGACGATCGATGATCACACAGAAAGCCAAGTATGCGCTGAGAGCGCTGACGCTTCTTGCCAGGGCTGAGCCGGGCGAGCCGATCCAGATCCCCGATATCGCCGACAAACAGAAGATCCCGAAGAAATTCCTTGAGCAGATCATGCTGGATCTGAAGCGTGGCGGCATGGTGGAAAGCCGGCGCGGCAAGCAGGGCGGCTATCTGCTTCATCGTCCCGCCAGCGAAATCACCTATGGCGAAGTGCTGCGGTTGATCGACGGTCCTGTTGCACCCTTGCCCTGCCTGTCGCTCACGGCCTATCGCCGTTGCGAGGATTGCGATGGCGAAACCGATTGCGAGATCCGGCGGGTCTTTGCCAAGGTGGCCGACGAGACGCGTGCCGTGCTGCTGTCGACCAGTCTGGCAGACGCTGCTGCAGATGCAGACGACGCATCGCACTGAGCCGTTACCGACGGCAGTTTTTCGAAGGTCCAAGACACAAAAAAAGCCCCGGGACTTGCGCCCCGGGGCCCCACACGCACCCTGGAATCAGGAGGCGTTGGAGATCTGACGGTTGACGAGGGTCACGGTCTTGTCGGCGTTGACCTTGTAGACTTCGCGGACGTCACGGCCGTCACCATTGGAGAAGGTGTGGAAGAAGGTCGAACCGGCGGGTGCCTTTTCCAGCTGGACGTTGGCGTTGTCATAGGTGATCGAGCCCGGGATCGGCT
>JAPZUE010000081.1 GCA_027533385.1 Rhizobium sp. | reverse complement strand
CCCACCTTTACGGCAGTTGCGCCCATTTGTTCGGGAGCAACCTTAGCCGCTTTGCCGCTGACATCCAACAACGGCATCTCGGGAACGTGGTCGCCAGCGCTAAACAACACCGCTACTACGACCTATACCTTTACCCCCAATGCGGGACAGTGTGCGACGACCACGACGTTGACGATCACCGTCAATCCGCAGGTGACACCGACGTTTACGGCAGTTGCGCCCATTTGTTCGGGAGCAACCTTAACCGCTTTACCGCTGACATCGAACAACGGCATCTCGGGAACGTGGTCGCCTGCATTGAACAACACGGCTACTACGACCTATACCTTTACCCCCAACGCGGGACAGTGTGCGACGACTACGACGTTGACCATTACGGTGAATCCACAAGTCACCCCCACGTTTACCGCAGTAGCGCCCATTTGTTCGGGAGCGACTTTAACCGCTTTGCCGCTGACTTCGAATAACGGCATCTCGGGAACGTGGTCGCCGGCGTTGAACAACATGGCTACGACGACCTATACCTTTACGCCTAATGCGGGACAGTGTGCGACGACTACGACGTTGACTATTACGGTGAATCCACAAGTCACACCCACCTTTACCGCAGTTGCGCCCATTTGTTCGGGAGCAACCTTAGCCGCTTTGCCGCTGACTTCGAACAACGGCATCTCGGGAACGTGGTCGCCTACGTTAAACAATACAGCTACTACCACCTATACCTTTACCCCCAATGCGGGACAATGTGCGACGACTACAACCTTAACTATTTCGGTGAATCCGCAGGTGATGCCCACGTTTACTGCAGTTGCGCCCATTTGTTCGGGAGCAACCTTAGCCGCTTTACCACTGACTTCAAACAACGGCATCTCGGGAACGTGGTCGCCAACGTTAAACAACACCGTTACCACAACCTATACCTTTACCCCCAATACGGGACAATGTGCGACGACTACAACGTTGACCATTACCGTGAATCCACAGGTAACGCCTACCTTTACTGCAGTTGCCCCCATTTGTTCGGGATCCTCATTAACCGCTTTACCGCTGACTTCGAATAACGGCATCTCGGGAACGTGGTCGCCGGCATTGAACAACACGGCTACTACGACCTATACCTTTACGCCTAGTGCGGGACAGTGTGCGACTACCACCACCTTAACCATTACGGTAAACAATTCAAATACAACGCCAATTTTCTCAACTATAGCGCCGATATGTTCAGGAGCAACGTTGGCCGCATTACCCACGACTTCAAACAACGGTATCACCGGGACGTGGTCACCCGCACTAAACAACACAGCCACCACCACCTATACCTTTACCCCAAATGCGGGTCAGTGTGCCACTACCACAACCTTGATCATTACGGTGAATCCGCAGGTGACGCCAACCTTTACCGCAGTAGCGCCCATTTGTTCGGGAGCGACTTTAACCGCTTTACCGCTGACATCCAACAACGGCATCTCGGGAACCTGGTCGCCGGCATTGAACAACACGGCTACTACGACCTATACCTTTACCCCCAATGCGGGACAGTGTGCGACGACTACGACGTTGACTATTACGGTGAACCCACAAGTCACCCCCACGTTTACCGCAGTTGCGCCCATTTGTTCGGGAGCGACTTTAACCGCTTTACCGCTGACTTCGAACAACGGCATCTCGGGAACGTGGTCGCCGGCGTTAAACAATACCGCTACCACAACCTATACCTTTACCCCCAACGCGGGACAGTGTGCGACGACTACAACCTTAACTATCACGGTTAATCCGCAAGTGACGCCCACCTTTACGGCAGTTGCGCCCATTTGTTCGGGAGCAACCTTAGCCGCTTTGCCGCTGACATCCAACAACGGCATCTCGGGAACGTGGTCGCCAGCGCTAAACAACACCGCTACTACGACCTATACCTTTACCCCCAAT
>JAPZUE010000075.1 GCA_027533385.1 Rhizobium sp. | reverse complement strand
ATCCCGCTTGGTCCATGATGAGAACGGCGTGGGCATTGTCCGCGACGTGGCGGGAGATCTCGATCAGGTGCAGGTTCATGGCATGGGTGTCGCACCACGGCATGACGAGAGCGGCAGCCTTGCCCTGTTTGGGGCAGATGGCACCGAAGATATAGGCCGATCTGGTTCGCTGGTCGTGCGGCGCGGACGGCCTTGTTCCCCGCTTGGCCCAGCGGCGCGTGATCTTGTTCTTCTGGCCTATCCGAGCTTCATCCTGGAACCAGATTTCGATCACTTTGCCCTTGGCGGGACCGGCGGCGATTTCTGCCACAGCGGCGGGGAAGTTTTTTTAAATGCTTCAGCCGCCTCCGGATCCTGCGCATGATGTCTTGGGCGAGCAGATAGTTTGCGATATCCCATCGCCCGCACTTCGCGCCCGAGGGTCTCCTCGCTTACCGAGATGCGGAATTCTTCCCAAATCCATTGAGCAAGGTCACAAAGACGCCACCGAACCACACCATCAAGATAGGGCGTCGGTCCGCGCTCGATGGCTTGCGCCAAGGCCTTTCGCTGTTCGTCGTTCAGCAAAGAAGGCTTGCCAGGAGACTTGCCGTTGATCAGCCCCTCTGGCCCGCGAGCATTAAAGCGCAACACCCAGTCGCGCACGATCTGAACTGTCACGCTGCCAAGCCGAGCGGCATCGGCGCGTGAGCCACCATCATAGATCGTTGCGAGTGAAAGAAGCCGCCGCGCCTGATCGGCATTGCGCGTCTGCCGTGCCAGACGCCGCACCATGGACCCGTCGAAATCCGACCGCAAAGAAAGGGCTGAACCCATCGCAAACCTCCCGTTTGCGCCAGAGATTCAGATTCGTCCGCTTTTAGGAATCCCAAAGAGAGTCAAACTTACCGACGACTGGCCTAACGCAGGCAAGTCGCCAGAACAACCAACTCTCCGACCGTTCGTGCATGCCTGTTGTCTGACCGTGCAAACGCGCTTGTTTCGCCACCTTCGCGTCCTCAATCACCCTTCCAGAGGTCACGCATCTCACTCTGAATCCGAGATGAATAGCAGGAGGGCGTCATGGCGGAGAGCCTCGAAAAGGGACGGGCGGGCAAGTCGGGTTTAGCCCGCAAAGGAATGTGGAAGCAGGCCCCGAACACCGTTGTGTTCTGTGTGCTTGGGATTTCTGTCCTTGCGACCGCGCCCGACAATCGGCGACTTGGCGACATGCTCCAGATAGGGATACCTGTTGCGGCTTTGGCCTGTGCATCAGTTCAAGGTGGGGCGAAAGCATTCCTGGGACGCTACCTGTTCCTCGAGATCGGCATAAAAACGCCAAAACTGACACTTGGCGCTCATCCGTTGAATCGGCGACCGGATGGTGGTCTGCAGGGCTTCCCCTCTGGTCACACGGCTGCGGCTACATTCGGAGCCGTTCATCTCGTGGTCCACTGTGCCAGCCTGCATCCGCTGGCAAAGGGGGCTCTTGTGCTGGCTGCCTCATTTACTGGTTTATCCCGTGTTGAAGCTGGGCGTCACACAGCCTGGCAGGTAATGGCAGGGACGCTCTGGGGCTGGGTATCCGCTTTAATTTGCTTCGGAGAGTTGCGCGCGAAATCCCGGGACCTTTGGCGCAAGGTCGGCCTGCAGACTGGATTCATGAGCAGGAATTCTGCTCGTCCTGACCGAGATCAGCGCGACAATGTCTGACCAGTCACATCATTCTTTTTTCTTGGGCACTGGTCAAAGCCATTTGATCCGATGGCTGAGGTTGAGCATATGGCTGACCGTCGCGGCGATGTGGTCATTTGCTGTGTTCTCAATCAACCCCGAGCTCGACCTGTTCGTTTCTTCTCTCTTTTATGAGGAAAGCATTGGATTTTCGGCAACGTTCGATCCTCGTGTTGTCGCTGGAAGACGCCTCTTATGGGGCGCCTCCCAGATCTTGGTCCTGAGTGCCCTTTTTGGGCTTGTCGCGAACGTTTGGACAAGGCGCGAACTCTGCGGAGTCCCCACACGTGTGTGGACATTTGTGCTTGCAGTTTATGCCCTTGGACCGGGCCTCATGGTTGATCTGATCGCCAAACCACTATGGGGTCGCGCGAGACCCCGTTCCGTGGTCGAATTCGGTGGCGAGCTTCCCTTCACCACGCCTATCGAATTGGTTGATCATTGCACGCGCAATTGCTCCTTTGTGTCTGGCGAGGTCTCGGGGGCAACTGCATTTTCGATCTCCCTGGTCCTGATTGCCTACACACTGCAGGCACGCCTGCCAGCGATCTTGTTTCGTACAGCCCTCGGCGTCGCAATCCTCATGCCGATTCTAAGTGCTCTCCAGCGGATCTCTGCAGGTGCTCATTTCCTATCTGATACCATTTTTGCCATCGTGTTTACCTGCTGGGTGGCGGTCTCGGTCGGTGCTTTGCTCCGCCTGACGATCAAACCCGCATCAATGCCGGGGCCTCAAAACTGTCCCGCATCAGGCTCTCCCCCCTAACAGCTCCTGAGATCGTCTCACCGAAAGGATATGTCATGATCCGCATGCTCAAGTTTTGTGCCGTGTTTCTTGCATCGACCCAAGCTCACGCAACTGAGATCATTGAAACAATGATGCCACTTTCTGACGGCCCTTCTCTCATGACCCTGGTCGTTTTGCCGGAAGGTGAGGGGCCGTTCTCAGCCATTGTTGTCCGCACACCCTATAGTCTGCCGACACCAGCACCCGGACCTGTGGAACTGGATGATGACAAGGCAACGCGGGAGGATATCATTGCGACATGGGCGCCGGCGCTTTCCAGGGGATTTGCCGTCGTCCAGCAAAACACGCGTGGAAGAGGAGAATCGACCGGTCTGGACATGATGTTTCAGACTGACCGCGCTGACGGTGTTGAGTTTGCGTCCTGGCTTGTTGCCCAGCCATGGAGCGACGGCACCTTTCGGTTGACTGGCGATTCTGCCGATGGATTTGCTGGTTATCTGATGGCGGCTGAAAAACCGAAGGGTCTTACGGGTGCCTTTTTCCAGGTTTCATGCGCCAATCTGCAGAAGCTGGGTGTGGTACGCCGCACCGGAGGTCTGCAAATGGAGGCATTGGTACCATGGGTCATGATGCAGGCTGGCGAAAGCGGACCAGAAAACAAAGCGGCTCTGATCCAGCGTTCAGTTGATTTGGCCGAGGCAGGAGAAAAGGCTGATCAGGTTCTTGCCAATCTGTTTAGTGGCGATCCTGAAGCACTTATTGAGAGGCCACTCTCTAGCTTGGATCCCGTATACAGGCTTCAACCCGAGTGGCGGGGCTTCATTTCCGAAGAGGGATATGAAGCCCGCGCGAAATATTTTGACGCCACAAGTGATATTGCCGTTCCGATCACCCACGTTGGTCTGTGGCAGGATACATTCCTAGACTGCACGGTCGATGCTTTCCTGCGTGCCAAAGGCGAGCAGACGCTGATTGTGATGAACGGTACCCATTATGAAATCGACCGTCCGTCGACATGGAATGTTGCTGCATTTCATGAAGCCTTTGTTGATTGGCTGGACGACAAGGCGGTTCCTCCGGTTCAAGTCACCGTAGAAAATGCGCCAACTCCACTTTTGATCGAGAGCGCAGAATGGCCTCCAAGGGCGGCAACCCCTGAAACCTTTTGGCTTGCGAAGGATGGCTTGTCGCCAGATGCTGATGAGAGCTCTGAGGTCGGCACATTTATCACCGACCCAACGAAGCCTTTGCCGAGTGAGGGAGGACGCAATCTTGTTATCGAAGCTGGTAGCAAAATGGATCGTCTGCCAAATCGCAACGCATATCAGATCGTAACCTTGGGGGAACCGGTTCAAACCGATACGATCATTCTCGGCGAGGTAAATCTTGATGTGACATTCAAAGCCGACCAGCAGGATGCTGATGTCGTGGCACGTTTAATCGCAGTTGATCCTGAAGGTGAGCCACGGCAGATCCTTGAAAACCTCTTTCGTGCTCGTTATCGAGATGGCCGCGAGGCACCTTCCCCGATTGTGCCAGGAATGGCTGTTTCCGGCAGTTTTGCACTCGGTCACACGGCTCACTTTTTAAAAGCAGGTGAGCGGATTGGGCTCATCCTGCAGGGATCAAATGCTCCAAGATGGGACATGGCAACCGGCCACGATGCTGATCCGACAGTTGCCACAACCGCCCTTCCGATCTCCGTCACCATCGAGCAGGCAAGGCTAACGATCAATATGATCAAGGCTCCCTCCGAGCCGCAGTGAAGCGTTGGCAGCGCGAGAGCAGGTTTGAGTGACGCCGATGTGGGCCGAAAAACTGCTCAAGCCCATTACGGCCGCGACTGCGGCTTGTGTCAATGCCTCAATGGCGAACGCGCCTCAGCCGCGATGAAATGCGAGCCGCCAAGTCCGAGGAGAGGCGTACCACCTCTAACGGGAAAACAAAAGCACGCCGCCGCAGCAAGCTGAGACAAGGCGCATTTCCCCTGTCGAAAGAAGTATAACTCAATGATTCAGAATGAACTTCTACCGGATGAGCCAGTCCAATGGTCATCGAAGTCGGCACACCGGCCGCCTGAACTTTCTGTGATCGTACCCACGTACAACGAAGCAGCCAATGTAGAACTGCTCGTTGAAGAACTCATCAGGTCGTTACAGAATATCGATTGGGAAGTCATATTCGTGGATGACGACAGTCCCGACGGCACCACTGATGCCGTGCGAAAAGTCGCTAAAAATGACGTGCGTGTCCGCTGCATTCGCCGGCTCGGGAGGCGCGGTTTGGCCGGGGCATCGATTGAGGGAATGCTCGCATCCTCAGCGCCAGTCGTCGCTGTCATGGACGGGGACTTGCAGCATGACGCGTCCCTGCTGCCGGAAATGTTTCGTCGTATCCGGGCAGGCGATGATCTCGTAATAGGGAGCCGGTTCCTGAAGGGCGGCGGGGCTGCTGGCGGGCTCTCGCGCAGGCGCTTGAGCGGGAGCCGCTTTGCGTCACGTCTCGCCCGAGTATTCCTTCACATTGAAGTCAGCGACCCCATGAGCGGCTTTTTTGCCATACGTCGTGCCGCATTTGAAGATCTCGCGCCACGTCTTTCAAGCCAAGGCTTCAAGATCCTCATGGACGTCCTTGCATCGACACCAAAGCCGCTGCGGACTAGCGAAATCCCGTTGCTTTTCCGTATGCGTCAGCACGGGGTCTCGAAGCTTGACCATCGGGTGACGGCTGAATATCTCAGCCTGCTCTTGGCAAAATCGACGGGAGACCTGCTTTCACTCCGCTTCGTGATGTTCGCCGTCATTGGTGGATCAGGTGTTGGCGTTCATCTGGTAGCACTGAAGACGGCGCTAATGTTTGGCTGGACATTCTCGCTAGCGCAGATGGCGGCGGCATACGTGGCAATGACCGGCAACTTCTTCCTCAACAATATGCTGACTTACCGCGACCGCAGGCTCAAGGGCTGGCGGCTTGTTTCCGGCCTAGCGTCGTTTTGGCTCGTATGCAGTATAGGCGTCATTGCCAATGTGGGTGCCGGGCAACTCGTCCACGACCAGGCTTCCACGTGGTGGTTGGCCGGACTTGCAGGTGCTGGTTTGGGAGCGGTTTTCAATTACGTTGCGACCTCGATGTTCACATGGCGCGCGCGTTAGGACTCTTTAGAGCGCTTCGAGTTACGCCCGCCCACGCTATGAAATCTACCCCGTCCCTTTGCTTCATCAATCAACCTGCTGATTTTAGACCGTGCAGCCGACCAAGATCAGCGCGTGCATCAGCACCGAATTGTCAAATGAGAAACAGTTGTTTGCCTTGAAGCCGCACGATACTTTCCCCCGCACGACGGCGTTCCGCGCTGCCGCGTTGGTCATAATGGCCGGAACGCTTTTTCGGTTCACGCTAGCGTCTGTCATCGATCCCGGCGTGGATGAAGCGTATGCGATTGCGGTTGCCACGCAATGGCAGCTCTCCTGGTTCGACCATCCGCCGATGGCGTTCTGGTGGGTAAAGGCGATGCGCGAAGTCGCCAGACCGTTCTTTGGCGAAAACGTGCCGGTGCTGATGCTGCGGCTCCCTTTCGTGATTGCATTTACAATCACTTGTTTGGTGATGTTCAGTCTAACTGTTCGCCGGTGGGGACCAAGAGCTGGACTTTGGACAGTGCTAGCAGTGACGCTGGCGCCCTTCTTCTCAGTCTCCGCGGGGTCCTGGCTGGTGCCGGACGGTCCACTGCTTCTGTTCCTTTCTCTGACCGCCTGGCTGATGGAGCGGATACTGTTTTCCGGACATGCGCCGGGGAGGGAACGCTGCCTTTGGCTTGCTGCGGGTCTGACGCTCGGGCTCGCCGGTCTTTCCAAATATCACGCAGCGTTTTTTGCCGTGGGCGCGGCGCTGTTCATCATCGCAACACCGCACCGCCGTCTTCTTGTGAGCCCAGCACCTTGGCTCGCGGTTGTGATCGCTGGAATGGTGGCATCGCCGGTCTTCATCTGGAATGTCCAGCATGATTGGGTTGCTTTTGTCTTCCAGTCATCGCGCGGAGTTGGTTCAGGCGGCTCGGACTGGTCCGGGTTCGCTCGTTCCGTTTTCGGGCAAGCGGCCTATCTTGGGCCATGGACGCTGGTCGGTGCGCTCGCGGCAACCATCTTCGTGCTTCGCTCAAGTGCTATCCGCTGTGGACCGGCCGGATATCTGGCTGCGCTCGGTCTGCCGACCATCCTTTTGTTCACTGCAGTTCCTCTCTGGGGTGGTGATGCGCTGCCGCATTGGCAGATGCCGGGATGGCTTTTCTTGCTGCCGATACTCGGCCACTTCATCGCCACTCTAGAGGCTCGTCGTCACAGTGCCGCGCGCGCTGCCAGAAGCTTCGCCTTCGCTGGGGGAGCAGTCCTTGCGGTCGGAATCATGATCGTATCACTAATCCGATTTACGCCTCCGTCACCAACCGTCATCGCCCGACTTGATCTCAATGCATTCTTGGAAGAATCGGTGACCTGGCGCGGCCTCGCCGACAAGCTGATCGAGCGCGGTCTGCTTCCCCCCGCAGCAACTGTTACAACTCCGCCTGAGCACCCATTGGTCGTGACCTTCAACTGGGTGGAAGCTTCGCGTCTCGCCGAGGCGCTCGGAGCCCGTGCGAGCGTACGTGTGTTCGGCGAGGACCCTCGCGGTTTCGCGTTTCTAGCAGACCACGCTGCCTGGATCGGCCGTGACATCTTGATCATCAGCCGCCCCGATGCCTTTGACCGCGGCGTCCGGGCAATTCGTCCTCTTTTCACTCGGGTCGATCTCCAAGCTCCCGTTGCGGTCGAGATTGGCGGGGAAACCTTATTCGAAGCACAAGTCGCAATCGGTCGAAACCTCATATCTCCCTACCCGCTGCCATACCCACGGCGTTAAAGGCAAAGATCCGAATCACGATTGCATATCTAGTCAACCGGCGAAATGAGGTGGATGGTCTCCGCATGTCAGTGAAATGTGGGTGCCTGGAAGCAGCAGGCGCTGATCTCGCACCGTCGTTTCCCTTGGCAATCGGCGGGCCTCAAGAAGGTTTGTTCCAAGATGCGTTCCGTATTCTTAGTCTCACTGGCGTTTTTGGCTGTTCACCTGGGTGTGGCCGCCTCGATACCCCTCTTCGATGATGAAGCCTACTACGCGCTTTGGGCGCGAGATCTGGCGCTTGGCTATTACGATCATCCGCCAATGATCGCCTATATGATCCGCTTGGGCACCAATCTCTTCGGTGAAAACGCCTTCGCTATCCGCCTAATTCCTGTGATCTGTTTCGGGGCCGCTGGATACTTCGTGGGCGACATCGCGCGAATGTCAGGCGACAAAGCGGTGCTGCCAGTGCTCGCCACAACGCTCTACAACCTCAACCTGGTGGTCTTCGCCCTGGGAAGCTTCGCCACCCCCGACGCGCCCTCTACCTTGTTCTGGGTTGCCGCACTTTGGGCTGCATGCCGCGCAGTCAACCTGTCTGCAGGCAATCGCTATGAAATGCTATGGTGGGGCTGCACGGGTCTTCTTATCGGATTCGGTGGCCTGTCGAAGTTCACAAACGCGTTCCTGGCCCTCGGATTGCTTGCCTATCTGGTTACTACGGTGAGGGGCCGTGCCTACCTGTTCACACGTCTGCCCTATGTCGCAATGGCGGCGGCAGTTCTGCCGCTTATTCCCTATCTTCTCTGGAACCTGCAAAACGATTGGCTCGGCTTGCAACGCCAAGGCGCACGGCTTATCGCCTCCAGCTTCTCGACCCGATATGTGTGGGAATATGCAGCGCTTCTTCTTCTCGCACCGACCCCACTGGTCACCTGGTTCGCTTTCAGAGCGGTCAAAACGCCAGCACGGAACGGAACGCTGCTGGTTTGGAGCTCCGTTCCACTTCTCCTCTACTTCTCGTATCACGCAACGCATGCGCAAATTCAGGCCAATTGGGTCGTACCGCTGCAGGCAGCTTTCGCCATCTCAGCAGCCTTTGGACTCGTCCAAGCTCAGTCGCCCCGGCTTTGGATAGGAACCACTATTGCGAGTGCATGCTTACTAAGTTTCGGCTCATTCGCTGTCGCCTTTAATCCGTTCACCCCGATCGGTGTCGCCAACAATCCACCGAACCAGACTCGAGGATGGTCAGAGACCGTAGATGCTATCACCGAACTTTTGGAAGCAAGCGGCGCTGAATGGATTGCCACCACGGACTATGCTAGCACGGGAGCGCTGGCGCTTCGGTTTCCACAGGTTCCCGTGTGGTCAATCGAGGATCTGCCGAGATACGGCTTCCGCGGGACGTTGCCGCCCGAACTGTGCACCGTTCCCGGCCTTCTAATTGAGCGGGCCAGACGATCGGGACGGATCTCTGATTTAGCAGAAAGCCACTTTGAAACGGTCCATACCACCCATGCAGCCTTACGAGCTCAAGATGGAGTCTTGCTGATGGTGTATCATCTGACACCTGTATCCCAAGTCAAGTCGCCGGATTTGTGCGCAAACTGACGAAAATCTTAGAGTCGGACTCGAAAAGCCTTCAACGATATCGATACCTTGCAAGCCGCCTGGTGATCAGGCGAATGTAGGCGATCATGATCCAAGCCTCTGATGAGGCGATGGACTTTTCGACGTCCTTTGCCAATCTGCGGCATCTGCCGAGCCAAGCGAAGGTCCGTTCGACGACCCAGGGGCGCGGCAGGACTTCGAAGCCTTTCGCCTTGTCCGAGCGCTTGATGATCTCAACCGTCCAGCGCCCGATCTTCTTCAGCCGCCGCTTCAGCTTGTCGCCCGCATAGCCGCCATCGGCAAAAATATGCAGCAACCACGGCCACCTGTGGCGGATGGATTTCAGGAGATCGGGACCGCCATCGCGATCCTGGATATCGGCCCCATTGAGAGCGGCGGTGCAAAATTAGACCACGGTAGCGGCGGGATTGTCCCGCTTCGGGCGGCGTAAAAGTCGGCCACCTATTTTCCTTCTGCGACGCATGCAGGAGGGCTGGGGATTTATACCGTGGAACTTTATCTGAGGGTTCGTCTGGCTTGTTCTGAAGGAATGAGCCGGCGTCAGGCTGCGAAGCATTTGATCGTGTCCCAGGGATTGGTGTAGCTCCGGCGGTCGCCGTGCCTTCCGGACAAAGCCAGGAATTGATCAGCTTGCGGCTGTCAGGCTGATGAGCGGATCATCGCTCATTGTGGCGATGGTTTCCAGTGTCATGTAGC
>JAPZUE010000107.1 GCA_027533385.1 Rhizobium sp. | reverse complement strand
CGCTACATGACACTTGAGACCATAGCAGCAATGAGCGATGATCCGCTCATCAGCCTGCCAGCCGCAAGCTGACCAATTCCCGGCTCTGTCCGGAAGGCACGGCGATTGCCGAAGCTACACCACTCGCCGGGACACGATCGGGCGCTTCGTCGTGCTATATGGGCGGGTAATTGTGCGGCCTGTCACAGCAGCCGGTTGAGCGGGGAACGGCAGGTGAACCGGATGGGAACGGATGTTTACGCTAAGGGGTCCCAGAGGCTCGTTGACTCTCTTAAGTTGTGTTATGGTGTCCGTGCACCAAAAATCACAAGATCGCTATCAGTGAGTCCCTGAGGGAGTCTGAGGGGCTGTCGGGATAAGATGTTGAGCAAGATCGACGTTAGGAAAAAGTACGGTGCCA
Organism: Rhizobium sp.; assembly: GCA_027533385.1. Taxonomy (GTDB): domain Bacteria; phylum Pseudomonadota; class Alphaproteobacteria; order Rhizobiales; family Rhizobiaceae; genus Allorhizobium. The sequence continues at coordinate 18,727 of JAPZUE010000107.1, read as the reverse complement.
GTTGGCCCCGCGAGATGATGCCGTTGGGCTTCGGCACAATAGACGTCGAGCCGTTCGCTGATTGGTGGGAGGCGACACAAGGCCGAACTATCCAACCTTCATCCGGAAATCTGCGAGCAATGGATATATCGCCACTGGGAGCATTCGCCGCTCAGGTTCCTTCCGCTTGATCGTCTTGGATGGAGTGAGGAGCGATGGACTCCGCAAGAATTTCTTTCAGCCGTCGGTCTGTCGTATGGGCAGGAGCCGATCGATCCAGCTTGGGACTACGACTGTTTCCATCAGCATCCCAATAATCCTACCGCTCGTGCACTGGATCAAGGAGCCTGGGACTTTGCCCCGGTAGTCTTGAGGACGTCAGACGGCTTTTATGACGCGCACGGGCGGTTCTGCAAAAGCAAATACCTGCTCGTGGAGGGACACCAGCGCCGCCGATATCTTGGAGCGCTTGTGGCGCGAGGAGTTAAACTCGAAAACCAGCGCGTCTTCGTCTTGACGCTCACGGCGGGAAACAATCGGTGAGATCAGCCGCGATGAACCACGAGGACCCGTTGATTTCCACTACGCGAATGCAGTGGCTCTTGAGGCTAGACGCGAATGTTGCAAGCCAACTCCTGGAAGACGGTGCCGCTCGGAACGGTGGTCACAACTTCCCACTCTTTCAGCCCGTCGAAGTCCCACACGACGCTTGCGCCTTCCGTCGTCCTGACTTTGATTGTTCCAGCGAAAAAGTCGATCACGGCTTCCGCTGTGATGGGATAATCTTTTCTCTTGGGGCGGTAGTTGTAAGACATTCCAAAGCCGCCGTCATAGGGTCTGCCAGCAATCGCCTCCGATAGGGCCTCGGTGAACGGTGCGGCCTCGGTGTCGGCAGACAGGTATAGGCCGCCGAACGTGATACGGCTTTCCGTGTGCGCGGTCACCACCTTCTCGTCCCACTTCCCCGTCTTTGTATTCATCATCTCGACTGTCATTCCAGCGATCAAACCACGCGAAACCCGCAAGGTTGACGCACCGCATTTTACGAGTATCGAGCCGCCTGTTATCGAAGAATAGAGGGCCTCATAAGCAGCCGCCAAATCATTAGCCTTTGCGGGTGTTCCCAATAGAGCGGCGGAAACGAACATACACCCAAGGCCGCGCATCACCATTCTCCACCTCCTCTGGCCGATTGAAGTTTCAGTCATTAGCCTGACCTGCTTCGGTTGCATACCTTGGCATTTTTACAATCTCGCGGTACAGGGCCGTCATGGAGTAATCACCGTAGTCCACGCTTGCGCTGCCGTCGTCATGGCCTTGGATGGCGTCCATGTATCGCTCGCCAATGTCAACGTTTCGGGCGACTGTCTTGAAGCGATGCCGCCACGCGTGATTTGGTTGAACGCGCTTATCCTTGATCCCCACCACGTCGCGGACCCAGTCGCCGACCTTTCCTCTTGTACTGTCAGAAGTCTTGTGTCCGTTGGACCGCTTCCGAGTGTTTGGCACATAAAACAAAGGGCCACCGTTGTGCGCATTCACCAGCTCCAGGAGGCCCATCTCAATCAGATGTGGGTGCAGCGGTGCCTTGCGATATTGACCGCTTTTCACGGACCCGGCTTCCGGGGTGATGACGATAAAATCTATGCCATGCTCGCGTTGGAAGTCCTCCTTGCGAAGCTGCGTGATCTCCCCCGCCCTTGCGCCTGTGTAAGCACAGATCCAAGGCACCCAGCGAATTGCAAGCTTGTTGTGGGGCGCCATCCTGCCAAGCTTTGCTGGGTCTTCCAGGGCTGCCAGCAAGATCGCCTTCGCCTCACTATCTGTGAAGCCTTTGGGCCTCTCCACCACCTTTTTAGGAACTCTGACCTTAATTGCCGCCGTAGGATCGGAAGAGATCAGCGCCTTTGAAATCCCTACCCGATAAACAGCCCTGATGGTTGCGAGGTACTTCGCGTTGACCGTCTTAGCGATCAGCTTGCGTTCGTGCCTTAGGTGGTCGCAGAAGTCGGAGACGTTCAAAGGAGACACGCGCTCGGCTTCATCATGGCCGAGGTATTGGATGAAGGAATTTATGTGCCGCCGGTTGTCCGCGACTGTCTTAGCCGATCCCTCGTGATCTCGCTCCCATGCTTCGAAGAGGCCCGTAATTGTCTGCTTCGTCCGCGTGGTCCCCTTGAGGGACCGGACATCCACTGTAGGTGTCTCCACCACATCCCCTACCTGTCGCTGCTTCTTGGCTGCGGACGCTTTGATTGCCGCCGCTAGAAACTCCCGACTAAGGAGGGGCCAGCTAGCAGACCCGTCGCGGAGCCTCCAGTTCACGCTGAGAGTTTTCGTGATCTCCGCGAAAAGTGCTTGGACAAAGCCGGGGACAGTGCCCCGGGCATACGCCTCTCGTGCCGCTGCTTCCACTTCCGCTATGTCGGATGAGTATAGGTCAAAGTCCTCGTTGGAGAAGCCCTTGAGCCGCTCGCTTTCGTCTTCGGCCAGTATCTGAGCATAATACACGTCCGCTAGCGTTTTAACCTGATCCTCGGTTAACTCATCCAAAATTGGACCGTTCTGCCTTGCGATCTCAGCGCGATGAGCTTGGAAAAGGGCGTCTACCCGCGAGCCTTCAAGACGAACCCTTCTTAGCGCCTCCTGAGGGTCTCTCGTCCCCAGCGAAAAGGTCTCCTCGGTTTTCCCGTAGGTGTCTCGGATGTCATTAGGGACAGCAGCGCGATGATAAAAGACGTTTCCACGCTTCATCAGTCGGGGGTGTTTTGGCATATCGTTCATGCTCCCCACTGTAACAGTTTGCTGTAACAGGTGAAGGCGCAACGCCTTGATATCCAGGGATCTATTTGATTTTCCACGGGAATTGATGGTGCTGCTAGAGAGATTTGAACTCTCGGCCTCTCCCTTACCAAGGGAGTGCTCTACCCCTGAGCTATAGCAGCATCTGGCGGGCGAAGCGTGTCGTCCGCCCGGAACGAGGCGCCTATTGCCACAGAGTTTTGGGGAGCGCAAGCAGTAAAGCGTTTGTGTGGTCAAGTTTTATGACGGGGCTTGAGGGGACTTTTCGATTTTTCTGCGATCGGTTATCACCCGCTAATGACGAATGACCCGGAAACCAAGGGCGAAGCGGAGGCGGACGCGATCGCGGCTGCCCGGCTCGCCGATCGTGGAAAACGCACACTCTCCGATGCCGAACAGCGCCGCCGCGAGCGGGCGGCCTTGAAGCTGCGTGAGAATCTCGCCCGCCGCAAACAACAGGCGCGGGCGCGCCGTGCAGGCGAAGCCGAAGACGGCATCGGTCTGCCCGCCGCCCATGCCACCTTGAGGCCGGGGGATGCCGGAGACCCATCGCAGGAATAGCTTGGGGACTGGTGGCGACCCTGCCGCAAATTCGTCCAAACCCGGTGATTAACCGAGCGTTGCGGCTTCAATTGAACCGCTCGCTGTTTTCGTCTAAAGAGCCAGCCTCGCCGGATTGGCTTCCCCTCACACGTTCTCAAGGAAAGGCGGGCAGTTCCTGCCCGTATCGCAGGCTCTCATGGATCGCATCAGGATTGTTGGTGGCAATGCGTTGAACGGGATCATCCCGATCTCGGGCGCCAAGAACGCAGCGCTGCCCCTGATGATCGCCTCGCTCCTGACCTCCGACACGCTGACGCTCGAAAACGTGCCGCACCTGGCCGATGTCGAGCTTCTTCTGCGCATCCTCGGCAATCACGGCGTCGACGTCTCGGTCAATGGCCGGCGCGAGCACCAGGACGGCTCCTACGCGCGGACCATTCACTTCACCTGCCGCACGGTTGCCGACACGACCGCTCCTTACGAACTTGTCTCCAAGATGCGTGCCAGCTTCTGGGTCATCGGCCCGCTTCTTGCGCGCGAAGGCCAGGCACGTGTCTCGCTGCCAGGCGGCTGCGCGATCGGTACGCGTCCGGTCGATCTGTTTATCGAAGGCCTTGAAGCGTTGGGCGCCGAAATGGAAATCGACGGCGGCTATATCAATGCCAAGGCGCCGAAGGGCGGCCTGATCGGTGCCCGCTATACCTTCCCGAAGGTCTCGGTCGGTGCTACACACGTCATGCTGATGGCTGCCTCGCTTGCCCGCGGCACCACCGTGATCGGCAACGCCGCCCGCGAACCGGAGGTCGTCGACCTCGCAAACTGCCTGATTGCCATGGGCGCCAAGATTTCCGGCGCCGGCACCTCGACGATCACCATTGAGGGTGTGACGAGCCTCTCCGGCGCCCGCCACCGCGTTCTGCCGGACCGCATCGAGACCGGCACCTATGCCATGGCGGTCGCCATGACCGGCGGTGACGTGACGCTTTCGGGAACCGATATCGGTCTCCTCGATACCGCCGTCGAGGCGATCCGCCGCGCCGGGGCCGAAATGTCTGCGGTCGAGGGCGGCATCCGCGTCATTGGCCATGGCGATCAGATCCGTCCGGTCGATATTGTCACCGAACCTTTCCCCGGCTTCCCGACCGATCTGCAGGCGCAGTTCATGGGTCTGATGACCCGCGCCAATGGCGTCTCGCATGTCACCGAGACGATCTTCGAAAACCGCTTCATGCATGTGCAGGAACTGGCCCGTCTCGGCGCCAAGATCACGCTGTCGGGCCAGACGGCCCGCATCGAAGGCGTCACCCGCCTGCGCGGCGCCCCGGTCATGGCGACCGACCTGCGCGCGTCTGTCTCGCTGGTCATCGGCGGTCTTGCTGCCGAAGGCGAGACCATGGTCAGCCGCGTCTATCACCTCGATCGCGGCTTCGAGCGTCTGGAAGAGAAGCTCACCCGTTGCGGTGCGATCATCGAACGCATTAGCGGCTGATCGATAAGCGCCAGAGAATGCGACAGGATGGGGCGAAAAGTCATTTTGCCCCGTTGTCACTGGACAAGCCGCAACCTATGTCGAAAACATGAAATTCGACAGCAAGGCTGCCTTGCGGCGGAACGGTGAGGTGACATGACGGACTTGAAGCTTCTGGCGCTCGACAATGATGATCTCTCGATCATCTCGGCCCATATGCAGGATGCCGTCTTCAAGGTCGGTGACTTGAGTTTTTCGGCCCGGTCCGGTCTCTTCTCGCTCGCCGCCAACCGCTTCGTCTGGGAAAAGGCGGCGCGCGCCTCGAAAAGCTTCGAGCGTCGCCGGGCCGCGCTGAGCTTCAAGCGTGTCGAGGCGGTTCGCTCGGTCGGCTTCGATCGCAACCGCACCGACGAGGTGATGAGCCTGCTGGCGATCCGTTATGTCCCGAAAGGCGATGGGCCGGATGGCGTGGTCGAGCTCATTCTGGCGGGCGGCGGCATGATCGCGCTTGAGGTCGAGTGCATCGAGGCCCAGCTTGCCGATACCGGCGGCGCCTGGGAAACGACGACGCGGCCCGAACACGAAGCGGGCTGATGACGCTGGGCTGCGTGTTGGACGCGGTTCTACTGAACTGAGAATGCTTGAGAGGGAAATACGGGGCGTGGCAATCTGGCTGGATCAGGCATCGGGAGATTTCGAGGCGCGTTTTGCCGCCTTCCTGACGACCAAGCGCGAAGTATCCGACGACGTCAACGACGTGGTGCGCAAGATCATCGACGATGTGCGGACCCGCGGTGATGCCGCACTCGCCGACTATTCCATGCGCTTCGACGGCGTGGATTTTTCAAACGTATCCATGCGGGTCACGGATGAGGAAATCGCCGCAGCGCTCGCCTCGACGTCACCGGAGCTCATCAACGCGCTGAAGCTGGCTGCCGAGCGCATCGAGCGCCATCACGCCCGCCAGATGCCGAAGGACGATATCTATGAAGATGCGATCGGCGTTGGCCTCGGGTCGCGCTGGACGGCGATCGATGCCGTAGGTCTATACGTACCTGGCGGCACCGCCAGCTATCCGAGCTCGGTGCTGATGAACGCGCTGCCGGCCAAGGTTGCCGGTGTACCGCGCGTTGTCATGGTCGTGCCGGCCACGGGTGGAGCGATCAATCCGACGGTTCTCGCCGCTGCAAGCGTTGCCGGTGTCACCGAAATTTACCGCATCGGTGGTGCCCAGGCCGTAGCAGCCCTCGCCTATGGCACTGAGACGATCGCCCCGGTCGCCAAGATCGTCGGCCCCGGCAATGCCTATGTCGCCGCCGCCAAGCGCCAGGTCTTCGGCACCGTCGGCATCGATATGATCGCCGGCCCTTCGGAAGTGCTGATTATTGCCGACAAGGACAATGATCCGGATTGGCTGGCCGCAGATTTGCTGGCCCAGGCCGAACACGATCCCGGCGCCCAGTCCATAGTCATCACCGACGATCGCGCGCTGGGCGAGGCCGTCGAAGCCGCCGTGGAGCGCCAGCTCAAATCCCTGCCGCGCGCCGAGACAGCCTCTGCCAGCTGGCGCGATTTCGGCGCGATCATCACGGTCGAGAAGCTTGAGGACAGTATCCCGCTTGCCAACCGCATCGCTGCCGAACATCTCGAGCTCGCCGTCGACGATCCGGAGCCCCTGATTTCAGGCATCCGCAATGCCGGCGCCATCTTCGTCGGCCGCCATACGCCGGAAGTGATCGGTGACTATGTCGGTGGTTCCAACCATGTGCTGCCGACCGCCCGCTCGGCGCGCTTCTCTTCGGGTCTCGGCGTTCTGGACTATGTCAAGCGCACCTCGATCCTTCGCCTCGGCCCGGATCAGCTCAGACAGCTGGCACCGGCCGCCATCGCGCTGGCAAAGTCGGAAGGGCTGGAAGCCCATGCCCGCTCCGTCGCCATCCGTCTCAATCTCGGGGACTAGGTATGGCAGCGGGCGACTTCCGGCTCTCAGATGTCGTATTGGACGAGACCATCGGGCGCTCGACTCCCGATGTCGAGCATGAGCGGGCGGTCGCCATTTTCGATCTGATCGAGGAAAACACCTTCGAGCCGGTCGGCCATGCCGGTGGCCCTTACAAGCTCTACCTGTCGCTGATGGATCGCAAGCTTGTCTTTTCCATCAAGACGGAAGCCGGCGATGACGTCGCCATCCACATCCTGTCGCTGACCCCCCTGCAGCGGATCATCAAGGACTACTTTATGATCTGTGAAAGCTATTACGAGGCGATCCGTTCCTCGACGCCGTCGCAGATCGAGGCGATCGACATGGGCCGCCGCGGCATCCACAACGACGGTTCCCAGACGCTGATGGACAGGCTCTCGGGCAAGATCAAGATCGATTTCGACACCGCCCGGCGTCTCTTCACCTTGGTTTGCGTGCTCTATTGGAGGGGCTAGTCGGGATGGAGGAGGGCGGAGCCGTAAACCGCCGACCGGTGCGGCCGGGCGCAATTCTCTTCATGTGCGGCCAGAATGTCATCCGCAGCCCCATGGCCGAAGCCATCGCGAAACAGGCCCTGCCATCAGGCACCTGGGTTGCCTCTGCCGGCGTCAAGAAGGGAGAACGCGATCCCTTCGTTGATGTTGTGCTCGACGAGATCGGCCTTTCGCTCGGCCGCCGCCAGCCCCAGACGCTGGAAGATATGGCTGACGACTTCTTCGATCTCGTCATCACGCTGACGCCGGAGGCCCATCACGCCGCACTCGAACTGACGCGACATTCAGCCGTGGATGTCGAGTATTGGCCGATGCCGGATCCGACGGTTGAGACCGGCAGTCGCGATCAGCGGCTTGCTGCTTATCGGGACGTGCGTGACCGCCTGACGAAGTTGATCCGTGAAAGACTGGTCCTGGCCCCGGATTAGGACCGGTTTTGCCCCTCTTGAAACAATTTCTGAAAGCCGAATCTACAAGGTTCACAAATGCCGGGCGATTGTGTAGTTTCCGCCCACATTTTAAGGGGCCCTCAGCGCGCCCCACTTCAAAACCCCAGGAAAGACAACCGCTCTATGGCAAAAGAAGAAGTCCTCGAATTCCCCGGCGTCGTTACCGAACTGCTGCCGAATGCCACCTTCCGCGTGAAGCTCGAAAACGAACATGAAATCATTGCCCACACCGCAGGCCGCATGCGCAAGAACCGCATCCGCGTTCTCGCCGGCGACAAGGTCCTGGTCGAGATGACCCCCTACGACCTGACCAAGGGCCGTATCACCTATCGCTTCAAGTAATCCTTGAGCCAAGACCCTTCGGCTTGAGGAGCGCCTTCGGATGGAACTGAGACAGAAGCTGATTTTGGCCTCCGGGTCGCCGCGTCGCGTTGATCTCCTGAAGCAGGCCGGGATCGAGCCCGCACGTCTGATGCCGATGGATCTCGACGAGACCCCGAAGAAATCCGAACATCCCCGCTCGCTCGCCCGCCGCCTCTCCGCAGACAAGGCGAAGGCTGCCTATCAGCAGGTCCGCAAGGACCTGACCTGGAACAACAGCTACATTGTTGCCGCTGATACCGTTGTCGCCGTCGGTCGCCGCATCCTGCCCAAGGCAGAACTCATGCAGGAGGCCTCGTCCGCGCTGCATCTTCTCTCCGGCCGCAGCCACTGGGTCTTCACCGGTGTCTGCCTGATCGCGCCTGACGGCACGCTGCGCCAGAAGATCGTCGAGACCAAGGTGCGGTTCAAGCGTCTCTCGGGTTACGACATCGAGTGCTACCTTGCTTCCGGCGAATGGCGTGGCAAGGCCGGAGCCTATGCCATCCAGGGCATTGCCGGCAGCTTCGTCCAGAAGATCGTCGGCTCCTACACCAATGTCGTCGGCCTGCCGCTCTTCGAGACGCTGCAGATGCTCCAGGGCGAAGGCTACGACGTGCATACGGGCTGGACGGAGGGCTGATCGTGACAGACGCCGGTGGACAGCGGACCGCAAAGGTCGAGCCGCTGCGCAAGACGCGGCCATGCCCCGAATGCAGCCGTCCCTCGACGCGTGAGAACTATCCCTTCTGCTCTGATCGCTGCCGCAACCTCGACCTCTCGCGCTGGCTGAAGGGCTCCTATGCCATTCCGGTCGCAGACGACGAGTCCAAGGCCGACGACGACTACCGCGACTGAGGCCGAAGCCCGGCACGAAAGCCATCAGATCTCTGCCCGGATCTCCTTGTTCTCGTTCACCTTTCGGCGATTTTCACATCTTCTTCAAAAAAGTGGCCGAAGGCGCTGGACATGGCCGAACAAGATGTTATAACCCCGCTCGCTCCCGGGGAAATGCCCCGGCGGTCTTCGAAAAAGACCGGCAGGCGTCGCAAGACATCCGAGATGCCCGGATAGCTCAGTTGGTAGAGCAGCGGATTGAAAATCCGCGTGTCGGTGGTTCAAATCCGCCTCCGGGCACCATTCCAAGCCCTTGATGTGTCTGTAGTATTCGGCCATTTCAGATCTCCCTTATATTTTCGGGTTTGACAGTTTCAGCTGACTGGTTTGACAACTCTCGTTTTCCGTTTGTTCAGTTCCTCCCCGAAATCGGCCACCACCGACGTCGCTTGCCGCGTCATGTCGGCCCGTCTCGAATAGTGCTTCGCCATCGCCTCGGTCGCGTGGCCGAGCACAAGTGCGATCGTGCCGTGGTCCCGGCCCATCTCGGCAAGAATTGTCGCCACGGTGTGCCTTAGCCCCTTCAACGTCAGGCCCGGCTGGATTGCTCCCTCCGCCTCCAGCTTGCCCTTCAGCTTGATCCAGTTCGTGCTGAAGCCGTGATAAGTCCAGGGCAAGCCCCGGCTGTTGGCACAGAGTGTGACGGCATCGTGTTGAGGCGCGTCGGCCATTGCACCGGCGACCGGTTCGAACAATGGCAGGTAGATTGGCCGTCCGGTCTTGTTGCGGCGGGTGTCGAGCCCGGCATCCGAGATCGCCGACCGGGGGAGGGCGAGCGCATCCTGCGGATCGAGCGCGTAGAACATCATCAGCGCGATCGGCAGCTTCATGTGGGCCGGAAGTGCTGCGAGCACCGTTTCGCGTTCAGCGTCCGTCCAGGGCCTGTTGGCATCGGGCAGGGACTTCGGTCGTCGCGCGGGTTTGACGCGGGAGGCCGGGTTGTCCTTCGTATAGCCGTATTCGATACCCCAATCGAAGATCACTGACAGGACCGAGCGGACGTAGTTTGCGAATCTGAACTTGCGCTGTTCTAGGGCCTTATCGCGGATCTTCGCGATCAGGGGCGGATTGAACCGGTCAAGCGGTGTGTCCTCGATTGCCTGCAGGTAGTCGAAGCAATTCTGGTAATCAGCGCGAGTTCTTGGCGCCAGTTCCGATCTGAAGCGGACGCTCTCCCGGTAGCGTGTGATGAGCATGCCGAGCGTACCAGGCTTTGCCTGCTTCTCTGCCACGAGCTCGTTGATCCGATGGACCTCCATGTCGAAGGACAGGCTGTAGGGTTCGAATCTCGTGCAGTCGATCTTATGGCGGGACTTGCGGTGATAGCATCGCCAGTTGCCGTCCTTGTCGCGGAAGATCTGCCAGCCCTTGTACTTGTTGGTGCGTCGTTCTCTTCCCGCCGTCATCCCAGCCGCCCCACGATTTCGTTGTCGGGGTCCGCATGCCCGGCCTTCAGATGGTCGAGCCATTGGTCGAGGTCACGAATATCGTAACGCTCGTCCCCCTCTGCGAGGGCCACCGGTTTGACAGAGCAGATCCGGTTAAAGCGCTTGAGTGGGATTCCGATGTAATCGGCCGCCTGTCGCATCGACATCATGCGGGGCTGAACGACCTTAATGTTCAACATGGTGTTTGTCATTTGGGCAGTCTCCGGTTGTACGGCCTGGTGTCTGTGTGGAGGGACTATTCTGAACCGCCGGCTCGAATGCGCATTCATAGGAAACAGAGTGCATTGATTTGACAGTCTGTGGAGTCGCAAATCTGTCAATCGGACGGCGCCGCATTGGCCATTTTCACTCAATGTTTTTGTGAGTTATTCAGCTCGTAGAGGGCTGAAAACAAGTTTTGGCGAATGTGATGCTCGTTTGGCCGTTGCGCTGCGCATTCAAAGAGTCGCGCCGTCAACAAGCAAATCTGTCAGATCCGGGCGAATCTGGTAGTGGATCCTATGTAATGAAGAATGCGAAATCGGCGGCGGGGGTGGGTAGTTTTGTGGCGCTTTAATTGACATTATGCAGTATTGATAGGCCAGAAGTCATTTACTTCTAGATAGCATAAAATATTAAAAACCAAGTATTGTCTTTAAAAAATACGTCAAGAGCGATAAGAATTAATTATCGTATTTCACGTATATTCAGCCTCGTTTTTCCGAGATGCGGAACCGTATTGCCCATATAGCTTTCACTTAACGAATCATTTACCATAAATTCGATGTCGTACGATCTCACGAAATTGCCCATCCGGAGCCTGCTGAGGCCGATTTCCGAGGCCGCCGTCGCGCTTGCCCGCCTCTACGAGCGCATTGCCCGCTCTACCGTCGGCGAGGGCTTTCTCGAGCGTTCCCATTTCCTCGAAGCGCATGCCTCGCTCTGGGTCGACGGCGAGCTCGTCCATCTCGAGGACCTCGTCCTGCATGACCCGCTTCGAGATCTCCGCGCACCCACCCACGAACTCACCATCGCCCGCGACATCCTGAAAACCCGCCGTCGCATCTCCGCCCATCCCCCGGCCTGGGCTCTCTCTGCTCAAGGCCTCGCCTCCCTCCGCGGGCGGGCGTGGCCCGCGGCATCATTGGGTGAAGACGGGGAGGGGGTGCCGGATGGGAATGTTGAGGTGAGTGACGCTCGGGTTTGGGTAGGAGAGGCCGAAGATCCTCACAATGATGGTCTGGGTGACGCGTTTGCCGCGATCGATGCTGTGCTCGCCCGGTCCGGGGCCGCGATCGAAGAGGCGAAGAGGCCGCGGCGCGCCAAGAACGCTCCGGAGAGGGATCCCTTCGTCTACGATCTCGACTGGGATGAGGACGAGCGGCTGGAGGAATGGCAGGCTGTGCTGGCTCGGTCCCAGGATCTGCCGCCGGTCCTGCTTGCCATCGTGGCACTGGATGTCTGGAATGAAATCGCCGTGCTCCAGAATGCGCCCTGGCTCGGTCGGCTGCTCGCCGCTTCGATTCTGCGCGAGGGGGCGGTTACCAGTGGCGGACATCTCGTCGCAATCAATTCGGGGCTCAAGGCCATTCCCGTGGATCGGCGCCGGCACCGTGATCGCGAGACGCGTTTGCTGGTGGTATTAAGGGCGCTGACGATTGCCGCGGAGACAGGGCTTCAGGAGCATGACCGGCTGGTGCTGGCGCGGCAGATGATGATGCGAAAGCTGGAGGGGCGCCGGACGTCGTCCAGGCTGCCGGAGCTCGTGGAGCTTGTCATGGCGCGGCCGCTGATCTCCGCCGGCATGGTGGCAAAGACGCTTGAGGTTACACCGCAGGGAGCGCGCCGTATCGTTCAGGAGCTGGGCCTAAGGGAGATGACGGGGAGGGGGAGGTTTCGGGCATGGGGAGTTCTGTAGCTTAAAGTCATTTGTATGCGAAGACGCCCTCTTGCGCCCACTGGTCCCAACATCCTCCTTCAAGGCGGCGTTTCAACATTTTCTCGCCTTTACAGTCGGTGGGAGATCTAGATTAGCCAATTCTGGCTAGATTCGTTTTGACCATAGATCCGTGATTCCACGGCGGGGACATGGATTTATGCCTGCTCCCAGAGGTGCTGGCCACGCCACGCTCAAAGTCCTCCGCCGCTCTGACTGCCTGCCACGCTATCTATTCTGAGAGGATCCCTTTGGCTTGGGCCTGATTAAAACCTTGAGAGCTCTCCGACGCCGTGTGATCGAAACAGCGCCGCTTCGGTAAGCCGGATAGACATAAACGAAACTCTTTTCGAACAAGCTTTGGGAGTTGCTGATTCAATCGAGCTGTTTATCCTATTCTAGCCTTGGTTGAGCTAGCGGCTCGCAGGCCAACTGCAACAGTGTGAGCAGCCTTCGGATGAATGAAATGGGCCTTTCTAGCCGTCCCCTGCACCTGCAAACGATTGATAGCTTGTTCGCCGATCTGATCGGCGGAGCCAGCGTATCCTCCGGAACAGAAGGTGAGCAGTTCCGATTGGACGATCTCGACAGCCGTAAGATCCTAAACTGGTACCGGCTAAACAAGCCGAAGTGGGCCGGCAGGGTTATGGCGTCAGATGTCCACGCGATTGCCTTATCGCTCCAGTCACCCGTTCCAAGCCTGCCATCGGTTGAACCATTTACATCGGGATCAGGTCGGCGATTGAAAATCTCCAAAGTTGTCGCTCACCGTTTTGCAGGCCTTCACTCGTATGGCACCGCTGAGGCAGCGCCCCCAGACTTTGTATTCGAACCTAAGGAAGCCATTACGCTATTCGAAGGATGGAATGGTGCGGGGAAAACCTCGCTCTTGAACTCCATCATCTGGTGCCTGACTGGCGAACTTCTGCGCCCGCAGCGCCCTCCAGAGAAGGGTGAGGAGGAGTTTGAGGGTTTCTATACCAGAACGATAGAGGGCGAAGATCAAACGGCTGCGCATAGTCTCACGCCGATCACCCCTCTTCCCAATCCTGCTTATTATATGCCTCCGGTCGGACGGCCTGTGCCGATTGATAGCTGGGTTGAAATCACTTTGGTGGATGAGGATGGCAATCTCCTGTCACCGGTGCGAAGAACGCAGGTACGAAATGCCAGAGGCAAGGTCACAGAGACCGTCTCTGGCCTTCAAGAGCTTGGTATTGATCCCATCTCCCTGCGAATTGGCACCGTCATGCCTGCGCTCTTGCAATTCCTGAAGGTTGGATCCGCATCCGACATGGGGAAGGCGGCAGCGCGCCTGACAGGCCTCGCGGATATCTCCGATCTTGCCAAACACGCGGAAAAAGCACGCGAAAAGCTGAGGGGTGAGTTGAAGAAGGAACGGGAACGCGAAATCGACGATATCGACAGTCGTTTTTTGCAAGCTCGTGCCGATCTGCAAAAACAAATCGACGAATATCCCATGATGGTACCCAGGGTGCCGGTTCCGTCGCCATCGTCGTCTCCCGATCTCGAGGAACAACTCACAGCGCTGACGTCTCATTTTACGGCGCTCAAAGCAGAAGCTTTCCGCGATGCGCAGCATATTTTCGGGCCGGCCTTCGACCCCTCAGACAAGGCGGCTCGCGATGAGCTCGAGAAAAACATTGGTCCGGCGCAAGGACAGCTTAAATCCATGGGTCAGTTGGCAAATGTGCAGCGCTTACGTCTTCTCGGTGAGCTAAAAGACGAGGATTGGTCTGCGGTCGACGAACTCGTTTCAATATTGCGTTCGGAGGCAGTAGCACTCGCTGAGCTCGCAAAGACGCCACGGCTTGGGGGCCGAAAGCAGCTTTATGCGCGTGTTGCCGATTGGATCTCCAACCAGGCAGAACACGACCCGAAAACCTGCGGCATCTGCTCTCGATCTCTCGTTGGAGTGATGGATCCTGTCACAAGCCGCTCAGTCCTAGATCACTTGGCGGAAGTCAGCGAAGCCGAACAGAAATTGCTATCGCTGACACATCAAAATTGGGCTTTGAGCTGGAATAACCAACTCGTCGCCAAGGTCCATTCCACCCTGCAGGCAGAGCTGGCGCGCGATCTTCCCGGACATCCGTCGGATCTTATTCGTGGGGCGCTCGTAGACGACCTGTTTAATACTGAAGCTTTCGAGGGGCTCCTAGGTAGCCTGAAGAATGGAGTCGAGCTCCTTTGCCAACGTGAATTGGAGAAGCTTCCCGGCTTCACCGAGCCAACGATCGATCCTTTCCCCGCGCCGCTCGACGCTGTGGTGCAGCAACTTATGCAGAAGATTAACCGGCTTGCTCGCGCCAAAAGTTTCGCGCGGTGGCGTCTCGATTATCGCGAAGAATTGGGCAAGTCCACGCAAGCCATCCTACAGGGTGGGGGTGAGCCTGCGGATATTTCCGAAACGACCCCGATAAGCGTAAAGCTCGAAGCGCTGGCATCGATTGCGAAAGGAGTGGCTCCTTTGAATGCTGCGTTGGAACTCTGCGGTCGCATGGAAACACAGCTTAAGGCACGTCGAAACAAGGAAGCTCTCCTCGCGCTATATGAGCGTGGAGCATCCGCGCTCGAAAGACTCGTTGAACTTGGAGCCCTCTCAGAAAAGCAGGTTGACTTCCTAAGGTCGCGGCTCCATCGCCGGGCAACCTATTGGCGTGACCGCTGTTATCATAATTCGTATCCAATGGCTGGACACGGGCTTCGGCAAACAGCGATGGATACCAAGGGAGTGCTGGATATCCGTGTCGGCTTCAAGAATGCGAACGCTCCAGCACAGCACATCTCAAACTCTTCGGCTTTGCGCGCAAATCTCATGGGTTTCTTCTTGGCCTTTTGGGAACATGTTTTTGCCGAACGAGGCGGGATCGCACTCCTCATTTTCGACGATCCTCAGGAGTTGCTCGATCACGACAACAAGGAGAAGCTTGCTCGTCTTCTGCCGGAGCTCGCAAAAAAAGGGGCTCAGGTCATTGTTGCAACTTACGACCGGTTTTTTGCCAGGGCTGCCGTCGCCGCCGGAAGAGAGTTTGCGAGCATCGAACATCGCAGTGTTCATCCCGTCAACCCGTATCGCGATCTGACGACATCGGCCGCCACCGAAGAGCTCGAACGAAGGCGCGACAGCTATTTCAAGGACAAAGACAGCCCGAGGCTAGCGCAGGACTACGCCAGCGAAGTCCGAATTTTCCTCGAAGCACGATTGGCTGACTTGTTCGACGACCCCGCGTATCCAAGCTACGTCTCGTCATCGAGATCGCCAACATTGGCTGATCATCTAGGGCATTTGAACAGCCTCATCAGCACCCCGCCGAACGCCCTCTTCAAAGGGCGGTCTGTTTCTGAGTTCGCCAAATCGCGGAGCCTGGCTCAAGGTTCCGCGTGTCTTAGGGTCCTCAATACGTCGCATCACAATCGGGATAGCCTAAGTGCCGGAGACGTGTTCGCTGTTGCCGGCGAGTTCGAAACAGTCTGCAAGCTCGCCGAAAAGATGCACGTTGAGTTTCGTCACTGGCGCTGGCGCGAGCCAATGCAGGAAAGTGCCGCGAGAGACAGCGTGGTTGCCTTCCCGCAGGCCCGAATTGTCGACTTCCGTGTGATGATCCATCCGGATCTCGCTGCATTTACCGCGAGCTCAGGCCACGAGGCGGGCCAGGACTCCGCGACCGAAACCCTTGATCAATCCTGGTTTGAGGATAAGAGCCTATTCTTGATACGTCAGGACAACCTCGGTTTTGCCCTTCCTTCCGGCTGCATCGCGATCGTCGAAAGCGTTCCGTATCAAGGGCGAGACCATAACCTTGTCATCGCGCGACAGAAAGGCAACATTCTAGCACGTCGCCTTTTGAAGCCGGCCAATGGCGAGGGGTTGGCACTTGCCGCCGAGGCTCCAGATCCACAGCAGTCACGGCCGACACTCATTTTCGACCAGGGCGCGGTTGTACTGTACCGAATTGTTGGGATGCTGACCGAGCAGCCAGTACCGCCCGCAGGTCGCGGTGAGGCCGTGGCCATCGACGGGGCCGAAAGCCTCGCGAGATTAAGAACCGCTTATCGTGTTCGGGAGGAAAGCGGCATACCGTTGGCGCTTCCCGGCCAGATAGTGCTTGGTGGCGATCTCATTAGCATGGATCAGCTCAGTTCCGAGGAGGGGACACTGGTTGCACTGACCCTTGACGATGGTAGAAGCGTCTTCAAGAGAATCGGCGCTAAAGTCCCTGGAACCGGCGGCCGGATGTGGCAATTCGAAAGCGTCGGTGGTCTAGGCAGTTCACTGGTGGTGTCGTTGACCGACGAGTTCGATGACGAAGCTCCCCGTTTTGCCGTCGCCAGGCGCGTCCTTGGTGTCCTCTATAGAGCATAGTCACGGGCACGGTCGAAGGCGCGTGTTCAGTGTATCACCGTTCTTCCTGCTGACAATTCCTCGATAATGTCTTGCGCAACATCATAATGGATCAAATTCTTAGCGTATGGGTGCGCTATCAACAATCATCGTCTCTCGCTAGGCCAGATACGGAGTTCGCCTGGTGGGAGAACGATCGGGAAATCTTTATATGGAACTTGATCCTGAACGATTATGGGTTGGCGCAAATCTGGTGTCCGTACTGGGGCGTGGGTCACCATTTGATCGGTCGTCGTGATTGCATCGGCCACTCCAGGCCGCTAGGCTGGATCTTCATTCCTCCGCCACCTGTCGGTGATCAAGCCAGTCCTTCAATATCTCGGGCGGAGCATACGGAATTCGTGACAAGGAAGCGATCTGCGCCTCCGATCGGCCAGCAATGAGATACGATTGCTTAGTCATCGCTTCGTTCATGCGCCTTACGTCCATAGCTGTTAGACGTTCCATATGCACGCCGGGAGCATCGCAGTATCCTACAGCAACGTCCGGAGCGATTGGCATGAACTGAACCCAGCGTGTGCTGAGAAATGCATCTCCGCGCATGTCGTCTCCGAGAATGAACGAGGTCCTTGCGGGTGCTATGTAAATGGAAAGTCCCATGCTTCGGAACTCTTCCAGCATTTCGTTAGGCATCGGTGTAACCTGCGAAGCGATGCGCGCGTTGTTCATCTCGCGCAGAGCATCCTTCTGGTCCTTCTCCCAACGCTGGATATGCTCATACCACTGCTGTTCTGTAGCAATTTTCTTCACGACGACCAGCAGGTCTTCTGGAGTGAGGAATCGTTGGTGCCAGGCCACAGTGCGCTTCTGTGCATGGTAAACGTAGGTGTGCCACAAATCCAAATGCGTTCGATGCATGATCGGCGTCACCCCAGCCCGTACTTTGGTAAGAAACTCCTGGATGAACGGTGCTACAGCTCTCTCTAACCGACCAAACCAATATTCAATCGAATGGTCGCGCATACCGTTTTCATCAACGAGCGTATACAAGTGGTCCTCAACGAACAGGTTCGAGGGCTTCGAGACGCGCACCTGGCCGATGGGCATGCCGCGGCGCCAGAAGAATAGTCCCCCGCTCTCGTTGGCAAAGTTTCGCTGTACCATCTGTGGTACGTAATGATGGCGGTGCGGCGCGTTGCGGGACATAACGTAGACCTGATGTTCTGGCGGTATAAAATCTCTTTCGATCGCCGATGGAAGGGAAGGGTTGTCAGTTGCCTTGTGAACAGTTTCACACTCTTGCCCGAGCCAGTGTAGGTTGAAGAAGCCTTCGATGTCAGGATCGCGACGGTCGTTCATTCGCATTGTTGCCCAGCTTGAGGCCCGAGTCTCCTGAGCAGCGATTCATATGTCGACTGACGCCGCCGCTCGCACGAACTAATGGTGATCGCCGCGGAGAATGAGATAGACTTCAGCTAACATAACGCGGCAGATACTCGAACGCCTCTCAATACCCGGTAGTCATGTTTCGATTTATCCATTCCAGCGATCTTCATCTCGGAAAGCGTTTCGGCAACTTCGAGGGTGACTTGCCCAGCAGGTTGCGCGAAGCAAGACACCACGCGATCGCCCGGCTGGCTGCACACGCTCGCGAGCAAAATGCGACAACGGTGCTGCTCGCTGGAGACACCTTCGATACCGAGACACCTGCACCGCATGTGCGACGCCAGGCCTTTGCCGAGATGGCGCACGACCCCGCGATCAGATGGGTCATCTTGCCAGGAAATCACGATTCCCTGCAGGCCTCCCAACTCTGGACGACGCTGAAGGCAGAAGCACCAGAAAACGTCGTACTCGCGGTCGAGCCCCGGCCGATCGAATTGGCGGATAGCGTCCGCGAAGCTGGTGTAATTTCGGAGGCGATTTGAGTGGAGAAAGCGGTGGAGATTTCGCTTTCGTTTTCCACGAGACGTCAGGTGGGCACCGGGCCCGTCGGAGAAGGTGGAGTTGCGAGACTTCAACCTG
>JAPZUE010000011.1 GCA_027533385.1 Rhizobium sp. | reverse complement strand
TGATAAGGTTGGAGAGCGAACCAGAGATGAAGGCCGGACCAGTCGTGTTGCTGATCGGGTTGCCGGTGTAGGAGCCATCCTTCGTGTTGTTGTCGTCCGGAGACGTGCCGAGCGAACCGCCGGGCAAGGTCGAGATATCGTTTTCGTCGACGATGCGGGCTTCCGTCTTGCCGCTCAGTTCCGGAACGTCATCGGTAATCGTGATCGAGAAGGCACCCTTGAGCGACACGCTGTCGCCGTCGAAGTCGGTGGCCTGGACGACGCTGCCGAAGTCGATGGCGGCGAAATTGCTGCCCTGCAGGCCGGTGTTCTCATCGGCACCCGAGACAGGCGCATCATGGTCGACCTGGTCAAAGAGCTTGAACTCGTATCCGCCGTAAGAATAGACCTCAAGCGAGAAGACAACGCGATCGCCATCGTCATAACCCGTGTCGGATTCGGCGCCGTCTACGAAGGCCATCAGCACGCCGTTGACAACCTGATAGGAGATTTTTTCACCCTTCGAGGTCAGATTGAGATCGGCAAGCGTCTTGAGTGCTTCAGGATTGTCGATAACCGAGAAATGAGTGTAGCGGTCATCCGCACCGAAATCGACGAGGTTACCCAGGTAACCGCTAACCGTGGCTGGGCCTGGCTCGTTGTTCCAAGAATCGCCCGTATAGGAGCCATCTTCATCAGCGCCATCACTCGGGCTGGTGCCGATCGAGTTTGTTGTATCGATATCGTCTTCATCAACGGTGGCCGAGACAAGACGGTCGTCGATCAGAACCGGCTCGTCGTCCACGACGTTAACGGTTACGGTTCCGTCCACGCTGTCGCCGTCGGAATCGGTTGCCGTGAAGGGAATATCGAGGAACAGCTCGTCTACCTCAATCAGATCCGAGTCACCATCCTCAACCAGATCGGACTCAAGCTGGACGAAACGCGAGCCTTCGTCCGACTGAGCGCTGTTTTCCTCAACAGGTTCGCGACGCGTATAGTGGTCAAGATTGCCGATCAGCTGGAACGTGTAGGTGCCAGTAGCAGTCGTCGGGTCGAGAGTAATCGTGAAGACCTGCTCCTGACGAAACTCAATCGGAACCTTCGGACCATCGAACGGAAAGTCGATCGGAGGGAGCGCCATGCCAAGCGGCTGTACCTCACCAATAGGGCCGCCTTCTTGTTCGTAATAATCCTTGTAAGGGGCCTTGAACGCAACCAGACGATAGCCACCATTCCAGTTGCCGCCGGCATCGCGAGTGTACTCGATGCGATAAGACAGCGGGCGGCCATCCGAGGTGAGATTTGCCAGGTCCGGGATCGCAGCCTGGATCTCTTCAGAGGTAGACTCGGTGTTCAGGCCGGTGAAGCCAAGGGTGCGACCGACCGGATCATCACCGGTTGGCTGACCTTCTTCATCAAGCGTTTCGCTCTTGATGTCGTCATCCGCACCCCAGCGGATGGCAAGCGAGCCCTGAGCGGTCGGATAGCGGAAGTCCGGCTCCCCTTCCGAAGGACCGTCTGCAAGAACGGCAACGCGCGCTTCCGGCATCCAATCGTCAAACTTGCTGCGGATGTCATCTTCATCAACAGAACCGTCAACGGGCGTGCCAATCGTCGGCGCGTCATCCATCACGTCGATGTTGAACGAACCGGTGACGCTGTCGCCGTCGAGATCGGTGACCGTATAGGTGAAGCCGAAGCGCAGCAGGTCATCGAGATCATCCTGCGAGCCGTTCTGGCCAGCATCCGGATGCTCGAGCTTGCCAACCACTTCGAAGGTGAAGTCGCCGGTGGTGCGGTCGGTGATGGTGAGCGTGAAGACGAGGTTGCCTTCGGAATCGCGGCCTTCGACGGCCACGAAGTTAAGATCGGCACCGTCCGTCGGCGCCGGGAAGCTGGTCACGGTGATCGGACGACCACCGGAGGTGAAGCCTGCGAGAACGGTGGAACCGTCACCCTCGTTGACATTCGTTGCGCCGGTAAAGGCAACGCTGGAAATCGTGCCGAAATCCGGGCCGGGCTCGAACGGAAGACGACCAGTAATGATGCGATCATTCAGAATTTCATCCGTGATCACGGCTTCGTCGTAGATGAACGACGTCGTCAGCGGGTTGAGAATGGTGGGCTCGCCATCGTCGCCCTCGATTGTGCCGGTGCGGAGCTCGTCGCCAAAGGCGGTATCGCCAAGCAGGTCAGCGAGCGCGAAATCTTCCGGACCAGCGTCGATCGGGTCATCTTCGAAATTGCGGCTGGCTTCCGGCGTCGACAGGGCCGAGAACGTACCGTCCGGACCGGCAGCGACGTTGATGTTGGAGCCTTCGAGTGCTGCGAACAGGGCGACCTGCGGGAGCTCGACATCACCGATCACGAAGGTCGGGATGTTGGCGGCGCCGCCGACAACGACGATCTCGGTGCCGTCAGCGAGGATCAGGACGAGGTTTTCGCCATCGACCTGGAATTCGAGGTTGTCGAGTTCGATGCCGGCGGGCAGCGTTACGACATTCTGTGCGTCCGGCGTGACTTCGCTCGGGATGACCGCGGCCTGCACGACCGGCTGCGCCGGAAGGCGATCGGTGCGTCCGGCGTCCGGCGTTTCCGCCTGGGCCACTTCAACTCCGTCTCCAGTCTCGCGAACGAAACCCAGATGCTGCTCGACCGCAGAGTCGAAATCGTCAGCTGCGGAAGTATTCTCGATGCTGGACAGGCGCGGATCTTCGATGGACATGGTAACTCACCCCTTAACTTGTTGACCGCAGTTAAAGCGCAAGGCCGGGGTGGCGCAATAGTCTGTTAACCCCAAACACATAACCGGTTATGCCAGAACCGGCCATTGTTGAAATTGAAGTTAATTTCGGAGGAGAAAAGCAAACATTTTCAGAAGATTATTACAATTTTACTGATTTTTCGGCCCCCGTCGGCGGGGCGTGAAGCATGCCATATCCCGCGGGGTTCAGCGGCGGGTGAACGACCTGCACTTCGCGAAAGACAAGGCCAGGCGAGTACGGGGCACTTGCAGATCTGGGGGTACCCGTTAGCGTTCGTCGGGCCATGCGGCACACCCCAGTCTGGTCATAAGGAGATACCATGGAGATCATACGGATCGGCTCGCAAGCATCGAACAAGGGTCCGGCAGACTGGTTCACCGGCCAGGTCCGGATCGATCCGCTGTTTTCGCCCAATGCCGCCCGCAGAAGCGCTGCCGCCTGCGTCACCTTTGAACCGGGCGCGCGAACGGCCTGGCACACCCATCCGCTTGGCCAAACCCTGATCGTGACGGCGGGACTTGGCCGTGTCCAGCGCGAGGGCGGCCCGGTCGAGGAAATCCGCCCGGGGGACATCGTATGGTTCGAGCCCGGTGAAAGGCACTGGCACGGCGCATCCCCCACGGTCGCCATGACCCATATCGCCATCCAGGAAAGCCTGGATGGCAAGGTCGTGGACTGGATGGAGCATGTCAGCGACGATCAGTACCAACCTTGAAGCGGCGTGATCAGGACTGACCGGAAACGCAGCCCTCGCTCAGCGTGGTATGGGCTTTTCGGTGCTGTAAACAATGGCGGCGACCAGCAGGCCAACCCTTGCTCCAGTTCGACCGGCTCAGACAGCTCGGGAGCGCAGGCCAGACCCCGGACAACTGCAAGCGTCCTCGATGCGGCTCGAAACGGAATATCCTAGGAAAAGCTTAAACCTTGGAATTTGCCGCTTCAGCACCGCGATAACCAAGCGCCGAAGACGCAGCCGCGCTGGCGTCCTTGAGCAGGCCTATATAGTCGCTTTTCCGCCCTTCGTCGAAACGAAACAGTGGGAAAGATATCGACATGGCGGCGACGGGCTTGCCCATGTAGTTGAAGATCGGGATAGCCATGCACCGCACACCCGCTTCGCTTTCTTCCACTTCCTCGGCAAAACCCTGGCGCCTGGTGGCGTGGAGCACGTCGATCAAGGTTTCGAGATCCGTAATCGTGCGCGGGGCGCGCTTCGTCAGCTCGGTCTTTGACAGCCGCTCCCGGATCTCGTCATCATCGCGCCAGGCCAAGAGGGCCTTGCCAAGCGACGTGCTGTGCAGCGGATTGCGCAGACCAAGGGTCGATTTCATCGACAGGTTATAGGCGGAATCGTATTTGTGGATGTAGACCACCCGCTGGTCGCGATCATCGAGGATGCCGAGATTGATCGATTCCCCGGTCGCACGCGAAAGCTTGCCCATGGCCTGATCGGCCACCCGAAGCAGTTCGGTCTGCTCGGTCAAGGAGCGGGCGCCGAGGCTGAAGAGTTTCAGGGTCAGCCCATATTTTTCCGTCTCCGGATCCTGCTCGACATAACCGAGCTCCACCATGGTCTGCAGCAGACGATGGGCTGTCGTCTTCGATGTCATGGCGCGCTGCGCCAGATCGGCGAGCCCCATCCGCTTGTCCTCGACAAGGGCCTCGATGACAGCGAACACCTTGAGGACCGCAGCCACATTCTCGGATTTCGGCTCTGCTTTGGAAGGATTGTCGGACATCGGCGTTCTGCAATTTTCGGAATTTCATTCTGGAATTTTAGGATGCAGGTGTCAAGTTACGCGCAAAGCTGGTATTCTTCCTCGGCCCTGCTCTCAATGGTTTGAATATTGCCTTGAAAATTGCGTGTTGAAAAGTCTTTAGGAGTGTGATTTCTTAATTTCCGGAATTCAATTCCGAAAAAAATTCATTGAGGATCTCGACCGAATGCATCCGCTCCTGCAGCAAAAACCCCACATCCTGGAGCGAAACGCGGTCTGTGAACTCATAGATCGTCTCGCCCGAAATCTCGTGAACATCGAAGACAAGACCGGCGAGTTCCTGCTTCGTCTGGACGATGGGCGCGTCATCGACACCAAGGGCTGGGCCGGCTGGGAATGGACCCATGGGATCGGTCTATACGGCCTGTTGAAATACTGGCAACTCACCGGCAATCAGGAGGCGATGGCAATCATCCGCGAATGGTTCGACGCGCGGCTTGCCGAGGGAACCCCGACGAAGAACATCAACACGGTAGCGCCGTTCCTGACGCTTGCGCATCTCTATGAAATTTCGCCCCAGCCGCAATGGCGGGCCTATCTCGAAACCTGGGCCGAGTGGGTGATGTACGAAATGCCGAGGACCCGTGAAGGCGGCCTGCAGCACATCGTCTACAACAGCGTCAACGATCAGCAGATGTGGGACGATACGCTGATGATGAGCGTTCTGCCGCTCGCCAAGATCGGCCTGGTGCTCGATCGTCCGGAATTCGTGGAAGAAGCCAAGTATCAGTTTCTGGTGCATGCGCAGTATCTGATGGATACGCAGACGGGCCTCTGGTTCCACGGCTGGACCTTCGACGGCAATCACAACTTCGCCCGTGCGCGCTGGGCACGCGGCAATAGCTGGGTGACGATCGCCATTCCCGAATTCATCGAGCTACTCGGACTGGCCGAGAGCGATCCGCTGCGTCGGCATCTGATCTCCGTCCTGTCCCGGCAGGCAGAGACGCTGAAGGAGTACCAGGATGTGTCAGGTCTCTGGCATACGCTGATAGATGACCGTTCCAGCTATCTCGAGGCCTCGGCCACCGCAGGTTTTGCTTATGGCCTGATGAAGGCGGTGCGCAAGCGCTACCTGGATAAAAGCCATCTGCCTGTTGCCGAGCGCGCCATGAAGGCTGTCATAGACAATATCAGTGCCGATGGTGAGCTGCAGCAGGTCTCCTTCGGGACGGCCATGGGCAGCGACCTCGATTTCTACCGGCAGATCAAACGCACGGCCATGCCCTATGGGCAGGCCATGGCGATGTTCTGCCTGACCGAACTTCTGCGAAGCCACATCTGAGCGGCGCAGAATGAAGACGACGGTGGATCTGCCTGGAGGAGGCGGTTTGCCGGCGAAGCAGACATCAGTGACATCGGACGGGCGTGTGATCGCGAACCCGTCAGTCTCAGGAGGAGGAGATCATGACAATACTGACGAGACGCAGCATGCTGGGAGCCATGGGGGCCGTCGCCGCCACCTCGCTCCTTCCCGCCCTGCCGGCCTTTGCCAATACCCGGACCATCCGGCACTATTGGTGGGGCAACCCCGAACGCGACAAGCGCACTTTTGCCGTCATCGACGCCTTCCAGAAGAAGAACCCGGGCATTGCGGTTTCCGGCGAAACCATCGGTTGGGGTGACTATTGGACGAAGATGGCAACGCAGACCGCCGGCCGCAACATGGCCGACCTCGTCCAGATGGACTATCGCTATCTGTTCGAATACGTCAGGCGTGGCGCCCTGCAGCCGCTCGATCCGCATATCGGCAAGACCCTGATGATCGCCGATTTCGACCAGGGCCCCATCTCCGGCGGCAAGGTCGACGGGCAGCTTTTCGCCCTCAATATCGGCTCCAACAGCCAGGTCATGGTCCACAATACACGAGTGTTCCAGGAGGCCGGCATCGATGCCGACCTGATCAACTGGACCTGGGACGACTTCGCTTCCGCCTGCGAAAAGATCACCAGCAAGACCGGAGGTGCCGTCAGGGGTTCTGACGATATGTCTCTGCAGATCGAGGTGTTCGAGTCCTGGGCACGTCAGAACGGCCGCGAATTCTATGATGCCGAAGGCAAGGTTGCCGTCACAGCAGACGACGTTGCCGGCTATTGGCAGTATTGGGCAGACCTGCGCAAGGCCGGTCTGGTGCGTGACAAGGATCGGACCCTGACTCTTGATGCGCCGATCGTCGAAATGGGCGTCCCCGTCGGCGATACCGCAGTCTCCCATTTCTGGTCCAACCAGCTGGTCGGTATCCAGGCGGCTGCCAAGGACAAGATCGGCGCGGCCATGGTTCCGCACAAGGCCGGTGGCGGCCAGCCCGGCCAGTTCATCAAGCCGTCGATGTTCATGTCCTTGAGCCGTGACGCCAAGGATGTCGATGCCGCCATCGCCTACATGAATGCCTGGGTCAATGATCCGGAGATTACCGGCATCCTCGGCCTGGAACGCGGGATCCCGGCATCACCGAAGGTGCGCGAAGCGCTGCAGCCCAACCTGACCGAAGTCGAGAAGCTCTCTGTCGACTACTTCGAAGCCATCGCAGGCAAGGTAGGCCCGCTTCCGCCTCCGGCGCCAAAGGGCGCTGGCGAAGTACGCGATGCCTTCATGCGCATCGGATCTGAAGTGGTGCTCGGCAACATGGAAGCCAAGGACGCGGCGGCTGTCTTCGTCGAGGACGCCCAGGCCATCGTCGAACGGGCGCTTTGACCGCTCCTTAGCCCAAGGTCCCGGACCGGTTTCGCCCGGTCCGGGACCCGTTTCTCCGCCAGAAGGTTTTATGAATGAGACGCTTCCTCGCGCGCAATGCGCCGGCTTACATGTTCCTGCTGCCATGGCTGCTCGGGTTTTTCCTTCTGGCGCTCGGGCCGATCCTGGCGTCGCTTTACCTGTCCTTCACCCGCTACGACATGGTTGGGGCGCCTCGCTGGACGGGGCTTTCGAACTACGAATACATGTTCACCCGCGATCGGCGCTTCTGGAAGGCGCTTGAGGTCACGTTTCACTACGTCGCGCTCTCCGTTCCGGCCCGGCTGATCATGGCGCTCGCCGTGGCCATGCTGCTCGACAAGGGCTTGCGCACCATCGGCCTCTACAGGGCGATCTTCTATCTGCCCTCGCTGCTCGGCGCGTCCATTGCGATTGCCATTCTGTGGCGGGAACTGTTTGCGGCGGATGGCGTGGTCAATGAGCTGCTCGGCTATATCGGCATTCAGGCCTCGTCCTGGATCACGGATCCAAACACATCGCTCTACACGCTGGTGATCCTTGCCATGTGGCAATTCGGTTCGCCGATGCTGATCTTCCTGGCCGGCCTGCGTGGCATTCCACAGGATCTCTATGAAGCGGCAGAGATCGACGGAACGCCGAAATGGCGCCAGTTCACCCGCATCACGCTGCCGCTGCTCGCACCGGTGATCTTCTTCAACCTCGTGCTGCAGACGATCGAGGCCTTCAAGACCTTTTCCAGCGCCTTCATCATTTCAAACGGGACCGGAGCGCCGGCGGACAGCCTGCTGTTCTACACCGTCTACCTCTTCAACGAGGCCTTCAAATTCTTCCGCATGGGCTATGCCTCGGCGCTTGCCTGGGTGCTGTTGTTGATCATTGCCATATTCACGGCGATCGCCTTCCTCACCTCGAAATACTGGGTGCATTATGAAAACGACCGCGACTGACCTCGAACTGGCGATGCAGCTCGACGAGGCTGCGCGGGTCGCTCACGAATTGCGCTTGAAGAGAGAGAAGCGCGAGCGGAACGGCCGCATCCTGAAGCACCTGTTTCTGATCGGTGTTTCCGTCATCATGCTCTATCCGCTGTTCTGGCTGCTGGCATCCTCCGTCAAGCCGGAAAACGAGATCTTCGGCAGCCTGACGCTCTGGCCATCGGAATTCCGCTTCGAGAACTACACCGAGGGCTGGTTCGCCCTGCCGGTGTCGTTCACGGTCTTCTACTGGAACTCCACCGTCGTCACCCTGCTGTCGGTCATCGGCAATCTCATATCCTGTTCATTCGCCGCCTATGCCTTTGCCCGCCTGCGCTTCACAGGCCGCAACTTCTTCTTTGCGCTGATGATGATGACCCTGATGATCCCCTATCATGTGGTTCTCATCCCCCAATATGTGCTGTTCCTGCAGCTTGGCTGGGTCGATACTTATCTGCCGCTGGTCGTGCCGAGGTTCCTCGCGTCGGAAGCCTTCTTCATCTTCCTGATGGTGCAGTTTTTCCGGCAATTGCCGAAGGAGCTGGACGAGGCGGCGATGATCGACGGCTGCTCGCCCTTCAAGATCTACTGGGCGATCATCCTGCCTCTCTCGCTGCCGGCCATGGGCACGGCGGCAATCTTCTCCCTGATCTGGACCTGGGAGGATTTCCTGGCCCCGCTCATCTATCTCAACGACATCAAGAGCTACACCGTGCCGCTCGGGCTTCGCCTCTTCCTCGATCAGGAAGGCCAGTCCGCCTATGGCCAGATGTTCGCCATGTCTGTGCTCTCCCTGGTTCCGGTCGTCATCTTCTTCGTCCTGTTCCAGAAACTGATCGTGCGTGGCATCGCCACCTCCGGAATGAAGTAAGGAATGAAATGACATGGCTGGACTGACCCTTCGCAATGTCGGCAAGCGCTATGGTGCGCTCTCGATCATCCAGGGGCTAAACCTCGACATCCACGATGGCGAATTCCTGGTCCTCGTCGGCCCGTCCGGCTGCGGCAAGTCGACCCTGCTCCGGATGATTGCGGGACTGGAGGATATCACCGACGGCACGATCTCGATCGGCGACAAGGTGGTGAACGATCTGCCTGCTTCGAAGCGCGAGCTGTCGATGGTGTTCCAGAGCTACGCGCTCTATCCGCATATGACGGTGCGCAAGAACCTCGCCTTCGGCCTGCAGAACTTCAAGATGTCCAAGGCCGAGGTCGAGCGACGCGTGGCGGAAGCGGCCCGCATCCTCCAGATCGAGCCGCTGATGGATCGCAAGCCGCGACAGCTCTCGGGCGGTCAGAAACAGCGCGTCGCGATCGGTCGAGCAATCGTGCGCGAGCCCAAGCTCTTCCTCTTCGATGAGCCGCTTTCCAACCTCGATGCGGAACTGCGCGTTCAGATGCGGGCGGAACTCGCCTCGCTCTATGCCCGTCTCGGCACCACCATGATCTACGTCACCCATGACCAGGTCGAAGCCATGACCATGGCGAGCCGCATTGTCGTGCTCCGCAGCGGCAAGATCGAGCAGGTCGGCACGCCGCAGGAACTTTATACGCGTCCCCAAAACCTCTTCGTCGCCGGCTTCATCGGATCGCCGAAGATCAACATGCTGAAGGCGGAAGTCCTGCGCGAGGGTGCTTCCACCCGTGTGCGGGTCGAAGGCTGGCCGGAATTTGCCATTGCCGATCTGCCAACCCCCGACACGCAGCTCACACTCTGCGTTCGCCCGGGCGCGCTTCTGGTCGGCGCCGGGACGATCAGAACCGAGGCAACCGTGCGTCTTGTCGAATATCTCGGAAACGAGACGCTGTTGCACATGGCTTTGCCGACAGGGCAGACAGTGCTGGTCAGCGACAGTGGCAAGATCACCTATCGCCAGGGCGATACCGTCACGATCGGTTTCGAGCTGGAGGCGATCCATTATTTCGATGCGTCTGGTCAGCGCGTCGAGCCCACGGGTGAGAGGGTCTGAGAAGGTGAAGATCGCTATTGTTGGATGCGGCTCGCGGCACAAGATGTTTCGCGATTCCATTACAGATGACTATGCCGACAAACATGAAATCGTGGCCCTTTGCGACAGCAATCCGCATCGGCTGGGCGAGGCAGCCAAGGCGGTGCAGCGGCCTGGCACCAACGGCGTTGCGACTTATCTCGCCGAAGACTTCGACCGTCTGATCCTCGAGCAGAAGCCTGACACCATCGTTGTGACCACGCCCGATTTTCTGCACGCCGACTACATTGTGCGGGCCTTTGAGGCCGGATGTGATGTCATCTGCGAAAAGCCGCTGACCATAGACCTCGCGCGGCTGAAGACAATTGTCGACGCGCAGGCCCGGACCGGTCGCAAGGTGCAGGTCACCTTCAACTACCGCTATTCGCCGGCACGGACCCAGATCAAGGAGCTGATTTCCTCCGGTGCGATCGGTGAGGTCACCGCCGTTGATTTCCGCTGGCATCTCGATCGGGTCCATGGCGCAGACTATTTCCGCAGATGGCATCGCCAGAAGGAAAACTCAGGCGGTCTTCTGGTGCACAAATCGACCCATCATTTCGACCTCCTGAACTGGTGGCTGGGCACGGTGCCGACGGCAGTGCTCGCATCCGGGAGGCGCGCCTTCTATCGCCCGGAAACGGCCGCAGCACTCGGCCTCGAAGGGCGCGGGCCGCGATGCCACTTCTGTCCCGTGGCCGCCAAATGTGACTTCAAGCTCGATCTGGCGGCCGACGAAAGCCTGCGGAACCTCTATCTCGAAGCGGAGGGCGCAGACGGCTACTTCCGTGATCTCTGCGTCTTTGACGAGGATATCGGCATCGAGGATACGATGCAGGCCCATATCCGCTATGCCTCCGGCGTCACTGCCAACTATACGCTGACAGCCTATTCGCCCTGGGAAGGGCTGGAGATCAAGTTCCAGGGAACTAAGGGCGATATCACGCACCGCCATGTCGAGGTTCACGGTGTCTTCGGCGGCACGCGGGCGCATGCGGACGCGGACGCCGTCACCACGGAGCTGCATCTGGCCGGTCAGATCCCCCGGCTTCTGGAAGTCCCCCACGCCAGCGGACATCACGGCGGGGCCGACCCGGTGATGCTGGGTTACATCTTCGATCCCGAGGGCATGACACCGGATCAGTATGATCGCGCCTCCGATCATGTCGCAGGCGCCTGGTCGATCCTGACGGGAATTGCCGCCAACGCCTCCATCGACACGGGCTCGCTCGTCGACATCAAATCCATGCTGCGGTCGCGTGGCATCAAGCTGGAGCACTAGCACCATGGGATCACGGGTGAAGTTTGCGGTCATCGGTGTCGATCACGGCCATATCTACGGGATGATCGACGGCCTTCTGTCAGCCGGCGCCGAATTTGTGGGATGGTGCACCGGACCGGAGACGCCGCCCGAAGTGACCGGGGCTTTCGCGTCCTGCTATGACGCGGCTCCGATGCTTTCGGAAGAACGGATCCTGGAGGATGCGGATATCGGCGTGATCCTCTCCGCCGCGATCAACAGCGACAGGGCCGATATCGCGATCCGGTCGATGCAGCATGGCAAGGATGTGCTGGTCGACAAACCGGGCTGCACGACATTCGAGCAGCTGAGCCGGCTGAGGGATGCCGTTCAGGCGACCGGACGTCGCTGGATCGTCTGCTTTTCCGAACGGCTGACGGTCGAAAGCACCACGGTCGTGGATCGCCTGATCGGCGAAGGCCGGATCGGCCGGGTTGTCCAGACCGTCGGTCTCGGTCCCCACAGGCGTAATGCCCATCTGCGCCCGGCATGGTTCTGGGACAGACATCGCAGCGGCGGCATTCTGAACGATATCTGCGCCCATCAATATGACCAGTTCCTGCACTTTACTGGCTCGACGGAAGCACGCGTGATCTCGGCGCATGTCGGCAATGTCGCCAATCCGGAGCGGCCGGATTTCATGGATTTCGGTGAGGTCCTGCTCGAGGGCAATGGCGGGCGCGGTTATGCCCGCGTTGACTGGTTGACGCCGGATGGCTTGCCGACCTGGGGGGATGGCCGAATGACCATTCTCGGGACCGAAGGCTATATCGAGATGCGCAAGTATATCGACATCGGGGGGCAAGCCGGTGGCGACCATGTGATCCTGGTCGATGCCAAGGGGGTCGAGCGGTTCAACGCAGGCGGCGCCGGAACGCCCTTTTTTGGCAGGCTCTTGCAAGACGTCAGGGAGCGCAGCGAGACCGCGATGCGCCAGGATCACGCCTTTCTGGCAACCGAACTTTCGCTCCAGGCACAGCAGATGGCAGAGGAGAAGATCCGATGAGCAAGCCCATCAAAGTGGCGGTTCTGGGTGCAGGCATCGGCAGGTCGCATATCTCGGGCTATGCCGCATTGCCGGATCATTACGAAGTCGTCTATGTCTGCGATCTCGACCCGGTAAAGGCTTCAGCAGGGGCCAAGCTTGCCCAGGGAGCAAGACCCGTCACCGCTGTGGCGGAGGTCTTCGCAGACCAGAGCGTCGACCTCGTCGACATCTGCCTGCCGCCACACCTGCATGCCCCCATGACGATTGCGGCACTCGATGCCGGCAAGCATGTGGTCTGCGAGAAGCCGATCGCCGGCTCCATGGCCGATGTTGCCCGGATTGCGGCGGCGGCATCGCGCGCCGGACGTCAGGTCTTTCCGGTGTTCCAGTATCGCTATGGTGCCGGCTATCGGGCAGCCCACGCGCTGCGGGAAAAGGGGATGCTCGGAAAACCCTATGTCATGGCTCTGGAGACCCACTGGCAGCGCGGGCCGGACTATTATGCCGAACGCTGGCGGGGCAGCTGGAAAGGCGAATTGGGGGGCGCAATCGTCAGCCATGCCATCCATGCCCATAATCTGGTGACGCTACTGGCCGGCAACATCCGTTCCGTCGCCGCCTTTATCGATACGCGCGTCAATCCGATCGAAACCGAGGACTGTGCCGCCATCAGCATGCAAACGGTCGAGGGGGCGCTGGTCACATCCTCGATCACGCTGGGGGCCGCCGGAAGCAAGTCACGCTTCCGCGCTTGCTTCGAGCACGTCACGATCACGTCAGGCACAGAGCCCTACCATGTCGGGGCCGGTCCCTGGATTTTCACCGCAACCGATCCCGCACGCCAGGCCGAGTTCGACGCCGTACTCGCGACCGTGCCGGTCGTGCGCGAACGCTTCGCCGGGCAATTCGCAGACATTTGGCAAAGGCTGAACGGGGAACACGATCTCTACCTTCCGGTCTTTGCAGAGGCCGAGCACTCCATCGAACTGATCACCGCACTCTACGATTCCGCCCGAAATGCCAGAATCGTCACCCTTCCGCTGCCGACTGATCATGCGCTGGCCAATGGCTGGCAACAGTAAACAGGGGATATGGGAGACCGGAGACAGCGGAGTATCTGGCGGGATCAGACCAGAGCCAGCGGACAAGGCCTGTCGCCACAAAGCAATTAGGCTCGTGGCACATAGTCGAGGCCCGGGTCGATCCTTTCGGGGCGCCCCGCCAGGAAGAGCTCGCCGATGCGCGGTGCGCTACGCGAGATGACCTTACCAGACTTGATGACGCAGAGCCTGGTTGGCTTCAGTCTGAGCGCCTCGATCACATCAGCCGCCTGCAGAATCACCAGGTCAGCCTTGCAGCCGACCTCGATCCCGTATCCTTCGAGGCCCATGGTTTTCGCCGAATTGACGGTCAGAGCGTCGAAGACCTGCTTCTTGTCTTCGATGCCCCCCATCTGCGCCACATGGATCGCCATGTGGCCAACTTCGAGCATGTCGGCAGAGCCCATCGAATACCAGGGGTCCATGGTGCAGTCCTGGCCGAAGGAGACGTTAAGCCCGGCTGCCATGAGTTCGCGCACGCGGGTAAGTCCGCGCCGCTTCGGATAGGTGTCGTGCCGCCCCTGCAGCATGATGTTGATCAGCGGATTTGGGATGACGTTGATCTTCGCCTCGGCCATCAGCGGGATGAGCTTGGAGACATAATAATTGTCCATGGAATGCATCGAGGTCAGATGCGACCCGGCGACCCGACCCTGCAGACCGTAGCGGATGGTTTCAGCCGCGAGCGTCTCGATATGACGCGACATCGGATCGTCGGTCTCGTCGCAATGGATATCGACCGGCAGGCCACGCTCTGCCGCAATCCGGCACAGTGCTTCCAGCGATAGCCGTCCCTCATCCATGGTGCGCTCGAAATGCGGAATGCCGCCGACGATGTCGATCCCCATGTCGAGCGCGCGCTCAAGCGATTTTGCGCCTTCGGGCGCCCGGTAGTAGCCGTCCTGGGGAAAGGCCACGAGCTGCAGGGTGATGTAGGGCGCCACCCGCTCGCGCACCTCGATCAGGGCTTCCGCCGTCACCAGACGCGGATCAGAGGTATCCACATGGCTGCGGATGAAGAGCAGCCCCTGGGACACGGCAAGATCGCAGTAGCGCAAGGCGCGATCGACCAGGGCCTCCTTGGTCAGGAGCGGTCGTAATTCGCCCCAGAGCGCAATGCCCTCAAGCAGCGTACCGGATACATTCATCCGCGGCATGCCGAGCGACAGCGTCGCATCCATGTGGAAATGCGGATCGCAGAAGGGCGGACTGACGAGGCGACCGGTCGCATCAATCTCCTCGCCAGCGGCTGCCTGCAGATTTTTCTCGATGGCGGTGATACGACCGCCGGCAAGTCCGATGTCAAAACCCTGGCGGCCATCGGGCAGATTGGCGTTTCTCACGATCAGATCGAACATCGGGAACCTCTTGGCTTCAGCGCTCGCCGCGCCGGTAGGGTTGCATCAGGGCCTGGG
Source organism: Rhizobium sp. (assembly GCA_027533385.1). Lineage (GTDB taxonomy): Bacteria > Pseudomonadota > Alphaproteobacteria > Rhizobiales > Rhizobiaceae > Allorhizobium. Next base: position 60,448 of record JAPZUE010000011.1, on the reverse strand, counting down.
GAACGCGGGCACGGCGCGCCATGACGGCAAGTGCCGCGATCGACAGGACATAGGGGATCATCAGGAAGAGCTGATAGGGCACAGTTCCGCCGAGCGTGGTCTGCAGGCGCAACTGGAAGGCGTCGAAGAAGGCGAAGAGCAAGGCTCCGAGCAGGGCGCGCTCCGGCCGCCACGAGGCGAAGACAACCAGGGCAATGCAGATCCATCCGCGCCCCTGCACCATGGTGGGGAAGAAGCTGTTGAACGCCGAGAGTGTCAGAAAGGCTCCGGCCATGCCCATCAGCGCGCTACCGACCATGACCGCGCCGTAACGGATCACCATCGGATTGATACCCTGGGCTTCAGCGGCATGCGGGTTCTCGCCCGTCATGCGGATCGCAAGCCCGAGCGGTGTACGGAAGATGACATAGGCAAGCAGCAGCGCGAGCAGGATTGCGAGATAGGTCGGCGGTGTCTGGGCGAAGAATGCAGGGCCGACGAAAGGCAGGTCGCTCAAACCCGGGATCGAAATCGGCTGGAAGGGCTCAATGGTCGGAGGCGTGCCCGCGACGGGCACAAGCAGGCGGAAAACGTAATAACCGAAGCTTGAGGCAAACAAGGTGACCCCGAGCCCGGAAACATGCTGGGACAGGCCGAGCGTGACCGTCAGCACGGAATGCAGCAGCCCGAACACGGCCCCGGACAAGGCCGCAATCAGGAAGCCCGTCCACAGGTCCGCGCCGTTGTAGACGGCCAGCCAGCCGATCATCGCGCCGAAGGTCATGATGCCCTCGATGCCAAGATTGAGAACCCCTGCCCGCTCGCAGAGCAACGCGCCGAGCGTGCCGAGAATGAGCGGCGTTGCGATCCTGAGGACCGCACCCCAGAGACCGGCAGAGGCGATGATATCGACAACCTCGTTCATCGGCGGATCCTATACTGGGTAAAGAAGACGGCGATCAGCATGGTCAGCAGCGAGAGGGCAACGATGACGTCGGCGATATAGCTCGGGATGCCCATGCTGCGGCTCATCCCGTCGGCGCCAACAAACATCGTGGCGGTGAAGAGCGAGGCAAGCACGACGCCGAGCGGATTGAGATTGGCAAGCATCGCAACCACGATGCCGGAATAACCGTAACCCGGCGACAGATCGGTGGTGACATAGCCCGTCACGCCCATGACCTCGACGGCACCGGCCAGCCCCGCAAGTCCGCCGGAGAGGCAGGCGACGGCAACGAGAGTACGGCCAAGCGGGACACCGGCAAAGGTCGCAGCCTGGGGATTGAGACCCGCAGCCCGGGACTGCATGCCAAAGACGGTGCGCGACTGGACAAAGGCAAGCATGACGGCGAGCACCAGCGCAATGACCAAACCCAGATTGAGCCTAGAACGGGCCAGCAGTTGGGGCAGCATGCCAGCCTCGGCAACCGGCTGTGACTGCGGCCAGCCGAAGGCCATCGGATCCTTCAGCACCGTATCGATCAGCATCGAGACAAAAAGCACGGCGACGAAATTGAGGAGCAGCGTCGTAACCACTTCGTCGACCGAAAACCGCAAGCGTAGCCAAAGCGGCACGAGAAGGAGGAGCATGCCCGCCACCGCTCCAAGGAGCAGCAGCACCGGAATCTGCAGGGCGGGCGGCCAGTCGCCGACCAACTGCGAGCTGACCGCAGCCACCGTGATCGCGCCGAGATAGAGCTGCCCCTCGGCGCCGATATTCCAGAGGCGCGCCCGAAAGGCGACGGCCGCCGCGAGCCCGGTGAGGATCAGCGGTGTCGCCCGCGTCAGCGTCTCTGTGGCCGAGAGCCGGGAGCCGAATGCGCCCTTGACGATGCCCCAATAGGCCTCCAGGACCGGCGCGCCCGCCAGTGCAATCAGCACGCCGGCAATGGCCAGCGCCGTGAGGATGGCGATCAGCGGTGTCGCCACCACGAGCGCAACCGAACGATGTTCGCGCCGCTCAAACCGCATTGACGACCTCTTTTTCCCATTCGCCGGACATCATCAGGCCAAGCCTGCGCGCCGAAGCTTCCTCTGCCGGGATCGGCGGCGAAAGCCGTCCGCCAACGATCGCCTGGATACGATCGGCAAGCGCCATGACCTCGTCGAGATCCTCGGATATCAACAGCACCGCCGTGCCCTGCCGCCGAGCCTCAAGGATGCGTTCATGCACCGCCGCCACCGCTCCCTCGTCGAGCCCTCGGGCTGGCTGGGCCGCAAGCAGGATGCGCGGACGGTTGATCAGGTTACGGCCGAGGATCAGTTTCTGCATGTTGCCACCGGACAGGAGCCGAATGCGGCTTGCCGGGCTTCCGCCACGCACGTCGAACTGGTCGATCACGCGCTGGGCGAGCGCCTTCCCGGACGCGCGCTGCACCAGACCGTGCTTAGAAAAATCCGCCAGACGTTCGAGGACGACATTTTCCCAGATCGCCATTTCGCCGATCACGCCATCCTTGTTGCGGTCCTCGGGAATGCGGCCGATGCCCTGCGCCACCACATCAGCGACCGAGAGAGCGCCGACCGCCTGGCCGAACAGCAAGAGGTCACCGGAGGTCTTTGCCAGCGTGCCGGAGAGCAATTGGGCAAGGCTTGCCTGGCCATTGCCGGACACGCCGATGATGCCGAGCACCTCGCCGGCCCGCAGCCGGAAATCGATTGCCTTCAGCCGGTCGACCCCGCCGACACGCACGGTAACGGCAGCGGCCTCAAGCACGATATCGCCGGGCGTGGAAGGCTCCCGCACCGGCCGCGTGACCGTGCGCCCGACCATCAGTTCGGCAAGCTCGGCCTTGCTCGTCTCAGCAGCCAGGCGTTCAGCGACATGCCGCCCACCGCGCAGGACCACGATACGGTCAGCCGTCGACATCACCTCGTCCAGCTTGTGCGAGATGAAGATCAGCGACAGACCCTGGGCGGCCATGTCCTTCAGCGTTGCAAACAGCCGCTCTGCCTCGATCTGGGTCAGGACGGCGGTCGGCTCATCGAGCACCAAAATCCGGGCGTCGTTATAAAGCGCCTTGAGGATCTCCACCCGCTGCTGTTCGCCGACAGAGAGATCGCCGAGGCGGGCATCCGGATCGACCTTCAGGCCGAAGCGCTCGGCGATCGAAAGCAGCCGGGCGCGGGCCTGCGTCCGACGAGACCGGAGCGACCAGAGGCTTTCGGTTCCGGTCGTGACATTCTCCAGGACAGTCAGGTTCGGCGCGAGCGAGAAATGCTGGTGGACCATGCCGATCCCGGCACGGATTGCAGCGCGCGGCTTCCCCGGCGGCAGGTCACGACCATCGACACGAACACGGCCGGCATCCGGCACGTAGTGGCCGAACAGGATGCTCATCAATGTCGTCTTGCCGGCACCGTTTTCACCGAGAAGGGCGACAATTTCGCCCTTGCCGAGGCAAAGCGAGATGTCGTCATTGGCCAGCGTCTGGCCGAAACGCTTGCTGACACCTGATATTTCGAGAACGGGTGTGTTCATGCGGGCAATCCTGCAACGGGAAAGCGATGCTGCCAGCGGCCATCCTGCTCCAGCACGGCGGCGAGCCGCAAGAGCAAAGCATCCGCCCCCATCGGGGCCATCATCTGCACCGGCAAAGGCAGCCCGTCCTCGTCAGCCCCGAACGGCAACGTGATCGCCGGAAAGCCGGAAGCATTGGCGAGCGCCGCCAGCGGCGCAAACGCCGCCATGCGTTCAAAATGCAGCTCGGTGTCGGCATGATCGCTGGGAAAGCTGCCAATCGGCAGCGGTGCCGAGGCCAGGATCGGTGATATCAGGCAGTCCAGTCGATCGAACAGCCGCCATAGATCACGGCTGACCAGCACCATGGCATTAAGGCTCTGCCAGAGGCTACGCGCCGAGAGCGAAAGCCCCCGTTCGATCACCGCCTGGGTCAAACGCTCGGTCCGCGTCACATCGAGATCGAAGCGCGTGATCGTCTCGGCGAGATTGATGCAAACAATGTCGACGAAGGCCCGGCGGCTGATTGCAGCGATGGCCTCGATCTGACTGAAGGCGACCGGTACCAGGACATGGCCGTCACGCTCAAGCCGGCGCGCGGCCTCCTCGATGACAGCACAGCGCTCAGGCCTTGTCGGATGGTCGGATCCGGTCTCGCTAAGGACCCCAATGCGCATCCGCCCATTGGGCGTTTCCACCAACGCGACCGGTGGAAAGGGACCGCGGGCATTCCCCGCAAGGGCTGCCAGCATGGCTGAGGTATCGCGCACCGAACGGCAGATCGCGAGTTCCGTGGCGATCCCACCCAGGTGATTGCCGAAATGAGGGCCAGCCGGCACAAGACCTCGGCTCGGTTTGAGACCGACCAGACCGCAACAGGCCGCAGGGACCCGGATCGAACCACCGGCATCGGTCGCGTGTGCGATCGACACGATCCCCGAAGCCACGGCCGCCGCCGCCCCTCCTGACGAGCCACCTGCGGACAATATCGGTGCAAGCGGATTGCGAGCAATCGGACCGATCTCGGGCTCGCTGGCAAGCGAGAGGCCGAATTCGGGACTGGTGGTCAGGCCGAACAGACAGAGGCCGGCTGCACGGAACCTTTCGGCGAGATCGGAGTCGACATGACCACCGCGACGACCGATGAGCCGAGAGCCGGCTGCGACCGGAAAACCGGCAAATGGACCGCCGAGATCCTTGGCCAAAGTCGGCACACCGCCGAAGGCCATCACACGCTTTTCAGGGGCATCAATCGATAGGGCGTCGAATGCTCGGGCCGCATCCAGCCCCTGCTCCGCATCGAGATGGGCGATGGCGCCGAGGCCTTCATGCCGTTGCGCCGATGCCAGGGCGGCCTGCATGGCCTCGACGGCACAGAGGCGACCTGAGCCGATCGCCTCTGCCAGATCCGTTGCGTCTGAACGCATGGACGGGCTTACTTCGGCTCGTCCATCACCTTCGGAACCTCAAACGTGCCGGCCTTGATCTCGGCCCGCTTGGCCTCCATAGCCGCTTCGGCATCGGCAGGCGCCACGCCCTTGACGTAAACGATGTCGCTGCCGCCTTCCTTCATCAGGCCATAGGCAGTGTAGTCGCGGCCCGTCGGCTTGCCGGCCGCAACATCGGCGATGGCGGCATTGAGGATCGGGCGGAAGTTCCACAGCGCGTTGGCGAAGACCGTTTCCGGATAACGCGGCGTATAGTCGATCAGCGAGCCAATCGACTTGATTCCGCGCTCCTTGGCGGCATCGGCGGTGCCGATGCGCTCGCCGAAGAGAATGTCGGCGCCGGCATCGATCTGGGCAAGACCGGCCTCGCGCGCCTTCGGCGGATCGAAGAAGGTGCCGATGAAGGTGACGAGATGCTTGGCGTCGGGATTGACCGCCTTGACGCCGGCGGCGAAGGCATTGATCAGCATGTTGACTTCCGGGATCGGCATGGCGCCGACCGAACCGACAACGTTCGACTTCGTCATCTTGCCTGCCAGCATGCCGGCAAGATAGGCGCCGTCGAAGTTCCAGGTGCCAAACACGCCGAAATTGTCACCGGACTGCTGGCCGCTGGAGCCCATGACGAAGGCCGTCTCGGGATAGTCGACCGCCACTTCGCGAGCCTGTTTCTCAACCGGGAACGTTTCGCCGATGATCAGCTTGGCACCCTGCTCGGCATATTCGCGCATGGCGCGCGGATAGTCAGTGCCGGACACGCCTTCAGAGAAGACATATTCGATGGCCCCTTCAGCCGCAGCTTCCTGCAGCGCCTTGTGGAGCACGGAATTCCAGGCATTTTCAACGGGAGAACCGTGAATACCGGCCACCTTGATCGGTGTCGCGGCGCGCGCTGCGGGAATGAAAGTCGAGGCACTCAGGGCAAGACCGGACGCAAGAATGCTGCGCCGGGAGATCAGGATTTCTCTGGACATTGGCGGTTCCCCATTTTTTTACCAATTGGTTTAAAGGGGTAAGGCAAGCCCAAAAAAGTGTCAAGAACGGGCCTTGGGCAAAAAATAGACAAAGAGCTTTTGGTGGCAATCCCAGCCCGGAAGCAGGGAACCAGAGAAGCAGGACCTGGTCTGGATGGCGAAGATTGGACAGCAACGGACGTCATCCCTAAAACCGGCCTGGCCAGCCCGACCGGGCTTGCCGAAACTGCTTGCTGCAGCGGCTCCGCCATCAGCCCTTGTGCCAAGTTTTTCTTGTCGATTTCAGACGCCACGCTACAGCTGTTCGTCCTGCCGGCACGGATAAGGCTTCTCAAGCAAGCAGGCATGGAGGGAGAGGACGGACATGCCGAAGTTTGCTGCCAATCTGACGATGATGTTCAACGAAGTGCCCTTCCTCGACCGTTTCGCGGCAGCGACGGAGTGCGGCTTTGCGGCAGTCGAATATCTCTTTCCCTATGACCATCCCGCCGAAATCGTCGCGGAACGTCTGCAGGCTGCCGGCCTTGCCCAGGCACTGTTCAACATGCCGCCGGGTGACTGGGTAGCCGGCGAGCGCGGCCTGGCGGCCCTTCCTGGGCGCGAGGGGGAATTTGCGGACGCGCTGGAGACTGCCATAACCTATGCCAAGGTCATCGGCACGCCGCTGCTGCACATGATGGCGGGCCTGGCACCCGCCAGCGATCCGGCCGCGATCGCAACCTATCGCACCAACCTGAAACGCGCCGTCGATTCCACAGGCGAGGCCGGCATCGGTCTTGTGATCGAGCCGATCAACGGGCGCGACATGCCCGGCTACTTCCTCAACGACTTCGATCGCGCATGCAATTTCATCGACGAGATGGATGCGAGCCATCTGAAACTGCAGTTCGACGTCTACCATCGGCAGATCCTGCATGGCGACGTGATCGTGGCGCTGCGACAGATGGCACCCGTCATCGGCCATATCCAGATTGCCTCGGTGCCCGAGCGCCACGAGCCGCTCTCCGGCGAACTCGATGACCGCCGGATCTTCGCTGAGATCGATGCGATCGGCTATCAGGGCTATGTTGGCTGCGAATACCGTCCGGCCACCGGAACCCGAGAGGGACTGGCCTGGATGTCCAAGGTCTAGAGTCATCGACATGGTGGCCCCCTCGCAATTGCCTGACGGGCGCTGCAGGAAGTCATCTGACCTTCAGCATCGCGAGCACAATTTGGCATCGCGGCGAGCGAAATATGGTGCTTTTCGCATCCTGCGCTTTTGCCTTATCGAAAGGGAAAAGAACACAAAAGCGGGGCACCGACATGGCCAGACCATTCTTCTGGAACGAACTGACGACCTATGATTTCGCCTCGCTTTCTCCCGAAACAACGGTCGCCATCCTGCCGATCGCCTCGACCGAACAGCACGGGCCACACCTTCCAATCGCAACAGATGTCGCCATCGCCAACGGCATGCTGTCGGAACTGAAGGCGCAGCGGCCCGAGGATCTCGACTTTCTCGTGCTCCCCACCCAGGAGATCGGCAAGGCGAACGAACACGTCTACGGCCCCGGCAGCCTGTCCTTCGGCCCGGAAATCCTGATCCCGGCCTGGACGGCGATCGGCAGCAAGGTTGCCGAAGCCGGCATCCGCAAGCTGGTCATCGTCAACTCTCACGGCGGCAATGTCGACGTCATGAGCATCGTCGCCCGCGAACTGCGCGTCCGCCACCAGATGGTCGTCGTCTCGACCCAATGGGGCCGGTTTGGCAACCCGGAGGGAATGATCTCCGAGGATGAAAGCCGCTACGGCATCCATGGTGGCGAGGTCGAGACCTCCCTGATGCTGCATTTCCGTCCCGAGCTGGTGCGGATGGACAAGGCCCAGAACTTCGTTTCGAAAGCCGAGGAGATGCGGGCGAATTCGAAGTTCCTCACACCGCTTCCGCCCCATTCGCTGGCCTGGATCGCCCACGACCTGAACCCCTACGGCGTGGTCGGCGATGCCTCCAAGGGCACGGCGGAAAAGGGAGCCGCGATCTGCCGCCACCAGGTGGCTGGCTTCATCGAAATGCTGCGCGACGTCGCGACCTATCCGCTGTCGAACCTCTATATGCCTGGCTGAAGAGGGCTCAGGCCTGCCCGCGAATGGTCTCCGGGATATGTCCCCGGGCCTTGAGATCCTGGACCAGAGCCAGAAGCTCCTGCATCAGATACTCGACGAACAGGCTCGTGGCGGAATCGAGCGGTGCACGCGCACGCGCAAAGAGCTTCATCGGCTGATGCCGGATATGTGCATCCGTCAGAGGCCGGAAAATCAGTTCGCCCCGCCGGCATTCGGCGACCGCATCCAGCGGATTGAGCATCGTGAGCCCCGTCCCCGCCTTCACCAGCTGCTTCATCAGTTCCGAGGAGTTGGTTTCAACGACCGGCTCGACCAGCAGCGGCAGCGGCGCAAGCGCGAGATCGATGATGTTGCGTAGGCTGGTGCCCGCTTGAGCGAGGATCAGCGGCTCCTGAACCACCTCGACCAGGTCGACAGGCCCCTCCTCCTGCGCCAGCCGATGCCCCGGCGGCAGCACCACGCCAACAGGCACGTCGAAATTGGCCAGCGTCCGGATGCCGGGCGTCGCCGGTATGTTGAAGCCGAGGCCGAGATCGACCTCTCCGGTCAGCACCGGGTTGATCGTCGTCGACCCACCGTCATTGCGCAGCTTGATCTGCACCCTCGGATGCTCGGCGACAAAACCGGCCAGGATCGCCGGCAGCGGCCCGGAGGCAAGCCCGACGGTCGTCACCAGCGAAACCTTGCCCGCCTGCGGGGTCTTGAGACCGCGAATGCGCCCTTCCAGCCGCTCGTAGTTTTTCAAAACGTCGCGGATATGCTCGACGCAGAGCTCACCCGCCGCCGTCAGCCGCAAGCCTTTCGGCAGCCGCTCGAAGATCGGCGCCCCCAACTCTTCCTCAAGCGCGAGGATCTGGCGGTTGACCGCCGATGATGCGACATTGAGGCGCTGGGCTGCTTTCCGGATCGAACCGCAGCGGACGATTTCGTTGATGTAGACGAGCTTTCGGGAGTGCAGCACGGGACCTCCGCTGCGCAAAAATTAGTCATGCCGCATCACTATGCATCAATCTCGGGAGCGATGCAAAAAAAGCATCGATGCGGACGAAATTTGATGCTTTTCAAGACGCAACGCGACCGATCAAATGACCAAAAAGGGAGCCCGAAAACGGGTCCTGCAACGAACAGGGGAACGATCAATGCGCGACACGCTCACCAAGACCAGCCTCTTTGCCCTGATGGGCCTTGCAGCTTCGCTGGCCTCCACCTCCTCGGCTCTCGCTCTCGACGAGGTCAGCTACGGCACCAACTGGCTCGCCCAGGCCGAACATGGCGGCTTCTACCAGGCCGTAGCCGACGGCACCTATGAGAAATACGGCCTCAAGGTCACCATCATCCAGGGCGGCCCGCAGGCGGCCAACCGCTCCCTGCTGATCGCCGGCAAGGTCGATTTCTACATGGGAAGCCCGCTCGGCGAGATGGACGCCGTCAAGGAAGGCATTCCGCTGATCGACGTCGCCGCCATCTTCCAGAAGGATCCGCAAGTCCTGCTCGCCCACCCCGATCAGGGCATCGAGAAATTTGCCGATCTTGCCAAGCTCGACACAATCTTCATGGGCAAGGATGGCTACGTCACCTATTATGAGTGGATGAAGAAGAATTTCGAGGGCTTCACCGACGAGAAGTACAAGCCCTACACCTTCAACCCCGCCCCCTTCATCGCCGACCCGAAGTCTGCGCAGCAGGGCTACCTGACCTCCGAACCCTATGAAATCGAGAAGCAGGCCGGCTGGGCTCCGAAGGTCTTCCTGCTCGCCGACAACGGTTACAACCCCTACTCCACCATGATCACCACTACGACGACCATGGTCGAGACCAAGCCGGATGTCGTCCAGCGCTTCGTCGATGCATCGATCGAGGGCTGGTACAACTACATCTACGGCGACAACAAGGCCGCCAACGACCTCATCAAGAAGGACAATCCGGAAATGACGGATGGCCAGATCGAGTATTCGATCGCCAAGATGAAGGAATATGGCATTCTCGAATCCGCCGAAGCGCTCGACAATGGCATCGGCTGCATGACCGACGAGAAGTACAAGGCCTTCTTCGACGCCATGGTCCAGATCGGCGTCCAGCCCGCCGACCTCGACTACAAGAAGGCCTACACCACACAGTTCGTCTGCAAGGGCGTCGGGATGGCGCTGAAGAAGTAATCCGCACCTCCCCCTTGAGGGGGGAGGTCGCAGCGAAGCTGCGGGTGGGGGTGATCAGCTGTATCGGCCGACGTCACCCCACCCCGGCACTGCGTGCCGCCCCTCCGCCTCAAGGGGAGGGTAAACGCCAGCCGCTATCCGATCTCCCCCCTTGAGGGGGAGATGTCCGCCCTTCGACAAGCTCAGGAGGACAGAGGGGTCTCTCACCCGCAAGGTTTCCTTTGCCGATTTGCAGAATGCAACGCGAGACAGAATGACCAGTTCGCCAGTCACCGAAGACGCCATTACCCCACCTCCTCCCGAACAGCGCCGGGCGCTGGTGGTGATGAAGGACGTATCCAAGGTCTTTTCCAGCGGCACGGTGGCGCTTACCGGTATGTCGCTGACGGTGAATGGCGGCGAATTCGTCTCGCTGCTTGGCCCCTCCGGCTGCGGCAAATCCACCGCGCTGCGCATCATCGCCGGTCTCGGTGATGTCACCACAGGCACAATCGACTGGCCAAGCTCGCGCATCAATTCCAGGGGCCTGCCCGAAGGCGATATCTCCTTCGTCTTCCAGGAGCCGACGCTGATGCCGTGGGCGACTGTCTTCGGCAATGTCTATCTTCCGTTGAAGCTGAGGGGTGTCTCGAAGGCCGCGGCAACGCCGGACATTCTCGCAGCCCTGGAACGCGTGGGCCTCAAGGACTTCGCGAACTCCTATCCCCGCGAACTCTCCGGCGGCATGAAGATGCGCGTCTCGATTGCCCGGGCGCTGGTCACCAAGCCAAAGCTGCTTTTGATGGACGAGCCCTTTGCTGCGCTCGACGAGATCACGCGCCAGAAGCTGAACGACGACGTGCTGCACCTCTGGAAGGAGACCGGCATCACGGTCATTTTCGTCACCCATTCCGTCTTTGAGAGCGCCTACCTTTCCAACCGCATCGTCGTCATGAACGCGCGCCCCGGTCGCGTGCATGCGGATTTTCCGCTGGTGACCAGCCTTGAGCGCGATGCGCTTTACCGTTCCTCGGAAGACTATCGCCAGGCCTGCGAAACGGTCTCGAAGACATTGCTGGAAGCCATGGCTGGGGAGCAACACTGATGACCGGACCAGCCGAAACCCTGCTGAAGATCCTCATTCCGATTCTCGTCGTCTTCGTGCTTCTCGTGATCTGGCAGGTCGGCGTCTGGGTCTCCGGCGTGCCGCAATACATACTCCCAGGCCCGATCGCCATTGCCGGCGCCCTCTTCAAGGACTGGGGCACGCTCTCGCCAGCGCTCTGGGTCACCACCCAGATCACCCTGATGTCACTCGCGCTGGCACTGATCGGCGGCGTTGGCATCGCCGTCTTCCTCGTCCAGTCGACGTGGATCGAAGTCGCCTTCTATCCGATCACCGTCATCCTGCAGGTGACCCCGATCGTGGCGATCGCACCGCTGATCCTGATCTATGCGCCCTCGACACAGGTGGCGCTCTTGATCTGCGCCTTCCTCGTCGCCTTCTTCCCGATACTCTCAAACATGGTGCAGGGCCTGAAGAGCGTCGACCACAATCTCCTGAACCTCTTCGATCTCTACGGCGCCTCCCGCTGGCAGACCTTGCTTTACCTGAAGCTGCCGGCCTCGCTTCCCTATTTCATGACGGGCTTGCGCATCGGTGGTGGCCTCGCGCTGATCGCCGCCGTGGTCGCCGAATTTGCCGCCGGCTCGGCCGGTGCAGGCTCAGGCCTTGCCTTCCGCCTGCTTGAGGCTCAGTTTCGCCTGAATATTCCCCGTCTCTTCGCCGCCCTCTTCCTGCTCTCCTGCCTCGGCGTGGTCATCTTCGCCATCACCTCCTTCATCTCCTGGCTGGCGCTGCATCGCTGGCACGAGAGCAGCCTGAAACGAGAAAACTGATGTCGAGCCCGATTGCCAATCTTCCCGCTGCCAAGCGCTTCGTCCTTGCCAATGCGACGCTGCCGCAGATCTGCGTCGATGGTGTCGAGGCGCCGTCCTGCGAGGGCCTGATCAGTGCCGACATCGTGGTGGCCGATGGCAAGGTCGAGGCGATCCTGAAGCCTGGAAGCGCCCCTGCCGGTCTCCCCTCCACGGATCTCCGCCACGGCATGGTTTGGCCGACCTTCGTCGACATGCACACCCATCTCGACAAGGGTCATATCTGGGACCGAAAGCCGAACCCGACAGGCGATTTCATTGGCGCGCTCGAAGCCGTGCAGGCCGACCGCGTCGCCCGCTGGTCGGCTGAAGACGTCAAGGCCCGCATGGAATTCTCGCTGCGCACGGCCTATGCCCACGGCACCAGCCTGATCCGCACCCATCTCGACAGCCTGGCGCCCCAGCATCGCATCTCTTTCGAGGTCTTCGCCGCACTTCGCGAGACCTGGGCCGGCAAGATCGACCTGCAGGCCGCCGCCCTCTTCCCCTTCGACCAGATCACCGACGAGGCCTTCTTCAAGGATCTGGTCGAGGTGATCGTCGCCCATAAAGGTCTGCTCGGCGGCGTCACCTATCTGATGCCTGGGCTCGACCAAAAGCTCGACATCCTCTTCCGCACCGCTTCGGAAAACGGCCTCGACATTGACCTGCATGTCGACGAGACGCAGGACAAGGAAACCCTGACCCTGAAGACCATCGCGGAAGCCAAGATCCGCAACGGCTTTGAGGGCGCGGTCACCGTCGGCCATTGCTGCTCGCTTGCCCGCCAGGACGAGGACATGGCGAAACGCACCATCGATCTGGTGGCGGAGGCCGGCCTCTCCGTCGTCTCGCTGCCGATGTGCAACATGTATCTGCAGGATCGTCATGCCGGGCGCACGCCGCGCCAGCGCGGCGTCACCCTCTTCCATGAACTGTCCGCCGCAGGCGTCGCGACCGCCGTCTCCTCCGACAACACCCGCGACCCCTTCTATGCCTATGGCGATCTCGACCCCGTCGAAGTCTTCCGCGAAGCGGTGCGCATCATCCATCTCGACCATCCGCTGGACACCGCCGCCCGCGTCGTCACCCGCACGCCCGCCGATATCCTGAAGCGCCCCGATCACGGCCGCATCGCCGTCGGCGCCAAGGCGGATCTCGTCCTCTTCAGCGCCCGCCGCTGGAGCGAATTCCTTTCCCGTCCGCAGGCTGACCGCATCGTGATGCGGAATGGCATGGGCATCGACCGCAGCCTGCCGGATTACCGCGAACTTGACCCGTTGCTTGGAGTTTAGCCATGGCTGACTACGCCAAAATCAAGGAAGAGCTTGAAGGCATCGCCGTCGAAGACAATCCGGCGCTCGTCAAACAGAAAAGCCGCGATTTCTACTGGTATTCGCCGATCCTGAAAGAAGAACTCGACAACGTCGTCGGTGACCTCGTCGTTTCGCCAACGACGGAAGAAGAGGTCATCCGGGTTCTGAAGGTCGCCTATGCGCATGGCGTGCCGGTCACTCCGCGCGGCGGCGGCACCGGCAATTACGGCCAGGCCATGCCGCTCTCGGGTGGCATCGTCTTGAACCTCATCAACATGAGCAAGGTGAAGGAGATCCTGCCCGGCCGCGTCATCTGCGAGCCCGGCATCATCATCTCCGAACTGGACAAGCAGACGAAAGCCCATTCCGGCCAGGAACTGCGCTTCCACCCCTCGACCGCCCAGACCGCCAGCGTCGCAGGCTTCATCGCCGGCGGCTCCGGCGGCGTCGGCTCGATCACCTGGGGCGGCCTGCGTGACCTCGGCAACATTCTACGGCTCCGCGTCGTCACCATGGAAGCCGAGCCCCGTGTGCTCGAACTCTCCGCCTGGGACCTGCAGAAGGTCTCCCACGCCTATGGCACCAACGGCATCATCACCGAAGTCGAGATGCCGCTGGCACCTGCCTATGACTGGGTCGACGTCATCGTCGGCTATGACGACTTCATGGATGCGGTGAAATTCGCCGATACACTGTCCCACAAGAACGGCATCCTCCTGAAGGAAGTCGCCCCGATCGCGGCCCCGATCCCTTATGACTACTTCACCCGCCACAAGCCCTGGCTGAAGGAAGGCCAGTCCGTCGTCGTGCTGATGGTCGCGCCCCACTCGATGGAGCCCTTCCTTGCACTTGCCGACAAGATGAAGGGCGATGTGCGCTTCCGCTCCGACACGGTCGAAAGCATGAAGGGCATCCCGCATGCCTATGAGCTCACCTGGAACCATACAACGCTGCGGGCGCTCAAGCTCGACACCAACATCACCTATCTCCAGGTCCAGTATCCCGGCCCCGACCATGTCGAGAAGGTTCGCGTGATGACCGAGCTCCTCCCCGACGAGGTCATCGGCCATCTCGAATTCATCAAGTTCGACGGCCAGATCCAGTGCGCCGGCCTGCCCCTGGTGCGCTACACGACGAAGGAAAGGCTGGAAGAGATCATCCGCATCCACGAAGAAAACGGCTGCCCGATCTTCAACCCGCACCGCTACACGCTGGAAGAAGGCGGCATGAAGCAGACCGACCAGGTCCAGCTCGCCTTCAAGAAGGAAACCGATCCGAAGGGTCTGCTCAACCCCGGCAAGATGATCGCCTGGGAGAACCCGGACTTCGATTTCTCGGCGGGCAAGAATTACCTATTTCCGGGGTTGGAGGTATTTGCAGAGGCGGGAGAATAGGAGTCGGGCCAGGTTGGGCCTCGGTTCGGTCGGAAACTGAGATCACCCCCCTCTGCCCTGCCGGGCATCTCCCCCTCAAGGGGGGGAGATCGGGATGCGGCCAAGCCCTTGCCCACTCCGAAATGCTGATCTGCGGGCGAGGCAATGAAGGCCGAAAACACACTGACCACCAAACCCAGACATCCGCGAACTCAACGGATGACGCAACCGCGAACGGCAACCCCATCCAATCTCCCCCCTTGAGGGGGAGATGTCCGGCAGGACAGAGGGGGTACCCCGCACTGAACAGACGACAGATAAGGAACCACACCAACCGCCATACCCACCCCATTCCGAAGGTACTCCCGGCCGGCCCTCTGGCTCATGCTCTATAAAACATGGCATCCCTAATCCCTCGGCATCTGGCGGCGAAGGATCGGGATGCTGGGACAAACGGCGCGGAAGTTTTGAATTGAACCCCGACGATGCAAGCGGCGGGCAACGACTTGGAGCTTTTCACATGCGCGTACTCGTCCTCCACTCCCATCCCCTCGATGAAAGCTTTGGCCGGGCGCTTTACAAGCTCACCTGCGAAAGCTTGGAAAAGGCCGGCCACGAAGTCGATGGCTGCAATCTCTATGAAGAGGGTTTCGACCCCGTGCTGTCGGCCCATGACCGCCGCGTCTATCACGACATCCCGGACAATCTGACCCTGGTGAAACCCTATGTCGATCGCCTGCTCAAGGCCGAAGCTCTGGTGATCGTCACGCCCGTCTGGAATTTCGGCTTCCCGGCCATGCTGAAGGGCTATTTCGATCGCGTCTGGCTGCCCGGCGTTTCCTTCGATCTGGTAGATGGCAAGCTCACCCCGACGCTTCGCCACATCAGAAAACTCGCCGCCGTCATGACCTATGGCGCGACCCCGATGCGCGCCTTCCTCGCCGGCAATCCGCCAAAGAAGATCGTCAAGCGCGTCATCCGCGCCCAGATCAAGATCGGCGCGCCGGTCAAATACCTCGCCCACTACGACATGAACAATTGCACGGAAGAAACCCGTGCCGCCTTCATGGCCAAGGTACGCCGAGAGATGGAGAATTTCTGAGAGAATGGCTGGCGGTCAAACCAACTTGGCCGCCGTCACCTCGACCTCGACCAGGAATTCCGGCCGTGTAAACCCGCCGACGACGAGCAGCGTCGAGACCGGTTTCGGATCGAGCGTATAGCGATCACGCACCGCCATATAGGCCGGAAAGTCCTCCCGTCGTGTGACAAAGCCGGAGATACGGATCACATCCGCGAAGGTCATCTCCGCCTCTTCGAGAATGGCCTTGATAGCCTCGAAACACAGCTCGGCCTGGCCGGTGACATCGGCAGGAATGGTGTCATCTGGCCGGATGCCGAGTTGACCGGACGTCACCAGCAGGCTGGCGCCGGGCGGGACCAGCAGACCGTGATTGTACTGCCCGAAAGGACGGCGGACGGAAGGAGGATTGAAGACCTTTTTCATGGGCTTGAGCCTAGCGCGGCAGCCAGGCGGGCGAAAGGGCAAAGCGTGGCCAGGCTCAAAATCTGTTCCCCCATACCGTCGGACGTACTGCCGAATACCCCCAAGAGATGGTCACTGGTGTCTGCATTTGAGCTGAGACCCGAAACTTCCTCCAGATTTTGGCAGGTTCGGTCACATCATGCTCTCAGACCAAACTTTGGACCGCCGGAAGCTGGAGTTTTCCGGCTCTGACCACGATGGCTGGCTTGTTGCGCCGCCGGGATTATGGAGGCGATCGGGACGTTATATCCGATCCCCGAGTGAGGATGTTCGTCGTTTCAGCATCGACGCCGAGCGTCCAGCTTTTTGCGCGGATCCGCAAGGGTCAGGAACCAATGGGCGTTCAGGCACTCCGACCTCAGCTTGCTGGTGAAGGCCTGGATGAAGCCGTTCTCAGTTGGTTTGCCGGGCCGCATGAGGCCAGATTGAAAACCCTAGGTTCTCCCCGAATTGACATGGTGCCGCTGCCAGTGAGGGATGAATATCAAGACACGGCCATAGACAGCGCATGGTCCACGATCACCATCTTCAGCGCCTGGAAATGGATGTATTCTTCGCGGAGTTCGCGAGAAACCCACATCTTGGAGCGCCCACGCGAACCAGTCCAACCCACGGCCCCCATGTCTTCTGCCCGACGAATGACGCGTGCCGCATGCACTCGTGACAGGTTGAGGCCGCGGGCAAGCTCGGCGACCGATACAACGTCAATTGGAATGGTCTTTTCGCTGAAACCTGCGGAAGGATCGATAGCGCCAATCAATCGGTCCATCAGCAGGCCACCTTCATCGACCCAGGAGAAGAGGGCATAGGCGCGCCCCGGCATTCGGACTTGCGGGCACGTCAGCAAGGCATCCGTGATCAGCGGCTGCATGATCATCATGTATCGGAGCGGGTCCTGTTCGAAGACCGCGATCCGATTTTTGCCGTCGATCATGTCCAGACCGGTGAGATGCAGTTCGTACCACACCTGCATGTTCTCGCGGGTCCTCTGCGAGGGATGTGCCGGAACCTCCGTAAGCGCCATTTCGGCGCTATAGGGAATCTCGGCTTCAGACGAGCTGAAATCATACTTCATGATTTCCAGGAAGAAATCGCGCGCCGTGTTGCGGCTTGCGACCCGGTGTTCCACCGCAGCCTTGACGTAAGTCTGGAGGGAAAGCCGGCCTCCGCGACCTGTGGCCTCCAGGCAATAGAGCGAGGCCGCCAGATGCGCCAACAGCCACCTCTGCTGCGTGGTGAAAATCGACGAGGAACGCGCTCGATGCGGCTGTTCGGCGATGAAGACCCGCGCAAACCAATGGGCAACAGAAACCATCTTCGGGTTGCTGTAGAGGGACTGAGCCAGAACATTCCAGCTCGGCATTGTGCCTTCGCTGTTGAAATCGATGCTCGTCTGAGCGGAAATGAAAGACATGAACGGGTTTCTCTCAATGCTGTCGCGAAACCGGGCGGGAAGGGACCCGGGATTCTCAAGGCTCAAGCGGCTATGACCTTACAGCGCCGCGTATAAGATCCTTACATTTGTGTCTGCCGGTCAAGCGCAGTCATGGCTTGGTCCAGCCCTGACCATGACAAGGGTATGGACAGCATACTACCGGCGGCATCGGCAAAGCGCAGCTGCCCTTCGGTTCCGCGACGCAGGATCGCGAGGGTCTCCGCATCAGGCTTCGCCGTGGCGATGCAAGTGCCCGAAAGGCAGCGCGTCCAGACGAGGCCGATCCCTCCCCTTTCGTCCGCGCCGGTCTTGCCATTGCCGGAGATGCGCACCTCCCCCGGGAGACTGATATTGACGGGCAGAAGGGCGGTAACAACGAGATCATCATCCCCTGGAAAACGTCCGATCGCGACTTGGGCAATCGGCTGTGGCTGTCCCTGCACCTGGACGGTCTGCACCACCTCGCAAGTCCGGCCCGGCGCCCGCGAAGACTTGCCGTCGGTCGGCGCCGGGGGAGGGAGTTGCACGCAGCGCAGAACCCAGCTGCCATAGGTTTCGGTGGTCTGCGTCGGTTCGGACGGGATTGGCCGTACGGTTTCAGCATTCGCCGCCGCCGTCTGGGCCAATGTGCCCCCATGGCCGGCCATGGCGATGGCCGCCCCGAGACTTGCGACAAAGACGGTGTGAACTAAGAGTTTGGGCAACATAAGGATGAGATCACGATCAAGACGGTTGAAGAATGAGGGAGCAGCTTTCACCCTTGAGCGAAACACCCCCGGGGACACTTTCTCAGAAGCGGGCGAGAAAGCGCATGTTGAAGCGGTTGGACCGGGTTTGGTCACTGGCCGCCCCATGAGCATATTCGAGCATCAGGGATGCGGAATTGGGGCTTGCCTTCTGCGACAGGCCGAAGCGAATGCCACCCCCCACAGCCAGGGCACGGGTGCTGCTGCGCTCGACGGCCGTCGGCTGCTCGAGCCGCACCATGCCGGCCGCGCCGAACGCATAGGGCGCCACGGCGCCGCCGAAGGCGTCACCGAGACCGAGGACATCCGGCAGGGTCTGGGGGAAAGAAAGCTCGGCCCGGAATGCGGCCCCGGCATCGCCCTGGATTTTGCCGCTGTCGAAGGCCGAAAGCCAGTCAAAGCCGCCCAGGCCGAACTGCTCGGATGACACCAGAGCCTGCTGGAACGACGTCTGCGCCTTGCCGGCGATCGACACGTACATTTGCTCGTCGAGGAACGACTGACCGTAGTTTGCAGAGACTTCGAGCTTCTGAAAATCGGGATTGGCGCCCTGCCGCGAGAGGGGAAGAGCGGTCGTCCCCTCGCGTGCACCAAGCCCATCCAGACCGAGTGAGAGGGTGACACTGCCGGTGAACTGTCCGCCCCAGTCGGTGATGAGATCGCCGGACTGCGTCAGCCGCAGCACGCGCAATTGGTCCTCCGTGAAAGGCGAAACCGAATTGTTCAGGTTGATCCTCTGCGTTTCCTTGGTGATATCGAAGGAAAGGACGGAGCTTGTGTTCAAAGAGCGAGAACGGATCCAGGTATAACCGAACCGCGTGGAGAGACGCTGATAATGTCCCTCGATCGCATAGGAGAGATCGGATTTGGGATTGGTGCGGCTGTCGATTCCTTCCATGGCCAGCCACATGCCATCCGTGCCCAGCGGCAGCGTGAAGCCCGCGATGAGCTGGCGATTGCGCGGATCCGTCTCGAAGATATTGTCCACAAAACCCGGATAGCCGTTCAGCCTCAGATAGCCGACTTCGCCGAGCCCGAGCATGGCGTTGAGATCGACGGCCAACCCGCCGCTGTAAATGCCGAGATTGTCCGAGAGACTATTGTCCGCTGTTATACTGGCGGTTACCGCGTCGTATCGGCCATCGATGACGATGACAGTGCCTCCCGGTTCGCTGCCCGCCCGCAATGTCGATCGCAGCATCAGCCCGGGAATGTCGCCGGCCAACAGCAGACGGCGTTCCAGCTCCGCCCTGGTGACGCCTGATTTGCCCACCAGCGGTGCAAGCATGGCGGAGATCCGGCCGCGCACCCGCTCCGGCATGGCCGAGGCATCGATCGATTCCACCCGTCCATCCGTCACCACGAGACGCAACGGATTGCCATCCCGGATGGTCTGCGGTGGCAGGCTGACGCGAACAAGAAGATATCCGGCCCTTGCATAGGCCTCTTCGAGGGCGCGGGCGGAAGCAAAGAGGTCCGCACCCGTGACGCGCTTGCCCTTCAGCGACTCCTCGATCTTTGCCGTCTCGGAAGCGAGTTCCGCCCGCCCCCCTTCGACAAGGAGCCCGGAGGGCGTCACTTGCAGTGCTTCCGCCCCTTTCGGTGCCTCAAGCCCCGTCGCCCCATTAAGCGACAAGCCGCCCTCGACCGCGCGCACCACGGGCGGCGCATAAGTCGGAGAAACCAGCTGGCTCGCCGTCTGCGCCTCGGCCGTGCCGAGAGCCGCGATGACAGCGACCGCAAAGGCTGCACAACCGAGGCCGATTTTGAATGTATCAGTGACCATCATCATGTGACTCGCAGGGCATCCATTCGCTTAGCAGGCGATCGCCAGGTTGGGACCGAGGGCGCAGACCGCACCGGAGAGCTGCGGATCCTCGACGGAGAGCGTGCCGCCCGCGCCGCCATTACCGCCCGAACCGGACGCCACTGCGCCGATAATGGGAGACGATGGGCTGAAACCGGATCGCGTATCCAACGATGCGGCAAAATTGATTGCCGGATTGAAGGGAAGCACGACGGTCTGGAGCAGTTGCGCTCCGATCTGCGGCGTCACGGTCAGCACACCATCGACGTAGATGAGCCGGTAGTTACCGGCTGCAGCGCCGGAAAGAGTGCCGTTCGCAGCCCTGGTTGCGAAGCGGCCGGCGCCGGAGGACGAGGTGGCATCGGTGGAGACGACAACACCCGACAACAGGCTGGCATCCTGGCCATTTCGCCATCCGGCGGTGGAATAGCCGAGCAAGGGAATGCTGCTGCCGGAAACAATGGAGCTGCTATCCGCCGTTATTGTCAGCGAGGCGGGTGTGACCGTGAGTATGCCACCGACATAGCTGATGTCGTAATTGGCGTTGGCAAGCGTGCCCTGGGTGATGGCATAGCGCCCGACAGAGGCTGACAATACCGTCCCCGCACTGGCAAGGCTCCCACTCAGACTGTCGCCATTGACCAGACTTCCGCCACTGATCGTGTAGCCCAAGGATACGCTGTCGCCATAAATCTTGCTGCGATCGTCAGCGGTTATCGAGAGCGCCCTCGGGGTCACCGTCAGCGCACCATCGACAAAGCTGATATCATAGTTGGCATTGGTAAGCGTGCCCTGTGTGATGGCATAGCGCCCGACAGAGGCGGTCACTGCCGTCCCCGCACTGGCAAGGCTACCGCTCAGACTGTCGCCATTCACCAGACTTCCACCGCTGATCGTGTAGCGCAAGGAGACGCTATCGCCATAGATCTTGCTGTTATCATCAGCGGTTATGGAGATCGCTCGCGGTGTCACCGTCAGCGAGCCATCGACATAGCTGATGTCGTAATTGCCCGAGGTCAGACCGGAGGCGGACAGCACATAGCTGCCGACATTCAGCGCCCCCTGGGACGTGCCGCCGAAGTTGAGCGCCCCGCCAAGAACCGAAGCAGTCTCTCCATTGACGAAGCCCGAATAGCTGACGCCATTGCCACCGGCATAGGCCAGACCGTCATAGGTCTTCGTATCGTTGTTCGCCGTCACCGTCAGACCTGCTCGGTTGATCGTCAGCGAACCATCGACATAGCTGATGTCGTAATTGCCGGAGGTCAGACCGGAGGCGGACAGCACATAGCTGCCGGCATTCAACGCACCCTGAGACGTGCCGCCGAAGCTGAGCGTGCCGCCCAGAACCGAAGCCGTCTCACCATTGACGAAGCCCAAATAGCTGACGCCATTGCCACCGGTATAGGCCAGACCGTCATAGGTCTTGGTATCGTCGTTCGCCGTCACCGTCAGACCTGCCCGGTTGACCGTCAGCGCACCGTCGACATAGCTGATGTCGTAATTGCCAGACGTGAGGCCGGACGCGGACAGAACATAGCTGCCGGCATTCAACGCACCCTGAGACGTGCCGCCGAAGCTGAGCGTGCCACCCAGAACCGAAGCCGTTTCACCATTGACGAAGCCCGTGTAACTCACGCCATTGCCACCGGTATAGGCCAGACCGTCATAGGTCTTGGTATCATTGTTCGCCGTCACCGTCAGACCGGCCCGGTTGACCGTCAGCGCACCATCGACAAAGCTGATGTCATAAAACGTTGAATAAAGCCCCGAGGCAGTCAATGTGTAGGTCCCGGCATTCAACGCACCCTGAGAGGTGCCGCCGAAGCTGAGCGTTCCACCCAGTACCGAGGCGTTGTCCCCATTGACGAAGCCCGAATAGCGCACGCCATTGTTGCCGGTAAAGGCCAGGCCGTCATAGGTCTTCGTCACATGATTTGTGGTGACCGTCAGGGACGTCAGGAGACTGCGGATCAGCGGCGCGGTGTACCCGTCATAGATACGCCAGATGGTACCTGTACCGCCCTGTCCATCAATATCCCAGCCTGCGGCCGCAAAGATGGACAGATCGGACATCTGCGCTGTGGTTAAGCCGGTCACGCCAGTGGAAGAGCCGGAGCCCACGCCCTGAATTTGACCGGTGTCGCTGTTGAAAAACGACGCAGTGATCGTTCCTCCACTATTGGAACCAACGAGACCGCCAAACTCATTCACTCCTGAGACTGCACCGGTCGCATAGGCAGCGCTGATCGAGCCACCCCAGCTCAAGCCCACCAGTCCGCCAACCGCGCGGGATCCGGAAACCGCACCCGTCGCATAGGCATTACTGATTGTCGAGTTGTTAGAGCTAAAGCCCACCAATCCCCCGATACCTTCGTCGGCACCTGTCACCCCCCCCGTCGCGTAGACGTTGCTGATCATTGCTTGATTGGTAATACCGACCAGTCCGCCAACGTAAAATCCGCCCCCGGAGACAGCTCCCGTCGCATAGGCATCGGAGATCGTTGCGTTGTCGCTTCTGCCCACCAGTCCGCCAACCCAACTATTTCCGGAGACTGTACCCGTTGCATAGGCATTACTGATCGTTGCCCAACCTTGAGAGCCGAACAGTCCGCCTACCCCATTACGCCCTGAGACAGCTCCCGTCGCATAAGCACCGCTGATGGTTCCGCTTGATAGCTCACCCACCAAGCCCCCGACATAATCGCCGAGACCCGTTACAACACCCGTCGCATGGGCATTGCTGATCATTCCGTCAAGATGCCCGCCAGCCACCCCCCCCACAAAACGCGACCCCGTTACAGCACCCGTCGCATAGACGTTGCTGATCAAGTCCATAGAGCTGAAGCCCACCAAGCCCCCGACATATTCGGAGCTACCCGTTACAACACCCGTTGCATGGGCGTTGCTGATAGTTCCGGTAGAACTACGGCCCACCAATCCGCCAACGCGTTCACCTCCAGAGACTGCACCCGTCGCATAGACATTTTTGAGAGTGCCTCCGTCGTTGCCGCCAACCAATGCGCCGACAATATTCTGCCCGCTGACTGAGCCACCAACGATACCAAGGTCACGAATCGAGCCAGAATTCGTTCCGAACAGCCCGACAAAGTTACCGGCCGAATTGATCGTCAGGTCCGAAACAACATGACCCAAGCCGGCGAAACTGCCGGTGAACTGGCTTCCGCGCGCAGCGATCACAGCCTGCGTATAGGTGACCCCCGAGAGATCCAGATCCCCCGCCAGTGCATAGTTGCCCGCACGGTTGTTGTTCACTGCCTCAAGATCGGCGCGCGAACGGATCAGCGTATAGCCGGTCCCATTGATGGCGAGGCTGGAATTGGCGCCCGAGAGCGTGATGCTGGCGCCCGGTGCGATTGAGTAATCCGTGCCGGATGTGACGCTCCCCGTATTGGCATAATCACCATAATTCAGCACCAGCCCTGCCTGGGCGCCTGTCGCCGTGATATCGGCATTGATGGCGATGTTGTTGGCCGCCGATAAGGTCAGGGTGGTATTGGCCGCCCAGGAGATCGCGCTATTGACCGCGATGTCGCCCGTCTGGCTGCCGCCCATGCCGGTTGTAACAGCGACATTGGCGCCGGCCAGCGCATTCGTCAGGGTCGTGACGTTCAACACGCTGTCATTGCCGCTGGCGCTGAACCCGCTCAGATTGCTGTCGGGTCCGCTGGATATGGTGATGTTGTAGGGATCGAGCAGCAGCGTGCCGAAGCCGCCGGGGCCGGAGAGATTGGCAAAGCCAGTATAGGCAAGTCGTGCCTTGCCCGATACTTCCGCATCGCCGCCTCTGCCGCTTCCGGCACCCATGGCCGTGATCAGGCCGGAGAAGCGGGTCAGATCGTCCGACCAGACCACGATCGAGCCGCCATCACCCGATTGCGTGGCATCGGCCCGGATCGTGCTCGCCGCATCGACCGTGGTCGTGGCGGCGCGCTGCAGGGCGCCCTGTCCCTTGTAGTCGCCACCAATCCTGACAGTGCCGCCGCCAGTTGCGCCGGAGGCATCGACCGTCGCGCCTTTCAGCGCAACCGATTTGCCGGTTACCGTAACCTTGCCACCTGTGCCGGAGGAGGATTGGCTCGAAAGCCTGCCGGAAAGCGAGACCTCCCCGCCTTCGCCGCCGCCGATGACGATCGCACCATCGCGACCCGAGACGCTGCTGGCCTCCACCGTGCCGGACAGGTTGATGGCGTGCCGCGCCGCATGTCGGGCGGTTGCCGCCTGCATGACCACGGTTCCGCCTTCCGCCGAGATGCGGCCGCCATTCTCGATCAGCGCACCCGTTCCCTCGGCGCCATCGGCGGTCGGAACCGCCACCTGCAGGAAACCGTCGCCTGAGAGATCGAGCGTCGCCTGCTCGCCGGAACCGAGGCCGACCTTGCCCATGGGCACGGCAATCATCCCGTCATTTTTCACCGTGCCGCCGATCAGCGCCGCATAGCCGCCGCGTCCGATGGTGATCACACCCTCATTGCTGACCCCGAGCGAGGATCCATCCCCGCCAAAGCGGTAATGTCCGGCCATAAAGTCATCATTGGAGAGATCGAGCGTCGAGGCGACAAACCCGCCACCGACCCGGACAGTGCCGGTCGGGGTGATCGCAATCCCGTTGGGGTTGATGAGATAGACCTGGCCATTGCCGCCGAGCGAACCAGCAATCGTGGACGGAGTGCTGCCGGTCACACGGTTGAGGATGGCAGACGAGGAGCCGGGCTGTACGAAGGTCACGCTGCTGCCAACGCCGACCGAGAAACCGTCCCAGTTGACGATCGCCCTGTCGGAGCCTTGCGTCACCGTCATCGTCGTGCCTGATGTTGCAATCGCGGCCGAACCCGACACAACCTGTCCACCGGTTGGCAGAGCGTCTCCGGCCAAGACACCAAACGGCTGCAGGACAATCGCCGTCGAAGCCAGCAAGGCCGTCAAGCGGCGGGCGGAAACGTTCGTTTTATCTCTGTTCATCGCGTTCCAACTCAGGAAAAGTCAGTATTCAAACTCAGCTGCTCGCTAAGACACGGGCCACCGCTCATCTCGCGCTGACGACCCAGCAGCCTCGTCCGCCATTCAAGCGCGCACGATGAAGCCCAACGGAAAGGTCAGCGACCTTTTCATCGACGGCTACAGCAGAGCGCATTCAGGATCTAAGGATCGTTAGATGCACGACGAACGAAGCGTTGCTTCAAACAAGAGTCGCGATCATCACAGTGTTTAAGAAAAAGCTACATTTTCATCAGCAAAGACATCTTGGCCACATCACTTGTCAGGTTTGCTCTTCTTTCAATCAGGCCACTCAGGGGTAGAATAATTCGCCCTTTTCGTCTCCGAACATTTTTGACAAGCACCACGGAGCGCCGCATCCGGTCTCCCAGGCCTGCGCCGAGTTCGCGACAGTAATCGCGCGAGATCATCATCTTCCCACATCCATCCGCACGCGAGCCTGCGACGAACCGCCAGGCACGGCCGCATCGACCTCGTCAGATATGTTCCTGGAAAGAGGCCCGGAGAAAAATTAAAAATGCGATTGAAGCATTTTCAGGATAGTAAAATTTCAAACAAAAACGACTATTTTCAAGTGTAATTCATTCGATATTCTTATCGAAGAGGCGCATCATATTGATGCACATGGTAGACATCTCTGGTATCTGGCCGACGTATACGTCAGAGACAAATATGGACGACGCCACTTGGTTCGCAAATCCCGTTTGCCGGGAACTGTCGATGAGATCAGACTTCTGATAAAGCGTGACGGAATGAGGGTCATCGACCAGTTTAGGGCATCGAACCGAGCAGATATGCAGCAACCAAAGGCTCGTAATCGGCTAGAGGGCTGGGGGCGTCGCAAGGTAAGCCTTTGACGCGCTTGCCTTTTACACTGGATCGTATCGGCGTGACGTGAAGCGGCAACGTTTACTTGTCGATGGCGAGGCAGTCGATCGTCAATCGTCGTGGCCGTCGCCTCTTAACAACCCTCGAGGGACTGCGTCCCGCGGCCAAGCCTGAGATCCACCAAAACGCCTCATTGAACTCCGCGATGAGCGTCTGCCCTCCGGCAGCAGTGGCGAACCGTTGGACGGCGCCCATTCGGTTGCGAAGATGAGGACCATGCTGCTCGCACTGCAGGAAAGTACTATTTTTGGTCTGCCAATCGAGTTCGGTGTACCGAAACTTTCACAGCCCTGATAAAGCATGCAGTGAAATCGTATTGGCTTGACGTCGCTTGAGAGGACCTTTGCTTCAGTTTCTTGGTGCGCTTGCCGGCAAAACTCTTTCGCTTTCGTTTCAGCCGTCGCGCGAATACCGCGTGTGGATTGTCGAGCGCCCTGGAACCAGCCTTAGTCCCCCTGATTTGGAGAGGCTTCAGCAAGACTGCGAGACGGTCGTGCGCGCCTGTCTTAACGGGCAGATACTCGATTACGGGCTGTTCGCAGAGGATCGCGCGGCTTGGGATCATAGCGTGATAACGCTTGTCATCCGCATCGCCGATGATCGGCCCGTCGCGTTTAACGCAATGCCGCTTCTCGATGTTGTCCGTGGTGGGGCAAACGAGACTGTGCTGCATCTCGGGCTGGTCATGGTCGATCCCGACGAACGCAGCGGCGGATTGTCATGGATCCTCTACGGCCTCACCTGTTTCGCGCTATTCCTCAGGCAGGGCCTGCGACCGATCTGGGTCAGCAGCGTTACCCAGGTGCCCGCAGTGGTCGGCATGGTGGCCGAAACCTTCAGCGAGGTGTTCCCGGCGCAAAGCTCCACCCCGCAATCCTTCTCCCATCGTCACCTCGCCCATCAGATCATGCACCGGCACCGCCGGGCCTTTGGCGTGGGCGAGGATGCGGGCTATGATGCCGATCGGCAGATCATCTTGAATGCCTATACCGGTGGATCGGACAACTTGAAAAAGACCTTTGCCGTGGCTGCCAAGCACCGGCGCGAGGAATACAACGCCTTCTGCGAGCGAGAGCTCGATTATGGACGTGGCGATGATGTGCTCCAGATCGGCAAGATCGATCTTGCCGCAGGGCAACGCTTCCTCTCCCGCAGCGTACCGCGCAGCGCATTGCCGCAATTGGCGGTGCAGGCCGCAATGATGCTGGCCGGCGCAGTGCTGGTCCCACTGATTCAGTGGCTCGATCCGACCCGTCCTTATAACCGCCTCAGGCCCCTCAAATGACCAATATCTTGCCCTCCTTCAGCTATGCGGAGATGACAACCCGCAACCGGGGCTTCGTGAACGAGGCCGAGCAGGCGCGCCTTCGCGAAGCTTGCGTCTTCATTCCCGGCGTCGGCGGAATGGGCGGCGCAGCCTTCATGGCGCTGGTGCGCGCCGGCATTGGGCGCTTCGTCATCGCCGATCTCGATGTCTTTGAGGTATCGAACCTGAACCGCCAGCTTTTTGCCCGTGCCGATACCATTGGCGCGCTGAAGGCTGAGGCGGCGGCACGGCTGGCGCTTGAGATCAATCCCGAGCTGCAAATCGAAGTGCTCGGGCGCGAATGGACCGAAAGGCTGCCGGATATACTCCCCCGCGCTGATGTCGCGATCAACGGCACCGATGATGCTGCGGCGGGCGCAGAATTCTACCGCCAGTGCCGCGCTCATGGGCGCACGTTGATCGATGCCTATGCCTCGCCTCTGCCCTCGGTCACCGTGGTGCGCCCGCAGGATCCACGGCTGGAAGAGCGGCTTGGCTATCCCACGGTCGGCGTGCCGTGGCAGGCGATTACCCGCGACATGGGCGTGGAATGTCTGATGAAGGAGATCGAGTATGTGCTGGTGCATTCATCAAGCCACAAATATGTCGATCTCGACGTCGCTGGCCAGGTCGCGGCTGGCAAACGTTCGCGCTTCAGCTTTGCGACCATGGTAACGATGGCCGGCACCTTGATGGCGGAAGAGGCAATCCGGCAGATCCTCGGGAGGCCCGGCGGCACTGATTGCCGGGGCTATTTCTTCAATCCCCATGCCCAGCGGGTTGAGCGACCGCTCCTACCACCGATCGCCTTTGCAAAGCGGGTGCTGGTGAGGCGTTTCATGGCAAAGCTCCTGGCATGACGGCGATAGGCGCCCTATTGACGTCCATTGGCCTGGTCGCCGCGCTGGTGGCACGCGTCGGGGTAGCAGCAGCCGCGCGCGGGGGCGGGGTGGCCGAGCATCTTGCGCGCCTGCTGACAATGATCGCGCTGCTGCTTGCACTGCGCCTTGCCGGGCTGGCCCTGCCGTCAGCGGTTGTGGTGGCGGCGACCATGATGGTAGCGGCGTGGCTGCCGCTGGTCACCCTGCGCCTTGCCGAGGAAATGGTCCGCCGACATGCACCTCGCGTCGTCAAGTTGGTCGCGCTCGCGGGGGCATGTGCATTCTCGCTGCTGGCGATCATCTTCCAAGTGGTGTGGGCCGGCCCCGCTCTGATCGCGCTCGCGCTGTTCCAGGCAACGGTTGTCGTGGCGACGCTCCTGCACCTGTGGGCGCAACGTGCATCCGTATCCCTGGCAGAGCGGCGCGCTGTGGACATGCTTGCGCTCGCTTTCGCCCTGGCAGTGCCCCTGCTGGCGACCGATTTCGCCTGGGCTTTCCCGGAACTGCCGTTTCGCGGGGGACCCTTTGCGGCGATCGTCTTTGTCCTCGCCTGCTCTCGCCTCGCCGGTGAGGCGAGCCGTCCTCTGCTGCTCCTGCGTGACGTGCTGCTGGTCGCGGCAGCAGGCGGCCTGGCTGCTCTGGCTGCGCATATCACCGGTGCGTCCATCACGCTTGCCCCCGCCCTGGCTGCGACGGCAGGGGCGGCTGCGGCGCTGGTGCTGCTGACTGAGCGTTTCGCAGACAGCCCCGCGCGCGGCGAGGGGCTTCTTGCATCCATCGCCCGGGCCGCGCCCGATGAAGCGGCGATTCTCGCTGCACACCCCCTGCTCGCCAATGCTGTAACGGTGACCGCCGAGGCGCTCGCCGATTTGCCCGAAGACCTGCTGGCCGCGCTCGCAGAAAAGTCCGTGGTGACCGCGACGCGCGATCCGGCGAACGAGACCCTGACCGGCGCCGCTCGGGAATTGCTCGCCCGCTATGGTGCCAGCCATCTGCTAAGGCTGTCTGCGGTGCCTTCGCCAAGGTTTCTTGCGATCTCGGGTGGTGCGCTGGACGAAGCGCGGCTCACTCGGGAGCTCACCATCGTTGCTCGGCTGCTGGAGCGCGTCCCATGAACCTCACCTTGCGCGAAGGCGACCGCGAAGCTTTCTTCGAGGCACCGTTCAACGCCTATCCGCCCCAAATCGGCTATGTCTCGCCGATGCGCGGAGACTTGATGCGGATGCTGGA
The DNA here is from genome assembly GCA_027533385.1 of Rhizobium sp. GTDB lineage: Bacteria > Pseudomonadota > Alphaproteobacteria > Rhizobiales > Rhizobiaceae > Allorhizobium. Next base: position 30,882 of record JAPZUE010000011.1, on the reverse strand, counting down.
TCCGGCGAAGAATCCTCTGTGGCAGGCGGGTAATCCATTCCGCTTCTGGACAGTGCACCACGGCGAAAAACCGCTAGGACGGATCATCGCCCATCTGCACTGCCAATCGAACGAGCGCTGGGGCATGAGGCGGGCACAATTTGGCTTCTTCGACTGTGCCGATGACCCCGAGGCGGCGCGGATGTTGCTGAATGCTGCCGAAGATTTCGCCCGTGACCAGGGGATGAACGAACTGGTCGGCAACTTCAATCTGACAGCCATGCAGCAATGCGGGGTAATGACCGGAGGGTTCGAGGCGACTGCCTATACCGATATGATCGTCGGCCCGTCATGGCTGCCGCGGCTGCTCGAGGCGAACGGCTTTTCCGCCTTCTTCCCCATGACGACCTTCGAGATCGATCTGACTCGAAGCCACCTCCCGCCTGCAGCGCTTGATCGCGCGCGCTATAGCTTTGCCCCGATCCGCAAGCGGACCTTTCCCGAGCGTATGGAGGAAGCACGACTGCTGCTCAATGACGGTTTCCATAACAATCCCATGTTCGTGCCCCTGACAGCGGAGGAATTTCAGTTCCAGGCCGGCGAGCTCAGCACGATCCTCGATCCACGCCTGTCCTCGGTGCTGAAGCGGGACGGGGTGCCGGTGGGCGTTATCATTGCTATCCCAGACCTCAACGGCTTCCTCAAAGCGACCCGTTCACGGATCGGACTGACGACACCATGGCACTTCCTGCGATACCGGATGAACCGCAAGCGCGCCGTCATCATCTTCTACTCGGTCGCCCGAGCGGCACACGGTCAGGGGATTATGAGCGCGATGCTGGCCGAGACGCTCGGACGGGTGCGCGCTGCGGGTTACGAGACGGTCGGCGGAACCTGGATCTCCGACGAGAACCCGGCGAGCCTGAGGCAAGTCGAAAAGATGAACGGTCGATGGCTCCACAAGCTACACCTGTTCCGCAAGGATATCGCATGAACGCCGATGGACTCCGCTCCCTCGTCGCCGCAGCAATGGCCGCGCCGAGTGTCCACAACGTCCAGCCCGCGCGCTGGCGTATCGATGGCGAAGCACTGATCTTGCTGGAAGACACAACACGGCGGCTGACAGTCGGTGATCCCCTCGGCAATGATGCCGAGATCAGCCTTGGCGCCGCAACAGAGGGTGTGGCAATCGCTGCCTCGGATGCAGGGCTGGCAACACAGGTCGAGCGGCTCGGCGGTGAGGTGGCGGGCGGCTTGAGGCCGGTGGCACGGCTGACCTTCGTGGAGGGGGTCGAGCCCGATCCGCTGCTGGCGGTGCTGCAGGCACGGGCATCGTGGCGCGGATCCTTCGTCCCGCCATCGCCGCAGGACCTCGCTGCGGCACAAGCGCTTCTTGGCGAAGACCGGGTGGTCGTTTCCGACCCCGTGGCCATCGCTGCCGCTGCCGCATTGTATGACCGGGCGAGCTATACCATCATCCGCGGTGACAGCTTCCGCGCCGAGTTGCGGCACTGGATGCGTCTCAGCCCGCGTCATCCCGATTGGGCCCGCGACGGGCTCAACGCCAACGCCATGCAGCTTTCGGGGATCGAGGCTGTGGGCGCGGGTGCTGTACTGGGGCCGCTGTTTCGCCCGCTCGCAGCGCTTGGCGTCGCGCCTGCCTTGCTGGCCGAGGCCAAGGGCTTCACCAACGCGGCCGCCGTCGTGCTGTTTCACCGTGCTGCAGACGAGCACCCGTTCGACAGCGGACGCGCCTTTCACCGGCTGTGGCTGGAGATCGATGCGACCGGCTTGGGCGGAAATGTCCTCGCCGCCCTGGCCGATGACCCGGCGTCGGCTTCAGCCATCTGCACCGCCCACGGGATTGGGGTCGACCGCCGGCTTGTAAGCGCTTTCCGGATCGGCCGACGCGACGGTCACCGCTTCCCCCGTACCCGCCTGCCGCTCGCCGAAGTGATGCTCGACTAAAGCAGCTTGAGGAAGGCGATCAGCGCCTGGCGCTCCTGCGCAGTGAGCTCGCTGCCATACACATGACCGCCATTGCCCAACCCAGGCTGGGCGGTATCGATCCATTGAGGTTCCGAGAAAGGCGTATAGTCCGATGGATATCGGCCCTCTGGGGTCAACCGCAGGCCCATAGTTTGCCAATCGAGCGCGTGTCCGCCGACCATGAACCGCGCCGGGCGCAGAGACGGGTCGAGAAGCGCAGCGAGGCTCGGGACGGATCCATTGTGGAGATAGGGCGCCGAGGCCCACACCCCGGCAAGTGGCGGGGCAGCGTAGCCTTGACCGTTCGCAACGGAAATTGCCCTGCCATAGGCAGATTTGCCGATCGCCTCGGCAAGTGCGGAGTCGACAGCCAGCGCGCGCAGCTGCGCGGTACCCACGTCGCCGATCCAGTCGGGATAGGTGGCGAGCCGAGGCACGCCTGCGTTCCAGTCGAAGCTGCCATGGCACGATGCACAGCCTCGGGCGTAAAGTGCCGCCCCCTGCTCCGCCGCCGCCTGGTCGATCGGACCGGGATAGGCTTGCGGGCGGTAGTCGGTGAGCCAGGCAAAGATTGCCTCGGCCTCGGGGATATGACGCCGGGCCATCTCTGGCGTAACCCCCATACTTGGCACCGTGAAGAAGCTGGTGATCACGGCGAGTTCATGCGCATCGGCCTGGCCCGACGGTGTGGCATAGGCCCCATCGACAAGCAGCCGGCTGCGATGATGGCGCAAGCCGAGGTCGGGTATGGAGACGTACCCACGATCTCCCGGTCCGCCCCCCATAAGCGGCGTCCCCATCTGGAACTTGAGCGCGGCGACGCCATTGGTCGCCCCCGGCAGACCGTTTGGGAACGGCAGAGCGCGTGCCGCGCCTGCCAATGTTTCCAGACGGCCGCGCGCAAGCGGCAGAACGATCCAGCGGAGCGAGGCGCGTTCCTGCCAGCTCATTTCAGGGAACAGCGTGTCGGCCATTGCCAACAAGGCAGGGTCGTTTGCGTGGCGGCGCAGCGCGGTGAAGATCGCCTGGGTGTAGCTTTCGAGATCCAGGGACGTATTGGGCATTCCGAGCACGACACGGCCTGGCTGGGGGTTCCCGTCAGCGGCATAGGCAACCCCGGCATGGCACGCCGCACAGCCGAGATTGGCGACCTCGACCCGCGCTCCGCCGATCGGCGCGATGAAGCCATGGGTCATTCCAAGCGGCTTCTCCGCAATCGGTAGGCGCATTCCGACGGGTGCGCCGTCGACTCTCTCCGGATAGAGGAAGCCAAAGCGCCGCATCACCCGCTGCAGCGTTGCGAGATCAGCCGGCGCCGTGGGGTCGCGCAGCTGTTCGTTCATCACAAGCACCGTTGCGACAAGCTTGAACGGCACGGCATTGGTTTCCAGTGACGTTTGCGAAATGCCGCCAAAACCGCCGCCGGCAAATGCTGCGGCACCCTTCTCGGCAAGCGGGGCTGATGTCCCCGTCTGCGGCATCGCAAGAGACTCGCTCTCCCGTTCAGCTGCCAACACAAGATATGCTGCGAAACCAAGCACAACGGCCAGGCCTGCAAGCATCAGAATTCTGGAATTCTTCCGGCCAGTGCCGCGAATTGTAGGTCGCATGCAAGGGATTAGGCACTGTATTCTGGTCGGTATCAAGATCGAGGCGTTCAGCGTTCACAACCAATCCTGATACCACCTCCATGTCCGCTTTCAGCGCAAACGAGCACTGGGGCGGGGTTCCTGGCATCCCGGCAGATAAGTTGGCAGCCCCGCTCCGACGTGCCCAGATGGATGTGTTCAAGATGATGCAGCAGGGGTTCATCGCTGGGGTCGAGAACGCGGCTATGCCGGTTATCGTTTTCGGCGAGATGGCCATTGCCTGCAAACGGCGAAAGCTCCTCGCGGGTTACGGTGAGGAGCTTTAGAGGAAACGACTTGATCGGGAGACTTTGCAAGTTTCGTTGGTTGCGGGGCCTGATTGCGCGGAGCCTTGTACGTTTTCGAGGAGAGATACGCCCGAAACCGAGGGTTGGTTGGCGGCCGCAGGCCACATGCCGTCCCGCTCATCGCACCATAGAAACGGCTCGAAAGCGGACCTCTCACGCCAAACGTCAGAGCGGTGGACGCAGATGTTGCCAGATTTCATCCATAGCGGCCACCAACGGCCAAGCTTTGGGATGCCAAGTATGAGACTGCGAGATCGCCCGTTTGCGGTGCTTGCCTATAATCTCTGATGAGTTCACGCGGCAATTCGGTCAACGGGGAAGCCCACCCGGCCTGAGATGTCGCTTCAGTGCCGCGATGCGGAAGATGGCGTTGGGTGCGCCATAGCCCGCGTAGCCGCGTCGTTCGACGATCTCGAAGAAGAAGCCTTCGCCATAGGTCGGCGAGTAGAGCTGGAAATACTCCCCCGCATCGTCGCGATCATAAAGGATATTCGACGCCTTCATCCGTTCGACCATCTCAGGGTCGAGGCCAAACCGGGCTTCAATGTCGTCATAGTAGTTGGGTGAGATCACCAGGGACTTGAAGCCGTTTCGGGCGAGTGCTGCCGCCGCCGCGAAGATGTCATCGGTTTCAAACGCAATGTGCTGGATACCGGAGCCAAAGGTTTCGGCGATGAAGCGTCCAGCCAGCGTATTGCGGTTTTCAGCGCCGTTCAGCGTGATCCGCAAACGTCCATCTTGCGTCTCGACCACCTGGCTGCGGACAACGCCGGCAGGGTCGATGATGTCCACCATCGGCGTCTTCCGCGTCGCAAGCTGCGATGTATAGAACAGCAGCCAGGTCAACATCTCCTCGTAACGCGTCGTCTGCGCCAGATGATCGATCCGCGTCAGGCCAACGCCCGCATAGCCGCCGTTCGCTTCGCCAACCGGTTCGAACTCAACGTCCCAGATATTGGCAAGCGCGCTCTTTTCATCGAGGAAATAGACGATGCCGCCGCCGACACCACGTATGGCAGGCACCTGCATCTCGCCTGGACCCACCGCCTGGCGGAAGTCTTCCGAGCCAAGTTCCAACGCCCTTGCATGCGCGGCCGCAGCATCATCAACCATCAGCCCAAAAGCATAGGCGTTGGCGCCATGGACAAGATACGAAGCGTTGGCGAAGCCCTTTTCCTCGCGGTTGATGACGAGATTGATAGCCCCCTGACGCATCAACTTCACCGCCTTGGTGCGGTGGCGGGCAACGGCCCTGAAACCGAGGATCTGCAACAGGGCCTCGAGCTCGCGCCCATCATCATCTCCGACCGCGAATTCCACGAAGGCGATGCCGGAGACCTCACTGCGCGCCGGCATGTCGGGAACCGGAATGCGCATGTCAGGCTCGACACGCCGAACCTGGTCCATGAGATAGACCAGCGAGCGTCGACCGTCCCGCGAGATGGCCTCGGGCGAGCCGCCGCGGAACTGGTCGTTGAAGATCTCGAGCGACAGATAGCCGTCATAGCCGGTCGCGGCGATCGCCTGCATGAATGGGGTAACGGCAAGGTCGCCCTCGCCCGGCATGTTGCGGAAGTGGCGCGACCAGTAGAGCAGATCCATCTCGATCAGCGGCGCATCGGCGAGCTGAACGATGAAGATCCGGTCGCCCGGGATCGAGCGGATCGAATTGACATCGATCTTGCGCGCCAGCGTGTGGAAGCTGTCGAGGATCAGGCCGATGTTCGGATGATCGGCCCGACGGACGATTTCCCACGCGTCGCGGTGGTCATGGATATGGCGCCCCCAGGCGAGCGCCTCGTATCCAACGCGTAGGCCCCGTTTCGCCGCCCGCTCGCCGAGTTCACGAAAATCGGCTGCCGCCCGGTCTATTCCACCGAGGGACACTGGCGAGATGTTAGAGCAGATCAGCATCAGGTCCGTACCAAGCTCGGCCATCAGGTCGAACTTGCGTTCGGCACGGTCGAAGTTGCGGCTGCGAAACGGCTCCGGCATGCCCTCGAAGTCGCGGAACGGCTGGAATAGAGAGACCGTCAGCCCGTGATCCCGCACCATCTGTCCGACTTCTGCGGGCGAGCGGTCGAAGGCCAGAAAGTCGTTCTCGAAGATCTCGATACCGTCGAAGCCGGCACGGGCGATCGCCGAGAGCTTCTCTTGGAATTCGCCGCTGATCGAGACTGTCGCAATCGAGGTTTTCATCGCCGCATTCTCCGTTTCGCCCGCTGGCGTTTCAGCGCTTGCCTTCCGCAACAAGTAATTTGAGTGCTCGCACCGCATGGGGGTATCCCGTCGCCCCGAGGCCCGCCATGACGGCCGTGGCCGTCATCGAGACGAGGGATTTGTGATAGATCTGCTCGCGCCGATGCACATTGCTGATGTGGAACTCGATGATCGGCCCCTTGAACATCTTCAGTGCATCAAGAAGCGCCAGTGAGGTGAAGGTGAAGGCAGCCGGATTGATCAGAATGCCCGAGGCCTCGTCGATCGCATCGTGAACCCATTCGATCAGCGCTTCCTCGCTGTTGGTCTGTCGAAAGACGACAGGCCACTCTCCGGCGGCCTCCCGGCACCAGAACTCGACATCGGAAAGCGTATGCTGCCCGTAGATCTCCGGTTCCCGCTGGCCGAGCCGATTGAGATTTGGCCCATTCAGGATGAAGAGTGGCTTGTGTTCCGGCATTTCAGCACCATCAGCCCTGGTAGCCGAGAAGGCGTGGCAGCCAGAGCACCGTGTCCGGAATGAAGGTGATGATACCGAGGCAGAGCACCATCCAGAGAATGAAGGGCCAGGCGTCCAGAACGATATTGCGTAGCGGCGCGCCGGAGATCTTGGCGACGATGAAGAGAAGGAGCCCATAGGGCGGCGTCACCAGCCCCAGCATGATGTTGACAACGACGACGACACCAAAATGCACGAGATCGATTCCGAGCGCCTGTGCGGTGGGGATAAGCACCGGAACAACGATCAGCAGGATTGTCGTGCCTTCCAGGAAGCAGCCGAGCAGCAACAGCAGGACGTTGACGAAGATCAGGAAGACGATCGGGGACATGTCCCAGCTGGTCAGGACCGCCTTGATGCTTTCAGGAATGTTTTCGATGGTGACGACATAATTGAACACGAGCGCGCCCGCGATCAGCATCCCGATCGAAGCCGTGGTCTTGCTGCTCCTGAGCAAGGCTTCGTAAAGTGCGCTCCAGGTTATGCTGCGATAGAGAACCGCGGAAATCAGCAACGCATAGGCGGCGGCGATTGCGGCGGCTTCGGTCGGCGTGGTGACGCCGGAGTAGATGCAGCCGAGCAAAAGGACTGGCATGAACAGTGCCGGCAAAGCCCGCCAAGTGATCCCAGGGATCTCGCGCAGCGACACCGGATCTTCGACCGGAAAGTTCTGGCGCCGTGCGGTGATTGCCACCTGCACCATCTGCAGCGCGGCCATCAGCAGGCCAGGTACCATACCGGCCAGGAAGAGGTAGCCGATCGAAGCATCCGAAACGAGCGCATAGATGACCATAGGGATCGACGGCGGAATGATCGGTCCAATCACCGAGGTGACGGCGGTCAATGCTGCGGCAAAGCTCGGTGTGTAGCGGCCGCGATCCGTCATCAGCTTCTGCATCATGCTCCCGGTCCCCGCGGCATCTGCGATTGCCGAGCCGGACATGCCGGCGAAGATGATGCTCTGGACGACATTGACCTGAGCGAGGCCACCGCGAAAACGCCCGACCAACACGTTACAGAAGGACAGAAGTCGTTCGGTCATGGAGCCGATGTTCATGAGCTCGGCAGCCAGGATGAAGAGTGGCACCGCGAGGATCACGTAGTTCGAATACATGCCATTGAGGAACTGCTCGGCAACAATCCCCATGTCGGCGCCAGACAGCGCAAGATACAGGATAGATCCGCAGATCATCGAAAGCCCGATCGGAAGACCGAGGAAGGCAAGTACCGTGATGACCACGATCGAAAGGGAAAAGGGACTGGCCAGGTTCATACGCCGGAACTCGCTTTGGTCGGGTCGAAGCCCTCGGGTGCCTTGCCGCGGATCGCAAGCGTGCAGAGCCAGAGGTGGCGCACAATCATGGCAATCGCGAAGACGACATAGATGGAATAGAGAAGGTCGAAACGGATATTCATGTAAGCCGTGCTTTCGACGCGCATGAAGGCGACGTAGTCGATCACCGCCGGCAGCGACCAGGTAAACAGCGCCACCAGACTGGCTGAACCGATGACCTGCATCACGCGAAGCCCGCGCGCCGTCGCAGCACCCCAGAAAAGGTCGAAGCGGATTTCATCGACTTCCCGCACGACGAAGGCGGAGCCGAAGAGCACCATCCAGATCCACAGCGCCACGCTTGCCTCATGGGTCCAGCCGATCGACAGATTCAAGAGATAGCGGGAGAAAATCTGCAGCAGGAAGATCACGAACATCGCCAGAAGCATCATGGCGAGCAGGTTTTCCGCCCGATGCCTGAGCCAGCTCCCGATGGCGGCAAATCGATTGTCCATAGGCACGGCCTTTTCTGATAGGCCGGAAGCCGGAGGATGTCCGGCTCCCGGGTCTCAATGGGTTGGGCTCAGAGTGCGCCGACCTTCTCGAGGATACCCTCCGGCCAGGACTTCGCCAGGTCGGAGGACAGATACTTCTCCTGGGCGAACTTGCGGAAAGCAGCAACATCCGGCTCGTAGATCTCAAGACCAGCAGCCTTGAACTCCTCGACCAGCGTCTTTTCCTGCGCGAGGTGCTGTTCTTCGCTCCACTGCATCGCCTTGTCGGCCGCAGCCTGCACCTTGGCCTGCTGCTCCGGCGAAAGGGATTTCCATGTTTCGGCGGAGATGGTCAGAAGGTCGTAGCCGATCAGATGCGAGGTCAGCACGATCTGCGACATGACTTCGTAGAATTTCATATTCTTGACGTTCGGCAGCGGGTTGTCCTGGCCGTCGATCGCGCCGGTCTGCAGGCCTGTATAGACTTCGGCATAGGCCATCGGCACCGGGTTGGCACCAAGCGCTTCGCCGAGGAACTGCCAGGCATCACCGCCAGGCATGCGCAGCTTCACGCCCGAGAGATCGGCGGGCGTCGAGATCTTCTTGTCACCCTTCAGGCCGACCTGGCGGGCGCCGAAATAGGTCGGACCAAGTATGTAAACGCCGGCCTTTTCCTCGGCCATCTTCTTGAACTCGGCGCCGAGCTCACTGGCAAAGAAGGCGCGCACATGGGCAGCGTCACGGAAGAGATAGGCCGACGTCAGCACCGACCATTCCGGCACCTGCTTGGCGATGTCCTGCGGCGCGATATTGCCCATCTGCAGGTTGCCACGCTGCAGCGCGACGAGTTCGGTGCCCTGCTTGAACAGTGTGCCACCGAAGAAGGGCTCCACCTTGAAGCCGTCCTTGAGTTCGTCGGCAAACATCTTGACCATGCCGGCACGGATGTCCTGTTCGGAGAACACGGCCGACAGCTTGAGCGTCACCGGCTCCTGCGCGAGTGCCGGCATGGAAACGGCCATCATTGCGCCAAGCGCGACCGAACCTGCCAGAAACATGCGGCGTGAAAGTTCCATCATCATGTCTTCCTCCTCTTATCCCTGCCCCTCCTCGGGCTTCGGGATCTTCTTCTCCCTGACCGGCGGGGGCCGGTCGACGAAATATGTCTCGCACCGGCGCAAGAGGCCGGTTCAGTCCTATCGCGTTAGGCAAGCCGCGCCAGAGCGATCTCATCGGTGCCGGTGAGTTCGGCGAAATGCGCGAGCATGCGCTGCGCATCCGGCACCAGTCCGGTAAACAGGCCAAAGGCCCCAACGGCCTGGAACACCGCCATCCCGCCGCCATTGGCGACCCGGCAGCCGCGCCGTCTCGCGGCCTGCAGGAGCGCCGTCTCCAGCGGGAAATAGACGACGTCCGCCACCCAGAGCGGCGGGTTCAAAAGCTCCGCTGGCAGAGGCAGGCCTGGGTGCTTGTCCATACCCATCGGGGTCGCGTGAACGAGACCGCTGGCCTCTGCCATCGCATTTTCGAGATAGCGCCCCGCCATAACCTCAGCCTCGGGAAAAAGCCTCGCCATCTCGCCGGCCAGCTCGACGGAGCGGTTCGCATCGATATCGAAGATGGTTAGCTTGCTCGTGCCCATCTTCAGAACGGCGAAGGCAGTTGCAGCGCCGGCTCCACCCGCACCGATCTGAACGACGGATGTGAGGTCGGCATCCGGCAACTGCCGTCGCAACCCTTCGGCAAAGCCAGACCAATCCGTATTATGGCCGATCCGCTTTCCATCTCGCAGGACGACAGTGTTGACGGCCCTGAGCCGGCGCGCATCATCCGAGACTTCGGTCAGAAGCGGGAGCACCAGTTGCTTGCAGGGATAGGTGATGTTGAGCCCGCAGAACTCTCGCGCCTCAACCTCTGCGATCAGTGCCTCCAGATCATCTGGCGTCTTCTTGCGTTCGTGGAGATCGATGAGTTCGTAAGAATAGGCAAGACCATGGGCACGACCTTCGCGCATATGCATGGCGGGCGTCAGCGATCGCTGGATGCCAAAGCCGATCAGTCCGGCCCTTGCCTCTTTGCGCTGCGGCAACATTCAAACTCCCATGCTTGAGGCATTCCCCCTTCGGGTCATGCGGCCTCCCAACCTGAACGCAGCAATAATGTACTAACTAGTTAGTGTCAACAGTATGCAGACTTGATGCGTCGGTGTCGTAGCTCTATGAACAGGTGTCTCGGCAAGCGGAACTTATCTCCGCTTGAGCCGAAGCGGGGTGGAGGAGCATGGCTAAGTCGGCAAAGGATACGCGTCGGAACGACCCTGAACGAACTAGGGAGGACATTCTCGATGTGGCGACGGAGGAGTTTTCCGAATTCGGCCTATCGGGCGCGCGGGTGGATTCGATTGCCGAGAAAACGCGCACGTCCAAGCGGATGATCTATTATTACTACGGCAGCAAGGAAGGGCTTTACCTTGCGGTGCTGGAACGCGCCTATCGCAAGATCAGGTCACTGGAATCTGACCTGCAACTGGCCGAAATTCCGCCCGAGGAGGCACTTCGCCAGCTCATCAGCACGACCTTCGACCACGACGAACAGAACCCCGACTTCGTCCGGCTGGTCAGCATCGAGAACATTCACCATGCGATGCATATGAAGCGCTCGAACGAGATCGCCGACCTCAACATCTCGGTTATCCGCACCATCCAGGACATCGTCGATCGCGGCCTGAGAACCGGCGTCTTCAAGCGCCGCGCCGACGCAATCGATGTGCATATGCTGATCAGCGCCTTCTGCTTCTTCCGGGTGTCAAACCGCTACACCTTCGGCACAATCTTCCAGCGAGACCTGTCCGAACCGGCCATTTACGGTCGCCACAAGATGATGATCACGGATGCGGTCCTGAGCTATCTCCAGTCGGATGATAAGGGTGGAAACGCAAGCTCAAACGATAAGGCTGAGCCACCCATGCGAAGCGTAGCTCCATCGACACCAGGGATCTAGGATACAGGGGAACTCGAAGCGCTGGCTGGCTTGCTGCCGGTTTTTCGGACACCGAGTTAGGCTAATCCCACCTTGTTTTCAAATTCCATAGGGCTGAGGTGGCCCGGTATCGAATAGCGACGCTTTGGGTTGTAGAAGCGCTCGATGTAATCGAACACCTCCGCCTTTGCACCGTCCCTGATACTGCATACGTTGCGAGCTGTCCTTGCCGTTTTGAGTGATGAGAAGAAGCTTTCCATCGCGGCATTGTCACAGACATTGCCTGATCGGCTCATCGAGCAAGTGATGCCGTGATCGGCCAGGAGGCGCTGGAAATGTTCGCTTGCGTTTTGGCTACCATGGTCCGAATGGTGGAGGAGCGCATCCGGCTTGCTTGGGCACCGGATGGCCATGATTAGCGAATCTGTGACGAGTTAGGCTGTGATGTTGGTATTCATCGACCTGCCAACCACACACTCTCGAACCGACCTCAACGCCTCAAGCTTGTGCTCGCGGCCGAACTTCCTTCGTTGCATTCATGCGCTGCAGTTTCATTCGCAGCACCTTAACTCGGCGTCCAAGAAACCGGCGACAGGCGATAACAATCGAACTAACGGAGAATGAGGATGGCACGAAAGTCGTTGACGTTGGTCAGCGTCGGTCCCGTGACGACCTGTGCGCCGAGAGCTGCGAAGAAGGAATGGGCGTCGTTGCGCTCGAGCGCGAGACTGGGGTCGCGACCGCGTTCGGCTGCAGCCTTCAGCACATCAGGGCCAATGACGGCGCCGGCCACTTCGGCCGCACCGTCCACTCCGTCTGTATCACAAGCGAGGGCGTAAATCCCCTCAGCACCGTCGAGCGCGAGCGCCAGTGCGAGGCAGAACTCGCCGTTCGGGCCGCCGACGCCATCACCCCGGCGGGTGACCGTCAGTTCTCCGCCGGAGAGAAGAAGGATCGGCGCATCACCCGGTTTCATGCCGCGTTGCAAAGCCAAAGCCTCTTTTGCCTGGACTGCGGCAACCTCCCGTGCCTCGCCTTCGAGCGCATCTCCCAGCAGGCGCACGTCGCATCCGGCTTCCCGGGCCAGCGCTGCGGCCGCCTCCAGCGACTGGCGCGGCGCGGCATAGATGACGTTTCGCGTGCGGGCCAGGCGGGGGTCTTCGGGCTGCACGACGCCCGAGCCACGGGAGAGCGTCTCGCGGACAGACTGGGGCACGGCGACCTTCCATCGGTCGATCACCGCAAGAGCATCGTCCGGTGTCGAGGGATCGCCGACCGTCGGGCCGGAACCGATGAAAGCAGGATCGTCTCCGGGCACATCCGAAATGATCAACGCCAGAAGCTCCGCAGGCCAGGCTGCGGCTGCGAGTTGGCCGCCCTTAACCCGGCTCAGATGCTTGCGCACCGTGTTCATCCGGTCGATCGGCGCACCGGACGCGAGAAGCGCCTGATTGACGGACTGCTTTTCGGCGAGCGAGACGCCTGCCACCGGCTGAACGAGTATTGCAGAAGCACCACCAGAGATAAGCGCGAGGACGAAATCCCCCTCCCCCGCGCTATCGACGAGTTCGAGCATGCGGGCTGTCGCTTCAAGGCCAGCCTCATCCGGCACCGGATGGGCCGCTTCGACGATTTCGATTCCCCGACAAGGCCGGGCATAGCCGTAACGCGTGATGACGAGGCCCTCGCAGGGGCCCCAGGCCGCTTCAACGGCTTCGGCCATACGCGCGCTCGCCTTGCCGGCGCCGATGACGATCACGCGTCCCTTCGGCTTCTCCGGCAGGAAATCCTTCAGCGAGCGCATGGGGTCGGCGACTTCGACAGCCCGATCGAAGAGGCGCCGGAGGAAGAGGTCCGGCCGATCGATCATGGGATATCCCTCACGCCGCTGGTGTCACGGATGACGAGCTCCACCGCCGTGAGCGTCTCAGGCTCAGGGCGCTTGCCATCCTCAAGCCAGGCGAGGATCGTGGCGGCGATGCTGCGGCCAAACTCGGCAATGCCGCAATGGACCGTGGAGAGCGCCGGAAACACCTGGCTGCACTCCTCGATATCGTCGAAGCCGACCATGCGGAAATCTTCGCCTACAGTGCGCTTTAGCTTGGCAAAGCCGGAGAGCATGCCGAGCGCAACCAGATCGTTGAAGCAGATCGCCGCATCGATTTCCGGATGGGTGCGTGTGAGTTCCTCGGCGGCCTCACGGCCAAAGCTGCGGCTTGCCCGGCCCGACAGGACAAATGGCTCCATGCCGGCTTCTTCAAGCGCTTGGAAATAGCCAGCCATGCGCTCGCGGGTAACAGCGCGATCTGCCAGCCCGCCGACAAAGGCGATGCGGTTCGGCGCGAAGGAGAGGAGATGCCGGACGGCGAGCAGGCTGCCCAGGCGATAGTCAGGAGCGGCGAAAGGAAACTGCTCGGTGCGGGGATCGACCTTGCGCAGCACCTGCATGGTGGGGATACCGCCGCGCGCGATGGCGTCAAACGTGCCCCCGTCGTCACCATAGGCAGGAGACAGGACGAGCGCGGAAACGCCGTGCTCGATCATCGCGCCGACCACCTGAGCCTGCACTACCGGGTCCTCGTCGGTATTGGCGACAACCGTTGCATAGCCGCGCGCGGACAGAGCCATCTGGAGCGAGGTCGCAAATTCCGTGAAGAACGGGTTTCGCAGATCGTTGATCACCAGGCCGATCAGACCGACATTGGGCGAACGCAGGTTGGCGGCGGCCCGGTTATACACATAGCCGACCTTGTCCATCGCCTCGCGCACGAGACGCCGCGTCTCCTCCTTGACCAGCGGACTGTTCTGCAGGACGAGGCTGACGGTGGATTTGGAAATCCCCGCCACGCGCGCCACGTCGATGATCGTCGGCCGACGCTCCATGCCTCTCAGTATACCCCGTGTAGTTCCAACAAGACCCGCATCCTTCTCACGGCAAGCTGCGGATCGGCAAGCAGATTTGCCTGATCGGCCAGCCGGAAAACGTCGGCGTAGTGGACGATGTCACGGCTCGACTGGAAGCCCGCCGGCATGATGAAATGCCGCTGGTGACCATTCAGCCAGGCAAGGAAGGCGATGCCTGCCTTGTAGAACCGTGTCGGGGCGCGGAAGATTTCGCGGCTGAGCGGCACCGTCGGTTTCAGCAGTCGGTGATAGGTGTCGAGGTCCCGTGCCGCCAACGCGTCAAGCGCCTGCGAGGCCGCCGGTGCGATGGCGGCGAAGATGCCGAGCAGCGCATGGGAATAGTGTTTCCCATCGCCGGCGATCAGGTCGGCATAGTTGAAGTCGTCGCCCGTGTAGAGACGAACACCCTCCGGCAGACGGGCGCGAAACGCCTCTTCATGCGCCTGGTCGAGCAGCGAGATCTTGATGCCGTCAACCTTGCCCGGGTTCTCCCCGATCAGGTCGAGCACGAAGTCGGTGGCTTCAGCGACATCCTCGCTGCCCCAGTAACCTTTGAGCGCCGGATCGAACATGTCTCCCAGCCAGTGCAGGATGACAGGCTCGCGCGCGCCGTCGATCAGCCGGCGGTAGACGGCGCGATAGACATGAGGCCCGGCGCCCATCGCGGGGAAGGCACGCGATGCCATCAGGATCAACTGCCCGCCGGCGGCCTCGATGGCTTCGGCCTGGGTCTGATAGGCCGCTGTGATCTTGTCCGCAGTGGTAAGGTCCACCAGCGCCACATGGTCGGTACCCGCACCGCAGGCGACGCGTGGCCTCATCGGATGTACCTTGGCGGCCACCATCGTGCGCTGGATGAGTTCAAGCGCCGTCGGCCAATCGACGCCCATGCCGCGCTGGGCGGTGTCCATGGCTTCGGCGAGCCCGAGGCCCTGATCCCAAAGCGAGGTGCGGAAGGCAAGCGTGCCCTCCCAGTCGACCGCCGGTCGCGTGTCCCAGGGATTGCGTTCGCGCAGTGGGTCCGAGACGACGTGCGCCGCAGCAAAGGCGGTGCGGGTCAGCGGACGGGTCGGGGCACGCGGTGTGAGCGGGGTTCCGGTGAGGCGATAGTCTTCGATGCGGCCATCGGCGGTGGGCAAGGCAATCATGTTGGAGATCCCTGGGTTTGGACGGGCAGGTCGAAGACGAGGATGCCATCGAGACCGCCCTCGGCATGGGCAACGAGGCGCGCACCGAAGCGCTTGTGATCCGGATGGATCTGATAGGCTTCCAGGGCTGCCCAATCGGCGAAATCGGCAACGAAGCCGTGCAGATAGCCGCGCTCGATGCGCTCCGGGCTTTCACTACGGCCCGAGGTGATCGACAGGAGGCCCGGCACCTTGCCTTCGATCTGATGCAGTTCGGCGAAGAGGTCGTCGATAACAGCAGTCGAGACAGCCGACTGGAAACGGACAAGCACGATGTGGCGGATCATGACGCTGCTCCGTGATCGGCCTTGATCATGTCGGCTGCCTTTTCGGCGATCATGATGGTCGGCGCATTGGTGTTTGAGGAGACCACGGTCGGCATGATCGAGGCGTCGATGACGCGCAGGCCTTCGATACCGTTGAAGCGCAGACGCGGATCGACGACGGCCTCAGGGTCCGAGCCCATGCGGCAGGTGCCGGCGGGATGGTGGTCGGTCTTCGAGTGGCGGCAGGCATAGTTGAAATAGTCCTGGTCGCTTTGCACATCCGGCCCCGGCAGGCGCTCGGCCTTGACATAGGGCTTGAGCGAATCCTGGCGCATGATGTCTCTCGCGATCTTCAGGCCACGGATCGACATTTCGCGATCATGTGGATCGGCCCAGTAGTTGGGGTCGATCAAAGGTGCTGCGAGCGGATCAGCCGAGCCGAGCCGGACGGTGCCCCGCGACCTCGGCCTCAGATAGGCAGAATTCAGCGTCACGCCGCCGTTTGCCATGGCGGCGACACCGGCCTCGATGCCGGAGCCGAGGCCGAGATGGAACTGGATATCCGGCGAGCGGGCTTCCGGATCGGCATACCAGAAGCCACCGGTCTCAAAGAGGCTGGAAGCGACAGGGCCGGTTCTGGTCAGCAGATATTGCAGGCCGGCCAGCACCGAGAGATGCGGCTTGGCGAAGCGGTCATAGGTATGCGATCCAGTGCATTCGGCGATGACGAAGAGATCGAGATGGTCCTGCAGATTGGAGCCGACACCCGGCTGGTCGAAGACGACGGGCACACCGACCGACGCCAGATGGTCGGCAGGGCCGATGCCCGAGAGCATCAGGAGGCGCGGGCTGCCGATTGCGCCCGATGAAAGCAGCACCTCGCGTTCGGCCCTGATCACGCCTTCGCCGGCAAGTTCGACGCCGACTGCGCGGCCGTTCTCGACCACGAGCCTCAGCACCTGCGCATCCGTGCGGATGGTGAGGTTGGGGCGTCTGCGGGCAGGGTTGAGATAGGCAATCGAGGCCGAGGAGCGGCGGACATTGCGCTGGGTCAGCTGGTAGTATCCGACGCCATCCTGCGTCTCGCCGGTCATGTCGCCGTTGAAGGGAATGCCGAGTTCGGCGGCCGCCTTGAAATAGGCCTCGCAGATCGGCAGCGGCGCCGATGGCTTGCTGACGCCGAGCGGACCGCCCTTGCCGTGATAGCGGTTGTCGAAGCTGTCATTGTCCTCGGCCTTGCGGAAGTAAGGCAGAACATCCTCGTAGGACCAGCCTTCACAGCCCATCTGGCGCCAGTCGTCATAGTCGAGCGCATTGCCACGCGTGTAGATCTGCGCGTTGATGCTGGAACCGCCGCCTATGACCTTCGCCTGGGTGTAGCGGATCACCATGTTGTTCATGTGCCGCTGAGGCACGGTGCTCCAGCCCCAGCTTCCGATGCCCTTGGTCATCTTCGCGAAGCCTGCCGGCAGATGGTAGAAGGGATGCCAGTCGCGGCCACCGGCCTCGAGCAGGAGCACGTTGAAATCGGGGTTTTCCGACAGCCGCGCCGCAAGCACCGAGCCCGCCGAACCGCCACCGACAATGATAAAATCAAAAGCTTGCCGCATGAAAATCTCCTAGAGGCGCGCGAGCGACAGGCCGCCATCGACCGGAATGACTGCCCCATTGGCGAAGGCAAAACGCCCTTCCGCCAGCGGCACGACCACGCTGCCGATATCGACCGGCTGGCCCCAGCGCTGCGCCGGAACAAGCCCACCTTCGATCCGCGCGGTGTATTTGTCCTTCACGCCCGCCGTCATCTCGGTCTCGATGATGCCGGGCCTGAGTTCGAAAACGCCGATGCCATGCGGCGCAAGGCGCAGTGCGAAGAGTTCCGCCATCATGCCGGCGCCGGCCTTGGAGATGCAGTATTCCGCCCGCTCGACCGAGGCCATGCTGGCGCTCACCGAGGTCACGAAGACGATCGAGCGATAGCTGTCGGATGGGGTCGCCAACATACGCCGCGCGACCTCTTGGGCGAGAAAGAAGGCACCGCGCAGATTGACACCGAGCACGAAATCGAAGCTGTCGGGTGCGAGCTCCAGCATGTCGCCGCGCACCTTGGCGGGGACGCCGGCATTCGACACGAATGTGGTGACAGGGCCGAGGCGTGATTCGATCTGGTCGAGGACCGATGCGACGTTGTCGATGTCCTGCAGGTCATGGCGGACATAGATGCTGGCTTCACCCAGCTCCGCAAGCGCAGCCTTTACCTGCGGCGCATCTTCGTCGGACCTCGACGCCAGCGCGAGCTTGAAGCCGGCACCCGCCAGTTCGCGGGCAATGCCGAGGCCGATGCCCTGCTGGCCTCCGGTGATGAGTGCGACCTTGCTCACGGCTTGAACTCCGTTTCGATGATGTGCTGGCCCGACCGCAGCGCAAGTGCCGCGATCGTGAGGGCCGGATTGACGGCGGCCGAGGTCGGCAGGATCGACGCGTCGACGATTAAGAGATTGCGATGATCGTGGCTGCGCCCGAAACTGTCGACCACGCTTTTCGCCGGGTCCGAGCCCATGCGCGCCGTGCCGCATTGATGGGAGGGCGTGCGACGGTCGAAGGGGCGCGAGAGCACGACCGGGTAGCCAGCTTTTCGCAGCAGCGTTTTCAGCCTGTCGACGAGGGCGAGATGTGCCTCCCAGTTCGACCGCTTCCAGTCGAGCATGATCCGGCCGTTCCTGACGGTCACGCGGCTTTCCGGATTGGGCAGGTCCTCCGACATCGCATAGAGATCAACCGAGCGATCGGCGATCCAATGGGCGAGCGGTCGTGGCAGCGGCGAGCTTGCAGCGAGGATCGGGCCGGTGATCTTGCCGAGCAACTGGATATTGCCGAGCGGTTCGCCACTCGGCCCGCCCGTCAGGTAGAAGTCGTTGACCAGCAGGGTCTTCTGGTAGACCGACGGATTGCGCCGGAAGGGGTGGAGCGCCAGAACCGCCGAACAATTGTGGTTCATGAAATTGCGGCCGACCTGATCGGATCGGTTCGCCAGACCCTGCGGATGGTTTTCGCTCGCCGATGACAGCAGGATGGCAGCGCTCCTGACGGCACCGGCTGCGAGAACCACGAGCGGTGCGGAAAGCACCTGTTTCTCGCCTTGGTTCAACACTTCTACACCGGTGATCTTTCCGCCCTCGCCCGCCAGCAGGCGCGTCACTTCACAACCTGTCTCCAGCGACACATTGGAATGCCGAAGCGCCTGCGCGAGGCTCACCGTCTCCGCATCCTTCTTGCCACCGCAGGTATCCGGGAATGCGTCCCAGGTCGTTTTTCCATGGGCGAGCCATGTGTCGATATCGACACCGAGCGGCAGGGAGGCCGGGTGAAGCCCGACGGATTTCAGGCGACGACGCAAATCGGTGATGGCTGGCTCGTCCGGCACGGGCTTGTGATCATAGGTTCCAGAATGCGGCGGCTCGGTCGGATCCTCGCCCAGTGTTCCCCGGACCTCGAACAGGTGTTCGGCCTGCTGATACCACGGCTCCAGACTGTCGTAACCGATCGGCCAGCCGGGCGTCGTTCCGCCCATGTGGTGCAGGGGCGAAAAATCCTCGCGGCGATAGCGCAGCAGCACAGCGCCGTAGAATTTCGAATTGCCGCCGACATTGTAGTAGTTGCCGGGGTTGAAGGGCTGACCGTCGCCGTCCAGCCATTCTTCCTTCGGCCTGAAATGCGCCTTGCCGAAAATGGCATCCGCGTCCCGATCGGCAGAGGAAGGCTTGAGCCTTTCGCCCTTCTCGACGATCAGGATGCGTCGACCTGTTGGCGCAAGCCGAGCCGCGAGCGTTGCGCCCCCCATGCCGGAACCGATGATGATGACGTCTGCGTCGCTCATGGCCGGATGCGTTCTTCCGTCTTGGGGTCGAAGGCCACGGCCTTTTCCATGTTGACCGCGAATTCGAAGTCGTCACCGCCTGATATATCGACGTCGGCCCGCATGCGGGCGATCACGTCCTTGCCCCCAAGGCTCATAGTGACGAAGGTGTCGGAGCCTGCGGGCTCGGTGACGATCACCCGGTTTTTCAGGCCGACGATGTTCTGCGACTTGCGGTCGGCACCATCAGGATCGGTGATCGCCTCCGGGCGGATCCCGAGCAGGATCTCCCGTCCGTCCCAGCCGGCAAGGCTCGGTTGGCTGAAGGCGAGCAGGCTCGTCGCCCCATCCCCCAGTATGACTTCGGCATGGGGCGTACCATCGCGAACGACGATCCGGGCCGGCACGACATTCATCGCCGGGCTTCCCATGAAGGTTGCGACGAAGACATTGGCCGGCGTGTCGTAGATTTCCTTCGGCGTGCCGAGCTGCTGGATGTAACCCTTGTTCATGACGGCGATCCGGGTGGATAGCGTCATCGCCTCGATCTGATCGTGGGTGACATAGACGATGGTGCGCTTGAGCTTGGCATGCAGCTTCTTAATCTCAGTGCGCATGTCGACGCGGAGCTTGGCATCGAGGTTGGAAAGCGGCTCATCGAAGAGGAAAACGTCGGGATCGCGCACCAGCGCACGGCCCATGGCAACGCGCTGGCGCTGGCCGCCGGACAGCTGGCCCGGCTTGCGGTCGGTGAGATGATCGATCTGCAGCAGCTTGGCGACGTCGAGCAATGCCTTGTCACGCTCCGGCTTCGGTACGCCATGCATCTCGAGGCCGAAAGTGATGTTCTGCCCGACGGTCATGTTCGGGTAGAGCGCGTAGGACTGGAAGACCATGGCAATGTTGCGCTTGGACGGATGGACCCCGTTGATGACGCGGTCCTTGATCGCGATCTCGCCGGAGGAGATGCCCTCCAGCCCGGCGATCATGCCGAGCAGGGTCGACTTGCCGCAGCCGGAGGGGCCGACGAGCACAAGGAATTCGCCTTCCTCGACGGAAATGTCCACGCGATGCAGGACTTCGAGCTGTCCGTAGGACTTGGTGACGTTTCGGATATCGAGAAAGGCCATTTTGGTCTCCTGTCGTGATGCCCTCGGGGGGTGACCCCGAGGGTCTCCGTCAAAGTGCGGCGGCGATGGCGTCGGCAAGGGCGGCGGCACCCTCTTCGGCAGTCATCTTTGAGTTGAAGAACTTGGTGATGGTATCTGTCGCTGCTGCAGCGACGGTTGCGTTGGCCGCATGTGTACCGGCGAAGGTGGGAACCGCCGTGCCCGCACCGTCATTCTTGGCGAGAGAGGCCGAGGTTGCCTGGGCGCAGGCATCCATGGCCGACAGATCAATATCGGTTCGGGCCGGTATCGCTCCCTTAGCCTGGTTAAAGGCGATCTGAACGGCAGGGTCCATGATTGCGGTCGCCAGGACTTCCTGTCCCCTGATCAGATCCGGTTCGGTCTGGGTGAAGAGCGAGAGCGAATTGACGAGATAGACGAACCCGTCCCCCTTGGCTTTCGGTACGGGGATGCAGGCATAGTCATCCCCAGGCAGCTTGCCGGCATTGGTGAACTCTCCCTTGGCCCAGTCACCCATGATCTGCATCGCCGCTTCGCCCTTGATGACCATGGCGGAAGCGAGATTCCAGTCACGGCCGGAGAAATTTGCGTCCACCATGCCGCGAAGGTTTGCCATCTGGGCAAAAACCGCGACCATCTCCGGACCTCGGAGTGTAGCATCATCGAGCTCGATCAGTGCTTTGCGGTAAAAGTCCGCCCCGCCGACGCCAAGTGCCACGGCCTCGAACATGTAGGCTTCCTGCCAGGCCTGGCCACCATGGGCGAGCGGGATGATGCCGGCTTCCAGAAATTTGGGCGCAAGAGCGTTCAGCTCCTCCCAACTGGTCGGATAGGCCGCGCCGATCCGATCGAAGGCGGCTTTCGAGGCCCAGATCATGTCGGTTCGGTGAACATTCGTCGGAACGCTGACATAGTGACCGTCGACCTTGGTGAACTGCTTGACCGCCTCGGGCAGGGCGGCATCCCAGCCCTGCGTTTTGGCCAACGCGTCGACATTGCCGAGCATGTCTTCCTTTGCCCAGTCGATGATGTTTTGACCCAGCATCAGCATTGCGGCGGGCGGATTTCCGGAGGCGATGCGCGCCTGGAGAACGGTCTTGGCCTGATCGCCGCCACCACCGGCCACCGGTGCGTCGGCCCAGGAGACACCTTCGGAAACCACTTTGTCGCGCACGACACCCAGCGCCGCCGCCTCACCGCCGGACGTCCAGAAATGCATGACCTCAACCGAGGGCTCGGCGGCTACGGAGCCTGCAGTAGAAAGCAGAAGTGCGGTTATGGACAAAAACCTCATTCTCGTATTCCTTCCTGTCGTTCGCCCGGTTCCGCTTCGCAAAGGGGGGGCTTGGGTTGAACACGACCGTCGGGCGGTTGCCTCCGTCCGACGGTCTCCCGGCTATCCTTTCACCGAACCCGCCATCAGGCCGCGCACGAAGTATCGGCCCGCGACGATATAGACGAGTAGAGTGGGAAGCGCGGCCAGGATCGCGCCCGCAAAGTGGACATTGTATTCCTTCACGCCCGTGGAGGACTGAACGAGGTTGTTGAGCGCCGCCGTCATCGGCTGGCTCGTGCCGCCGAAGGAGACACCGAACAGGAAGTCATTCCAGATATTGGTGAACTGCCAGATGACGGAGACGACGGTGATCGGGCCGGAGACCGGCAGCAGGATGCGCCAGAAGATGCGGAAGAAACCGGCGCCGTCGATCTGTGCCGCCTTGACCAGCTCGGTCGGGAAGGTGGC
Source organism: Rhizobium sp. (assembly GCA_027533385.1). Lineage (GTDB taxonomy): Bacteria > Pseudomonadota > Alphaproteobacteria > Rhizobiales > Rhizobiaceae > Allorhizobium. Next base: position 8,429 of record JAPZUE010000011.1, on the reverse strand, counting down.
GTAGTAGTTGCGGTAGTAGAGCGTGGTAAAGCCGATACCGTAGACCACATGCACCAGCACCAGCCCCGGAACCGAGCCGGCGAGCCCGAGCTTGCCGAGAACCAGCGCCATCGGGATCAGCACGATCTGGAACGGGATGAAGCAGGAGAACAGCATCAGACCGAAGACGATGGTGTCGCCACGGAAGCGCCATTTGGTCAGCACATAGCCGTTGAGTGCGCCGAGGATCGTCGAGATGGCAACGGCGGGCACGACCATCAGGATCGAGTTCAGGAGATACGGCTTCAGACCGGTCGGCGACACGCCGATCTGGGCGGTCGACCAGGCGGAGCGCCAGGCGTCCAGCGTCCAGGTTTGCGGCAGCGCCATCATGTTGCCGCCGGTGATTTCCGGCAGCGGCTTCAGCGAGTTGATACCCATCACATAGAGCGGCAGCAGGTAGAAGAGCGCGAAGAGAAGAAGCACCAGATAGATGAAGGCGCGGGTGACGCGACCGGTCCTGACGGCGGTATCCTGACTGACAGCAGACATCAGTTCTTCTCCTTCAGTTCGGCATAGAGATAGGGAACCATGATGGCCGCGATGGTCATCAGCATGGTCACGGCAGAGGCGGAGCCGACGCCCATCTGGTTGCGGGTGAAGGTGTAGGAATACATGAAGGTGGCCGGCATTTCGGTCGCGCGGCCCGGACCACCGCCGGTCAGCGCGATGACAAGGTCATAGGACTTGATCGCGAGATGGCTGAGGATGACGAAGGCCGAGAGAAAGGCTGGGCGCAGCATCGGGATGACGATCCGACGGTAAAGCTGGAAGCTTGAGGCGCCATCGATCTGGGCGGCCTTCAGAATCTCGTTGTCGATGCCGCGCAGGCCGGCCAAGAACATGGCCATGACGAAGCCGCTGGTCTGCCAGACCGCCGCAATGACGATGGTGTAAACAGCCATGTCGTTGTCCTTGATCCAGGTGAAGGAAAAGCTCTCCCAGCCCCAAAGCCGCATGATGCGCTCCAGACCAATGCCGGGATCAAGGAACCACTTCCAGGCCGTGCCCGTGACGATGAAAGACAGCGCCATCGGATAGAGATAGATCGGGCGCAGCAGTCCCTCGCCCCTGATCTTCTGGTCGAGGAAGATCGCCAGCATCAGGCCGAGTGCCGTGCAGATTACGATGTAGAGGCTGGCAAAGATCGCGATATTGGAAATCGCGATATGCCAGTTCTCCTGGGCCCATAGCCGGCTATAATTCGCAAAGCCCACGAAATTGTAGAGCGGGAGCATCTTCGAACCGGTGAAGGACAGGAAGATGGTGAACAGGATGAAGCCGTAGACAAACAGGAGGGTGACGGCAAAGGAGGGTGCCAGCACCACCTTCGGCAGCCAATCCTGTATGCGCGTGCGCAAGTCAGCCCGAGGCGAGCTTGTCATGAGGTTTCTCCTGGTACGGTCTGGATAGACCGACGCCGCCTCTCACCTGGCAGACGGCGTCGGAGGGGTCGCGAGCGACGAGGAGGCCGCTCGCGACGGGAGGTTACTTGGCAGCGGCGACGGCTTCGCCGAGCGCCTTGGCGGCCTCGGCACCATCCTTGAAGCCACCGTTGAAGGCCTTGGTCACGACGTCATAGACGGCGTTCTTCACGGCAGCAGGTGCTGCATGGCCATGGGCCATGGATCCGAAGAGCGAACCGGCAGAACTTGCCTCTGCGAGGTCCTTCATGCCCTTCTTGCCGCAATCGTCGAAGTCCGTATCCGGCACGTCGGTGCGGGCCGGAACCGATCCCTTGACGACGTTGAAGGCCGACTGGAATTTCGGGCTTTCGATGGCTGAGGCCATGGCCATCTGCGCCTTGACCTTGTCATCGCCCGAAACGTTGAACATCGCGAACTGGTCCGAGTTGAACGTCACGGATCCTTGCGTTCCGGGGAAGCGGATGCAGACGAAGTCTTCGCCCGGCTTCTTGCCGGCCTTCAGGAATTCGCCCTTGGCCCAGTCACCCATCATCTGCATGCCGGCCTTGCCTTCGATGACCATGGCCGAGGCCAGGTTCCAGTCGCGGCCAGAGAAGTTGTCGTCGGCATAGCTGCGCAGCTTGATCAGGCGATCAAAGGCATCGGCCATATCGGGACCGGTAAGCGTTGCTTCGTCGAGGTCGATGAAGGCCTTCTTGTAGAAGTCGTTACCCTTGGACAGAACGACGCCATCAAAAACGGTCGCATCCTGCCAGGGCTGGCCACCATGGGCGAGCGGCGTGATGCCGTTTGCCTTCATCTTGTCGAGAACGGCGACGAGCTCGTCCCAGCTCTCGGGTGCCTTGCCACCGGCTGCATCCAGCGCTGCCTTGTTGATCCAGACCCAGTTGGTCGAGTGGACGTTGACGGGCGCTGCTATCCAGCGACCGTCATACTTCGAAAACTTCTGCAGCGCTTCCGGAACGACTTTGTCCCAGCCTTCGGCAGCTGCAACTTCGTCGAGATTGCCAAGCGCGCCCTGCTCCGCCCAGTCGAGAATGTCGAAGCCAAGCATCTGGACGGCCGTAGGCGGGTCGCCTGCGGTGACGCGGGCGCGCAGTGCGGTCATGGCGGCCTCCCCGCCGCCACCGGCAACCGGCATATCGACCCAGCCGATGCCCTTGGCGTTCAGATCCTCCTTCAGAACGTTGAGAGCTGCGGCTTCACCGCCCGAGGTCCACCAGTGGAGCACCTCGACATCGGTGGCATGAGAGATGCCGGCGGTGCCCGCCAGCATGGTACCGGTAATCAGCATGGTCTTGAAAAGGCTACGCATGTTATTCCTCCTGTTTGATGCGTTGCTTTCAATCGTTCCGGAAGTCAGTCGCGTACCCAGTTCGGCCTGGTCTTGCCGATGCGCATCACGACGGATTTGATCTCCAGGAATTCATCGAGGCCGTAGCGGCCATTCTCGCGGCCCTGGCCGCTCTGCTTGAAGCCGCCAAAGGCGACCTCCGGGAAGCCGTCCATCCAGGTATTGGTCCAGACGGTGCCGGCTTCCGCGCGGCGGGCGAAGGCCAGGCAAGTGTGGACGTTCTCGCTCCAGACGCCGGCCGACAGGCCGTAGGACGCGTCATTGACGAGGGAGATGGCCTCTTCCAGCGTCTTGAAGGTGAGGACTGCAAGCACCGGGCCAAAGACTTCCTCCCGGGCAATCGCCATATCCGGTCGGACATTCGTGACTACCGTCGGCGCGAAAAAATCGCCGGGCAGGCCCGGATGGCGGACGGCTTGACCGCCGAGGGCAAGCTTCGCGCCTGAGGCGACCGCATCGCGCACATAGGCGGCAATCTTCTGCTGATGGGCCTCAGAGATGATGGCGCCAACCTGGGTCTCGGGATTGAGCGGATCGCCAAAGGCGACCTTGCGGGAGAGCGTCACGACCTTTTCGACCAGGGCGTCCGCGATGTCCTCATGCACGATGATGCGGCTGCCGGAATTGCAGCATTCGCCGGCATTGAAATAGACGCCGAAGGTGATCGCATCGGCGGCTGCGTCGAGATCGGCGTCGGGGAAGACGACCTGCGGGTTCTTGCCACCCAGTTCGAGCGCGACCTTCTTCAGCGTCTTGGACGCCGCCGCACTGATCGCCTTGCCGACGGCGGTTGAGCCGGTGAAGCTCACCATATCGACATGGGGATGTTCCGCCATCAGCGCGCCGACCGGCTGGCCGAAACCGAGGACGATGTTGACCACACCGGCGGGCAATCCCGCCTCGATCAGCAGTTCGCCCAGCATCACTGTCGTCGAGGGGGTCATTTCCGAAGGCTTGATGACGCAGGTGCAGCCGGCGGCGAGCGCAAAGGGCAGCTTCTGACTGAGGATCCAGAAGGGGAAATTCCAGGGCGTGATGATGGAGACGACGCCGATCGGCTGCTTCAACACCACGGCCAGCATGTCCTCGCCAAGCGAATTGTGGCTGTCGCCATGCAGCGTGCGAGCAAGCGCTGCCGCATAGCGCCAGAGGTCGGCGGCGCCGGAAACTTCGCCCCGGGCCTGGGAAATCGGCTTGCCGCTTTCCAGCGTTTCGAGAAGCGCCATGCGCTCGACATTGGCCCCGATGAGATCGGCGACTTTGAGCAGGAACATCGAGCGCTCCTTGCCGGTCGCACGGCTCCATGGGCCCAGGTCGAAGGCCCGCCGGGCGGCGGCAATCGCAGCTTCCGTCTCCGCCGCGCCACCCCGTGCGGAGCGGCTGACGACGATGCCATGGGAGGGCGACACCCTGTCGAAGGTCGCACCATCGGCACTGTCCTGCCAGATGCCGTCGATCAAGTGCCGCCCTGCGAAAGGCGCCTTTGGCAGCGGATGCGAGACGGCTGAGGTCATGGTCATATCGTTCATGTCATTCTCCCGAAAATGCGGGTTTGCGTTTCGCCCTGAAGGCGGCGACACCTTCGTCGCGATCGGCACTGGCGGCAATTGCGGCGCTGCCCAACGCTTCGATCATGGCATCGCGATCTTCGCCTCGGCCCGCATGGATCATGAATTTCGCCACTTCGACGGCGCGCGGCGACAGGCCAAGAACCGACTGGGCGAGGCTTATGGCCGTCTCGACCGGGGTGGCCGAGATCTCTGCCACGAAGCCAAAAGCATGGGCGCGCTCGGCGGAGATCCGTCGTCCGAACACGGCCATCTCCTTCAGAATCGGCTCCGGCAGCAGCCGCGCCAGGCGCTGCGTGCCCGACCAGCCAGGCACGATGCCAACATGGGCTTCCGGAAGCGCGATCGTGGCTGATGGTGCCATGACCCTGACATCGCAGGCGGCAGCCAACTCCAGACCGCCGCCAAAGGCATGGCCTGCCATGGCCGCAATCACGGGTTTCGACAGCCGCGCCAGGCGATCAAAGATCCGGTGCCCATCGCGCACCCAGTGGCGGCCAAATTGGGCAGGCGTCAGATCACCCCAGGCATTGATATCGGCCCCGGCACAGAAGGCGCGCTCGCCTTCCGCCGTGACGATGACGCAGCGAACGTCAGCCATGCGCTCCAGCCGGTCAAGATGAGCGGAGAGTTGCTCCAGCATCTCGACCGTGAAGGCGTTGAGTTTCGCCGGATTGTCCAGCCGGATCTCGGCAATGCCTTCGGCGATGAGGAGGTGAACGGCGCTCATGGCGTCCACCCCATCGGTTCCTTAGACAGAAGCGATGTCGAGATGACGCGCGCATCCGGCGCTACCTTCACCCGCCCTTGCGAGGCAGCGACGATGTCCCGCTCGGCAACGATGCCCGGCATGATTTCGGTCGCGACAAGGCCACTCTCCGTCAGCCGCATCACACAACGCTCGGTGATGTAGAGCACATCCTGCCCTTGCTCCCGAGCTCTTTTCCCCGAGAACGTCACATGCTCGACCTTGTCGACCATCTTGGTGAACTTGCCGGGACTGCGGACATGGATGCCGTCATTCGTCAGTTCGACTGCCGCACCGGCCTCGAACCAGCCGGAGAAAACGATCTTCTTGGCATGGGCGGTGATATCGACGAAGCCGCCGCAGCCGGCTGTCAGATAGGGTTTCTTGCCGAGCTTGGAGACGTTGACATTGCCCTCGACGTCCACCTCAAGGAAGGAGAGGAAGGACACATCGAAACCGCCGCCCTGGAAATAGATGAATTGTTGCGGTGACGGCACGAAGGCGTCGGCATTCGAGGCACAGCCGAAGGCGAAATCGGTGAGCGGCATGCCACCAACGGCGCCCTGTTCGATCGCCCAGGTGACCGCTTCCGGGTGCCCCTCCTCCAGCAGGATGCGCGGCACCTGCGCGCTGATGCCGAAGCCAAGATTCGCCGTCATGCCGGCTTTCAGCTCGAGCGCTGCGCGCCTGGCGATCACCTTCTCAACGCCATGTTCGGCCAGCTTGAAGCTCGACCAGGGCTGCATGATCTGGCCGGAGATCGCCGGATCGTATGGCGTCTCGCAGGTCTGTTTCTGCTCGGGATCAAGGACAACGAGATCGATGAGATGGCCCGGCACACGCACGTCATGCGGACGCAGACTGCCTGATGCCGTCATGCGGCTCACCTGGGCAATGACGAGGCCACTATTGTTGCGCGTCGCGATCGCCTGTTCGAGGCCGCCGAGATAGGCGCCCTCGTGCTCATAGGTGAGATTGCCACGCTCGTCGGCTGTTGTGGCTCTCAGAATGCAGACATCCGGATAGATGTTCGGAAAGTGCAGCCAGGTTTCACCGGCGAATTCGATGCGGCTGACGATCGGGTGAGCAGAAGCGCTGGCATTCATCGCGCAGCCCTCGCGGATTGGATCGACGAAGGTGTCGAGGCCGATCCGCGTCAGCACGCCGGGACGTCGAGCCGCCGCTTCGCGGTGCATGTCGAACATGATGCCGGAGGGCACGTTATAGGCCTCGACCCTGTCTTCCACGACCATTTTCCAGATCTCGGGCATCGGCAGGTTCGACGGGCCGGACGGATAGGAGCCGGCAAGCACCCGGCTGATCAGACCGTCCTTGGCGATATGGTCGATGCCCTTGACGCCATACATGTCGCCGGCGGCGATCGGATGCAGCATGGTGAGATTGCGCGGATGGCCTTCCGTCTCAAAGCGCTGGCCGAGTGCCGCGAGGACAAAATCCGGACAGCCGAGCGCCGATGACGACGACACAGTGACGACTGCACCATCCGGAATGCGCGAGACCGCCTCGGCGGGGGCAACGAGTTTGCTCAACGGAGACCTCCGTAATTCACGTCGACCCGAACCCCGCGCGCGGCAGCATCACGCACGGCAAGCGCCACTGCGAGCGACTTGACGCCATCGAAACCGGTTGCTGCCGGCTCACCATCACCGGCCACGGCGGCCTGGAAACGCCGAACGCCCTCTGCGTAAAGATCATAGTGGTCAAAGCCGATCACCTCGCGTCCGGAAGCGGTGACCAGCTCAATCGAACCGATCGGATTCTGCGTCATGACATCCCGGGCGAAAATCGATCCGTCCGTACCGTGGACCTCAAGGCCCGAGCCGGCGAAGGGATGGGTAAAGCTCTCGTGGCTCATGACCATGGCGCCTGATGGCATCGACCAAATGGACATGGCTGAGTCCTCGACGCCATTGCCGAGACCGGAACTCGTCATCTGTGCCACGACCGAAACCGGGTCTTCACCCAGCAGAAAGCGGGCGACATCGGCATCGTGAACGGTGATGTCAGGTATGACGCCGCCACCGGCATCCGGCGCATTGATCCGCCACCCCTGAAGGTGCGGTGGAAGGAAGACGGCATGATGGAGGCGCAGTGACAAGACGCGACCGATGCGGCCCGAGTTGATCAGCGCACGGACGGCACGATGGCTTCCGGAGCAACGCAGATGGTGATTTGTGGCGAAGACGCGCCCCGCTTCGTCAGCCGCGCGCACCATGGCAGTGGCATCCTGCAGCGTCAGCGCCAGAGGCTTCTCGCAGAGCACGTGCTTTCCTGCCCGCACGGCTGCCAGGGCCTGCGGCAAATGCTTTTCATTGGTCGTCGAGATGTAGACCGCGTCAACTTTGGGGTCAGCCAGAAGCTCGTCCAGGTCGGTGCCGGATCGTGGGATCTGGTGCTCATCAGCAAAGGCCCGGGCGCGCTCGGCCGATCCACTCAAGACATGCAAGATCTCGCCATGCTGGGCCCGGATGGCTGAGACCATATACTGGCGCGCAATCGTGCTGGCTCCGACAAGGGCCCACCGCATCTGCATCCTCTCACAATCTCATGGATTCAATTTGGATCGTTCCAATTCTTATGGAACGATCCAACGTGGATGTCAACCGGTTTGTTGGCCGTGTCAACGCAGCCTTTCTGGTCTCGCACATACTCACTGATTACGCTTGTCAATGCCGTGGTTGTGACGAACACTGGCCATTTGGAGGGGAAGAGCGAGCGCCGGATGCGAAAACGATGAACGCAGACGTGGCCAGATTTAAAGTCTAGCGGTCGCCAACAGCAAGGCTTTGGCATGACTAGCATGAGACCGCGAGATCGCCCGTTTTCGTTGCTGCCGTTACTCTCGGGTGTCTTCACACGTTAATCCGGTCAACGGATAAGCCCGCCCGGCCTGAAATATCGTTGCAGCGTCGCGATGCGGAAGATGGCACTGGCTGCGCCGGAGCCGGCATAGCCGCATCGTTGGAGGATCGCGAAGAAGAAATCTTCGCCATAGGTCGGCGAGCACAGCTGCAAATGCTCGCCGGCAGCATCGCGATCATGCAGTATATCCGAAGGCTTCAAAGATCGTCGATCACAGTCCGGCCTCGGCTGGCTGCCCCGGGGCTGAGTTCGCGCATACCAACAACCCCCGACGTCGTGCAGCAGGGGTTCCTCGGTGCGGCCGAGACCGACCTGATGGTTGGCATTGCATGGGACGAGATCTATGGAGCGGCCCAAAAGCACGCGCTGCTTGCGGGTTATGGTGACGCTCTTAGGCGTGTGTTATGCGT
>JAPZUE010000109.1 GCA_027533385.1 Rhizobium sp. | reverse complement strand
GATCGTGTCCCGGCGAGTGGTGTAGCTGGGTGATAGCGAAGCCGCTCGCGAGCGCGCCCTCCAATGTGCTGTAGGGAGCGGGCGGCGTAGCGGTGGTCACCAGTGTTTTCCGGTAGGGTCGGGTTGCTTAGAGCCAACCTGAGGGACACCACCGATGACCGACGACATGATGAACCTGCGCTCACTCGTTGAGAAGAGCGCCGACGCCGATTTGTTGCGCGAGATGATCGGCTTTGCTGCCGAGAAGCTGATGGCGCTGGAAGTGAGCTCAAAGACCGGCGCAGGCTATGGCGAGAAGAACGGCTTCCGTCTTGCCCAGCGCAATGGCTACCGTGACCGGGACTGGGAGACGCGTGCAGGAACCGTGGAGCTGCGGATTCCCAAGCTTCGCACAGGCAGCTACTTCCCGAGTTTCCTGGAACCGCGCCGAATGGTCGAGAAGGCTCTGACGGCGGTGATCCAAGAGGCCTATATTCAGGGCGTCTCGACCCGATCCGTCGATGATCTCGTCAAGGCCATGGGCATGAGCGGCATCTCCAAGAGCCAGGTATCGCGGCTCTGCGAAGAGATCGATGAGAAGGTGAAGGCTTTCCTCGACCGGCCCATCGAGGGTGAATGGCCCTATCTCTGGATCGATGCCACCTACCTGAAGGTCCGGCGCGGAGGGCGCATCGTCTCGGTCGCGGTCATCATCGCGGTGGGCGTCAACACCGACGGTCGACGCGAGGTGCTTGGAATGGAGATTGGCACGTCAGAAGCAGAAGCGATCTGGACCGAGTTCCTACGCAAGCTGACCAGACGAGGCCTGCGCGGCGTCAAGCTCGTCGTCTCCGATGCGCATGAAGGCATCAAGGCAGCAGTGTCGAAGGTGCTCTCGGCCACCTGGCAGAGGTGCAGGGTTCACTTCATGCGCAATGCCTTGGCCCATGCCGGCAAGAGCGGACGGCGTGTCGTCTCCGCCTTCATCGCCACTGCCTTTGCCCAGGACACCCCGGAGGCGGCAACCACCCAATGGCGTAACGTCGCCGACCAGATCAGGCCGAAGGTGCCGAAACTCGCCACGCTGATGGATAGTGCCGAGCAGGACGTGCTCGCCTACATGACCTTTCCCAGGCAGCACTGGGCTAAGCTTCATTCGACAAACCCGATCGAACGTCTCAACGGCGAGATCAAGCGACGCACAGAAGTTGTCGGCATCTTCCCCAACGACGATGCCATCGTGAGGCTCGTCGGTGCATTGCTGCTTGAGCAGAATGACGAGTGGGCCGTTCAGCGATCCCGCTACATGACACTTGAGACCATAGCAGCAATGAGCGATGATCCGCTCATCAGCCTGCCAGCCGCAAGCTGACCAATTCCCGGCTCTGTCCGGAAGGCACGGCGATTGCCGAAGCTACACCACTCGCCGGGACACGATCATCGCAGCAACGACACATGGGCCGGAATAGAGCCGGTCGAGTGTATCGTTGACAACTTCGTGGAGGATGCGTGGTTGAGGCTTTCTGAGGGAATGGATGTTTGGAAACGGTGTATGCACGGTACTGTCCTTCGGGTCCTGAGTGGATTTGAAGGAATGCGCTTGCCACTTAGGATCCCTCAGGCGTCCGCTCGCCCCTCGATCCGACCTTGTTGTACCTGCTAAAAAGCTCACCACACGGAGTCAGGTGATGCAGGCTGCTTCGATCTCTCAATTTAGATTGCTGCCGGTCGTTGCCCGATACCGCGGCTGCGCACATACTTGCCAAAGGTTCACCGCTACCTCATTACGGGTTGAGGAGTGGCGCCGGGAGTTCTTCTTGCAGGGTCTGTCCCAGACGGTGTCGATCATCTATCTCATTTACTCAACTTCACCCTTGCAAGTGGGTTCCATTGAGGCGCATTCCGGCTACGGCGCTTACCGTAGCTGGCGCGTTTATCGCCAGCGCACCGATGTTGGTCAATGATGGCATTAACCTTTTGGCTGACTTAACTCGATCATGTTGAACGAAACCCAGATCGCTTCCTTCAAATTTTAACATTCGAGATCCTGCTTCTGCGTGCGCGCTCCCCTCTCTGGAAATCCGATTCAGAATCAAACGCCGTTTGGTGAAGTAACGGGGGGAATGTGTCAGATCTTGCAAACGGGGTTTGTGACAGGCGATGCGCGATAGCGCATCTGTCAGACACCGATCAGGGGCAGGGGAGAAACCTGATCAATCCTCAAGCTCGGCACCGTCTGCCCCGTCAAGGTGCAGCTTCCGACGAAAAGGCCACTCACCCGTTCGGTATTTGGCGACAAGCTCATCGAATACAGCATCCGATGCTCGCTCATCGAAGCCCTGGCGAACCAGAAGCGCGACGACACGATCCTGCAACTCGTCGAGTTCTGCCTCTGCCCGGCGTGCCGCCATTGCCGAGACGATCATGAAGAGGGCAGTGCGGGCGACATCGTCGCGGTTTGGCCGCCTTGCCTTGCGATCGGCATCGCGCAGTCGCTGCTGACGCTCGCGTTGTTCGCGATTGCGGATATCCTGCGATTTGCGTGCCATGCAGTCCCTCACTCCGATACGTCGCCTGCATGGCAGACCGGAACCAGTGCAACAACCTCGGACGCCGCTGAATCGAAAATCCCGGTTTATGAATCGGAAATCCTCAACTCTGAATCAGGAATGCGCAATTTGAGACAGGTTGCGGGCAATGTGCGATAGGTCGAGATACCTTGATCAGTACAAACGGCGTTTGCGGAAACGCCATTCCACTGTTCTGAATCGAATATCCAGAGTTCGGAATCGCTGATGCGCAATTTGTCTCGATGTGAGATGGCGGCAGGATACCTTGTCTGCAGGTCAAGACGACTTGTGCGCTCTGGTTCTACCGGCAGGATCAAGGCTGCTGCGGCGACCCCAGAAGCTGTTGCATCATCGCGCGCAATTTGACGACGTCAGGCATAGAGCTCTCACTGACATCATGGAGCTCCCCTAGATTATCAAGAAGCTGGTTCCACGGAGACGCCAGGGGCGGCCAGGCCGGGAACATGTGGCTAGGGCTTGAGGCGAGCGGATGCGGCAGCAGAATTAGGTTGCCGATCATTATCTCCAGGTGCTCGCGGGCGATATGCAATTGCCTCCGCATGGCTTCGGATTCGTCGTGGTCAAAGCCGACCTCTTCGAGGCGGTCGATCAAATGAATGGTGCGGGCGAGCATCTCCCGGAAGATACGAAACCCGCTGCGTGTCTTCACGACTGCCAGCTCCTCCATGCTCGCCATATCGAAACGTAGCAGGGCATGGTGCGGCGCTTGATAGGCGCGTGGCTCGACGCTCGAGTTCATCAGGATCTGCAGGTCGGCCAGAGAGATCCCGTCATAGGTTTGAAGCGCCTGCACGCCGCGGTCAACGTCCTGCTCTTCAGCCTCTGCGAGAGCGGCGACCACATCGGCAGATACGCCCAAACGCTCAAGGCTCGCGCGGTGGGGCCCAAGTGCAAAACCGGCATAAAGGGCCCGCTCTATAACGGCCCCCTCGATCCCGGTCCGTTCTGCGATGGACGACAGCACCTGTGATGATGGCAGGTCGTCAAAGACTTCCGAAAGCGCAATGCCGATGTCGATGAGCGCCAGCGGAGCGGTTTGGCCGATCGCCTCGATGGTTCTGAGCGCGGATTCCAGGGTCTCGGCCCGGTCTGCTGCAACATTGCTTGGTTTACTCATAGGAACTCCTGAACCCTGCCCGAAACGACTACGTCAGTCGGCACGGGTATCGGCGAGAGTTTAAGCGCAGATGAATAACGGGAGCGACCGGCGGCAAATGCTGCTGGTGTCCACAGATCGATTACTTCGAGAGGTCTGGCTGAACCGGTCAGAGAGGGCAAGGCGCGCCGTAGTGCCGGGCTCAGCGCAAACGGCGTTTGCGTAAACGCCGTTCCGGTGTTCTGAATCGGATGTCCACCGTTCGGAATCGCTAATGCGCAATTTGTTTCGACGTGCGCGCACTTTGAGCAGACGCGCAATGACTTGTGAGGGTGGAAGTGAGCCGTCCCAGCCGTCGCCGCGACCCTCGGCGGCTTTACCTTGGATGATCGAGAAAATACTTCGAGCAGCCTCTGCGTCGAAAAAATGCGTTCTGCGAACCCACAGGAGGTGGCCTTCGGAGCGAGCAGGACGCAAGCCTGGCTACGAAAATGTACCTGCCTCTGTTTAGTGATTTATGTAATGACGCCAAATATTGAATCATAATTGTCTGATCTATCGATCAGTATGGTTAACGTCAGATTCATTCAATAGTATTTATGGGGTATTTGGGTACGATTTTGGGCGTTGTTACACAGATTATGCTTGAAGCAATTTTGAGTGCGATTTGCAGTATTAGATGATATTGGCGATAATAGCTTCATCCGATGCCTTCGTGTGTCGGATGATTGTAGCGAGTAACCGGAGTTTTAGATGAACACCAAGATTAAGCCCAAGGCCCCCACCACCCCCGCCCTCACATATGAAAAGCTGAAGATCGATCCCCAGCTTCAGACCCTGCTCGAGAACAAAGCCGAGCGCATCTTCGAGCTTGGCCGCCGCTCGACGGAGCAGACCTTCCTGATCGGCGACATTCTCAATGAAGTCGCTGGCGTACTGGAGGGCCCAACGTTCTCGAAATGGGTGCATAGCCGTTGCGGGATCGCTGCGCGCACGGCGACCGGCTTCATTGCAGTCTCGCGGAACCTCGAGGCGTTCCGCGACGAGATGATCGATCTCAACGTGAGCTCGACCGTGTTGTTCACCATCGCACATGCGGAGCCGGAAAAAATCCGCGAGGTGCTGAGCCATGCCGAAGAGCACGGTCAGGTCCGGGTCTCGGATGCCAAGGCTATCCTGTCGGACGGCCAGGAGAAGCCACGCGTCAATCCATATGACATCGGCGGTGTCGGCGGACTTCAGGCGCTGATTGCTCTCAAATCCCGTGAGGGGCAGAAGCTGTTCCTCGCCCGGCTTCAGGCGATCGTCGGGATCATGGATGCGGCCTTGAAGGGCAAGCGGCTCTATAAGGAGAAGCTGCAGGAGGCACTCATACTGTCGGCAGGTACCGCTCGCAACGAACTTCGCAATCTGACGCAGTTCGTCGGCTCGTCTGAGGCGAGGACCGAGCACATGAGCCTGGTAATGTTCCCGAATGGAAGCCAATGGGCGCGGGTCGATGCCGTGCTAACGCGACTGTCCGACAAGGAACGGTGGCCGAAAATGGTCGACTTGCGCAAGTGGCTCGAGACCGAAGCCGTGCCGGTCCTGTCCTGGGTAATCTCGAAGGACAAGAAAGCAAAGCTGACCGGCCCCGACGTTACGGACGCTGTCGACGGCAATGACGATGTCGACGGCCGGCAGTTGCTCGAAGTGGTTCCGCCGCTCGACACGTCTGAACTGATCGAGGTCGGTGTCGAGTTTAAGGACGAGGCCGATGTCGAAGACGAAAACCTCGATGAGGTGGCCCCGCCTGTGATGTCGATGTGACCGGCGTGGCGATCGGGAAGGCGGCAACATCGCCTTCTCCCAAACCTTCCTTGGGGCCGCTTGTCGGCCCTTTTTTTGTTTGGGTGCCTGATCGGCTGGAAACGAACAACGCCACCTGGATTCGGGGAAGGGCAGGGGCGTCTTGCGGGAGTTCGTGAGCCCGCCGTTAACCTTGTACCGGCTCCGTTCTCATTTTTAAGTTTAAGGTCCTTGAGCCCGATCCCGGGTCCTGCCAGGTTGCAGGTGTTCCGGATGGCCGGAACAAGCGGCCCGAGCCGATGCGCCAACATCGACAAGGGCCTGACCCTCAGCCTTCTTGCGAAAGGAATCGGGCTATGACCACGTTTACCTCCTCGACCCCTCAGGGGGAAGTTCTCCGTTCGACCGCCAATCTCATGGGCAACGCCGATACCGGCTTTGGCCATTCGGGCTCCCGCCCGCGCCCGTTCGGTTTTGGCCGTAACGCCGTCGCGGCGCCTATTCGCGAGCCTGCCGTACTGCGCAGGCATGCACACCTCGTACGCTTCGCCGAGGTTGAGGCCGATCTCGATGTACTCATCGATCGCGCCATCACAGCGATCACGGATGGCGAGCCGGCGGAAGACGAGATCCTCGGCCATTATGTGAACATCGCCTCTCTTGTGCGTGCGGTCTCGTTCAGGGAAGGAAAGCTTCTCGAATATGCATTCGAACGGGTGGCGAGAGCGAACCCGAATGTCCTGGTGCTGACGCAGTCGCTTAAATTGCCGCTCGTGAAAGCAGCGCTTGAAGCGGTGTCCGGCAATGATTGGTCAAGCCTCGACGGTATCAAACTCGATTGCGAGTCACCGGCAAAAGGCAGCTATACGCCGGACCTCATCGTCGTGAACCGCGCCAGACACACGGCCTACATTCTCGACCTCAAGCGCTCGCTCGCTTCCTATGGCGACACGAGCCGGCTCGAGGAACTCAAGATGAAGATGATGGCTTCGGCGATGGTGTTGCCGGACTGGCTGTACAAGACGCAAAAGCGCCTGATGATCGATACCGTTGAAGTCGCAATCGTCGATGGGGCCAGCCGTCCGAGTGATCACTCTACCGGCATTTGGGCGCTCTCCGAAATCGATGACCTCCTGGAAATCGATGGTGCCGCGGCCTGCATGGCCGAACTGCGCCGCCGCTTCGGCATCCGGGTGCAGCAGCTTCTCGAGGTCGAAGCGCGGAAGGCGATTGGAGTTGAGGCGCGGTTTGTCGAAGCCGCAGCCGATGCTGAAGCTACTGTGATTGCGCCGAAGCCACCTCGGATAAACCTCAACGGACCGAGCCGGACGTTTGAAGAAGACATGGCGGCTCGGTCATTCGACGGGGATCTCTCTCGCGACCATTGGGACGAAGAACGCTTCTATCGGGGCGATACCATCGAAGGTGACGAGCCGCGTCCGGTCTTCTTCCGCGTCGGCTACGCCAGGCGCCCTGCGGCGCACTGACCCGATCCGTTCGATGATCTAAGTTTGCTTAGGCCGCGACGGCTTTGCGCCCGTGGCTTGCCTCACCATTCCCATTCCCTGTTGGCGCTGGATCCCGACGTGGTCCGGCCAAGGAGTTCCCATGTCATCCGAAACCCACCCGGAGGGGCTGCCGCACATGCGTTGCGAAGCGGTCACCTCGACTAATCGGCCAACTACACTCGACTGCCACCGTCCCCACGACGCATTTCTCCGCACCCGGAGAGCCCCCGTCGATCAATCGCCCGCTGATGATCCTGCAGTCGTGATCGGCCTCGCTCTTGGTCACGTGCGAACACAAGAGGGACTGACCGGCAGCGTGCCGCCTCGCGTGATGCACCACCTGCTGGTCCATATCGAGCAGGGCGATCCAGCCTGCGAAGTGGTCATGGACTGGCTCGCCAAGCGCAGCCGCAACGCTGAAATGCAGGGCCAGCGTCGCAGGGTTCGCGAGCGTCTGCGGCCGGAACCGGGCAGTCTCAGGAAACGCGGCTTCCGGACGCTGACACCAGCCGAGTCCGACTTGGCAATTATTGCCGAAACCGAGGAGGGCAAGACTGATGAGTAAGATCGCCCGTTTGTTTGTTCACCGCCTCGAACAGCTTGCCCGGCGCGAAGCGAGGCGCAATGCGCTGCGCAACGGTTTGCTCGACGTCAAGGCCATCGAGATCGGCGGTCACGTGGTCCGGCGCTACATGCCTGTGTTTGACACATCCTACCTCACCGGCGATCGGGACAAGGACTTGGCATGGGTGCGGCGGCACTTCGGCGACTATCTGCAGCCAACGGCTGGCTCGTTCGAAGGCGCATCTGTACCCGCAGGTCTGCGGTCGGGATCTCGGCGGAAGTCCGGTTCCAAAACTGAGCGCCTGTCTGACGCTGATCATGCAAGCAGCGTTTATGCCCTGAGCCTCATCGGTCAGGCAGGCAAAGCTCCGCTCGTCAGCAACATCACTGCTGCAATCGTCCTTGCGAGGACGATCGAGAGAGCCCGTATGACCCTGGCTGCCGTAACACGCGGGGCGGCGATGCCGGCTCCGGTGATCGCCATGCATGCGCCGATCATCGGCTTCGAACCCGCCATCCGACGGCTGATCGAAGTCCCTGGCTTTGTACCCGGCGGCGATCTCAAGGGACTAGATGGTGAGTATGTCTATGACGACATGACGATCGCCGGAGACGAAGGCCCAGGGAGAACCTACGTTCTGCTGCTCGGTCACCTCTTGCGCCGCGTGGCTGGCGGCAATCTGCAGCGTCGACTCCTCAACGCGTTGCGGCGTGACTATCCGGTCGTTGCGATCTGCGAAGACGCAAAAGGTGTCCCGGATGAGATTGCCATCGCAGCCGATATCAATCTAACCGGAGGAAGGCTGGACTACCCCTTCCTCGTGCTGATGCTGGAAGCGGTCTACGGTCCAACCGGCAGGTTACCGCTCGATCGGTGGACAAATGCTTGTGACGTTCACTATCTGACCATTGACGACGTCGTGCTGGCTTTCCGACCGGGGCGCAGCGCGGCCGAGGTCGTTGCCATCCTTGCTTCCCTCACTGAGCGCAACCGCATCGCCGCGCGCGATGGGGAGAATGACGACGATGAGAGCGACGGGTCCTCGATTGGCTCCAAGACGTCAAAACAAAAGCCTGGCCAAGCAAGCCATGACACGTCTGCTTCGGGGCAAGACAGCAGCAGTGGCGGGTGGAAACGCGACAAGCCGTCCGGGGCGGAAGTCATTCAGCCGGAGCCTTGGGGCGAAGACGGGAGCCCGCCGAGCCTCTCGATCGAGACGCTCCCAGGATATGGCAAGGCGAAGAGCTGGGCACTCGATCTCAAAGCAGATCTCGATGACTACCGCGCCTCGATCCTCTCCTGGTCTGACATGAGCACCAAGCTGCTTCTCTCCGGACCGCCTGGGACGGGCAAGACGACATTCGCGCGGGCGCTCTGCAATAGTTTGCAGGTGCCGTTGATCGTCAGTTCGGTGTCGACCTGGTTGCAGGGTGCGCATCTGAGCGACGTGCTCAATCGTATGACCCGGACTTTTGCGGAGGCGCGTGCCCTAGCACCTGCGATCCTCTTCATCGACGAGATCGATGGCATCGGAAAACGCCAGCCGGCGGAGCGAGAATACGCGGACTACTGGAATGGTGTCGTCAATAAAGCGCTTGAGCTCCTTGATGGTACAGTGAAGGGCGATGGCCTGATTGTCGTCGGTGCAACTAACCGGCCGGAACAGATCGACGAGGCGCTGAAACGTTCCGGGCGCCTGGAAACCCACATCGAGATCCCGAGGCCTGACACCGCCACGCTGGCCGAAATCTTCCGCCATCATCTCGGCGAAGACCTCAAGCTTCTAGTCGCCGAGGTGCAGACGCCAAATCACGAGAAACCCGAGATCGCTGAGCCGACCTCGGACACCGGCGACGGCCTAATCCAGTAAACGACAATGAAAGGAGGAAGCCAATGACGGATCAGGCCATGAGCAATACCGGGCCAAGTGAGAGCGACGTTCAGACGGCTCTTAAGCGTCTGGGGACCCGTGCGATGGGGCTTACGGGGGCTGATGTCGAGCGCATCGTACGCGAGGCCCGCCAGCTCGCTCGCCGGCAGAAGCGTCCAATGCGCTATCAGGACCTTGAGAATGGCATTCGGATGCATCGACCGCCGTTGCCCCATGATCTCCGCTGGCGCTTCGCCGTTCACGAGGCGGGTCATGCGATCGTTCATCATGCCCTCAAACTCGGCCCGATCGAAGGCATCACAATCGACATGCCCGAAGGCGGGTACAATCTGTTGTCGCTGCATAGGTCGGGCAGCGATACGCTCGGCTATCGGGAAGACCTACTCGCGATGCTACTAGCCGGGCGGGCGGCCGAGCAGATTGTCTTCCGTTCGGTCTCAGTTGGTTCGGCAGGGGCAGGAGAGAGCGACCTCGCCCGCGCGACGAGGCTTGCACTGGCAATGGAGCGCAGCCTTGGTTTTGGGGTGGTGCAGCCGCTTCTCTATCGTGAGGATAAGGACTCGACACGGGTGCTCGATGCGCATCCGGATCTGGCCGCTCGGGTGCATGCGCGGTTGGAGAAGGCTTTGGCGAAGGCGATGGATGTGCTCAATGGAAACCGGGAGCGGCTTGATCGGCTGACGGCGGCCTTGTTCGAGCAACAAGTGCTTGATGGGGATGTGGCGCTCGAAATCCTCAATGAGGAGTGAGGCAATGACGGGCGGGAAGGCAGCTTTGCGCCGTCATGCACGAACCCGCTTCGCGGGAGGGAGTGCGCGGCTAGTTTCGCATGATTATCTGAGGTTCTAGGCAGGCTGTTGTTGTTGCCTGACCATGACGTTCCCTTCAACGAGAGGAACGTTCAATGGCCAGCTTTCAACACG
>JAPZUE010000094.1 GCA_027533385.1 Rhizobium sp. | reverse complement strand
GCTCTCGCAGTAGTTTCCGGCGCTCAGGCTGCTGACGCAATCGTCGCTGCTGAGCCCGAGCCCATGGAATACGTTCGCGTTTGCGACGCCTTCGGCACCGGCTACTTCTACATCCCCGGCACCGAAACCTGCCTGAAGATCTCGGGTGAAGTTCGCTTCCAGTACTCCTGGAACTCGGACCGCATTGTTGGGAGCTCTGCCGCAACAGCAACGCGAGTCGATGATTTCACCGGCTCTTTCTCGACCCGCGGTCGCGTGAACTTCGAAGCCAAGAACGACTCTGAAGTCGGCACGATCGGTTCGTTCGTCCGTCTGCAGGGCACGTCTGGCGGCAATGTATCGCTCGACCAGGCTTACATCACCGTCGGCGGCTTCAAGGCCGGTTACTTCACGACTTTCGCAGATGACATCGGCATCGCCGGCGAAAACGATGCATTCATCGGTGCAGCCAAGTTCGACGCAGTGTCCTACACCTACGCTTCTGATGCATTCACCATCGGTCTCGGCGTAGACGAGCTGACGGATGTAGGCTTTAGTGATCTGGGCGCAGAGGTCTACGCTTCGGCTTCGCTCGGCGCAGCTACCGTCTCTGTCTGGGGTCTGTACGACTTCGACGCAAAAGAAGGCGCAGTGTCTGCAAAGATCGCTGCTGACGTTGGTCCGGGCACCTTCGAGCTTTACGGCGTTTACTCTTCGGGCACGAACGCCTATGTCGCAAGCGTAGACGGCCTTGGCGATCTGGAATGGACCGTCGGCGCTGCATATGGCTTTAAGGCAACCGAAAAGCTGAAAATCACCCCGTCGGTCAACTACTGGGAAGCTCAGAACGGTTCTGACGCATGGGGTGCAGGCCTTCTGGCTGAGTACAGCATTGCTTCGGGTCTGAAGGCTTCGGCGACTGTCGATTACTTCGACACCGACGCCCGTGGCGAAAGCTGGTCTGGCTTCGTTCGCCTGACGCGCTCGTTCTAATTCGATCTTTCGATCGGATAGGGAAAGCCCGGCTTCACGCCGGGCTTTTTCCGTTTATGAGCTCGCATTTGCGGCAGAAGGCTCCGCCGCGTCTCAGATCGCAAGGAAGCGCCCGAGGCTTTCGGCAAGGCCATTAAGATGCAGGAGCGGCGCATGCCCCTGGCCCCTGGCCTCCACCGCCACGCATCCCGCATGTCGCCGCGCCATCTCGGTCACCGTTTCCGGCGAAAGAAGCCGCGAATGCTCTCCTCGCACCACCATCACCGGTTTGTCTGCAAGCAGCGCGAATTGCGCCCAGAGGTCTGGCAGCGGCTGGCTGAGGTCGGCAGCCCGGAACTGCTCGGCGATTGCCGTGTCGAAATCGGCCGCCAGTTTGCCGTCGATCTCCCGGTAAAGCGCCCGTGACATGCCGGTCCAGTCCTCTGTCCCGAGCGCCGGAAACTCCGCGCCATGGGTGGCCCTCAGGATATCGGCGGCATCGGCAAAGCTCTGTGGCGCCCTTCGGCTCCCGAGATAACCCTGGATCTGTCTGAGGCCTTCGACCTCCAGAACCGGGCCGATATCGTTGAGCACCAGCCGCTCGATACGGTCGAGCTGTGCCATCGCCAGAACATGCAGGATGAGGCCCCCGCGCGATGTGCCGATGAACGCAGCACGGCTGATTTCCAGCTGGTCTAGCATGTTCACGACATCGCCGGCCTCGACCGGGATGGTATAACGCTCCGGCTGCGGATCGCGATCGGAGAGCCCGCGTCCCCGCGAGGAGATGGCGATCACGCGCCGATTATGGGGCGCTGCCGCCAGGATCCGCGCAATATCCTCGAAATCGAGCAGATTTCGCGTCAGCCCCGGCAGGCAGACGACGGGCGTGCCGGCATTGTCGTCGCCGTGAATGCGCATATGCAGGGCAAGCCCGTCCGGCACGGTGATGAAGCGATCTGTTCCCTCGGCCATGCGGCTCTCCTTCTCGATATAGAAGCAGAGCCTAGCCGAGCCGCGCGTATCGGTCACCCGCAAAGGGCAGGGGGCGCGTTATCGCCCGAAGCGCAGATCGTGGACGATATCGGTCTTCTGACCCAGCCGGCTCTTGTAGACCTGATAGTTCTCCATCACCCGCATGACGTAATTGCGCGTCTCGGGGAAGGGGATGCGCTCGATCCAGTCGACGACCTCGTCAACCGACTTGCCACGCGGATCGCCATAGCGGGCAATCCAGTCCGGCACTTTGCTGGCGCCGGCATTGTAGGCGATGAAGGTCAGCACATAGGAGCCGTCGAAGCGGTCGATCTGCTCGCCGAGATAATGTGCGCCGAGTGTGGCGTTGAAGCCCGGATCGCGTGTGAGCTTCTCCGGAGAATAGGCAAGGCCGTGGCGGGCGGCAACGCCGCGCGCGGTCGAGGGCAGAAGCTGCAGGAGCCCGCGTGCGTCCGCCGGCGAGATGGCGGCCGGGTTGAAGGCGCTTTCCTGACGGGCAATGGCATAGGCGAGCGCCTTGCCCGAGCCGGCGATATTGGCCGAGGACGGAATGACGCCGACGGGGAAGGCGAGTGCCGGCACGTCGATCCCGCGCGAATAGGCGGTCTTGCCGATCTGCAGCGCCAGTTGATGGCCGCCGGAGGATTTTTCTGCCCGGGCGCTCAACAAGGCGAGTTCGCCGGGGCTCTCCAGCTGATCGGCCAGCGCCCGGTAGAGGCTTTGCGCCCGCCAGCCATGGCCGGCCGCCTCGTAGCGCGCAATCGCCTGCACGGCCTCGCGCTGCGCAAACCGGTTGCGATCGGATTGGCTCGGTCGCGGATAGGGGATCTCGATCCCCGGCCGGTCGAGGCGGGCGGCGGCCAGCTGGCCGTAAAAGGTGCTGGAATGCTCTGCCGCGCGGGCAAAATACTCGCGTGCCTTGCGGTCGCGCTGCACTTCAGCGGCGCGGCCCAGCCAGTACCAGGCGCGGCTGGCAGACAGCGGCCGGTTGGAAACCTCGAGGATGCGGGCAAAATGCCGGCTTGCCGTCTCCGGATCATTCAGCGCGCGCAGCGCAAACCAGCCGGCATGGAATTCCGCATCGGCAATATCGGTCGGCTGTGTCGCCACATGCCGCGAGACGATGCGATAGGCTTCCCGGAAATCACCCTGATCGGCAAGCCCGCGGGCGATGATGCGCTGTTCGTCCCACCAGGCGCCGGTATTGATCAGCTCGGCCCGGTCGCGCGGCATCTGGGAGAGAAGCTTGGCCGCCTCTTCGAACTTCTGCTGGCGGCGCAGGTTTTCAATGCGGATGAAGAGCAGCGCCGGATCGTTGCGCCACTTGCCATCCACTGCCTTGATCAGCCCGCCGACATTGTCGGCCTTGGAGATCAGCCCTGCCCAGGCGCGGTAGAGCGATTGCGCCTCACCGAGCGAGGCAAAACGCTTCGCCTGGCCCACGCGCTCGCGATACATCAGATAATCCATGCGGGCACGGTGATCGGCAGGCCGCAGCAGGCCGGAAAACTCGCCCATCACCCGATCTTCCGTCGCCTCGTCCAGGCCCTCCGTGCGCCAGAGGTTGCGGATCAGGCTTGCCGCCTTGCCCCGGTCGCCGGAGGCCAGATGCGCGCGTGCCAGAAGCATCGTGCCTTCGGTCGTCTCCGGCGCGCTATTGCCGAAGGCGGACAGCACGGTGGCGGCCGGCGGATTTTCGCGGAACAGCGCCTTTTCCGAATTGGCGCGGAAGGATTTGAGCCCCGGCCAGCCCTGAAGCTGCCGCTGGGCGGCGGCGATTTCGGACGCCGGCACATCACGCAGGCCCGACATCGCGATCGACCAGGTCAGCATCTGCCGGTCAAGGCCCTCGGGCATCCGGTTGCGGATCGAGATCGCCCGGGCGCCATCCTTGTCGGACAGCGCATCCAGGCCGGATTTCAGCTGCGGGCTGGCGGAGGCAAGCCGCTCGCCGCGCGGAATGGTTCCCGTCGTCTCCATCGACGGCTGCTCTGCCTTTGATGCGGCAAAGCCGAGCGGCTTCATCGCCGGAACCGGCACAGCCGAATTCGCGCTCGCGCCCGTTGCGGCAAGCAGCGCGGCAAGGCCAAGACCAAGGCCAAAGCTAAGAGCAGAACTATAGAAAGCAGGCTTCGTCATCCACACACCAGAACCATCCATCATGCGCGAGAGTAGGCCGTCGCTGCGGTTACCAAAAGCTTAAAACAATCGATCACATTCTCTCGAACGAAGCCTCGGAAATCTGTCACAAATCTCCTGCGGATGCGCTTGTCGCACCTGAAGGTGCACAGTAATGTGCCCCCGATTTAATTTGCGAATGAGGCCGAAGCGTGGATATCGGCGCTCGAGGAGTTCATGCATGTATCAGGGATCCATTCCCGCACTCGTCACGCCGTTCACGAATGAGGGCGCCGTCGACGAACAAGCCTTCGCCGCCCATGTCGAATGGCAGATTTCCGAAGGCTCGACCGGCCTCGTGCCCGTCGGCACGACGGGCGAATCGCCGACGCTGTCCCATGACGAACACAAGCGCGTCGTCGAGCTCTGCGTTGAGGTTGCCGCCAAGCGCGTGCCCGTGATTGCCGGTGCTGGCTCCAACAACACGGTGGAAGCCATCGAGCTTGCCCAGCATGCGCAGGCCGTCGGTGCAGACGCGCTGCTCGTCGTCACCCCCTATTACAACAAGCCCACCCAGAAGGGCCTGATCGCCCATTACAAGGCGATTGCCGAAGCCGTATCGCTGCCGATCATCATCTACAACATTCCCGGCCGCTCGGTGATCGACATGTCGCCGGAGACGATGGGCGCGCTCGCCAAGGCCCATAAGAACATCGTCGGCGTGAAGGATGCTACCGGCAAGATCGAGCGCGTCTCCGAACAGCGCATCACCTGCGGCCCGGATTTCATCCAGCTCTCGGGCGAGGATGCAACCGCGCTCGGCTTCAACGCCCATGGCGGCACCGGCTGCATTTCCGTCACCGCCAATGTCGCCCCGCGCCTCTGTGCCGAATTCCAGGCCGCAACGCTATCAGGCGATTACGCCAAGGCGCTCGCCTACCAGGACCGCCTGATGCCGCTGCACAAGGCCATCTTCATGGAGCCCGGCCTCTGCGGCGCGAAATATGCGCTGAACCGCACCCGCGGCATGAACCGCACCGTCCGCCTGCCGCTGATGGCAACGCTGGAAGCCTCGACGGAAGCCGCGATCGACGCGGCGCTGAAGCATGCGGGATTGGTGAATTGAGGGTATGAGGGGAAGGCCGGCGGAGACGCCGGCTTTTTTGTTGGGGGAGGGCTATAGCTCGCTCAATGCGTATTGAAGTCGATCCGCGAAAATATGTCTCCAAGTGACGTCGCGGCAGAAGAATTCCCAAAGCGACGCTGGTCATTAACGAGTCCGAGCCGCTTCAATCTATATTCGGTCGCTTTCTTTGAGGCTAAAAAATACTCTGAAATCTCGGATATCATCAAGTTATAGCGTTTGTAGTTCCAATCGTTGTCGTCGACATATATGCGGCCGAAACCGATATCGATCATGTCATGTCTATCGCAGGCGACGGACACGGCAATCTGAAAAATCTTATTGGGAAAAATCAGTTCCGACGCAAACAGATTTGCCTGGAATTCCAAGCGTGTCAGATTGAAAGTGTCGGGCCTTTCGCTATCCATCAATAAGTCTTGCTCTACAACCGTCTCTGACCGAAGATAAAGTCCATGCCCTAGGCAGAAGTGGCCGATTTCATGGGCGATGGTGAAGCGTTCGCGGAACCTGTTTTGGTGAAGGTTTAATTCAATCTCGTTCCGATCGAAATTTGCCGAGCCCAATATGATTTTTCCGTCTTCATCAAATGCGATTTTCTCACTGAGTTTTAGCTTGAGCTCCATCAAACTACAGATTTTCTCTAAATCGACCGGGCCGTCCCTGTAGTCGATCCCTTCCAATATCTCAGTCGCAAACGCCCTGATGTCATCTAGCGGCATGTGCGGGATCGTGTCCCGGCGAGTGGTGTAGCTTCGGCAATCGCCGTGCCTTCCGGACAGAGCCGGGAATTGGTCAGCTTGCGGCTGGCAGGCTGATGAGCGGATCATCGCTCATTGCTGCTATGGTCTCAAGTGTCATGTAGCGG
>JAPZUE010000121.1 GCA_027533385.1 Rhizobium sp. | reverse complement strand
CAGGTTGAAGTCTCGCAACTCCACCTTCTCCGACGGGCCCGGTGCCCACCTGACGTCTCGTGGAAAACGAAAGCGAAATCTCCACCGCTTTCTCCACTCAAATCGCCTCCGAAATTACACCAGCTTCGCGGACGCTATCCGAGTCTGCTCCGCATAGGTGTCCCCGACGACAGAATATTCAAAGCAGTGGTGAAGACGAAGCCTAATTTGGATGTTGCATCGTGGTACTCGAATCTTGATTGTGGTTCGAGCGGCAACGGAACACATGCGGCCCTTTGCAATGTTTGGCGATCACATGCGGAGCATGGCCTTGATCGCGCGGCGTTCATCCATGGCTCGATACCCTTCCGCGACGTCCCTCAGCGGGAGTTCTAGATCGAAGATCTTGCCGGGATTGATCATGCGGGTCATGACGAGATTGATCAGGTGCGGCAGATATTTGCGTACCGGGGCCGGACCACCCATCAGGCTCTTCTGCTGGAAGAACAGCATCTGGCCGTCGAGTTCTACGCCGTGGGGCACTCCGACGAAGCCGATGGAACCGCCAGGCCGAGCTGCGTTGAGCGCCTGCATCATAGATTCCTTTGTGCCGACGCATTCCAGCACCGAGTCCGCGCCGACGCCGCCCGTGAGTTCCTTGATCCTGGCAACACCTCCCTCACCGCGCTCTGACACGATATCAGTCGCGCCGTATTCGACAGCGAGTTCCTGGCGGGACTTGTGACGGCTCATCGCGATGATGCGACCCGCGCCCATCTGCTTGGCCGATAGCACGCCCATTAGACCGACTGCGCCGTCGCCTACCACGACTGCGGTGCAGCCCGGCTGCACTCTTGCGGCATCTGCGGCGTACCGGCCTGTGCCGAGGACGTCCGACACAGCGAGCAGGCTTGGGATCAGATCATTATCCGGCTTGGTGTCCGTGGCGACCAGCGTCCCGTCGGCAAGCGCGACTCGGGCATAGGGTGCCTGCGCGCCTGTCATGAACTCGCGGTGCTCGCAGGACGACTGGTCTGCAATGCGGGCAAGTGTTGTCTGAAAGGCAGAACGAGCCAACCACGAACTGGCCGGGCTTGACGGTCTTCACCTCGCTGCCGATCTCCACCACGGTACCGCAATATTCGTGACCCATGTGCTGCGGCCCGCTCATGCCCTGCAGGCCGCGATAGGGCCAGAGGTCGGAGCCGCAGACGCAGGACGCCGCGAGCTTGATGATGGCGTCGATCGGCTTGAGGATTCTCGGCTCGGCCACTTCCTCACATCGGATGTCGTTAGCTCCGTAGAGCACTGTTCCTAGCATGCATTTCTCCTGGTGCTTCGGTCGCGCAGGCTTATTTGCCGACCAGCGTTTGCAGGTGTTGGGGATAGCGTGCGCCCACAACGTCAAAGGCATCGAGCGCTGTTCGAATTTGATCAAGGTCATCGGGAGTCAGCTCGATGCTCGCGCCACGGACGTTCTCCTCGAGCCGATGAAGCTTCGTCGTTCCGGGGATGGGTGCGATCCAAGATTTCTGGGCTATCAACCACGCAAGGGCGATCTGCGCCTTGGTTGCGCCCTTGCTCTCGGCGATCAGGCCGATTGCGTCGACCAGCTTCTGGTTCGCCTTGCGGGCGTCCTCGGCGAACCGGGGAACAATGCCGCGGAAGTCGCCCTCGGCGAACCCGGTGTTAGCGTCGATCGCCCCTGTCAGGAAGCCCTTGCCGAGCGGGGCGAAGGGTACAAAGCCTATGCCCAGCTCTTCCAGAAGCGGGAGGATATCCTTCTCTGGTTCACGCCACCACATTGAATACTCGCTCTGCAGAACGGCTACCGGCTGCACGGCATGGGCGCGCCGAATGGATTCGCCGCCCGCTTCCGACATCCCGAAGTGCTTCACTTTGCCTTCAGCGATCAGTTCCTTGATCGTACCTGCAACGTCTTCCATCGGCACGGCCGGATCGACCCGATGCTGATAGAAGAGGTCAAGGCTCTCTACCCGCAGCCTCTTGAGGGAGGTTTCGGCGACCCTGCGGATGTTTTCCGGTCGACTATCCATGCCCTCGCCTGCGACGCCGTTCTTAAACCCGAACTTGGTCGCGATCACGACTTCGCCCTTGAACGGTTCGAGCGCCTCACCCACGAACTCCTCGTTGCCGTTGAGATAGGCCTCGGCGGTATCGAAAAAGGTTACGCCATGATCTACAGCAGCTCGAAGCAGCTTCACGGCGTCCTGACGGTCCACCACCGAGCCGTATCCGAATGTCAGACCCATGCAGCCGAAGCCGATGGCTGACACTTCAGGGCCATACTTCCCGAGTTTGCGCTTTTGCATTGCGATCTCTTTGGTCAAGTGCGTGCTCTTTGAATGTTGCCTTCCGGCGGAGAGGCTGGGCGGGCATTCCTCGTAAGGAAAGCGAGGGCAATGAGGAGTGCGAGCGCCATCATGATCGATGATCCCGACAAAGCGATCGTGACCCTATGGGCCAGAAGATCCGGCCCACTCAGTCCCGAGGTTCCGAATGCCGCCGCGGCAACTAGAGCGGCGAGACCGAGCGAGTTGCCGAGCTGGTGGGCGGTATTGACGACACCCGAAGCAGCGCCCGCATCGGCTCTGGCGACACCGGAGATACCCGCAGTCGTCAGCGGGCCGAGGACGAAGCCCTGGCCCCAGCCGATCAACACCATCGGCAAGGCGACGGCGCTAAGGAAGTCGGCGTTGGCGGTCACCCGGCTTAGCCAGAACATGCCAGCGAAGCTGAGCACGAGGCCGATGGCGAGAAGTCGCCCATTGCCCAACTTGGGTGTCAGTCTCGGCACCAGCATCGCCGAGACGAAGTTCACCAACGTGGCGGGCAGGAAGGCCAGTCCGGATTCGGCGGCGGTGTAACCTAGGACGCTCTGAAGGAACTGGGTCGTGAAGAAGAAGAACCCCACCATCGAGCCAAGAAACAGCACGCGGGCGGCATAGGCTCCGGCCCGTTCTCTGCTCGCGAAAAGACGCAGAGGGACGATGGGTTGGGCGGCCCGGCATTCCACAAAGACGAAAGCGACGATGAGGGCGATGGCGACCGCGATCACGGCCAGGGTTTCGGGATCGCCCCAGCCATGACTTGCAGACCGGATCAGACCGTAGACGATGGCGACCATTCCGACAGTGGCGGTCAATGCGCCTGCCAGATCAAAGCGACCTTCTTGGCGGGTGGATTCCGGTATGAAGCGGAGCGATGCGGCAATCATTCCAAGCCCGATCGGCAGGTTGATGAAGAAGCCGACTCGCCAGGACAGCCAGTCTGCGAGGATGCCGCCAAGGACTAGGCCGACGCTCGCGGCAATGCCCGCGACCGCGCTGTAATAGGAGACGGCCTTCGTACGCTCATGCCCCGCGGCAAACGTGGTCTGCAGGAGCGACAGGGTAGCCGGGGCGAGAATCGCACCGCCGATACCTTGCACCGCGCGCGCGCCGATCATGAAGGCGGGACTTTCTGAGAGACCGATCGCCAGCGATGAAACGGTGAAGAGGCCGAGGCCGATGTTGAGCATCCGCCTGCGGCCGAGGATATCTCCAGCCCGCGCCCCCAAAAGCAGGAAGCCGCCAAAGGTCAGGGTATAGGCGCTCTGCACCCAGGCGAGTTCGGGATCAGTGAAGCCAAGCTCGCGATGGATGTTGGGAAGGCCCGTGAGCACGATGGAGGTGTCGAGGACGATCATGACATAGCTCGTCAGAATGATCGCGAGGATCGCCGTCTTGTTGACGGCTTGTTGCGTGCCTGTCGTCATCATATAGACCTCAGGCTGCATCATAATCTGCGTCGGAAACCACCTCCATCCATTCGACGCTCTTGCCATTGAGCGATTCCTGGATGGCGATATGGGTCATCGCGGTTGTGGGGGCGGCTCCATGCCAGTGCTTTTCGCCCGGTTCGATGCAAACGACGTCACCCGGGCGGATTTCCTCGACGGGCCCGCCTTCGCGCTGTACGCGTCCGCAGCCGACCGTCACAATGAGCACCTGACCAAGGGGATGGGTGTGCCAAGCGGTCCGGGCACCGGGTTCGAAGGTCACCGCGTTACCGGCTGCACGGGACGGTTCTAGGACCGGAAAGAGGGGATCGATACGTACGGTTCCGGTGAACCAGTCCGATGGACCTTTGCCAGAAGGCTGGCTGCCCGCGCGTTTGATGTCCATAATATTCTCCAAGCATGGGCGCGGCATGTTGCACCGCACATTGATTGGAGAATAGCACCGGGCGACCGTTCGGATTAGATGGTCACTCGCGCATGTGTTTTTGAGAAAAATTCACAAATGGATATCAAGGCCCCCGATAACGCAGGGCATCGACCACGACGGCGAAGGCCGGGGACATCTGGCGGCGGCTAGGATAGTAGAGGTGGTAGCCAGCGAAAGGCGGGCTCCAGTCGTCGAGCACGGGTACCAGTCGGCCCGCCCTGATTTCCGCTAGCGCGTGGTCCTCGAGAAAATGGCCGATGCCCGCCCCCGCACAGGCGGCCCGCATGGCCAGCACGGAATTGTTGAAGGCGAGCGGTCCGTCGACCCGCACCTTCACCTCGCGCCCTTCCTTTTCGAACTCCCAGACAAGATAACCGCCATAGGTCGGCAGGCGCAGGTTGATGCAGGCGTGCGATGTGAGGTCCTGGGGGGCCTCGGGCTTGCCATGCCTCTTGAGGTAACTGGGCGAGGCGACGGTCACCATACGCATGTCCGGGCTGATACGAACTGCCACCATATCGGCGTCGAGCTGTTCGCCCAGACGAACGCCAGCATCGTAGCGCTCCGCGACGATATCGGTCAGTGCACTGTCGCTCGTGATCTCGAACTTGATATCGGGATATTCCGGTAAAAGTCGCTCGATCGTCGGCCAGATAATGGAACCCGCCGCGTGTTCACCGGCGGTAATGCGAACCAGGCCCGCTGGCTTGTCGCGCAACTCGGTCAATTGGCTCAGGGCGGCTTCAATGCCGTCGAAATGGGGCTGGATCGACTTCAGGAGTCTTTCCCCCGCCTCGGTCAACGACACCCGCCGGGTCGTTCTCGTCAGAAGCCGGATACCCAGACGTTCTTCGAGAAGTCGCACGGAATGGCTCAATGCCGATGGTGACACTCCAAGCTTGGCCGCCGCGCGCGTGAAACTGTGTTCGCGGGCGATCGCCAGAAACACTGAAAGGTCATTAATGCCATCTCGGGCCATTTGTGAATTTTCCTCAACACCAGATGCAGATTTAACATCCTAATCGAATGATCGGCAATAGGTTAAGAGTTGCTCGCTGAGACTGCGGCCGCAGTACCCCGCTCATGGGCGCAGTACACAATCTTCAAAATGATACGGGAAACAAGAAAATGGAATACGTAAAGCTAGGCAACACCGGTGTGGACGTGTCCAAAATATGCCTTGGCATGATGAGTTTCGGGAAGCCCGGCAATGAAAATGGCCTCTTCCCCTGGGCAAGAGATTTTGATGAAGCCAAGCCGATATTTCGCAAAGCCGTCGAACTGGGCATCAATTATTTCGATACAGCGAACATCTACCAAATGGGAAGCAGCGAAGAGGTCACCGGGAAGCTAATCAGGGAATTTACCCTCGACAGGGATGACATCGTCGTCGCAACCAAGGTGCGAATGGAGATGAGGCCCGGAAAGCCGAACGGTGGCGGCCTGTCGCGCAAGGCGATCCTGAGCGAAATTGACAAGAGCCTGAAGCGGTTGGGCACGGATTATGTCGATCTCTACACTATCCATCGGCTTGATCCCCTCACCCCCATGGAAGAGATCATGGAAGCTCTCCACGACATCGTGAGGAGCGGCAAGGCCAGGTACATCGGCGCGTCAACGATGAATGCGTGGGAATTCGAACGAATGCAGAACATCGCGGAAACGCATGGCTGGACGAAGTTCGTCGCGATGCAAAACCACTACAACCTTATCTATCGCGAAGAAGAGCGGGAGATGATCCCGCTCTGCAAGGATCGGAAGATCGCCCTCACACCCTGGAGCCCGCTTGCGGGCGGCCGCCTTTCGCATCCGTGGGGGACGCTGACTCCGCGCGTGAAGATCGACGAAGTGTCGAAATGGGTCTGGGACGGCACCAATGACCTCGACAAGATCGTCATCGACAATGTCGAGAAACTTGCCCAGGCGCGGGGAATTTCGATGGCAAGGATGTCATTGGCATGGATGCTCAGCAAGCCATATGTCACCGCGCCTATCGTCGGGACGACGGCGATCAAGCACGTCGAAGACGCGGTCGAGGCCCTGAACATCCAACTTTCCGAGGAGGAAATCCAGGCGCTGGAACAACCATATGTCGCCCATCCCGTCCTGGGAATGATGTGACGGCGCGATCCGCGGCGCCAGTGCCGGCGACCGCGGATGCCATTGCCTTTATCTAGATCTGTTCCTGACGGAACCAAGAAAGGATTCCAAGATGAAAATGCGCAAGCTGGGCGATCTCGAAGTCTCGGAAATCGGCTTCGGCACCATGAGTTTCACCTCGATCTATGGGGGCTCGCCGGACGAGGCCGAGGCCATCCGCGTCATTCGCGGTGCGCATGAGCGCGGCGTCTCCTTCTTCGACACTGCAGAGGCCTACGGCCCGTTTACCAACGAGGTTCTGGTCGGCAAGGCGCTCGGCCCTATCCGCGACGAGGTCGCGATCGCCACCAAATTCGGCTTCGACATCGATTTCGAAACCGGACAACGCTCCGGCCTTAACAGCAAGCCGGAACATATCCGCAAAGTCGTCGATCGATCCTTGAAGCATCTCGGCCTTGACACGATCGATTTGCTCTATCAGCATCGCGTCGATCCGGACGTCGCGATCGAGGACGTGGCCGGAGCGGTGAAGGACCTCATTTCCGCAGGCAAGGTCAAGCATTTTGGAATGTCTGAAGCGGCCGCGGCAACGATCCGGCGAGCCCATACCGTTCAGCCCGTCACCGCCATCCAGAGCGAGTACTCGCTGTGGACACGTGATCCGGAGCCAGAAATCCTGCCGCTTTGCGAGGAACTCGGCATCGGTTTCGTACCTTGGAGTCCGCTCGGCGCTGGCTACCTGACGGGCAAGATCGACGCCAACACCGTGATCGCATCCACCGACTTCCGTGCAGCTTCGCCGCGTTTCACCGAAGACGCACGCAAGGCGAACCAGCCTATGGTCGAGCTCCTGCAGCAGATAGCGACGTCCAAGGGTGCGACGCCCGCTCAGGTGGCGCTTGCGTGGCTCCTCGCCCGGAAGCCCTGGATCGTCCCCATTCCGGGTACCCGTCGTCTTGACCGTGTCGAGGAAAATCTCGGGGCCGCTGACCTCGTGCTCACGTCGGCTGACATGGCCGAGATCGAAGTCGAAGCGTCGGAGATCGACGTTCAGGGCGCGCGTTTGCCCACGGCAGTCCTTCAATATTCCTATCGCTGAAAACCGGGCGATGAAGAGTGTCGAAGACCAAATCTTGGCATTGTCCCTGGCCAAATTCGAGTGGAAGACATCGGGACAGATCGATCGAGTCGAAGACCTCTTCGACGACGAACTCCATTTTGTCCATATCACCGGACATGTCTCGTCTAAATCCGAATGGATCGACGAGCTCCGTTCCGGCCGCTTCGCGTACGAACACATCGAGCCCAAAGACGCTTCGGTGACCGTCGACCACAGCAAAGTTACCCTCACGGGCAGGGCGATCTTCACCGTGAGGATGGGCCGCCATTCGGGCCAGTTCAAGCTCGCCTTCACCGAGACCTACGTTCGGCAACGACAGGGTTGGAAGCTCGTCGAGCTTCTGACCTCGACCTATTGACCCTAAGAAGAGAAGACCTTGACGAAGATCCTCACACTCGGCGCAAACGGGCAACTCGCCAGAAACACCACGAAGGCATTCCTGGAAACGACACACGTCGAACTCACGCTTTATCTACGCCGGGCAAGCCGACTCTCCAACCCGGCACCCGATCGCGTGACGATCGTGGAGGGTGACGTCAATGACAACGCCCTTCTCAGAAACGCCATGAGAGATCAGGACGTCGTCTACGCCAACCTCGCGGGCGACATGGCGCGCGAGGCGACCTCGATCGTGGCCGCCATGCAGTCGGCAGGCTTGAAACGTCTGATCTTCATCAGTTCGATGGGCATCTACGGCGAGGTTCCGGGAGAGACGTACCGCAGCGTGCTAGATCCCTATCGGGACTCAGCCGCCATCGTAGAAAGGTCGGACCTCGACTACACCATCCTCCGACCCGGCTGGTTCACGCGCACTCCAAAATCGCGAATCCAGATCACGCAGAAGGGTGAGCCATTCCACGGCCACGACATATCGATCGACAGTCTGTCGTCACTAATCGTGAGCCTCGCGACGACGTCTGGCCTACACGTGCGCGAAAGCATTGGCGTTAGCGACGCTTGAACAACTAAAGGGGAAGGCCATTAGACCGGATATCGGGTCGATTTCAATTCATTTTGGTTAAAGAACAGCATCCATCACCCTGAATTCATTCATCGATCGGATTTGAATGAATCCTTTTCCTCTGGCTTAACGCCGGGACCGGTATCGGTCATTGATCGATTTTGAGACACTGGGTGTAGGCATGAATCCTGAGGCAGAAGCACTGGCGACGGCAAAGCGCCGGATCATCGAGTTGCAGTCCCAAATGCTGGAACGGATCCTCAAAATGGCTGTCGAGGTCGAGAAACTTACCGACATCGTTACCGAGCGTGAGGCACGCGAATTCTTGCGAGTCACCTGCAATATGCCATACGCCGAGCTGTCCACGTATGCGAACTTTGCCAGCTCGCTTAAAGGCTTCGAGGACACGCTGAGAAAGGGGCGTGCCTCCTTCCCGGTCGTGAAGGCACTCGTCTCTGCGGAGGACGAATCCCGTTCCGAAATCTTGGAGCGGATGGAGATTGGCGCTCGGATCTCGACCAAGGACATCACGGGAATCCGCAAGAGGCTGAAGGAAGCCACGCTTACCCCTGACGAAGTGATGGCCAGACGGAACGGCAGGATGACCGCTGCGGCTGCCCGACAGCAGGGCGCGATCGCCGCAACAGACTTTCAGCAACGACTTTACGAGTTCGTTCGGGAAATCCTTCCGATCAAGACGGCAGTCGACCTTTGCTCCCACGAGATCAGGGCGGCAGCCGGGACTCTTCGATCTGAGTTCGAAGGCCTTTTCGGCGTTGACCATCGCTCACCCGGTAATCTGAAGCCACGGTCTCGCGAGCGGGATGTTGCTAACGCCTATTTCGCGTTGGTCCATCTCCACGAGAGTTCTTCCATTCGCTACCGACGTTGATGAGTGGAAGGAAGGCGATCATCATCCCTGGTTGGCGACACTTCTCTCATTCACTGGACGCGCGGCAACCGTTCTTGACCTCGGATGGCAGTTTCCAAGAAGAGTAGCCACAGCACCCAATAGTCTTGCGGTTGTGGAGCTGTGTGCCGGAGCCGGAGGCCTGTCTGTAGGCTTGGAGCGGGCAGGCTTCGAACACGTCGGGGTTTTCGAATTCGATCGCAATGCCGCAGCTACGTTGCGGACGAACAGGCCCGACTGGAAAGTGATTGAGGGCGACATCAAAACTCTCGACTTCAGGCCATACCACGCCCATGGGGTCGACTTGGTTGCGGGAGGCCTTCCGTGCCAGCGGTATTCTTCAGAAGGATATGGACTGGGAAAAGATGACCCCCGCGACCTCTTCCCGGACGCTGTCAGGATCGTGAAGGAAATCAAACCGAAGGCATTCCTGTTCGAAAATGTTGAGGGGCTTCTTCACGGAAAGCACAGCGACCATATCGCCGATGTCCTGAGAGCATTTCGGAAGGTCGGATACCAGACCGAAATCCACCGGATTCAGGCGGGTGACCTCGGGATCGCACAGGTGCGGCGCCGCGTGCTCGTCGTCGGTTTGCGTCATGATATCGCTGACGCGTTCCGGATGCCTCCTGCGTTCCCGGCTCGCCGCCTGAACATCGGTAACGCCCTTGTCGATTTGATGGCAGCGAATGGTTGGGATGGAGCTCACGCATGGGCACGTCAGCGGGCCGAGCAACCAGTTTTCGATCGAAGCGGCGACCTCGTAGCATATGGAGCTCAGGCATCGACAGTCGTCACGGGGAGCGGCAAGCGTCGTCGGAACGAAAAGGCTGTCCAAAAGGCAATGGGTTACGACACGACAGGAGCTCCGGACCAAGCACCAACTGCCGAGGAAGCATCGAAGCCCGGGTCCATGCCGTCTCTGACGCTGCGCATGAGAGCGCGCCTTCAGAACTTCGATGACGATTGGCGTTTCGAAGGCGGCAAACAGGCTATGGCGCGTCAGATCGGCAATGCGGTGCCTCCGCGGTTAGCGCAGGCAGTCGGTATGTCGTTGTATTCCGCTATCAGCGGAGTGCAGTGGGACTGGGAAGCTGCACTTTGGCCGAACGAGGATGGGCGCACTACAATGGAGGCGCCTCCTTTGCAAATGGAAGTGGGCGAAGCAGAGGACATATCTGCCCCGATCCTTGAGGAGATCTGACCGAATCTAGATTCTAGTCGAAACGCCCAAACTGGTACCCGGCGTGTTACGGCCTTTGCAAACGACTGCTAGACATAGCCTTCGGCTGCTTCAGGACGTAGCACGCCGATTGTTTTTATCCCGCCGATGATTTTCCACGCTTGTTCCTGAAGAGCTGCGACACCTCGCGTCCCAACATGACTTCTCGTTCCATTAAAACAGCGACGATCGCTTGCATGACTCCGTCGTGTTCCTGGATGATCTGCTCAGCCCGCAACAACTGCTCTTCAAGCAGGCGCTCCACACGCCGCCGCAGGATGGGGTCCGAGCGACGCAGTTGGTCGAGCTCAGCGCAAGTCGTAACATCGTGGAACTGCAGAGCTTCCAGCCCGAGGTTCGCGAACATTAGCGTCGCCAAATCGACCGACCTCTGCAAATCCGAGCCCAACTGCCCTCCCGCTCCATCATACTCGGTGCCGAGGTAGACTCGCTCTGCGGCCATCCCGCCCATTAACATCGCGATCTCGTCCAGGTAGGACTCTCGTGTCCGGTTATGGACAGTCGCTCGATACCACTGCACTTGTCCGCATGAGTCATCTCGGTGCCCGAATTCTTTCGCCACCACAATGTTTTCAACAATACCGACTTCCAGGACAAGGCCAACCACCGCGTGGCCCGCCTCATGCAAACAAGTGGAGTATCTGTCCGTTCCCTGAAGCGGCGTGACCGAGGGGACCATATTCATCAGATCAGCGAGATCCACTTCCCTCCCCGACCGTCGTGCTTTTCGCCTCGCGTCGCGCACAAGCTGTTCGATGTGGGCACCGGAGTAGCCGCCGATGGCAATGACAATTTCCTTGAGTTGATCCCTCGGAACTGCGTCTCCGAGATGATGGGACAGAATCTGTTCTCGCGCGGCTCTGTCGGGCAGTTCGATTGCGAAATGGCGGTCAAGGCGGCCTGGCCTTCGAAGTGCAGGATCGACACTTTCGGGATAATTGCTCGCAGCTACGACGACTACACCCTCGCGCCGATCCGAACCGTCGAGCAACTCGAGTAGAGCGTTAACGACCTGCACCGAGTAATCGGCGTTCGGCCCTTTAAAGGTCCTGCGATTTCCAATCGAGTCGATTTCGTCGATGAGGAGCACTGTCGGCGCCTGCTCGCTCGCAGACCTAAAAGTGGCTCGCATAGCGCCAAGCATGTCGCCCAGATGTCCCTTCGCCTGCCACTGAGCGCTGGAAGCTGGGATGAAGTTGGCCCCGCATGATTCAGCGAGCGCGCTTGCGAACAGTGTCTTCCCAGTTCCCGGAGGACCGGACAGAAGAACTCCGGCATCGACGTCGCGCCACGGGATGGTTCCCATTCTCCATGCCGCAAGGTCCTGCACAAGATCGA
Organism: Rhizobium sp.; assembly: GCA_027533385.1. Taxonomy (GTDB): domain Bacteria; phylum Pseudomonadota; class Alphaproteobacteria; order Rhizobiales; family Rhizobiaceae; genus Allorhizobium. Next base: position 9,378 of record JAPZUE010000121.1, on the reverse strand, counting down.
TTGCCCAAGCCTTCGCTGCCCCGTATCCTTCCAGATCTTCGATCCGCGGCTTTGATTTCTGGCTGGGAGCATTTTCGATCTCACCCAGCTTTTGGCGCACGACTTCCAATGGTCGGCCACGCCTCATTGCCAAGAACAACAGTTTGGTTGGATGGGCGCACAGCGCTTGGGCATCGACAAACGTCATGTCCATGCCCCACGTGTCCTTTGCTGCAGCTAGGAGGTGGCTCGGCTTAACCGGACCAACGTCGACGACACGATCGACTGCAAGCAGAATGCCCTGAGGCAAGACGGCACCATGTTCGACGAGAATGATGATGCATTCCCCTCGGGATACTGCAATCAAGGCCTCCGCGGATTGAGTACGGTTCTGTCTGTCCAGGAAAACCCGTGTGATCGAGTATTTCTTCGCAAGATCAAGCTGAGCAAGTAGCTTCCCAAGCGCGACCTCATAGCTCTCGAAGTCGGTGTCCGGAGGGAACACCAAAGCCACGGTACGGTCTCGGTCCGGTCCCTTTAGAAAGAAGCCGCATTTTCTCAGCGCGACTTTGATTGCATGGGAATATGTAGCGGTCTCCAGCGTTGCAGAACGCTGGACTGCAGTTCTGGACATGTCGACCTCCTCACTTAGCAGCGCGGCGGAGAACACTGTCCGGCCCGAGAAGAGCTTCGGACAGATCGACATCAAGGGTGCCCGAGAGGATCAGCGCCGCGATAGAGTGCATGGGCCTGCTTTCGCGGATGATTGAAAGGGCTTCTGCAAGGGTCAGAGTACCGTATTCCTCAAGGGCGGCGAGGACGCGGATCCGATCACCCAACGGCACTTCCGCGCCAGCGTAACGCATAAGATCTTTGCAATTCTGCAACAACACCGGATCCACGTCGCGCAGCGTTAGGTTCTGGAGACGGTAGCCCATGCGCTCGGCAATTTTGACCGCCCAGGTCGGCGTGACTTTCGGTTTAGCCTCCACCGTAACGAGAAATGTTTCAGCCTCAGTTTCAACTGCGAAGTCCACATGCCATGAGCGAGGCCGGATGGCCTCGCTATCGTCGTTTACAAAGGCAGTCGCTAGGCACTTCCAGGAGACTACTTCACGGTCAAGGTCCAGCGTGCACGCATAGTCACGCGCTTGCTGACTACGAAAGAGAGGCTGCCCCAGACATTTCAGAGTGACATGCGGAAAAATTGGACGGTAGTCATTGAGGGAATTGGTGTGTGCACGTTTGGCACGAGCAGATGGGGTCGTCATGACCTTTATCTCCAACCAGAAGCAGAATAGGGACGACAGCGGGATCGGTCCCGCAATCCGTCAGTCTATTCGTATCAAGTGGGTGAAGATGTCGCTCATTCAGGAACATATAGTGAACAAAAAAATCGGTGTCAATGCTTGATTGGACTGGCGAGAGCGGCCGATCACTGCGGTTAGCAGTCTTTGAGGTCCATCGTAATGCGCAGGCCAGCTTTGGTGTCAGCCTGCGCTCCAGCAATCGATCGATCGTCCTCGCAGCTAAACCCGTCTACTGAGCTGCCTTAATATTCGGGGCAGCAGTTATCATCTACGGCAGTTGGCTCATCTATTTTGGTTGACGTTTCCGTCACTTCGTTTCGCATCTACCACAGCCAAACCTGCCGAGACGAGGCGTGGAGCCCCTTTGCGGCTGATCATGAAACCGTCGCCAGAGCAAAGACCAGTGTATGCGAGGGCAACAGCAGCCGATAACTCTCCGAATACTGGAGACGAGCTTCAAGGGTCCGTCGAAAATAACCCTGCTGCCGCTTGCCCTGCTGTTGATCGCCGGCTACCCTCATGAGAACACATGGATGGCATTCACGCGTCGTCCTCAGACAGTGGACCTGGCTCCGAGAATAACTCCTGGAGCGTCGCCTTCCGCTTCTCGAATACGATCTTGAACACACCATGCGCATCCTCGATCTCCTGGGGACCGTAGTTTATTGCCGCATCCAAGAGTTCGCCGATCCGTTTTTCGGCCTCTTCTCTTTGCCAGGCAATCGTCATTTGGTGCCCTTCCGGTTCCAGAGGCTGTGAGCCTGAATGAAAAGCTAGCAAGAGGATCGCTGACGAAAAGGTTTAGTCGTGACCGAACAGCTTTTCCTCATGGACACCAACATCGTCAGCCTTATGGGCAGGACCCTGCCTCCGCCGGGACTGAGGCAATGGCTCCTTGATGTAGGTGTCCGCCGACTGGCGCTATCCTATCCAGCAATAGCCGTACTTCTGCGAGGAGCCCATCTTCTAGAGAGACAAAACCCCAGGAAAAGCGAAGAGATTAAAGCCTGGGTCGGCAGGGTACTTGCCACGGACTTCCCGTTCCTGGATATGACCACTGAAGTTGCGTTCATCTACGCAAGAATGACAGCGGTGCCAGAACTTCGGCATATGTGGACCGTGCAGCGACACCAGAAGCAGAATCGACTGGGTCACGATCTTATGATCGCGGCGGTAGCGATTGCACATAAAGTGCCGATCCTTACCGATAACGTCGCTGACTTCCTAACCATCCAAAGGATCTTCAAGCTCCCCGGTCTCTACCATCCTCTTACCTCGCAGTGGCACGTCCCAGCTCTCTACGAGGCTCGCCTTCCAGTGTTGCGATTAGCGCACCCCGAACCAAGCGAACAAGCACTACCTAGGCTGGACGGCGACAGGGACTCTGGCGCACCCGGTGTGACATCCGCACCTTGATCGCCGCATCCCATGGGACGTGGAGAGTTCAAGGCGGGACATAATCTCTCGGCGTCGACGACGCGAGCGCTGATGTAATTGATCGCCTTGCGTTGCACGACAGGGATGAGCCACTTGCGACAAGCGCTTCCCTACACTGTAGAACGTGGCTACGTGCATTCGTGCGCAGCCATATCTACTGATGGCCGGGTCGTTGGCGGATGCAGATCCCCAGTGAGACTGTGCCTATCGCCTTCTCTGGTGCCGGTGACTGGAATGCCTGGTGTCTGGTGGAGGTCGCCTCTGGGGCCGATCATCCCCTATCCGTCCCCGGATCGTCCTGCGGGCCTCCTGCAAGGAGTTAAAGGCCGGGCCGGAAGGAATTTCCAGCCTCCCCGCATCGGTCTTCAGAAGATACTTGATGAAGATGTCCCGCAGCTCGACAAACTTCTGCGCATTAGGCTGGATGGTGAGCTTCTTAATCTCGTCCCTGACTGACTGTTCGGCGATGCCGGTCACGAGAGCAGTCTGCTCAAGGTAGACGCTTGATGTCAGGATGAGTTCGAGATGCGCAATGCCGCTCTCCTTGATAGCCACCCGGTCCGAAAGCTCAACGTCTTCGGCATTGGGATCGAGCGTCTCAATGAGTCCGCGCTTGTAGAGCCTGCGCAACGTTCGGAGCGTGACGTCGCCAGGAACCCCGCACTGGTCAAAATAGGAGCAGAGATCGTCGCTAAGCCAGTGCCGGTCATCGGACTCACCTGCCTTGGAGGCGTTTAGCTTCTGCCGGAGCGCCCAGAGGCAGTAAAACGCGAGTAGCGGCGAGCCGGGCTTGGTCTGCTCCGTGACGAAAACGTTCGTGATGAAGTCGTTTTCCGCCTCGCTCAAGCGGTCGTACTCCCCCTTGATAAGCGCCCGGTGCGTCCTGAGGCGGTCTGCGGTGACACTCGGCCCGCCGAAGCTGGATCTGATGATGTCGTCGACCTTGAGCTCCGGAGACACGAAGATCCGTTCGGCCAGCTTCAGCATCCGCCGGATGTCGAAATTGCCGAGCCGGCCGATGAGGCCGGTGACATAGTCGTTGTCCACGAACACCTTCTCGACCGTGTCCGCCATCACCCGGATGTCGTTAATTTGAACACGGAATCCCCGTCGCGAGAAATAGGCCTCGGTTGCTGGCTTCTCACCCTCGAGCTTCTTCTTGATGAAGGTCACACGCCTGGAGATAATTTGCTTGGCATCCGGGACCGGTAGATAGAAGCTACGAGACGTATAACTCTGCAGGGCGCCAGCCTTGGACAGGCGCCAAACCGAACGGTCCGTGATCGGGACGATGTTGAAGATCGGCGCAGCGCTTTCGAGCGAATGCGCCAATTGATACACCTTGTCCTGGATCTCGAGAGGAAACTGATCGGTATTGTCGAAGATTAGACACGGCAAAAGCCCATGCCCCTTGGCGGCCCGATTAAGCAGGAGGCGGACGTAGTCCGCGGGCTGGCTCTCCCTCCGGGACTCAATGAGCCTGCCGAACTCGATCTTGAAGGCGTTCTTGTCGCTCTCGTAGAGGTGTTTGAGGGGGCCGTTCGACAGCCGTTGGTAGTCGGCGAAGAATATGCCTTGAAGCTCGTCGTAGTCAGGCACCCTGCCCGAAGTGATGCCGAGTTCAAGTGCGTCGCGGAGCTGGAGGATGCACCAGTCGATCGCATTCGAGGAACCCGTGCTTTCCGCGAGATCGACCCTTGCCAGAAGACATTTCCGACGCAGCGGAGCGGGCAGTATGTCTCCAAAGAAGCGATCAATAAACGTAGACTTCCCCGAACCCTTGTTACCGATCAGCAGAACCGTCTCGGCGCGCTGCGCCGCCATCGCCCTCTCTAGCTGATCCTGAAGCGCTCCGCCCCTGTTGGTCGAGATTGCCGCCACGTTATTCAGCACGTTCTGAATGATCTTCTCCAGTTCGAGATCAGCCTTTTGGCTTTCCGCTGTCTCAACGAAGCAGTCTCGGAGCATCTCTTTGTCCTGGTCGTTCGAAAGACGTGAGAAGAACTGGGCGAAAAGCTCTGCGGCGTCACTCGCCATCGGGTCGCGGGGACGCATCTTTGCCTCGTTTGGCGGGAAGACGGTGTATTGCTGCTCTGCTTCGGAGACGGAATAGCCTTCGGCGTCGCTAAGGTGCGCGATGTGCCGCTTGTCCAGGACCGCGCGTGGCGACAGAAGCTCAGAGAACGGAACGAAGTACTCCATGACCGACTGCCAAGATGGAAATAGGATTCCCTTCCCCTTCAATGGCGGACGGCCGTCTGTTCGGGAGGCCCGAAAGAAGAGCCAGGTGTAGCCGTCAGTTAGGACCGCCGTCGGCACACCCTGCTCGTTCGCGTAAGAGAGAGCCTGCCGGATACCATCCCGCAACGGTTTCGCGACAACGCCATCGAGCGCGATCGTCATCCTGTCCTTGGACTTCGTTTCTGGCGCTAACAGCCCGGCCTTCTTCGCTTCGATGACGAAGAGGTTCTTACCGGACCCTGCCTTGACCAGATAGTCGATAAACCCGCTTTCGGTCGGAGGTTCCGTGAAAATCGCGTCGCGCTCCCATCCCATCACATCTAGAAGGATTCGGTCGAGCGCCTTAAACCGCGTGTCAGCCTCGTTCGGCCCCGCAGCAAGCGCTGCGAGTATCTCCTGCTCAATCTGCTGGAGACGCTCGAAAGCCGCATCTGACACGTTGCTCATATGGATCCCCGCTGAATCAGGTTCAGCTTAGAGTAGCGGCGGCGATACGACTGTGTCGAGAGGCAGACGCACAGGGAATGGCGGTCATATCCTGTGCGGCTTTCGGCTTGAACACACGATCCGCTACAACTTTAGCAATTCTCTTTTCAGGACATCAGGACCTGCGTGCTATCCGGGTGATCGACATAGCGAGGAATGCATGATCCGGAGCGGAGCAGACAAGTCAAAAAAGGGATTCAATTTTCCGAAAGTGGAAAATCTTGCCCTTCGACACGCTCGCAAGGATCTTATCGCTCTTCAGAGGAAAGTCGCCGCCCTCCATTTCGAGATCGCATCCAGGGTGTCCGATCTCAGGGCAGCAGTCGGAGCGGAGAAGCTGGCCGGCGCGCTCGTGGCAGAATGCTCCGTACCGCCAGATCTCGTGGGGACGTATGTCGGGATCGCTGAGCACCTTCTGGATCACAAGCAAGTTCTGATCGAGAAGTGCGCCTCCATCTCTGTTATGAAAGACCTCGTCTACGCCGACGAGCACGCACGTTCCGTGACACTGCGGCGTCTCGCCTCGAATTCTATGGTCACGACGGGGGACGCCGCGTCCCTGGCGAGGGCGACTAGGAAGGCCTCCGCCCCGCCGGAGGTGGAGGAGGCGCGGGCACGCCGTCGTTATCTGTCGGGAGTCGCATCAAGGGTAACCGTGCGTCCCGCCATTGAATCCTTCGAGGCCTCCGTTCGCGAGCTTGCGGAGAAAGTGAGCGCGTTTCGTTCCGGCAACCTGCAACTCATGCACGCTTCTTTCAAGGGATATGATAGGATCAGGAGCTCAGCTCCGGCATACCGGGAGGGGCATCAGGCCATTCGCACGAAGGCGGAGCCGGTGCTGCTCGAGTTCGAGCGGATCTATGGTGGAAAGCACATCGCTCAAGAGCGCTGGAGGGAGCTTGCCGTCCGGCGACCGCATGCAGTGAGGCTGGCGATGGCGCACAAGGCGCTTGCGCGCCTCGCATCCGGTCGCTTCGGGCACGACGGCGGCTTCACGTTCGACGCGACTGACCGCAGCCTCGGCAGGAACGACATGCTCCACTCTCTGCAGTATCTGTCCGAGGCGCGGCTCCCTCTGCCGTACGGGACACTGCCGGCCAGTTTCAAGGATTCGAGCACAAAGGTGCTGGAATTGTGCGCAGGTGTGGGCGGCCAGGCTCTAGGCCTGCAGGCGGCGGGTTTGGAGGTCGTGGCCGCGTTCGAGAACTGGCAACCTGCTGCAAAGGCTCTAAAGTCAAATCGCCCGGGCATGAACGTCATCACACTGGATATCGCCGGCGATCCTGAGAAACTATTCGCACCCTTCGCAGGGAGGATCGACATTATCTCCGGGGGGCTACCATGCCAACCCTACTCGGGGCGTGGCGACGGAGAAGGGCAGTTCGATCCGCGTGATCTGTTCCCCACAGCGGTGAGGATAGTCAGGACCGTGAAGCCGAAGGCGTTTTTTTTCGAGAACGTCGAAGGATTCACGTACTTCCGCCACGGCTCCCACAGGGCCGAGATTGTGTCGGACCTGACGGCGGCGGGATATGAGGTTCGGATAGAGCGGGTCAACTCCAAGCACTTTGGCGTTCCACAAGATCGGGAACGAGTGCTAGTCATCGGCATGAAACCAGAGATCGCCCGTCGGTTCGAGATGCCGTCTTCCCAAGATCGTTCGGTTTCAATGGGAGAGGCCTTGAAAGAACTTCTCTTTCCTCACCGGACTCGGAGCGGTGTGCAAACGCTTGCGCCATCGCCAGACCAGAAGAAGTATGACCAATGGTTCGAATGGTGGATGACGGAGTTCGGGAGCGGGTTTGCTCCGACGGTGACACGGATCGGCCAAAGTGCGGAATACACGTCGAGCTGGACAAAGCGCGGGATTGACCCATCGGGTCTCGCCGACCGCCCTCCCTCACTCGGTGACGTTCACGTCGGCTACCTACCCCGGTTGACGATCCAGATGATTAAGCGGATTCAAGGTCTCCCCTCCGATTGGAGGCTAGGCTCGTCGAAGAACGCCGCCAGTCAGCAACTCGCCAATGCCTTCCCACCGCAAGTGGCTCGTGCAATCGGGCTATCTCTCAGGCAGGCTCTGACGGGCCAGACGCTTGATGTTGGAGGACTCATGCGTGAACCGATCACTGGCAGGCGACGAAGATTGAGCGACCGCCCGGCTCCGGTCGTTCCGCAAGCGGATGACTAGCGCAGGCGTCCGGCGGCGGATTTTGCTCCCAAGAGCTTCATATGGCGCTGAAGCGCGGCGACAATCTCTTCAGCATCGGGTGAAGCCTTGGTGATCTTCGCCCCATCGACTGCCAGGAGGACCTGTTCGTCCCTCCAATCCCCCGTGTCCGACGACATGAACGTCACTTTGCACACTCTGCCGAAGAGATCGAATTCTATCTTCTCGCCATCGCTGTCCCTGACCACCGAAAAGCCTGCAGCGTCGGGAAGTTCGACACCCAAGTCGTGGTAGATCTCGCCTAGGGCCCCAGAGTCGATTACGCCAGCTATTCCCTTTCTATTGGGCACGAGCGGCGTGCGATCAAGCCATTGGAACGCTCGTTCAAGCATCCCTCCCGGATAGTCTTGGTCTATGTCATCGGATTCCTCGAGGCGGACCTGCCCGCGGTGATAGATCTTCCAGCCAGTGTCGCCGAGGGTTTCCACTTCGTAGCCATGGATCTCGATGCCACATCTTTCCCACGTCGCGCTACTTAACCCCGCCTCAGGCCCCTCGAAAACGATTTCCACTGGAGATCGATAATCGTCGCCATTGAAGCTGACGCGATAGCCTTCCCACACGCGGCGCAGTTCCATCTTAAGGTCGTTCTTCCTGAGGAATTCGTCGCAGCGCTCGCGGATCTCAATCGTCCTGTCCTTGGTGAACATCACGTCCCTCCTCTCTTGAAATAAGATTCGGTCTTGGCGATGAAAGAAACAAATATGCATGCAACTCAGCAGCACAATTGTTGACAATAAAAATCGATGGGCGGATCTTGCTTTCTCTACGCAATAGAAATTTGAGCATAGATGTTATTTTTATTGATACACTAGACGCCATCTCGAAAACATGCATCATGGAAGCAGAACTTTACTGATGGGGTCAGAGATGACTATGAACCGGATAATAGCCGCTTCAGCCACAATTTGATTGGTCGGGGTCCGGCGGGCTCAATCGGCGATGCTGACCCATCGTAATAACTCCCCCGTAGTTTTCAGAGAAACTGCACAAATCCGTAATCCGCTGAGATGTCGCCGCAATCAAAGATTAGGTGCATTTTCAGTGCGGAACGGCGTGCGCCCGATGATGGATTGGGTGGTCGCCGTCTGCACAGCCTGGGATGAGCATTCCGAGAGAGTTGCGGATTTGTACGGCGCGTGAGCGGCGATCGAATACGTGCGCAAATCGGATGCATTTGCGAGAGGAAACAGTGTGCTTCAAGTCAGCAGATCACTAGGATCGACAGCAGCGACTTTACGGTCGCTTACGGATCTTCTTGAGCGGCCCTGGACAACGCCGCTTCTTGTACTAGCGGTTACATATGGGGGTCTTCATTTAAATCGCCCACAGTCTGATCTTCATGATCGGTATACCGGAGAGACGACGAACAAAGACTTAGGCGCCTCTTCTATAGAGCTCACCCAGGTGGGGGCCGTGCTGACACCTCTGTCCGAAACAGCGCTACGCCCCACGTCCCAGCAGTGACGGCACCAGCAGCCGCCAAATAGCAAAATCCTAGTCCTAAATCGCGAAGCCTTTCAACCCGTAGCACTCACGGGAATAGCGAAGCCAGATAGCGTCCGCGAAGCTGGTGTAATTTCGGAGGCGATTTGAGTGGAGAAAGCGGTGGAGATTTCGCTTTCGTTTTCCACGAGACGTCAGGTGGGCACCGGGCCCGTCGGAGAAGGTGGAGTTGCGAGACTTCAACCTGAC
>JAPZUE010000088.1 GCA_027533385.1 Rhizobium sp. | reverse complement strand
CTAGAGCGCGTCCATTGAACGCGGAATCGCGTTGAGGATTCCCCTGGTCGCCGAATTCTGATTCCATCGCTTCGACTGGTGATTTGGTCGGAGGCAATATGACCCGGGCTTTCAGTGATGATCTGCGTAGCCGCGTTCTGGCTGCGTCGCGGGATGGCATGTCGGCGCGTTCAGCGGCAGCCCGATTTGGGATTGGGGTTTCGACAGCCATCGCCTGGATTGCGAGTGCGCGAGCTGGTCTGTTGACCCCGGCGAAGCAGGGCCGACGCGGCGGCTCACGCCTGGATACTCACGAGGACTTCATCTTCGGCATGATCGAAGAGGCGAAGGACATCACACTCAATGAGATGGTCCAGCGATTGCACGAGGAAAGAGCCGTATCGATCGGCCGCAGTGCGCTTGATGTCTGGCTGCGAAAGCGCGGCTGGACTTTCAAAAAAAGACCGCACATGCACTGGAGCAGGAGCGTCCCGATCTCCTGAAACGTCGCGAGGACTGGTTCGACGGCCAGCTCGATCTCGATCCGGCGCGCCTCGTCTTCATTGATGAAACAGGCCTGAGCACGAAGATGTCCCGGCTTCGCGGACGAGCCCCTTGCGGAGATCGATGCCGCTCCCCGACCCCCCACGGGCATTGGAAGACGACGACATTCACCGGCGCACTCAGGCTTACGGGCATGACCGCACCCATGGTCCTCGACGGCGCAATGAACGGCGTCGCGTTCCAGGCCTATGTCGAACAGGTTCTCATTCCAACCTTGGTGCCGGGCGACATCGTCATCATGGACAACCTGCCGGCACACAAAGCGGAGGGGGTGCGTCTCGCAATCGAAGGTGCAGGGTGCCGGTTACTCTACCTTCCGCCCTACAGTCCAGACTTCAACCCCATCGAGAAGGCCTTCGCTAAGCTTAAGGCTGTCTTGCGCGCCAAAGCCGAGCGAACGGTCGAGGGCTTATGGAATAAGGTCGGCCACATCGTCACGCTGTTCGAGCCGCAAGAATGCGCCAACTACTTCAAATCCTGCGGATATGACCCCGAGTAAAGTGGACGCGCTCTAG
>JAPZUE010000013.1 GCA_027533385.1 Rhizobium sp. | reverse complement strand
AGGTTGGCTCTAAGCAACCCGACCCTACCGGAAAACACTGGTGACCACCGCTACGCCGCCCGCTCCCTACAGCACATTGGAGGGCGCGCTCGCGAGCGGCTTCGCTATCACCCAGCTACACCACTCGCCGGGACACGATCGCTGCGATCGCGGGCGTGCCCGTATCCGAGGCCTCTGAGGCCATCCGTTACGTGCGCTACGGCATGCCCTCCAGCCAGATCCCAAATGCTCCCCCGCTCAACAGAACCACTCACCAAGAGATTCAGGATGCCCTATGGCTGTTCGGATTTCTCGGAAGCTGGCGCTCCTTCATCGGTGAACGGACACTCACCTCGTACCTGAAGGGTCGCTCAAACGTAGAGTTGACCTTTCCCTGCGTCGTGGCTCTTGGCACCCATCATGCGGCTGTAAACGGAAACCTGTTTTGCGACGTATCCAGTGGCGGTCGCGTAATTGACATCAATGAAGCGCCAGGCCGTCGCAAGAGGGTGCACCACGTTCTCAGCCTCATGAGCCAGCTAGATCCGTCCGACATTGTATCGAAAGCGAACAAATTGAACGCAGCCGGAATCTCAGCAACGGGCACATAGCATCCTGAGATACGCAGAAGCTCGGCAATAGATGCCACGCCTCTGACCGTCGCTCCCCCAACCATAAACACGCACGAAGCGCCAGGTCATGACGACCTGGCTCTGGCCGGGGCTCTCAAGCCGTCCCGGCCAGGCTAAGCATGTCTCTCATATGCCATACATTCATCAGTGAGTACCCAATGACCAAGAAGGTTTTGTTCTACGCCCGCTACTCCACGGACCGCCAGAATGAGGTTTCGATCGAGACCCAGACGGAACTCGGCAAAAAGTTTGTTGCCGACAGGGACTGGAAGCTGGTCGCGACCTACTCCGACTCCGCAATCAGCGGGACGTCGTTCACCTCTCGCCCTGGCATCCAGCAACTCCTGGCGCATGTGAAGCGCGAACAGATCGACGTGGTGCTCTGCGTCAACGTCGACCGTCTGTCGCGCGATGTCGAGCACACCTCGAAGATCCTGAAGGATCTCAATTTCCACGACTGCGCCATCTGGACCGTCGAAGCCGGCCGGGCTGTCACCGATATGGAACTGCACATGCGCTCCACGATGAGCCATGAACTCGTCGAGCAGGGCCGGACACGCACCCGCGAGGGCATGAAGACGGCCGTTCGCAAGGGAAAGGCAACCACATGCCTCTCTTACGGCTATAAGCTTTCCCAGCAGCGCAATGCCAATGGCGATCGCATCAAGGGTCTGAGGGAGATCGACCCGGTCAAGGCCGAGATCGTGCGCGGGATCTTCAAGGACTATGTCAACGGCGTCTCACCGGCCGCCATTGCACAAAAACTGAACGACCTGGGCATCCCGGGTGCACGCACCAAATACTGGCGCGACACCACCATCCGGGGCAGCGTCACTGACGGGACCGGCATCCTGAACAACGCCCTCTACGTCGGGAAAGTCGTCTGGAACAAACAGAAGTTCCGCAAGGACCCGACGACAGAACGGCGAACCTCGCGTGCAAACGACAGGGAAGATTGGATGTTTGTGGACCGGCCTGATCTGCGCATCATTTCGGATGAGCTGTGGGAACGGGCAAAGCAACGTCAGGCCGAAAGCCGGGAAGAGTTTGACCGGCATTCGACGAACCGTCTCAACGCGACGCATCGCCCGGAATATCTTCTCAGCCGGATGCTCCAATGTGCGGAATGCGGCGGGCCTTACGCGATCAGCGGAAAGGATCGCTATAGCTGCACCAACCGCAAGAAGCGCCTGCCGATCGATGAGCTTGACGGGGAATGCTGCACCAACAGCAAAACGATCACCCGCCATGAACTGGAAGAGCGCGTCCTCAACTGCTTGCCCGTCGCGTTTTACTCGGTCGACATCTTCGACCGGATTTCGAAGAAGATGATCGCCCACGAGGTGAGCAAACTGAAGAGCGCCCCTTCCCGCAAGGCGCAGTTGGAGGCTGAGCTCGCGAAGATCAAGGTGACACAGACAAGCCTGATGCAGCAGATCCAGGATCGGCATGCCGAAGGCCGGCCGCGGCTTGCCATCCTCGATGACCAGCTCGACGAACTCGAGGCAAAACGCGAACAACTCGCCCGAGAACTTGCGACAGTCGAGGAGCCGGCAGTGGATTTTCAGGAGAAGATCGAGAAGCTGAAGGCGCAGTTTAACCCGGCAAACATCGGGATTGGGATCCGCAAGCTCATCTTCCTCGCACGCAACAACGCCGACGAAGCGATCAAACAGCGGCTGATGCCGATCGTGCGTGACCTCATCCAGACTGTCGTGATCGGCAAGACGCCTGGCCACCAGCCGGCAAGCCTGCAGGTGCACGGCGACATCGCCCACATCATGGCATCCATGGACGTGATCGATATCCTGCAGCAGCAGTTCTTCGCAGCCGCTCAGAATGATCTGATGACGCGCTTGGCATCCGGTGAGATCGACACGGAGGCCAAGAAGAACAAGCTCATCGAGGCTTACATCGATGAACTGTCACGCAAATTGCCCGAGTGGGAGAATTTGCAAGTTTCGGTGGTTGCGGGGGCAGGATTTGAACCTGCGGCCTTCAGGTTATGAGCCTGACGAGCTACCGGGCTGCTCCACCCCGCGCCAAGAGCGTCGCATATGTTTTGAGACGCTTGAGAGACTGTCTAAGTTAAGACGGCGGCTTTCT
>JAPZUE010000005.1 GCA_027533385.1 Rhizobium sp. | reverse complement strand
AGACGCCGCACCATGGACCCGTCGAAATCCGACCGCAAAGAAAGGGCTGAACCCATCGCAAACCTCCCGTTTGCGCCAGAGATTCAGATTCGTCCGCTTTTAGGAATCCCAAAGAGAGTCAAACTTACCGACGACTGGTATAAGGCCATCATGACCGTCCGGCTCCGCGCCCACCACCTGCTCTGCATGCTGACCTATGTCGGCAAGGGCTATTCTCCAGCCTTCGTCGAGAACTACGAGGTCATTGCCACAAGGCTCTCGGCCGGCGAAGAGATCGAGCTGGTGGCGGGGCCGGACGATATATGCGGCCCGCTGACCGCAGACCCCGAGGCTCATTGCCATGGCGCAAGCGTCATCGAGCGGGACCGGGCAGCAGCAGACGCCGTCGCCCGCCTCATCGGCAGCCCGCTACCGCCGGGCGCCCGCATCACCCCCTCAGCCGCTCTCATCGCCCGGCTCAGAAAAACCTTCGCCACCGGCGAGATCCGCGCGGCCTGTTCCGGCTGTGAATGGTCCGGCCTCTGTGACAGCGTCGCCGATGGCGGCTATCTGGGCGTCCGCGTCGCGCCCTGAGGCTGGCGGCCGTCTCCTTCTCCCCGCTTGGCAGGGAGAAGGTGCCCGAAGGGCGGATGAGGGGCGTATCTGGACCTGATGACATGTCCCACAACCTCTGGCAGACTTCCCGCCTGGAGGCCCCCGCCATGATCACCCTCGATATGCTGCGCCAGATCATACTCGCTTTGCCGACCACGGAGGAAACCACCTCCTGGAACGCCGTGTCCTTCAAGGTCAACGGCAAGGCCATGCTGTTCTGGAACCCGACCCACGACTGTCCGGTGTTCAAGGTGCCCTTCGAGGAGCGCGACCACCTGATTGAGATGGACCCCGACACCTTCTTCACCACCGACCACCACCGCCCCTATCCGATGGTGCTCGCCCGCCCTGATCGCCTCGATATCGAATGGGCGCGGGAAAATCTGACCCGCGTCTGGCGGGCGCAGGCGAAGAAGGCGGTGGTTAAGGCTTGGGATGCAGGGCGGTAGCGGTCCTCTTCTCCCCAGCGGGGAGAAGGTGGCGCGTAGCGCCGGATGAGGGGGATTCCGAAGGAAAACAGCGGCTTCGCACCCCCTCATCTGTCCTTCGGACATCTTCTCCCCGCTGGGGAGAAGAGGGAGCGCGCGGCGGCGTCTCGGTATCAATCTTTGCCTTCGAACTCGGCTCGTTTACGCGCCTTGAACGCATCGAAATCAAACGGCGGAGGCTCCCCGGACTGTTCGCCCTCGATCAAAGTATACTTTGTAACGCTTTGATCTTGGCATTGTGGGACTTAATACGATTCATCGGAAACAATCTATCGGGTTGGGAAGGTCACGTTTCCGGCATAGAGCTATCCTTTCCCACTGGATTTCAGCACATTTGCAATAGCGTCGCTAAAGAGCTTGAAAACTGCTGGATCGACCCCGTCTTCAGTATTGCCGACCGTCACTCTGTTTTGTCCAAACAGCTTTTGGCTTAGCTGGTTCTTGAGCGTATGTTGTTGTTCAACCGGTAGCGAAGACAAGAACGGGTCGATGGCTTTGACTTCCAAGGCGAACCATTTCATTTGCTGTTCTGCCTCCCTGTGAAGCTTGGATTGTCGCGCTGCATACCCAGACGCGCCAAGCAGGACCAGCGTGAGGGAAGCTGCCGTCGCCAGTTGAGCCCAATTCACCTCGCCAGCTGATGTTAAGCCGATGCCAAAGAAGTATTTCACACATATCCAGATCGCCGCTAAAGATAATGCGCTCATGGATATCATTCGCCAAAGATTTGCAGCTGCGTGCTCATCTGTAGCGCTCTTTTGGTAGCCGCCGGCCACGCCATCTGTGCCAACTAAACCATGTATCTCTAGAATTTCATGATGTTTCAACTTCATGTCCTTAAATCGAGACGCAGCCTCGAGAGCAAATTTATTGAATGAAGACTCAAGTTTATCAGTTTGCTTGGCGCTTAGGTCTTTTATTTCTTGATCCGCTTTGTTGCGAAATTCACGAGTGATTTCTGAAAAAACAGTCGCTCGATCAATTTGCGCTTTGGAGAATGATTCGGCGCGTTCTGTCTGGGCAGTTGTATAATCATTTTGCCATGCGCTTATGGTGGTCTCGGCAGTCTGCTCCAGTAACCTCTGTCCCTCTTTCAGCGCGTCCATTTGTTGTTTCAACAAAGTCTGGAAAGCGAGAAGTTCATCAAGTTTGGTTTTGAACTCTTTCTCCCTTTTCTCGATCGTCTTGCAAAATTGGTCGTAGGATTTCTCAGTCGCCGTTTGTTTGACTGCAATTCCCCTAGGGCTAGACAAGGCTGCCATCTGTGCAATCAACGGAATGCTGTTTGTTAAATAGTCATTCGCTGCTCTCAAAGGCGGAGCGGATGGGGAGACGGAATAAGCCTTGAGATTTTCCCAAATATCGGGCTGTCGCAATTGTTGATTTATCTGTGAAGCAATCTGTTCTGGAAAAAATTCAGGATCCAACCCGGTTGTTACGGTCGATATGTAGTCAAGTGCTTTTCTCAAGCGACGCTTTTCGGTTTCGTGCTCTGCATCAATGGCTTCAAATTCGGTGTTTAACCACTCATTCAACTGGTTGATCGCTTGAAGCATATGACTATTGTCGAGCTGATCACTCCATCTTGACATGTTTCCGACCCTTTCATGTGATTTTAGCAGTACCTCTATTCGAAATCCTGGATTTCCACCAGCAGTTAAGTCTTGTTGTCCTGCACGCAGCCGGATCTGGTGTAGAACTGACCCGCAGTCCCCCGCCCCCCAATCCCACCCCCGCACAAAATCTCACCCCCTCTTCACCCTTCAGTAACCAACTTCGGTAACCATAAGCCTCACATCCCGTGCTGCGTCAGCGTAAGAGTGAGTAACCCATGGCTTCCGTATTCCCGATTGCCGAACTCCGCCGTTCGTCCGACCCGCTGGCCTGGGTCGACAGCATCATCAAGGGCGATTGCGTTGCCGCCCTCGAAGCCCTTCCCGATAAATCCGTCGACGTCATCTTTGCCGATCCGCCGTATAACCTGCAGCTTGGCGGTGCCCTGCATCGTCCCGACCAGAGCCTAGTCGATGCCTGCGATGACGAATGGGACCAGTTTGCCTCGTTTGAAGCCTATGATGCCTTCACCCGCGCCTGGCTCTTGGCCTGCCGCCGCGTGTTGAAGCCGACGGGCACGATCTGGGTGATCGGCTCCTATCACAACATTTTCCGCGTCGGCGCGACGCTGCAGGATCTCAACTTCTGGATCCTCAACGACATCGTCTGGCGCAAGACCAACCCGATGCCGAATTTCAAGGGTCGTCGTTTCCAGAACGCCCATGAGACGATGATCTGGGCCTCGCCCGATCCGAAGGCCAAGGGTTACACCTTCAACTACGATGCGCTGAAAGCGTCGAATGACGACGTGCAGATGCGCTCCGACTGGCTCTTCCCGATCTGCTCGGGCGGCGAACGGCTGAAGGGCGACGACGGCAAGAAGGTCCATCCGACCCAGAAGCCGGAAGCGCTGCTGGCCCGCGTCATCATGGCCTCGACCAAGCCGGGCGACATCGTGCTCGATCCCTTCTTCGGCTCCGGCACGACAGGGGCCGTCGCCAAGCGTCTCGGTCGCCATTTCGTCGGCATCGAGCGCGAGCAGGATTACATCGATGCAGCCTCGGCCCGCATCGCCGCCGTCGAGCCTCTGGGCAAGGTCGAGCTGACGGTCATGACCGGCAAGAAGGCCGAACCCCGCGTCGCCTTCAACGTTCTCCTGGAAGCCGGCCTCGTGAAGCCCGGCCAGGTCCTGACCGATGCCAAGCGCCGCCATTCCGCCATCATCCGTGCCGACGGCACGCTGACGGCAAACGGCGAGGCAGGCTCCATCCACCGCGTCGGCGCCAGGGTGCAAGGTCTCGATGCCTGTAATGGCTGGACCTTCTGGCATGTCGAGGAAGAGGGCGCCCTGAAGCCGATCGACGACCTGCGCTCGGTCATCCGCAGCCGCATGGGCGGCCTGGAATGATGAAACGGCTCCGGCGCGTCTGAAACGCCGAAGCCGATTTTCATCAGTATTAGAATAACTTCACATAGCTGTGATCAGCTTCGAGCAAGTCGAAGCTCTTACATGGGCTGCATTCGATCCCCAGGGATCGATCTGGCGCGGGCAGGGGTCCGCCAACTCCACCCGCGCCAGCGCCTTATTCTTTCGAAGCTTCGCCCGGCACCGCGTCTCGCAAGAGGCCGCTCAGCCGCACGGGTTCCCGATCCGGAAAACGCGCGACGATTTCCAGGTCGCCCCCCATCGCCTCCACATAGTCCCTGAGAGTTGACAAGAGCAGATCGTTGCGCCGTTCGAGGCGCGAGACGTTCTCCTGGTTGATGCCGAGCAGGGCGGCAAGCTTCTCCTGCGTCAGATCCCGGGATTTGCGCAGTTCCTGCAGGGTCCGATAGTCCTCGAGCCGGGCCTGACCGCGCGCTTCGAGGTCCTTCCGCTTGTCGATCGGCAGTTCCGCCAGCAGATCGTCCAATGCACGTGCCATGATCATTCACCCTCGAGAGTTTTTAAGTGCGCGGCAAAGCGTCTGTCGGCCTTGTCGATCAGCACCTTGTAGAACCGCTGCTCGCTCACGCCGGATTTATCGGCTGCCACCAGCAGGATCGCCTGCCGCTTCGGATCGAAGGCAAAGGCGAGCCGCCAGACACCATCGGCTGCCCGAAACCGCAGCTCCTTCATATTGGAGAAGCGCGACCCTTTGAGCGTGTCCACCCAGGGCCTGCCAAGAGTCGGCCCATAGGTCTTCATCAGTGGTAGCGAGACGAAGATTTCATCCCGCACCACTTCCGGCAGGGTCTGAAACTCCGGCTCGAAATCGGGATGCAGAAGAACGGGCCAGCTCATGCTTCAATATGCTCTTGAATGCATATGCATTCAAGAGCATTTTTTGGTCAGGCCGTCACGCCCAGCCCCTGCAGATCCGCCTTCAGCTTGTCCGCCCCGGTAAAATGCACCGCCTGCCAGCCGGCAGCGCGCGCGCCTTCGACATTCGGCAGACTGTCGTCGATGAACAGGGAATGCGCGGGCGAAAGCCCGAAATCCTTCGCATGCCGCTCGTAGATCGCCACGTCAGGCTTGATCAGACCCACTTCGCCCGAGACGGTCACACCGCGCGGCAGGTTGAGGAAGGGATACATCTTGCGCGCCTCGGAAAATGTGTCGGCTGCGAAGTTGGTGAGCATGGTCACATCGCGTCCCGCATCGATGAGCCCGGTCATGATCGAAACGCTGTCCTCATAGGCATGCGGCACCATCTCGGCCCAGTGTTTGCGGAAGGCGCGGATATGCGCTTCCTTCTCGGGAAACTGGGCAATCAGCAGCGCCTCGGCATCCGCCCAGCTGCGACCGCGATCCTGCTCGATGTTCCAGTCATGGGTGCAGACCCGCGCGAAGAAGTCCGCCCGCTCATCTGCGTCCGGGATGATCCGCGAAAAGGGCAGGTTCGGATCGTAATGGATGAGCACCTTGCCGATGTCGAAGACGATATGGCGGATTTCGGTCATGTCTTAGCCCTTGAGTGTTGGAAAGGCGGTTGGAATAGCTACCGCAATTGCCTTCTTCATGACAGTCGGCAGCGCTTCCCCATCAAGTTCGGTGACCGGCACCCAGAAACCGTGATCACCGGCAGGGCAGTCGATCGGCCCGACGCGGAAGATCGACAGCCTGAGCTCGAAATGCGTGAAGACATGGGAAATGCTTCCCGCCGCCTGCCACTCGGCCGGGAAGGGGGCAGCGTCCACCCCCGTTTCCCCGTCCTGCCGCGAGGTCCAGTCCGTCGTCGGCACCTCCGTCATGCCGCCCAGCAGGCCGCTTTCCACCCGCTTGCGCAGCAGAAGCCGCCCGTCGCGATCAACAGCGATGAAGGCGGCCCCCAGCCGCACCGGCTTTGCCTTCTTCGCCGCCTTGACCGGAAAACGCTCCGGCTCGTCACTCGCGAGCGCCAGACAGGCATCGTTGAACGGACAGAGCGCACAGGCCGGGCGCTTCGGCGTGCAGATCGTGGCGCCCAGATCCATCATCGCCTGGGCAAAGTCCCCGGGCCGATCGGTCGGCGTCAGCTCTGCGACTTTCGCCTTCATCTGCGGCTTTGATCCGGGAAGCGGCGCCTCGATGGCAAAAAGCCGCGAGATCACCCGCTCGACATTGCCGTCCATCACAGCGGATGGCCGGTTGAAGGCAATGGCCGCAACCGCTGCCGACGTATAGTCGCCGATGCCCGGAAGCGCGCGCAATCCCTCTTCGGTATCCGGAAAGACCTCGCCATGCTGAAAGGCGACGGCCTCGGCGCATTTCTTCAGGTTGCGGGCCCGCGCGTAATAGCCAAGTCCCGCCCAGGCCGCCATGACATCCTCGTTCGGGGCTTCCGCAAGATCCCTGACCGTCGGCCATCTCGCAATGAACTTGGCAAAATAGGCCTTCACCGCCGCAACCGTCGTCTGCTGCAGCATCACCTCGGACATCCAAATGTAATAGGGATTGGGCTTCACGCCGCGCTTGGCCGCACTGGGCGAGATGCGCCACGGCAATTCCCGGTGATGCCGGTCATACCAGGCAAGAAGCGTGGGAGCTGTCGGTCTCGTCAGGGCTTTGCTGGGGAGTGTCAAATCGGTCATTTGCGGAAAGAGGGGCGGATGGCCTATATCTGGCCAAAGCAGTCGCCCGTTCAAGGGCCGATGTGAAGGATCCCCAGACGCCATGGCCACGTTCAAGGGCGCAAACCAGATCGCCGACATCGCCAACGGCATAGTCGACCCTGTGCTGGCGCGGCGTGCCGGCATCAACACGGCGCTGCTCGGCTCCTGGGAAGACATCGTCGGCGAGGGCTTTGCCGATTGCACCCGGCCGGAAAAGATCGCCTGGCCGCGCCGCTCGGACCTGCCCGAGGATGGCGGCCATCGCCCCGGCGTCCTGACGATTGCCTGCGAAGGCGCCCGCGCCCTTTTCCTCTCCCATGCCCAGGGCGAGCTGATCGCCCGCATCAACGGCTTCTTCGGCTATCCCGCGATCGGCCAGGTTCGCATCGTCCAGAAACCGGTCTCGGTCGCAAGCACGAGGCCCCGCATCCGCAAGCTCGAAGGCGAAAAGGCAAAGCGGCTGGCCGCGATGATGGAGGGCATCGAAGACGAGAACCTCCGCCGCGCCGTCGAGCGGCTCGGCACGGCCGTCCTGCAGGCCAAGCGGAAGTAACCGGCCCCGCGTTCAGCGCGCCGCAAGCCTCCCTGAATCTCCAGGGTTTTCCAGACTTTATCGTCATCTCAGACCTCTGCGGGCGGCCAAGTTTGGGCCGATCTGGAGCGCTGCGTTGCCGCGCGCAAAGGCCGGGTCTACCAAGCGTCGCTAGGCCACCGACCCGACGAATTCCAGCGATCTTGCAGGTACCCCCGTGAACCTCCACAATCCCGCTCCCGCGCCGGACCGCAAACGCGCGATCAATCCCGTTCAGCGGCGGGTCTGGCGCATCCTGCCGGTCCCCGCCACTGCGACCCCCTTTGTTGCGCCGCTGCTCTTTGCCGTGATCGCCGGCATCGACAGCCTCGGCACCAGCATTGCCTTTGCCGCCCTGATCTTCTCAGGGCCGCTGGCTGCAGGCTTCGGCACGGGCGTCGGCGTCATCCTTCTGTCCAGCATCATCATGGCGCTCTGGATTGCGCTGCGCAGCCGCTATCCCTCCAGCATCGGCCAGGTGCAGGAGGCGAGCATCGCCATCCTCGCCACGGCAATCGCAGCGGCTGCCGCTCAACTCGAATTCGCGCCTGATGACGTGAAGGTCGCCACCGCATTTGCCATCCTTGGTTCGAGTGCCGTGCTCACGGGCACGGTCTTCTGGCTTTTCGGCCTGTGCCGCTTCGGCAGGCTCGTCCGCTTCATGCCCTATCCCGTGGTCGCCGGCTTCCTCGCCGGTTCCGGCTGGCTGCTCATCCAGGGCGCGGTGATGATGATTGTCGGAGAGCAGAGCCTTATCGATCTGCTGATCCGTCCGGAGGGCCAGCAGTCGGTGGCCAATCTCTATGTCGCCGTCGTTTTCGCCATCGTCATGATCTTCTGCCTCAGGCGCTCGACGAGCCCCTTGACCATGCCGCTCGTCCTGCTCGGCGGCGGCGTCCTTTTCTATGCGACGCTTGCGGTGATCGGTGTCGAGAGCGAGCAGGCAAGAGCCCTGCACTGGTTGTCGGCCATGCCACCGGGTGACAGTTTTGCCCTCCCGCAACCGATGAGCGTTGTCACCGGTGCCGACTGGCCGGTGGTCCTTGATGCCCTGCCGGCCATCATTTCCGTGGCACTGCTTGGTATGATCGGCCTGCTGCTCAACACCAGCGGCCTCGAGGTTGCCACCCGTCAGGAGATCGATGCCGACGCCGAGCTGCGCACGACAGGCATCGCCAATATCGTCGCCGGTGGGTTCGGCGGCGCGCCGGGCTATACCGGCCTGTCCATGACCCTGCTTGCCAACCGAATGGGTGCGAAGGCACGGTCCGTCGGCATTGCCACGGCGGTGATGCTGGCGCTGATGCTGCCCTTCGCCGGAGAGCTTGCCGGTCTGATGCCGACCTTCGTCGCCGCCGGTCTGATGATCGCGCTCGGCGTCGAGCTCATTCACGACTGGCTCTGGCGCACGCGATCACAGCTTCCCGGCATCGAGTGGCTTGTCGTCCTTGCCATCCCGCTCGGCATGGCCGCTTTCGGCTTCATGGGTGGCCTGGCGCTCGGCCTCGGTCTGTCCATCGTCACCTTCGTCTACAATTACGCCCGTCTTTCGGTCATTCGTGTGGATGCCTCGCTGCGCGAGCGCAAAAGCAGCATCGACCGGCCACAGGCGGAAAACAGCCTGATCGAGCTGGAGGGCGAGCAGGTCCAGGTGTTGGAGCTGCAGGAATTCCTCTTCTTCGGCACCGCCGACCAGGTGATCGACGCCATCCGCCGACGCGTGCAGGACCGCACCCGCCTGTCCCTGCGTTTCGTCGTCATCGATTTCCGCCGGGTCAGCGGCATGGATGCCGCCGCCGCCGCGACCTTCCTCAAGATCCGCAATCTGCTTGCCGTGAGCGAGGTCCAGCTGGTCTTCAGCAGCCTTTCGGCAGAGATCGAGCAGACGCTTGCCAGAAACGGTGTCGACTTCTTCAACGACCCATATGTCGGACGCGAACGCGATCTCGACCACGCCCTGGAACGCTGCGAGGAGCGCCTGATCGCGGCTATCGCCCGCGAGGAGACCTGGCAGGATATCGAGGATTACTTCGCCCAGACCATCGGTCCAAGCGCACGATTGAAGGATCTCGTCGCCTCGATGGAGGAAATCCGCCTCCAGCCGGGTGACCGCTTCATCCGCGCAGGCGAACCGGGCGACGATCTCTTCCTGCTCTGGACCGGTCGCGCCAAGGTCGAAGCCGTGCTCGCCAACGGCAAGCGCCTGCGCTTGCGCACCGTCAAACCCGGCGTCGTGCTCGGCGAAATCGCCATCTATCGCGGCGGCCCGCGCACGGCCGATGTCGTGGCCGAAGTCCCCTCGACGGTCTACCGCCTGGCCCGCCGCCAGCTGCGTTATCTCGAACAGGCCGATCCGGAACTGGCGCTCCTCGTCCACCGCCTCTGCGCCACGACACTCGCCGAACGCCTGACCATCGCCAATCGCGTAGTCCAGGCGCTGCACGAGTGATGTCGATTACTTGCTGCTTGCGGTAAACACGCCGTCCCAGCCGTCGGGCGCCGTCTTGGGCAGTCCAGCCAGGCGTTCCGCATAGAGCGCGTGCGTTCCGGAAAGCGCATTTTCCGGTCGGGCGACAAGCCCCTGCAACAGGTCGCGGGCGGCGGCAAAATCACCCGCCTGCCACGCGGTGATCAACGCGTTGTGGCGGTCGAGCAGGTCTCTCTGTTCCTCGACCTTACCGTCAGCGACGCCCATCAGCGCGAAGAGCGTCACCGGCGCCTGCCGTCCGACGACGCGCACCCGGTCCACTTCCGCAAACAGGAGGCCGTTCGTCCTAACCCGCACCTCCTCGGTCACCAGGATCGAGACCTCGTAGAGCTTGGTCATGCCCTCGACGCGAGACGCGAGATTGACGCTATCGCCGAGGCAGGAATAGCTGAAGCGCTGGTCGGAGCCGAGATTACCGACACAGGCCATGCCGGTGTTGAGCCCGATGCCGATCTTGAGGCCCATGCCGCTCTCGCGATTGAGCCGTTCCAGCGCCGAGACCATGTCGAGGGCGGCAAGGCAGGCCTTTTGCGGATGGTCGGTTATGTCGAGCGGTGCGTTCCAGAAGGCCATGATCGCATCGCCGATATATTTGTCGATCGTCGCCTCGCGCTTCAGAAGCACGTCCGTCATCGGCGTCAGGAAGTTGTTGAGCAGCCCCGTGAGCTCGGTCGGCATCAGCTTCTCAGACAGCGTGGTGAAGCCACGGATATCGGAGAACAAGATGGTCAGCTCCCGGTCCTCACCGCCCAGCGTCAGACCCTCCGGATTTTCGGAAAGGCGCTCGACCAGTGTCGGGGAGAGATAGCGCCCGAAGCTCTCGCGCACGAAACGCTTTTCCCGATGTGTCAGCATCAGGAGGAGCGGCAGCGCGGTCAGCAGTACGGCGCCGAGCCCGGTAAGCGGCAGCAGCGGGTCGAAGAGTGTCAGCGCCCGGGAGAACGCAAACCAGGATCCGCCGGCAACCAGACCCGCAAGCAGAAGGCCCGTGATCACGGAGAGGGCAGGGGTGGCGGTCGCAAGCACCGTGAGCAGAATGAGCCCCGCCGCAATCGCTGCCGCCCGTTCGGCCCCGATCATCCAGTCGGGCCTCTGCAGGAAGACGCCGCTTGCGATCTGGTCGATGATTTCAGCATGCACCTTGACCCCCGCCATGGCCGGGTCGATCGGCGTCGCGACGATGTCGCGCAGACCGACCGCGCTGGTTCCGACCAGCAGGATGCGCCCCTGGATCAACCCGGCCAATGTGTCGGCTTTCGTCGGATCAAAGAAATCGGCGGCAGAAATGACCGGCATGTTCGGCAGGCCCGAATAATAGATCCAGATTTCGCCATCGGCCGACAGAGGCACATCGAGCGCCCCGACCCTCAAGTCCGTGAAGGCCGATCCCTCTTGCGTTCCTGCCGATCGCAGGATGAAAGAGCCTTCCTGCTGCGCGATCCTGAGCGTCTCGATCGAGAGCGCCGGGTAAAGCCGGTCGCCGCTCTTCGAAATCAGCGGGAAGGTTCGGATGATGTTGTCCGGTGTCGGCGGGAAGGAGAAGTAACCCATCGCGGTCGCCCGGTCGGTCAGAGCGGGCAGGTTGGAAAGCGCGCCGGAATACGGCATGAGACGCGCCTTGGGGTCGGGTCCGAGAAACGAGAAGCCGGCCTTGGGGTCCGGGGCGGGTGCCGTGGTCTCGTTGCTGAGCGCGATACCGAGTGCAACCGTATTCTCGGCGACCGCCGCAGCCAGCAGGGCATCGGGATCCGGCAGATCAGGCCCGACCTCGATCGCCACGCCCTGCCGCCGCATTTCCTCGACCAGACGCGCCGGTGCCGTCCGGTCCGGTTCGGAAAACACGATATCGAAGCCGATCGCCGCCGCGCCGAGCCCGCTCGCCCGTGTCACGATCTCCGCCACCGTGCTGCGCGACCAGGGCCACTGCCCGAGCTTGCCGATCGAGGCCTCGTCGATATCGATGACGGCAACCGGCGGATCGGTCGCCTCGCGCGGCTTGATCAGCTGATAGGCGTCGAAGACCAGCGCCGTCAGCCGAAAGGCCTGAGGCGCGAAGGCTGCATGCGCTGCAATGACACCGATGAGCGCCGCCATGCCGACCAGAATGACGGCCAGCCTGCGGCGCTGCGAGGAGGATAGGCGGCGAGGGGCGCCCTGGGTCTTTACCATCACGTGGCTTAGCGGCTGCCGGCGAAGATGCCGGTCGAGGACCAGCCGGCATTGTCGTTGGCGACGAAGTTGCCCATGATGCCCTTGACCGGGTCCGGAGGCATGTCGATGCCGCCGGGGCCCAGCGCAAATGCGCCGCTCACGGTCACGCTGATGCCGCTGTTGCTGCTGCCGCTGAAGGCAGCTTGTGGCGCGCCGGCGTTGTTGAAGCTGACACTCGTCCCGAAGTTGCGCCCATCGAAGTTTGTGATGGAGACTGTTCCGTTGCGGCTGCTGAAATCCATGTTGGCATCCATCTGCCCTGCGGCGATGTATTGGTTGCCGCCACTGACAACCGTTCCGACCGCATTGCCGGCATAGCTGGCGGAGCCTGTGGTCGGCATGTCGATGCTGTCAGGCCTGACGCCTGTGATCCAGTTCCCGAGATGCACTCTGTAACCGACTTCGCCGGAGGTGTTGCGGCCCCACCAGCCCCAGGTCATGAATTCGCAGGCATCGCAGATCTCGCTCGTATCTCCGCCGTCGAAGATCCTGGCTGCCACGACGCTTGAGGAAACCATGTAGGATCCCTGCTCGTGGTTTGTGGCTGCCATCAGCTGGTCGGAAAGATAGGCGGAATTGGCGGCATCAGAGTAGAAATCGGCATACTCGGTGCCACCGCTGGAGGTGAACCTCGCCGAGAGCGTACCGGTATCTGCATCCGGTGACATGCTCATACGGCCGTCAAGCAGGGTCTGCCCCCAGAAATCCTGAACCACGCCGGAGGCAAAGCCCAGCATCGTCTCGCCGCTGAACCGCTCCTGTTTGCTGATGGAGACGCTGTCGTCGCGGCTGGCGACATGAAGCTGCTCGTAGCCCGCGAAAGTCGGCTCAGGGTTATCCATGTCCGGCGTGTCGATAGTGCCTGCCGCAAGCACGAGGTATTCGCCATCCGCGCCGAGGAAGTGGTCTGCCCCCGCTGTGCTGCCGATACTCGTTGCGAGCCCCTGCCGATGGGTGACGGTGCTAGCAGCCGTGGCCCTGGCTGATCCCGCCGTCGATGCCGAAAGGCGGTAGCCACCCGATTCCAGTTTGAAGGCGCCGCTCATGACATTGACGGCACTCTTCTGGTCTGCACCCGTGCCGCTGATGACCAGCGAAGCCTGCAGGGCGCGGCCGATGACACTGCCGCTGGTGTCCCTGAGCCCTTCGACCAGCAGGTCGCTGACCACGGCCTGGCCGCTTTCAGTGAAACTCCCGGTAAACGGGATTGTTGTGCCACTGCCATTCGTCAGCGCGGCCAGCAGATCCGGCTCCAGCACGTAAGACAGGATTTCACCCGTCGACAGGGTCTCCCGAGCATCGGCAGGCGTGCCGCCGATCACGTAGAAGGCTTCCGGAGCGTCATCTGCGGCGGCCAGCATATAGGTGAAGAATCCGCCGGTCCCGGTATAGGCCGTTCCGGTCACCGCCGTCCCGTTGACCTGGCCCGACACGGCCCGCTCGGCCAGCGCGCTGGTCGACGACAATGCCGGCAGGACGAAGGTATTGCCGGCGCCATCGGTGCCGGCAAGGTTGCCGTCGGAATTGCGGGTCAGGGTTCCGGCGGACTGGTTGAGCCTGAGGCCACCAGGTCCCGGGCCTCCGATCGCTTCCTCCGGGGAAAGCACCGATACGGCGGTTTCCTCGTCCTCGTCGCCCGGGTCGTCAGGGTCAGGACTCGGGTCCGGCTGCGGATTTGGTTCCGGCCGCGGTCCCACATCCCGTTGCGATTCACCCGCCACCTCTTCCACCGGCGTCGCGACCACCGGCCGCGGCTGCGGCACGGGGATCGCATTCTCCGAGGGCAGTTGAGCCGAATTGCTTTCCGCAATCGGGCTGCTGGCGACCCTTTGTTCGGTCGGCGGGTTGCTTGCGCCTCCGCTCTGGCCGGGACGACCGGCGAGCACCTGCTGCAAACCGCTCACCCATTGCGGCGGCGTTCTCTGCACGCGTGGCTGGCCGTCACCGGCAACGATCGAGAAGCCCTGGCGGAACAGCCGCTGCGGCGCGCCATTGCCAGTCAGCTGCACTTCCGTGCCATAGACCAGCGTCATATGCGGCGGCAGCGGCTGGCCGTCGCGGGTCTGTCCGTTGAGATTGATGTCGACCACGGCACCGCGAATGCCGGCCGTGCCGATCGGCGTGTTGATCTTTACGTCTCCGCTCGCCTTGGAGGCCTTGCCGCCGATGAAGCGCAGCGCGCCCTTGGTCATGGTCGCGGCAAGCGAAGCGGTGTTCTTGTCCGGATCGTAGACGAAGCTGTCGATCACAACCGAGGAGTTCGGCCCGACCGTGAACGAGGTCCCGTCGGCAAGCAGGATCTGCACCAGACCTTCGCCATTCGTCTCGATCCGGTGATTGCGCACCACGGGATCGCCAAGCGAGATCAATCGTGTCCGCCCGGCACGATCAATCGCAGTGGCATTTGGATTGACGGCGGCGGTGACGCCCGCGACATCGGCTTCCGCCAAGGCCGGATGGGCTGCGACGACCAGCAGCGCTGCAGATGCGGCCAGCAGGCCAAGACGTGTCTTCGGCTTCATCGGGATGCTCCTAGAAGGCAGACTGGATGCCGATCGACAGCGAAATGTTGTCGAAGGCCTTGATGTCGTAGTTGGACCAGACCTTGCGGTAGCCGGCCTCGCTGACCAGCGCCACGCGCTCGGTAAATGGCACGATCTGTCGCAGGTTCAGGCTGAATTCCGTGTCGCGTTGGCGCCTGGATGCATTGATCATCGTGTCGGGATCGTCATAGCCGCGTCCGACGACGGCGGCTTCCAGCCCGACCGTCCAGGCCGGTCCGTCGCCGATGAGGGCGGCATGCCGATAGGTCCCGGAGATCGCGCCCCCCACTTCCGTGGCCGAAAGATACCCGACCTCCGCATCCCGGCGGGTCGCGAGCACCCGGCCCGTCAGGCTGAAATCCTCGGTCATCTGATGCGACCAGGAGAGCTGCCCGTCGAAACGATGTCCGCTCTGCAGCTCCGCGGTACGGCGCGACGTGGTGTTGGAGTAATCCTCGAAGCGGTATTGCAGGCTCGCCGAGAGACTGTCGGTCGGTGTCACCTGCCAGTCCAGCGTCGTGGAGACGCCGGCCGAAGCGAGATAACGATCGCCCTCGATGATGACGCCGCTCGTCGTCAACAGGATCGCGAGCGTGTGATCGTCGAGCCCGAAGCGACCGAGATCGAAGACCGGCCCCGCATAGGCCTCTGCCGCAGCCGTGTTCAGCGTGTCGCGATTGCGGTAGCCGGCAGCGTAGCCGGAGAGGCCGGCTTCCAGAGCAAGCCCCTGGACATCGGTGTCGAGCCGGTAGCGCAACGCGCCATTGACGAAGGCATTGAAGTCTTCGCCGGCCACGCTCAGTCCGTCCAGCGTGTAGGAAAGGCCGTTCAAGGTGACGGTCGAATTGCCGGGGCCGGCATTGGCATTGCTCTGATAGCGAATGCCGGTCCGGACCATGCCCGATAACTGCGACGGAGCCGCGCGCCGGTCGATGGCGGCGAGATACTGGTCCACCTTGGCGGAAACCTCCGCCGGCACATTGCCCGCAGCTTTCGCGCCGTCGAAATACTGCCGTGCCGTCTCATAGGCGCCGAGACGATAATAGAGCACCCCGAGTTCGAGCTGCAGGCGGGGCAGGCCGGGTGCGTAGATCAACATCCGCTCCAGCGTCGAGATCGCCCCCTCAAGATCACCGGCCTCAGAGGAGAGTGCGGCATATTCGAAGGCTGTGTCGAGATCGTCGGGGGCTGTCATCATCCTGCCAAACAGCGCCTTCCGCTTGGCCTCGATCTCATCGATGGATGCGCTGCCCGTCCGAGGCGCGACGTTCTGGGACTGTTGTGCGGTCGCCTCTGCGGTCGACAGCGTCAGAGACGCGGCCACCAGGCACAGCAGCAGGGGATGGACTGAGAACAGGGCAGCCTTACGGCTCTTCGGCAAAGTCATATTGAAAGGAACTCTGACTGAAAACGCTGGCAGATCTTTAATGCAGGTTAAGCTTTTGTTAGAAGATCAGAAATGGAATGGGACCGGCCAAGTTTGGGGTGTTCGTCCAGGCCCCGGCGGTCGAAATTCGGCCTGTCGCGTCCGGTTTCTCGCACACTCAAGGGCTTCTGATAAGCCCCCGGCTCCACGATCCACCGGGGAAGCACCCCGCTTGGCCGGCTCTTGTGCCCAAGGGCGTAGATGCTGTCCACATCCGCTGCCATCTACCGGCAAAAAGGTCACGGAACTTTGATATTTCAGGGGGGACCCTGCCTTGTTTGGCACCCTTTGCCGTTATAACGGTGAAGCCATCACGGACACTTGCAAGCAGGTAAATGACCCATGTCGACTTCCCAACTCTCGATTACCAAGCGCCGTCTTCTCGGCGGCATCGCCATCGCCGCAGTTTCCATGGCGCTGACCGCCTGCAGCGACAGTGAAGATACGGCAGCGAACACCGAGCCGAAGCCCGCCGTCAGCAACGAGACCACGGCCTCGACGACAGCCTCCGTCGAGATCCCGACCGCCGATCGCGACGTGGATATGGAAGCGGCCCTGAAGCCCGGCCCGCTGAAGGAAATGGCGCTTGGCGATCCGAACGCCCCGGTCAAGATCATCGAATACATGTCGATGACCTGCCCGCACTGCGCGCATTTCCATGTGAACACCTTCGACGCGATCAAGACCAAGTATGTCGACACCGGCAAGGTCTACTTCGTGCTCCGCGAATTCCCGTTCCCGCAGGACACCGCCTCGCTCGCCGCCTTCATGCTGGCGCGCTGCACCACCGAAGACAAGTTCTTCCCCTTCGTCTCGACCATGCTGAAGCAGCAGCGCACCTGGGCCGCCCCGGTCGATGGCGATGTACGCGGCGCCATGCTGCAGATGTCCAAGCTCGCCGGTTTTACACAGGAGACCTTCGACGCCTGCTTGACGAACGCGCAGCTTGCCGGTGATGTGTCGGCAGTCCGCGATCGCGGCGCCCAGGAATTCGGAGTTCAGTCGACCCCGACCTTCCTGATCAATGGCAAGGCCTATTCGGGGGACATGTCGGTTGACTCCATGTCGGCCCTCATCGACAGCCTGCTCTGATCGACGTTCCGTTCTGATGACGGGCGCCGGGGAAACCCGTGCGCCCGTTTTCCGTCCTTCTCCCCGTCTGCTGGGAGAAGGTGGCTGCAGGTCAGGCGCATATTTTGCGCCGGGGATGAGGGGCAGCTTGTTGAGGTCGCACGCCGCATTACCCCCCTCTGCCCTCCTTCGATTACATCGAAGCGCGGGCATCTCCCCCACAGGGGGGGAGAGTGGGAACCCGCTTGCCTCGTGCGCAACCTTTAAAATCATTTCGCCCATCTCAGCCCCGAACTCGACGCCAGTGGCAGCCGCGACAATAACCGCGCGCCGCTCTCCCCCCTCGTGGGGGAGATGCCCGGCAGGGCAGAGGGGGGCGAACTGGCTCGACGTCGGCGTTTTCGTCCGCGAACAGGCGCGAGACATCCGCCGCATGGTCACCCCACCCTGGACCTCCGGTCCGACCCTCCCCCTCAAGGGGAGGGTAGAAGCATGAAATTCAACCGCCTCCGCCTCGTCGGTTTCAAGTCCTTCGTCGAGCCCTCGGAATTCATCATCGAGCGCGGCCTGACCGGCATTGTCGGGCCGAATGGCTGCGGCAAGTCGAACCTTGTCGAAGCGCTGCGCTGGGTCATGGGCGAGAATTCCTACAAGAACATGCGCGCGTCCGGCATGGACGACGTCATCTTCTCCGGTTCGGGAAACCGCCCCGCCCGCAACTCGGCCGAAGTCGGCCTCTATCTCGACAATTCCGACCGCACGGCACCCGCCGCCTTCAACGATGCCGACGAGATCCAGGTGACGCGCCGCATCGAGCGCGGCAATGGCTCGGTCTACCGTATCAACGGCAAGGAAGCCCGCGCCAAGGATGTGCAGCTGCTGTTCGCCGATGCCTCAACCGGCGCCCGCTCGCCCTCCATGGTCGGCCAGGGCCGGATCGGCGAGCTGATCCAGGCCAAACCCCAGGCGCGCCGGCAATTGCTCGAAGAAGCCGCCGGCATTTCCGGCCTGCATTCGCGCCGCCACGAAGCGGAACTCCGCCTGCGCGCCGCCGAGACCAATCTCGAGCGCCTGGAAGACATTACCGCCCAGCTCGAAAGCCAGATTGAGAGCCTGAAACGCCAGGCCCGCCAGGCCAATCGCTTCAAGCAATTGTCCGCCGACATCCGCGCCCATGACGCCATGCTCCTGCATATCCGCTGGTCGCAGGCCAAGCAGGCCGAGGGCGAGGCGGAAAGCGCCCTGAACCAGGCCATGTCGACGGTCGCCGAAAAGGCGAACCACCAGATGGAGGCGGCCAAGCTCCAGGCCGTGGCGAGCCTTAAGATGCCGGAACTGCGCGAGGAGGAGGCGAAATGTGCCGCCGCCCTGCAGCGCCTGCAGATCGCCCGCAGCCAACTCGACGAGGAAGCCAGCCGTATCCTGCGCCGCCGCGACGAACTCACCCGCCGTCTCGCCCAGCTCGACGAGGACATCCGCCGCGAGGAGCGTCTGGTGTCGGAGAATGCCGAGGTCATCCAGCGGCTGGCGGACGAAGAGGCCGAACTCGAGGAAATCCTCGCCGATGCCGGCCGCTTTGGCGAAGAGGCAAAGGAGGCCTTCGAGGCCGCCGCCGCAACGCTTGCCGACAGCGAACGCGACTTCACCCGGCTCACCGCCGAACGCGCCGAAGCCGCCGCCGGCCGCAACCAGCTGGAACGCGCCATCCGCGATCTCAGCGAACGCCGCGCAAGGCTGGAGCGCCAGGTGTCGGAAGCCTCCCGCGAACTCTCTGAGATTTCAGACCGGATCGCCGCTCTCCCCGATCCGGACGAGAAGCGCGAAATGGTCGAGATCGCCGAACAGGCGGTTGCCGATGCCGAAAGTGCGGCCCTAGAAGCCGAGGCGGCGCTCAATGAGGCCCGCCGCACCGAAACCCATCTGCGCCAGCCGCTCGAAGCCGCCCGCGCCCGCGTCAACGGTCTGGAGACCGAAGCCCGCACCATCGCCCGTATCCTGGCGAGCACGACCACGGGCGATTTCCCGCCGGTCGCCGACGAGCTCTCGGTCGATCGCGGCTTCGAGACGGCCCTGGGTGCCGCCCTTGGCGACGATCTCGACAGCGCGCTCGATCCTGCAGCGCCTGCCCATTGGCACGGCAATGGCGACGGGGCAGGGGACCCAGGCCTGCCCTCCGGCGCAAAGCCGCTGCTCGCCCATGTCCGCGCCCCCGCAGCCCTGACCCGTGCGCTCCGCCAGATCGGCGTGGTTGAAGAAGCGGATGCGCTTCGGCTGATGGCGAGCCTTGCGCCCGGCCAGCGCCTCGTCACCCGCGATGGCGCGGTCTATCGCTGGGATGGCCATGTGACCGGGGCCGATGCCCCGAGTGCCGCCGCCCTGCGTCTCGCCCAGAAGAACCGCCTGGCCGAAATCGAGCGCGAGACCGAGGAAGCCCGCGACCAGATGGTTGAAGCCGAGGATCGTCTGGCCGAGGCCGCCGATGCCATCCGTGCCGAGGAGGCCCGTCTCACCGATGCCCGTGACCGCAGCCGCCTGACGGTCCGCGCGCTCGCCGAAGCCCGCGAGGCCCTTGCCCAGGCCGAGCGCGCCTCGGGCGATCTCATTCGCCGCCGCGAGGTGATCGAAGAGGCCGTGAACGGCCTGAAAGCCCAGATCGAGGAGATCGTCGAGCAGGAGGAAACCGCCCGCATCGAGATGGAGGAGACGCCCGACCTTTCCGCCCTCGACGCCCGCCTGCGCGAAGCTGAGGCCATTGTTGCCCGCGATCGTGGTCTGCTTGCCGAAGCTCGTGCCCGTTTCGAGGGGCTGGCCCGTGAAGACGAAATGCGCCGCCGCCGCATTCTCTCGATCCGGCAGGAGAAGCAGAACTGGCAGAACCGCGCCAAGTCCGCAGAAGAACACATCGCGACCCTGCGTGAGCGCGAGGCCGAAGCCCGCGAGGAAATCACCGATCTCGAAATGGCGCCCGACGAATTCGAGGACAAGCGCCGCAACCTGATGACCGCCCTCGACAAGGCCGAGAAAGACCGCCGCGACGCCGCCGATCGGCTGATCGAGGCCGAGACCCGCCAGCGCGAGGCCGACCAGAAGGCGGCCTCAGCGCTTTCTGAACTGGCGGAAGCCCGCGAAAAACGCGGCCGCGCCGAGGAACGCCTCGTGTCTGCCCGCGAATGGCGTATCGAAGCCGAGACGCGCATCCGCGATACGCTGAATGTCGGCCCGCACGAGGCCTTCCGCCTGACGGGCCTGAAGGACGCTTCCGAAATCGGCGACCTGCGCGAGGTCGAGCGCAATCTCGACCGGCTGAAGATGGAGCGTGAGCGCCTGGGCGCCGTCAACCTGCGCGCCGAGGAAGAGCAGAAGGAACTGTCGGACAAGCTCGCTGCCCTGATCAAGGAGCGCGACGACATCATCGACGCCATCCGCAAGCTGCGCGGCGCCATCCAGAGCCTCAACCGCGAAGGCCGCGAACGCCTGATCGCCGCCTTCGATGTGGTGAATGCCCAGTTCCAGCGCCTCTTCACCCACCTGTTCAATGGCGGCACGGCCGAACTGCAGCTGATCGAAAGCGACGACCCGCTGGAAGCCGGCCTCGAAATCCTCGCCCGCCCGCCGGGCAAGAAGCCGCAGACCATGACGCTGCTCTCGGGCGGCGAGCAGGCCCTGACCGCCATGGCCCTGATCTTCGCCGTCTTCCTCACCAACCCCGCGCCGATCTGCGTTCTGGACGAGGTCGACGCGCCGCTCGACGACCACAATGTCGAGCGCTACTGCAACCTGATGGACGAAATGGCCGCCTCCACCGAGACCCGTTTCGTCATCATCACCCACAATCCCATCACCATGGCCCGCATGAACCGCCTCTTCGGCGTCACCATGGCCGAACAGGGCGTCAGCCAGCTCGTCTCCGTGGATTTGCAGACGGCGGAGGCGCTGCGGGAGAGGGATCTGGTGTAAGATGCCAGGTTGCCGAATGGTGGCCGATGCAAGTACGATCTGTGGAAGTGATGGCTAGACGGTGAAGACTATTCTGCTGAGGTGCAGCGAGCCGTGTTGAAAGAGATCTCCAACGACAGCGACTATCGAGCCGCCCTTTCGGCGCTGCGCCGGTTTTTCGACCATGAGCCTGAAGAGGACACCGCAGAAGCGCTGGAATTCGATTGCCTAGTTGCGCTCATCGAGCACTACGAGGCTCTTCATTTCCCGGTGACGGAGAAGACGGCGTGAAGTTAAGCCGTGTCTGGACTCAGCTTGTTCTTATCGCCGTGCTCACTCTGAGCGCAGCACCCCTCCACGCCCAAACAGCCTCCCCCTCGCTTGCCGGCAACTACCTGCCGAGCGTGCTCGCCAAGTCCCCGGCCCATCGCGACAGTCTGATGGCCATGATCAAGGGCAAGCCGGGCCTGCCCTTCTGGGTCCGCGCACTGGTGCGCCAGCCGCGTTACGTCGCGCTCGCCTCCGAGGAGGTTAAGGTCAAGGACAAGCGCATGCAGCTCTTCCGCGCCTGTGAGCCCCGGAGCTGCGAGGCAAGCTTTATCCGCGTGCTGTTTTCGGAAGATGGCAAGCGGGCGCTGCTTTACGTCTCCGATGCTAAGCTTGGCATCAAGATCTTCGGCGATCCGACGCCCGAAGAGCTGTTCTTCCTCACCCGCTGACGCTCACACCGCAACCGCCTCCCGCCGGGCCGGCCCGGCCGGCAGCGCGCGACTTGCAAGGATGGAACCAAGCACCAGCGGTAGGCAGACGAGATAGGCGCTGCGGATGCCGAAGGCCTCAGCCACGAAGCCGAGCAGCGGCGGTCCGAGAAAGAAGACGACGAAGGCCATCTGGGCGATTGCCGCGACATTGATGACGGCTGGGCGATCGGTGCGCTGGGCCGCTGCCGACACCGCCATCGGATAGACGGCGCTGCAGCCGGCGCCCATCAGCGCAAAGCAGAGAAGCGCCAGATAGGGATGGGGCGCAAGCCAGGCCATGGCGATCCCCAGTGCCGCGACCGACAGCAGCACCCGGCCCACGAGCCGCGCACCGTGGCGATCGACCACCGGATCGACGGTGAGGCGCGCCAGTGCCATGAAGAAGGCAAACAGCGTCAGCCCCGAACCGGAGATGAAGGGTGAGACGTCGAAGACCTCTTCCATGTAGATCGTCGACCAGTCGATGCCCGCCCCTTCGATCAGGAAGGCAGAGGTGCCGATGATGCAGAGCGGCAGAAGTGAAAGCGTCGGCAGCGCAAAATGCGGTGCCTTGTCCTCGGCGCCTGCGGTGGTGAGAACAGGCGCATTCTTCATGCCCGCAAGGGTGATCGCACCGACGATGAACATAAGCCCGAGCAGCACATGCATGTGCATCTGCATGCTGATATCAGCCTGCCGCACCAGCGAGGCGGTGACGGCCGTGACGAAGAAGCCGAGGCTCCAGCAGCCATGCGCACGGTTCATGATGCCGAAACCCGCCTTCGCCTCGATCCGCCCGATCTCGACATTGAGGCAGATCTCCAGCGCGCCGGCGAGCAGTCCCATGACGAAAAGCGTTGCAAAGACGAAGGGCGCTGACGGCAACAACGGGATGAGGCAGAGCAGCGCCATAACCCCGAGCAGGCAGATGGCGAGCGTCGTGCGCGAACCGAGCCGGACGATCAGCGGCGAAGACAAAGTCAGCGAAATCAAGGACCCGATCGCCATCCCGATCAGCGTCAGCCCCAGCTCCGCCTTGTTGACCGAAAGCTGCACCTGCAGGTCCGGCAGCCGCGAGAACAGCGAGCCGGTCGACATGGCGAAGAGAAAGAAGGCGATGTAGACGCGGTACTGCGGCGGAAGATGCATCGGGAGGACTCGATTTGTCTGATGACCCGTCAACGGCGTGACAGCACTGGACGCGGAAGTCCAGCCGTCCGAACCGCTGATCGGTTCGCCCCCGGAAAAGGCCCATTGTCTGGCGCTGCGCGCCGAGACATCTGGCGGGCAGGAGGCATGCCCCATACGCGCCGTCATCCTCGGCCCTGTGCCGAGGATCTGCCAAGGGTGGCCAGGAATGGGAGGCCTAAGGGAAAGGCCATAGACGTCGAGCTAATAGCAGCGGTGGTGGATCCTCGGGACAAGCCCGAGGATGACGAAGGAGAGGGCCTCACCAAACAAAAAATGCCGGAAGCAAGCTCCCGGCATCTTTCTATCGGCTACTGCCTATTCGCTATTCGCTATTCGCTCGACTCACCCGGCCGAATTGATCTGCCGTGCCACCACATCGTGGTTGAGCCAGAGCACCGGCGCCGACGGATTGGCCATTTCGCCGAAGATCAGCGCGCCGGTCGCTTCCACCACGAGCACGCTCAGATAGTCCGAGATCAGCGCCTTGGCGTCCTTGTGCATCTGGGCGATTTCGGCCGAGGTGCCGATGGTTATGTCGGACTGGCCCTGGCTGTTGGGCATCGGCCAGTTGTTGAAGTCGTAGAAGGGCTTCATCACCTCGCTGACCTGGAAGTCGGCGATCTTCTGCATCACGTCGTCGATCGTCGCCCCTTCGACCAGAAGCGCCTGGCAGTCAGCCCAGATCTTCTCGGCCCGTGCCCCGCCGTTTTCCTTCTTCAAGGCCTTGAGCAGCGGCAGAAGCGGCAGTTCGATGCCGGCAAAGACGTCGGACGAATTGGTGCGGATCTCGGGGCAGTTGAAGACAGCGGCCTTGATGCCGGAGGCATAGGCCTCCTCTGAAATCGCCTCGAGCTTCATCTTGGCATAGCCCTGGGTGTAGTTCGTATAGGTCTGCCAGCGATATTCGTCGCCGATCAGGATGCCCGTGCCGTGATAGCCATAGGCCGAGTAACGCACCTGGCCGCCGCTCTTTTCGATGCGGGCGCGGATCGCCGCACTGCCTTCGATCAGATGGCGGAAGGTATTGGCCGAGACTTCGTCGAAGTTCTGCAGGATCAGCTTGCCGAGATCGCTGTCGAGCAGCACCTGCGAGGACATGTGGCGCGCGCCACGGCCCTTGTAGATGCGGTTGGCAATCACGAGGAAGACCTTGGCCTTGGGAATGCCGCCGGCCATGGTGTGGGCGAAATGAACATTCTTGCCATCCGCAATCATGCCTTCCAGCTCGGCCATGATGTCGGAAACAGCCTTCTGGAAGCGGGATACGCCCACCTGGCGGCAATTTTCGATATGCGCCCAGTCGAGCTTTTCCGTTTCCCAGTTTTCGAGCGTCAGCGAGGAAAGAAGGTCCGTTGGCGTCGGTTCACCTTCGGGCGCGTCGAGATCGAAGCCGGCCATGGCGGGAATGTTGATGATCCGGCCACCGAGATTCGCTTCCGCCTGGGCGAGCTCTTCGGCGTTCAGCGGACGCAGTCTGTTGTTCTCGTCGCGGCGACCGACGGTGATTCCGATGATCTCCATACCGGCCTTCTTGGCCTGGTCGAGAAGGCCGGTGACATATCCGCGGCCGAACAATTCCCCGAAGAGCACGAACACATCGCCCTTGCGATACAGGTTGTTCTGCGGGATCTGGGTCAGGGAAACCGGGCTTTTCAGGGTCATTTTCGATTCCAGATTACAATTTACTAGAATGCCCACTAGCAAACGCCGGCCCTCGGCGCATCACCCTCGATTGATTTGTCTGGTCATTTTCCGTGACCGTTCATTGCATTGCGTGATGACCCTGTAACAATCCGGGTGGCTGAGGGCTAGGAAACCCTGAGCAATCGGACCCGCGTGCCCCAGGGATCGAGCGCCTCGAACCCGCCGTCGATGGCGCTGACGGCAAACCCCTTGGCTTGAAGATCCGCGCGGCGCCCGGCCAGGATGGCCTCGTCTTGGGTGTGCAGCGAGAACCAGTCGAGGCCGGTCATTTGCTCCTGACGCGGACCGGCATCCTGGCTTTCCCAGATATTGGCGCCGATATGGTGGTGATAGCGCCCGGACGACAGGAAGGTCGCACCGCGCTGGTCGCTGCCGGCCACCACGTCCAGCCCGAGACCTGCGGCATAGAAGGCCCGCGCCGTCTCAAGGTTGCCGACCCTCAGATGGATATGGCCGATCCGCAGCGAAGCGGGTGCGGTCGTATACTCATCCCGGTCGGTCCGCGTGCCCGTCTTCAGAAAGATGTCGTCGATATTGAGTTCCCGGCTGCCCATGGTCACCGTATTGCCGGCCCAGAGCCAGGTCTCCTGCGGTCGGTCGCTATAGACCTCGACGCCATTGCCTTCCGGATCGGTCAGATAGACGGCCTCCGAGACCGAATGATCGGCAAAGCCGGTCAGCGGGATTTGGCTACGCGCCACATGCACCAGCCAGCGGGCGAGATCGGCACGATCCGGCATCAGGAAGGCCGTGTGATAGAGCCCCGCCTGGCCGCTGGCCTCGGGCTCTGCGTCGGGCCGTGAATTGAGCGTCAGCAGCGGCGCGCCGTCGGCGCCAAGCGTCACCCGGTCGGCTGCCTCGGTGATCACGGAGAGCCCCAGCATCTCGGTGTAATACTGTTTGAGCAAGGTGATGTTCCTCGCTCTCAGCGCCACCTCGCCGACATGCACGGGCCGCGTCAGCGCATAGGGGAGGGCCGTCGTCTCGGTCGTCACCCCGCCGGCACTGCCAAGCCCTTCCGCTTTCAGGGCGCCCGCCATGGCGCCGGACAGCGTTGCCGTCCCGGCGAGCCGCAGCAGCTGCCGCCGTGTCCAGTTGATCCCCATGATGCCCCCCAGATCCGAATTTCGTCCGTCTGACTTACAAAACTGTCCAGACCTCTATCGCCTGCGCCTGTCCACGACATCTCACATCGGCGTGAGTGCATCTCCCTTCGATTGCCGCAATTATGATGCATTGCAGCATAATCATCGCGGCTTGGCGTTTCCAATCCGTCACAATTGCTGTAAACGGTGGAAAAACAAGCCTGTTCGGGTGGAGAGGGCAATGCGCAAGTGGGTTTACACCTTCGGCGGAGGAGCGGCCGAAGGGAGTAGGGCCGAGATCGATCAGCTGGGAGGCAAGGGTGCCAATCTCGCGGAAATGGCGAGCCTTGGCCTGCCCGTGCCGCCGGGCCTCACGATCGTGTCAGATGCCTGCGGCCTCTACTACAAGAACGGCAGGACCCTTTCCGACGCACTGAAGGCCGAAGTGCTGACCGGCATTGCCGGCATCGAGGCGGCCACCGGCCGCGCCTTCGGTGATATCAGCCATCCGCTTCTCCTCTCCGTCCGCTCCGGCTCGCGCACCTCCATGCCCGGCATGATGGACACGGTGCTCAACCTCGGCCTCAACGACCACACGGTGGAAGCGCTGGCCCATCACTCCGGCGATGCGCGTTTCGCCTGGGACAGCTATCGCCGCTTCATCCAGATGTATGGCGATGTCGTCATGGGCGTCGACCACGAGGTCTTCGAGGAAATCCTGGAGGACGAGAAGGCAAGGCTCGGCCACGAGCTAGACACGGATCTCTCCGCCATGGAATGGCAGCAGGTCGTCAAGCTTTACAAGGAGCTGCTGGAGCACGATCTCGGCCAGCCTTTCCCGCAGGATCCGCATGTGCAGCTCTGGGGCGCGATCGGCGCGGTCTTTTCCAGCTGGATGAATCCACGCGCCAAGACCTATCGCATGCTGCATTCGATCCCCGAGGACTGGGGCACGGCCGTCACCGTGCAGACCATGGTCTTCGGCAATCTCGGCTCGACCTCGGCCACCGGCGTTGCCTTCACCCGCAACCCTTCCACCGGTGCCAAGGAGCTTTACGGCGAGTTCCTCGTCAATGCGCAGGGCGAAGACGTGGTGGCCGGCATCCGCACCCCG
Organism: Rhizobium sp.; assembly: GCA_027533385.1. GTDB lineage: Bacteria > Pseudomonadota > Alphaproteobacteria > Rhizobiales > Rhizobiaceae > Allorhizobium. The sequence continues at coordinate 3,375 of JAPZUE010000005.1, read as the reverse complement.
CAATCGATCACCGAAGCCGCCCGTATCGATTCAGGCTCAGACAAGCCCTCGCTGGAAAAGCTGATGCCCGAGGCCTTCGCCGAATTCTGTGCGATCTGCGACCGGCTCGAAGCACATTACCGCGACATGCAGGATCTCGAATTCACCATCGAGCGCGGCAAGCTCTGGATGCTACAGGCCCGCTCGGGCAAGCGCACCACCAAGGCGGCGATGAAGATCGCCGTCGACATGGTGGCCGAAGGCCTGATCACCGAGGAGGAAGCGGTGCTGCGCATCGAACCCTCCTCGCTCGACCAGTTGCTTCACCCGACCATCGATCCGCGCGTCACCCGCCATGTCATCGGCTCGGGCCTTCCCGCCTCGCCAGGGGCTGCCACCGGCGCCATCGTCTTTACCGCCGAAGAGGCGGTCGAGGCCGAAGCCGAGGGACGCAAGGTCATTCTGGTGCGCGTCGAAACCAGCCCCGAAGACATTCACGGCATGCATGCCGCCGAGGGCATCCTGACCACCCGTGGCGGCATGACCAGCCACGCCGCCGTCGTCGCCCGCGGCATGGGCATCCCCTGTGTGGCCGGTGCCGGCACCATGCGCGTCGACCTGCGCAACGAAAAGCTCATCGGCATGGGCGTGACGCTCACCAAGGGCGACATCGTCACCATCGACGGCTCCTCCGGCCAGGTGCTGAAGGGCGAAGTACCCATGCTCCAGCCGGAACTCTCCGGCGATTTCGCCCAGCTGATGGAATGGGCAGACGCCACCCGCCGCATGACGGTGCGCACCAATGCCGACACGCCGGGTGACGCCCGCGCCGCCCGCTCCTTCGGCGCAGAGGGCATCGGGCTGTGCCGCACCGAACACATGTTCTTCGAGGGCGACCGAATCCATGTCATGCGCGAGATGATCCTCGCCGAAGACGAGGCCGGCCGCCGCGCGGCGCTCGACAAGCTCTTGCCCATGCAGCGCTCGGATTTCACCGAGCTCTTCACCATCATGCATGGGCTTCCGGTGACGATCCGCATGCTCGACCCGCCGCTGCATGAATTCCTGCCGAAGTCGGACGAGGAGATCGAGGAAGTGGCCAATGCCATGGGTCTCGAACCCGGCTTCATGCGCCGCCGCATCGATGCCCTGCACGAGTTCAACCCGATGCTCGGCCATCGCGGCTGCCGTCTGGCCATCTCCTATCCCGAAATCGCCGAAATGCAGGCCCGCGCCATCTTCGAGGCCGCCGTCGCTGCCGCCCGCGAAACGGGCGCTGCCGTCGTGCCGGAAATCATGGTGCCGCTGGTCGGCCTGCGCTCCGAACTCGATTACGTGAAAGCCGTCATCGACCGTGTCGCCGCCGAAGTCATGGGCGAGGCGAAGCTTGAGATCTCCTATCTCGTCGGCACGATGATCGAACTGCCGCGCGCCGCGATCCGCGCCCACATCATCGCCGAAGCCGCCGAATTCTTCTCCTTCGGCACCAACGACCTGACCCAGACCACCTTCGGCATGTCCCGCGACGACGCCGCCCGCTTCATCCCGACCTACCAGAGGAAGGGCATCATCGTGCAGGACCCCTTCGTATCCCTGGATTTCGACGGCGTCGGCGAACTCATCCGCATCGCCGCCGAACGCGGCCGCAAAACCCGCCCCGACATGAAACTCGGCATCTGCGGCGAACACGGCGGCGACCCGACCTCGATCCACTTCTGCGAGGATGTCGGGCTGGACTATGTGTCCTGCTCGCCGTTCCGCGTGCCGATCGCGAGACTGTCGGCGGCCCAGGCGGCGATCAAGGCGAGGGCGTGAGCGGGCTGTTCACAGTCACAATCTTATCTCGACGTGACTTCTTACTGCCAAAGCTGCTCATCGAACCGTTGTCGATAAGGAAATAGTGGTATCATGCAAAGGCGAAAGATCAGCCAGCAAGCGTAAGCTGAATCTGCCCCGAACGGTGCGCTATCGTCGAGAAGGCCGTGCGCCACGTCATGCCGCAGTGTTGGCCCTGGCTGGGATAAAAACACGTTGTCGATGTCCGTCACTATCGCGCTGCCGAATATCTCAACAAGTTGCAACTTCATCTGGTCGAACATCGCTGAGATTGTGAGATCCTGCTGCGTCTTATTAGTGGTATCGAACTTGGACACATCGTGACCATGTGCCTTTAGGACATGCCGAATTGAGGCCTCGAGCAGTGGTGTCAAGATGTAGATACTGCTGACGAAGTCGCCTTGGAAGAACCTACTGAAGCCTTTGCTGTATGTTCTCACAAGTTCTCTGGGCACGAACCCACTGCGATTCATCAATGTCAGCAGAGTTTCTTCTGTGATCGAGTAGTACTCATTGATCAGTCTGCGTGCAGTTTGGATATTGGCTGCAGCAACTATCTGTCTACGAATGCGTTCTCCTTGCGCGATCGTTGGTCGAAGGCTTTCATCAGTTGGGGCTGAATTCAGGTCAATACCAGAGGTCCGGAATGCAACCTTCCCATCTCGATCATGGAATGAGGCAGAAAAAATTGACGACAGCGGGTTGTCTTCAATGCTTTTCAGAGCCTGCGCTCGAAGGTCTTCAGGAGTTGGCGAGACAGAAAGTCCTGCGAAAGAGAATAGCATGTCACGCAAAGAGAGGCCGTCGAATGACGCTTCCGTGTCGGCTATAATTTCATCGAGATCTAGCGGATGGGAGAAGGTGCCCATTTCATCGACTATATTCGCCTGGACATCAACAAGACGGTGTCGGAGCTGAAGTCGCAATTCCTTTACATTTGGCACTCCATGCAGTTCAGCGATAGCATCGGCAAGAAGTCCTCCAGCGAGCATAGCTGATCTTTCCTCTGCGCGCTGTGCCATGCGTACTAGGGTATTTGCTGCCGCCAGCTTGCAACGGAAGTGATCAGACATTGATCCGCCCCGGTGGTAGGCCGAGGCTGCTAGCCTAAGAAGGGAGAGGCAGTCTTGGTCGTCAGAAACGCCGTTTTTATGCAACCAACCTTCAACAGAGGCCCCAATGTCTTGAGCGGGACGTATATCGTACTGCATTGAAAGCTTGGCCATGCGCTGAACATCCCGCAATTCTATGCCGATCAACGCTTCTGCGAAAAGCTTATCGGCTAACTGCCGAGCAGCAGCTTCTTCGGGTTTGCCAAGGCCCACTGATCGCAAAGTCGCAAGACTCAAAGCCCGTTTCAATAAATCGCGAGCTTGAGAACTATATGGCGAGTTAGACTTCTCAAACCTAAATCTCTTGGGATAGCGTCCGTCAAGCTGGTGTAATTTCGGGTATGGGACCGGGCCGTCATGATCAGGCGGCTTTCGGTGTAATCTGAAGGGGTTTTTCCTCCTCGATTGTTGGAGAGTTAAGCTCTGCCATGCCCTCGATCTGCATGTA
>JAPZUE010000069.1 GCA_027533385.1 Rhizobium sp. | reverse complement strand
TGAGCGTGGCCAGATCCTGTGCAAGCCGGGTTCGGTCAAGCCGCACAAGAAGTTCATGGCAGAAGCCTACATCCTGACGAAGGAAGAAGGCGGCCGTCATACGCCGTTCTTCACGAACTACCGTCCGCAGTTCTACTTCCGTACGACGGACGTGACCGGCATCGTGTCGCTTCCGGAAGGCACGGAAATGGTTATGCCGGGCGACAACGTCACGGTTGCCGTTGAGCTGATCGTTCCGATCGCGATGGAAGAAAAGCTGCGCTTCGCGATCCGCGAAGGCGGTCGCACCGTCGGCGCCGGCATCGTCGCTTCGATCATCGAGTAATCGATTGAGAGGGCGGCCCTGGGCCATCAGCCCGGGGCCGCTTTTCGTTTCCGTCTGTCGGCTGACGCAAGTCAGTCATGCAGACAGCGCGCATGTCGCCAATTCGTCCCGTCGGGCGGATTGACGAAAGGCCGATTGCGGTGTATGTCGCCGGCCACGATCAGAATCGCACGGTGATTTGCACCGTCAGTTCTTAGCGCTGCAGATTTCAAGGCCTGGTGACGGGTCGAGTTCGGCAGGGCTCCTCATGAATGAAAAGAGTGACAGGGGCACCCCGTGGTGTCCCTGTGATTTTTGAAAATTAGGGGCCGGCCAGTCATGGTAATTCACTGTCTCTGCGTATGCGGGACGCAAGAAAAGAAACAAGGACAAGTCGAATGAACGGCCAGAATATCCGCATCCGCCTGAAGGCGTTTGATCACCGGGTTCTCGATGCCTCTACGCGGGAGATTGTCTCCACCGCAAAGCGCACCGGTGCAAGCGTTCGCGGCCCGGTACCGCTCCCGACCCGTATTGAAAAGTTTACCGTCAACCGTTCGCCGCACGTCGATAAGAAGAGCCGCGAACAGTTCGAGATGCGCACGCATAAGCGCCTGCTTGACATCGTAGACCCGACCCCGCAGACCGTCGACGCTCTGATGAAGCTCGACCTGGCTGCCGGCGTTGACGTCGAGATCAAGCTCTAAGAAGGAATTCCGGCGAGAGCCGAAATAACAAGGAAGGTACGTGGCAAGACCTGCCAACGACTTCTCGAAACGGGAAACCCGAAGGTTCGGAAGGGCCGGAGTGGAATCCTTAAACAAAGAGGAAAGGCCGAGATCTGATCGAGGCCGCGACTCTCAAGAGGAATGAACCAATGCGTTCAGGTGTGATTGCACAGAAAGTGGGAATGACCCGCGTCTACAACGACGCCGGCGAACATATCCCGGTAACAGTTCTGCGGCTGGATAACGTACAGGTCGTTGCCCAGCGTACGGTTGACAAGAACGGCTACACCGCGCTCCAGCTCGGTGCCGGCACGTCCAAGGTCAAGAATACCACGAAGGGCCTCCGTGGCCACTTCGCTGCTGCGAGCGTTGAGCCCAAGGCCAAGCTCGTCGAGTTCCGCGTTTCCGAAGACAACCTCATCGAAGTCGGCTCCCAGCTGACCGCGAGCCATTTTGAAGCCGGCCAGCTGGTCGACGTCACGGGCACGACGATCGGTAAGGGTTTTGCTGGTGCCATGAAGCGCCACAACTTCGGCGGTCTCCGCGCCACCCACGGTGTTTCCGTCTCGCACCGCTCGCACGGTTCGACCGGTTCGAACCAGGATCCGGGCAAGGTCTGGAAGGGCAAGCGCATGGCTGGTCACATGGGCCAGACGCGCGTCACCACCCAGAACCTCGAAGTCGTTTCGACGGATGAAGATCGTGGTCTGATCCTTGTGAAGGGCGCCGTTCCCGGCTCCAAGGGTTCCTGGATCATCGTCCGCGACGCCGTCAAGTCGGCGAAGTAAGGGAGCCAAGCACATGGAATTTAACGTCAAGACCCTCGAGGGCAAGGACGCCGGCAAGGTTTCTCTGTCGGACGAAATCTTCGGCCTTGAGCCCCGTGAAGACCTGATCGCCCGTATGGTCCGCTACCAGCTCGCCAAGAAGCGCGCCGGCACGCACAAGATCAAGGGCCGTTCGGAAGTCTCCCGCACCGGCTCCAAGATGTACAAGCAGAAGGGGACCGGCCGTGCTCGTCACCATTCGGCCCGCGCTCCGCAGTTCCGCGGCGGTGGTAAGGCTCATGGCCCGGTTGTTCGCAGCCACGCTCATGACCTGCCGAAGAAGGTCCGTGCGCTCGCTCTGCGTCACGCTCTCTCTGCCAAGTTCAAGTCGGAAGACGTGATCATCGTCGACAACCTGGTTGCGGCTGAAGCCAAGACCAAGGCGCTCGTCGGTACCTTCGCCTCGCTCGGCCTCACCAACGCTCTCGTCATCGGCGGTGCCGAAATCGACAGCAACTTCAAGCTCGCCGCTTCGAACATCCCGAACATCGATGTTCTCCCGGTTCAGGGCATCAACGTTTATGACATCCTGCGCCGTGGCAAGCTCGTGCTTTCCAAGGCTGCTGTGGAAGCTCTGGAGGAGCGGTTCAAATGACGGATCTTCGCCACTACGACGTGATCGTATCTCCGTCGATCACGGAAAAGTCGACCATGGTGTCTGAGTACAACCAGGTTGTCTTCAACGTCGCCAAGGGTGCAAGCAAGCCGGAAATCAAGGCTGCTGTCGAAGCCCTCTTCGGCGTCAAGGTCACCGCCGTCAATACGCTCGTCCGCAAGGGCAAGACCAAGCGTTTCCGCGGCTTCGCCGGCAAGCAGAAGGACGTCAAGAAGGCCGTCGTGACGCTCGCCGAAGGTCAGTCCATCGACGTGTCGACGGGCGTCTGAGGTAGGGAACAAGAACAATGGCATTGAAAAGCTACAATCCGACGACCCCCAGCCAGCGTCAGCTGGTCATCGTCGACCGTTCGGGCCTGTGGAAGGGCAAGCCGGTCAAGGCGCTGACGGAAGGTCTTTCCAAGAGCGGTGGTCGTAACAACCTCGGCCGCATCACGGCTCGCTTCATCGGTGGTGGTCACAAGCGCACCTATCGTCTGGTTGACTTCAAGCGTCGCAAGTTCGACGTCGAAGGCACCGTCGAGCGCCTGGAATACGACCCGAACCGTTCGGCCTTCATCGCACTCGTCACCTACACCGACGGCGAGCAGGCTTACATCCTGGCGCCGCAGCGCATTGCTGCCGGTGACAAGGTCATCTCGTCCGACAAGGCCGTCGACGTAAAGCCCGGCAACACCATGCCGCTGCAGTACATCCCGGTCGGCTCGATCGTTCACAACGTCGAAATGAAGCCCGGCAAGGGCGGCCAGATCGCACGTTCGGCTGGCACCTACGTCCAGCTCGTCGGCCGCGATGCCGGCATGGCGATCCTGCGTCTCAACTCGGGTGAACAGCGCCTCGTTCCGGGCGCCTGCCTCGCCACCGTTGGCGCCGTGTCCAACCCGGACCACGGCAACATCAACGACGGCAAGGCCGGTCGTACCCGCTGGCGCGGTAAGACCCCGCACAACCGTGGTGTCGTCATGAACCCGGTCGACCACCCGCACGGTGGTGGTGAAGGTCGTACCTCCGGTGGTCGTCACCCGGTTTCCCCGTGGGGCAAGCCGACCAAGGGCAAGCGTACTCGTTCGAACAAGTCGACCGACAAGTTCATCATGCGCTCGCGCCACCTGAAGAAGAAGTAAGAGAGGTAGTCAGAAATGGCTCGTTCAGTATGGAAAGGCCCGTTCGTCGACGGCTATCTTCTCAAGAAGGCTGAGAAGGTTCGCGAGACCGGCCGCAGTGAAGTGATCAAGATGTGGAGCCGTCGCTCCACCATCCTGCCGCAGTTCGTCGGTCTCACCTTCGGCGTCTACAACGGCAGCAAGCATGTGCCCGTCTCTGTCAACGAAGACATGGTCGGCCACAAGTTCGGTGAATTCGCTCCCACCCGGACCTACTACGGTCACGGTGCGGACAAGAAGGCGAAGAGGAAGTAACAATGGGCAAGGCAAAAGCCGAACGCCGGCTGAAGGACAACGAAGCGCAGGCAGTCGCCCGCACGATCCGCGTCAGCCCCCAGAAGCTCAACCTGGTTGCCGCGCTCATCCGCGGCAAGAAGGTCGAGCGCGCTCTCGCTGACCTGGAATTCTCCCGCAAGCGCATCGCCGGCACGGTCAAGAAGACCCTGGAATCCGCGATCGCCAACGCCGAGAACAACCATGATCTCGACGTCGATCAGCTGATCGTCGCAGAGGCCTATGTTGGCAAGTCGATCACCATGAAGCGTTTCCACGCTCGTGGCCGCGGCCGCGCATCGCGCATCGAAAAGCCGTTCTCGCACCTCACCATCGTTGTGCGCGAAGTCGAAGCCAAAGGGGAGGCCGCATAATGGGTCAGAAAATCAATCCGATTGGCTTCCGCCTCGGGATTAACCGCACCTGGGATAGCCGTTGGTTCGCCGACAACGCCGAATACGGCAAGCTGCTCCACGAAGACCTGAAGATCCGCAAGTATCTGATGGACGAGCTGAAGCAGGCCGGCATCGCCAAGGTCGTCATCGAGCGTCCGCACAAGAAGTGCCGCGTCACGATCCACTCGGCTCGCCCGGGTCTGATCATCGGCAAGAAGGGTGCAGACATCGAGAAGCTTCGCAAGAAGATCTCGTCGATGACCAACTCGGAAACGCACCTCAACATCGTTGAAGTGCGCAAGCCGGAAATCGACGCAACGCTCGTTGCCCAGTCGATCACCCAGCAGCTCGAGCGTCGTATCGCCTTCCGTCGCGCCATGAAGCGCGCCGTTCAGTCGGCCATGCGTCTGGGTGCCGAAGGCATCAAGATCACCTGCGCCGGCCGTCTCGGTGGGGCCGAAATCGCTCGTACCGAATGGTACCGCGAAGGTCGCGTTCCGCTCCACACCCTGCGTGCAGACATCGATTACGGTACGGCTGAAGCCGAAACCGCATACGGCATCTGCGGCGTGAAGGTCTGGATCTTCAAGGGCGAAATCCTCGAGCACGATCCGATGGCATCGGAGCGCCGTGCACTTGAGGGTGATGCTCAGGGTCCCGCAAGCCGTGAACGCGGTGATCGTGGCGACCGTCGCCGCGAGAACGCTTGATTGAACGCTGGCGAAAGATAAGCTCGGAGAAGTAAGAAAATGTTGCAGCCAAAGCGTACAAAGTACCGCAAGCAGTTCAAGGGCCGCATCAAGGGCGTCGCCAAGGGCGGTTTTGATCTGGCATTCGGTGAATTCGGCCTCAAGGCTCTGGAACCGAACCGCGTGAACGCTCGCGAAATTGAAGCAGCCCGTCGTGCGATCACCCGCTACATGAAGCGTGCTGGTCGCGTGTGGATCCGCGTATTCCCTGACGTTCCGGTCACGGCCAAGCCGACCGAAGTTCGTATGGGTAAGGGTAAGGGTTCGGTCGAATACTGGGCATGCAAGGTCAAGCCCGGCCGTATCATGTTCGAGATCGACGGCGTTTCGGAAGAGATCGCGCGCGAGGCACTTCGCCTCGGTTCCGCCAAGCTCTCTGTCACGACGCGCTTCGTACAGCGCATTGCAGAGTGAGGATCAAGTCGATGAAAGCCGCAGACGTACGCGCCATGAGCGCCGACCAGCTGAACGACGAGCTTGCGAAGCTGAAGAAGGAGCAGTTCAATCTGCGCTTCCAGAAGGCCACCGGCCAGCTCGAGAAGTCTTCCCGTATCCAGGAAGTCCGTCGTGACATCGCACGCGTGAAAACCATTGCCCGCCAGAAGGCGGCAGAAGCCAAGGCCTAAGGACCGAGAAATATGCCGAAACGCATTCTGCAGGGCGTAGTTGTCAGCGACAAGAACGACAAGACTGTCGTTGTTCGCGTTGAGCGTCGATTCGCCCACCCGCTGCTTCAGAAGACCGTTCGCCGGTCCAAGAAGTACAAGGCACATGACGAAACCAACCAGTACAAGACCGGTGACGTCGTTTCCATCCAGGAATGTGCACCGATCTCCAAGGACAAGCGTTGGACGGTTATCGCCGCCCAGGCTTAATTTACGGACTTCCTGCGCAAGGGGTTGCACCTTGCGCAGAAATCTGTATGAAGCAGGCCACTGGCTGAGAACGCTCGGAATCGGGCGTTCTTTTGCTTTGAGCGCACGGAAGGTCCCATATGGGAAACCACCCTGTATTTGTCTTCCCGCGCACACCAGAAATTTATCATAAGCCCGGATAGGGGGCCTCGGCCCAACCGTTCGGGTTACAACAAGAAGGCGACCTGACATGATTCAGATGCAGACTAACCTCGACGTGGCGGATAATTCCGGCGCACGTCGTGTCATGTGCATCAAGGTGCTGGGCGGCTCCAAGCGCAAGTACGCTTCGATTGGCGACATCATCGTCGTTTCGATCAAGGAAGCGATCCCGCGCGGCCGCGTGAAGAAGGGTGATGTGATGAAGGCGGTTGTCGTTCGCACCGCCAAGGACATCCGTCGCGCCGACGGCAGCGTCATTCGATTCGATAACAACGCAGCCGTTCTTATCGACAACAAGAAAGAGCCGATCGGCACCCGTATCTTCGGACCGGTTCCGCGCGAACTTCGCGCCAAGAACCACATGAAGATCATCTCGCTGGCTCCGGAAGTACTGTAAGGGGAGCGACAGCGATGAACAAGATTCGTAAGGGCGACAAGGTCGTCGTACTCGCTGGCAAGGACAAGGGCCGTTCGGGCGAAGTCCTCCAGGTCCTGCCGAAGGAAGACCGTGCGGTCGTTCGCGGCATCAATGTTGTCAAGCGCCACCAGCGCCAGACGCAGACCGCGGAAGCCGGCATCATCAGCAAGGAAGCCTCCATCCACCTGTCGAACATCGCGATCGTCGACAAGGACGGCAAGCCGACCCGCGTCGGTTTCAAGGTCGTCGACGGCAAGAAGGTTCGTGTGGCGAAGCGTTCGGGAGAAGTGATCGATGGCTGAGGCAAAGTATGAGCCGCGGCTCAAGGCCGAATACGTAAACCGCATCCGCAAGGCGATGCAGGAGCAGTTCTCCTACGCCAACGAGATGCAGATCCCGAAGCTCGACAAGATCGTCATCAACATGGGCGTGGGCGAGGCAACTGCCGACTCCAAGAAGCCCACTGTTGCTGCTGCCGACCTCGCAGCGATCGCCGGCCAGAAGCCGGTCATCACGCGCGCTCGCAACTCGATCGCTGGCTTCAAGGTCCGCGAAAACATGCCGATCGGCGCAAAGGTCACCCTGCGCGGCGCCCGCATGTATGAGTTCCTGGACCGCCTGGTCAACATCGCGCTTCCGCGCGTTCGCGACTTCCGCGGCCTGAACCCGAAGTCCTTTGACGGCCGTGGCAATTTCGCCATGGGCATCAAGGAGCACATTGTGTTCCCGGAGATCAACTACGACAAGGTTGATCAGATGTGGGGCATGGACATCATCGTTTGCACGACGGCGACCAACGACGACGAAGCTCGGGCTCTTCTGAAAGAGTTCAACTTCCCGTTCCGTCAGTAACCGTAACGACGAGCGTAGAAGAGGAACTTCGATATGGCGAAGACAAGCGCAGTTGAAAAGAACAAGCGCCGCCGCAAGACCGTCGCCAGCCAGGCTGCCAAGCGTGCAGGCCTGAAGGCGATCATCATGAACCAGTCTCTTTCGATTGAAGAGCGGTTCAAGGCCACCCTGAAGCTGGCAGAACTGCCGCGCGATGGCTCCAAGACCCGTATTCGCAACCGTTGCGAAGTCACCGGTCGTCCGCGTGCATTCTATCGCAAGCTTGGAATGTCGCGTATCGCGCTTCGCGAGCTTGGCAACACCGGCAAGGTGCCGGGCGTTGTAAAGTCGAGCTGGTAAGGAGACGGCAATATGACGATGACTGATCCGTTGGGCGATATGCTCACCCGTATCCGGAATGGTGCAGCTCGCCGCAAGAGCTCTGTCACCACCCCGGCCTCCAAGCTCCGTGCCCGCGTTCTCGACGTTCTGCAGGCCGAAGGTTACATCCGCGGCTACAGCCAGGTCGACTACGGCAATGGCAAGTCCGAACTCACGATCGAACTGAAGTACTACGAAGGTGCTTCGGTCATCCGCGAGATCGGCCGCGTATCCAAGCCGGGCCGCCGAGTTTATGTCTCGGTTAAGTCCATCCCGCAGGTCGCGAACGGCCTCGGCATCACCATCCTTTCGACTCCGAAGGGTGTGATGGCCGATCACCAGGCTCGCGAACAGAACGTTGGTGGTGAGGTACTCTGCTCCGTCTTCTAAGACGGGCAGGGGATCTCCATAGCGAACAGACAGGATAAAAACTATGTCTCGTATCGGTAAGAAGCCCGTTCCGGTTCCGGCTGGTGTGACTGCCGCCGTCGATGGCCAGAAGGTCACGGCGAAGGGCCCGAAGGGTGAACTTTTCTTCGTCGCCAATGACGAAATCTCCGTGAAGCTCGAAGACAACGCTGTTGTCGTTCAGCCGAACAACGACTCCAAGAACGCTCGTTCGAAGTGGGGCATGTCCCGCACGATGATCGAGAACATCTTCAAGGGTGTTAAGGACGGCTACGAGCGCAAGCTCGAAATCAACGGCGTTGGTTACCGCGCGTCGCTCCAGGGCAAGAACCTGCAGCTGGCCCTCGGCTTCAGCCACGACGTTGTCTATGAGCCGCCGCAGGGCATCACCATTGCTGTTCCGAAGCCGACCGAAATCATCGTGACCGGCATCAACAAGCAGCAGGTTGGCCAGGTCGCCGCTGAGATCCGTGAATACCGCGGCCCCGAGCCCTACAAGGGCAAGGGCGTCAAGTATGCCGAAGAGCGGATCGTCCGCAAAGAAGGCAAGAAGAAGTAAGGAACGCGCGAAATGGCAAGCAGAAAAGAAGCACTTGTTCGTCGTGCCAACCGCGTACGGCGTCAGATCAAGGCGGTGGCCAATGGCCGTCCGCGTCTGTCGGTACATCGCTCGTCGAAGAACATCTACGCTCAGATCATCGACGACGTCGCTGGCAAGACCCTCGCGGCTGCCTCGACTCTCGATGGCGGCCTGAAGGGCTCGCTCAAGACCGGTGCGGACATCGCAGCAGCAGCTGCCGTCGGCAAGCTGGTCGCCGAGCGCGCCACCAAGGCTGGCGTCAAGGAAGTTGTGTTCGACCGTGGCGCCTTCATCTATCACGGCCGCATCAAGGCTCTCGCCGAAGCGGCTCGTGAAGGTGGCCTGACCTTCTAATCAGAAGTTTCCACCCGGGCTTGCGTCCGGGTGGATTTCCGGCTTTAAGCCGGTCACACCGGATTCCACCTTGCACCGGAAGGGCAGGGAGGAACTTTGCGTAATCTGCCGATTGCACCCGGAAAAGAAAAAGGAAAAGGACAATGGCACAAGAAAAGCGTGGTTCGCGCGAAGATCGCCAGAACCGTGAAGAGCGCGATAGCGAGTTCGTCGACAAGCTTGTCGCGATCAACCGCGTCGCCAAGGTCGTCAAGGGCGGCCGTCGTTTCGGCTTTGCAGCCCTCGTCGTCGTCGGCGACCAGAAGGGCCGCGTAGGCTTCGGCCATGGCAAGGCACGTGAAGTGCCGGAAGCCATCCGCAAGGCTACCGAAGCCGCCAAGCGCGACATGATTTTCGTTCCGCTGCGTGATGGCCGCACCCTGCATCACGACGTGAACGGCCGTCACGGCGCCGGCAAGGTTCTCCTTCGCTCCGCCAAGGCCGGTACCGGTATCATCGCCGGTGGCCCGATGCGCGCCGTTTTCGAAACGCTCGGCATGCACGACGTCGTCGCCAAGTCGACCGGTTCGTCGAACCCCTACAACATGGTTCGCGCCACCTTCGACGCCCTGAAGCACCAGGTACACCCGAAGGACATCGCTGCTCAGCGTGGCCTGAAGTACGCTACCCTCCAGGCTCGCCGCGCTGCCTCTGGCAACGCAGCTGAAGAATAAGAGGAGTCGGATCCATGGCTAAGGCTACGAAGAAGACTGAAGCAAAGACGATCACGATCGAGCAGATCGGTTCGCCCATTCGCCGTCCGGAAGTGCAGCGCAAGACGCTCATCGGTCTGGGCCTCAACAAGATGCACCGGGTCCGCACCCTGGAGGACACTCCTTCGGTTCGCGGCATGATCCGTGCTGTCCAGCATCTCGTTCGCGTCGTCGACGAGAAGTGAGACGGGGGAAGTCATCATGAAACTGAATGAAATCAAAGACAACGAAGGCGCCTCCAAGGAGCGTATCCGCGTAGGTCGCGGTATCGGTTCCGGCAAGGGCAAGACCGGTGGTCGCGGCGTGAAGGGTCAGAAGGCTCGTTCGGGCGTTGCCATCAACGGCTTCGAAGGCGGTCAGATGCCCATCTACCGTCGCCTCCCGAAGCGCGGCTTCAACAACATCTTCGCATCGGAATACGTCACCGTTTCGCTCGGCCGTATCCAGACCGCGATCGATGCTGGCAAGCTCGACGCCAAGGCAACGGTTGACGCAGCTTCGCTCAAGGCCGCCGGTGTGATCCGTCGCGCCAAGGACGGCGTTCGCGTTCTCTCCGATGGCGAACTGAAGGCCAAGCTGACGATCGAAGTTGCCGGCGCCTCCAAGGCCGCCGTCGAGAAGATCGAAAAGGCTGGCGGTTCCATCAAGCTGCTCGAAGCAGCCAAGGAAGCCGCTGAATAAGTGACAGACAATCGCCCGGGGTGCTTCACACCGGGCGATTTTGCTCCCATATGTGAGCCTCACGATCCCAGGACGGAATGGACGTCGTTTCGTCTTCCGGGTCATCTGGAAAACAAGGGTGTGAGGCATGCGGTTTCGCAACTTCTCCCGCGCCCTGTTTTCTGAAAACAGTTTGAACGAATAGCCTCCCGGTCTGACGGTTTGTCGTCACCGGTCTAGGTTTGCGGAGAATTCTATGGCTTCTGCAGCGGAACAACTGGCCTCGAACCTCAACTTCTCGACTTTCGCCAAGGCGGAAGATCTGAAGAAGCGACTGTGGTTCACTCTGGCCGCATTGCTGGTCTATCGCCTCGGCACGCATATTCCGCTGCCCGGCCTCAACCCGGAGGCATATGCCGCGGCCTTCCAGGGCCAGTCCGGTGGTATCCTCGGTCTCTTCAACATGTTTGCCGGCGGCGCCGTCGAGCGCATGGCGATCTTCGCGCTGGGCATCATGCCCTACATCTCCGCGTCGATCATCGTGCAGCTGATGACCTCGGTCGTTCCGGCCCTCGAGCAGCTCAAGAAAGAGGGCGAGCAGGGCCGCAAGATCATCAACCAGTACACCCGCTACGGCACCGTGCTGCTCGGGACCCTGCAGGCATACGGCATTGCCGTCGGTCTTGAGGCAGGCCAGGGCATCGTCGCCGATCCGGGCTGGTTCTTCCGTATTTCCACCGTGCTGACGCTGCTCGGCGGCACCATGTTTCTGATGTGGCTCGGTGAGCAGATCACCTCGCGCGGCATCGGCAACGGTATCTCGCTGATCATCTTCGCCGGCATTGCCGCAAGCCTGCCGACCGCGATCGCCCATACGCTTGAGCTCGGCCGCACCGGTGCGCTCTCGACCCTGTTGATCCTCACGGTCATCTTCGTTGCGATCGCCGTTATCGCGCTGATCGTCTTCGTCGAGCGTGCCCAGCGTCGCCTTCTGATCCAGTATCCGAAGCGCCAGGTCGGCAACCGCATGTTCCAGGGCGATACCTCGCACCTGCCGCTGAAGCTGAACACCGCAGGCGTCATCCCGGCGATCTTCGCGTCCTCGCTGCTTCTGCTGCCGGCGACGGCTGCCGGCTTTGCAGGCACCAGCGAGCTTCCGGGCTGGGCCACGACGATCATTGCAGCCCTGCAGCACGGTCATCCCGTCTACATGCTGCTCTACGGTGCGTTGATCGCCTTCTTCGCCTTCTTCTACACGGCCATCGTCTTCAACCCGAAGGACACGGCCGACAATCTGAAGAAGCATGGTGGCTTCATCCCGGGCATCCGCCCCGGTGACCGTACCGCCGAATACATCGACTACGTGCTGACCCGCATCACGGTCGTCGGCGCCGTCTACCTCGTCTTCGTCTGCGTACTGCCCGAAATCCTCATCGCACGCACCGGGATCCCATTAGCCCTTGGTGGTACTTCGCTTTTGATTGTTGTCAGCGTCACCCTTGATACTGTAGCACAGGTGCAGGGACATCTGATCGCCCAGCAGTATGAGGGCCTGATCAAGAAGTCGAAGTTGCGTGGAGGAAAGAGGGGACGATGAGACTGATTCTGTTAGGACCGCCGGGCGCGGGGAAGGGGACCCAGGCCCAGCGGATCGTGGAGAAGCACGGCATTCCGCAGCTCTCCACCGGCGACATGCTCCGTGCCGCGGTTTCCGCCGGCACGGAAGTCGGCAAGCGAGCCAAGGCTGTCATGGACGCCGGCAAGCTTGTCTCCGACGACATCGTCATCGCCATCGTCGCCGAGCGCATCGATGCGCCCGATTGTGCCAAAGGCTTCATCCTCGACGGTTTCCCGCGCACGCTCGTGCAGGCAGATGCCACCGAGGCCATGCTGTCCGGCAAGGGCCTCGATCTGTCGGCCGTGATCGAGATCCGCGTCGACGACGAGATCCTCGCCGATCGAATCGCCGGTCGTTACACCTGCGCCAACTGTGGTGCCGGTTATCACGACGAAAACCTCAAGCCGAAGGTTGAAGGCGTCTGCGACAAGTGCGGTTCCACCCACTTCAAGCGTCGCCCCGACGACAACCGTGATACGGTCCGCACCCGTCTGCAGGCCTATTACAAGGAAACTTCGCCGCTGATCGGCTATTACCACGCAAAGGGTAAGCTGCATTCGGTCGACGGCATGGGCGAGATCGATGCCGTCACCGGCGAGATCGAAGCAATTCTCGCCAAGCTCTGAAGGCTGGCAGATCCAAGAATCTTCGCGGGGCCGGTTGCTTTTGGCAACCGATTCCGTTAAAGACCGCGCCAACTCGCGACATGACTGCGATCGGCGCGTTCTTCCAAAACGCTGGGAGACCGGGTTCGATCGTTTTGGTTTGTCGAGAACCCGATTTGTAATTGCGGTCCCTTTGGGCCGTGTAACGAGACACCACTTGCCGGATGGCAACTGGAAGCAAGGAGAATAGGCGTGGCACGTATCGCTGGCGTCAACATCCCGACTGCGAAGCGCGTTGTTATCGCGCTGACCTATATTCACGGGATCGGCCCGAAGTTCGCATCGGAAATCATGGAGAAGGTCGGTCTTCCGGCTGACAAGCGCGTTCACCAGCTGACCGACGCTGAAGTCCTCCAGATCCGCGAAACCATCGACCGCGATTACCAGGTCGAAGGTGACCTGCGTCGCGAAACCGCGATGAACATCAAGCGTCTGATGGACCTCGGCTGCTACCGTGGCCTGCGCCATCGTCGTGGTCTGCCGGTTCGCGGTCAGCGCACGCACACCAACGCCCGCACCCGCAAGGGTCCGGCGAAGGCGATCGCTGGTAAGAAGAAGTAATTCAGCGAATAGCGATTGGCGAATAGCGAATAGGGGTCATGCCTCTATTCGCTATTAGCTTTAGACTATTCGCTGCTGGTGTAGCCGCTGGCATTACGGCGGTGCTTAGATCAACTGAAAGGAAGACCATGGCCAAGGAAGCCGCACGCGTCCGCCGTCGCGAACGCAAGAACATCTCGTCGGGCGTTGCCCACGTCAACTCGACCTTCAACAACACGATGATCACCATCACCGACGCACAGGGCAACGCGATTGCCTGGTCGTCTGCTGGTGCGAAGGGCTTCAAGGGTTCGCGCAAGTCGACCCCGTTCGCTGCCCAGATCGCTGCCGAAGACTGCGCCAAGAAGGCTCAGGAACACGGCATGAAGACGCTGGAAGTTGAAGTTTGCGGCCCGGGCTCCGGTCGTGAATCCGCTCTGCGCGCCCTCCAGGCTGCCGGCTTCATGATCACGTCCATCCGCGACGTGACGCCGATCCCGCACAATGGTTGCCGTCCGCGCAAGAAGCGTCGCGTCTGATCATCCTTCGTCTTGCCGGGCAGGCTATTCGCCTTCCCGGTGCTTCTCATATTCGGCCGTCACGATTGAATGGTGATGGCGAACGGAAGGTAAAATCATGATTCAGAAGAATTGGCAGGAACTGATCAAGCCGAACAAGGTGGAATTCTCCTCCTCCGGCCGCACCAAGGCGACCCTCGTCGCCGAGCCGCTCGAGCGTGGCTTCGGCCTGACGCTCGGCAACGCTCTGCGTCGCGTTCTCCTGTCGTCGCTCCGTGGTGCAGCCGTTACGGCTGTCCAGATCGACGGCGTTCTGCACGAGTTCTCGTCTATCCCGGGCGTTCGCGAAGATGTCACCGACATTGTCCTGAACATCAAGGAAATCGCCATCAAGATGGACGGCGACGATGCCAAGCGCATGGTTGTCCGCAAGCAGGGTCCGGGCGTTGTAACCGCCGGTGACATCCAGACGGTCGGCGACATTGAGATCCTGAACCCCAACCATGTGATCTGCACCCTCGACGAGGGCGCTGAGATCCGCATGGAGTTCACGGTCAACAACGGCAAGGGCTACGTCCCGGCCGAGCGCAACCGCGCGGAAGATGCTCCGATCGGCCTGATCCCGGTCGACAGCCTCTACTCGCCGGTCAAGAAGGTGTCTTACAAGGTCGAAAACACCCGCGAGGGCCAGGTTCTCGACTATGACAAGCTGACCATGACCATCGAAACCGATGGCTCGGTCACGGGTGAAGACGCCGTCGCTTTCGCTGCCCGCATCCTCCAGGACCAGCTCTCGGTCTTCGTCAACTTCGACGAGCCGCAGAAGGAAGCCGAAGAGGAAGCCGTCACCGAGCTCGCCTTCAACCCCGCGCTGCTCAAGAAGGTCGACGAGCTGGAGCTTTCGGTCCGCTCGGCAAACTGCCTGAAGAACGACAACATCGTTTACATCGGCGATCTGATCCAGAAGACCGAGGCAGAAATGCTGCGCACGCCGAACTTCGGCCGCAAGTCGCTCAACGAAATCAAGGAAGTTCTCGCTTCCATGGGCCTGCACCTCGGTATGGAAGTACCGGCATGGCCGCCCGAGAACATCGAAGATCTCGCGAAGCGTTACGAAGACCAGTATTAATATCAGTGAAGGCAGCCTCTAAGCCTGCCTTTCCCCGTCAAACTGCGAGCGCATGCTCGTATGTGTCAGGAAACGGCAGCCTCTGAGAGAGAGCCTGCACTTAAAGGAGAATAGCAATGCGCCACCAGAAAGCCGGCCGCAAGCTGAACCGTACCGCCAGCCACCGTAAGGCGATGTTCGCCAACATGGCTGCTTCGCTCATCACCCATGAGCAGATCGTCACCACGCTCCCGAAGGCGAAGGAAATTCGCCCGATCGTCGAGAAGCTGGTCACCCTCGGCAAGCGCGGCGACCTGCACGCTCGTCGTCAGGCCATCTCGCAGATCAAGGACGTTGATGCCGTCAAGAAGCTCTTCGACGCCATCGCTTCGCGTTACGCAACCCGCAACGGCGGCTACCTGCGTATCATGAAGGCCGGTTTCCGCCAGGGCGACAACGCTGCCATGGCTGTCATCGAGTTCGTCGAGCGCGACGTTGACGCCAAGGGCGCAGCCGACAAGGCCCGCGTCGCCGCTGACGCCGAAGCTGAAGCAGCGTAAGTTACCTCCCGTAAGGGAAGGATGAAAAAAGCCGGGTGAGCGATCACCCGGCTTTTTGCATTGGTCTGATGGCAGTGGACTAAATTAGAGATAGAAGTAAGTTTGTTGTACATCAATTCAATTGATCTGGCTCAAGTGGGATCCGTCGGACAGCGCTAACGTCAAGCCATCGAATGATCGATGTCAGTGAGGTTTTCCATGGTTGACGCATCCATTTTCAACAACGACAAAAACCATCTCCTTATTCCCCCGCTTTCGACCTTCTACGACCGCGTAGCCCAGCCCATGGCTTGGTCGATCTTCCGTCTGGCCGTCGGCGGCATGCTGGTGATCGAGGGCTGGCCGAAGATCATGGCGCCCTTCGCCCAGGTCGGCTTTGTCGAAAAGCTCGGCTTCTATCCCGGTTGGCTCTGGTCGCCGACACTCGCTCTGCTGCAGGTCGTCGGCGGCTTATTGATCGCGCTTGGCCTCTTCACCCGCCCGGCAGCGCTGGCCAATGGCGTGATGCTGGCCATCACGCTCTACTTCCACATGGCGAATCCTTACGGCGATGCCTTTCTCACCCAGGCCGGCATCGATGCGCTGAAGGCCGGCAGTGAGTTCTTCACCCCGCAGGCCATGGCAAGGCTCGCTGATGGCGGTCATGTTTTCCTGCATCAGGTCCAGACCAAGGCGGAACTCGCCTCGCTCTTCTGGACCGGCGGTGCATTCCTCTTCGCCGCCTTCGGCGGCGGTTACCTCTCGCTCGATCGCCTGCTGTTCAAGAAACAGTTCTGATCGGGACAGGACCACACGTCAGGCACCCGGTGGGCGACCGCCGGGTGTTTTCTATTCGTGAGGGGACTGGACACCGCAGTCCGCAACACGCCCCATCAGAAACGCCCGCTCCACCGCATTGCCGCTGAGACCGGCTGCCCGTTCGTACGCCGCCCCCGCTTCCGCCTTCCGCCCCAGTCGAAACAGGAAGTCTCCCTTTGCCGCATGCAGTGGTAGATAGCCGCTAAGCTGTGGCTCAGCCTCGATCTCCGCCAGCAGCGCCAGTCCCGTCTCCGGTCCGAACGCCATGGCATGGGCCACGGCGCGGTTCAGCGCCACGACAGGCGATGGGGCACGTTCCAGCAGCCGATCGTAGAGCGCGGCACTTCTGCCCCAGTCCGTATCTTCAAATTTTGCCGCCCGTGCATGTACCGCTGAGAGCGCCGCCTGCAGGGCATAGATCCCGTCTTCGCCGCCCAGTCGTCTGACCATCGCCAGGCCGTCCACACCGCGCTGGATCAGCAACCTGTCCCAAAGCCGCCGGTTCTGGGTTTCCAACGTCTGCGCCCTGCCATCGGCTCCGACCCGTGCCTTGAAGCGCGAGGCCTGCAGCTCCAACAGCGCAAGCAACGCATGCGCTTCCGGCTCTCCAGGTGCCAGCCCCACCAGGATGCGGCCGAGCCGCATCGCCTCGTCGCAAAGCTGCGTCCGGATCAGGTCGTCGCCCCGGCTTGCCGCATAACCCGCGTTGAAGATCAGGTAGATCACCTCCAGCACCGAGGCGAGGCGGGCATCGCGCGCCTCGCCAACAGGCACGTCAAAGGCGACGTCGCCGTCACGCAGGATCTTCTTCGCCCTGACGATCCGCTGTGCCACCGTCGTCTCCGGAGTGAGAAAGGCGCGAGCGATCTCCTCCGTCGTCAGCCCGCCGATGATCTTCAGCGTCAGCGCCGTGCGCTGGTCGCGGGAAAGCAATGGATGGCAGGCGGTGAAGATCAGCGATAGCCGCTCGTCACCGATCTCGTCGTCCAGCGCCGCCTCCGCGGTCGCATGTTCGTCTGCCCTGCCGGTCTCGATATCATGCGCCAGCGCGGCCTCGTGCCGTGCCATCATCCGGCGTCGGCGCCAGAGATCGACGGCCCGGCGCTTCGCCGTCGTCATCAGCCAGCCGCCGGGATTGGGCGGGATGCCGGAAGCCGGCCATGCCGCAAGCGCCGAAAGCAGCGCCTCCTGCGCCAGCTCCTCGGCGAGGCCGAGGTCACCGACATATCGAGCGAGCCCGGCGGTGAGCCGGACCCGCTCCATGCGATAGATGCCTTCGATGTCGCTGGCGATGGCCTCGACCCGATCAGGCAAGGCCGAACGCGCGTCTCCGTCTCGTCTCATGGTCAGCAGTATGGACCGACCACACGCCCGGTCAACCGAAGACATCGCGTTCAGGCGTCGACGCTGGTCGTGTCGCCGGCTGCAGCCGCTGGGTCCATCCAGAAGATCTCCCAGACATGCCCGTCCGGATCCTCCACCGAGCGGCTCCACATGAAGCCGTGATCCTGCGGCGGGTTGGGATCGGCACGTCCCCCGGCGGCGCTGGCCGCGCCCGCAACCCGGTCGACATCCGCATGCGCCTCGACGGTCAGCGCCAGAAGCGTTTGGCTCGTCGCCTTGGCGTCTGCAATCGGACGGCTCGTGAAGGTCCGGTAGAAGTCATGCGTCAGGATCATCACGCCGATCGTGTCGGTCAGCATCATGCAGGCCGCATTGTCGTTCGAGAATTGCGGGTTCTTCCTTGCCCCCAGTGCCTCGTAGAAGCGGGTCGAGGTGTCGAGATTGCTGACCGGCAGGTTGATGAAGATCATCTTGCTCATGATGGCTCAGCCCTTCGACTTCTGCTGCGCGGCAAGTCCTTCGGCTGCGCGGTCATGGCTTGCCTGGCCCTCGGGTGAGGCGATCTCGGCGAAATCCTCCATCTCGTAGAACGGTCGGATCTCGATCTCGCTTGGACCCATCATCGGGTTCGGGCAGCGTTTGACCCAGGCGACCGCCTCGTCCATGTCCTTCACCTCCCAGATCCAGTAGCCGGCGACCAGCTCCCGTGTCTCGGCAAAGGGTCCGTCGATCACCCGGCGATCCGGACCGTCGAAGGCGACCCTCTTGCCCATCTTCGAGGGCTTGAGACCATCGCCCGAAAGCATGATGCCAGCCTGCACCAGTTCTTCGTTGAACTTGCCCATGTCTTCGAACAGCTTTGGCGGCGGCATGATGCCTTCTTCGCTGTCTTCCGTTGCCTTGACCATCACCATCACACGCATGTCGTCTCTCCTTTCGTTGCGAGAACCGCTTTTGCGATCCTGCTCCCCCAACGAACGAGCTAACCCTATTTCGACACGGCATGCGAAAAAAAACTTTGCCGGCATCTGCTGCGCCGGCCGCGTGTCACTTCGGAATGTGGATCGTCGCGCGGATATGCTTGAGGGAAGCAACGATCGTGAAGGTCATCATCACGAGCAGCGTCCAGGAACTCCATTTGCCCAGATGCACCGTCGACCAGGCCCCGAGCTGGTTGGGATAGTGCCAGATGGCAAAGAAGGTCGAGATGTTCTCCGCCACCCAGATGAAAAAGCCGATGAGGATGAAGGCAAGCAGCATCGGCATCTGCCGGTCGCGGTCGAAGGGCCGGAAGATCACGGTGGTGCGGGCATAGAGACCGATGGCAAGCGCTGCCAGATACCAGCGATAGTCGCCGATATAATGGTGGGTGAAGAAGTTGAGATAGATGGCAAGCGCCACGAGGGTCGCCATCCAGTAGGGCGGATGGTGGCGGACCCTGAGATCGAAGAGCCGCCAGGCCTGGATGATATAGCTGCCGACGGCCGCATACATGAAGCCCGAAAATAGCGGCACGCCAAGGACTTTGCTATAGGCGAAGTCCTGATAGGACCAGGAGGGATTGGCACCCGATGTCTTGAACACTTCGAGCGCAAAACCGACGACGTGGAAGAGGCAGATCGCCTTCAACTCGTCCATGGTCTCGAGTTTGGTCCACACCATCCAGATCTGGA
This sequence comes from Rhizobium sp., assembly GCA_027533385.1. Lineage (GTDB taxonomy): Bacteria > Pseudomonadota > Alphaproteobacteria > Rhizobiales > Rhizobiaceae > Allorhizobium. Next base: position 14,696 of record JAPZUE010000069.1, on the reverse strand, counting down.
TCGCAAGCGCGATGATCAGGAGCACGTCATAGCGCGGAATGCCAAGAAGCCCGGTGCGCGGGACGATGAAGATCGACAGGAAGAACAGCCCGGCAAACAGGCAGGCCCGCGCTTCCTTGATGCCGAACAGCAGGAATTCCACGACGAAGCGCCTGAACCCGGTCAGTTCGGGATGTGGTTGATGATGGATAAGCCTGTGGTCAATCGCGCTCAGGAGGCCGCTTCGCCCCTCCGCCACCAGTGTCATCGCGACCGCCTTCCCAGTTGCATTGCGTTGCAACCTCACTACTCAACGGCGGAGGACGAAATCAAGGCACCGACGTCACTTCGTAGCAGCCATCCGCTTTGCCCTGCGCCGCTCCATGATCTTCGGCCGCGCAAGCCGGTAGCCGATAAGCACGATCGTAACGACGATGTAGAAGGCCGCCTCGGGATCGATGACCTTGAGCGACAGCGCGTAATGCAGGATCGCGACGATCAGGATCGGATAGGTGAGCTTGTGCAGCCGGTTCCAGCGCGGGCCGAGCCGCCGGATCGACCATTGATTCGAGGTCAGCGCCAAGGGGATCAGCATCAACAGGCCCGCCATGCCGAGCATGATATAGGGCCGCTTCAGCAAGTCGCCGGCGATCGACGACAGGATCATGCCCCGATCGAGCGTCAGATAGACGGCAAAATGCGCGAGCACGTAGTAGAAGGCGAGAAGCCCGAGCGCGCGCCGATAGGCGATGAGGTTGACGCCGAACAGATCACGCAGCGGCGTAACCGCAAGCCCGAGACACAGGAATTTCAGCGCCCAGAGCCCCAGCAGATGTTCGAAGGCCCGCACCGGATCGGCCCCCAGCCCGCCATAGATGCCGAGATAGAAGCCGTATAGCCCCGGCACCAGGCCGACCGCATAAAGCGCCCAGATCGATGCCGGCTTGTAACGGGCGGGAAGGGCAGGGAGTGCAAGCGTGGCCATCAGTAGAACTTCGTCAGATCCATACCGGCATAGAGGCTCGCCACCTCGTCGGCATAGCCGTTGAATGGCAGCGTATCGATCCGCGCCCCACCGAACAGTCCGTCGGCCTCGCCGATCCGCCGCTCGGTCGCCTGGCTCCAGCGCGGATGGTCGACCGCAGGATTGACGTTGGCATAGAAGCCATATTCCTGGGGAGCGGCGATGTTCCAGCTCGTCGGCGGTTCCTCTTCGGTCAGCGTGATCTTGACGATCGACTTGATGCCCTTGAAGCCGTATTTCCACGGCACGACCAGCCGGATCGGCGCGCCGTTCTGGTTCGGCAGCGTCTCGCCGTAGAGGCCTGTTGCCAGGATCGTCAGCGGATGGCGGGCCTCATCAAGGCGCAACCCCTCTCGATAAGGCCATTCCAGCGCCTGGAAGAGCCCGGATTGCCCCGGCATCTCTTCGGGGCGGACAAGTGTTTCAAACGCCACATACTTCGCCGACCCAAGCGGCTCCACACGGTCCAGCAGGGCGGAGAGCGGGAAGCCGATCCACGGGATGACCATCGACCAGGCCTCGACGCAGCGCATGCGATAGACGCGCTCCTCCATTTCGAAGTCCTTCATGATCGCCTCGATGTCGATCACCTGCGGCTTGGCAACCTGTCCGCCGACCTCGATCGTCCAGGGTCGCGTGGTCAGCGACCCCGCATTCTTCGCCGGATCTTCCTTGCCCGTCCCGAACTCATAGAAGTTGTTGTAGGTCGTGACGTCCTGCTTGGATGTCAGCTTCTCGTCGAGCTTGTAGATGCTCGGCTTGGCGGCAAGCGGGGCGGCAAGTGCCTGCGATCCCAGCCCGACCGCCGCAAGGCCTCCGGCTGCCACGCCCATGAACTCCCGGCGTCTGAGATAGAGCGACTTCGGCGTGATCTCGGAACTGGCGATCTTCGGCGGACGATATCTGGACATGGCGGACCTCTTCGCGCTCTCGGTGTCACATGACATAGGAGACGGCTCAAAGGAGAACAGAGTTTCATGGCGTCGAAAAGAAGGCGGACGGGAACAATTTTGTGTAGGTTCTGGCCGCCCGCAGGCTGTAAGAATTTGCCGGCCGCCCCGACAGGTCTCAGCCGCACCAGCTCGGTTTCTGTCCGTCGTTGCGCTGCGCCAGACCCCGCGCGATCAATGTGTCACCGACCGAGCGCCCGTCATGCAGGACCACCCGAAGCTTGCGGCCATACTGGTCCGTATCGCGGCGCTCCCTCCGCTCCATGATCAGCCCTCCGGCATTCAGCGCATGGAGCAACGCGACCTGCGCGTCGCGCCCCAGCCGTCGCTCCGTCTCGCAGGCCGGACGGCCGATCTCGGGCGCGTTGATATCCGAGAGCCGGTAACTCACCGCCCGATACCAGAACGTATCCCCATCGATGACGCAGTTGACGAGCTGCGCCCCGGAACAGGCGGCAAAGCGCCCCTCGATCGGCTCGGGGCGCGCAGATACGGCACCCGTCACGCCGTAATCGATGAGTTTGTTGCCGACCGGGACAATCAGATAGGAATAGGGAATCTTTTCGAAATGAATGACGGCCAATGTCACAAGGCCGATGCCGACCAGAGCATGGCGGATGCGATAGAGCGCGCCGACCGGCTTCCAGCGCGGCGGCGGCGGCGGATTGAGCTTCTGACGGGCATCCTTCAGCAAGATCACGCGGGCAGGTTTCCGGGTCATCATGACGCCTCCTTCCGCTTTAAACTTTAGGAAAGACGTCTTGCTGCCGGCTTAACCCGATCGCTCAAATTCGAACGAAGACCGGCCTGCGGATAGCGCCCGTGCCGCAAGGATTTGGCTTCGGACAAGCTCCCGGTGAGCCGCGGCGGCATTTGTCGGGCGCGATCCCGGCCGCAGGCATCAGCCGACCTCGGCGCCAAAGGACTGGTTCAGCCCGCCATTGCAGTCCCATTGGATCAGCCGTTCGCCGGATCGTGTCGAGGAGCTGCGCACATCCAGGCACCTGTTGCTGTTGACGTTGCGGAAGAACAGGCCGTTCGGCCCGGGCGTTATATACCAGAGCTGATTGGCCTGGCCGCTGCAGTTCCACTGGATGACATCGATCCCGTTGCCGCGCTGCGCCCCGCGCACATCCAGGCATAAGCCGCTGTTCCGGTTGACGATCTGATAGGCCTGGCCGAGCGGATAGAGCATCCACTGCTGATTGGGATTGCTGTGGCATTCCCACTGAATGAGCTGGCCACCCGGACGTGTGTCGTTCTGAAAGATATCGAGGCAAAGGCCGCTGGCCGCATTGCGCAGGAAGACCGGATAATCCGGCAACATCTGCCCCTGCGCGGGCAGGGCGGCGACCATCATGCAGGAAAACAGGAGGCGGCTGAGTGCTTTGGTCATGAAATTCCCCGGACAGGTTTGATATCCGGCGAGATTAGGCAGATGTTGGGTGTCCACCACGTCCAAACTTTGCAGCTTTTGATCAGGGCCGCCGCAAATCACGTTTCGGAAAGCGTACCGCTTTTCAAGCTTCTGATGGTGCTTCGATCAGCCAAATCGGGTAGAAGTGCAGCAAATGAAGCCGCTTGGCCGCGTCCGGACACTCGGAACGGTCAGAAAAAGACAAAAGAGGATCACCCTATGCCCGTCTATCGTTCGAGAACCACCACGCATGGCCGCAACATGGCCGGCGCGCGCGGCCTCTGGCGCGCCACCGGCATGAAGGACGGCGACTTCGGCAAGCCGATCATCGCCGTCGTCAATTCCTTCACCCAGTTCGTGCCCGGCCATGTCCACCTGAAGGACCTCGGCCAGCTCGTCGCCCGCGAAATCGAAGCCGCCGGCGGCGTGGCTAAGGAATTCAACACCATCGCCGTCGATGACGGCATCGCCATGGGCCATGACGGCATGCTCTATTCGCTGCCGTCGCGCGAGATCATCTCCGACTCGGTCGAATACATGGTCAACGCCCACTGCGCAGACGCCATGGTCTGCATTTCCAACTGCGACAAGATCACGCCCGGCATGCTCTCGGCCGCCATGCGCCTCAACATCCCCGCCGTCTTCGTCTCGGGTGGCCCGATGGAAGCCGGCAAGGTCGTGCTGCATGGCCGCAAGGTCGCGCTCGATCTCGTCGATGCCATGGTTGCCGCTGCCGATGACAAGATCTCCGACGCCGAAGTCGACGAGATCGAAAAGGCAGCCTGTCCGACCTGCGGCTCCTGCTCGGGCATGTTCACCGCCAACTCGATGAACTGCCTGACCGAAGCACTTGGCCTGTCGCTGCCCGGCAACGGCTCGACGCTCGCAACGCATGCCGATCGCAAGCGTCTCTTCGTCGAGGCCGGCCACCTGATCGTCGACATCACCCGCCGCTACTACGAGCAGAATGACGAAAGCGTTCTGCCCCGCAACATCGCCTCCAAGGCTGCCTTCGAAAACGCCATGGCCCTCGACATCGCCATGGGCGGCTCGACCAACACCGTTCTGCACATCCTGGCGGCCGCCCATGAAGGCGGCATCGACTTCACCATGGACGATATCGACCGCCTGTCGCGCAAGGTGCCTTGCCTCTCCAAGGTCGCTCCGGCCAAGCAGGACGTGCATATGGAAGACGTCCACCGCGCCGGCGGCATCATGCGCATCCTCGGCGAACTCGATCGCGGCGGCCTGATCAACCGCGATTGCCCGACCGTACATGCCGAAACCCTTGGCCACGCCATCGACCGCTGGGACATCACCCGCACCAATTCCGAAACCGTGCGCGAATTTTTCAAGGCGGCTCCGGGCGGTGTTCGCACCACCCAGGCCTTCTCGCAGGCCTCGCGTTGGGACGATCTCGACACCGACGGCGAAAAGGGCGTCATCCGCTCGGTAGACCATCCCTTCTCCAAGGATGGCGGTCTCGCCGTCCTGAAGGGCAATATCGCGCTCGACGGTTGCATCGTGAAGACCGCCGGCGTTGACGAGTCGATCCTGAAGTTCAAGGGCCCGGCCCGCGTGTTCGAAAGCCAGGATTCCGCCGTCAAGGCGATCCTGTCCAACCAGATCGTCGCCGGTGACGTCGTCGTTATCCGCTATGAAGGCCCCAAGGGCGGACCTGGCATGCAGGAAATGCTCTATCCGACGAGCTATCTGAAGTCGAAGGGGCTCGGCAAGGCCTGTGCGCTCGTCACCGACGGCCGCTTCTCCGGCGGCACCTCGGGCCTGTCGATCGGCCACGCCTCGCCGGAAGCCGCCCAGGGTGGCGCGATCGGCCTGGTACGCGAAGGCGACCTGATCGACATCGACATCCCGAACCGCACGATCAACCTGGTCGTGGACCCGGCCGAACTGGAGCGTCGCCGCGCCGAACAGGATGCCAAGGGCTGGTTCCCGGCCGAAACGCGCAAGCGCAACGTCACGACCGCGCTCAAGGCCTATGCCGCCTTCGCGTCCTCCGCCGACAAGGGCGCCGTGCGTCAGCTGCCGGAATAAGCGGCAAGCTTCATCGCATTAGAAAAGCCGGGCGCGAAAGCGACCCGGCTTTTTTCTTGAGACGCCAAGAGGATTAGTAAATTCGGCAATTTGCTAATTGGACGTTGGGGCGCTCTGCGCCTTCATCATCTGGATGACGTCGCCGACCGCATTGCGCAGCTCCGCCAAGCGGCTGGCATAGGCGGCGGCGAGGCCGAGATGGGTGAGGCGGTTTCTGCACATCATCGCTCTCCTTGACTGATGCGGGAGCAACGACGGCCGCGCCCGGAGCCTTCCCTCTGACAATCCACTGACTGGCCTCACGATCCGGTGAGTATTCCCTTTTTGGCCCTTCCTTCGACGGTCGAGGTGACTACCTTGGGAGCATGAACAGACGAACCCTGCTTTCCCTCATGCTCGCCGCCGGCGCCTTCTCGGCCATACAGGCGAGATCGGTTTTTGCGCAATCCGATGCCGCTCCGCCGGCCTCTCCGCCGTCTCCGCCGCTCGCACCTCCAGCACCTCCAGCACCCGTCGATCTGGACGCTCTGCGTCCGCGCGTTTCAGCACTTCTGGAAGACGCCCGCCGGCTCGAGACGCTGGAGACCGTGATTGCGACCAGAAACGGCGAAACACTCGCCGAACGCGCCTATGGCAACAGCTCGCTCACCGGTTCGGCCAATATCAAGTCGGCTTCGAAATGCGTCGTCTCGGCCCTTGTCGGCATCGCCATCGACAAGGGGCTGCTGGAGGGGGTCGACCAGCGCATCGAAACGGTTCTGCGCTCCGAGTTTCCTGCCAATCCCGATCCGCGTCTGTCGAAGATCACCATCGACCATCTGCTCTCGATGCGATCGGGCCTCGATCGCATGTCGGGCCCGAATTACGGCCGCTGGGTTGCCAGCCGCAACTGGACGCGCTTTGCACTTGCCGCCGATTTTGTCGACGAGCCGGGCGGCGGCATGCTCTACTCGACGGCCTCCACCCATCTTCTGTCGGTGATCCTCACCAAGGTGTCCGGCAAGCCGACTATGGCACTTGCCCGCGAATGGCTGGAGCCGCTTGATGGATTCCGCATCGGCTCCTGGCACCGCGACCCCCAGGGCTACTATCTCGGCGGCAATCAGATGGCGATGACGCCGCGCTCGCTGCATGCTTTCGGCGAGCTCTATCGTCGCGGCGGCGTGACCGAAGACGGCACCCGCCTGATCTCCGAAGCCTGGATCCGGGAAAGCTGGATTCGCCGGACCAATTCCGTCTTCAACGGCGATGGCTATGGCTATGCCTGGTTCCTGAAGGAGATGGGCGGCGAACAGGTGAACTATGCCTGGGGCTATGGCGGCCAGATGCTCTACATCACCCCGAGCCTCGGCCTGACCGTTGCCATGACCTCCAACGAGGCGGCACCATCCGCCCGGACAGGCTACCGTGACGAACTGCACGGATTGATGACGCGTATCATTGAAACCGTCAGGACTTGAGCCAGACGCGGATTATCCCCATCTGCGATGCACCTTCCTTGGTTCTGCCTATTTGCCGGCGCACGAACCGGGACTAGAACGTCCATATCGCATGAAGGATCTTCGCATGCAGTATCTCCGCTGCCTCAAACCTTTCGCCGTCATCGCCGCCCTGATCGTGCCGCTGGCTGCCCCGGCGCTGGCGCAGCAAAGGACCGTGCCGAAAAGCCAGATCGAGATGCAGCTCTCCTTCGCGCCGCTGGTCAAGCAGGCGCGCGGCGCAGTCGTCAATGTCTATGCCGAGCGCCTGGTCGAGACCCGCCCCAGCCTGTTTGCCGGCGATCCCTTCTTCGAGCAGTTCTTCGGCCAGCGCATGCCCAACCGCACGGAGCGACAGTCCTCGCTCGGCTCGGGCGTGATCGTCGAGGCCGATGGTGTTGTTGTCACCAACAACCACGTCATCGATGGCGCCGACGACATCAAGGTGGCGCTTGCCGATGGCCGTGAATTCCCCGTCAAGGTCGTGCTGAAGGACGATCGGCTGGATCTCGCCGTGCTGAAATTCGAGACCAATGAGGTCATGCCGACGCTGCCGATCGGCAATTCCGATGCGACGGAGGTCGGCGATCTCGTGCTTGCCATCGGCAACCCCTTCGGTGTCGGCCAGACGGTCACTTCCGGCATCGTCTCTGCACTTGCCCGCAACCAGGTGACCGAGGGCGATTTCGGCTTCTTCATCCAGACCGATGCCGCGATCAATCCCGGCAATTCCGGTGGCGCGCTGGTCAACATGAATGGCGAGCTGATCGGCATCAACACGGCGATCTTCTCGCGCGGCGGCGGCTCGAACGGGGTCGGCTTTGCCATTCCCGCCAATCTCGTCCGCGTTTTCCTCGATGCCGCCGATCGTGGCGACGCCTCCTTCGAGCGTCCCTATGTCGGTGCAAGCTTCGAGCCGGTGACCTCGGATGTCGCTGAGGCGCTGGGCCTCAAGACCGTGCGTGGCGCGCTTGTCGTGCGCGTCGTCGAGGGTGGCCCGGCCGAAAAGGCGGGCCTGAAGCCGGGGCAGGTGATCACTGCGGTCAACGGCATCCCCGTCGAACATCCGGATGCCCTCGGTTACCGCCTGACGACTGCCGGTCTTGGCCGGATTGCCGAACTGACCGTCCAGCAGGACGGGCGTGAAACAACCATTCCGCTGACGCTGGCCGCAGCCCCCGAAACCCGTCCGCGCGACATCCAGCTGATCGAAGGCCGCAGCCCCTTTGCAGGCATACGCGCCGGCAATCTGTCGCCACGCCTGGCCTATGAATTGAAGATGCCATCCGAGGTCACCGGCGTGGTCGTGACCGACGTGCTTCGTGGCTCTCCGGCTGCCCGTCTCGGCTTTTCACCGCGCGACATCGTCGTCTCCGTCAATGGCGAGGCGATCCGGTCGGTGGATGATCTCGCGGGGATTGCGCAGACCGATCCCGGCTTCTGGCGTGTCGAGATCGAACGTGATGGCCAGCGCATCCGGCAGATCTTCCGATGAGTGATCTCTTTGCGCCGCAGATGTCGAAGGAAATGGCCGAGCGTCGCCCGCTCGCCGATCGCCTGCGGCCGAAAAGCCTGGCCGAAGTCACCGGTCAGGAGCACCTGACCGGCGAGGACGGCGTGCTCGCCCGCATGATCGCCTCCGGCTCGCTCGGCTCGATGATCTTCTGGGGCCCGCCGGGCACCGGCAAGACCACGGTTGCCCGGCTGCTCTCGGGCGAGGCGGGTCTCGCCTTCGAGCAGATTTCGGCGATCTTCTCCGGCGTGGCGGATCTCAAGAAGGTCTTTGAAAGCGCCCGTCTGCGCCGCATGGAAGGCCGCCAGACATTGCTTTTCGTCGACGAGATCCACCGCTTCAACCGCGCCCAGCAGGACAGTTTCCTGCCGGTCATGGAGGATGGCACGGTCATTCTCGTGGGTGCCACGACCGAGAATCCGAGCTTCGAACTCAACGCCGCTCTTCTGTCGAGGGCGAGGGTGCTGACCTTCAAGCCCCATGACGAGGCGAGCATCGAGACGCTTCTGAAGCGTGCCGAAGAGACCGAAGCTAAGCCGCTGCCGCTGGATAGCGACGCCCGCGCAAGCCTGATCCGCATGGCCGATGGCGATGGCCGCGCCTCGCTGACGCTTGCCGAAGAAGTCTGGCGTGCGGCGCGTCCGGGCGAAGTCTTCGACACCGAGGGTCTGGGCCGGATCGTCCAGCGCCGCGCGCCGGTCTATGACAAGGGCCAGGACGGTCACTACAATTTGATCTCCGCGCTGCACAAGGCCGTGCGCGGTTCCGACCCCGATGCTGCCCTCTACTATCTCTGCCGCATGTTCGATGCCGGCGAAGATCCGCTTTATCTCGGCCGCCGCCTCGTGCGCATGGCGGTCGAGGATATCGGTCTGGCCGATCCGCAGGCGCTTGTTGTCTGCAATGCCGCCAAGGATGCCTATGATTATCTCGGGTCGCCGGAAGGCGAATTGGCGCTCGCCGAGGCTTGCGTCTATCTCGCCACGGCGCCGAAATCGAACGGCGTCTATGTCGCCTACAAGGCGGCCATGCGGGCCGCCAAGGAACATGGCTCGCTGCTGCCGCCCAAACATATCCTGAATGCCCCCACCAAGCTGATGAAGGGCGAAGGCTATGGCGACGGTTACCTCTACGACCACGACCAGCCGGACGCCTTTTCCGGCCAGGATTATTTCCCGGAAAAGATGGGCCGCCAGACCTTCTACGATCCCCCGGAGCGCGGTTTCGAGCGAGAGATCCGCAAGCGCCTCGACTGGTGGGCGAAGCTCCGCCGTGAGCGGGGCGGCGGCTGACGCGGACTTGCCTATCGTCATGTCAGCTTAAGCTGGTTTTAAGCGCTCTGCACTAGTATGCCCCGCCAACAAGGGGAACTGGTATGACAGGGAATGACGGCTTCTCGACTCTGGACACCGGTGGCGCTGATCGCGCGCCGCGCTTTGGTCTGCCCGCTCTGGTCAAGGTGTTCGCCTGCGTTCTGATCACCCTGTCCGCGCTCTCCCTGCTCTTCGTCGGTTACATCGCCTCGCGCAAGGCCGATGATATCGCAGCCGACAAGCAGCTCGTGCTTCTCGACAATGTCCTGCGCGATCGGCACACGCTTCTGGCCCGGGATCAGCTGGGCCTTGCCCGCTGGGATCGCTCCGTCAAATACATCACGCTGAAGTTTCGGCCCTCCTATGTCGTCGAGGAATTCGTCTCCTCGCTGTGGTACGACTTCGGCCACGAACGCAGTTTTCTGATTGGGCCCGGTGGTCGGCTTCTGATGTCGGCCTGGCAGGACGAGGTGGATCTGACTGCCCGAGACCTCGCGCCCGGTGACCATCTGCGCGCGGTCGCAGAGCAGGCGATTGCCCGTCACCAGGAACACCGCACCACGATCGAGGGCGGCTTCGGTCAGAAACCGGTGCCCTCGTCCGATATCCACACCGTCGCCGCCTTCGGCTTTGCGGAAATCGACGGCGACGTCATGCTGACAACGGCCATGGCGATCGTGCCCGATGATGGCGAGGTGGCTCTTCCGGAGGGTGATCCGGTCATTCTCGTCTCGGCCCGGCCGATTGACGCGGAATTCGTCAAGGACATCAACAGCCAGACGCAATTTGATGACCTGACCTTCAACCGCAATGCCGACGGTCTGATACCGGTCAGGAGCGTTGACGGCAAATTGCTCGGAAGCTTCGACTGGAAGCTGTTTACGCCGGGTGCCGACATCTGGAATATCGTTGTGCCGGCGGTTATCCTGCTTTGCGGCCTGTTGTTTGCCGCAAGCTTCATCCTCGGCCGATACATCAGCCGCCTGTCGCAGCGGCTTGAGGAGAGCGAGCGCCGCAACCGCGAGCTTGCCCACCGCGACGCCCTGTCGGGGCTCGCCAACCGCCTGCACTTTGAAAAGGCCCTGAACGACGCTGCCGACCGGCTGGCCCATGCGCCCTTTGCCGTGATTGCCAGCGATCTCGATCGCTTCAAGGCCGTCAACGACATTCACGGCCACGCCGCGGGCGATGAAGTGATCCGCATCGTCGCGGACCGGCTCCGCGAGGCCGTGGGCGATCGGGGCCTTGTCAGCCGCATCGGCGGGGACGAATTCGTCATGCTGATCAACGCTTTCCGCGACCGCTCGCGCCTCTCGCTGCTCGCTCAGACGATCATCGCTTCGATCTCGCAGCCGATCACGCTGTCGAACGGTATCGTCGTCGATGTCGGCATCAGCCTTGGAATTGCCACCGCCCCGGAAAGCGGCGCCTCCTCGGCCGACATCATGGAAATGGCAGACCGGGCGCTCTACACCTCCAAGGAGGGTGGCCGCGGTCGGGCCTTCTTTGCCGAAGATCTGGCTGAAAGCCCAGTCGAGGTCGCAGTCGATGCCGCCTGACCTGCTCCGCCGCCGGTTTCTGATTTTGCTGGCGGCCTCGAGCCTGTCGGCGCTGCCCTTCTCCCGCCAGGCGCTGGCCCAACAGTCGCGTCCCGCAAGAACCGCGTCCGGTGCGCCCGTCGATGGTCCGGGCAAGGGCTTGAAGGTCATCGTCGTCGGTGCCGGCATGGCAGGGCTGACCGCAGCAGTAAGGCTTGCCGAAGCCGGTGCCGAAGTCATCGTGCTTGAGGCCCGCGACCGCATCGGCGGGCGCATCTTCACCGATCGCAGCCTTGGCGTTCCCGTCGAGCACGGTGCAAACTTCATCCACGGCTTCAACGGCAATCCGGTGGCGGACCTGTCGACCGAGGCCGGCGCCACGCCCTTCTTCATCGACGAGGAGCAGTGGCAGGTGTTCGAGCGCGGCGGCACCGAGCCCGAGGACTTCGAAATCGACGATGTCTTCGACGACCTCGAGCGCATCGGCGAAAAGGCGGTCGAAGAGGCCGATGGCGACCCAAAATTCTCGCTGCTCGACGTCATCGACATCCTCGACCCCGCTATGCTGCAGGAGCCGATCGGCAACTGGGCGCTGACCGATACCTATGAGGGTGAGTTCGGCGCCCCTCTCGCACAGATTTCCGCCCTGCATTTCGATGCGGGCGAGATCTTTGGCGGGCCGGATGCGGTGCTGAAGGAGGGCTATGACACGCTGCTGGATTATCTGGCGGATGGCCTCGACATCCGTCTCGGCCAGACGGTCCGCAGCATCCGCCACACCGCCGACAGCGTGTCGGTCGATACCGCAGGCGGTGTTCTGACTGCCGATCACTGCATCGTCACGGTACCGCTCGGCGTGTTGAAGTCGGGCGCCATCGCCTTCGATCCGCCTCTGCCTCAGCCACAGCAAAAGGCCATTGCCGCACTCGGCTTTGGCCGTCTCGCCAAGGTGACGGTCGCCTTCGACGAGGCCTTCTGGCCCCGGGAGCCGCATTTCATCGGCTATGCCGGCGAAACCCGCGGCCGCTTTGCCGACATGCTCAATCTCATGCCGATCCACGATGCACCGATCCTGACCATGGTGGCGAGCGGCGATTATGCCGAGCGTGTCGATGCCATGGACGAGGCCGCCCTGCGGGCCGATATCACGACCGTGCTTGCCGAGATCTTCGGCGAAGCAGCGCGCCCGCCCAAAGCCGTCGCCCGCCATGTCTGGTCACGCGATCCCCATGCCGGGGGCGCCTATTCCTTCCTTGCCGTGGGGTCAGAACCCGCCGATTACCACGCGCTCGCAAAGCCCGCCTCGCCACGCCTGCATCTGGCCGGCGAGCATACCAATGCCGACTATTACGGCACGGTGCATGCTGCGCTGTTGAGTGGTGAACGGGCCGCAGAAGCGGTGCTTGCCGGGCGGAAGGGCTGACCGAACGAAGGCGTGGAGGGGGAAGGCCTCTTAAGAGGCCTTCTGCTTCGGCTGCACGGCGGGTGCCGCGATCATCTTGACCTTGGACTCGGCCAGCCCGTGATGACCTTCCATGTCGACGATCAGGTGCCAGTGGCCGCTTTCCGGAATGACGATGTTGAGCGGCGACTTCTTCGCCACGCCGCCGAGATATTTGTAATCCAGCGTTTCCTTGAAGCGCTGGAAATTCGTCGGTGTCATCAGCCGCACATTGTTCACCGCCGAGAGCGTCACCTCGATGATGGTGCCGGCGCGCTGTTCCTTGAGGTCGTAATGGGTGAAGCGGAAGGTCGGTTTGGACATTCTGCCTGGGTCTCCGTTCAGTCTTTTAATCTATCATAAATTACGGGAAGGCCGTTAAGGAAGCGTTGGCCGGACGGATCGGCGGGGCAGGGCAGGGCGGACTTTTTTGGGACGCTGGGTTCATCGGGAAGAAGGAAGGGACGCAGTCGGGGCACTCGACAGAATGCCCTCATGCTGAGGTGCCCGCGTGAAGCGCGGGCCTCGAAGCATCCTTCTGCTTTGATCCACCTTGTGGCCTCGTGCTTCGAGGCCGGGCTTTGCCCGGCCTATCTCCCCCCTTGCGGGGGAGAAAGCGAAATCGAGGAATTGGCCCGATCAGGGCCAAACCTCAGATTTCGCAAGAGGGGGCTCGGTGAGGATGGTGCCCACGGAACTGCGCCCCTCTCCAGGAAAATCTGAAGTTTAGGCGGCTTGCGCGGACCTCAAGCCTTCGATTTTCCGTCCTCCCCCGCATGGGGGGAGGTAGGGTGCCTCATTTGGGCGTACAGGTCATTCCATTGCGCTGGGCATTGGCAATGCAGTCGCTCTTGTTGACGTAGGCTTCCGTCGAAGCGCCGACAGTCTTGTTGTTACCCGCCGCTTTGCGCTCCCACCGCCAGCCATCACTTTTGTAAATCTCCCAAGTGTCGCCATTCTTGTCCTTGCAGCTTTCCATCATGTCCTCCCGTTGAAAGCCCTCAATCCCTAGCGGAAGCCTCTTTTCTTCGCCACGAACCGGATGCAATCTCTGGTGGTTTCGAGGGGCTCGGATGACACATCGGGATGTGCCGGATCAGCATCGTCGTTTTGCCCGCGCCATGCGGGCCGATGCCACCTGGGCCGAGAACCGGCTCTGGCAGGTGCTGCGGGCAAGACAGCTCGGTGGTTTCAAGTTCCGCCGGCAGGTGCCGCTTGATGGCTACATTCTGGATTTCGTCTGCTTCGAGGCACGGCTGATCATCGAGGTGGATGGGCATCAGCATGCCGACAACGAACACGATATGCGGCGTGACGCCTGGTTTCGTGATCAGGGTTTTCGGGTGCTGAGAGTGTGGAACGGCGAGATCAAGGACAATCTCGATGGTGTCTGCAGTTTCATCCTCGAGGAGTTGCGGAACTGCGGCGAATGAGGCGGCCCTATCTCCCCCCTTGCGGGGGAGAGAGCGAAATCGAGGAATTGGCCCGATCAGGGCCAAACCTCAGATTTTGCAAGAGGGGGGCTCGGTGATGTCGGCACCAACGTAACTGCGCCCCTCTCCAGGAAAATCTGAAGTTTAGGCGGCTTACGCGCGCCTAAGCCTTCGATTTTCCGTCCTCCCCCGCATGGGGGGAGGTGGTTCCTCAAGCCCTATTCCGAAGGCACCTTCCGGATTGCATCCTTTTGTTCAACGCTAGCGGTTACCTGAGCCAAACGTTCCTGCCGTTTTTGGCGAGCGATGTACCAATCATCGAATAGATTCTCCACAAGGCTAAGGAGCAATTCGGCTTCATCTGGCTCGACATCAACAATTATGTTGATGTCTTTCTCCATATGAGCGCCAATATGATAGCGTCCGTCAAGCTGGTGTAATTTCGGGTATGGGACCGGGCCGTCATGATCAGGCGGCTTTCGGTGTAATCTGAAGGGGTTTTTCCTCCTCGATTGTTGGAGAGTTAAGCTCTGCCATGCCCTCGATCTGCATGTA
>JAPZUE010000027.1 GCA_027533385.1 Rhizobium sp. | reverse complement strand
CCAGAACGCGGCTACGCAGATCATCACTGAAAGCCCGGGTCATATTGCCTCCGACCAAATCACCAGTCGAAGCGATGGAATCAGAATTCGGCGACCAGGGGAATCCTCAACGCGATTCCGCGTTCAATGGACGCGCTCTAGTTCAATGCGATCCCATGCTTCTCTGCCCATTCTACCAGCTTCGAACTGACGTATTCGGGGCCGTTATCGACCCTGATTGCCAGTGGCTTGCCCCGCCATTCGATAATCTGGTTGAGGCTGCGCACGACCCGCTCGGCAGGCAGTGAGAAGTCAACCTCGATCCCCAGTCCCTCTCGATTGAAGTCGTCCAACACGTTCAGAAGCCTGAACTGGCGACCGTCCGCCAGGCGATCCGCCATGAACTCCATCGACCAGACTACGTTCGGCGCATCGGGCACCACCAGCTCCTCTGGCTTCTCGCGCTTCAGCCGTCGGCGGGGCTTGATCCTCAGGTTCAGTTCAAGCTCGCGGTAGATGCGGTAGACCCGTTTGTGGTTCCAGCGAAAGCCTTGGACATTGCGCATATGCAGGAAGCAGAGACCGAAGCCCCAGGTCTTCTTCACCTTCACAAGCCCAAGCAACAGATCGGCGATCTCATCGTTATCGGCATTGCGCTTTGGGCTATACCGAAAACAGGTTTCGCTGACGCCAAATGTCCTGCATGCCAGCGCGACAGTCACACCGCGTTGCGCCACTGCTTTCTCGGCCAGCTCTCGGCGCTGAGATGGCCGCCTCATTTTTTTCCGAGAGCCTCCTTCAGCAGATCCGCCTGCATGCTCAAATCGGCATACATCCGCTTCAATCGGCGGTTCTCGTCCTCAAGAGCCTTCATCTGGCTCATCATAGAGGCATCCATACCCCCATATTTTGCCCGCCATTTGTAAAAACTGGCACTGCTGATGCCGTGCTCCCGGCAAAGCTCAGGTACGGGGACACCGCCTTCCGCTTGGCGCAACACAGCCATGATCTGGGCTTCGATAAATCGGCTCTTCTTCATCAAAATCTCCTCGAGCATCAAGCCTGAGAAAATTCTACTTTTGAAGCCCCTTATTTGCCGGGTGGATTACCCTGGATCTGTATACTTTTGACAGCATAATGGAGGTGCAGGAGATCGCTGTCGGTACCGCATCAATACTCCCCACTAGTGCCGCTTGAATCTTCCCCAGGTGCTGCGGCCGCCGGTCTTTCGGGGCGCGCCCCGGCAGACCGGCGGCGCGTCATCGCCAATACTCGTTCCGATGGTCGGAACGGGGTTTTTGGTGATCAAGCTGAGGGAGACGATCATGATCCTGGATCTGCATCAGCAGGGGCTGACGGTGTCGGCCATTTCCAGACAAACCGGCATCGATAGGAAGACGGTGCGCAAGTATATCGAACGGGGTCTAGAGCGGTTCCCTGACTGATTGAATCTGTCGGGGCTTCGCAAATCAGGCGCGTTCTGATTCAAACTATCTGCCGATGGAGGTCGGCGGATATGTCAAAGGCTCTCTCTATCGATCTGCGTGTTCGCGTGCTTGCTGCT
>JAPZUE010000066.1 GCA_027533385.1 Rhizobium sp. | reverse complement strand
AGCAGCAAGCACGCGAACACGCAGATCGATAGAGAGAGCCTTTGACATATCCGCCGACCTCCATCGGCAGATAGTTTGAATCAGAACGCGCCTGATTTGCGAAGCCCCGACAGATTCAATCAGTCAGGGAACCGCTCTAGATAGAAATCGGTCAAGAACCGATCGAGATTGCTCTCTCCCAAACTCGAGTAGTGAAAAATCAACAAAGAACCCACTCCAGCAGCAACGCTCGGCACGAAAAGCCGTGTCACAAGCGCTTGAGCGCTCGCCACAATTGCCCCAAACGCCGCTGCGAATACCCCGGCTCCAATCCAACCGAAATTGGCGTATCCTTGCACCCAAACGGCGCCAGTAGCCGTGCCAGAAAGGTGAGAGAAATAGCTGTCAGAAAAGATGTTCCTCCACATGAACAGGTCCAAGTTAAACCTGACGTCGGAGCCCATACCCAGTAGTCTCAGGCTCGAACCAGCCAAAAAAGGGCTCTCCTCAGGAAAGATCTTAATCACATAGTATCCAACCGTCAGGCCGCCAAGAATCATACGATCGGCCATCAGACGCATCGACTGTGGTCCGGCCAACACAACAATTAGCAGCGCTGCACCTACTCCGAATGCGGGCCAAATAAATTCCTTCCTAAATAAGCCCTTTGCAAGCGCAAGATACCCCAGCGCGAATAGATACCAAGCCACGGGTGCTTTTTCTCCATTGTATAACAATATCGCTACCTGAATTCCAATCAATATGGGAACAATCAAAAAGACATTCCGGTCAATCGCCTTGGACAAAATGATAAAATTGAGCACCAAAGGAAGTAGTAAGAAAAATAACCTGAAGTAGTGCGATTTGAGACCGAACGTCTCTTGATTTATCAAGGAACGCAGAAACGCCGCTCTAGCAGATGCTCCGATACCTCCGCCGCCTGCTGCTTGATAATACTCAATCGCCTTAGGGAGAGACGAAGCCAAAACGACGCACGCGATCATTACGAAGATACTAAGAACGGTCCAGAAGTTGACCTCAATTCGGCAGCACCTATCACGCCAAAATTTGGACCAAATCCAACTGGCGGCGCAGTATCCGCAAACAGCCAAGCATAGCATAGCCAATCCTGCCCACGCCAGCGTCGCCACGATGGCTCTATCCAAGACATGCTGAGTGACCCGGACCTCGCTCCAACCGAAGTACAAAGGAAGAAGCCCCAACACATTTGTTAGGAAGAAGGAACACACAAGAAATGCGGGAAAGAAACTTTTCCTCCGAAGCAGCCAGAAAATGACGCCGAACGCCGTTATGTTTGCCAATGCAATCCCCGCGAGATGAATTGCGCGGACATCACCTATCATTGGCGACACCTCCTCATAGCACATCCCCATGATAGAAGCGTCGCGCTCTTGTATAGAAGCTGCATTTGGTTCGTCAGCGTTCGATACAACAAAGCTGTCTATCGAGATGGAGCCCACGCTTGCGGCCAAGTGGAACCTTTCGACATACTCGCCTTCTCTACCGGGCAGCATCCGGCCCTCAAACAGATTGGGGCCCACCTTGTTCATCTGAATGGATTGGAGCCTGCAATTGGCCCCACAAAGCTCCGCTGATATGCTCACTTGCGCCGAAGGCGTAAAGTCTCCGCGCAGTGATACATTGTATGAAGGCTCGTCTCCTCGAAAATAGTACTGGATTGCCCGCACACTGATTAAGGCTGGCGCTCTATGATTGATGAGGAGATTATCTTCACCGACGCGATACGTTTCGGGAATATGATAATGATACCAACAAGGGGCCACATCCTCCGGGAGGCGCCGCGCTGTGTTAGAGAAAGACTGGGAAAGATCACCATTCAGTACAAGGTTCTCATTTATACCAGTCGTCGGTAAGTTTGACTCTCTTTGGGATTCCTAAAAGCGGACGAATCTGAATCTCTGGCGCAAACGGGAGGTTTGCGATGGGTTCAGCCCTTTCTTTGCGGTCGGATTTCGACGGGTCCATGGTGCGGCG
>JAPZUE010000052.1 GCA_027533385.1 Rhizobium sp. | reverse complement strand
GAAAACCGCCTAAAGTCGCTATCGTCGCCGCCATGCGAAAACTCATCACAATGGTCAACACAATCGTCAAAAGACAGGTGTTCTGGGAAAATCAGAAACACGGTTGCTGAGGTGCCCGCGCACCGCGCGGGCCTCGAAGGGCGAGGCCACAACGCTTCCCCCTCATGCTGAGTTGCCGGGCAACGCCCGGCCTCGAAGCACGAGGCCAAAGGTGGATCCAAGCAGAAGGATGCTTCGAGGCCCGCGCTTCACGCGGGCACCTCAGCATGAGGGAGCCAAGATGCAAGCGCGGAGCCCACCTCTCCCCTTGTGGGAGAGGTTACAAAATCGAGGGCTTAGCCCGAACAGGGCTAAACCTCAGATTTTGTTGGTGAGGGGATCAGTGCTGCGGGCACGACGAACAGACCCCCTCTCTTGCGATTTCAGATGTTTAGGCGGCTTGCGCTCGCCTAATTCATCGAAATCGCTTTCTCCCCCACCGAGGGGGAGATATCTACCCTCACAGCCCCTCGCCCGGTTTCCACAACCTCGGCGCTGCGCCACGCTGAACCACGTAAAACCCGTCGGTCGACACCTTCTGCCACTCACCCGTCTCGCCGTCCGGCCACAACACGCGGAACTCGGTCTCCGCCTGATCGCCCAGACCGAAATGCCACCAGCCGGTCTTGCCGCTGACATGGCCGCCGCCGATGGTCACTTCGCGGCGCTGGACATAATCGCCGGTCTTCACCTCGATCCAGGCACCCACGGCGTCCCGGTTCGGGCCGCCCTGGCGCAATGCGAGCTGCAGGAAGCGGCCGGGCATTTCCGTCGTGTTGCGCCAGATCTCGACGGGGGAGCCCTGGTTGACGACGAGGAGATCGATGCGGCCATCGAGATTGAAATCGGAAAGCGCGCCGCCGCGGCCGGTGGCCATGGAGGCGACGCCGGCCTTGTCGCCCATCTCGATGAACTTGCCGTCCTCGCCCTGGACCAGAAGGTTGTTGGGGTCCTTCGCGGCAAAGTCCGGCATCTTGGCGACATTGCCCTTGGCGATGAAGAGATCGGTGCGGCCGTCATTGTTGACGTCCTCGAATTCCGTATGCCAGGCCGTCGAGGGCCGGATTTCGCCGCCGATATAGGGCCGATGGGCGGTCGTGCCCTTGGCGAAGGCGACGTCGGCATAAGAGGGCTTGGGCTTCCCGTCGGCAGGGATCTCGGCCAGCTTCTGCAGCTTGTTGTCCGCCATGCTGGTCAGGAAATATTCGGGATAGCCGTCGAAATCGAGGTCGTGGGATGCGATGCCCATGCCCCAGATCCGGAGGTAACGCCAGCCTTCTGCCTGGGTGTAGAGCTCCGGCGTGCCGCCCGCCGGCAGCTTCCACATCTGCTCCTGGCCACCCTTGTAATATTCGCGGTCGTTGGAGACGCGCAAAGAGGGGGTGCCTGACCGGTTCCAGTCGGTGAACAGGATCGACAACGGGCAATAGGAGGGATTGAGCGACTGCGGCGGGGCGAAGCGACGTTCGCTGCCCGAAACCGGGCGATGCAGCCAGTTGTCGGTGCAGGAGCCCCAGGGTTCGAGATCCTCGAAACGGTCGATGTAATTGCCGACCGCCAGCGTCGGCCAGGCATTGCCCTTTTCCCAGGTGGCGGAAAAGGCCGTGGACCAGGCGTCACCACCGTCGAAGCCCCAGGCCTCGTTGGCACGCTCGAAGCGGCATGCGCCCAAGCCCCGCATCAGGACATTCTCGCCGGAGCGCAGGAGCACGACATCCTGATTGCCGTCACCATCGACATCGAGCGGATAAGCGCCGGTCACCTTATCGAGTTCGAGGCCCGAGGCCTGTTCCTCGAATTTCAGGGCGCCGCCGGGCTGGCTGCGGTTGAGGTAGAACTTAGCCTTGTCCTCGCCGCCTGCCAGTACCAGATCGGCAAAGCCATCAGCATTGCAGTCGAAGCTGCCGGCACCGCCGCCGACCATATATTCCCAATCGCCGCGATAGGTGCTGGCAATGCTGCTGGTTGAGGTTTCATCGGCAAAGCGGGGAACGAGCGGGCCACCATTGGCCAGTGCCGTGCCAGCCTGCAAGGCAAGGGCCAGTGTCGCCAGTGTGGCAAGGCGCGCAGCGCCAGACGTGATCGACCCGGTCATCCGCGCGTCCTCAGGGCCACCGCCTTTTCGCCGATGCAACGGCCCTGCTCCAGGCCGCGATCGATGGCCGCGCGGAAATGGATGCCGCCATAGAGGCGTGACATGCCGGCCTCGTTGGCCGCATCCCAGAAGCTGTTGAAGCTGCGATTGGGCAGTTTGTCCTTCTCATGGGTGTTGTCGGTGAAAGCGAAGTTCTCGCCGAAGAAGGCAGTCAGAACGGTCGCCGCCGCACCCGACTGGGTGGAATGGCCGGAGGGATATTCCGGGAAAGGCGGCGTGATCAGGATCGGCTCCCATTTGGGGTCGATCACCCGCTTGATATAGGTGACCGGGCGCAGAAGGTCGTATTCGAATTTCGAATGCCAGCAGCCGATGAAGGCATCGGCGAGCGAAATGCCGAGGCGCGCGAGCAGGTCGGCATGCTCGGCGGCACTGGCCTTCCGTTCATCGAGCACCTTCAGCGCAATCAAGATCCAGTGGCCGGGCGGGGTCGGCGAGAGCATCGGGTCATCCGACCAGAAGCGGGCAATGGCGCGCTGCTCGGGGGTGAGGTTCTTGACGGTCTCGTAAACCTCGAAGGCTTCCTTGTAGAAATCCGAGCCCTTTTCCTCGCTGTAGGCGGGCGGCGGCGGCAGCGGGCAGGCATTGCCGGTCGGCATGGCGAAGGGCCGGTTCTCGCCCCATTTGGGCAGCAGCGGCAGCTGCTGCTGGTTGATCAGGCTCGTCGGCACCCAGCTCTCCGGCCGACTGCCAAGGGCAAATTCCAGCGGAAAGCCCATGTTCTCGATCTTGGCGCCGCCATCGCTCTGAGACCAGGTCAGGATATGGCTGGTGACGCTCCGGCCATACGCTTCGCTGCGGGCAACGAGTTCGGGATCGAGACCGCTCGAAACCTCCGCCGAGAGTTTCTCCGTCAGACGCTTCAGGGCGCGCTGACCGGTCGGGCCGGTATTGCCGAAGAGTTCGAGGGCCGCCGAGGAGAGTGCGGCCTGCATCACGACGGCTTCGTCATAGCTGACACCTCCCGCACGCTGCGGCACGGGGGTCAGGCCATTCAGCTGGCCGGCCAGCGAGGTCATGCTGCGATCACCGGAGGCGAGCGCCTCGTAAGCCGTGACCCCGAGATAACCAAAGGCGCGGCTTGCAACCGGCGGCGAATAGGTCGGCGTGTGGCGGACGAGTTCGAGGATCAGGCGATACCAGTCGCGCATGACCTTGTCGGCCCCGACCGTCGATGCGTAAGCCGGCTGGAGCGCCAGCGCCAGCATGATGAAGCAGAGCGCAACCATGCGCTTCCCCACTGCTTTCATGTCCCCCTCCCACAGGTTTCTGAAGCCATCTCAATCGATTGAATAGCGATTAAGCATGGTGAGGGAACAGTCGCAAGGGGTCAGGCGATGACGGAAGATCAAATCCAGCCGATGGCGCGGCCAGCCAGGCTGATGGCAAAGACCACGAGGAAGCTTGCGGCAACCCGTCCGAAAAGCAGCGGGCTTGTGGTGGCAACACGGCGCAGGATGGCCGCGCCGGCACTCAACCAGCAGGTGGCGACGCAGACCACGGTGACGGAAAACACTGCGAGATAGGGGAATGGCCGGACCAACTCCTCTGCGGAGGCAAGGGATGCGGGCGGCATGAGCGCGAGCCCGATGATCAGAGCTTTCGGATTGAGCATGGTGGTGCAATAGACCGCGAAGGCGGTCACAGCGCCCGGTTCCGTAGCCGAGGGCGGGCGGGTCCAGAGACGGGCCGCCAGCAGCAGGACCCAAAGCGTCGAGGCAAGCTTGATGACCACGGCGGCAACCGGCTGATCGGCGAGCAGCGGTGCGGCGAGGAAAACCAGCGGCACGATGGTGGTGAGATAGCCGCCGAGCTCGGCGCCAATCAGGGGGAGCGAGGCTTTCAGGCCGCGTGCTGCACCGGACACGGCAAGCAGCGTGTTGGTGGGTCCAGGCGTCAGGAGGAGAAGCAGGACAGCGAGGGCAAAGGCGGACAGGGACAAGAGGAACACTCCGAATTCATGACGCCGGAGATAGCATCTGGATCCGACAGGTGGCTTGATTTCGGTCAAACCCGCTCTGCATCGAGTGGCAGGTCGAGCCCTCAGGCCGCAACGATCTGACGGACCCAGGCGCGCGCGATGGCAAGGCCCGCTTCATCGGAAAGCGCCCCATCGGTCGGTTCGAGCTCCGGATGGCGGGAGAGCCAACCCGGCTCCTTGCGCTCGATGACATCAGGGAAATGCGCCATCCAGTTGCGCACCACCTCCCGATTGGCCTCGAAATGGAACTGGAAGCCATAGGCCGCGCGGCCTATGCGGAAGGCCTGGTGGCGGGCGGCCGTGTTTTCGGCAAGGTGGGCCGCCCCTTCCGGCAGGGTGAAGGTATCGTCGTGCCACTGGAAGGACAGGAAGCGGTCGGGCATGGCCGCAAGCACAGGATCGACGCCGCCGGCGTCGGTGCGGCCAATGCTGCGCCAGCCGAATTCCGGGGCGGCACCGATGAGGTTTTCGCCGCCATAGGCACGAGCGAGGATCTGGCTGCCGAGGCAGATACCGAGCACCGCCTTGCCGCTGTCGCCGAAGCGGCGCATCAGGCTGGCAAGCTCCGGCAAGTAGGGATGCTTTTCGTCGTCGCGGGCGTTCTGCTCGCCGCCGAAGACGACCAGGGCATCATGGGCCTCGAAATCGGGCAGGGTTTCGCCGGCATAGGCGCTGAAGGTGACGGTCTTTGCGCCGGCCTCGGCAAGGGCGATGCCGACCTGGCCGGTTTCGGTGACTTTGGTGTTTTCGACAATGGCGACGCGCATGGGGGAATCGGATCTCTTGGGCAGATGCTCAGAGAAAGCATGGGTGCGCGCGGTCTGCAAGACGGGAGGGCGCCGCGAGGGGCGCCCTCCCGCGACCTTAGAAGGTCTTTTTCAGGCGCGCGTCGACGGAATGCACGTTTCCGCCACGGAAGACAAAGAACAGGGTCATCGCTGCCCAAAGCAGGGACTTCTCCGCTCCGGCATAACCTTCGCCGATGGTCACCCAATGGAAATAGACCGTGACCAGCAGCACGAAGGTGGCTGCAAGGGCCGCAGGGCGTGTGAAGAGGCCGATTGCCAACAGGATGCCGCCGAAGAATTCGGTGATCGCCAGCATCAGAGACCAGAAGGCGCCGGGATAGAAACCCAGCATCTCTACCATGCCCGCAGAGCCGAAGGGATCAATGATCTTGGGCACGCCGTGAATCATGAAAAAGACACCGGCGACAACGCGCAACAGCGTCTCGACCAGATCATGGCCGGAGCGGTAAAGGGGAGCAAGGGCAGGCAGGATAAGGCGGTCGGGCTGAGTCGACATGCTTTCGGTCCTTTGTGAGTCAACGATATATCGCAATTAGTTGGTAGATATCGCTTCCCAAGACAATGGCCGGCAGCACATAACCTGATCTCTTTAGTTAACTTATGCGTGAGAAAGCAGAACCGATGAACAAGCCCCGAATTTCGATCACCTACTGCACGCAGTGCAACTGGTTGCTGCGCTCCGGATGGATGGCGCAGGAATTGCTGCATACCTTTGCCGACGACCTGGGCGAGGTGGCGCTCATTCCGGGCACGGGCGGGATCTTCGAGATCCGGCTGAACGACGAACTGATCTGGGAACGCAAGCGCGATGGCGGGTTTCCGGGGCCGAAGGAACTCAAACAGAAGGTGCGGGATGCGATCGACCCGGAGCGCGACCTCGGCCATGTCGACAGAGCCAGCCGAAACGAGGGTCTGGACAGCTGAGACGAAAAAGGCGGCCGCAGGGCCGCCTTCGAATATCATTTGATCAATAGAAGGGCGATCGGCAGACCTTGTAGTAGCCGCTCGACGAGAGGAACTGGTTGGTCCGGGGATTATAGGACCGGTAGCGATCCAGGCACCAGTCGACATGCCGCTCCCAGGACCGGCGCGGCGGGCGATAGCCGGGCTCGACATAAACAGGTGGACGGGGACGGTAACCCGGCTCCACATAGACGGGCGGCCTTGGGCGCGGGCGATAGACCGGTGGCTCGTCATAGACGGATGGCGGATAGTATTCCGGCGGAAGCGGACGCGGACGACGCGGCGGCGGGCGATCCCAGGTTTCGTAGCAACCGGAGAAGTCGCAAACGAGATCGACCCGTTCGACATCGGTCAACCGCTGCTGGGATTGCAGCACAGGATTCGGCATGGCGGCCTCGGCGACCGGGGTGATGAACTGGGCACCGGCCAAAGCCAAGGCCAAGGCCAAGCATGCGGATCGAATCGTCATCTCGTCTTCCTGTTTTTCGTCCCGGCTTGCCCGTGATAGGGGGATGCCGACCCGGAAATAGAGCGTTTCGATCACGGCTTTTTCACGACGGCGTCATCACGTGACAGCATAGCGTTCTGTCCACAGGGCCGACGGGACATGGCCCGGCGGCGCAGGAGCTCTCTTTTCCGGCAGGCGGTTTCCCGACGTCGACATGAAAACTTCAAAAAGCCGGTTGACAGGCCGGAGCAGTGCCTTTAAACGGCTCCTCGTCGCCCAGATGGCGGAATTGGTAGACGCGCAGGTTTCAGGTACCTGTGCCGCGAGGCGTGGAGGTTCGAGTCCTCTTCTGGGCACCAAATTCCGATTTGAGATCAGCAGTTTATGCGATCGTCAAACACAGAAAAAGCTCGGTTCGCCGGGCTTTTTTCTTGCCTTGAAAAGGCGTGGTGCGCCGCTTTCGGCCACACGCCAATCCCCCTTTCCCAGCGCAGCAAACGGACGAGTAGGACAGACCATGGACGAGACCGTCGCAATCGAAAGCCGCAGCGATTTTGCGCTCTGGGCCATCGAGCGAGCCAAGGAAATCGTGGCGCAGGAGGGCACGGCTCTGGCCCTTGCCGCCCGCGACATGGACGAAGAAGCGCTCAGGGAAGCTGGCCAGAAACTGGGCGGCGCAATCAGCGAGGCGCTGCTTGAAGTGTTCGATGGTCTGCTCGGCCAGGACGAAGGCTGATACCCGTCTCAAAATGCCAAAAGGGCGCCGGACGGGCGCCCTTTCCTGATTTATCGTCCTCTGCTCAGCGCAGGATCCGGGGATTGCTCAGACCGCTTGTCGCGGCTGGGCCTGCCCCGGAATAGGGTTCGATCTTCCAGTTTGCCGAGTTCATGATGATCGTGTTGACGACCAGGGTGATATTGTTGGTCTGGTTGGTCGTCGAATTGTAGGTCACGTCGCGGTTGGGCAGGTGAATGATGCCCTTGAGAATCTCACCCCGGCTGCCGTTGAAGATGTATTGCTGCGTGTTTCGGTTGTTGTTCGCATCACTTGTCTTCTCGAACATCAGGATATCCTTGTAGGTTCCCGACGTCGGTGCCGTTGCCGTGAAAGTCAGACCACCATTGGCGCGGATCTCGCTGTTGACGTCCGGGAAATAGAAGGTCACACCCTCGGCCCTGACCGTTGCGCCGGAATTGATGATCATGCGGCCCGAGATGATATGCAGGCCAGGCATGAAGGTGATCGTCGGCGAACCGTTGAAGGTCGTGCCGCAATGCCTGCCTGGCTGCAGCGTGATGTTCTGGCCATCTCTGGTGCCAGACGTGGTGCACGTGGAAGGTACCGACGGCTCCGGCAGCTTGCCGGCAAAGGGGTCCGCTTCCGCCGCGCAGCGCGTCTGCAGGTTGGTCAGCGTGCCGCCGTTTCTGATAAAGTTCGTTCCCTTGACGCAGAACTTGGCCGTATCGATCGTCGCGCCGGCATTCATGATGAAGGCCGGATTGCTAATCGAATGGACATGGACCTCGCATTTCTCCGATTTGACGTTGGCCCCGGAGTTGATCAGCACCGCCTGGCTTCGATTGCCCAGCGCATAGATGCAGCCATTGCCGCCTGCCGTTGCGGGGCTTGCTGCGACGGTCGTGCTGACGTCGAGCGTGAAGTTCGAAAGGCCGATGATGCGCAGGAACTTATTGTCGACCTGCCGCTCGTAATCGCCGGTGAGGGACCCATCCGCATTCGCCGTCAGGCGAAAGCCAACGGTTTCGTTGATCTTGTCCTCATTTGCATCGAGTCCGAGGAAATTGCGGGCCTCGATCTCCTGGGCTGTGGTCCCGCTTTTTTGTGCCGCAGCCAGCATCGCTGCATCCAGCTGCCCCTGCATATCGACACGCGTGTTATAGGCACTGGCAACATCGAGCGCGCCCTCTGCGGAGACCAGCAGGATCGGGGCGAGAGCCGCCGAGATGATTCCAAAATTGCCGGAGCGATCCAGCCAACACTGACGAAGCTTTTCCAGAAGCATCCCCTACCCCCGTTGATGCTGAAGTTCCGCAATTCAGACCTCAAAACTTCGGCGAACGAATGCGGCTACAGGGGTAGCATCGCTGAAAAGCGCTATTTTGACGTTTGTTCCGTCGTTAAAATTTTAAGCAAAGCGGGCTCAATTGCTGCCCGAACGGCATTTTTTCATCAAACAACCGTTATCGCCGCTCAAGCAATCAGTCGATGACGCGGGGATTGACGCCCGGATACCACATGCGGCCGGTACGCGGCGGCTGGGTTCCTTCGTAGATGATGCCGTTCTTTTCGCAACGGTAGACGGTGTAGGGAAGGCTGTCACGCAGCTCGTTGCGTCCGAAGCGGCGATCTGGAAAAACGGTGCGCGTTTCGCAGCTGATGTTTTCGCCAAACTGGTTTGCCGGATCCTGTGGCTTGACGCCCGGCAGATCCTTGAAGCTTTCCTGCCCGGCCTGACCCCAGGCAATGCCTTCGGCGGCCTGAACAGGCGACACGAGGCCCGCAAGCAACAATGCCAGAGGAAGCAGGAGGCGCTTGCGCGGCAAATGAGAATTTGGGCGGACCGGCAGCATGGGCAATCATCTCGTCAGCTGTAACGGAGCCGATATAAGCATTCCGTCCGCTGCCACCAAGCCCGGCATCATCACGTTTCGGCGACAGGGCGTCGGTAGCCGGTCGGGGTGCCGTAGAGCCAGCCGATGCGTTCTATGGCGGCTTCAAGCGTTTCCCGCGCCACGGACATGGTGTTGCCATTGGCATGGATCATGGACGTCTCGTCTTCCATGATCGCCACATGGCCTTTCCAGAAGACGAGATCGCCGCGCTTCAGCTCCTGCCGTTCGATCGGTGTGCCAAGACCCTTGGCCTGCATGTCGCTGTCACGCGGGGCTTTCTGGCCGGCAAGGCACATGGCCAGCTGGACGAGGCCTGAGCAATCTATGCCGAATCCCGACTTGCCGCCCCAGAGATAGGGCGTTTCGAGAAGATGGGCGGCGACCGCGACGTAATCCGGAGCCGGCGGATCGGAGACCGGGCGAAGGTGACGGGCGACGATGGCTCCGCCATCCGGCAGCATGAGATAGCGGGTGCCGCGGGTCTCCGCCTCTCCGACGACCGCCAGCCGGCTTCCCATCGAAAGGGCCATGCGGGTGGGAAAACGCAGATCGGCCCCGGAATAGACAAAGGTGCGGGGCGCGGTGACGACATGGGTCGGCTGGACGACCGGGCCAAGGGCCTCCTCCGGCAGATAGCCGACATAGGCGTCGTCAACGGCCTGCACCCAGGCCCAGCCATTGCTGCGTTCGAAGACGCGGACCTCTTCACCGATCAGCAGTTCGGTGTCGATGCCGACTGTAGGATCGGGCTTTGGGCGCAACGCGGCGACGGGCTTTGTGACCATCGCCGGTTCGGATGGGACGAAACGGTCGGCCTCGACCTGACCCTGAAGGGCGATGTCGGCAAGGTCGGGACGGAAGGCGTTGAGCCGCCGGTCGAGCATGAAAATCTCCGTCAGCCGAGAGATCGGCCCCTGGCGATGATGTTATCGCCGAATTTTTCGAGATAGAGCGCACCGCTGACGGTGCGCTTGACGATGACGCTGCGGCGATCAAGATCGTCGCGAACACGGTCCACCAGGCCCATTTCGCCGAGCGTATCGAGGGCACGTGTGATGACGGGCTTTGTGACGTTGAGTGTGGCAGCAAGGCCGCGCACCGTGTGCGGCGGGGGCACGAGATAGATCTCGAGCAGGACGGCGAGCTGGCGCATGGTGAGATCATGTCCATCCTTCAGGACCTGATCGAGCGTTACCCTGTGCCACAGGCCGAGCGCCTGGGTTGCCGTCATTTCGAGGCCCATGGCCCCTCCCCTCGTCATCCTGCGGGGCGCAAAGACCCCTCGCCCGCATCATTCCGGTAATGGAACGATCTGGCAAGGGGCTTTGATCCGGCTCAGCTGGCGCCCGACTGCAGGTAACGGTAGAGGGCGCGGATGGCCTGGGCTTCGCCGCCGACGGGCGAGTGGGCGCGCTCGGTCTGCGACCAGCCGAAGATATCGAAGTGCGCCCAGTGACGGTTCGGCGAGACGAAGCGCTTGAGGAAGAGGGCTGCGGTGATTGCACCGGCCATGCCGCCCGAGGGGGCATTGGTGAGGTCGGCGATCTGGGCTTTCAGCATGCGCTCGTAGCCCTTGTGCAGGGGCATACGCCAGAGCGGATCATCGACTTCCAGGCTCGCCTCGGCAATGCCATGAGCCAAGTCTTCGTCATCGGTGAAGAAGGGGGGCACATCCGGGCCCAGCGCGACACGGGCGGCACCGGTCAGGGTCGCCATGTCGATCAGGAGTTCCGGCTCCTCGGCATCGGCGTAGCTAAGCGCATCGGCGAGGATCAGGCGTCCCTCGGCATCGGTGTTGTCGATCTGGACGGTCAGGCCCTTGCGGCTCCTGTAGACGTCGCCGGGGCGGAAGGCATTGCCGGCGATGGCGTTTTCGACGGCGGGGATGACGACATGCAGGTCGACCTTGAGCTTGGCATCCATGATCATCAGCGCCAGGCCGAGAACATTGGCCGCACCGCCCATGTCCTTCTTCATCAACAGCATGGAGGAGGCCGGCTTGATGTCGAGGCCGCCGGTATCGAAGCTCACGCCCTTGCCGACGAGGGTGACCTTGCGGTGGCCCTTCTTGCCCCAGCGCATCTCGATCAGACGGGGGGCCACCGTGGAAGCGCGGCCGACGGCATGGACGAGGGGGAAGTTCTTCTCGAGGAGTTCGTCGCCGGTAATGACGGAGACCTCCGCCTTGTAATGCTCGGCGAGACGACGGACGGCGGCTTCGAGATCCGCCGGGCTCATGTCGTTGGCGGGCGTGTTGATCAGGTCACGGGCGAGATAGACGCCCGCGATCTGGCGCTTGATGTCGGCGGCATCGGCGTCCTGCGGGATCAGCAGGCGCGGTTCGGTGACGCGTTCGGAGCGGTAGCGGTCGAAGCTATAGGCGCCGAGACCATAGCCGAGCAGCAGGCGGTTGGCGGTCAGGGGCGCGGTCTCGATGTGCCATTCGCCGGCCGGCAGAGCGCGCGCGAGCTTGCCGGTCAGATAGGGATTTTCGGAGGGGTTGGAGCCGAGGCCGAAGAGCGCGCCGCCGACATGGCCATCGGCCGTCGGGATCAGCAGGACCGAGCCCGCTTCGGCCTTGAAGCCGGCCTTCCTGGCCCAATCCAGCGCCAGCGGTTCCAGCGTTCCGGTCTCGACATGGGCCGGGGTGACCGCGAAGACCGGCAGCGATTTGCCGCCCTTGGTGCTGAAGGGAGACGGTCTTTCGATGTACTGGAACGGGGCCATGGTGGACGCTTTCTGGAGAGACGGCTGAAGAATCGCGGACGAGTCCGATTAACACTCCGTTAGGGTTAACAGATTATTGCTTGAGTGGAGGTTGCGCCGCCCTGCACTGAAGAGGCGGTGGGGACGATTTAACTCGGGACGATCACCATGCGCATGCGAAATCCAGGCTCGGCAAAACCTTTGCAGTTCATGGCCACGACCGGCCTCGTGCTGGCGGCGCTGACGCTGACGGGTTGTGCCTCGTCGAAGAAAGAGCTGACGACCGGTTCGATCCCGAAGATGAACCGGCAGCTCGACCAGCTGAGCGGACCGCAGCTCAATGCCGCAGTCGAAGGGATCGGCCAGGCCTATGAGCGCAACCCCAAGGACCGCAATACGGGTCTTTCCTATGCCAATGGCCTGATGATGACCGGGCGCAATACCCAGGCGCTCGCTGTGATGCAGCAGGTGGCGATCGCCCATCCGAGCGACCGCGAAGTGCTGGCGGCTCTCGGCAAGGCGCAGGCCGCAGCCGGCCAGCTGGAAAAGGCGCTTGGCACGATCCAGCGGGCGCAGACGCCTGACCGACCGGACTGGCGGCTCTATTCGGCAGAAGGTGCCGTGCTCGACCAGCTCGGCCGCTCCAGCGAAGCGCGCTCGCGCTACCGCATGGCGCTGCAGATGCAGCCGAACGATCCGAGCGTGCTCTCCAACATGGGCATGTCCTTCGTCCTCTCCGGCGATCTGAAAACGGCGGAAGGTTTCCTGCGCCAGGCCTCGCAGCAGCCGGGCGCCGACAGCCGCGTGCGCCAGAACCTGGCACTGGTCGTCGGTCTGCAGGGGCGGTTCCAGGAAGCCGAGCAGCTTGCGGCGCAGGAACTCGACCCGCAGCAGGCGGCGGCAAACCTGCAATATCTGCGCGGCATGCTCGCCCAGCAGAATTCCTGGAAGCAGCTGTCCAGCCAGGACAAGGCCAAGCAGAACGGCTAAAGCCTTAATCCGGAAAGACCAGGTTCGAGCGTCCGCTGGTGAGATCGCGCAGCAGACGGATCGCCTGATCCTCGTCGCCTTGCCGCAGGGTGACGGTAAGGTCCACGCCTTCTGCCGTGAACCTCTCGTCGAGGACGAGATGCGGAATCGCTGTGAGGCGCGATTTGACCAGAGCGAGATCCGAAAAACTCACCGCACAGATGCCTGAGACCATCGGGATGATCTCGCGTTTGTCGGCTTGGCGCAGCATCTGGGCTGCGGTGCCGCCATAGGCCCGCACGAGCCCGCCGCTGCCAAGCAGGATGCCGCCGAAGAAGCGGGTGACGACCACGACCACGCCATCGAGATCCTGGCCGTCGATTGCCTGGAGGATCGGCTTGCCGGCCGTGCCTGCGGGTTCGCCGTCATCGGAGAAACGATAGGCCTGACCGAGACGCCAGGCCCAGCAGTTGTGGTTGGCGGCGGGATCGGAGACCGAGGCGAGGAAGGCTTTCGCGTCCTCTTCGCCTGAGATCGGCGCTGCCTGGCCGATGAAGCGGCTCTTCTTGATGTCCTGGACGAATTCGACGGGAGCGACGAGGGTGTGGGGCATGGGCGGCTCAGTTGGCCGATTCGTGACGGTCGAGCCACTCCGCCAAGGCAGCAATGACCGAGAGCCGCAGCGAGGCCTTCATGGCAAGCGCCCGCGTCAGCGAGGCGTCACGGCTGGAATAGCCGAGTTCGGCCATCACAGCGGAGGGCGAGAGTTTGCGGGCACGCATCACGGCTTCGACGCGCTCGATGGTCGAGGGCAGCAGATAGCGGCCATTGGCAATGAGGGCTGCGGCATCGTCGGGCACCGGGTCCTGGCCCTGCCGCGAGGTGTCGGCGCCCCTCGCCCGCGCCTCGGCCTGGACCAGATCGAGAAAGGCCTTACGCTCTTCCGGACCCGCTGATGTCCAGGCCTTCAGGAGCTTCTTCAAGGGGCTGGGCTTCTCTTTCTTCGACATGACCGGCTTTCTGTTCGTCACCGTCCATAGCCCGAGCCGAGATACGGCGCGAGAAAAAAACTTAGGGTCCCGCTTCTTGTCGCAGGTGAGGAAATTCGGCTTTGGCAACAGCGGCATCGGGGTCGAAACCGCCGTTTTAAGGGCGTCCGTACATTAGAGACACCTGCTGAATGGAAAGCGGTCGTTAACCTTTATTTTCTACTCAGATAGCTCCGTTTTCGCGTTCTTGTATCCCGCCAGCGTTCAGGTTTTCGATGCACCCTCCCCGTTCCAATTCCGCGTATCAGGTCAATCAGTTAGGGGATAACAAGGGTGAAGGCGCCGATCAGTCGGCGGCCAACCAGATCGAGGGCCGTGAGGAAACACCAGTCTGGCAGACGGCTTTCGTGCTGGGCCCGAATGTGCGGTTTACGCGCACGCCCGACCGGGTGCCGGCCAAGCAGGAGCCTCAGCCAAACGCTGCCCCCTCGACAAACACCCAGGCCGCGCGCCCGAGCGCGCCGCAGCACCCCGTCGCAAAGCAGCATGGCGCCCAGCAGCCCGCACCCGTGACGCAGACGGCCACCCATCGTGCGCACGCGATGCAGCCGCAGAGGCCGCAGGCTGCGGCCCCTTCGAACAACGTGCCCTTTGCCGGACTGCCGCGCACCGGCGCGCCTGCTCCGGCACCGAAGCCGGAAGCACCGCGCATGCCGGCCTCTGTGACGCTGCCGCAGCCGCCGGATGCGGTGGGCGCGCGGGCGCTTACCTACAAGCTTCGCCGCGAACTGGCGCGCCAGCAGGCCGAACAGGCTGCCTGGGAAGCCTCCATAACCGAGGGTGCCGCGCCGGGCGAGATCGGCCCGGCACCACAGCCGATGCAGCCGGCGCCGCTCGTTCAGGGCATGCGCAGCGTGCTGGCGAGCACGCAAGCCGCCAGCGTCGGCTCTGCCACACGTCCGGGAACCGAGGTGCAAGTGCCGCCGCATCTGCAGCGGTCGCTGGCCCAACAGGCCGAGGCCGCACGGCTTGCCGCCCAGCAGGCAGCCCCGACGCCGCGTCCGCCGATGGTGCGCAACGCGTTTCTGCGCACACCGCCCCAGCCGGTCGCTCCGGAGCCGGTTGCGGCTCCGGTGACAGCGTCTGCACCTGCGCAGCCAGTTGCAACTGCTCCGGCTGCAAGCCCGGCTGCCGCACCGGGCTTTGCCGCCTGGGCGCAGATGACCAATCCGGCGCCGGCTATGCCCGAGCTACTGGTCGCCGTGGCACCTGTCGTTGCCGAAGCGCAGGCTGAAGCCGGACGACTTCCCATCGCTTCGCTCCTGTCGGACCACATCTTCTTCGAGGCCATGGTCGCGCCGGTGGAGGCGCCTGCCGAAATGGAGATGGCGCGGCCCGTTGCCGCAAGGCCGGTGGTGCAGTCGCGCATGCCGGTGGCTCGTCCGCCGGTTCAGCCGAGCGCATCGCAGCCCGTGCGGAGCATTCCCGAGCCAGCACCGCAGGCCGTTTCGGCCGTTCGCGCCGAAGTCGTGCGTTATCGTCCCGAGGGCGTTTCACTCGCGACGCAGCCGGTCACGGCTCTGCCGCGGAAGCCTGTCTTCGAGCCGACACCGGGCTCGGTGGTGGCGCTTTACCGAGAGGTGGCAAACCGCGCCGTGTCGGCGGCGTCTTTCGTGCCGGAACAGGCCCAGCCGGCGATGACCGAGCCTGTCGCGCCGGTGGAGATGGCCGCTCCGGCAGCGCTTCAGGGGAACACCGCCCACTCTGCCCCGATCTCGACCGCACAGCCGCGCCAGCCGCTGTTCAAGGCGCAGGAAGCGCTGGGTGAAGGCGAATACGAGCTGCCCTATCTCGACTATCTGCAAATGCCGCCGGTGCAGACAGGCGTGACGATGACGGCAGAGGCGCTCGAACAGAGTGCCGGGCTGCTCGAAAGCGTGCTCGAGGACTTCGGCATTAAGGGCGAAGTGATCGACGTGCGCCCCGGCCCCGTCGTTACGCTGTATGAATTCGAGCCGGCACCGGGGGTCAAGTCCTCGCGCGTCATCGGCCTCTCGGACGATATCGCCCGTTCGATGTCGGCACTGTCGGCGCGTGTCGCCGTCGTGCCCGGCCGCAACGTCATCGGCATCGAACTGCCGAACCCGGTGCGCGAGACGGTCTATCTGCGCGAGCTGATCGAGACGCCCGATTATGCCGAGACGCGCTACAAGCTGCCGGTCTGCCTGGGCAAGACCATCGGTGGCGAGCCTGTAATTGCCGAACTGGCGAAGATGCCGCATCTGCTCGTCGCCGGCACCACCGGTTCGGGCAAATCGGTTGCGATCAACACGATGATCCTGTCCTTGCTCTACCGGTTCCGGCCGGACGAGTGCCGGTTGATCATGGTCGATCCGAAGATGCTGGAGCTTTCCGTCTATGACGGCATCCCGCATCTGCTCACCCCTGTCGTCACCGACCCGAAGAAGGCCGTGATGGCTTTGAAATGGGCGGTGCGCGAGATGGAGGACCGCTATCGCAAGATGAGCCGCCTCGGCGTGCGCAATATCGACGGCTACAATGCCCGTGCCGCCCAGGCGCGCGACAAGGGCGAGACGATCACCGTCACCGTGCAGACCGGCTTCGACCGGCAGAGCGGCGAGATCGTCTACGAAGAGCAGGAGCTCGACCTCTCGCCGATGCCCTATATCGTCGTCGTGGTCGACGAGATGGCCGACCTGATGATGGTTGCCGGCAAGGAGATCGAAGGCGCGATCCAGCGGCTGGCGCAGATGGCGCGTGCGGCCGGCATCCACCTGATCATGGCGACGCAGCGTCCCTCGGTCGATGTCATCACCGGCACGATCAAGGCCAACTTCCCGACGCGTGTTTCCTTCCAGGTGACGTCCAAGATCGACAGCCGCACCATTCTGGGTGAGCCGGGTGCCGAACATCTGCTTGGCCAGGGCGACATGCTGCATATGGTCGGCGGCGGACGCATTGCCCGTGTGCATGGTCCCTTCGTTTCCGACGAGGAAGTCGAGAAGGTCGTTGCGCATCTGAAGCTGCAGGGCCGCCCCGAGTATCTGGGCACCGTCACCGAGGATGCGGACGAGGTGGAAGACGAGCCGGAAGAGGATGTTGCCGTCTTCGACAAGAGCGCCATGGGCGAAGAGGACACCAACGACCTCTACGACAAGGCAGTGAAGGTGGTGCTGCGCGACAAGAAGTGCTCGACCTCCTATATCCAGCGCCGACTATCCATCGGCTACAACAAGGCCGCCTCGCTGGTGGAGCGGATGGAGCAGGAAGGCATTGTCGGGGCCGCCAACCATGTCGGCAAGCGGGCGATCATTGTCGGCGGGCGCGAGGTGAGCGGCGACGGCGACTTCGAAGGTTAAGCCTTGGGCTGATCGTCAGGGCCGGAATTCGGCCTTGACCTCCTTCATCGCCAGGCGATCGACGATCTCAGGCGCCAGAAGCCGGAGCCAGCGACCGAGCTTCATCCGGGGCGTCATGAGAACCTCACGGCGCCCCTTTTCCATGCCCTCGCGGATGAGCCTTGCGCAGGTTTCGACCGGCATGGCGCGGTCGTCCCGGATCATCGAGACGCCGGCCGGCGAACCGCCGGGGCCGAAGCCGCGCTTGCGCAGATCCGTATCGATTGTGCCGGGATAGGCAATCATGACCCTGAGCCCCTTGTGGGCGAGTTCGGCACGCAGCGCTTCGAGAAAGCCGTTCATGGCGAATTTCGTGGCGCAATAGGCGGTGCGGCCGGGCACGCCGACGAGACCGGCGACAGAACTGACGCCAACCACGAGGCCTTTCGAGGCAATGAGATGCGACAGGGCGGCTTGGGTCAGCCAGACGACCGACCAGTAGTTCATCACCATCAGCTTTTCGGACCAGTCGAAATCGGCATCGGTGAAGCCTTCGAAATTGGCATGGGCCGACATGCCGGCATTGTTGACGAGTACATCGATCCGGCCGAGCCGGTTGATCGTCTCGGCGATCAGGTGACGGCAGGCTTGCTGGTCCGTGACATCGGTGGGAATCACATCCACGCGGGTGCCATGGCCTCGAAGCTCGCGGGCGAGATCGTCCAGACGCGCGACATTGCGGGCGGCGAGGACGAGGGCGACCGCGCTCTTCTCCTTTTCGGCGATCTGGCGCGCGAGCTCGCGGCCGATGCCTTCGGATGCGCCTGTTATGATGACGGTCTTCATCTCTTTGTTTGCCCTCGCCAAATGGTTTTGCTGAGGGTGCAGGTCGACACTGTCTCGGTCAAGCGCAGGATCAGATTCGAAGGACCGTTTCGGGGCTTGTGCCAGGATGGGAGACAGGGCCAAATGGCGGCCTGCGCTGCGGGTTGCGGCGTTTGGCAGGAGGAAGAGCATGAGTCGTCTGGATGGCAAGATCGCGGTGGTCACGGGGGGAACGCAGGGGCTGGGCGCCGAGGTGGCGCGGCTGTTTGCCGAGCGGGGCGCGGCAGGCCTGGTGATCTGCGGGCGCAGCGTGGCAAAAGGCGAGGCCAAAGCGAAGGCGATCAGCGAGGCCTATGGTACCAAGGTGCACTTCGTGGCGGCCGATCTTGAAAAGGTTGAGGACTGCCGGAAGGTGATTTCAGCGGCCCGCGAGACCTTCGGGCGGCTCGATGCACTGGTGAATGTTGCCGCGATCACCGACCGGGGCACGATCCTCGACACCGATCCTCAGCTCTTCGACCGGATGTTTGCGATCAACACGCGGGCCCCGTTCTTCCTGATGCAGGAGGCGATCAGACTGATGCTGGAAACCAAGACGGAAGGCACGATCGTCAACATCTCCTCGATGTCGGCGATGGCCGGCCAACCGTTCATTGCGGCCTATTGTGCCTCCAAGGGCGCGCTCGATACGCTGACGCGCAATACGGCCTTTGCGCTCCTGAAGAACCGCATCCGGGTGAACGCGCTCAACATCGGCTGGATGGCGAGCGACGGCGAAGACCGGATCCAGCGCGAGTTTCACGGCGCGCCCGAGGACTGGCTGGCCCAGGCGGCGGCGAAACAGCCCTTCGGGCGGCTGGTCGACCCCGCTGAGGTGGCGCGGGCCTGCGCCTATCTGTCCTCGGAGGAATCAGGGCTGATGACCGGGGCGACGATCAACTTCGACCAGTCGATCTGGGGTGCCTATGAGGACAGCCCGCACCCTTCGAAGGCGTTCTGAGCGGCTGACAGACGAGGTCAGGACGTCGTGCGGGCGAGGAGGTCGAGGATATGCTGCGGTCCGGTGGGCACGATGCCGGTCGTGTTCAGCGTCTTGATCGAATAATAGCCCCGGGTGATGTGGTCCATGTTGACCGTTGCGCGCACGCCTTCGAGCCTCAACACACGCTCCATATAGGCCGACAGAAAGGCGTAGTCGGCGATGCGGCGGCGATTGGT
The DNA here is from genome assembly GCA_027533385.1 of Rhizobium sp. GTDB lineage: Bacteria > Pseudomonadota > Alphaproteobacteria > Rhizobiales > Rhizobiaceae > Allorhizobium. The sequence continues at coordinate 10,411 of JAPZUE010000052.1, read as the reverse complement.
CTTGAACAGGCCATGATAGGCGGTATCGAAGCGGACCAGGGTGACGAAAAGGCGGATGTCCGCCTCGGTGAAGCGGGTGCCGAAGAGGAAATTGCGACCGTCGGTGAGACGGGTTTCCAGTTCGTCGAGCATGGCGAAGACGCCGTTTACCGCTTCGTCATAGGCGGTTTGCGTCAATGCAAAGCCGGCCTTGTAGACGCCGTTGTTGAGCTGGTCGTAGACGCGGGCATTGAGCGCGTCGATGTCGGTGGCAAGATCCTGCGGGTAGAGGCGCAAATCCGAGGGCACGAGGCCTTCGAAGGCGGTGTCGAGCATGCGCACGATATCGGCGCTTTCGTTGTTGACGATCGTGCCTGTCTTCTCGTCCCAGAGCACGGGCACTGTGGCGCGGCCGGTGAAGTCGGGATCGGCGCGGGTATAGAGCTCGTGCAGATAGGTCGCGCCGAAAAGGGGATCGGCATCGGCCCCGGGATAACCGCCGAATTGCCAGCCCTGGCTGGACAGCGCCGGGGCAACGACGGTGACGGCTATGACGTCTTCGAGACCTTTCAGGGCGCGGGCCATCAAGGTGCGCGAGGCCCAGGGGCAGATATAGCCGACATAGAGGCGGTAGCGGCCGGCCTCGGCGGGAAAGCCGCCCTCGCCCGTCGGGCCGGCTGAGCCATCCGGCGTGATCCAATGGCGGAAGGAGGAGGTCTGGCGGACAAAGCGGCCCTTCTCGTCAGCCTTCTGCACCGGCTGCCAGTCTTCCGTCCATTTGCCATTCACCAGCATCGTTCACGTCTCCATCGCGGCGCAAGGGTCACTGCCTCTTACGTGCAGCCTTTATGCGCTCCGGGAGTGTTCAGCGAAATCGAAAGTTTCTTGAAAAACTGTTCGACGATGATGAACACTGGTCCGTGGCGGGATGCGGCTGCGTCAGGGCTTATGGTCGCCGTGGGCATGACCCGCTTCGCCATCGGCGCCCTCGACCATCACGGTGCCTTCGAAGCTGGCGAAGAGAGCGAGCGTTTCGGCCGGCAGAGGCTTTTCGGCTTCTGCGAGGTGATGGGCGAGATGTTCGGCGTCTTTGGCGGGAATGCCGATCTTGGTGAGGACATCGGCCTCTCTCAGGCTGTCGCCGCTGCAGAGATGAATGCTCCAGCCTTCGCCCTTGCGCTTCAGAAGCGCACGCCCACCCTTGCCATCCTGGGTCCAGCCGGCGATGGCCCAGTCACCGGCTACCACGACCGGTTCGACGGAAAGCGGGTTTCCCTCGGTTTCGAACATCGCCTTGAGTTTTGCGGTGATATCGACAGCAGCCTCGCCTGTCGGGGCGGGCTCGTGGGCGGAGCCTGCGCCATGGGCTGCATGGGCCTCCGGGTGTTTGTGACCCGAATGGGCCGAGACCGAGACGGGGATCGCGAGGGCAAGAATCGCCGCCATGGCGGATATCAGATGCCTGTTCATGGGGATTATCCTCCTGAAGGTGAATGCTGCTGGATCGCGGAAAGCGGCAGGATGACGGGCCGCCCCTGGCGGCAGGTCAGAAACTCCGCTTCGACGCCATAGATTTCGCGAAGCGTGGTAGGCGTCATGACGGTCTCGAAGGGACCGACGCCGACGAGGCCGCCCTTGCCGAGCATGATGACGCCGTCGGTGTGGCGAGCGGCGAGATTGAGGTCATGGATGGCGAAGAGAACGAGGGCACCGGTGCGCAGGACGTAGCGGCGCAGCAGGTCGAAGACGCGCATCTGGTGGGCGAGATCGAGCGCGCTGGTGGCTTCGTCGAGGAGCAGCAGACGGGGTTCGCGCAGCAGGCGTTGCGCCAGCATGACCAATTGCTGCTGTCCGCCCGAGAGCGTGCGGATCTTGCGGGCAGCGAGATCGGCGAGGCCAAATTCCGAGAGGATCGCGCCTGCCGCTTTAAGAACATCCGATGCCACGCGCCAGCCGAGGCGTTCGTGGCGGCCAAGCAGGATAACTTCCAGGACGGTGAGATCGGCGGCGACATGGGCCTGCTGCGGCATGAAGCCGAGTTTCGCGTGGTCGATCGGGGCGTCGGCAAAGCGGATGATCCCGTCATGGGCAATCGTTCCGGCGATGGCCCCGAGCAGGGTGGATTTGCCAGCGCCGTTCGGTCCGATCACCCCGATGATCTGGCCGGCGGCGAGATTGCAATCGATGTTGTCGAGGATCCGGCGGCGATTGCGGGTGACCGAGAGGTTTTCGAGTGTCAGCCTGTCGGTCATGCGCGCCCCCTTCCGCCGGAAAACAGGATGACGGCAAAGAGCATGGGAATGCCGGCAACGGCGGTGACGATGCCGACGGGGATGGCGGCCCCCGGCGAGATGGCTTTGCCGAGGACCGAGGCGCCGATCAGGATGATCGCGCCGATGATGGCGGACAGCGGCAGCGAAAAACGGTGATCCTCGCCGACCAGCATGCGGCAGACATGCGGCGCGATCAGGCCGACAAAGCCGATGGTGCCGACGAAGCAGACGGCAGCAGCGGTGAGCAATGCCACGAGCACGAAGCTCTGCCGGCGCAGGCTGTCGACGGAGAGACCGAGGCTCCTCGCATTGGCGTCACCGAGCTTCAGGGTGGTGAGAGACCAGCAGTTGCGGGCAACAAAGGGCAGGCAGGCGAGAAAGATCAGGCCGCTGACCATGACACTGGTCCAGCTTGCCTTGAGCAGGCTGCCGAACAGCCAGAAGACGATCTGCTGCAGAACTTCCGGCGAGGCCATGAATTGCAGGAGCGACTGCAGGGACTGGAAAAAGAAGGACACGGCGATGCCGCCGAGGACAAGAATTTCCGGCGAGGCGCCGCGCAGCCTTGCGATGAGATGAACGATGCCAGCGGCGCCAAGCGTCATCGCGAAGGCGGCGAGTGGGGTGACGATATAGATCGGAAGCGGCAGGACGCCGCCGAACATGATGGCGAGTGCTGCACCGAAGCCGGCGGCAGCCGAGAAGCCCAGCGTGAAGGGGCTGGCGAGCGGATTGTCGAGAATGGTCTGCATCTGCAGACCGGCAAGCCCGAGGCAGGCGCCGACGATGGCTCCCATCAGGGTCTGCGGCATGCGCAGCTGCCAGAGGATGGTGGCAATCGTCTTGTCTTCGCCGGCGGGCCCGGCAAGAAGGCCCGTCCAGACATCGGCAAGCGGCATGCCGGAGGGGCCGGTGGTCAGGTCGAGCAGCATGAGCGCAAGGAGGGCGGATGCGGCCAGCACGAGGCTGACCGCACGGCGGACGGATGCACGGCGGAACGCGCCGTGCATCGCATCCATATCGCCGGAGGCGAGGCTCATTGGCCGGCGGCCTGATAGGGCAGCACGAAGACGCCATCAGCCTTGATCGGCAGCCACTTGGCATAATAGTCGGCAATGTTCTTCGCCGGATCGACATCCTTGAAGGCGTCCGGATAAAGCTGCTTGGCGATGTATTGCGCGTAGACGAAGTCTGACAGCGTGCGGGCGCCGCCATGGTAGATCGCGTGAACCTGGCCGTTCTTGACCGCCGGAAGCTCGCTCCAGCCGGCGCGCTCGACATAGGGCTTCATGCGCTCGCGGGTGAGCGCCGGATCGGCACCGAAGCCGACCTGGACCGACTGCGGGCGGCTGAGCCATTCGGAGCCGGCGAGGAAGATCAGGTCGGGCTTTTCAGCGAGGACATATTCGGGGCTGAGCGGCCCCCAATTGCTGACCTGGCCCTTGGCGATGTTCTTGCCACCAAGCTTTTCGATGAGGGCACCCCACATCGTGTCGCCATAGGAGTTGCCGACTTCGGCAGCGCCCTTCTGGGCGAGCTCGACATAAACCTTCTTGTCCGTCGGGCCGGCTGCCTTGATGCGGGCGTCGATATCGGCCATCGCCGCTTCGTACTCCTTGGCGAGCTGTTCGGCGCGATCTTGCCTGCCCATCAGCTTGCCGAGCGCCAGCGTCGAAGCGACGTGCTTTTCGACGGTCTGGGCGTTGTAGTCGAGCACGACGATCGGGATGCCGGCGGCTTCGATCTGCTTCACGCCTTCGCCGAGCGCATCATAGGACCAGGCAGCCAGGATCAGCAGATCCGGCTTGGCGGCCACGACCTTTTCAATCGAGAAGGTGTTGTCTTCAGTGTTGCCGATATCCGGGATGGAGGAGAGCTTCGGCAGGGCCTTCTCATAGAGCGCGAACTGGTTCGGGCGCCAGTCCTTCCAGGTGGAGAGCGACAGTGCCACGACCTTGTCGAGGGCGTCAGGCCCGGCGATGGCGAGATAGTCCTCGTAGTAGAAGCCGAGCACGACACGTTCAGGCACATCCGGCACGGTGACCGTGCGGCCCTTGACATCGGTGACGGTGATATCGGCAAAGGCCTGGCTGACAAAGGCCAGTGTTGCAACGGCGGCAAGGAGAAGTTTCTTCATCAATCGTATCCTTTGTATTTCATGGATTTAAAGTGGGTGCGGCGGCGGTAAGCCCGGCGCCGCACCGATCGACGTCGATCAGCTCAAGGCCTTCTTCAGCGGCGTGATGTGGCGGAAGACGAGGAGGTCGAGGAGGAGAACCGCGAGGAGGACAGCGCCCGAAAGCGGGAAGAGCAGAGCCGTTCCCAGCATGACCAGCGCTCCGGTCTTCCAGAGCGGTCCAGGCTCGCCGACCGTCGGGGCGACGAGGCGGGCGGCACCCTTTGGGCGGCGTTTCCACCACATGACGAAGCCGCTGACCGAGAGGAAGATCAGCGACAGACAGAAGACATTGACCAGGATGAGGTTCCAGAGGCCCATGTCGCCCTCGTGGAAGGCAATGCCGGCGGCCATGGCCTTGCCGGCGGCGCCGTAGTCGTCGAAGCCGACATCGGCGAGGATGCGACCCGAATACTGGTCGACATGCACGGTGCGATCCATCAAGGGATTGGCGCTGTCATTGCTCATCGTGTCGCGAGAGATGGTCCAGACGGCCGTCTCGTCGCCGGGGAAAGCAAGCTGGAAACGCTGGTCGAAACCGAGCGTGCGGGCGAGCGTGACGATGGCGTCGAGCGTGACGGGCTGGCCTTCGGGCGTACCGGTGACACCGGCCTGCGAGCCGGAGGCGGGCATCGGGGTCTGTTCCAGCGTCCACGGCACTTCCTTGACGCCGCCATGGTTCATGCTGGCATGGGTCTTGTCGGAGAGGGGGACGTTGTCCCACTTCTCGGCCGGGAAGGTGCTCCAGGCCTGGGTCATCTTCTCGCCCCAGATCCCGGCCCAGGTGAGGCCCGAAATGAGAAAGACGACGAGGAAAAGCGAGGCGTAGAAGCCGATCGTCAGATGCAGGGACTTCCAGAGCTGGCGGCCCTTGGCCGAGACACGCGGGACAAGCACAGAACCGAAGCCCTGTCCATCGCGCGGCCACCAGAGATAGAGGCCGGTAATGACCAGCACGATGCCGAAGCCGGCGGCGATCTCGATCAGGCGGTCTCCGAGGTCGCCGATCAGCAGCGTGCCGTGAATGTCACTGGCGAGATCATAGAGACCCGCCTGGCGTTCCCAGTGACCAAGAACCTCGGCGCTGTAGGGATCGACCGCGACCATGAAGGAGGTCTCACCCTGATTGATGCGGAAGAGCGACGCCTGATCGGGGTCACGCGGCGCGATGTACTGGATGATCTGGCCCGGAATTGCGCTGACGGCGGCTTCTGCCTGGGATGAGACGGAGGCAACCGTCGCCTGAGGCTCGACCGTGAAGGTCTTTTCGCCGTCACGGCCAAACAGGGTCGCCGTCCACAGCATCATCAGGCCGGTGACGGCGAGCATGATCATGAAGGGCGCGACATAGAGGCCGGCATAAAAGTGCCAGCGCCAGGCGGTGATGTAGAAACGGCGCGACAGAGCTGTGCTGCTCGCCTTGTCGGGGGAGAGATCGGAAACGGTGGTCATTCTGGGTCTCGACTGGTTGGGATGGGTTCACGGGGAGAGCGGGCGATCGCCGGCAGCGATGCCCGAGAGCTTTTGCGGGTCGAGCAGGGTGACGAGGTCACCCTGTCTGATGTCGATGAGGCCTGCCTTTTTCAGACGGCTGAGGCAGCGGCTGACTGTTTCGAGGGTCAGGCCAAGCCAATCGGCGAGATCGCCGCGCGTGGGGTAAAGATGAAAGGTGATCGCACCCCGTCGCTTGTCGCGCGCCGGGCGGCCGAACTGTCCGGCGAGATCAAGCAGCGCCGAGGCGACGCGTTCGGGGGCTGTCTTGCGTCCGAGCAACATGACGAGCGCCTGGGACCGGGCCAGCATTTCGGCGAAGGCCTGGTCACGCTCGCCCTGGGCCATGGTTTCGGACACGGCTTCCAGTCGGGTGAAACCCAGCGTTTCCGCAGAACAACGGTTTCGGTCACCGAAGCCGAGGCCGATCAGGCGGCCAGGCCCGATGAGATCGATGATCTGGCGCCGGCCGTCGGACAGGGTCTGGGCGGTGGCGACGCAGCCATCGACGACGCGATATTGTGGCGTGCCGGCCGAGCCTTCGCGGAAGACCATGGTACGCGGCGGAAGAAGCGGGCCGGTGACCTGAGATATCCTGACTTCGGCCAGTGGAGCAGACAGGTTGGGGAACGGAGGCGTTGCCCCGTGGGGTGCAAGCATTTGCAGCATGACAGACATCCGATTGCGACCGGAGCTGCAGAGACTGCATGCCCGCCGGTCTGACGATGCGAACGACCGACGCGAAGCGCCGGCGACGACAGTCGATCAGACGGTAACGGGGGGTGCGCGGGGATGGCTGTCAGGCGGGAAAAGCTGGCGGTAATGCGCCTCGGCCGGCTGAGGCAATGTCACGGACGCCGTGAGCGGCAGGCGGATGCCCGTCGCATCCCCCGGCGCAGGCAGAAGCGCTGCTGCGGAGATGCGGCAGGCCTCGCAATCTGATGACATCGCATGGGCCTTGCCCTTGCCATCCTCGGATGGCAGGCAGAGTTCCGGCAGGGTGCCGTCCGGCAGTGTCAGGGCGGCAATTTCCTGCGGGGAGAGCTGGGGGGCGGGCGAAACGGCCGGCCGATGCGCCAGGCCGAGCAGGACCAGCGCGACAACGCAAAGCAAGCGTGTCGCCCGGTCAAAACTCATCCGGATGCGCCAATCGGCCATTCTATCCCCCGACAGATTTGGCATGGATAGCACTCGTCCGGATCGCTCACAAGCGGGTGATCGCACCCCATGACGTCGCAGGCAGGGGCGCTAAAACAGCAGATCCTGAATCTGGCAACGCAAGGTATCGCCGGGTTATCAGGCGGCAGGCTGGCTGCGCATTTGGCCGGGCGTCTTGCCGTAGGTGCCCTTGAAGACCCGGGTGAAATGGGAGGTGTTCTGGAAACCGACCTGCAGCGCGATATCGATCAGCGAAGCATTGGTCTGGGTAACCAGCATCTTGGCCCGCTCCATTCGGAGCTTGGTATAGATGCGGGCGGGCGAGACATCGATCTTCTGGGCGAAGAGGCGCTCCAGCTGGCGGCGCGACAGACCGACGGAGCGGGCGAGCTGGTCAATGGTCAGCTCGTTTTCGAGGCTCTGCTCCATCAGGATCAGAACCGCTTTCACCCGGGGATCGTCGCATTCGATCGTCAGCGGCCGGCGGACCTGGATATCCTTGTTGGTACGGGCCTTTTCGATCTGCAGGACTTCGAGCGCATTGCGTTCGGCGTCGTGGCCGAGATACTGGCGGACGATGAAGGCGGCGAGGTCGGCCGAGCTGCTGCCGCCAGCGCAAGAGCCACGGCGGCGATCGAGATTGAACAGCCGGTCGGAGCGGACCTCGTGATCGGGGAAACGATCGCGGAACTCCTGGTAATGCAGCCAGCTGACGCAGGTCTGGTGGTTCTTCATCAGCCCGGCATCGGCCAGGATGAAGGTGCCGGTGCAAAGCCCGATCAGAGGGACCTTCTGGGCATCGGCCTTCTTGAGGAAGGCGATGGTCTGGTCGTCGACTGCCGGCTGGCGGCCGAGCAGGCCACCGACCACGACGATGTAATCGAAGCGGCTGGGATCGACGAAATCGCTTGTCGGCGCGACCTGCACGCCGCAGCTGGAGGTGATCAGATGGCGGGTGCTGCCGATGACCTGCCAATCGGCCAGCACGCGGCCGGAGCGATCATATTCGTCGCTTGCGAGCCGGATCGTGTCGATGAACAGGGCAAAGGCCGACAGCGTGAAGGAACGCGACAGCACGAAGCCAATCTTCAGCCTTGGCCTTTTCGCCGCTTCGTCCGCCGACATGGGTTCATTCTCCGCATTTCAATCCCATGAAAACTATCAGGGTGGCGGTGTTGCCGCAATCGGAGCGACAGGCTGGAGGGCAACGAGATCGCACAGATCTGTGAGTCCAGAGCAGCCAGGGCCGCAACGGGCGATGGATCGTTCGAAAGGGTGGGTGTTGTTTGACACATAGTTCTGCACTTACGGCGTTTTAACCGGGATCGTCCGCGTAAACATAGGAAGTAATGAATTTTCAAACGCTTACTGGGGATCAAGCGAGGCGGCGGGCCGGAAACTTTTTGACACGAAAATCAATTAATTCGGGTGCCTCGCCGGAAACTTAGCGCAAATCGCGCCGCCCTTCAAAAAGACTTTCAAAACGGGCGGTGGCGGCTTCAAAAATTCTTCAAGTCATTGAAAACGCTAGCCACGGTCGCCTTTGAGGAATTCACCAGGAAGGCCACTGGAAAGGCGTTTCCAGGCGGAACAAGTAATTTTAAGTTTGCGCCTTCGTTGCAGGTTCGAAAAAACAGCAAAAAACGAGCCGAAAAAACGCAACACTTACATAGGCTTGACTAAGTTTCCGGTGGCCTGAATTAATGGAAACATAGCGATTTCAACATGCAACACGGGCCGTCACCGATCCACCAAACCGTGATCAACAAGGGCAACAGCTAGAAGCTCTACCGTGGGGCATTTTACCCCTCTCGGAAGGCGCTCCGGCAGCAAATCCCACGCCCTTGCGAAGTCACCGTCTGTTTCAGTCCTTACCAACTTCCAGTAGCAGAGAAGCCAGTAGGGAATGACGTTGCATGCAGGGTACTTGATGCGGGATTCGAGTGCAAGAGAACGCATTACATGAGCCTTCGAAAGGGTGTTGAAGATGGCTCAAGGATGGTTCGAAATGCGCTCCAGGTGAATGACGAAAGCGCAGTCTTAAATCGACGTAAAAAAAGGCGCTGCGGTTGCCCGGAGCGCCTTAGGAGAGGGTGAAGGTTGGGCTTAGCTTGCCTGCGCCTCGGCATCCGCCGAAGGCTCACGCTTGATCTTGTAGATCGCTCGATCGACCGCAAGACGCGACATGCCGAGGGCCTGAGCAATGTCGGCGGTTGAGAACCCGTCTTGCACCGCGTTCAGGATGAACTGCTCCCGGAGCTTCGTCGGCGCTGCCGTAGGCTTGAGGTTGGTCAGCTCGCGGCGAATGACCGTCTCGACCCACGGCAGGTAGCTGCCGACCTCAAGGGCGTCATTCCAGTCCTCGACCTTCTCCGCGACCTTCGCGACATAGCTTTCTGCGAGGTTCATCACCGTGGTGCGAAGCGGCTCGGGCCAGTCTTCGTCACGGTCATAGACCGGCTCGCCGTTCTCCTGGCGAACTGCCTTAATAACCTCGATCACGCGCCAGAACAGCTTGAACTTCACCCATGGATCATCCGGCAGATGCTTCCTTTCGAAGACGGCCCGACGTGGCTGCTCAACCGGCTCGGATTTCGGCTTGTGATCCGTGATTGCCTGACGGACCGAGCGGAGCCGATCGAGAGACATGCGGAAGAGTTCAGCAAGACCGGTGTCATAGTTGTCCGGCAGACCTTCAGAGGTGAGCGCATGGCATGCCGACTCACCGAGGCAAGTCAGCATCATGTGGACATCGTCCAGTTCATCCAGGGCGCGGGAAAAGGTAAGGTGATCAGAGAGCACGGCTGTGCTATCTGCGAGGGCAGCCTGTGGCATGAGGGGAACTCCTTTGCCGTTGGGTTAGGCCCACTGGATGAGGTGCGAACTCTCCGGTGGGCCGCTTGATTGCGTAATGCATTTGTAGTTATATGTAGCAAGTGATTTGCCGTCAACTACGGATAACTACAAATAATGGAAAAGACCAAGCCGATTTCATTCCGCTTGCCTCCCGAGACGAAAGAGGCTCTTGAGAAGGCTTCGAAAGAGGACGCCCGCTCGGTCTCCTCAATGCTGGAGCGGATCGTGACGACCTTCTTGAAGGAGAAGGGCTATCTGTCAAAATGACGGCCTCTCAGACCCAGCGCCGCGAACGTAAGCACCGCCGCTATTCCGGCAAGGTGAGTGTGACATACTGCGGCGCTGACGCGATGCGGCAGATGCTGCGCGCCTATCGCGCCGTCCTATCCGAGTTCCGCTGGCTGTCGCTTGACCATGTCAAAAACCCGCCGCGGACGATGCTGGACGCGAAGCTTGCGCGACAGGTCGCCATACACCT
>JAPZUE010000030.1 GCA_027533385.1 Rhizobium sp. | reverse complement strand
CGCTACATGACACTTGAGACCATAGCAGCAATGAGCGATGATCCGCTCATCAGCCTGCCAGCCGCAAGCTGACCAATTCCCGGCTCTGTCCGGAAGGCACGGCGATTGCCGAAGCTACACCACTCGCCGGGACACGATCGGTAAGATCATCCGACAAGTGTACAGCGTAGACCTCTAACCCACCTCCTCTCCGCATGCGCTGATCGGCTGCTTTCAAAGCCTCTTGCGCTAGCTGTTGAGCGGCGGCCGGCAACACCTTTTGCTCGCGAAAAACATGTGGACGTTCTCTATCGAACAGCATTTCGGCTCCTTGCCTTTCAGTGCCCAAACGGATAACTTTGTACATCTGTACAAGCAAAATGGTACGATCGTACAAGAATGTCAATGGCGCACGTGTCTAAACCTCGACGGAAGCCCGGACCCGACGGCGAAGGCACGCGCCAGCGGCTTGTTGCTGCTGCGCTTGACCTGTTTGGCCGAAAGGGGTTTGAAGGAGTTGGAGCGCGCGAAATCGCAGCGGCTGCCGGCACACCACTTGGGGCAATCTCCCACCATTTCGGAACTAAGGAAGCGCTCTATAGGGCAGCGCTCGAGCTTGTCCGGCAAAACATGGGTGCATCCCTGGCACCTGCCGTGGCTAGAGCGCAAGAATCGCTTGAAGGGACAATTCAGCAAGCACAGCGGGCAATCCATGAGCTGCAGGGAGCGATGCTTGAAGTCCTGGCGGGAGACCCAGAGGCGGAAAGCTGGGCGAAGCTTTTACTGCGTGAGCATCTGGATCCCACGGCTGCATTTGACATCGTTTATGAAGACGCTGCCAAGGGTGTACTCGATCTTCTCGCAGCGCTACTGGCAAAAGCTTCAGGAAGACAGCCCGATGCGCCAGAAGTTCTCATCGAAGCGTTTGCGTGCATGGGCGAGGTTCTCGTATTTCGTGTCACGAGACATGCGGTGATTAAGCGCCTGAGTTGGAGCGATCTGGGTAACGCTGAAAGAGATAGGATACGCTCGGCCCTCAGCTGGATGTAAACTCACACGAGTTGGCGCGTTCAATCATCACTTTAGGAAGTGTGAGAGCTGCCGATGTCTTTGTGATCAGAGCCTTCTGCGTGCTGCCGTACCCGGACAGCTCACCACCGCTCTGTCGCAGCGATGCCGGTCTCGGTCCCGAAGACAAAAGGCCTGCTGCTCTCAGTTTATCGTTTGATGATACGAGCTTTTCCGCTCTCCGGTCAAAGCTGGAACGAGCAAAGGCTTTCAGGATCCGACTTATACCAACCGTCATTGATCAGAACCTTTGGGCCCATTTGCGTCGGCCGATCGACATTATCTTCCACGGTCGGTCCTGTAGGGTTCTCCAAGCGTAGCAGCAGTGGTCGACGATATCCTCGTAGGACTTGAAGACGCGG
>JAPZUE010000049.1 GCA_027533385.1 Rhizobium sp. | reverse complement strand
AAGGTCTAATTGATGATGAGCTTAAGTTGAATCCTAACAACACACTGTCGTTTTTGCTACAAGGCGATCACCCAGTCAAAACCCAGATTTTGTAAGGCTTCGGGGGTTGGTGATCGTACTTTTTGTGAGAAATGCGGGTTTAACAGGGATGCGAGTCGTCTTCTTAGCCCGTCGGTCTGGAACGATTGCCACTATGCGTTCTTAAGGTTGGTTGCTCTCTGTTGGTCGCGTTTTTATATTTGGGGCACTTGCCCCGCCCTCCGTGCGCGCGCCCCAAACCCCTAATTCCCTAAATTTTTTTTTAAGGGCATTCGCATCTTACCCTTTCGGCCTTCCCGCCCGGCGGTCTGGAACGACGGCCACCGCCTGTTCTAGCTTTGACTGGGGGGCCTCTCCTAAGAGATGTAACGCGAGGCGTACTATCTCGCTTGTGGTGGGGGCGACAAGGATGCCCTGATCGGAGAGGCGTTTTTTGAGCTTCTCGATGGTGATTAGCTCATGGTTATAGAGCGATACCGTTACCTTTTCTCGTTGTGCGCCCATAAGTGCCTGTTGAATATGCCTTGTTTAGCCTCCAATGCCTCCAATCTGGTGGCGGTGGGGGTTGTTACCAGGAGCAACAGGCTTGATGGAATGGAAATGTTGGAAATTGATAACATTCCCTTCTCGTAGTAAGGAAATTGCTTCTAGGCAACGAGAGTAGGGATAGGTTGTCCTTGTGTCAGTCTTCATCAAAATGAGACTCCACGTCTATATATAATATTTATCGGTATTATGCCAGCATAAAAACTGTGCGGTATGCTCCCAAATCTATAAAACTATTCTCTCGCTTACTTCCTATATTCTCACCACCTAATATCCTCTGCGGTTCCATTATCTTTCACAAGTGACTATGTCCGAAGAGATCGCACTTTGGCAATGTTATCGGGTATATACGGGGGTGTAAGCCCGATAAGTAGTCTTATCGGGCTAAAGTTCCTTAATTGTCGGACAATATAGGGAGGTGGAACAATGTTTATAGGGGTTTAGGGGCTTTTTGGCAGATTGTTCCACGGTGTCATGTCCTTTAAAGGAAGGTACTTATAATGCGGTTTTCTTACGGTTAAGATTACTCAGATGTGAGCTAACTATTGAAATACTAAAGGTTTTATTGCTTGGTGATCTTGTTTTAGGAAAGAGGTTTTAAGGGTTTTTAGAGACCAAAAAATCGACTCTCCTTCTTAATGGTAGAAGAGTAAAATTGTTCCACAGTATTGATCCATATTCCGTAGGAATAGCAGCCGAAATACGCTAAACTAGGGGTTACAAAGCCTAGTTTTTGAGCCGAATCGGTCATTTGATAAGATTTATTAATCGGCAAGCAGTTATGAGGGGCAACTATGAGCGTCGAGTCTTCGGTAGAATCAAACCCAATCAAGCAAATTCCCCCGTCATTCCATCAGTTCGAGGAAGCGCATAAGGAGGAAATTACCGCTTTATCGCTCATAGTGGCAAAGATAACGAGTCGCTCCATTGAAGAGGTAAAACCCCGTCTGGACATCATGCTTTCGGAGTTAGTAGAGGGAAAAACACCCTTGTTTGACTCCCAACAGTGGGAAGCAGATATGAGGCTACTTGCTGAAGGGGCGGATATCATACCAGTACTCTCAGACGAAGCGTTCACTCGCGAGAGCATTTATGGTAATCACGACTGATGTCTTATTTAGCTGACACAAATATTCTGCTTCGTTTCATCTCGCCTTCAGACCCTAATCACGTTCTCGTTCGCTCGCTGATCTCCTCCCTACTCAAACAAGGTGAACGGGTCTGTTACACCCCTCAAAACTTGGTGGAGTTTTGGAACGTTTGTACGCGCCCAACGACATCCCGTGGAGGGTTCGGTTTGACAACTGATGACTTCAAACGGTTTAGTGAGATTAACGTTGTTCATCCTTCAGCTCTTTCAATTGCATGAGGCAAGTGATCTCGTGTTTTTAGGAAATCGCTTACCCTTTTCCCCTTTACCTACCCACCAACTACCGCACGCGGTAATCACTGCACACTGGTCTTGAAAAAGGTCTTAAAAACCCCCTTATTATGCCGAACTAAAGCTCTGATACACTTGCACCCAAGGTGGATAGGGCTTCTTGATAGTACAGGCAAACTAGCCTTGAAAGCTTCGCTATAGTGGAAGAATCCCCCTTTCTCCTTTACCATTTCCCCCCTTCCTTCCCCCCGTGAACTCGATCGACATTATCCGCGCTGGTCGAGAGTCCTACTATCTCTCGCTTGGAAAAGATGACTACTACACCGGCCACGCCGACCCTGAAGGGGTGTTCCTCGGGGCTGGCGCTAAAAGCCTTCGTATTTTGGGCCAAACCATCCAAGAGCGCGACCCTACCCTAAAAAACCTCTTTCAGGGGCTCTCCCCCGATGGGAAAACAGAACTGCGGCAAGGGTTAGCGACCGTTCGCGAGTACCACACCCTGCGAGATCCCTTGACCCAGCAAACGGTCAGAACCGAATCAGGCAAACCGCTCTACCTCTCGCGGGATGAAGTGGCACAGATTCAAAATGGGGACGCGAATCGTTACTCAGACCGACTCAAAAGTTTAAGCAAGACTCACCAGACAGACGATTTCTCCGCGTGGCTGCATACCACAGAGCGAGCGTCAGTGGTGGCTTACGATAACGTGTTTAGTGCCCCTAAAGACGTATCGATCTTGTGGAGCTTAAGCCCCAACGAGAAAGATCGCGAAACAATCGTCACACTCCACCAACGGGCGACCAAAGCGGCAATTTCCTACCTTGAGGAACAAGCCTTTATCCGAACCGGCAAGGGCGGCATTTTAAGCGAGCCCGCACGAGCCACCTTTGCCGTCTTTACCCACACCACCAGCCGCGAGCTTGACCCGCAGCTTCACAGTCACGCGCTGATGCTCAATGTCGGCATTACCGCAGAGGGAAAAACCGGTGCCCTTGATGGGAAGGAGATTCTAGAGGCCCGCTATGCGTCGGGGATGATCTACCAAAATGAGCTACGGCGCGGCTTGGAGCGTCACTTTGGCGTTGAGACTTACGATCAGCCGTTTTCAAAAGGCAGGGGCTCAAGTTTTGGCATCTCCGGTATCTCTGAAGGCATTAAAGAGGAGTTTAGCCGCCGCACTGTAGAGATCCGGCAGCGGGTCGATCCGGGCATGACCGCCAAACAAAAGCGGGCAGAGGTCTTAAAGACGCGGAAAGAGAAAGATAAGAACGTCGATAACGCAGCCCTCTTAAAAGAGTGGCAACAACGGGGCAAAGCCCAAGGGTTTTGCTGGGATAAGGTGGTGGGAAAAGCAAAGACTAAAAATATCTCCACCGAAAAAGAGTACCGGCTGCTCTATCGAGAAGTGGCTGCTCGCCTTCACGCGAGCGAGCAGCGGGGCAGTGTCAAAGACCACACGATCGTCACCTCGATTGCCAGCGCCGCTCGTGGGAAACTCTCGACTCAAGATGTCCATAAGATCGCGGCAGGGTTTAAGACCCAATTCTTAAAGTCCCACCCCCAAAGTAATGGCAAGACCCTCTACACTCTCAATGAGAAGGGCTTTAAGGCGATGCAGTATCGCACGATCTATGAGCGTATCACCGACACCTTAAAAGGCTTAAAAAAAGCGCAAGTCCAAAACCGCTTGGCAATACTCTACGCCACCGGAAAGATCTCCGGTGCCCAATATAAAAAATTCACTCAAGGCACAGGGCTCCCCAAATCGGTCATTGGCATTCGCACCCACCAGGCATTGGGGTTGATCAGCAAGCGACAGGCCGACTATCTCGTCTATAAAAAGCGAAATCCCTCTCCCCCACAGCCACCGAAACACCGCGACACACCGATCACAAGAGTGAGCGTATTTGAGAATTCACCCTCTAAAAAAGGGTATGAACGGTAACAATTGCATAACCACGCTGCATATTACACTTAGTTAAGCAGTGCTTTTGCATAGTGTTAGTCAGTGGTTATGAAAAAAGGGTCTCCCAACTCAGCAGATACCCTTTCGTCTGAAGAGGCAATCGCCATCTTAAACGATTGGGGCAGTCGCGGGTTATTCCGTGGCAAGAATTTCGGCACCTCGATCCACCTCCAATCAATTGAACCAACGCCCTGTTATGAACTGTGTGGCTGTACCCAATACGAGCGCCGTTCGGTGCGCCGCGCAATATCCCCCTATTATGGCGGGAAAATCGACGATCAGGGCACGCCGCCGAGCATGTGGGACATGAAGGTAGAGAGGCCATGCCATGAATTTGTCAACACGTCTCGAAACATCCCAGTTCCCCATACGGAACGTCTCTTGACGTGCGAGGAATGCCGGGGAAATCGGAGGATAGAGTGTGCCTTGTGTGAAGGGAGCGGTGAAGAACCGTGCAGGCAGTGTTATAGGGGGCGTATTTCCTGTAACGCTTGTGGGGGGTCAGGGTCGGTTCAAGGCCAGGTTACAGAGCATATCTGGAACTACCAAACCAATAATACAGAACCGGTGACCAGGTATGTGACGCACTCCTGTAATTCGTGCGGCGGAACCGGTAGTTTCTCGTGTCACAACTGCAACGGAAGCGGATTGGTCGTTTGTGTCTCATGTAATGGTGATGGCGACCTGCGGTGCGAAACCTGCGACGAGCAGGGCAAAGTTCGGGAGTACAAACTGCTCAATGTGGTGTTTGAATATCAGAGTAATTCCGAAACCATCGGGGCGATCGAAATCCCTGACGAAAAACTTCAGCAAGTAGCAGGAGTAACGATCTTCCAGAGAGAAGAAGACACTATTACTTCCCTGAACGGGATAAACGATCCGCAGCTTACCAATCACGCCTTAGAGTTCCTGGCGCAATTTACCCCCTCAAGCTCAATAATGCTCTATCAGGAATTGACGATCACGAAAATTCCTGTCTTCAAAGTGGCCTACAAGAAGCATTTTGCCGGAAAGCAAAAGGTCTTGTGGATCTACGGCAATGAGCATCAAGTGTATTTTGAAGGCCAGAAGAAAAACCCTCTTCCTCGTCTTTTAAACATTGGAGCAGGCTTTGGAAAGAGTGCGCTTCCGCTTTTCTTGATAGGGACACTTGGTATAGGAGGCGGTGGTTTTTACTTATACGATGATTGGTCAAAAAAAACGTTAGGAGCTGTCGATGATTACTGCGAAACGTACAATCTAAACGAGCGGAGATTAGCGTTAAAAATAGACTATCCTGAATATTTTTATCTTGTGAGTGAGCAATTTAAAGCGCAATATCCAAGTAAATATTTAAATCTTTTAGATCCAACAAAAGCAGAGTATTCCAAAATTTTTTGCGACATTGCCGATCAGTGGTTAGCCGTAAAAGAGGGGAAAACAATTCCTAAAGATCGCCTGAAACTCGTCCCCACCCCTGGTGTCGGAAACTGTGTTCCGGACTATTACTGGCAATACAACCGAGAAACAAGAAAGAACGAAAAAATCCTCACCGATTGTCGTTAACAATACCCCTTTCTCCCCCTATGTCAACCTTCCTCCTCTCTATCCGCCTACGCTTTTGCTATCTCACCTATAGTTTCATCACCTACTGGATTTACCTTGCAATTTCGCAAACGATCAGGGGAAGCCATACTGAGCCGCAGATCGTTTTGCCTGAATCCTTCCGCATGGTCGATACTACCATTAATTACATGTTGTGGGGGTTCTCACTTGGTTCATACAAAGCCTTCAACACCCCGATTTTGAGCAATCTGCTTGGCTATCGCGATCAACTCACTACCGTTTCGTTTTTTATAACGTTTTTAATTACTCTTTATTGGCAAACCATCGCCATTAACAATATGAGGGATTTCTATAATGTAAACAAAGTTGGAAAGGGACGAGCATCCAGAGCGTTGTTTCAGCACCGTGATGTCATCAACATTGATCCCTCATGGCAATCACAGTGGTCAAGTACGAAGGTGTACTGTTTTTATCATGATGTGGTTTCAGCCTTTCTGTTCGGTTTTGCTGCTCTTTTAGTCATCTTATATGCACTTGGGCATCACAATATTTTTGGTTCCATGCTTCTTGTTTTTGCTGGTGTGAGTGCGATTATCGGGGGATTCTCTGTGAGTTACGCCAACAATCATCTCTGTAGTGAAGAGGTTCGGGAAATGTATGAACGACCTGAAACGTATAACAATGCGCTCAGTGTTGCCAAACGAGACATCATCGAACAACGCTCAATGCAGCAGGCCAAGGAGCAAATAGAAAAAGAGCGCAAGAGAAACATGCCCTTACCCCCTGAAAGCGATCAACAGCGACGTCATCCCCGTAAACCGTACTAAAGGTGAGCTTTAATGAGCGATCTTGATATTTACCGACATTTAGTCCCCCAAGACCCGATCTCGCTGACCGAAAAGCTTTTAGCCATGCCTCCGGTCAGTGATGGGGGTTTGAGCCTCCATGATGAGCCAGCCCCCATCGAAGTGCCGCCGGTGTTGCTCCCACCAGGGCGAAATGAAACCCACTACCTCTTTGTCGGAGGATACTATCTGCCACTCTCTAAGGCAGAAGGGCACACTCTTTTAGTCGGATCGACAGGTTCGGGGAAGAGTAAATTAACCTACCCGGCCATCGGGCACGCCTGTGCCACCTTAAGCCCAAGAAAAGGCTTAGTGGTGATCTTTGACCCCAAAGGGGATATGTACCCCCTTGCCCACTATTTTGCCCAGAAGCAACGAGTTCCCTTACATTACTTCAACGTCACTGACGATCGCTCTGTAGCGTGGGATATTGCCGGAGATGCAGAAAATTATCTCGATATCTTACATGAACTGATCTCAATCCTGATTCCTTTAGGGAACGCCCACGACCCTTTCTGGGTGCAAGGGGCTCAAAGTGTCGCCTTAGCGTGTGCCCTTTCGTTGCAGCACACCAGAGGCACAAATTGGGGGTTACATGACTTATACAACGCCTGCTTTGCTCGGCTTGATAAGCTCATTGCCTTCTTACGGCTTAACCCGTCGAATGAGCCTACTATCGAGCGGATGTTAGAGAGTGAGGCGAGTAAAACGGTTTCAGGGATTATGATGCAGCTTTCGGTCAGCTTACAGGCAATGCGCCTGGCGGCAGCCCACCAATACCACACGCCTCGAAAGAATTGGGTGAGTTTGAAGAAGATCGTGCAGGAAGGAGGCATTGTCGTTATCGGACAGAAGCAAACCTCGCGGGCGTCAACAACGCCCATCATGCGGGCGATGTTCAAGCGTTTAAGCGATCTGATCTTAGACTTGCCTGAATACTCGCACCCTCCTACCTATCTCTTTATCGATGAATTTGCCTACCTTGGGGCTCAGTTACCCGGAATCATGGATCTCTTGACCTTCTCCCGCTCCAAGCGGTGTCAGGTGTATTTGACGGTGCAAAACATCGATCAGCTTCGAGAAAATTACGGGCCCAACGGCTCAGAAAGCATCGTCTCTAACTGTGAGTTCCAGGTTCTTTTAAGAGCCGGGAGTGTTGCCACCGCTGAGTGGGCCAGCCGCCTGGCTGGTCAAGAGCGGGTGTTACAGCCGAGCTTTTCGCACAGTGGCAGCGGGTTCTCGCAAAGCTGGTCGTTTGTGACTCGCGAACGGCTCTTGCCCGATGAATTTAGAACGTTGCCGAGGGCGAACCCCGTACACGGCTTAGAGTATGTGTTTATCTCCCCCTATAGCGGGGTGGTGCGAACCCATCTTCCGGCGGATCGGGTTAATTACCTGCAACCCCCTGTTTCCAAGGTGCCAGCCCGTGTGGAGAAACCGGCGCATAAAGGCGACCTCCCTCGCTGGAATCCTGATGTGGTGCCAGGTCTTGGGGTAGCATCCTCCAGCAAGGAGGAGTTTGTGCGGCAAGGAAGCACCGAATTTGAGCAAGCAATTCGGCGCAATGTCTGGGATCTCTTTCAGTCGATGACCGATGAGGCGTTACATGACTTCTTTTCTCACTAAGAAGGATTTAGAAACCCGCTTTAAGCTTGCCGATACCACTGTGTACCGCACCCTAAAAGCGTGCGGGCTCTCCACCAGCCGGAGAACCTATACCGAAGAAGAGATCCAAACCCGCTTTATTCCCGCCCGACGGCTTTTTGATGCAGGCCACACGGCAATTCAAGTCCAAGAATACTTTCGTTTAAAACCTATCCCCTATGATTACCAAGAAAGAACTCGCCAATCGATTCAACATAAGCCTTAATACCGTCCGCAAAACCTTAGAAGCGTGTGGCTTGGATACCTCAAAGGCCGAGTACACGGAAGAGGAAATCCGCGACCGGTTTGAGGTGGCCCGCAAAATGCTCACCGAAGAGCAGAAAAATTATGCCGAAGTAGCCGCCCATTTTGGGGTTGCGATGAGTGATGACTCCAATGCGCCTCAAGAACGCGAGAAGCAAGTGAAGTATCAGGCCGATGTTCATGCCGCTGACCCACTCCAGGCAGCAATCCGCAATAACGTGCAGGGTTATGTTCAGGAAGTGACTGATGAGGCAATGCAGGACGTGGTAGCCCATTTGCCTCAGATGATTTATGAGTCAGCGCAGAAGGTGGTAAAAAGTGGGGCGATCGATGATGTGTTTCAGAAAATGCTCGAACATCGCCGAGCTTTTTCGCGCGATTTTCCCCATGACGGGACAACGATTGATGTGCCCGCAGGGGGGTTGCCGTTTGTGGTTGATGACGATGACGAGGAGGGGGAAGGCGAAGAGCGGCAGTGGGAGCCTTAAGCGTTAATCATGTCGAGCAATACTTCGTTAATCACTGACTGATACCCTATGCCGCGTTTTTCGGCTTCAGCTCTTGCCCACTCAATGATTTTGGGATGAAAGAGAATATGCGTGGATCGATATTTTTCTTCTTCACTCTTTGGAGGACGGCCTCTTCGTTTTGATGCAGCCACTTTTGCCACATCACCTTGGCTCTCGCTGATGCGATCCGTTGAGGTCAGGTTGTGGTTTTCTTGGGTGGGCATGGCGGTTTTAAAAACTTTTTTGGTGAGAGTTGACACGATGTGAGATATTATAATGTACATTATAAATATCTCACTGTGTCCGCATTCTAGATGCCGGTAGAGCTACCGTCGGATGCCAGTAGCACCTAAAAGCTCGCAACTTTAGGATAGCATATTGGCTCCGATCTGTTGGCTCTCCTTGTACCAAAAAGGAGAAACAATCTGACGTGACCATTGCTGTTCACCTGCCTCAATCCGAGGACGGGAAACGGTTTTGCCAATTTTTCGATCATCGCTATAGCTTTATCGAAGCTAACCTAAACGGCGAAGATCGCCCCGAATGGAAAACCATTTCCGCCTACCCTATTGAACACCGAAACTTGTGGAACCGTTTTCAAGACCCCGACACCTTAATCGGGTTAAGTTTTGGGAGCAGTGCCCATTACGCCCTGATCGACATCGATCGCGGTAGCCCTTACCATCCCCATAACAATGAAGCCGCCTTCAAGGATCTTCTCGGAGCCTACGAGGACGTTGGGTTCAACGATCACCTCATAGTACAATCCTCCTGGAGTGAAGGGATTCACATTTACTTCCCCTTGCCCAGGTCAGTCCCAACCCACAAGCTGGCTGTAATGATGAAGCTAACCGCCATCCGCGCAGGCTTTGTGGTGAAAGACGGAACCCTTGAGATCTTCCCCAACGCCAAGCCCTACAACAAAGACAAACCCACCCCGTACAAAGCCCACCGCCTTCCCTTACAAGTTGGGTCATACCTGTTGGATAAGGACTATCAGCCCTACTCAGACAGCATCAAGACCTTCCTAGACCAAGCCGAGCGAGCTGCCGAAGCGCAGGACATCGAGTTAATCGAGACAGCGATCGAGGCCGCCCATCAAGCGAAAGCCTTTCGTTACATCAAAGGAGCCGGCAATAAAGCCGCCGCCTTTAGAAGAGACTTAGAGGAGCAGATTGCCGAAGGGTGGACAGATTTTGGTCAAACCAATGACCTCTTAAGGATCATCGGCACCTACGGGCGAGTGTTTGAAGGGTTAGAAGGCAAAGCACTTGCCGACTACATCGCTGAACGTGCTAAGGCACTTCCAGGCTACCGCGAGTTTTGCCGCCACCAGCACCACATAGAACGCCGAGCCATTGAGTGGGCAAGGTGTATCGAGAAATTCTACTACCCCTATGGCTCCGACCCGATTCGATTTGGGACGTTCGCCGAGATGGTTGATAAGGGAGCCAAAGAGAACAAAGTGAACGAAGAGCGCCAAATGAGTGCCATTGACCGGATCAAGCGGGGAGTCGAGTTTGTTAAAGAGAAACTGTCAGAAATACCCAAACGAGTAGGGGAGATGAAGGATGCCCTCATTAACGCCATCGTCGAGCTATTTGGCGTGAGGCCATCAGACCAGACCCTAAGCCGCTACCGAGAGTTTTGGCATCCAGACATCATCAGGGAAGTAGAGATAATCATCTTAGAGGAAACACCCCAGTTAGAGGAAACACCCCAGGAAGATACCCTCGATCTCGAACCCGAAGCCCCAACATCGGACGCACCCCAAGAAGACGTATCACACAACATACTACAGCCAGAAGTCTTACCAGAAGAAGAACACAGCCTATGCCACACCCCCCAAGATGTAGCACAGGGAAACGAACCCCCATCGGAAAGCCTGAACCCCGTACTAGAAGAGCGACCCAGCGTTTATGCCACACCCCCCCTCTATATGAAGGTTAAGGCTTGGGCTTCCGAGCAAGTGAGCCTCATCTATCAGGGGAACTCAGTTATCAATACCGTAGAGCTTGAAGGGGAGAAAAATCCAAAAATTCAATCAATCGAAGAAAACCAACGAGTCATCATCACTGAGGACACGCATTCAAGTTTTCTCTTTCACCAGGACGATGAAGAAAATCTTCTGGTCTATGTCAAACCTCTTAACAACGACCAATTTTGGTTAACAGGCATTCCGGTTCTAGCGAAGTATCTTCAACTTGCTCCCGATGGATAAGTTTTCCTTATTGCCTTGCTGGCGTCACCGCGCCGAAAAAGTGCGATAAGCAACGCTTATCAAATCGGACTTTCCGTATTATTGAGACGAAAAATAGCGCCCAGCCCTTCGGCAAACGGGCCAGCAGTCGTTTTTCCTTCAAGCTCTGCTTGTGACGCTGCTCTAGTGATTCCAGATCACTGAGTTGATCAGCCTTTTCTGAGGCGTGTCCAGTAAACTGGACGGTTTAACGGTATTTTTCGTCTCAATAATACGGAAAGTCCAGATGGCATTGACAGACTCACACCAAGCACGGAAATTATTGATATAGAATATTGCTTAGGCAAAGGATATGGTACTAAAGTGAGAAATATAGAATTATCACCTCAACTACAAAATGTTGCTTCGGAAATCGAAGTTATCACCGCTCCGGTAACCTTGCAACATCGTATCCAGCAACGTTATCGAGATCTTGTCCTAATATCTCGCGAAGACAGCCCACTACTATGGGCACAAACCCACTTTGACTTAGCTTACTGCTTTTTATCATCACAAGGGCAGAAAAATATAAACCGTGCCCGTGAGCATTACACCAAGTCTTTGGAGCTTTACAGAGAGAAGTTATATCGACAAGAAGAAGCTACTGCTCAATTTTTACTGGCACAAGCACACGAAAGGCTAATTTCTAGAGGAAGAACACAATTTGGAGAAGAAGCCATTTTTTTCTATGAAAATGCCTTATGCTTCTTTTCGTTTGAACGAGCACCGATAATTTGGGCATTTGTCCATGCACATCTTGGTAAAATTTATAGTAGCAATCGAAGTGATCGCGATTCCCAAAATCTAAAAGCTGCTTTAGAACACTTTAATTTGGCGTTACAGGTATACACGCCTGAAGAGTTTCCCAAAGATTACAAAGAAATCAGCGAAGCCCTATTAGACGTTACTGGAGCATTACAGTGCGTCATTGCAGAGGAAAGTTATATTGAGTTAGCAAATGAAAACGAAAGACTTCTTATCCAGGAAAAAGCCCTGTTATTTCGGACATTTTGGGATAACTACATCCGCAACGATCCACAGTTATCACGAGTACCAGACCATTTGCTGCATGAATTGCTAGAGCTTATTCATCAGGCTGGAATAAATGAATTAAGGAGGTGGTTTGATGAATTGTTATTTCCATTAATTCCCCTTGATATATTACTTTCTAGGCTGAGGAATTCAGAGCGTTCAACATTCTTACTCGAGGAGGATACAGATCCAGAGCTTGCTCCTTTGCGAGAAGTAGGTCCTATTCCTGCCGAAAAAATTGTTCAAATATCTGTAGCATACTACCATACTGCTGCTCAGAGAGACCATACCCCTAATTATGCTGACATCGAAGTTTTCTACGCAACGGATAGAGAACCGACAGGCGACAAGAAGCCAAGTAATTTTTACTCTAATGGTCGCGACCCTTCGTTGTTTAATCCCTCTTTGTCCTTGGGGGTGTGTCAAGTCAGTATTCCGAGAGATCATAACCTAGCTTGTTTAGAGGAGCCAAGTATTTGGAGTTTAGAGTTTAAGCAGAATCCCAGCAAGTATGTTGTTCTGTTAGCTGTCACTCCACAATTAGAGTCTGAGTTTTTTACAAGTCTTCAGAATCGTATTACATTATCCAAAAGAAAGGAAGCGTTTGTATTTATTCACGGCTACAACTCTACGTTTGAGGATGCCGTTCGACGCACAGCCCAACTAGCTTACGATCTCCGTTTCGATGGTGCTCCTATAGCTTATACTTGGCCGTCCTTTGGCGATCATAAAATGTATGTTGCAGATGAGGCGACAATCGAGTCCACTATACCGTTATTAACAGAGTTTCTAGAGCAAGTGATTCGGTCAGTCGGAGCTGAAGTGATTCATCTTATTGGACACAGTATGGGGAACAGGGCTCTAACTGGGGCTTTACAAAGTTTGTTACAACATACAAGAGAAGCATCAAAAGCTAAAGTACAACAGGTTATTTTAGCCGCTCCTGATATTGATGCACAAGTATTCAAACAACTTGCTGGGCAAATACGGCTAGGATGCGAAAGGATAACACTCTATGCTTCCTCTAAAGATGTAGCACTTAGTGCCTCAAAGGTTTGGCATACCTACCCTCGCGCCGGAGAAGCTGGTCCCAATATTGTCGTCATTCCAGAAGTAGAAACGATCGATGCTTCGGCGGTTAAGACAGATCTATTAGGACACTCTTACTATGCCAACAACACATCAATTTTATCAGATATTTTTTATCTTATTCATAGTGGTACCCCACCAAGTGACCGATTTGGATTGATTCCCGTTTATTATTCACAGGCAAATTGCTACTACTGGAGATTTGGAAAACGGCCAGAGATGGAAGTTTAACTCGTATCCGTGACAAGGAGTCTATTTGTAGCGACCCACAATACTAAACGTCCAAGACCACAATAACCGCAATTTTGAGACCACATTAACTGCAACTATAAGGCGGCTCCAGACCGAATTAAATCCAACTGAGACCACATTAATTGCAACCAGACCACAATCATAAATTTGAGACCACATTATTTGCAACTGGAATGGGGAGGAATTCTGCGTCAAGAAAACGTTAGGATATCTTCGAGAGGGTGACACCTGGTGGTGGTCAAGCTCGATCGCCTTGGCCGCTCCCTCAAGCACTTGATAGAAGTGGTCACTCACCTAGAAGAGCGGGGCATCGGCTTTAAGTCATTGAGCGAGGGGATTGATACGACCACATCGGGGGGGAGGCTGGTCTTCCACATCTTTGGGGCGATCGCTGAGTTTGAACGCGACCTCATCCGGGAACGTACCCACGCGGGATTGAGAGCGGCTAGGGCGAGAGGCAGGAATGGGGGGCGGCCAAGGAAGATGACCGCAGAGAAAATTCAGCAAGCCAGAGCGATGGCTGCTGACCCGAAGATCACCGTAGGCAGAATCTGTGAGACGCTGGGAATATCGAGGGATACCTACAACCGGTATGTGAAGTGAGAGAGCGCTCGCTGGCAAGCAGACAAAAAGTTTTTCTTTTGGGATAGGGCACTGGTCTTCTCAAGAATGATTGTTGAAAACCCCCTCAAACCATCTCGGTAAGCGGGAGCTGCCCTCCTTCGCCAAACATCGGTTTCCCGATCGAATCCCCATCAGCATCACCCACGGGGGTCAGCATCGAGAGGGCGCTGATCGCCCCCCGCACCTGTTCCGGGCGCACTTCCAAGTATTTGTACAGTTCATCGAGCGTCCGGTGCCCGGAAATCTCCTGGATAATTCGCATCGGAATTCCGGCGTTACTCAGTTGCGTGAGCGCGGTGCGGCGGAAACTGTGGGTGCTCACCCCTTCTAAGCCCACCCGCTCGCAGGCTTCTCGCAAGATCCAGCTTGCCGAGTCCGGGTGTAAGTGGCCCCGCCCGTAGCGGCCCGGAAAGAGGAACTCGCCACTTTGTGGGTGGTAGTGGGTAAGTCTGTTTTCCAAGTCTTCTAGGACTGGAATGGCGCGGGTCGCCAGCTTTCCCTTGGTATTCCCCTTCCTGATCGTGATTTCTGCCCGCACTCTCCCCCGGCGGTCGAACACATCGGTCATATGTAAGGTGACAGCCTCATTGACACGGGCAGCCGTGTAGAGCATCACGGCAAAGAGTGCCCGATCTCTTGGCGGGTCAAGGACAAACCCGTGTAAAAACAACAGCTCGATTTCACCTTGAGTCAGGATTTTGGCCCGACCGTGGCGCTCTACCTTCATGCTCTATTTTGATGAATGCTTTTAATTCACCATTTAACCGTTTAAGTAAGCCTTTGGTCAATCACTGTCAACTTAAATTCCCCCTTTCCCTTTATCCCTTCCCCCCTTTCCCTTTATCCCTTATCCCCTTCACCCCCCTTTCCCCTTCTCTTAATCCGCGAACCATCGCATTCGGCGGGAGCACTTCAAGTACGGTCTCCTATTTTTTTCCCCTTCGAGGTGCCCTCGAATTCCTCGCGCTCCCAAAAAATACTCGACCTTTCACCCGCCCTTTGGGCGGCCCCTTATCAGGGGTTGAAGTCCTCCCTTACACCGTATGCGCCTTATTCGCTACGAGAAGGGGCAATAGGGTTCCCTTCCAGTTTTAAGGAGATATAAGAAATGAAAAATTTACCAACTCAAAATGACCGAGAGCAAACGGTGAAAGAAATTGCTAATAATCTATCCCAATTCTCAGGTACGGGGGCTTACTACCGCTACTCTCCCCTTTTTCCCTTTCTGCTTCTCACCGATGGAACACGGTACTTAGTGGAAGCTTGCAACTGTTATTGGCTCATCGATCTCATCGCCTCAATGCAACGTGACCCATTAATTAGAGACCACAAAAAATTACAAGCCATTCAATTCTGGAAGCTGACGGTCAACGCCGAGCAGTCAGCTACGGTTACCTGTGAATGGGATAGCGAGCAAACAGTGTACGCTCAAAATATTGAGTACACGGACTTCCCTTTAAGCGAAGCGAGAATTTGGATTCAACCTTACTACTCTTCGCCAAGTGACAAGAACAAGAAACTGGTCGCTCATCTACCAAGTGAATATTAAGCCTTTTAAGTGGTGGCAATCGCCGCCACTTTTCAAGTTTATGCCACAACAATCGCCTCAGTGGCATTTGAAGCTTACCTTTCCCCCTTTCCCTTTATCCCTCATCCCCTTCACCTTTCGTCCCCTATCCCCCTTCTCTCAAACGCGCGAACCATCGCATGCGGCGTGAGCATTTGAAAAGTTCGGCCTCTTATTTTTTTCCCCTTTCAGGGTTCCCCTAAAATTCCTCGCGCTCCAAAAAAATACTCGCCCTTTCACCCGCCCTTTGGGCGGCCCCTTATCAGGGGTTTTCAAATGCTCTCCTACCCCGCATGCCTCCTAGTTCGCTACGAGAAGGGGCAATAGGGCTCCCTTACAGTTTTAAGGAGTATAAATGATGACAGATAGACAAACCAAAAGTGACATTTACCAAACCGTAACTGACCGCATTGTGGCTGCAATTGAGGCAGGAGCGCCAATGTTCGAGATGCCGTGGAACCGTCAGTCCGCCACAACGTTGCCAGTCAACGTCCACTCCAAGAACGCCTATCGAGGGGTTAACATCCTCTCCCTCTGGGTTTCTCAAATGAAAGAGTGCTACTCCTCCAATATCTGGGGAACTTACAAGCAGTGGCAAGCCCGTGGCGCTCAAGTGAGAAAAGGTGAGAAAGCGAGCCTTGTGGTGTTCTATAAGGAAATTGAGCGTGAAGTGGAGAACGATGGGGATTCTAAGCCAGGAAAACTCTTACTTGCCCGCGCCAGCTTTGTCTTTAACGCCGAGCAGGTGGATGGATTTTCTGTTCCAACACCCCCGGTTCATGAAGATAAGGTTGAAGTGATTCAATCAGTGGCAGACTTTGTGAAGGCTACCAAGGCAATTGTGATTCACGGTGGCTCAAAAGCGTATTATCGCCCGCGCACCGATACCATTCACATCCCTCAGAAGGCACTGTTTAAGGGAACAACAACGAGTACGCCCACTGAGAGTTACTATTCGACGCTCCTCCATGAATGCGTCCATTGGTCTGGAAGTGAAACTCGGCTTGATAGGAACCTCTCAAACCGCTTCGGTGATGAAGCGTATGCGATGGAAGAACTCATTGCCGAGTTAGGGGCAGCATTCTTGTGTGCGAGTCTCAACATCACCTTAGATCCTCGCCCCGACCATGCAGCGTATATCGATAGCTGGTTGAAAGTCCTCAAAAGCGATAAGAAGGCCATCTTCACGGCAGCGTCTCAAGCAAGCCAAGCGGTTGATTACCTCTATGGTTTACAGCCTGCAATGAATGCTGAAGCCGCTTAATAATGCTACCCTTGGCTCTCCTCTTATCGATGGTAAGGGGAGAGTTTTTTAATAAAGCTTACGCCTTGTCAACGGGTTTTGAAAAGGGCGGCTCGAAGTTACATGGGTTTGGCAGTGGGTTTAAAATCTATGGTCAAACCAACTGCTTCTAACACGGAAGCAAGGGTTTCTAGTGTCGGGTTTCCCTTTCCGCTTAAGAGACGGTAAAGATGTTGTCTCGATACATCAGCCTCACTTGCCACCTCTTGAACGGGGCCAGTTGCGTCCACGAGATTCTTTAAAGCCAAAAGAAACGCCGACCTATTCCCATCTTGAAGTGCCTCATCCAATGCCGCTTTGAGGTATTGGGAAGCGTAGTGTGCATCGGAAAGTCTTACGAGTAGGTCTTCTCGATAATTCTTAGCTGGCATAGGTTCAGGCACCTCCCTGTTCTTTTTGATAAGCAGCCCAAAATCTTTGGGCTGTTTTAA
This sequence comes from Rhizobium sp., assembly GCA_027533385.1. GTDB lineage: Bacteria > Pseudomonadota > Alphaproteobacteria > Rhizobiales > Rhizobiaceae > Allorhizobium. Next base: position 28,799 of record JAPZUE010000049.1, on the reverse strand, counting down.
TGTCTCTACTTTGGCCCTTCTTGGCTCCTCCGGTCAGAATGAGCACGATCTTTTTCCCGACAACGCCGTAGTAGATTCGATACCCCGGACCAAAGAAAAAGGAGCTTTCTGGCGGTGATGAGGGAGGGAAGTGTGGGAGGTGTGGGAGGTGTGGGGAGCTAGTCAAGTAACCAATCGTCTGGATGGGTAATCATCTTTACTAACCCACTCAGGACTTGATTGTAAGTTCCGTAGAGTTCTCTTCCTTGTTCGACCGTGAGATACTGACATTTCACAGCAAACTTTAACCAAACTTGAGTTTCTGCGGCTTCTGCTTCACAATCATTTAGCTTAGCCATAAAAGCGGCTTTATACCTCCGTTTTCTCCAAGCTTCTGCTAGATTAGCACAGACTGAGCGAGAAGAACGACGCTCAAGAGCGTGGGGAGGATGGGAAGAGGGGGAGGTGTGGGAAGAGAGAGGAGCACTCTGGGATTGAATTAACTTCTTCCCTCCCTCCCTAATCCTCCCACACTTCCCACACCTCCGAAGGACGTTCATCGCTGTCTCAAATGCTAATTGATAAATAGCTAAATCCTCATGGGTTCTAAAATACTTTTTCCCTTTTTCTTTTTCTTCCATCTTCTTTAATTCCGAGGCTCTCCCTCCATCTTCCCACACGCCCCACACGCCCCACACTCCCCCCTCCCGTCTGAACGAAAAAGATCCCGTGAAAAGTCAGATAGCTCTTCACGGGTCTAGCGACCCTCGTGTCAGACAACAACACCCTACCGAGAGGGAAGGAAGACCATGACTGTCGCAACCGATCTGCGCGGCGAATTCGACGGGGAGACCGTACCCTTAAATTCGCTTGCCTTCTGCCAAATTCTCAACCCGCCCAACCTGCCATTGGCTCAACTCAAGAAATTGGGCGATAGCTGTCACTGGGGGCTGTTTGTTCCCAATGACCAGGCACAAAAGGTCAACTTTACGCCCGACGAATCTTTCACCCCCGTCCAAGTCACCTTCGGCGATGAGGGGAACGAGCGCACCGTCGAGGGTTGGCTCGCCAAGCGCGTCCGCCTAGCCGTCATCCACCGCAGCAACGGCATCGACGTGCAGGAGAAGTCGAGTAACGGGTGGCGCACCCTCGGCGCTGCCTATCGCGGTGGCACCCTAACCGCACTCGGACTGAAGGCTGAAGCGGACAAGGAGACCTATCGCTTCCGCACCCGCTACCTAATCCTGCTCCTCGATAAAGACAACCAACCGCTGCACGATGTCCCCTTGAGCCTCGGCTTGGGCCGGGGTCCTGGTGGCAGCATCGGGGAGGAACTCCGCGCCTTCCGCTCTGAAGTCGATCTGGCCTACCGAGAGTACGCGGACGTGTCAGGAGTGCAACTGAGTGATAGTGCGATTTCCCGCACGGCGCTCTCCATCGAACTGGGGCTGCACAAGGGGAAAGCCCCCTTTGTCTGCCCCAAACGCCGCTCCAAAGCAACCGCCGATTCCTCTGGCATCGTGGAAGAGGTAGCGCGGCACGAGCGCACCGTCACGCTGGTGAGCGAACCGCTCCAGTCGTGGCTCATCCCGAAAGAGAGCGAGACGGGCAAGCTGATCCGCTCCCTGTTCGAGCAGTATCAAGGTTTCGGCAGTAGCGCGGTAGGCGATGAGACCGCACCACCCGGAGCCGAGACAGTTGGCGAGCCATCGCTTCCTGATGATGGCGAACCAGATCCAACCTTCGACCGCGCTGCCATTGCCCTTGCACCCTATACCGATGACATTGACTTCTAGGGAGGACACCGCCATGTACGCACTCAAACCCACTGAACCCGAACGGAAAGAGAAAGCACTGCCCAAACTCTGGGAGATCGGTAGCGCCCTGAATGAGCTTGAAGGGATAATCGCCGACATCTTGGATGCTGAAGACCTAACCGAAGCCCAGAAAGATGTTCGCGCCGCCTATGCCCTGAATGAATGGCTGCAAGCGGGAGCGAACTTCGATGAGAAGGCAGCTCATGTGGCTGGCTTTATCCGTCACATCGAAGCCTTAGCAGAAGCCCGTAAAGAGGAGAGCCGCAGGTTGCGAGAGTTGGCAACGCAGGCAGAAAACCGAGCTACCGCACTACGGCGTTACCTGACCAATGAGATGGTACGCACCGGACGCCTCAAAATTGAAGGCGTTTACGCCAAGCTCTCGGTACGGAAGAAGCCACCCAAGCTCATCCTCCATTGCGCCCCAGAAGAACTGCCCGAACATTTCGTGCGGATTACCTGTGAACCTTGCCTCACCGAAATTCGTAAGGTACTCAAGGAATCGGAATTGCCTTGGGCATCGTTTAGCAGCGAGGTGGAGTTTAGTTTGCAGATTCGCTGACGGAATACGGGAGATGTTAACGCGCCGTTAACATTTCCCCCCGTTCTCCTGAGAACTCATCCCTGCTAAGGGCGAGCGTCCTCCCAACGCAAATCAAACACCACCCATCAATCAAGGAGATTCCTCTGTGCTGTATCTCGAAGCAGGGCGCGGCGACTGGATTGACGAACTCGAATGCAGTCCCATCTTAATCGGGTACGACCCAGAGACGGGCTGGCCGGTCTATGAGGGCGACACCTGCGAGGTGTACTACGACAGTGCAAGTTGCCCGTGGTATCCGCCCGCCGAAGATGTCCCATTCTGAGTTGTAGGCGAGGCGGCACTTCCTGTGTGCTGCCGCCCTCTCCATCCCCCTCGCCTTTTGACACCCTTACCTTTCCACTCTTACTGGAAATCCCCCATGAATCCCCTAACGAATTTGCGGGCAGAGATTTTTGAGGAACTGCTTGCCCTCAATGCGGAGCTTGGTGTGGCTGGGAAAAAGTGGAAGAAGCACTGCTCCTTTACCGAGCGGCTCTATCGTGAATCGGCAACAAAATTGGGGCGCATCATTGCCTCTCGGCGAGATGATGCTTCTGTTTGCCGTATCCTTGAAGAGGTCGGCAATGCGCTCGTGCTGCACGGCACTGCTGCCATCTTCCCCGAGGCGAGAAGAGAGTCTTATACTTTCGCCTGCCGCACCTTGAACCTCTTACCGAAGGGAACTTCGGTTCAACTAAGATTATTTCTCAACTGAAATGAACCCAGTAGTGCATCGCTCATGCTAGCGCCTCCCCCGCCCACAATTTGACGAGGTGTTGCGCCATGCAGAAAGTAACCAGGCCACTCTATTCCAAGGACATTACCCGTTCAGGGCAGCGGCAGCGATTCCTCTGGCATCAGTATTCAGAACGGTGCGCCGCCATTGCTGCCCTCAATTTCGAGACCGTTTACTACTTCGCCTTCCGCGAGCGGAGCGAGGCACAAGCCTTCGCCGGGCGAATCGCGGGCCGCCACTGCCAAGACGTTGCCGTGCGTGCCTCGAAGCGGTTCACGCAGGGGCAGTACAACTGGGAGGTAAAAGTCTGGGGGATGCCAGAGAGTGCCTTCTTAACATTCGTCCGCCGCGATCGCTCTGCCAACCCACCCAAGGTGTCCGAGGTCTCCTCTCTGGACTACATCCAGGCTGAATTGAGCCAACTCTGTGGGTAGGTCGGATCACTAACTCTGTGGGTCGCTCTGTTCATTTGGGAAATCAGAACTTCCTACAATCTGAATGACTCCGAAGTCGGGAAGCTTGACGGTGAGATCCCACTCTCCACCAAGTGAACGCACAAAGTTTGAAAAGTCCTCGAAGGTAAGACTCCGTGACCCATTCTCTAGGCGAGAGATTCGCGACTGAGATACTCCCACTCGTTCGGCAAACTCCTCTTGCGTGAGACCGAGATGGGAGCGAAGTTCTCGAATCGCTCGGATCTCTTTCAGAGCCTCCTCGGCGCGTGCTTGTATGCGTGCCCTCCTTTCTGGGGACAGCGAAGCCATTTTCTCTTCGTGACTAATCATTTCCCCTCCTCCTTCATGGTGCGTAGGTGTTCTTCGAACCTCTTGTCGGCGATACGGATATTTTCCTTGTACCAGTTGGAACCGCTTCCCGTCTTATTCCCTCCAAGCAAGATAATCGCTCTTCGTTTTGGGTCGAATGCAAAGAGAACCCGCCACGGCTCCCCCCTGTGCTGTACCCGAAGTTCTTTCAGGTTCGGGTACTTACTCCCTTTGACGGTATCAACATAGGGCCGCCCGAGCATTGGTCCTTCAGCTTGAAGAAGCTCGATGGAGAACAAGAGCGCATCTTGTAAGCTCTCATCTTGCTCGTTCAGCCAAGCGTCGAACTCATCGTGGTAAAGAACTATCCAGATCATAATTAGAGTATATGACAAATTGGCATAAAGTCAAGCCGAGCATTCTGCCGCTCATTCGTACTCAGAACTTGACCAAAAACGAGGAATCCCAACTCACCGCACGAGCACCTCCCTGCTCGCCCGAAGGATCGCCTCCTCCTCCTCCCGACTCCGACCATCGGCGCGGGCCAGATCTGCCACCTGGCGGTCGAGTTCTACCCCGCCCTCGACGTAGGGGTTGGCGCGGCGGACGCGCTCGGCATAGCTGCGGTAGGTGTCGTGGAGGTGTGGCTCGGCAGGGGACAGGGGAGATCGCTCCCCATTTCCCGCATCGCTCGCCCGCAGCACATCCAACACGTACCGCTTCGCCTGCCCCTCGTAGGAGTACCAGGCGGGGGAGCCGGGTTCGGGCCGCACCCTGATCAGGGTGTCGCTCGTGCTGAGGAGGGCTGCTATCTCCCTGAACGAGCGCCCGTCAGCCTGAGCTGCCTGTGCTACCTCGACATCTAACTCGAAGCCCAAGGAGAGGTGCGGGTTCATTTCGTAGGCTCTGGCCACATAGGCGACGTACTGCTCCCGCAGTCCCTCTCGTACCAGTTCCCGCGCCCTGCCGCTCTCGCGTTCCTCGCCCAGGTGCCGCGCTTCGATCTGCCAGGGGGTGCGAAGGCTGGTCGGGTCGGCGCGGAGGAGCGCCGCGTTGCTCGGTGCCGAGGTGAGGGCGGCGGTAAGAGTGAGGGGCTGGCCGCGCAGGAGTTGTGCCCCGTACTGCCTGTGGACTGCGGCAGCACTTTCCGATCTGAGGAGGCCCAGGGGAGCGCCATCGAGCGATACCAGCAGTCCCTGCCGCGACGGCGCGAGCGCCAGGGAGACGGGGGCTGTCTCGAATTGCCTGCCCGCGTGGGCGTACTTGAGGACCTGGCGGATCTCCAATGCCGTGCCGTTGGCGAGGGTGGCGAGCGCGGAGGCGGGCGGCGCTAGCTCTACAACCGCTTGGAAGATAGTCCCGACGGGGTAACTGGGGGACTCTTGCTGGAGGGGGGCGATGAGAACCAGATCGTGCCGCAGTCGAAGTTCAAGTTGGGCGAAGCGATCGCCCTCTCCGAAGGCATCCTGTTCACCACCTACGCCACCCTCAGAACCAATGGCAGGGAGGGGAAGGCATCACGGCTGGAGCAAATTGTAAGCTGGCTCGGTAAAGGAAGTGACGCGCCCATTGTCTTCGACGAAAGCCACGCGATGGCAAATGCAGCCAGTGAGAAGGCAGGGCGGGGAGTCAGGAAAGCATCCCAGCAGGGAATTGCGGGACTGCGGCTGCAACGGGCACTGCCCAATGCCCGCATCCTCTACGTCTCAGCGACGGGAGCCACTAAGCTGGAGAACCTGAGCTACCTCGAGCGGCTAGGACTTTGGGGGACAGCCGATATGCCCTTCCGCAGCCGCGAGGATTTCTTGAGCCAGGTAGGGATGGGCGGAGTCGCCGCACTCGAAGCGGTGTCGCGGGATCTCAAGGCGCTCGGAATGTACGCGGCCCGTTCCCTCTCCTTTGAGGGGGTGCGCTACGAGGTCGCCGAACACGAACTCACCCCAGAGCAGGAGGCGATTTACGACCAGTACGCCGATGCCTATCAGATCGTGCACCAGCACATCGGCGAAGCGTTAGCTGCCACCAACGTGCTCTCCGAATCAGGCAAGGCTCGCAACGGGCAGGCAAAATCCGCAGCCTATTCTGCCTTTGAAGGAGCAAAGCAAAGGTTCTTCAACCACCTCCTCACCTCGATGAAGTGCCCCTCGCTGATCAAGGCGATCGAGCGGGACTTAGCTGAGGGACACGCGGCGGTGGTGCAACTGGTCTCCACCGATGAGGCACTGCTCGACCGGCGGCTGGCGGAGATATCGCCCTCCCAGTGGGATGACATCCAGGTGGATCTGACACCGAGAGAATACCTCTTCGATTACCTGCGGAATGCCTTCCCCGTGCAGCTTCACGAGGTCTGGACTGACGATGAGGGGGTGGAGCGGACGCGCCCTGTAGTTGATGCGGACGGGAACCCAGTCTTGAGCCGAGAGGCGGTGCGCCAGCGCGACGAGCTGATCGAACGGCTGGCACTTCTTCCACCAATCCCCTCTGCTCTAGACGAACTGATCCAGCACTTCGGGCACGAGGAGGTGGCAGAAGTAACGGGGCGCAGTAAGCGCATCATCCGCGAAGTCCGCGAAGGCAGCGACCGGCTCGTCCTCCAGCGGCGCAGCGCTACCGCCAACCTCGCTGAGACTGATGCCTTCCAGAGCGACCGCAAGCGCATCCTCGTCTTCTCCCAAGCTGGGGGTACAGGTCGAAGCTACCACTCAGATCTGGGTGCTACCAATCAGCGGTTGCGCCGCCATTACCTCCTACAAGCTGGGTGGCAAGCGGACATAGCAGTACAGGGACTCGGCCGCACTAACCGCAGCAATCAGAAGCAACCGCCAGTATTTTGCGTGATTTCGACCAACGTCAAGGGTGAAAAACGCTTTTCGAGTACCGTAGCCCGCCGCCTTGATTCCCTCGGTGCCCTCACCAAAGGGGAGCGCAAGACCGGAGGGCAGGGGCTGTTTCGAGAGGAGGACAACCTGGAGTCCCTCTACGCCAAAGCTGCCCTGCGCCAGCTTTATACGGCGCTCTACCAGGGGCAGGTGGAGGGCTGTTCCCTGGAGCGGTTTCAAGAGATCGCGGGATTGGCACTTGCTACCGATGAGGGGAACTTCAAGGAGGACTTGCCGCCGATGTCCCAGTTCCTCAACCGCTGCCTGGCAATGCGCCTTGATGACCAGCGGCGCATCTTTGATGAACTGGAGGTGCGGATTGCTACCAAGGTTGAGGAAGCGATCGAGGCTGGAGTCTATGAGGTCGGGGTCGAAACCTTGCGGGCAGAGAGCTTCCGCGTCCTCGAACGGATGGAGATCTACCGCCACCCGACGACCGGGGCGATTAGCTATGCAGTCAAGATTGAGCGCAAGCAGAAGGCTCAGATCCTCAGTGGCGTGGCAGCCATCGAGAAGGCGATCGCCCAAGGGGGAATCCTCGCCATCAACGAACGCTCTGAACGCGCTGCCATAGTGCTGCCCACTAACAGCCTCATGGCAGACAGTGGCGCTCTCATCCGCCGCGTCAACCTGGTGCGCCCTAGTAGCAACGAGAAGGTAGCCAAACAGGACTACGAACGCTCTCACTGGCGGGAAGCGCGTCAGGATGAGTTCTTAGCGATTTGGAATCAGGAGGTGGGCGAAATTCCCGAATATGTCACCGACACCTTCTTCCTGATCACCGGGCTTTTGTTACCGATCTGGAACAAACTCGACCCGAGCTGCATGAAGATATACCGACTGCAAACGGATGGAGGAGAGCGGTTGCTCGGACGCATGGTGCCGCCAGAGGTCATGCAATCGGTCGCTGAAACCTTTGGCATGACTTGCCAGCTCACTGCCCGAGAAATCTTCCATGCCGTGTGGGAACGCCAGGAATCGGTGCGGCTCACCCAGAAGCTCAGTTTGCGGAGTTGTACCGTTGCCGGGCAGCGCCGCCTCGAGATCGTCGGGTTCCTCGGTCATAGCGAGTACCAGTGGCTCAAATCAGTGGGTGCATTCGGCGAATACATCCAACACCGGCTGCGGGCGTTCGTGCCTGCCAATGAGGAGGCGATCGAGGTGATAGAGAAGGTTCGACAGGCGGGATAGGGCAGGATACAGGAGCAGCATTGCTCCCTCCTGCCTTTTTTTCGCCGCTAGCGCGGGACAGTTCGAGATCTAAAAGGAGAACGAACTATGCACGCCCGACAGACTATTGAAGCGTTTGGCATCCCCTACGTTGAGTACGATTACAGCGAACCCGAGGTAGAGCAGCGCATCCGCATCGAGTTCACCCCCCGCACCCACCACCTCGACGAATACGCGATTCCAGATCCTGCGTTTACGTTCTGTGAGGAGGTAGCCGTGAGGGAGCAGTATGACCACTGCCTCAAAAACAACATCGACTTCTCGGAAGGTCTCGACATTTTCTGCATCAGCGCACTGGAGTTAGTCGAGCTCCGCAGCAAGAGCGGAGTCCTCACCGACGCACCGCACTGGCTCTATGGCATCCGCTATGCGCGGGGAACGCGAGAACTGATCTGGTTCGAGGAGGATGAGTTGGTTCGGCCCCTGCCGCCGTCGGAGGGGGAATTTTAGGGGGATATTTGCAGACTTGCCGCCGCTCTTTCTGATGCTGCCTCGGCTACCTTGCCTTTGCTCATGGATAATAATCACCATATTTATGTCGATGTATAGACAACATTATCCACAAATCTGAGGAGGGCCATTTTCACGGCGATTGACAGTGGCCGCAGTTCGGTCACGGTACAATCAAGAGCGACAAGTTGTAACAGCAGAGGTTTTTCGAGTGGTAGCAAGACGCAAGAAGGTTCGGGAGGTAGTGGCAGAGCCGCAGGAGCAGGTCGTTGAAGTCGCTCCCGTGGAAGCGGTCGAGGCGATTGTCGTCGAAGAGGCGCTCGTCGTCGCCGAAGATGCGGGCGATCTCTTAGCGGAAGAGCCGACAGAACTATCGGAGGATGAACAGAAGGAACGAGAACGGCTTGAGAAGCAGATCGTCGATTCTTTCTACCAGGCCGGGGTCGCGCTGCGGGAGCTGCGAGACCGGAAATTGTTCCGCAGCACCCACAGGACTTTCGAGGAGTATGCCAGGGACATACTGGGATTCAGCCGGATACGCCTCTATCAACTCATGGGAGCCGCCCAGGTGTATGAGAACATCCGCGAAAATGTTAACGCGCCGTTAACATCGCTTCCCACTACCGAGTACCAGTGCCGTCCGTTGGTAAAGCTCACCCAAGAGGAGCAGGTTGAAGCGTGGAAGATTGCCGTTGACCTGGCAGGGGAGAAGACCCCGACCTCAGCAGCCGTGAGGCAAGCCGTACTGGAGATCGAGCAGCGGTCAGCCAGTGATGAGGCTCCCCGCTTCGCCGTGGGCGATCTCACTCGCATCCGCGTGAAGGACAACCCACAGTTGGCGGGGCAGGGCGGGCACCTGGCCATCGTGAAGGAAGCCAGTTCCTTTAGCTTCATCGTCGAAACTGCACTGGGAGAGCGGCTGGTAGGCATCCAACACCTCGAACCCGCCGGTCTAAAGGCGGAGGTAGAAGATGAGACTCGCCAGCTCGTCGGGCGACTTGCCAAGCTCCATGAGCAGCGTTCCGATGAGGCTCTGGTGGTACACCTGCTCAAATTCTACGCAACTGAGGCGCGCCTGACAGAGAATGAGGAGGAAGTGCTTGAAGTGCTGGAGCGACAGGGTAAAAGTAGTACGGGGAGTGATGAGGGAACGGAAGGGGGCGAGACTGAGGGGTAACTGGAGAAACTGTCATGTCCAATTAATGAGCCGATTATGTCCGATTATGTCCAATTATGTCCAATTAAGATTGGTTCTCCCCTGCCAGCAGAAACCGTAATACTTTCAGCTACCTATCCAATGCTTCTTCATGAGCGTTGACAGATGCTAGCGCATCGCGGGTTTGCCCTAACATACCGGAGCAAACCCATGAACCAATTCATTCCCTGGCATCTCAAATACCGCCCCCAAGTTCTCAAGGATCTCTACGGGCAGGAGATCGTGCAGAAGAGCCTGTCCAACCTGATCGGTTCGGGCAAGATGCCCCACGCCTTACTTTTCTCCGGGCCGCGAGGCACGGGGAAGACCTCCACTGCCCGCATTGTTGCGAAGTCCCTCAACTGCGAAGACGGGCCGACACTGGCCCCTTGCGGGGAGTGTCCAGCCTGTAAAGCCATCGAACTAGGCAACAGCTTCGATGTCATCGAGATCGATGCTGCATCCAACAACGGAGTCGATCAGATACGAGAGTTGATTGCCAGTTCGATGCTTGCCCCCATCCAAGGCTGCTTCCGCACCTTCGTCCTCGATGAAGTCCATATGTTGACGGCACAGGCGCAGAATGCGTTTCTCAAGACTTTGGAAGAACCCGCCCCGAATACCCTATTCGTGTTGGCGACGACCGAGGAACACCGGCTACTCGACACCATCACCAGCCGCTGCCTGCACCTGCGGTTCAAGCCGATGAGTGCGGGTGATATCGAAGCGAGTCTCACCGACATTGCCCGCCGTGAGAGGATTGCCGTAGAAGAGGGCGTGCTGCGAGCTATTGCCGCCAGCAGCCGGGGCGGGATGCGCGATGCCATTCAACTCCTCTACCAACTGTCCACCACCAGAGCTGAAGGCAAACCAGTTGGCATTGCCCAGGTGTACGAAGCACTCGGCGACCTCTCCCCGCAACAACTGCACCTCATCGCTCAAGCGATCGCCAGTAAAGATGCCTACAGAGTCGTCGCCTATGCCCAGAAGATTCGCGAGCGTAACATGGAGATATACCGTTGCTTCGAGTCACTCCTCGCCCTCTGGGGGGACTTGATGGCACTCAAGTTGGGGTGTTCGAGTGACAAGTATCAGGGCAACAGTTCCTTGCAAGGAACAGATCTCACAGCACTTGCGGGGAACTTTGAGTTGGAGTACCTCAAGCAGAGCCTCCACTATCTCGAAGATGCGGAGCGGCGCATTGCTACCTCGAACAATAGCAGCCTCTGGTTTCTGACCACACTGCTCGCCCTGCTGTGATTTGAGGCAGAAATCTACTATGCTCTACCTCATCACAGGTTCAGATCGCTTCCGCGTCCAGGAAGCCACCGCCGCCATCCTCAAACAACAGCAAGCTCAACGGGAAGTCTTCATTGATGGCGAGTTAAGTGCCGCTGTTGCTGCTGCCATGACACCTGCTCTCTTTGGCAAGATCGCTGCCGTCTATTCCGCTAAGTGTCTCAAGTCGGAGTCTGAGGAGATACTAAAATGTACCAGTCCAGACTTGCCCAATCCGCTCATCCTCGAAGTAGAATCCCTCGACGGGCGGACAAGGATTGCCAAGGCACTCAAAGCTAAAGCGCAGTGCCAACAATTCGACCTAATTCCCAACTGGGACTGCAAGGCACTCACTGCCGAGGCACTGCGCCGCTCTCGCTCGTTGGGTCTTACTCTGACAACGGATTGTCTCGATTACCTCGTTGAAGCTGTCGGCAACAATATAGGGCGGATGCAGCAGGAACTCGAACTGCTCGCCACCTATTCCCCTACCGTTACCCTCGGAACGCTCCAGGTGCTGATACCGAACCTCGCTCAGAGTGCATTCCAGATGGCGGACTCACTGCGAACAGGCGATGCTGCCAGCACCATTGAAATCTGTCGAGGGCTCATTCAGCGCAATATCCACCCGCTTGAAATCCTCGGCGCTCTTGTTGCTCAGTGTGAACGGTGGCTCAAGGTAAGGGCTGCCCTCGATGCCGGAAAGGCTGACCGCAATGAAATTGCCGCTTTTGCCGGTATCGCCAATCCCAATCAGATTTATTACCTGAGTCAAGAGGTTGCGAGCTTAGAATTCAAGCACTTATCGGGATTCCTCGTCGCCCTGCACGACCTCCAGCACCAGTGCAAGCGCGGGTTAGAACGGGAGCGCCTGCCTCTGAAACTCGCAGTGCTGGCGAGCTTCAGAGGCTCCTGATTTCCCCAAGCATCTCGCCCCCTAGCGGCGGCCTTGCCACAGAAGGCGAGAAAACGCCCATGACCAATAGTACAGTCGCATCGGAGTAGAAGAAGGATGTTATCAGTCTTTGTAAACGGAGCCCGTAGTGGCAATCCGTCCGTTGGCGCGTGGGGCTTCATCCTGCAACGCCAAGAGCAAACGCTCCTGGAGTACTTAGGTGTTGCTCAGGAAGAAAAGACCACCAGCAATCGCATGGAATTGGTCGCCGTCATCGAGGGCGTAAAATCAGTCCTCGATTGCCGTACCGACCTTCCCATTCGCGTCTTTAGTGAATCGGGATATTTGAGAAAAACCGTCACGGGCGAGTGGACAAGGAAGAAGAACGGAGATCTGTGGGAGCGGTTCGAGTGTCTCACTGAGAACCACGCGATCGAGTGGAAGTGGGTTGAAGGGAGAGCGAGTTGTGAGCCACACAAGCGAGCCAATTCGCTAACCAAGCTCGCGCTCGAAAGGCGTGAGGCTCTTGAATCAGCCAAGCGCATTCAATTCGACCGCACCGCCCTTATCGCTTCCACACTCCACGCCCTCGCAGCCCGCAAAGGCGGCTATGCCAAGGGTGCCCAGCACGAGATCTGGTTCGCCAGCAACCAAGTCCTCACCCTGCGCCGCATCGGTGAGACATCAGCCTGCTTGCGAGCCAAGCTAGATGGCGATCGCTGGAAGCCGCTCCCGGTCAACCTCAATGTATCGGCGAGTTCCCTTGAGCCTCCCCTCACCGGAGAGGAGGTGGCTCACTTCCTTGCCGTTGCCAGGAAGCTGTAGGCAGGGGAGGCAGGGGAGGAAGAGGGGCAGAGGAAGAAGAAACCGCACCTCAACCATGAAGGCACAGGATGTTTTCCTCCCCTGCCCCCTCTGCTTCCTCTGCCCCCTCTGCCCCACAAAACCACGCACGTTCACGTCAAAAAGATAGAGGTTTTTAGATATGTTTGAGCAGATGGTTTTAGAAGTATTTCTCTTCTTCGCAACCTTCTCATTTCTGTGCTGCCACCAGCACCGTCCAGCACCACAGGAAACGCCAAAGCCAATCGAGCAGCAGCTTAAGGAGGCGTTCGCTCTGATGGACGAGGCAACAATCACTCCTGCTGACGCTCCTGTCGTAGAGAGCCAGCCACCAACAATCGAAACTAACCCAGATATTCAAGACCGCTCTTCTGCACCAACTCGCCGGAAACCCACCGGACGGGCGACTAAAAAGGTTGGCAAGTCAACCAGCACGGCACATCTCGCTGCTCTTGAAGGGATCGATCTCGATAGATTGCCCCTGGGCCCTGCCCGCAAAGTGTGTCAGGCAGTTGGTTTGCCTCAAAAGGTTAGCGGCAAGAACCTACCCGTCGCCACACTACGGCGGAACATCCAAGCTCGGCTACAAGAAGAGCCAGGATTAGTACAGGTTGTCGCACAGGTGCTGTCAGCTTAGAGATAGCTAACGGCCACAAGGTTGTTGAAAAGGTTGTTTATTGTGAAGGGGAGTGCTTGTTTGGGCATTCCCCTATTTTTTTATGTTCCAACAGGTTGAGCCTCTTCGCGGAGAATCCGAGCCCACCACGTTGAACCCACTAGATTACTAAGGTTCTTGAGCAAGAGCTAAGATACGTTGATATAGCTGAGAACTGACACGAAACCCAGCCTGGTTGATCAAGGCATCCATAACGGGTCGAACTTGAGGGATGAGGCTTCTTTGTTTGGCAACGAGCAGAATACCCAGAATACCAATGATAGACAGCCCCAGCCGAACAGCCTCTTGCCGTCCTAAGCGTTCATCAATAAGCAGATCATCGGCTTGTAGCTCAAATGCCAGTGCAATAGCATTGGCTTCCCCAGCATCGAGTCCTCGTTCTTGTTGCAGTTTGTTGGCGAGTTGGGAGTTGGTGAGGGGTTGGGTTTGAATCCAGCCCAGTTGGAGAATGGCTGAAATGGTTGGATTGCTGGCGGCTGCTAGTTCTCTGGCAACAACGTCCGGGATAATCACGGTTTGGTAAATAGCTTCTAGTAATCGGAGATGATCGACAATGGCAAGATTGGAGAGGGCAGAGGTATCGCTGACGACGATCATAGCCAGCCCCGCTCACGCAGGTGCTGAACATCCTGCTCAAAGTCTTCCACATCGTAGTGAACACAAATGCCGCGCTCTGCCAGCAGCTTTTGAAAGTCCATGATTTCTATCCCGGCAATTCTGCTGGCGCGGCTGAGGGAAATCCGCTCTTGCTGAAACAGGGCAATGGCAATTTCCCGGAGCCAATCGCTCTGATTAAAGGTTTCGGTTTGGCTGAGGCTGTCAGGTAAGTTCAGGGTAATTTGCATCAGCTTGCCCTCACGCACTTACTTTGAATTTTCGGTCTGGTTGCTGGCTGGCGCCTACTCAATATTAATCATACCAAACCGTGGATTTTACCGCAGAGGGGAGAGTCCCCCTGCCCCCTCTGCCTCCTCTCCCCCGGCTAGCGCCGCCCCGCATGGACGAACCACTACCATCGAGGTTTATCCATGACGCAAACCATCCAACAAACGCGCCCCGACACTTTCCGCGTCGGCATCAACCCCAAGCTGCTGGAAAAGGCGCGGAACTTCTTTAATGCCAGCCTCACGGACATCTTGAACGAGTTGCTCCAGAATGCGCGACGTGCGGGGTTCACCCATGTGGCGATCGCTTACAACCCAGCAACTATGCTGCTGACCGTCGAAGATGACGGTACTGGCATCTTCCGAGATAGTGTAGCCATCGACTTAGGCGGCAGTGGCTGGGATGGCACGATGCAGGCGAGTGAAGACCCGGCAGGCTGCGGTTTATTCTCCCTGGCAAGTCGCACCTGCCTCGTTGAATCATGGGGGAAGAAGATTGCCCTCAACGAGCGCAAGTTCTGCGGACAGGAGGACGTGGCGATCGAGCAGGGTGATGACCTCCAAGGTACGCGGATCTCGTTTCCCCTGACCGAATTTGAAGCGCGGAACTACCGCAGCATCGCTGAAGCCTGCGCCCTCTACTACCCGCTGCCGGTACTGGTTGATGGGAAGGAACTCCCCCGCCAGCAGTTCCTAGAAGCAGCACTATACCGTTACTCCTGGGCAGGACTCACCCTCGGCGTGGTCGAACACCATTGGAAGACTCAGATCAACTTCCACGGACTCGTCATCGACACCCACTTACCCAGGGTGGAGTGGTGCTGGAACCGCACTCTCACCGTATCGCTCGATGTCATTGATTGCCCCGACCTGCAACTGGTACTGCCCGCCCGCAAGGAGGTTGTCAGAAACCAATTCTTTGAAGACCTCAAACGAGAGTGCCACCGCGCTATCTATCAGTACATCGCCCTCCAATGCGGCAACGGAATCCCTCACCAATTGCCATATCAGGACTGGCTGCGGGCGAAAGAGTTGGGCCTTGAACTGCCCGAAGCGGCACGAACCCTCAGCGCATACGTCCCAAGAACGGCAAACCCAGATGATTGGGAGTCAGCGGAAGAGGTATCAGTGGCAGAGCGCACCATCGTCTTCGATGCCGACTTAGAACCGCCAGATGCCCAAGCCTTCTGGCGAGGATTCGAGAATGCCGAGCTACCGCATCATCTCGTAGCTGCTTGGGATAAGTATCGAGGATATTCCTGGTACGACCAACTCCCTAAACTCACTGAGGTTTCGTTTGAGATTCAATTCGGCGAGCGCACATTGACCCCCGAAGAGGCAGCCACTGAAGCTGGACAGGTAAGACCAGATGGGATTATCGTCACAGCAACTATCGCTCATTCAGACGGCACTAGCGAAACAATCTCGTTTACTACCGATATAGCCTTCTATGTTGAAGAGGTATTCTACTGGTCTGAAATGGAATGTGTGACACTCTTCGTAACCAAGGCCAGCACCCTTGAGGTGGAGTGCTTAGTAGAACTGCTCAAGCAGAGTTTCTTCTATCCGTCCGACGACAGTAGCTCAGATAGCTGGACGACCCAGGAAGAGGATTTCACGGAAGAGGCGACTTCAAGAGCGCACAAAATTCTCTCCTGCGAAGAAGTAGCTCGCCAAGAGCGCATCCGCCTGGTGGTTGACCGCCACCTGCGCTGGCTCTTACCGCGAGGTCAGGAGACGGCGATACGCCTTACGAGCGATGGAGCGGTAGCGGTCGAGTTTCGGGAGTGATGTTAACGGCGCGTTAACATTTTGCTGGAGGGTGCGGCTAGCGCCGGTACGGCGCGACATCATGCCCATTAGGATCATGAACGAAACGATACCCGATAACCTAAAGCTTCTCCTTGCCAAACTCAAGGCAATGGGAGCCACCAAGATCCTCATCGAATACTACGGGGAGGGCGATAGCGGGGACATCGACCCTCCTGAATATGACCCGCCCACTCTCGCAGCGCACATCTCCGCGCACGAGGTGAAGGTACTCACCCTCTTTGTCGAGGACATCCTCGAACCGGGGTGGGAGATAGATAGTGGCAGCGAGGGGTGGGTCACGTTCGACTTCACCAACGAGCGGATCGCCCACGTCCACAATCAGAGATACACCGAGTACGATACCACCAAGCAGTGTTGGAACTTCAAAGGTGATGCGGTCGAGGACGATACCGACATCGAGGAAGAAGGTGAGCTAAGGCCAGAAATGCCTCTCCTCGAACTCCCCTCTGCCGTCTATGACTTGAGTGCCCTGCTCAACCGCACTGAGACGCAGCGCACCTTGCTGCAATTCTGGCTCGACTTCACGGAGGTCGAGAGCCTGACCTTTCAAGGCGACTTCGAGTACAACGACGAGGGCGGATATGTCAGGTGCATCTCCCTCGTCGCTATCTCGTTTGTAAGCGATGAGGCGATGAAGGCACTCAGAACACGACTAGACCCCAATAACACCCACAGCGATGAGAATCCTGATTGGGACGAGCTAATCTTCCAGAATTGCCTGCCCGATATCGATGAGGATCTCTGGTGCGAGAAGCTGGTGCGGCCTGAGCATCCCGAACAGGAGATTGCTTCCATCAACGCCCAGATCCGCGATGCGGTACTATCAGCAGCCAGAGAGCTTGGGGGGCGCGTATGATTGGACTGAGCATGACCGCTATCGGGCAGCGGACGCTGCCCGAATGCCTTGAGATCTATGGATCGCTCAAAGGGCAACTCGCGCTCGACTTCCTCGAACTCGCTGTGGGCACTCGCTGTGACCTCGCGCTCATCCCGACTGACATCCCTCTCGTCCTCCACGACCGCTGCCTGTATGAGGGCGCACACAAACTGCCCTTCTCGATCGCCGAGCCTGATAGCTGGCATGGATACCGGCAGCGCATCATCAGCCGCGACGTGCGCCTCCTGTCCGTACACCCGCCGTTGCGGAGCGAAATGTCCCTCGACGGCATACGGCGCAACCGAGAAGCCCTCGAATCGCTGCTCGGCATCCCCGTCTGCCTGGAGGTGATGCCCGCAACGAATTACTGGCTCTGTGCCGATGATTTCTGCACCCAGCCGGATGCCCTGACCGACATCCCGCTTCTACTCGACATCTCCCACATTAACCTCTGGGCGCGGGGGCGCAATGCAGAGGTCAGGTGCTGGTTCGAGCGGCTCTTGCCCCAGGCGATTGCGATTCACCTCTCGCACAACAATGGGTGTTCGGATTCGCATGACCTCATCCCTGCGGGTATCTGGTTTGAAGAGTCCGTGGCAGAGTGGCACGCGGATGGCCTCTCCGTCACCTATGAGTCCCTGCCAGAGGCATTCGCTCAGTACGAGCGGATGGACAAGCAGCGGCAGAAGGGGCAGGGAACCAAGACGGTGTGTTTGGGCATCATATCTGCACAATAACGGCACGTTATCTGCATACCCTAAGAGTTGCTGTGTGCAGATAACGTGCAGATAAAGCAAACACCTTCCTTTTATCTGCTATCTCCAGGGATCGGGAGCATCCCAGTTTGTGACGCTCGAATTGAGGCGAGAAGAATGTTCAGAACGTGAGAGCCGGTAGAGCAGTCGCTCGACCCCATAGCGCGGAAGGATTAAGTTGAACTGGATCTCTCGCTCCCGAGCCAGATTCAGAAGTCTGGCATGAACTGATGCTGCTATGTTCCTTGCTTCACTCATACTTGGATTGCCTCAACATACGGGCGAATCACGTTAGTGACCCGGCAGATCTCCGAGTATCTCCACAGAGCATCCACATTCAGGCGCCGACCAACCCAAGCCTCCTTAAGTGCCTCAAGTGCGACATCGAGACCGATCTTGTTTCGGTACTTGAAGCAGTCGGCAATGGTCTTCTCGATTGAGTAGATCGCAACTTGGCGACCCTCGATCTGATGGTACTCAATCCCTGCGGTCAGTGCTGTACCAGAGGCTCGCACGATGCGGAGGGGCGGATATGTTAAATGGGGCTTGCGGGCTCTCACATCGATGGTGATCCACACTTGATGTGGACTCTGGGTTCCTACCCCGTGAAACTGAAGTGCTGAGAGCAGGGACACGACAGCGTGAGGAATTCTCGCCGAGATCTCTACGAGGGAATGATGCTCAGATGGTTCAAGTGAGGGTAGCCGATACAGTCCCCAACCAGTGCGCTCAAGCACTCCCTTTTCGACCAGTTCACCCAGCACGTTTCTCGGCGCACTGACATCGCGGGGTCGAATAACCCCGAGTTTCTTTGCCTTTGAGATGATGTGCTTCTCGTAATTCATCCTTCTATCATACAATCTGTTGCTAGTTATTAACAAGTATCAACATATTGTATGGCTGGCTCCGTCCACTAGGGCGACGCTGTTACCATTCAGCTTTCGTTTTCTACTCCCGCCTGATCGAATACTTCGTACAACTCACCCGATGACACGCTATGTATCAGTTAACTGACCGCGACCTTGCTACCATTCTTGCCGCCCTGCGCCACTGGCAGGCTACCGTGAACGATGACGAACGAAATGCGTTCCCTCACTTTTACGAGGACATCGAGCCTCTCTCGGATGAGGAGATAGATGCCCTCTGCGAAGTGATGAACACGGAGACGGTTGCTTTCAGACCATAGACCAGGCTAGCGCCAGTATCTCTGACCTTCTAGGAACCAGATACCGTGATTTACTCAGCAAGCTACTTCCAGAGCGAGAACCATCATGGCTCGCGCATCTCCATCTCTCGCTCCGAGCCGCAGAAGATAGCGGTGGATGGCAAACTCGCTATCTTCGTGCCAGAGCAGAGCATTCTGTCCGATTACAAGAACGGCGGCATCGACATAGAAGGCTACATCAGCCGCTATCGAGAACAGATGCGCCGCTCCTTGCCCCAGATTCGTGCCTGGCTAGACAGTCTCGACCCCAGTGTTGACATGACGCTCCTCTGCTGGGAGAAAGCCGGGCAGTTCTGTCATCGAAATCTGGCGATCGCTTTTGTTGAACGTTACCGGCCGGATTGCTTCGGCGGGAGGGACATTGCTCGGTAGAAGGCAGGAGGCAGGAGGCAGTCCTCATGACTTGGGGTCACCGCCAAGCATGAAAGTGGGACTTTCAAGTCAGAGGGCAGAAGGGGAATTCCTTCATCCCTTCTCACACCTACCGACCCAAGCGGCTTCCCTTGGGCCTAAAGCATTGGGGGCAACTCCTCAATCACCACCTCCTGCCCTCTGCCCTCTGCCTTCTCCTGCCTTCTAAGAACTCGCTAGCGCGAGAGTTCCCGAGCAAATCATTGGAGGACTCTCATGTCTCAGAACAACAAGACTACAGCCAACATCATCAACTCCGTCACCTTAGTAGGGCGAGCGGGGACAAACCCTGAGACCCGCTACTTTGAGTCAGGCAGTGTCGTCACGAAGGTCAATCTCGCGGTACGCCGGCCGGGCAAGAACCAAGACCCTGATTGGTTTCCCGTGGAAGCATGGGGCAAGCAGGCTGAGGTTCTGGCTAACTACGTCACCAAAGGCGACCAGGTCGGCATTATCGGCGAACTGCGCTTCGACCGCTGGACTGACAAGAACACCGAACAGGAACGGATCAAGCCAGTCGTCCGCGCCATCCGCATCGAACTGTTGGGAAACAGCAAGGGGACTGCTACGGAAGCTTCCCAGGCACAAACTCAGAACTCACCCGACTTGGACAGCCTGGAGGAGATTCCGTTCTAGCACGTACCACAGAGGCGGGGGCGATCGCGTCCTCGCCATTCCCGAACTAGCGTTCGCACAAGGCAAGCACACTTAGGAGGCATTAATGAATTACGCACATTTCAAAGCTCGCGTTCGGACAGTTGAGGAAAGCCAGGAAGGACTCCTCACTGGCTTGCTGACGATCCAATACTTCACCGGCACTGATGTCAATGGTGCAGTTGCAGGAGCTATCACCTTGCCCTATGAAGCTTATGGGCAGGCAGCAGATATCATTCGAGACCGCCGCGCTGAAAACTACCTCCTCGTCGAGGGCGCGCTGCGGATCGAACCACCAGCCACCGACGCTCCCAACCACAGCGTGTCACTGAGGATATTCAGCGCCGCACCGATGGAACCCCTGCCGGTGAAGGCGGTGGCGATGGCGGCTTAAGCGATGACAGCTCTTTCCCTTGATAGGGGAAGGGCTTTTTTTTGATGTCCCGCATGGTCAAATCCGAGAGAATGTTAACGCGCCGTTAACATCGCTTCCCCCATCGGAGTACCAGTGCCACCCCTTAGCCAATCCACTGCTCATTCGGCAACGCCCCTTTTTTTAGGTTTGAGGTTGCTCTTCTGTCTCTTCCGCCTCGGCCAGCACGCCCTCAATCAGCGCGAGAATTTCCGGGAGCTTGGCGGCCAGTTCGGCTCGTTTGGGGGTGTTGGCATCCTCCGACAGCAGCGCCTGCCACTTTTGCATCCCTTTCTGGAGCTTTCGTAATGCCTTAATCTCGTTAATAACTATGACATCTGTCATAGTTATTTTTTGCCTGTCGCCTTCTTCCCCCAGATATTCGTTGAGGTAGCGGCTGACGGTGCGGCGATGTTTGCCAATGACCACCGCCAAGGCTGACCCCAGCGTCTTTTCTCCCTTGCGCGGCCGGTGACTCTGATAAGTATAGCCCGCCTGGAGCAAGCGATCGGCCAGGACGCGCACCTCGGCTGGAGTGTAATCCCGCCGGTGCTCATTCTCGGCGATTTCGCAGCGCAAGGCTCGCTCCGGGTCGTTGTCGGCATCGAAGGGCATAACCCGCACGGGAATCAGCTCGTCGGGAAATTGAATCTGATACGCCTCCGTGTTGGTGTCCCGCAGCCGCTTGATGGCCGCCAGCCGGTGCCCCCCCGCCAGCAGCCGGTGCCGACGATCGACCACCAAGGGTTCCAGCAGTCCCAAGACCCCGATCGATTCAGCCAGGGCGGCAACGTGCCCGTCGTTGAGTTGCCGCGTGTCCTCCTGACGCCCCTTGATTTGGTTCAACGGCACGG
Organism: Rhizobium sp.; assembly: GCA_027533385.1. Lineage (GTDB taxonomy): Bacteria > Pseudomonadota > Alphaproteobacteria > Rhizobiales > Rhizobiaceae > Allorhizobium. Next base: position 7,569 of record JAPZUE010000049.1, on the reverse strand, counting down.
TTATTTTTTGATCCCGTTCGAGGACGGCCTGTTTGGCAACATCGCGGTCCTGTTCGGCCATCCCCTGCGCTACGGCGCGTGCGGCGCGAAAGCGGTCCGCGCTACTCTTCTGTCTGCTCATCGATCCCCCATTCGGCAACAGCGATCAGGTCGGTTGCCCCCCGACTTTTCGGATCGTAGGTCATGATGGGCGTCCTGTCAGCACCAGCTAGGGAAAGCTGGGTATCCTGACGCACCCTCAACCGTTCGATGTTGGGAAAGTTCTCCGCCAGGGCTTGCTCGAACTCCCGATCCATCGTGCGCCGCGAATCGATCCGCGACTGAACCAGCGCCCAGCGAGCGGCTCCTTTTCGTTTTTTCTGCTGATTCCTCATCAGCTCTTCCAGCACGCGCTCGGCACCCAGCAACGCCAGCGGATGGGCGTCCGTTACCACGAGAACTGATGTCGCGGCCAATAGCGCCAGGCGTTCTAGGTGTTCGTTGCCCGGCGGGCAGTCGAAAACTAGGGCATCGTAGGTGAAGGACGCGACGGCATCGGCCAGTTCTTCCGGGTGTAGCTGCTGGATGGCGTGATTCATCAATTCTGGGCCGCCCGGCAACACCGCCAGATAGTCATCGATCGCCAGGGGCTGGGGTGACTGGCCGCTCAATAAAGTCGCCGTCCCCGGTTGGGTCGGATCTCCCCCCAAAATGAAAGCCGCGTTGGACTGCGGGTCGAGATCGATCACCAGGACACGCAATTTTTTACTCGCCAAAACCGAGGCGATGCCACACGCTATAGTTGTTTTGCCGACCCCGCCCTTTCTGGCGGCAACGGCGATCCGGTAAGAACTCATGGTGGTCACAGGTAATAGAAAGGGTTTGTTCTCCTCCCCGTTCCCTCTAGGAGGGAGACGGTCAAGCAATGAAACTCTCAGATGCCCTCTTACAAGTCAAGGTGATGCCCCATCCCCTACCTCCCCTTGACCGCCTGCCGATCGCGAAAGTGCCTCGGCCAAGAGTGAGGTCTCTCGCCTCCACCCCCAATACTGCTCGGTTAAGAAGATTATCTGTTGAGACAGGGATAGGGAAGAGGGGGAAGAGAGGGAAGAAAAAAAACTGACTACTTCTTGATTCTCCCCACACTCCCCACACTCTCTATTTCATCAACTTTTCAGGCTTATCCGAGCAGTATTGCCTCAAGCCCTGCAAGAGCGGCCCCCTTTTGAGGTCGGGGCGGGCAATTGGGCTTCACCCAGGATGAGAGAAGCCCCCTTGCTTTGTAGCATCTGAAAAGTCGGTCCATCACCGAGAAGCATTTTGATCTCCATCATAGCCCCGAGCAGAGCCTCATCATCCACATCGAGCAACCCAGCTTTCTCGGCCAGTGCTCCCACCTCGTACAAGCGCCGCTTCCTAGCCTGGCTGGCTTGGGAGCGCAGCTTCGCCTTCTCCCGCTTCAGCCGCGCCGCGATTTTCTCCTTTTGCGTTTCTAGTTCTTGAATCCTGCTTTCTAAATTGGATAGCTCACTCATCCGTCTGCCTCCTGCCCTCTGCCTCCTGCCTTCTGCCTTCTCTGCCTTCTTCAACCGCTATCGTTCCGCCAACTGGCATTTAGGTTATGCGCCATTCGGCTGCCATCGTTGCATAACCCCTGAAACGACGTTTGCTGGATTGGGCGCGTAGCGCGATTCCGCGTTTCTCGCCCTCACCAGCTTTCTTGGAGAATTTCAACAGTTATCGAGGGCGAGAAACAATCGCGGTGGGGGATGCCCCCCACGCCCCCTCAACCGATGGAGCAGTCATGGCGATCTCACATTTTTCCGTAAAAACTGGCAGCCGCCAGAAGGGCCAGAGTGCCAGCGCGCAATTTGCCTACCTGTGCCGCTCGGGCCGCTACCAAGGCAAGGGCGACCTCGAACACGTCGGGCATTACAACTACCCCGACTGGTCTCAAGCCCACCCCCAGCTCTTCTGGCAGGCGGCCGATGAATACGAACGGGCCAACGCCCGACTCTATACCCAGATCGAGTGCGCCCTGCCCCGAGAACTCGACGCGACCCAGCGCCTAGACCTGCTAGAGGATTTTTTAGAGCGGGAACTGGGCGCTCGCTTTCCCTACACCTGCGCCGTCCACAATCCCGCCGCCCTCGACGGACAAGAGAACCCCCACGCTCACATCCTCTTTAGCGAACGCCGAGTAGATGGCATCGAGCGCCCCCGAGAACAATTCTTCAGCCGCGCCAACCAGCAGCACCCGGAAAAGGGCGGGGCGGCCAAAGATCGCGACTGGAGCCGCCAAGCCAAGATCGGCGAGCTGAGGGACTCCTGGCAGCAGTCCGTCAATCACGCCCTAGCTCAAGCTGGCAGGCCGGAAAGGGTCGATCTGCGGAGCCTCAAAGAACAAGGGAGCGATCGCGTCCCCGAGCCGAAAATGGGACCCCTGACCACAGAAAAGTATCGCCAGGGAGACGACAGCGAGATCGTCAAGGTGGTTCAGTCCTGCCGTTCGGTGAGGCAGGGAGAGGAACGCCTCAAAGCCATCGAGCGGGAGATCGACACCTACAAAGCGCGACTGGCTCTCGCCACTCGCGACCACCCGCAGGCCACCTGGGTACCCGCTTCCCAGTTGTACGAACTGGCCGGGCAGCGCAAGCAAGCACTTTACCAGCAACTCAGCCAACTCAAAGCCAAACGCTACGAACTCGGGGTACGCTGGAGTCCCTCTGGCTACATTCCCCCTCCGCCCCTCTCCCGCGAAGCCGCCTACCAGCAGGCGTTAAGAACCTTGGGCGGGGCGGCCTACGTTGAGGCGGAAGGAAAAGTCGCGTCCGCAGCCCAACACGTTGAAGACACTCGAACGCGGTTAGAACACCACGGACAGCAGAGGAAAAGCCGCGTACTGCAAAGACTCCTGCCCCATCAGAACGAACTAAAAAAGCAGTGCCAAGCCGCCCTGGCCACCTACAAACAGGTCGAGTTCGAGTTCCAAGCCCTCAAATCCCACCTAGAGCACCCGAACAATCGAGCCATCCTCAAGGCCATCACGCGCCAATCCCTCAAACAAGAGCGGCGGCGGCGGCAGCAGCTCGCTCAACTGGCCAAGACCGAGGCCGTCCTTCAGGACGAAATCAAAGCTCTCCAACAGTACCAACAGGAACTGCGCTGCTTGGGAGCGGAGAAACTGGCCGTCCGGGCCGAGAGTCCAACGCCCCATGCCCAAGCCGCCCTCGCCGACCTCGACCAGTACCAAGCACAACTGCGAGCGGCCCGGGCGCGGCTCGCCGAACCGCAACGGGAGCGCGGCCCGCACCGCTCCCCCGCTCGGGAGTGAGGTCCGCCATGAAAGGGAGTCGCTACTACGATGCCAAATGTTACCTCCACTATGCCTATATCGCCGCTTTCACGGCCCTTAACGCCTACCTTGGCTGTGACCGATTCCTCGTCCCCCTGCGCCCGGATGCGTTCACGCTCGGCCGCTTCAGTGCCTTCGGCCTCCTCATCTTCGGCGCGTTGGTACTGCTCCACCGGCAACAGGAACAGACCGGGGAGACCGTGGTCAAGGGCAGTACCCTCTTGAGTCCCAAGGCTTTTAACCGCACCATCGACGGAGACGGCATCGGCATTCCCAGCCGCCTGACGGCGCGACCATCCTCCCCGCCCGTCCTGCTGCGGGTGCGCAAGCCCGACGAGCGCAAGCATATCCTGATCTGTGGCGATACGGGTTCCGGGAAATCCGCCCTCCAGCACTACCTGCTCCATCAAATCCTGGAGCGGGGAGAGGATGGGGCGGTCGTCTACGACCCCTCCCTAGAGTTCTGGCGCGCTCACGCCCGGCCCGAGCGGGGGGACGTGCTGCTCTACCCGCTCCACGACCACTGCCCCTACTGGGACATCGCCTCGGAAATGCGCGGGGGCAACTTCACCCAGGTAGATGCCCAAAAGCTGGCAGAAAGCTTGATTCCCGACCGCGAGGAAGGGCGGACCGATTTCTGGGACGAAGCCCCCCGCGAGATCTTGAGCTTCCTCCTGATGCAGCTCAAAGCCGAGGGGAGGGGGAACGGCGACCTGATCGCCTGGTTAGCAGACCGGGAACTGCTCTGCCAGCGGCTGGCGGGTACGGCCCTCGCCAACCTGATCGACCCCCAAGCCCCCCAGCAGCGGGCCGGGGTGCTCTCCGCCTTTGGCAAACTGGTGGCGGTGCTGGCCCTGTTACCCGACCGGGATGGCGGCAGGAACACTTTCTCCATCGCCGAGTGGTCCCGCCACCGCCGGGGCAATATTTTCATCGGTACCCAGGGGGTCGCCGAGCGCAAAGCCCTGCGGCCCCTCATTTCCCTCTGGCTCGATACCCTCTTCGCTCGGTTGATGCTGGAAATGGAAGGCCGGCCCGTTTGGTGCTTCGTGGACGAGCTGCCCACCCTACAACGCCTGCCAGCCCTCAAGGATGCCATCCAAGAAAGTCGCAAATACAACCTGCGCTTCGTTTTGGGGTTTCAAGGGCGCTCTCAACTGGAGCAGCGCTACGGCCGGGAGGCAGAAGCCTTAATGTCCGCCCCGGACATCCGCATCTTCCTCAAAACCAGCGAACCGAGGGCTGCCGAATGGATCGCCCAGAATATCGGCCAGCCCCGCAAAGAACGGGAACAGGTTTCCTTCAACCTGCCCCTGATCGGCCTGGGTCGAGAGTCCCTCAGCCGCCACACCGAGGAACGCACCGATTACCTGGTCTATCCCAACGAGATTCAAACCTTAGCCGAACGGGAAGGCTATTTCTGCTATGGCAAGTATGCCGTGAAAATCCAGTTTCCCTATCCCAGCTTTTTAAGAAGGCGAAATACGCTGAAAGTCGCCTCGCCCCCAGGCTGACCCCGGCTAGATCAGCCCTAACTCCTTCTCCACGCACCTCAAACGAGGAAGTGAGCACCTTAGTTAAGCACTCCCCTCTCTGTTGAGATTTAATAGCCCTCATCTTCACCGCCCATGAATAGGCTCCCCAAAAACATGGCGCTAAAGGTAACACGCCCCCCTCCTTCCCCCTTAACCCTTGCCCCTTTTCCCTTCTTCCCTTTTTTCTTTCTCCGATTTCTCCCCTTACAAACCTTCAAAATAGCTTCTCCCCGTTTGCATTATTCTCCTTTCATCATGCCCCTTTTCCCCTTTTCTTAATGCAGTTCGTACTCTAAGAAAGTGCGTCCCTTTTTTGTATCTCCCCTTAAAAGACTTAAATTTTTACAGCGAGTTTTTCAGGCAATCTCTCCCTTAGGCAACACGTATTTTTTCCCCTTTTTAAGAGTGCCTCTTAAAAATTCCTCGCGCCAGTGTGCAAAAAATAGTGATTGCCTAACTTCGCGCTTCCCTGATGGCAACTCCTTACAAAACTTAAATCTTTTGAAGGGAAGGTACCAAAAGTAACTCTCCTTCTTTAACGTAAACTGCATTGATAAAGGAAAAAAACCATGATCAAGAAGAAAAACACAACCGTCAGAAAGCCAGAGTTTGAAGTCTTTCAAGTGTTAGAAACCTCCAAAGACAAATCATACTGGAATCGAATTGGGGCCGCGTGGGTACACGAGGACGGAGACGGTCTAAGCGTCACCTTAAATGCCATGCCCCTTGATGGCCGCATCATCATTAGGGCGGTGAAAGCTGACAAGGCTTAAACCGCTAATCTCAACAGAGAGGGGAGTGCTTAACTAAGGTGCTCCCCTTTTTTTGAGGTGCTTTTAAAGTGGTGCTTCTAAGTGTTTTTATGTGAGGCCGCGAAAGACCGCGCCTCACACTCCAACGTCTTTACCCCTTGTCGAATGACCGCCAGAAAGACTTGTGCTTGGTTCAAAAGACGTAACCTGTGGCGGTCACTCGATTCGCTGCGCCAACGGGTTTTCAAAAAGAGCTTATGGCATCATTCTCTTTAAGGGCTTCCCGCTCCTATAAAGATCTAGTATTACAAGTCGTGGAGTTCGATGAAGAGCCGAGAGGTTAGCACGAAAAAAAGAGGTTTGAATGAACAACAAAAGTTAGCACCTTTTGTTTTTATTCGTTCATCCAAACCACTCAAACGCAAGGAAAAACTATGCCAAAGAAAGAGCGATTGCAAGAGAAAAATATCGATAAAATCCTTGAAACCTGCCAAAAATTTGGATTAAAAGAAGAAACTATTCAAAAAATAGCATTGGAGCATCAGACTAAGGCTCAGACAACTTCTAGAAAAGAGAAGCTTGCGAATTTAAAGGCGGTAGAGCCAGTGTGCCTTACTCGTTATAGAAACGCCCGTTTTATAATGGCGAATCCACTCTTTTCATGCGACCAGAAAAAACGAATAGAGCCGATAGAATATCGCTTTTTTGATAGTGAGGGACACGAGCGTTTTGTCCAGGTAACTGCAAATGCAACTTACGGCATGGCGACTCAGCGAGATGCCGATATAATACGATTTGCCATTTCTAAGATTGGAGAGATTGGGCAACAAACGGGACATTATCCCGATACGATTGAAGAAAGTGCCTACGCAATTCTAAAGGCGATAGGAAAGAACAACAAAAAAGAAAATTATGTTTGGTTACGAGAGGCAGTTCAACGCCTTTCGGGTCACGTTATTCACACCAATACGCTTACCTCAGATCATAAAACTATTTTCCTTGAAAGCATCGCGGGGTTTGAATGGGTTGAGCACGAAAGCCGAACAATTAAGAAACTAAAGATACGTCTCGCAAAACGATTGATAAATACGATTAGGGATAGAGGAATTTTAGCAATCGACAAATCTGTGATTGAGGAATCAGGATCACTAAAGAAGCGTATTTTTGAGCTAGTTCACGTTCATATGGGAACTAAGAACGAGTGGGAAATTGGTTTAGAGAAGCTTAAACATATCATTCCATACAACGCAGAGTCGAAGTATTTCAAGAAGGAGATTAAACGCTGCGACCTTCCCTATAAACTGACGTTTAGAACTAACAGCTCAAAGCAACAAATCATTCGTTTTCAACGTTTACCCGAGTAAATTCAAATATCGTCACAAAACTCTAAAACGATTTACTCACGCCATTTGTGCCACCCACTAGCGCCATTCGTGCCACCCACTAGCACCCTTCGTGCCACCTACTAGCACCCTTCGTGCCACCTACTAGCGCCATTCGTGCCACCCACTAGCACCATTCGTGCCACCGAGCAATTTATAACTATCTGAAATAATTACCAAAATCGACCGTTTTTTTCCCCGTAAAGATCTTAAAAGATCTAAAAAGATCTTAGGCGCTTTCGCGTCGAACGAGATCAGCTACTTGAAACGCTGTTTTTCGTTATTAATGGGAGGTTATTCGGGCAGTCATTCCACTCTCGTTGCTAAGAAGGCGAGAAATGCCGATTTGAGGCATTTTTTGAGGATCGTACATAGGAAGACTTAGGTAGATCAAAGAAAACGCCACAGAAAGCCCCAGAAGAGCTTTAACCCGCATTTCTCACAAACTGAATTAAGAACCTAATTTGGAGGTTAAAAGTTGGTGTTTTTCAAAAATAAGAGAAACCCGCTTAGTTATCAAGGAATAATCTGACTAAACTAATCAAAAAATTCCTGAATTACTGGAA
>JAPZUE010000043.1 GCA_027533385.1 Rhizobium sp. | reverse complement strand
TACATGCAGATCGAGGGCATGGCAGAGCTTAACTCTCCAACAATCGAGGAGGAAAAACCCCTTCAGATTACACCGAAAGCCGCCTGATCATGACGGCCCGGTCCCATACCCGAAATTACACCAGCTTGACGGACGCTATCCGCCACGTCCCCGAGCGCCGTCCAGACGGGGCTTGCACTTCAGCGGGCATTTCTGAACCCGGATCCGAACCATCCCGCAGTGATAAAGTGTTGATCAGCAGGGCTGCGCCGGACGCATCTGAACGTGCGCCTGGCTGTATTGCACAGATCGAAACACAACATGCCATGGCCTCCGCACTTGAGGATTTTCGTCGTGTGTTCGGCAGCAGTCAGCCTGCAGCCGATAGCTTTCGAAAACCATCGGACCGAACGATTGGCCTGCTTGCCCAAAAGGCCAAGAAGGCGCCTGGTGCCTGCGCCAAGATGAACGAACTCCTCGAAAAAGATCAGCCTACGTGCCTGCACAGTGTTTCTGTGAGTACGCTCATGATGAGTGTCGGCCAGAGGATGAACATGACCGAGGAGCTTGTGATTGATCTCGGATTCTCCGGATTGTTGCATGATATCGGCAAAATCGAGATACCGGACACTTTGCTGAACAAGGCCCTGCCGCTCAACAGCACGGATCGACGGCTTCTCCAAAGGCACCCCGATGCTGGCTTCAAGCTGCTGTCTCTGGACAGCGGCGTTTCTCAAATGACCTTGGACATTTGTCGTTACCACCACGAACTGCTTGACGGATCTGGTTATCCGGCAGGCCTTAAAGGGACCGAGATCAGCCTGGCGGTGCGCATAACAACGGTCTGCGATGTTTTCGATGCACTGACCACACGGCGACCTTACAAGAGGTCCTGGAGTGCGGGCGAGGCCCTCCGTTGGCTCTATCAGCGTCCAAATCATTACGACAGTGATATTGTTCGGCAACTCGACGCCTCCCTGGCGCCGAACTCTCTCGATTGATGAAGAGGCACTCCCTTGAACGCTTTTGGCAACACAGCGCCAATCGAACTCGCCACTCAGTCAATTCTGTTGCTGCAGGACACCAAGGCTGTTTCGCTTGCACTCGCAGCCCGACTCAATACGCGGTTCAACATCGAGATCGTGCATTGCGCCTCCATGCAGGAGGCAAAAGAGGCGGTCGACAAGAGACGCTTCGACTGTGCGATCAGCGGCCTTCAACTCCGTGACGCGCAAAGCGACCAGATACTGTCCTTCTTCGAACAATCCTGCCTGCCTGTCGTCATTTTTACGGCAACGCATGATCCGAGGGCTGCAGATCACTATGCGGAAATGAAATTGATCGACTACATCGTCAAAGAAGATGCTGGGTCTTTGAACAGAGTTGTTACCGCGGCGATGCGGGTTCTGGGCAACCGCGATTATGGCGTGTTGATCGTGGACGATTCCCAGGTTGCGCGTATAGAGCTCTCACTCTTCCTCAAAAGGCACAATTTTCGGGTTTTCGAAGCAAAGAGCGGTCGTGAGGCTCTGAACACACTTGCACGCGAGCAAATAGACCTTGTGTTGACCGACTACCACATGCCGGACATGGACGGATATGAGCTCACGAGGACAGTCACTGCGGAGCGATGCAATGGCGAGTTTCGAGTTATAGGTATCTCCGCCTCAACGGATCGCCGCATCAGCGCTCGTTTTCTCAAAGCCGGAGCCTCAGACTTTATCTACCGGCCGTTCGTTGCCGAGGAACTCCAGTGTCGGATCAACAATAACATCGCGACACTTCATCAGATCCGCCGCTTGAAAACCATGGCCGAACGCGACGTGCTGACGGGTCTGTCGAATCGACGCCACTTCTTCGAGCTTGCCGAGCGATATAGTCAGAACATGGACCTTCATGATGGGCGCGATTGCGTTGTCATGCTGGATGTCGACCATTTCAAGAAGGTCAATGACACCTACGGTCACGATGCTGGTGACAAGGTTCTGCAGGCAATCGCCCGCGTTCTATCTCAGTCCTGCGCGAACACGCCACACTCGGTCGGGCGTTTGGGTGGTGAAGAATTCGCTCTATACCTGCGGGGATGTGATGAGAAAGATGCAATCGCGTTCTGCGAACGACTTCGCGAGTTTGTGGCAATGACTGTCATCGAGTCGTCTGACCATATGATTCAGGTGACTGCTTCTTTTGGAGTGGCTCCGGTATACCCATCCGAATCCTTTTCCAATCACCTAAATGCCGCAGATCAGCTTCTGTACATTGCGAAAAAATCCGGGCGCAACCGCGTATTCGGTGAGTCCAGTCTGAAGCAATAGGTAACGGACACGGCGCTCACTTGTAGCGGTCGCTGGCAGGATGCGGCGGCAGCGCGCAACCAACCAAACCTATCTTCCTGTATTGCTCTCTCTGGCGGAGCTAAAAGAATTTGACAGCAACTCGACGATCCGTGTCTGAGCCAAGGACGGTTGCCAGTCGCGCCGCGCAAGCAGAACATGAAGCGAGGCGCCGCCATCGATGGGCACACATCGGACATCGTTGACACCGGAGAACTCTTCTGTCGGCAGAACGACAGCGAATTCTGCCTCTGTGGCAAGCGCCTTCAACAGCTGAGTATTGGTCGTAACAACCCGGCAATGCGGCATGGGTAGACCAGCAGCATCGAACCACAATTTGATCAACTCGAAATCCGCTGTGCTCTCCTCGGGCAATGCCCATGGCCGATTGACCATTGCCTCGAACAGCCGCTCACTTTCAGCGGTCTCATTCATTCTCCACGCGAATTTGAGCTTCGGTTGGCGGCTGGCGAGTATGCTTAACTCTGGGATCGGGGCATCGTCCTGTAGGCAGGAGAGCGCGACGTCGACGTGACCACTCGCAAGTTGCTTGATGATGGCGTCTTGTGGAACGTCGATGAAATCTATCGCGTAGTCATCTCCGCATAGATTAAGTGCGCGCAGCGCGTTCACGACAATGTGGTGAGGGAATTGAGAGGAGATCGCGATACGGAGCCGCCCCGTCATCTGCCCTCCTAGATTACCTATTTCCACTTTGGCTTGCTCAAGCTCGCCGAACCCCAATTTGTATGTTCGGGCCAACTCAACCGAAAATCGCGTCGGTTCGATTTTGTTCCCCAAACGCTTGAAAAGAGGCTCGTCGGCGACATCCTCCAACTCCGCGACGGCACGATGTATGGTCGATTGCGACAGTTTCAGGTGTTTGGCTGCGAGCGTAAAGCTTTCCATGTCGACCAAAGCGGAAGCCGCCGCCAGCTGTGGTGTCGTGGCACACGCTTTCAATCGCGTGCCGGCCCGCTCCAGCGCCGGGTCGAGATAGTTCAATGCCCTCACACTGCGATGGTATAGGATTTGACCGGCTTCGCTGAGCAAAAGACCAGTGCCAGACCGTTCGAAAACCTTCGTTCCAAGTTTCAATTCTAGCCGTCCGACTGCTTGAGCGATCGCAGCCTGCGACAGTCGAAACTCTCCAGCCACACTTTTGAACGAGCCACATCGTGCCGCTGCAACGAAAATTCGCACATGCCTAATATTGAATTGCTTTGTCACTCACGCCCTTAGAGACTGTCGCATTCGGATTGAATGTCAGATTTGACGACTGCTTCGCTCCAAGCCTAACCCAAGCCCTGAACCACCAGAAAAAACAAATTCGAATTTTTGCAAAACTTTTACGTATTACCAAGTGCAAATACGTATATATGTAAGCTCCGCATACGTTTGATTAATATTAAAATCCAGGGCGAGCACAAGAAAATCAATGAAAACTAGATATAAATCGCAAAGAAATTCATCTATTCTTAAACTAGACAAATCTATACAATGCGAAGTAAAAAGATGGAATTATTGTACAAGCACACACACAATGAATTGCTGCAACCGAAATTCTAGAATATGATAACAAAGAACTCTAATATGCGCCTTCCTGCTAAGGACATTTAGGGGTGTCTAAATGGCGCAAACAGAACATTAAATCTCTTAGTCGCGCAAAAAACACCCATCTCCAGTCTAGCTAATCAGGATCGAGAACAACACAGGCAATCATATATCATCTTGTTTTATATTGTTTTATCTCGCGTTCACCTTTTACTCGATAGAGCAATTGACGTCTGCCGAGAAAAACGCAGAGATCGAAGAAGGCAACCATGCAATTTGATCCATATGGATCAAATGTGAGTACAGATGCAGCGAAAATCAGAAGCTCGAATTTTGCAGTTTCTCCGAGAGCATGGCGAATCCAGCATCGCTGAACTCTCTCGTCTCACCGACTTGGGTAAGGCAACCGCATCTCGAGCGATACAATCGCTTCATGCACGTGGGCTGATCGAGTACACTGGACACGAACACAGAACGCGAAGCTCGGGACGTCCCGGCCGAGCGCTTCGCTTGCGCCCCGACACGGGGCTCTATCTGGGAATCGAGGTTGGTTTCGGAGACATTACACTCGTATTGGCCGACGCCGCCAAGCAGATCATCGCGTGTAGTCGGCACCAATTCTCCTCGGCCCCCACACGATTGCCAACATTTTCCTACGTCACGAGCGTAGCAGATCAGCTGCTTGACCAGGTTGGCGGCGATCCCGCCAGGGTCCGAGGAGTGGGCATCGCAGTAGCCGCACCTGTCGACCCGAAAACCGGCAAGATCAAACGTATCAGCCAGGATTTGGATTGGGCGGTCGCCGAACCCATGCGCGCTTTTTCCACCCATTTCCGCGCGCCAGTTTTGATAAACAATGACGTCAATTGCTCAGCCCTTGCGGAGCTTTTCTCGGGGCGTCTCACAACCGACCAAACCGGGGTTCTGCTGAGAATGGGACGCGGAGTCGGAGGCGCCATCATTCACAGGGGCGAACTCCTACATGGCTACAGTGCAAGAGCAGGAGACTATGGGCACATTCCATATGACCCTCGTGGCCCCGAATGCCGCTGCGGTGGGAAAGGATGTTACGAGAGATATCTCTCGATCAGCGCTATCGAAAAAGATCTGGGGGACACGATTGATCGACTTCGGGAGCGCGCAGACAGCGGCGATCAAAAAGTCCAGGAGGACATCCGAAAAAGAGGACATGTTCTGGGCTCTTTGGCAGCCGTTGTCTCTCGAACGGTCGACCCCGATGTGCTTATTGTGGGTGGAGAGGTCGTTAGGCTAGGCGAAAGCTTCATCTGCGCTGCGAACGAGAGGCTCCAAGTGCTCAATCGGCAGGCTGCACCAATTCAACACGCGAGTTCCAGAGCCATCCTCCAACACGGCCTGTTCGAAGACGAGCCAGCGCTCGGCGCAATCTGGGCGCTGATCAGAAATGAGCAGATGCTCGAGAAGGCGAGGATGAAATAGCGAATTTGTTGGAGAAGCTGGACCTTTGCGGCGTTGATACAAGTGCATATTGACGTGAGCTCCGGCCTATTCGGCGCAGCGGAGGATGTCGCGCACCCGTTTCAGGGACAACAGGTGATCGGCATACTCGATGAGCGCGAGGCAGGCGGACGCCGGGTTCAGAGCTTTGCGGCAAGCAAGGCGTATGCGATGCGAGCACCTACAAGATGGAAGACCAAATTCGGCGGCTTGGAAGCGGCAGAGGCCAGGCGCTCAAAGACGCTGGAGGGGGACGTGAATACGAAGATGAGGTGGCGTATAGCCGAACCGGTGCCCGGGAACTCTGCTTTGAAAGACCTCTCGGACAAGAAGTAGCGACGCCTGCAGCAAGGCGGCGAGCATGCGTGGATCCAGTGGGCCAACATCGGATGAGAGCCCCACTACCCGGCAGGAGATGTTGAAGTGGCTTGAAGGGGCGGGCAGTAAGCATCCGGTGACTACCGCGGTTGGCGCTGATTGTGTCCAGCTTCAGCGGCCTGACTGAAGTTCCGCGATAGCTTTGGCAGCCTTGTCGCAGCGCTCTGCAAGTTCTGGGTATGAGAGCTCCATGTGCTCGGTCGCGA
>JAPZUE010000124.1 GCA_027533385.1 Rhizobium sp. | reverse complement strand
GGATCATCGCCGCAACCGGCTCCAACGCTACGCAATGTGGAAGCTTCGCGTTTCCGCCGGTTGCTCCCACCGCGCCATTTGGCGTATCAAAAAACGCCGAGGCTCTAATCGCCGCCGGATGAAAGTTCAGTGGCAGGTCAGGATCGTTCTTGGACTGTGTCAGCGGCTACCGGAGGGCATTCAGGAAACAGATCATCCTCGGGCTGTTTTCCCTCGACTAGCCGCTCCATGGTCGACTTTAAGGCGCTGTGGATTGGCACCAAGCGCGAGGAGCGCTCTTTCTTCTGGGGCTTGAACCGAATGCAGCCATCGTCGGTCACGTCCTTCCGCTTGAGACTAACGATGGCGTCGATACGAGCCCCAGTTAACGCACCGATGAGCATCAGATCTTTCAAGTAGGACTGGCGTGGTTTGCCGCTTAAAAGCTTGACGATTTCGTCGTCGGTATATGGACGCCTCCTCTCATCCTCGTTCGGCTGGATCTTCGGCAGGGACTGGCGCGACCACGGAGAGCTATCCAGTTCGATGTATCCCCGTCTCTCCAGCCAAAGCCAGAACTGCGCCAAGCACGATAGATATTTGTTGATGGTTCGGTTTGTCAGTAGCCGCTCCTCGCTGGATGCCAGATCCCCGATGAAGAGACCGGCCCGCTTGCGCGTGATTGCCTCGACAACAAACGGTACGCGATTGTCCTCGCACCAACGTTCCAGAAGATCCACAGCACGAGCACTGTCGGCCTTGGTGCGTGGCGACCACTTCGCTTGATCGTGGAAAAGCCCCAAGGGTTCGCGGATCGGAGTTTCCTTGCCGAGGGCCACACGGAGGAAGCGGCCAGCCTTCTGCTCACGCTCAGGATCGAAGATCGGACTGTCCGTCTCCTCATCCGTAGCCACCTCTAGGCCTCTGATCCGTTCAGCAACCTGATAGATACCCTCCTTCTCAAGCTCGAAAGTTGGTGTACCCTCGTCCTGTGTTTGGAGATTGCTGCGCAGATCGAGCGCAAGACTGGTCAGTTCCTTATCGGTCATTTCCGGTGAAGCGGAGATCCCGGTTACCGTCGCCTTTGGAAGCCGTCCCTGTCTTGCTGCTTCGATCATGGAGAGGAACTCGGCGACCACGGCATGTTTTCGCCGCTCGGCTTCGGCTTGGCTATGGGTGTCGAGCGAACGCTTCAGGCGCGTCTTGCCGACAATTTTCACCAACTCTCTCGGAACTGGAACGGTCACCCGCCAGCCGCCGTTGTTCATCTTTTCTAGGTAGGTCGGAGCGCGATTGCGGGGCAAAGAATGTACCTCAAAATGGCCTCTTCAATGTCCCACACTCCTATGAAATCGCTGGATCTTTTTCAAGATCAAACACTTGACTGCGTACCCCATGAGGGTCCAGGTTCCCCAGCCAATTCTTCCAAAAAGCCATGATTCTCGTGTTTTTCTGTCGTGCCGGATCCCGTTTTGGCGTCATCGGCGACCTGATGCCCAAAACTGTAGCCCAAAGGTGATACCCAAGCCGAAATCGGCACGGGTGATCTTCGGGCCTGATACAGGGTGTCTTCGTCATGGCAGTGCGCCACGGGGTCGAAAATCTTATCCGCCGGGGAAACATCTTCTACTGGCGGCCACGCATTCCAGCAGCCTTCATTCACTGCCAACCCGGCAGCCGACTTTCACTGACCCTTCATTGTTCGGATCATAGGAAGGCACAGATGATCGGCCGCAAACTCAACACGCGGCTTGCCGAATTGAAGATGCAGTCGAAGGAAACAATGTCGAAACAGCAGCTCCAGACGCTCTTTGAACATGAGCGCGACAAGGAGCTTGAGCGACTGGGAGAGATCAGCGAAGCCGCAGAGATCTTCGGGCGCGCGGGTGATGTCGTTGACATGGCGCTCCATCTTGAAGCGGGCTGGGCCTACCAACTCCTCGCCAAGTTCGGTACCCGTTTGGAACTCTCCCTGGAGGAAGGGTGCGTCGGCCTCAGCTATCTCTTGAAGAATGGCGTACCAGTCTCTCATGTCGATGCCATCTGCACCAACTATCGTGCTGAGCGCACCACAGCCGTTAACGCAAGTTTTGAAGCCGGCATCAGCAGGCAGATGTGCCACTTCGAGTTTGACAATCCCGCGCTCAAGCGCGTCTCGCAAAATTCGCTGGGGACCCGAGAACAATAACCGCAAGGGGCCGCCAGGAGACCGTCCGTTACTGTCGGACGGGCGGCGGAAGCGGACGCACCAATTTCAAACGCAGTCGGCCAACGCGCCGGCCTGGCCAAGCTCAAGTCTGCCGTCAGCGGGGTAGCTGGGAGAGATGTTCGTGCACTGCCAGCCAACGGCCATCCGGCTGCTGGGCAAACACGATCGTTTCCCGCTCGTGGTTGGTCAGGTCCTCTCCAGAGATGGTGAGATCTGTTTCGACAGTGTGCATGAAAATAGCGACCTTACCTACGACCTGCAGATTGCGGTTCGTCGAGCGGCACGCGTTGATATGGAAGCCGTCACGGCTCTCCCAGAGAGCCCACTCCGCCTGGTAAGCTGCGCGATCCATCAAAGTGTGATCGAGATTGTAGAAAATGAACGTCGCTGCTGGAGCAAAGGCATCGAAATAAGCATTTGCATCATGACGGCCAAACGCTGCCACCAGGGCATCGGCTGCGGAAAGTACGGCGCTCGTCTGATCTGTCATTTCTGTCATTTTCTAGGTTTCGAGACCGTCAGACGTGCTTCACTCGGCTGATCAATTCGGCGACCGGGCGGTTCTGCGCTGCGACTCGGGCCTTGAGTTCAGCAAGTGACATGCCTTCGTTCTTGCAGAACTCAACGAACATCATGTTGAGGTTGTTGAAGAAGACCTCTCCGAGCGCGCGAGCATCGACACCCGCGATGACGACGCCACGGCGCTGGAGCGTCTCAATGAGCTGAACAACCTGGGCACAGAGACGCGCGTCGAGTTCGGTATAGCGCTTCGAGAGCGGCGTCTCTGGCTGCTGGATCGCAGAGGCCATGGCAGTTCGCCACATCTCCTTGCTGAGATAGACGAGCGAGTGATCGTAATATTGGTTGATCAGAGTACCGAGCGCCTCGATCACGTTGAGCGGCGGGTTGGCAACGATGCGTTCGCCGGCCTCGAGCACCTCGGTTACTTCCATCGAAACGGTCGTGACCAGGATGTCTCCCTTGTTCTGATAGTAGTTGTATAGCGTGCCGACCGAGACCTCCGCCATCTCGGCAATGTCTTCGATGCGCGCGCTGTCATAGCCCTGCTCCCGAAACAGGGTCGTGGCCGATTCCAGGATGCGGCGATTCCTGTCGGCCTTCTGTCGGGCGCGCAATCCGGTCATGGCTAGCTCCGTCTGAATCTCCTCAAAATTGAGATTGACTTAAAAAATGAATTCATTCAATCTTTTTCTCAAGGCGCCGAGACGAGCGCCAAATCGATCAACGCGAGGGTCCGCCCTGGGCCTTCGACAAGAGGGTGAACTCATGGAAAAGACCGTATCCGGCGGGCTCTCCCGCCGCCTGCTTCTTGCGACCGTTGCCATCTCCGCCTTGACCGGCGTAGCTCATGCCCAGGAGGAGCTGAACGCCCTCGTCTGGTGCGACCACACCGATCCGGCGCTGATCGAGCCCTTCGAAAAGGCAAACAACGTCAAGGTCAATCTGAAGGAATACGAAGGAACAGGAGCAGGCCTTTCGATCGTCGAGCAGTCGCGTCCGGGTGACTGGGATGTGTTCGTGATCGACGGCGTCGACGTCCCGCGCGCTATCGAGCTGGATCTCCTCGCCGAGATCCCGGCCGACAAACTGCCAATGGCCGACATCTTCCCGGAAGTCCGCATGGAGGCCAACAACACCAAGGATGGCAAGATCTACGCCGTTACCGAGAAGTTCGGTTACAACACGATTTCCTTCGACAAGTCCAAGGTCGACCCAAAGGACATGGAAGACCTATCGATCATCTGGTCCGAGAAGTACAAGGGCCGCATCGCCGTCTATGACTACTACCTACCGCTGATCGGCCTGACGGGCCTCGCGATTGGCAAAAACACGGCCGACCTGACGGAAGCCGATCTCCCGGCAATCAAGGAAAAACTCTTCGAGATGAAGAAGGTCTCGCGCCAGGTGAGCGATGTTGTTGCCTCGCAAACGGCGCTTGTGAGCGGCGAAGTCGACATCATCCTCGGCGGTGGCGAATGGGTAACTGCGGGTCTTACGGCCGAGAAGCCGAACCTCGACTGGACCGTGCCGAAGCAGGGCGCACTGCGCTGGGCCCAGTCGATCGGCGTGTTCAAGGATTCGACCAAGCAGGACCTCGCCATCAAGTTCGTGCAGTATATCCTAAGCCCCGAAGGCCAGGCTCGTCTGGCGACGTCATCCTGCTACTGGGGCATGCCGGCAAATTCCAAGGCCGGTGATCAGCTCACCGACCAGCAGAAGACAGCACTGCGCTGGGACAAGCAGCCGGAATATCTGAAGAACACCCAGATCTACCCTGTCGCAGATGCCGATTTCGATGCGGCCATGCAGGATGTCTGGACTGAAATGCTGCAGCAGTAGGCGTTTCCTATTGGGGCGCGGCAGCGATGTCCGTCCGCGCCCAAAGCCTTTCCCTCAAGCCGTTGGTTCATCGCGAGCATCGCCGCACATCTGAGGCGCGTGCTATGATGCAGACCTGCGCGCGCTCGATGGAACCGGCGTCCCTGAAGATTTGTGGTCGCCTCGAAGATCGGCCACCATGCGAACCTTACAGTCGAGCCGCCTGCCCTGCACGAACGGAGTAACCCGTCCATGACCGCCACCGCGCTTGAGCGCAGAGAACGCCGCAAGGCCTGGGGATTTGCCCTGCCGGCTGTCCTTTGGACTGCGGCCTTCTTTCTCGTGCCCTTTCTCTATATGGCGGCGATCAGCTTCTGGAAGCGCGAGGGCCGTGAGATTGTCGCCACCTGGACGCTCGACAACTATGCAGCCTTCTTCGGCAAGCCGCATCTTCTGAAAGCGCTCGTCAATTCGCTTGAAGTGACGCTGACCGTCACGATCGTCTCGATCCTGCTCGCCTATCCGCTGGCCTGGATCATCGCCGAGCGCGTGCCACGCCGCTGGCAGCGCTTTGCCCTGATCATGGCGATTCTGCCGTTCTGGACCTCCTATGTCGTGCGCTCCTATTCGTGGCTACTGGTCCTGTCCAAGGGCGGCGTCGTCAACCAGGCCCTGATGTGGATGGGTCTGATAGCAGAACCGCTTGAGCTATCTGCAAACCGGACCGGCACGGTGATCGGCTTCGTGCATTTCTTCGTCATGTTGCTGACGCTGACGATCTACGCCAACCTCGTCCAGCTTTCACCAAACTACCGCCGCGCGGCGGCCGATCTTGGCGCAAACGCTTTCCAGACCTTCTGGCATGTGATCCTACCACTCACTCTTCCCGGCATCATGGTCGGTGCCTTCCTCACATTTGTACTGTGCATCGGCGACTACATCACCCCGCAGATTCTCGGCGGCAACAACGAGCTCGTTCTGCCGCAGGTCATCATGCTGCAACTGGGCCGCCGCGCCGATTTTCCGATGGCAGCGGCCCTATCGCTGGTACTGATGGTAGTCGTGACGATCGCCTACATCGCCTGCGCCCGCTGGCTAAAGATGGAGAGGACCTGACCATGCGGCACCTCAACACGGCGCTAGCGATCCTTTACGCCGGTGGTCTCTATGTTTTCATTTTCCTGCCGGTCGCGGTCCTCGTGATTTTCTCCTTCCAGGACGGCACCCTGCCGGTACCGCCGCTGCATGGCCTGACCTGGAAATGGTATGGCGAGATCTTCGCTGATGAAAAGCTGATGTCGGCGCTGTTCAACTCGCTGATCGTCGCGATCATCTCATCTGCGATCTCCTGCCTGCTCGGCTTCCTCGCGGCCTATGCGTTTGCTCGCTACACGCTTCCCGCATCCGGCCTGCAACGTGCCCTGATCGTCGCGCCGATGACGGTCAGCACGCTGATCATCGGGCTTGGCCTTCTGTCGCTCCTGTCACGGCTCAATATAACGCTGTCGCTCTGGACCGTTGGCATCGGTCACGTGGTGATCAATCTGCCGCTCTGCTTCGCGATCATCTATGCGTCCATGGGCGGCCATCAGGTGAACATCGAGCGCGCGGCCCGCGATCTCGGCGCCAAGGACTGGCAGGTCATGACTCTTGTCACCGCGCCGATGCTGACGCCCTCGATCCTCGCCGCCTTCTTTCTCTCTGTCACCTTCAGTTGGGACGAGTTCATCATCGCCTTCCTATTGTCACGCTTCGACGTGACCCTGCCCGTCGAGATCTGGAGCATGCTCCGCTCGGGCCTCGACCCCAAGACAAATGCGATCGGCAGTGTCGTCTTCCTCATCTCGGTCGCGTTCCTCGTCGTTCTCGAACTCGCCGTCTTCAGAAAATCCGGAAAAACCCAATGACCGCAGACGTCTCGATCCGAAACGCCACGAAAGTCTTCGGCGCCTTCCGCGCGCTCGACGATGTCTCGCTCGACATTGTGGCCGGGGAATTCATCGTGCTGCTTGGTCCGTCCGGCTGCGGCAAGACGACCTTGCTTTCGATTCTCGGCGGCTTCATCGAGCCAAGCGCTGGAACCATCGCGATTGGGGGCAAGGATATGACGCATGTGGAGCCGGCACGACGACCGACCACGACCATGTTCCAGGACTATGCCCTCTTCCCGCACATGAAGCTCATCGACAATGTTGGCTTTGGCCTGCGAATGCGCGGCATGGGCAAAGCCCAACGCAACGACAAGGCGCTCGCCATGCTCGATCTGGTCGGGCTCAGAGCCTCCGCAACAAGAAAGCCGCACGAGCTTTCCGGCGGCCAGCGTCAGCGAGTGGCGCTTGCCCGTGCGCTTGCCGTCGATCCCGATGTTCTGCTGCTCGACGAGCCGCTCGGCGCTCTGGACCTGAAGCTTCGCCGCCAGATGCAGGACGAGCTGAAGGCCATCCAAAAGCGTGTCGGCACTACCTTCATCCATGTCACGCATGACCAGGAAGAAGCCATGGCTATCGCTGACCGGATCGTAGTGATGAACCACGGCCGGATCGAGGATGTCGGCAAACCTTCGGACATCTACATGCGGCCGCGCTCACTGTTTGCCGCAGGTTTCATGGGCGAAGCCAACTTCCTGCCCGGTCGGGTGATCTCGATTGCGGAGGGCGAAGCGCAGGTGGAAACGGCCCTTGGCAGCGCCCCTATTCCGATCACCGCGTTCACCGCCGGCAGGCCCCAGACGAACAGCAAGGTCACCCTCTGCATCCGCCCCGAGCATTTCAGGTCTGCGACCGAAGACGGTGCAGCCGTTGCACTTGCCCGCGCGAGGATCACCGACAGTGCCTTCTTTGGTGCGCATCACCGGTGTCACCTTAAGCCAGAGAGCGGCGCAGATATCGTCATCACCGCGAATCTGCCGCAAACGGCGCACCCGAAGCCGGGTGACATGCTGGATCTGTCCGTGAAGGCGGACACTATCGTTGCGCTGATCGAAGCCTAGGAGACAGACGATGAAGCCGCGCATGCATCCCGAGAACTGGTACAGCGTCCGCCGTCTCGACGATGACGTAACCTACATCTGCGAACCGCATATCCAGGAGTTCTATCGCTGCAATATCTGGCATGTGCGCGGCCGCGATCGCGACATGCTTATCGACAGCGGCATGGGGGTTGTTTCGCTGCGCGAATGGGTGCCGCTTGTCACCGAGCGCGACCTGATCGCGGTGGCAAGCCACACCCATTTCGATCACATCGGCTGCCACCACGAATTCGAGTGCCGTGCGGTCCATTCGGCGGAGGCAGATCTGCTCGCCAATCCGACACGGGAAAACACGCTGGCTGAGCCTTACGTAAGCGACGACATATTCGACGCCCTGCCGCCTGAGCCCTATTGCTCGAAATGCTACTCGGTGAAGCGGGCACCAGCCACACGACTGCTTGAGGGAGGCGATATCATCGACCTCGGTGATCGGCAGTTCGAGGTCATCCACACACCCGGCCATTCACCCGGAGGCATCGCGCTCTACGAGAAGGCCACGGAAATCCTGTTTTCCGGAGACCTTCTTTATGATGGTCCGCTGATCGAGGACGCCTACCATTCCAACGCCAGTGACTATTACGCATCGATGGAGCGCTTGCTGCGGCTGAAGGTACGGCTGGTGCATGGCGGCCATTATCCGAGCTTCAGCGGCGAACGATATCGGGAGCTGATCACCGATTGGCTCAAAGCAAAGCAGAAGACAAAGTGACGTGATCGATGCACACCCGACATGTGCAAACTCTACATCAACAGCGCTTAGGTCGAGCCGATCAGTTATGACCGAATGAAAGGCGCAAAGCTGTCACGCAGAATGCTCGCCTCACCTCCGGCTTCGCGCTCCTGAGCGGAAATAATTGCCGCTCTCCCGCCATATTGACGTCAGCCCAGAGCCAGGGCACAAAGATGGCATCCACGGTCGCTCGCTGCAGGAAAACATAGGAAAATCAAAGGCTATTTTTCTAAGCCATTGAAATTATGTGAGAATGCAGGCTCTTCAGGCGAGCCGTTTTAGATCGGTTTTCCGCTGAAAATCAGCGACTATTTCTCACATAGTTAAGCGACGTCTTATCAACCGTTTGAGCAACCGTGGCTGTTCTTCTTCAGGCCATCTGTCGTGCTGACGCGGGTCTCGCAAAACGGGTTGGGGACCCGCGCGCAATGACCGCATCTGAGCCGGAGGCGGATTCCCGCTCATCGACGTAGCTTGGGAACAAGCTTCCACAGTTTGGCTCGCGTCGCTTACCGCCCGCTAAAGTCGACGAAAGAAGCCCAGCCAAAGACCGCGCTTCCTTCTTTGTGTTCAGCCATTTCAATGCAATCCAAACAGCCCGAGCAGTTCTTCTCGCTGGCGCACGAAAGCAGGCGCGCTGCGATCGCGGGGCCGGGGCAAGTCGATGTCGATAAGCCGGGGCTCCCCGCCCTTCTCTCGAGGCAGAATGAGGATCCGGTCGGCGAGGAAAATCGCTTCTTCCAGATCGTGGGTGACGAGCACCGTCGTCACATCCTCCTCTTTCCAGATCCGGGCGAGTTCCTGCTGCATGCCGATCTTGGTCATGGCATCCAGCGCACCGAGCGGTTCGTCGAGGAGCAGGATTTCCGGCTGGACGGCGAGTGCGCGGGCGATGCCAACACGTTGCGCCATCCCGCCCGAAAGCTGACGTGGATAGGCGGTTTCGAAACCCTTCAATCCGACCAGATCGACATAGCGCTGCGAGATGAAGCGCGCTTCCTCGCGGGAGAGTCCTCGGGTTTCAAGACCAAAGCCGATGTTGTCGATGACGGTCAGCCAGGGCAGCAGGCGCGGCTCCTGGAAGATGACTGCGCGCTCGTTGCCGACACCACTGACGCGACGTCCGTCGATCAGGACGTCACCGCTGTCGGCGTCTTCAAGCCCTGCCAAGATGCGCAGGAGCGTCGTCTTGCCGGAGCCGCTGGCACCGACGATCGCCAGGCTTTCACCGGAGCGGATCGCCAGATTCAGATCTTTGAGAACCTGCAGCGGCTTGCCGTTGAGGGTGTAGGTCTTGGAGAGGTGGCGGATCGCCACCTCTCCGCGAATGCTGTTGGACTGAGCGAGCGCCATCGTCAGTTGCTCGCCGTTTCGGGGGAATAGAGGATCTTGTCAGCCGAGAGCTGGCCTTCCTTGATCTTGCCTTCGCGCACCAGCACGTCGATCCAGAACTGCAGGTCGCGCTCGACAGCCTTGCCGCCGGGGCGAACGCCATAGCCACGGAAGAACTGGGCGATGTCGGGGTTTTCACCCCGCTCGGCCAGCGCCTTTGCGAAGAGCTTCTTGGTCTCCTCCGGGTTTTCGCGGGCATAATCGAGCGCACGTTCGGACTGCTCGACGAAGATCTTCGCGGTTTCCGGGTGCTTCTCGATGAAATCGCGGCGGAGCACGATGAAGCCGCCGGCGATTTCGCCGAGGATGTCGGTGTCATCGAAGACGGCACGCAGGCCACCGTTCTTCTTGGCCGCACCTTCGAAAGTGGTCTGCCAGTAGCCGAAGGCCGAAACATCGACCTGACCGGACCGCAGGACCTGTTCGAGTTGCGGGCCCGGGACGACGATCTGGTTGGCCGAGTCCGTCGGCAGGCCAACAGAATGAAGGGCTTCGCGGATCGTGTAATCGAGATGGGCGCCCAGCGTATTCACGGCGACGGTCTTGCCGGCAATGTCCTTGATGTCGCGGATGGGGCTGTCTTCCAGCACGTAGAAGATCGACTGGACCTCGTCGTTGATACCGTTCGAGGGATAGGCGGCGACAAAGTCGTTGCCGCCGATGATCGAGTTCAGCACTGCAGAGGTTGCAGCACTGCCGATCTCGACATCGCCTGAGGCCAGCGCAATCAGCGAGGCCGGGCCACCGGTGGCATAGCCGACATTCTCGATGGTGATGCCGGTGCCTTCGAAATAGCCGAGCTCGGCGGCGAGTTCGTAAGCCGAGAGGCCGCCCTGGCTAGCAAGATAGCGGAATTTCACCTCTTCGGCGGCAAAGGCCGTGCCGGACAGCGCGAAAGACAGAGCTGCGGAGAGGAGGAGCTTGCGGGAATGGAATGTCATGGGAGTTTCCTTGAACTGAGAGTGATGGGATGGATGGAAAGGGATCAGGCCCAGCGGCAGAGACGCCGCTGCAGGTGGACGAGGGCTGCATTGGCCGCGAGGCCGAACAGGGCGAGGAGCAGGATCGCCGCGAACATCAGCGGGATCTGGAAGTTGTACTGGGCGTTCATCACCTGAAAGCCGAGCCCCTTGTTGGCGCCGATCATCTCGGCCGCGATCAGCAGCAGCAGTGCCGTCGTTGCGGACAATCTGAGGCCAACAAAGATCGAGGGCACGGAGGCCGGAAGCACGACACGGCGGAAGATCTGCAGGGAGCCGGCGCCATAGGTGCGGGCCATCTCGATGAGTTTCTTGTCGACCTCCTTCACCCCACCGATCGTCGACAGGAGGATGGGGAAGAGCGTCGCCCAGAATATGACGAAGACCTTTGAGGCTTCCCCGAGGCCCAGCAGCAGGATGAAGACGGGATAGAGCGCCAAGGCCGATGTCTGGCGGAAGAACTGCAGCAGCGGATCAAGCGCCCTTTCGACCGCCCTCACCTGCCCCATGAAGAGGCCAAGCGGGATGCCGAGACCGACGGCGGCAACGAAGGCGATGCCGGACCGCTGCAGGCTGATCGCGATGTCATCGACGATGGCGCCCGAGGAGATCGCCTTCCACAAGGCACCGATGATCTGATCGAGCGGCGGGAAGACGGATGCGTTCACCCAGCCGAGTTTCGACGAGGCCTGCCAGAGGATCAGGAAGGCGATCACGAGACCATAGCGGCCCAGGACGGGCGTGATCACTGCCGTTGCCTGACTGAGCCAGCGGGGTGCGGTGTCGACATTCGGTGAGAGATCGAGGCCATAGGCCCGTCCGTGATGGATGTCTTCGTAGGACATGGGGGATCTCCTCATTCGGCGGCCTGCACGACCTGACGGTCGGCGGCATAGCGGTTGATCGGGAACGGCAGGCCTAGGTTTTCGCGGAGCGTCCGACCCTCATAGGCGGTGCGGAAGAGCCCTCGGCGTTGCAGCTCGGGGATGACGAGATCGACGAAGTCATTGAGGCCTGTCGGGAGCCAGGGCGGCAGGATGTTGAAGCCGTCAGCCGCTTCATTCTCGAACCATTGCTGCAGCGTGTCGGCAATCTGCGCGGGCGTTCCGACGATGGTGAAGTGGCCGCGGGCCGAGGCGACCCACTGGTAGAGCTGACGGATGGAGAAGTTGTTCTCGTCGGCGATCTGGCGGATCAGCGCCTGGCGGCTCTTCATGCCCTCAGTCGGTGGTGCCGGTGGCAACGGGCCGTCGAGATCGTATCCTCTCAAGTCGAGCGTGCCGCCCGTGAGACCATTGAGCAGGCCGATGCCGTCTTCCTCCAGGATCAGCGAGGTCAGGCGATCGTATTTTTTGCGCGCTTCCTCTTCGGTGCGACCGACGAAGGGCGAAACGCCGGGCATGACCAGGACGTGATCGGGATTGCGTCCGAGGCCTCGGGCACGGTTCTTGATGTCGCGGTAAAATTCCTGCGCTGTCTCGAGGTGCTGATGGGCGGTGAAGATCACCTCGGCGGTTGCGGCAGCCAGACCACGACCGTCATCGGACTGGCCCGCCTGAACGATGACGGGATGCCCCTGGCGCGAACGTGAGACATTCAGAGGTCCCTTGACCTTGAAGTGCTCGCCGTTGTGAGCGGCATCGTGCAGCTTGGCGGGATCGAAGAAAACGCCCGTTTCCTTGTCGCGGATGAAGGCATCGTCCTCAAAGCTGTCCCAGAGCTTCTTGACGACATCGACATGCTCGGCGGCGCGCCGGTAGCGGTCGGCATGCGGCAGTTGCGTATCCCGGTTGAAGTTCTGCGCCGTGGCGTCGCCGGTTGTCGTGACGACGTTCCAGCCGGCCCGGCCGTCCGAGATCAGGTCCAGGGAGGCGAACTTGCGCGCCGTATTGTAGGGCTCCTCGTAGGTCGTCGACGCCGTCGCGATGAAACCGAGATGGGTGGTGAAGGGAGCCAGCGCCGAAAACAATGTAACCGGCTCGAAGCCGGCGACCCTGGCATTGCCGCCTTCCCGCGCGCCGCCGAAGCCGACGGCCAGACCGTCGGCGAGGAAGTAGGCGTCGAACAATCCCCTTTCGGCGGTGAGAGCCAACTGCTTGTGGAACTCGAAGCTGACGGCACCGTCAACCGGCTGATCCGGATGTCGCCAGGAGGCGATATGCTGTCCGCCACCGGGAAGGAATGCTCCCAATCTGATCTTGCGTGTCATGGCTGGTCCTCTCTCAGTCGTTGATCGAATGAGGCCAGCCTATATTGTCTATAATTTATATAGAGAAATGGGATTGCGAAGATTCATCCGCTCGGCGAATGGATTTTCGCATGTGACGCCGATCTGGGACATCCGCGACGCGGAAGCAAAAAGGCTGGAGCCCTTAGCACGCTCCGACCCGGAAACAGGCTTGAACGCTTACTTCATAAAAACTATGTACGATGAGCAAATATTACCCTTGGGGCCCCTCGGCCGGATATCTCCGAAATGCTCACCAACAAAGGCAAGTATGGTCTGAAAGCGCTGGTCGACCTCGCGGGTCTGGAGCCAGGGCAGACGGCGTTCGTGACCGACATAGCGACGCGAAACAATATTCCGAAGAAGTTCCTCGACACGATCCTGCTGGAGCTGCGCAACAACGGCTTCCTGCGCTCGAAGAAGGGGCCGAATGGCGGCTATGCGCTGTCAAAACCCGCCGACGAGATCATGATCGGTCAAGTCATCCGCGCTCTTGACGGGCCACTTGCGCCCATCCGCTGCGCCAGTCGCACGGCATTCGAAGCCTGTGACGATTGCCGGGACCCGGCATCATGCCAGATCCGGATTTCCATGACGCAGGTTCGCGATGCCATGGCCGCTGTTCTCGACACCATGACGCTGACGCAATTCGTGGCGTCGGAACAGCCAAATCAGGATCTGATCGCCGGCGAGTGATCCGCAGAACAGCGCAAACGCGCCGTGTCCAGTGCGAGGCAGAACCGATCAACTTGTGCAAGATCGATCGGGGGATCGTCCACCTGAATGCCATCGATCAGGGAGGCCGCCTTCTGGATCATCGCGTCCAGAAGTTCGAGTTCGATTGCGGCAGAAGGATCTGCCCCTGAGGTCAGTGTCTTCGCGCCAACTTGCCCGCGGGCTGCGGCAGCCATCAGAAAGGCCGTCATCAGTCGCGCCAGACACTCCGCGTTCTCACCGAGGGAGAGAATGTAATCGGGATGGACGGTCAGTTCCGGTGATGCGTCCTCGCCGCGTAACGCCAGACGCTTGCTGTCCAGAATGGCGGCTAACGGTTCCGAAGCAGGGCCAGATGCCCTCACGATTTGCCAGTCCGCAACACCGATCTCGAAATCCGACCCACCATTATCCAAGGCGAAAGCCAGACCCGACGGGACCAGCCTCGTTGGCGGAGCGCCCTCGCGAGGGGCGCTCAATCCGAAGACATCGCCCAGCACAACGCGTCCGTAAATCGCCCTGCGCTGTTCTGCCGAGCCGCTGGTGCGGACCAGTTCCAAGGCCACAAGATGTCGGATCAGTTTCTCAGCCGCCTCTGCATCCCAGGTGGTCAGTCGGCTGACGGCTTCGGCGACGGTGAGGTTCGAGATGTCTGCTCCCCCGAAGCTCGCGGGAATGGACATGGCGAGAAGACCGCTTGCAGGCAAAATAGAGGCCGGGTCCGGGTTGCGACTGGTCGCCGAAGGTCCCAAGCGATCGAGTGCGGCCAAGACATCGGCCTCCCGCGTCAGCTCAACCGGTACGGGTCGCAATCGATCAGCCATCGATACCACCATCAAACAGACCCTCCTCCACTCAAGCCAGAGTTACGTCACTGCGTGGTATCTGCCATTCTGATACAGGAGTGAACTCCCACCGCCCAAGCGTATCGAGAGGACGCGACCGATCAGGATGACATGGCTGTGTCGCTCGATCGCCTCCTCAACGTCGCAGTCGAGTGCTGCAACCGCATCTTCCAGCACAGGCGCTCCGCTGGCAAGTCTGGTCCATTCGGCTCCAACATAGCGCTCAGGCCCCTTCAATCCACCAATGCCCGCAAAGCGGTTTGCAATCTCCTGATGGGCGGCACCAATCACATTAACCGCGAAATGGCGGTAGCGTTCAACGATGGGCCAGGTGGAGGAGGATCTGTTGAGGGACACCAGCATGCGCGGGGGATCGACGGACAAAGCCGTCGCGGAGGTGACCGTGGCGCCCGAGCGCTCAGCACCTTCACCTGCCGTGATCACGCTGACACCGCCACCCAGCGTTCTCAAGGCCTCCTTCAAACCAGCCGCGTCGGCTGGTCGATCGGACACTGGTCGATCGGACTCTGGGCGAAAGCGCGGCTCGCTGAATTCGCTTGCGATAAAAACGTTCATCTGACCTCTCCGTGCAGACTGCATCTGAAGCATGGGTAACAGCCGAGCAACCGAAGCTGTAGACAAGCGTTTTTAATCTCCATATATTTTATAGAAAATATGCCCAGATCTACCACCCGCGAACCGGAAGGAAGACTGCCATGCTGAAGATCAGGATGTCGTCTCCGAGACTGCAAGCGCAAACGCCGCGCCCCGGCTTCCGTGTCGCAATCATCGGCGGCGCATATACGGGTGCGATCGCTGCGAAACTTCTGGTGGAGGGCGGATTTCGGGACATCGAAGAGGTGACCGTCTTCGGGCCCCGTAAGCAGCTCGGCTGTGGCCTTGCCTATGATGTCAAGAACATTCATGTCCGCCTGAATGTCGCGGCACACAGAATGCGCGCGATCCCCGGCTCGCCGACAGCCCTCCTCGGCTGGCTGCACACCAGCGCAACGCTTACGGTCGATCCGGATGCCGTGACCCCGGACGGCATTTTTTGCCCGCCGTAGAGATTTCGAACGGTTCATGACCGGGTTGCCGCCTTCGCCCGTGACTGGCGTGCTGATCGGCAACGTGAGCAGCAGACGACAGGTCGCAGCATATTCGTTCCGCTGTCATTCCGCTCCGGCGAAGCATTCCAGTTCGACTGGAGTGAAGACTATGCCGTCAATGGTGGCGAGCGCACGAAGCTTAAGGTTGCCCATATCAAGCTGTCGCACAGTCGAGCCTTTCTGGTGAGGGCCTACCTGCTACAGACACACGAGATGCTCTTTGACGCCGGACAATGTCAGGTTGGCAGAAGGATATTGATGGCCGGAAGGGTCGAACACCCGCGTCTCTGGAAGCCAGACTCAAAAAACGGCGCAACAACGCCGAGTCTTTCATGGGGATCGGAACGCGCGGATCTCCATCATGGCCAGGACCGATATTCCACTATGACGGATACGTTTGTGCACGACCAAGCAAAGTCATCAACAACCCTCTTGCCAGGGGGGCAGATCATACGTTTTTTTGAAGTCCCGGTCGCGCTTTCGCAGCCAGACATCAAGCGCGTTGCGACCGGTCGAAAGGGCTCTCTCCTCTTATACCAAATCTCGATGATAGGGACCCATAGGATCGGCTCGATCGTCCCTGCTGGCTAGGAGAGTTCTGAAGAGCGATGCTCGCGCATCGATCGAGGAACTCGACGACGCCAGAAGGGACGAGAAGCCGACCGAAGGTGGCTTATGGCAGGCCTCTGGCGTTGTTGCGCCGCTTGGTCGATGCGACAGCATCGCCCGGCGCGTCGCGCCTAGCCAGCGACCCGCCATAAGCCATCCTATAGGTTCCTATCACCGAGATTTGGTATTACTGTCGCAGGACCATCTCGTTCAGGGTGACTTCCTTTTCCTCATCGATCATGCTGATGATGAAGTCCTCATGGGCATCAAGGCGCGAGCCACCGCGTCGGCCTTGCCTCAAAGGCGTCAATCGACACGCCCGCGCGTTTGTGATCCAAATCGGGCCGCCGATGATCGCGCCGATATACCATCCCGTGACGCAGCCACTACAGGGCTATGCAAATCATCGCTGTAGGCTCGGGTCATATGGCCTCCGACCAAATCACCAGTCGCACCCATGGAATCAGAATTCGGCAGCGAGGGGAATCATCAAGGCGATTCCGCGTTCAACCGACTCACTCTAGGCTACGCCAGGCCCTTTCATATGCCTTCATTCCACTCATCATGGACTGGTTGCTCCACAAGTATTCCCACTCTCCGAAGCGGCCAGCAGGGAAAACACCCTGGCTTTCAACCCAGGACCTGACCTGATCACGCCGTTCTTCCATACCCGTGTCGAAAACCACATTGGCATAGGGTGCATGGGTGTGGTGCATAAAGAGGATTTCTTCCGGTGCGGCGAGTTTCATCTCAATGATCGCCTGCAGCGTGTTTGCCTTCATGTCCTCTATGGTAACGTTGCGCGGCCTCTCCTTTGACCAGTAGATTTCGAATTGCAACGCGCTGCATCCCGACGGGACATTATCCGGCGACTTCAGATCAGGAGAATAGGCACGCGATGCCAGGATGTTCTCATCATAGATGTAGAACCACAGGGCTGGAGACACATTGGGTTTGTTGAAG
Source organism: Rhizobium sp. (assembly GCA_027533385.1). Classification (GTDB taxonomy): domain Bacteria; phylum Pseudomonadota; class Alphaproteobacteria; order Rhizobiales; family Rhizobiaceae; genus Allorhizobium. The sequence continues at coordinate 10,922 of JAPZUE010000124.1, read as the reverse complement.
CCGACGGATATGAGATCCATCTCTGTTGCGAAGAGTGACGCAGCTGCGGCGGCTATGTCTTCTGGAACATCCTGCATGGCCGCAACCAGCAGCGGCAGCGGCATCGTCGAAATGAGGCTGCTGTATGCGGTCGAGGTTCCATCCGAAAAGCGCACCCGCTTCCCTCGTGTGTCCACAGCAACGACGCTTTTGTTGAAGCGAATGTCTGCGTCGTCAATCATTTGCTGGATGAATGACTTGTAACCGCCCTTTTGCGGGTAGCGCATCTCTTTGACATAATACTGGTTTGGAGTCTCCGATGTGAACGCACCATGCAGCACCTCTCTGAGATCCGCCTTGCGCATCCTTTGCCCGACCCATTTTGTCCCGAGCTTTGCCGCATCCACAGTCCAATACTTGCGGGTATAACGCAGGGGCCAACGCTCGGCTATCGCTGTGCCATATTGCTGGATCAACCAGTCGCGGTAGGTATGGATCTCGCCTGACTCTGCCTCGATAAGTCCTGCAATCAATTCCACCTTTTCTTCCGGTGGCAGGGGATACATGTTCGTTTGGGCGGGATGCTTCAGCCAATATTCGCCATCGCGGTTGACGGAAACCGGTGCGTGGGTGAGATAAGGTGTCCTGTCGAATACCTCACGGACTTCCGGTTCGGATGCGAATGACAGATGCACGGCGGTATCAAAGCAAAAGCCGTCAATAACGATATGGTCGAGAAGCCCTCCAGCTCTCGAGCGAGCTTCGTAGATCGCTGCCGTGTGGCCTTTGAGACGGGCGGCATAGGCTGCTGCAAGACCCGCAATGCCGCTGCCGATGATGACGGTATCTGACAAGATGACCCCCTGATTTAAAATGGTCTGCAAACCGGTTTTGCCTGAGAACGGTTCCGGATCTGGTATGCTCGCGGAACCGCTTCAATCGCCGCCTTCTGCAAGCAATGCGAACATCTTTCGCAGCTCGGCCTCCAAACCAGCCCTCCCGGACGGAGCATAACCAATTTGCTGCATGCGCGAGGTCGATAGCGTGTATTGAGGCGCGGTGTCGCCTTCAGTGGTTCCTTGGGAAACAATCGTCACATCGCGGCCGAGAGACGTCCGCGCCGCTTCCTTCATCATTTCGGCAATCTCGACGATACGGGCGGGAAAGTCCCCTCCAAGGTTCAGCAGGCCGTCTGCGGGATATTTCTTCCCCAAAAGAAGTTCGATTCCGCGGCAAACATCCTGCATGGGCACGAAGTCCCGCCATTGCCCGGGTGTCCTGAGAAGCATTTTGCCCGTGCTGACTGCCTGTCGAGCCAGATCGTTGCCAACAAGTGTCCAACGATCCACATCCATCCAGGCCGGTGCGCCTATTGCGTTGGAAAGCCTGATGCAGACGGCATCGATCTTTCCCGCATCCCGTGCCGCCAGAACATAATCTTCCGCCGCCTTGTGAGTGACAGAATAGGGATGTGCCGCACGCGTCGGAGTGGTCTCGTCATAGTGACCTTTCAGCGGCGAGCCGTAGACATGAACCGTCGACATGAACAGGAATCGACTGACGGATCGTGAAATCGCCGCTTCAAGCAACCGGCGCGTTCCGCCGCAGGTTTCCAGCATCGCAGCCTCCGGGTCTTGGGAGCTTCGCAACTCGTTGGCAGCAGCGAGGTGGACGACAACGTCTACACCCTCCAGAAGCTCCCCTCCCTCCGTTTCGCTCGAGAGGCTGTCAAAGCGCACAAGCTGGGCATGGCTCGGCCATCCCCGCGGCGGCGTGCGGTCCTTGCGGGTCGTTCCGATCACTTCATGGCCTTTATCGGATAGGTGCCGGACCAATCTCCCGCCAACGTAACCCGTTGCGCCAGTTACGAAAACTTTCTTCCTCACACATTACCTCTGTGAACCTGGGACAGACATTGCCATAGAGCAAAACTGCAAAGGGCTTCCTCCAGATTTTCTGTTCAGTCGCTAGCCCAGTGCCAAGCAATGTCGCTGAGCGGACGGGTCTGCGCCTCGGTAGGATCGTGTTCGATGCTGGCGATGTTGAGCAAGGTACTTTCTCCGGGGGCAATGCCTCCGAATGCCATCCACAATCCCGGCGCCACAGTCAGTCGCGCGTAATTTTCCGGTCGGTCCGGGGTAAGGTGAAACGACTGCATCAGACCCGTTGCTTCATCATGGACCATGAACCGGATTTCGCCCCTGATCACAATCAGATTTAGCGTCATCAGGTTGTGTCGCTTCCAGCCTTTGACGGCATGGTACGCCACATTCGAGAAGTACGCTTCGCCGAAGCCCGCATATCCCGGCGAACTTGCCTTCATGCCATGCAGGACGTCGCCATTTGCTGCTGCGATCCGCCTGAGTGGAGTAATGAAAGCCCGTCTGCCGATGCTATCTGGTCCAGACACGGGCCCGTTCCTTCGCAAGCTGTTCATAGCGCATGATCTGGTCATTGGTGATTGCACGGGCATCACCGCCATTCTTCACCACATCGCGGTACCATGAACCAGTCAGATCGACACATTCGGCATAATCGAGGGTCGGCATCCATTTCAGTTCGGCAATCGCTTTGTCGATGCTCAGCTTCAGCAGACTGGCTTCATGAAAGGGAATGTCGTTGGTCACATTGTAGACAGTGTCATCTTTGTGAAAGCCCCAGATTTCGGCCAGGCTGGTGAGAAGTTCCAAGACTGTAGCGTTCTGTTCTGCTTTAGGACCAAAATTGTAGCTGTCGCCGTGAATGCTTTCGGTGGACTCCAAGCGAGCGCCGAGATGCAGATAGCCGCTCAGTGGCTCCAGTACATGCTGCCACGGACGTGTGGCGCGCGGGCTTCGGATATTGACCGCCTGGCCGCGCTGCCATGCACGAATGCAATCTGCGATGATGCGATCGGCAGCCCAGTCGCCGCCTCCGATGACATTGCCCGCGCGGGCGGTTGCGAGCCTTACGGGTGATCGAGCGCCGGAGAAGAAAGAATGCCAGTAGGAAGCGAAAATGAGCTCGGCCGCACCTTTGGACGCACTGTAGACATCCTTGCCACCGAGCCGGTCGTTCTCCCGGTACCCCCAAATCCATTCGACGTTGAGGTAAGCCTTGTCACTGGTGATGATTACGGCGTTGCAGGGCCAATCAACAAATCTCAGCGCCTCCAGCACGCTGGCAGTTCCCATGACATTGACGTCGATGGTTGCCAGCGGATTGGCGTAGGATGTCGATACGATGGCCTGTGCGGCAAGATGGAAGACAAAATCAGGGCGAAAATCGGATATAAGGTTCCGGAGACGTGCAGCATCCCGGATGTCGCCCGTTTCATGCCGAATGCTGGACGCGACCGCTGCGTCCTCGAACAACGAAGGTGTGGTGGGAACGCTGTCGGAATATCCGCACACCTCGGCACCCAGACGAAGAAGCCATGATGTCAGCCAGCTTCCCTTGAAACCGGTATGACCGGTCACCAGAACCCGTTTGTTCTCATAAACGCCGGAGAAGTATGTCATGGACACTACCACACTTTCCAAGCGGCCGTGTTTCCATCCCACTGTTCCTTGAGAAACGACAGATCTCGGACGGTGTCCATGCATTGCCAAAACCGATCGTGTCGGTAGGCCATAAGCTGTTCCTCTGAAACAAGACTTTCGAGAGGTGACCGCTCGAAGACGGTCGAATCGTCATGGATGTAATTCACGATGCCCGGTTCCAACACCATATAGCCACCGTTGATCCAACCTTCTCCCAGCAGAGGTTTTTCGTTGAAGCTGGTGATTTTGTCGCCATCCAGCGACAGCCCCCCGAAGCGTGCGGGCGGTCTCACCGCAGTCAGCGTTGCCTTGCGTCCATGCGCTTCATGGAACGAGAGCAGCGACAATAGATCGATGTCGGCTACGCCGTCGCCATAGGTCGCCATGAACCGCCGCGGGCCGAGGAACTCCGCCGCCCGCTTGATACGTCCGCCGGTCATGGTGTCATGGCCGGTTTCCAGAAGATGGATCTTCCACTTCTCTCCGCCATCGTGGTCATGCATCTTCACTGAACCATCGCCAAGATCGACGGAAAGACTGCCATGACGCGTCTTGTAGTTCAGGAAAAACTCCTTGATGACGTGCCCCTTGTAGCCCAAGCAGATCACGAATTCATCGAACCCGTAGTGGGTGTACGTCTTCATGATATGCCAAAGGATTGGATAGCCGCCGATTTCCACCATTGGCTTGGGCTTTGCTTCCGTCTCCTCACGAAGGCGCGTGCCGAGCCCGCCAGCAAGCAAAACAACTGGTATGGACATATATCCCCCGATCACTCAGAATCCCGAATTCAAAGCGGAAAGCTGGCTTTCATCACAAAATGGTTTGAATGACACACGGTGAATGCCGTCACAGCTTGTGTTGCCCTAGCAGGCCACCGAAAGTCTGCTGTGGGCGGTGCGTCTTGAAGAGTGTACAGGTCAGCCTGTCTTCCTTCACACCGGTCCCCAGATCATAGCTGTTTTGCGGTGCACGTGTGTGAGTGACCGAGACATCGTCAATGATGGCAATCCGACCAGGAACACGCCCCAGCAACAAGCCCCACACGTGGTCCATTCCCCATCCGGTGATCGTACCGTCGAACGCCGGCAGGCAGACCTGGAGAAACTCGCGCGTAAAGATAGGACACATCAATTCTACAAAGCTTGTATAGCGAATGTAGAAGTCTGGATTATGTGCTGTAATCTGGTGGTTGATGAAGGACGTACCGGTTAGCGATGGCTGAGCAAGCTGCAGACCATGTATTCTGAAAATGTTGAATAGCCTGTTGATGTCTTTCCACGACATCATCAAATCATCATCAGGAATGTAGATGTTTTCATAGTCCAACAACGGACTACCCGGCAGAAACAACTTGTAGATCGAGGAAAATTTCCAGTCGTTGGGTTGATGTGTGAAATACTCGTGAAACCCTGGATCTTCGGGCGGCGTCTTGCCGTACCAGCTTATGCAAAGATCCCAGTTGCGGTCATCTACATCAATATCGACAGGCCATTGACTGTGCAGCGACTTTTCGTTCGCTCTAAGGACAACCAAGTTGCGGCGCTTGCCGGCGCGTTTCGTATCCGCAACGGCGAGAACCGGAATATCGGAAGACGGCTCATATCCCAACTGGCGAATCGAAGGCATCGGAATCCGCTCCAGCACATGCTGGACCGTTGTGTCCACGGTTGAGCGACCCTGGAGCGAAAGCAGCCCGACATCGTCATGCACATAGCGGTCGAATATTGTCGTCGTCTGACCCGAAATATTCTTCAGCCGGAATATTCCACCATCGATATCCCAGCAGCGCTCGTATTCATGAATATACCCGCCAACCATTCCAGAAGGCCAGAAACGCATCACCGGAGCAATGAGCGCACCAGCACCATCGACCCGGGAGAATTTCCAGTAATTCGAGACGATTTCACTTTCCAACACCACCGCGTTACCCCCCTACAAAGGCGCCTCAACGGCTTCTCCTCAAGCGTATTTTTTACGCTGAATTTCAGAGATCCGATGTGTTTGCAGACCGAACAATTTGTAAGTTTGCAAGAATGTAAGGTTTTTAGAATGGAAGGCTTGCTTGTGGCTGACTACCTGATCAGAGATGTACTGTTGGATTTGGCATCTTGTGTCAAAACTCACTGTTCAGATTGATTTTGCGTAGCAAATCAAATTCGTGTTCCAAACAACGTGTTGGAGGTTTGGCTAGTCCGCTTGTTTTGGCTGTCGGATGAGCAAGGGGCTATTCAGCTTGAAGACAGGAACGGGCGTGCCGGCCATCTCCGACCAGATCCGCAACGGCAGTCCAGAGGTGATAGAGCGAGCTTGCGGGGATTGTCTCGGCAATCGGCATGTCATTCGTGTCCAGGCGATCATGCCAGCAACCAGGAGGCGCTCCGGTCATGTAGGCTCCCAGGATGGCAGAAGCCACGTCGTTCGCCTCGTCAAGATATCGTCGAAAACCAAAGCGCTCGTAGAGTGACAAGAGCGCCTTCAGCATCTCCACCTGGGGCCAGAGTCTCTGCGAAGGCGTGATGGGCCTGACCGCCGAAACGACATCGACCAGGAAGGGTGAACCCTCAATACGCCCGATCGCCAGAGCGGTCGCGAAGAGGTCGAGGCAGATCTTGGCGTGGTCGCTGCCGGCCAGACTGTCATGGCGTGTCGTCAGCCACACCCATTCGCACATGTGACCCGGTTCCAGCCGATCCGATCCGTATTGGGACGCGAGTTCCCATTGCGGCCCGAAGAACTCGTGAAGCGGCCCTTTTTGTCCAACCAGGAAATGCGATCGCAGGAGTGCGAAGGCCTGAGCTTCCGCCCTCATGTAAGCAGATGTCCGATTGTTTTCGCATAGGGCCAGAGCCGCTTCGAGGTAATGCATGTGCGGGTTCTGCCTGCGCGGCAGGCTTCCGTCGCTGTCTTCGGCCCAACCGCCGAAAGGATCCTTTAATGTCCGGTCGATCGCCATGAAGGCCTGATCGAGATGATGACGGTACATGTCCTTGCCTGTGGCCGTCAGCAGCCATGAGAGGGCAAGCAGGATACAGGAACTGTCATAAAGGTCGCGGATAGGGTCGGTGATGCTTTCGGTGTGGCGGTTGAAGGCGCGGGCGTAACCGCCACGCCTGCCGCCAATCCAGGCGACGCGGTGCAGATTGGCAAAGGCCGCCTCAGCCATTTGAAGAGAAGCGGGCGGTGCAACGCCGAGATGGGCCGCATGCGCATGCACATAGATCTGCCGTGCCACCGTTCGCGTCCTAACCTCCCCGGATGTCTGGGCTGATCCATCGAGTTCCAGATGCTCGACAAACTGACCGCAGCGCTCGTCAAAACCCACGGCGGCCCAAGTCGGTAAAATCTCCTGAAGGAACTGCGATTTGAGAAGCGACAGGCTCACAACGGAAGTCCTCGTGGTCGCCTTCCGATACGGTTCGTCGTCATGAACGCGCCGCGACGGGACGCATCGTCTCCAGGAGCTCACGGATCTTGATCGTCGTGAAGTTGGAATAGGTATCCGACACAGCATAAGGCAGAGCGATCAGATCGCCGTGTCGCATGGCACCGCAGGAATAGACGACATTGGGCACATAGCCTTCCCGCTCCGTCGGTTCCGGCTGCAGCAGGGGTTCGACCGTCCGAGAGAGAATGATGCTGGGGTCCTGTTTATCGAGCAAGGTCACCCCGATCGCGTAGCGTCGCATTGGCCCCACCCCATGGGTGAACAGGAGCCAGCCCTCATCGATTTCGACCGGTGAGCCGCAATTTCCGATTTGTACAAACTGCCAGGCAAATTCCGGCTTCATCAGCATCTGCCCCTCCTCCCAGTAGTGCAGATCGTCGGAATAGAGGAGGAAGAGGTTTTCGCTGTCTTGCCGGGCAATCATCGCGTAGCGCCCGGTGATCCGCCGGGGAAAGAGCGCCATGCCCTTGTTACGGGCTGCAGGCCCGCGCAGCGGGGTCAGCGTGAAGTTGGCAAAGTCCTGCGTTTCCAGAAGTTCAGAGCGGATCGAGGTGCCGCTATAGGCGGTATAGGTCGCAAAATAGATAGTCTTTCCCTCGTCCTGGAAGGCCACGAAACGGGCATCCTCAATGCCGTTGGATTGGGCCTCGGTGACCGGGAAGACAACGCGCTCGCTGAGGTCGCTGTCACGGTTGAAGCTGAGCCCGATACAGCCGGCGGGTGCTAATCCGTCATGGGCATGAATGTCCGGCAGCCCCGCCAACCGTGTCGGAGGATCGATGGACAAAGCACCATTCGGATCAAGCACACCCGAGCGGAAGGTGAGCGAGGAGATGTGGCCCTCTCCGACCGCCCTCAGACTAAGGATCACCCGCCTGCTGCCCTCGGCGATACCAGACTGATCTGGATGCGCAACGATGCTGGGATTGAAGAGGGCGGCGGATTCGAACGAATACTCGTTCATGAAATAGGCCCCGACCAACTGCCTCTGTTGCTGGCTGAACTGCTGGTGATGATGGAATGCATCTTCCATCGCATCCGCCCGCAGCTCGAACTGGCGCAAAAGGTTGCGATGTCGCCCGTCGAAATTGGCGAGGATATCGCGCAACTGTTGGGCCGTGGCGACCGGATCCAGCGACAGAACGCGATCGACGATCTCATTCGCCCTGCTCTTGTCACGTGGATTGAGGTGGCGCGGCTCGGTTGATGGCTTGAATGGGCGCACGATCACGCGTGTCGGGTCCGGCCGGAGATACAGAGCCTGCCGGTTCAGAAGGCTGTCTTGGGGCAAAAGGGAACCTGTTCTGTCTGGATGAGGGGTGATCCGGCTCATGAGAGTTGCCGGAACACGACCTTGGGAAGCACAGGCGCGTGTGCCTGATGAACTCTCCCGATCTCGATTGAGGAGATCAGGTAACAAAGTACGGATTCAGCGCCGCGATTTTCATTGGGGCGGTCTGCATGCAGGCCGTCGCGGCAACTCCCCGTTTCCGGATCGACAAGGGAGATCCCATGATCGTTGCTGCCCGTGAACCAATTGAAGGTTCTGTTGGCAACCCCGATCCAGTGCTTGTCGGAGGTGGCTTCGTACGCGGCAAGACATGCCGATATCGTTGCCGTTGCCTCCACGGGCTGCTGATCGAATGGCTTCGGTGGTTCGCCGATTTCGAAGAAGCCGTCCGTGCCTATGGCCCGAAAATGACCAGCTTCTGCAGTCTGCTGACCCATCAACCATTGCAGGGTCGCCAAACCCGTTTCGACAAAAGCTGACACTTTGGTCGACAGGCCCGTGACAATCAAAGCCTGGCTCAGTCGCGCGTTTTCGTAAGACAGCCCCTCCTCGAACCAGCGGCGTCCGTTCTTCGACACACGCCGATCCAGATCCATCAGATTTTCGGCGTGCCGAACACGCAGCATACGAGCGTGGGTATCGTGGGGATTGGCTCTGCAGTAGTCGTTCAACCCGAGGAGCGTGAAAGCCCAGGCTCGGGGAGAGCGAAAGTCGAGCGTGACGGACATGGCTTTCGCAAAGAGTGCACTCGCCCAGCGGCGGCGAGGCGCATCGGTGTCGTTGAGCGCACAGCAGCCCAGGGCCCAGAGCGTCCTCCCGTGGCTATCTTCGGATCCCTCGTCCTCGAGCCAGCGGCGATCAAAGCTCATGAAGTTGCGGAAACGGCCCGTATCCGGATTCCACGCATGTTCGACAAAGGCTGCGAATGACACTGTCATCCGATCGGGAATTCCAATCTCAGCAGCTTTCGACAGCAGAGACGATAGAAGCAGCGCCCGCGCATTGTCGTCCACGCAGTAGCCGTGAGACCTGTCTGGCACAGAAAAGACGGCATGTTGAACAATGCCGGTATCGTCACACATGGCGTGGAGATGACCGAGCTTCAACGCCGTTCGCTGCGCCGGCCGCTTGATCCGCAAGGAGACGAGGTCACTGACGAGCTTCGGCCGAAAGGATTCGCGCGCCTTTGCCATGCTCTCCAGATAGAGTGCAGCCACATGGGACCAGATCATCGAACGTCCCGCCTCGTATGCGAGGTGGCGCATGGCCATTCGACGCTCATCGTCTCCGAGGAGGGCGGCAATCGCCTTGCCGGTCGTCGATGCGTCGCCAAATGGAACGAGAACGCCGCGTGCATCGGTCAGAAGTTCCAGGGCGTGCCAGTAGGGTGTCGATACGACTGCGCTGCCCATGCCGAAGCTGTAGGCAAGCGTTCCAGACGTCATCTGCGCTTCGTCGAGATAAGGCGTTACGTAAACGTCGCACATGGCGATAAAGTCGAGCAGTGTCGGCAGGTCTACAAATTGGTTGAGGAATTGCACGGCGTGGTCGACCCCGAGCTTTTCCGCGCGATGCCGCAGGCTGTCCCGATAGGTGTCGCCCTGCTTGCGTAGCAATGTCGGATGGGTAGCACCAAGCACGATGTAGAGCGCGCGAGGGGTCTGCTCCAGGATCGCGGGCATGGCATCAATCACCACCTCGATCCCCTTGTTCGGAGAGAGCAGGCCAAATGTCAGGATGATCGGTCGTCCCGCGTAGCCTCGTTCGACTTTGGCCAATTCCGGGTCATGAAAGGGGCGATCGGGAATGCCGTGCGCGATGACGTCTATCTTCTCTGGCGCAACCCCATAGACGTCCGTGAGCAAGAGACGTCCGCGCTCCGCCATAACGACGATGCGATTGGAGTACGCGGCAACTTTTTTCAGCACGCGGTGTTGCGAAGGTGTCGGATCAGCAAGGATCGTATGGCAGGTTGTGACGACCGGCACCCGCAGATGCGACAGGAGTGTCAGGATAAACTCGCCGTCAGGCCCGCCAAAGATGCCGAATTCGTGCTGAAGGGAAACAGCGTCGAAACGTCCTTCGTTCAGGATCCTCGCCGCGGTCACATAATCTTCAGGTTCGGACTCCCGGATCTCGAAGATCACGTCGGGCGGATAGGCGTAACTCTGCTCCTCGTCCGTGATCGCGATGATGCTGGTACTGACACCGGCTGCGCTTTCGGTCATGGCGTGTGACAGATCACTGGTAAATGTGGCAATGCCACACTGACGCGGGGGAGAGTTGCCGATGAAGGCGATACGCGTTGACTTGGGCATGGACGTTCCCCTTCAGGACACAATGGCAAGCTAGTTGCCGCAAACGGTCAAGACATCAGAGTTCATCGGGGCTGCACCGCTTCAAGTTCCCGTTCCAGGGCAACTCGTCCCTGTTGAAGTTCAGCATTCCAGAGCCGGTATTGCGGGCTGTTCTGATAGGCGGGCATTGGGGCCTCGACGGTATAGGTGACTGCGGCGGCAGGCGACAGCCCCTTGGTCGTGACGAGGATAGCGTCCGTCAAGCTGGTGTAATTTCGGGTATGGGACCGGGCCGTCATGATCAGGCGGCTTTCGGTGTAATCTGAAGGGGTTTTTCCTCCTCGATTGTTGGAGAGTTAAGCTCTGCCATGCCCTCGATCTGCATG
>JAPZUE010000113.1 GCA_027533385.1 Rhizobium sp. | reverse complement strand
AAATGGGGCGAAAGTCTGTGGACTCTGTGTAAGACAGTACATGGTTTTTTAACTGTGGTATGCGACGGTGGTGGAAGCAGAAACTTAAATCGTGAGGTTTAGGAATCGCCGCACTTTTAGGGCGGCGAGGATGTCAAATTTAGCCTCTATCAAAAAAAATGGCAAGAATCCGATGGATATATCGATCGATGTCCCTAGCGTCTGTCTATGTCTATTATCAAACGCAGAGGAAGCAAAGAGCAACTAAATCCCAGAAAAAGTGTCCGTACACTTTGCCCCCCTCATCTCTTGGTAGCCTCAAGCACACTCAACAGATCCACACCTCACCCCCTTTACCTTTAAACCGATGAGCGAGAGTATCCAACAACAAAGCCGATTGACCGATCGCTATAGAATAGGGGGACAGGGGAGAATGAAGACTACTCTCGTCACTAATCGGATAAATACCGAAGTGCATCGGTAATTGTAAGCGTTGGCGAACCTCGGCGACGGGATAGGCAAGAACGAAGCTAACCAGAGCCAGATCCCGTAACTCCCGACTAATTCGATCGAGCCAAGGATTATCTGGTTGCCAAACACCGATTCCCGTCAAAACCTGTACTTTCCACGCGGTGGCGATCTCGCCTAAATCGCCGTCGTAGGTAAAGCGCCAGTTTAACCGTTCCTCTCGATACCCCTTTAAATTCAGAAACGCGAGACAATAATCAAAACGTCTGCGCGCGATCGGTGTTTCCGTGGCCTCGATCTGGCGCTTAAACTCGCCTTTTCTCCACACCTCCACCTCTAGATTACCGAGAATACTGGGTAAATCGTAGGTTTTAAAGCGATCGCCTTCCTCCGGTTCTGTCGAATCGTATAACCCGCATAATAACGGACTCGACCCGCGAAAACTAGACGCATCCTCGAAAATCGGATTACCGCTTTTCCCCGATAACTCCTTCCATTCGTCGGCCCATCCTTTCACCCGACCGGCGACCCGTTTTAAACTGGTATCGAAAACCTCCTCGCATTCCTGTTGAAACTTCTGGCGACTTTCCCCGTATTGGGATTTGATCTTCGGACTCCGTTCTATTAAACCTACTCAAATCTACTCATGAGCAAATTTGACGTTAACTTCCTGCTTCACTGTAGTAGTGTCGGCACTATCTACTCTACAAGCTGACACGGTGGAACTCACCGCCAAAGAAGCTAGATTTAGACTAG
>JAPZUE010000078.1 GCA_027533385.1 Rhizobium sp. | reverse complement strand
CCCGGACTGACAATGGTCGTGGCGATCGCCAGACCGCCAGAGGCTCCAATCCAGAAAACCCCATAGCTCAGCAAGTGCAGACCGCGGGTTCCTGCATGAAAGGCTTTCGTACGCCTGACGGCACCCGAAACCCTCCACCATTTCGGTCATAGTGGCTTTCGTCCTGCTTGCCTAAAAGCAGACATGGCTTCAGCGCCCGCGTCACATCGCGTGTGCGCCAGCGCTGGTTATTAGACGGAACGTCTTTGACTTAAGAAAACCGATAATGCAGCCGAACGCAACCCTGGTCGAGCGTCTTTGCGCTGATCAGCTTCGGGGTTGACCTGAAGCCAGTCGGCGGAAAAAGATGGCGACCACCGCCAAGCAACTCGGGAATGATGTAGATCTCGATTTCATCCAACGCGCCGCGTTCCATGAACGCCATCTGCAACATGCCTCCACCCAACATCCAGACATTGCCATCTTCCAATCCTCGAAGTTCGGCTATGAGATCATCCACATTGTCTCTGACCTCAATCGAGCCTTTGGGATTTTCGATGGGACGGGACGTAACGACGACGGACCGTTGGTCGCCGTAGGGCCAAGGTGCGGGATCATTCGCAAGGAAGTCGTAGGTGCCGCGACCCATGACGATCGTGCGGATGCCCTTCATGAAGAGGCGATAATCGTGCTCGCCCAGATCCATGCCGTCGTACTTGAACAGCCAGTCAAGCTTGTCATGCTCGTCTGCGATGAAACCATCCAGACTCGCTGCAATGTATCCGACGATCTTTGCCATCAACGCCTCCTTGATATATAACCGAATGTATGTTTATATACTGTTATGGCGAGACGCAAGACCATTCCCGATGAACAGGTTCTCGACACCTTGTTCGAGCTGATGATGAAGACAGGACCTGATGGTTTGACCTTTGCGCGCGCGGCGAAGGCTTCGGGCTTGTCTGCGGCGACATTGGTGCAACGCTACGGCAACCGTGAGCGCATGGTCGAGGCGACCCTCCTGCAGGCGTGGGACCGGTTGGATGCCGAGACGAAAGCTGCAGACGACGAGGAGGAACTCTCGCCTGAGGGAGCAGTCAAGCTTCTACTGCGGTTGATGTCGTCCGAAACGGCCGAGCGTGACGCCACTGATGGGCTTCTTCTGCTTCGAGAAGACATACGGAACCCGAGACTTCGCAAGAGGGGCGCAGCGTGGGGACGCGTTTTGGTCTTAGCTCTGGGACGACGGCTGTCTTCAGACCCAGAGGAGGCGAATATTCAGGGCTGGCAGATGGCCGCTCTCTGGCAGGGGGCCCACACCTTGTGGGCGTTCGATCAGACGGCGCCCGCAGATCGTGCGATTCGGCAGGCTCTGGAGGCTTGGCTGAAACGGCGTTGACAGCCGGCACCGGAAGACATTCACGCAAGCGGCGTTTTGCTCAAGCTGCGCGGGAGCGGCAGGCATCGGGAAGCAGACGCGGCAACACTGACGGCGACGAAGCGCCTTCATGGACACCATTCCGCTTAGAGGCTTAAAGATTCATGAGCTTCCGGTCCGATCACGCCCGCAGATCAGAGGTGATGTAGATGAAGTTAATGAACCCTGTTTGCGTATTGGGTGCGAGGGACTACCGTTTCGCGGGTGGCGTCTACAGCTTGGCTGGTCTCTTGCGGGACAAATTGCGCTTTAGCTTATCCAACTGGATTGCCGGGGAGACGTCTATGGCACAGGAATGGGACCTCGCGTCCGGCCGTGTTCTGCCTTGCGCGCAACATAAGGTTGCTGTTCAGAATTGTGGTCCAAATCCCGATGGCATGGTCCGATCAGATATGATTGACGGGGCGCTGCCCATAGTTAGTCGCAGTGTGCGTCGCGAGTGGCTACCAGACGAAAGGCTCAAACTTTCGGTCAGGCATTGCTGTTCAAGATAACGGGAAATTAGGGGGTTCTGATTTTAAATCGGAGGAGTATGTCTTGTCCGAGGACCTCCTGTGCCCAAGCTCACAATCGCCCGCCTGCTTCTTAGTTTTGCTGCCGTCGTTACCGTTGGACTGGCAACATCCATCGGCCTTCAAAGCTACACCCTGTCCCAACTCAAAGTGAGCGGCCCGGTCTATAACGGGATAATTGATGGCAAAGACTTGGTTGCGGATATCCTGCCGCCGCCGCTTTATGTGGTCGAAGCTTATATGCTCGCGAGTGAGGCGGTGCTTAATCCTAATAAAGCCGATCTGGCTGCGGAAAAAATTGAGCGCCTGGAGGCTGACTATCAGGCCCGTCGTCAATACTGGCAGCAATCGCAATTGCCCGATGGATTGAAGACCAAGCTGATGAATGACGTTTTGGTCAAGGGTGATGCGTTCTGGTCCAGTTACCATGAAGCTTTCACCTCAGGCACAAACCTGGGCGACAGCGAGAAACAAGCCGCCATCGCTGAACTCGGCGACAAGTTCTGGGTTCACGACGCAGCGGTTAGGCAACTGGTCGAAATGGCCAACGCCCATCTTGTGGCAGAAGAAACGATGGCGCGAGCAACCTCTGCACAACTCGAGCAGTGGGCTATCGTTGGCAGCGGGACCAGCGTGTTCCTTTTTATTGGCGGAATCTGGTACTTCCGACGGCGCGCTATCACCCCTCTGAGCGAGATCTCTGGCTACATGAGCCACTTGGCCAAGGGCGACCTGACAAAAGATGTGCCATTCAGCGATCGAGCCGATGAGATTGGTGAGATGGCGACTTCGGTTGAAGTCTTTCGGCAGGCCGCGCTGGAACGCAAACGCCTGCGTTTGGAAGCGGAAGAGCAGTCTGCACTGACCGTCGAGGCGCAGAAACGTCATGCGGCCGCAATGGCTGAACAGGCCGATGCCCTTGCACACGTCGTCGAAACCTTAGGCGCCGGCCTTGCCAGACTTGCTGAGTGCAATATTCGCTACACGATCGATCAGCCATTCATGCCGGACTTCGAGCCGTTGCGGCGCGACTTCAACGACGCGTTGGCAGCATTTCAGTCGACACTGGTGGAGGTGCTTCAAACGACGCAGGCGATCCATGAGAATGGCCTGGAGATGAGATCTGCATCCGACAATCTTGCCAAGCGCACCGAACAGCAGGCGGCAGCCCTTGAAGAGACAGCAGCAGCGCTTGAGCAAGTATCTACAACGGTGGCCCAAGCTTCCGAGCGCAGTCAGGAAACGCGAAAGCTGGTTGCGGACGCTAAAATTTGTACTGAAGAGTCGGGGCGCGTCGTTCTCAAAGCCATCAGCGCGATGAAGTCGATTGAACAATCAGCCGCCGAGATCGGCCAGATAATTGGAGTGATCGACGAGATTGCTTTCCAGACTAACTTGCTTGCTCTTAATGCGGGTGTTGAGGCCGCGAGAGCAGGGGAGGCCGGTAAAGGGTTTGCCGTCGTCGCCCAAGAAGTGCGCGAGCTAGCTCAGCGTTCTGCGGTTGCCGCGAAGGAAATCAAGACACTCGTCTCCAATTCGGGTCAGCAGGTGAATACGGGCGTCAAATTGGTCGACGAGACAGGCCATGCCCTTTCGCGCATCAATGAATTTGTGGTGTCGATTGATCGGAACGTCGATGCGATCTCGACCGGAGCGATCGAACAGTCGGCAGGGTTGAAGCAGATCAGCATCGCCGTGAATGAACTTGATCAGATGACCCAACAGAACGCGGCCATGGTCGAGGAGACGACTGCGCTCAGTCACAACCTGTCGTCAGCGTCGACGCACCTCAGCTCCCTTGTCAGCCGCTTCGTGTTGAACAGACGCTCCAGGGTCAGAGACGGATCCGAGGATCAACTGTCCCCCAAAACCTACGACGCTCGAGCAGCATGAGTGATGTGCTAGAAGATTCTCAAGATTGAAATATGCATGGAAGTCTCGCAGGTACTCATTCACTTCTTGGCGCAGCTCGGCGTCATCAGTCTGGCCTTGACCATCTTCTCGCTGTCGAGAGACCATATGCAGGGCAGACTGTCGTTCACACGTCGGTTCGCAAATGGCATCCTATTTGGATTAACGGCCGTGCTTTTGATGCACATGCCGGGAGAGTTGGTCGACGAGTTTCGTTTTGACTTACGAATTGTACCGCTAGCCGTCGTAGGGCTCGTATCTGGTCCTGTCGGGGCAGCCGTGGCCGCATTCTGCGCTTCATCCGCGAGATTGTGGATTGGCGGTGCGGGTGCATCATTGGGGCTTCTTGGCATTTGGATAACCTTCGTGGTCGCCTGTATCGGGCATCTCTTAGTCAAACGAGGCTCAAGGGCATCGGACATCCCCGTTTTCGGGCTCCTGAATGCAGCGGTCTCGTTCTCGTTTATCCTGATTGTCCCAAGCGAAGTTCGTGAAGAACTCCTACGAGACAATGTCCATCTCGTTCTGTTGCTCATGAACTTCGCCGGAACTGCAATTGCCGCCTTTTTCGTGAGGTTGGACGAAAATCGCCGCGAACATGCCAGATCGAATGCTCTGCACCGGCAGATTGTTAACGCTCTACCTGATGCCCTCAACGTCAAGGACCTTCGTGGCCGTTTCCTGCTGGCCAATCAGGCAACCGCCAAACTGATGGGAGCATCCAATCCTGCCGAAATGGTTGGCAAGAGTGACTTCGACTACTACCGCCAAGACGAAGCCGCGTTGTTCTGGGCCCAAGAGCAGCAGTTTATCGCCGACCCTATCCCGTCGGTTCTTGAGCAACAGTTTGAGCGCAACGGTCAAACCATTTACCTCAGAACGATCAAAGCGCCTTACACGGACCCTGACGGGGCGCTGGTGGGGATCGTTAGCCATACTTCTGACGTAACCGAGCAGAAGAGCCTCCAGGCCGAGTTGATTGCAACGCAGGCGCTACTCGAGACGGCCATGACTGAGATGGCTGATGGGCTGGCGTTGTTCGATTGCGACGGGCGTTTGCTCATGTGGAACCGCCGCTATCTCGAATTCTTCACCTATGTCGACGACCTCTCCTGCTACGGGCGAACCCTCGCTGAACTCCTGACCGCAGGGGTCCTGCGGGGGCAAATATCTGTGCCTGCGGATGTCGCACCTATGGCATGGGTTGAAGAAGAGGTCGAGCGCAGCCGCTCGGCGGCTCAATCCGAACTCAGACTGACCGACGGCCGCTGCGTCGCCAAGACGACGAGACCGTTAAGCGATGGTGGCTGGGTCACGCTCTACTCTGACATCAGTGAGAAGAAGGCCGCCGTGCATCAGTTGGAGTATCTGGCAACGAAGGACGGCCTAACAGATCTCTATAACCGCCGAACATTTGATCGCGAACTTGCCCGGGCGTTTCAAATATCGAGGGACAGCGTAACGGATCTTTCACTGTTGATGATCGATGTCGACTATTTCAAAGCCTATAACGATACATACGGCCATCCGGCGGGTGACGCTGTCCTTCAACAAGTGGCGAACGTCCTTCAGTCCGCCTGCCGTACGCAGGTCGACGTCGTGGCGCGCTACGGAGGCGAGGAGTTTGCCATCATCCTTCCCGGTACTTTCGCAGAGGTGAGCCATGATATAGCTGTCCGCCTGTCCGCGGCGGTGCGTATGCTGGAAATTCCGCACGTCGGAAGCCCAAAAGGTCGGGTGACGATCTCAATCGGGTTAGCATCTGCCGACGATGAAGTCGCGGACTGCCAGCATCTTCTCAAGCGATGTGACGAAGCCTTGTATGCGGCCAAAGCGGCTGGTCGAGACAAGGTGTGTGCATCCACCATTTCCCTTGCTGATACAAGGCCTACCGGCCGTCTCGCTGCAGCCGCAACGGCACCATGAAAATGCAGTCGCCCGCACTCAATCGAGAAGTTTTACGTGTGCCCTGAACACTGAACCGTTCGCGGCGCTGAAACTTTAAGTTGTGGGCAAGTTTTCAAATGAAGCTCCTGTCGAGACTATGCAGCTCATCTCTAAATCTGCGGCAAAGGTAAAATTCGGCGTAAATCTTAGTGTGACTGAGGCCGCTTCAGTTCCACTACAGTTATCTCGCACCGATCAACGGTCAGTGGCCTCTTCAACACCCTGATGGCGCACTTAGGATCATTTTCGGCGTCTCACACGGTCGTTTCTCACAGCTTCGGACTAGTCTTTGAAATCTCCAATTCCTCTTGGGGTCATTGGCGGCGGTGTCCGAACCGCAAGAGCATTCCAAAGTTGGAGGACTTCGCTCGGCTCTGTCGAAATGGGGCGCTGAACAAGAGGCTGCGTTTATCTGAAAAACTGGCACCGACTGAAATCAAATAACGATGGACGCACCCGGACTGCCAATCCAATGAGCATATGATCAAAAAATTTGCAATCGGCTGTAGGATGTTAGCAGATCGTAAAGCTGTACCCCCTAGATTTCGCACTGTGACGACCAGGCTCACGGTGGTAAGGCCCGAAAACCTTCACCCGAGAAAGAACAGCTCGGTTTAACCGGATGCACAAGCAGTCACAGTGGCTGTTGGTCGATTGGGGAAGGGGACATCATGACCATCAGGGTCAAGCTACTTGCATGCATCTCGCTGCTGACCGCAGCTCTCACCATCATTTCGGGCTTCACCTTCTACGCGATGCGTGAACAGGGACAGATTGCCAATTCAATTGTATCTGATCGGGTCGTGCCGATGGAACAATTGAAGCGGATCAGTGACGGTTATGCGGTGTCAATTGTTGATACCGCACACAAGGTTCGATCCGGGGCGCTTTCTCCCGAGCAG
>JAPZUE010000123.1 GCA_027533385.1 Rhizobium sp. | reverse complement strand
TGTAGCTTGACGCGCAAAATCGGAAATTTGACAGCAGGTTTTGCAAAAACCACTTTTTGATCTGTCTCTTGGAATGGCCCTCAAAGCCGCTTCGAAACCACGTTGAGAGCCATTCAAAGGATCGCCGTTAAAGAAGCGCCTTGGCATCAATTCCGAGTTGAGCAGCGAGACGCTGGGCATCTGTGGAAAGTGTCACGGGCCGGTCGCGGTTTTGCTCGAGCACCTGAAGCTCTCGCTCGGCGGAGATGGCCGACTGAGACAGATAGGCAAAGGGCGTGCCCATCTTCGCGCAGAACTGATCGAACATCCCCTCGTCCAAGGTAGCAAGGGTTACGCAGAAGTCGCGAAGGGCGGGTGTTGCGGTCCCAGCCCGGATAGCATCGTCTATGCGGCGCTCAATCCGGTCGTTCCGAGTCTTTCCGACCTCCGCCGATAGGGTCTTCATCGCCGACTGAGCACCATCAATCAGCGCCGTGGTAGCGTCGGCTTTAGCTCGCAAATTGGCGATGGCAGAAAGCAAATCGTCTTCTGAGACGTCAGCCGAGAGACCAAGCGCCTGGGCAATCTTTTTGTTCGCCATTGCAGTAGTTTCCTCTTCATTTGTTTGGGCCGATGCGAGCGCAGGCATCGCGACGGCGGGGGTTGCGACCAAGGCGACGGAGTGCAGCCAGGTGGCCCGTCCCTTGCTGTCAGTCGAGCCAAAGGCCGGTGACAGATAAGGATGCGACTTCTCGGCCAAGACAGAGCGCCCGCGATCGAGCCATTTCACGCGGCCATAAAGGCCGTCACTGCGAGCCTGAAGCTCTTCGATCCAGCCATAGGCGGGCGACTCGTCCCCCTTGGTTGCCTTGAGGATAGTCGAGTGATTGAGATCGACGGGGATGGAAATTCCGTCGGCGTTAAATCGCTCCGTCAAGGCCTCCGGGGATACCTCAAAAGAACGACCATCGCGTGCCGTAAAGCGGCCCCTGGGGGCCACCTTGATCCATTCGGGAGTGACGCTGTCGTTGTCTTCAGCGGCAAAAGTAACCAGGCCGGAAATGATCTGCATGGGGCGATCCTTAGCTCAGCCAGGGCGTCATGATCATTTCGGCGCTACCCTTCCAGATGTTGGAAGAACCGTCGATATCATCAGCGATCAGCAGGGTCCGGGCTTCCGTTTCGAGCGAAGACGGAATGACCAGGTGTGTCGGCGTGATGCCGAGCTTGTGGCCCTGATCGCCTTCGAATGCCGACATCGCCGCACGAGCTGCGGCATAGTTCTCGGCATTCAACGGCGCTTTCGAACCGAAAGCGAGCTGCCACATGCCGAACCCGCAGTTCACGCGGGCGCGGATGCCGTAGAGGTACACGTCAGTCATGAAGACGCTTTTTTCCTTGTCGTCTGTCACAGACTGGAACTCGTAAGGCTCTCGATCCTGCCAGATAATGGGCTTGATGATCTTGCTGAGATCGAGCAGATACCAGGCGGGGCCGGTGCCTGCCTGCATATTCGAAACAGACACCGTGGCGGCACCAGCATGCGGGTCCTTCGGGTGATCTGTATCGAAGAAGTTTTGGCCGTCGAAACATACCGTTTCGAAGCCATTCATCAGGAGCTGAAAGATCAGCGTTTCCGGATGCTGCTTAGCATTACGCCCCATTTCTGAGACGAAGGGCTTGTAGATGCCCAGGCGATCATCCGAGATGTCGTCCCGCTTGATCGAGACGGTGCCCTCGAACTTTTCGTTCGCGATCGTGAACCCGTGCGCAGTGAGCGCCTTCACATGACGATCGCCGACCCACTTGCGGAGCGCCGGGAACTGTCCGAGCCAGCCGTACTGCTCTTCGCGGGACTGGCTGGAGACGGACATTGCGAGGGTGTCTTTGTAGCTCTTCGTGCCGTCGAAGGCTTGATTATAGACGGTTTTAAAGCCGTTGAAGACGAGATCGAGGTTCTGTGAGGAGATGAGCACTAGAGTTTTCCTTCTCGGATGAGTTCTGCCCGGATCGTCAGGATCGCCTCACCGGGTACGTTGAGGACGTCGCGCAACTGCGACGGGGAATACCCTTCAAGAAGAAGGGTTCGGACGATCCTTGTGCCGATGTTATCGGGCACTTCGATCGCAGAGGTTCGTGGTTTTCGAGGGTTGCCTATCTTCACGCCCTTGCTGCGAAGCTGGGCGCGGCGTCTGAAGATGGTTCGCATGTGACAGCCGACTAGAAGGGCGATCTCACGCGTCGTCAGGCCGTCTTCCTGGAGAAGGTTATCGACGCGGCTTTGAAGCGCTCCGAGGCCCGAGGTAGAGCCGACAGGGATATCGACCTCAGGAATGCTCGTCTCTGAAGGAGAGATTGCTTCTACGATCCGGGCAGCGTCTTCGTAGCCCACCATACGCGCCAGGCTGCTTCTCGAAGAAAAGCCCCTTGCGCTGGGGATCGTGATTCTCGTCCCAGCCGCAGCCATCTGTAGCTTGTCAGCAACTTCCTCTCCGACCAGGTCGCGAATTGCATCAAGGATGTTTTCGTCATCATCGTCGGTGTCCAGCTTGATCAGAGGCTTCTTCATGCCAGCCGCCTCCCTGTGTCGTAGAGCGACCTCGCCTGGGCGCGCTGAATTTCCCGCGCCGCTTGCCGTCCCGCGTGTTTGGCGTTCGGTGAGTTGATGCTCTGGTCAATCCTGAAGTTGCTCGGGGTCACCGACGACTGCTGACCCTTTGCCGCGCTGGGCGGGCTGGATGGAACGATGGTCGGCGTGATGTTGGGCGTGATCGTGGGAGACGCATTGAAGTTCAGGATTGACAGAAGACGCTCACGGATTCCGGTCGCGATCGTCTCAACCTTCTGCCCCTCTTCCTTTATGCCATCGCCATAACCGCCCATGGCGCTTTCGGCGGAAGGTCGCAGTGTGATGCCAAAATGTTCTTTCGGGTCCCAATTCGGGTCTGCGGCCTCACCGAACAGAAAGCGCTTCCAGGCTGGCACCTTTTCCGGCTTAGGCAGTTGGCTAAATATCGTCTCAAAGAAACGATCCATATTCGCCTTACGCTGGCTTTCTTCTTCCTGCCTTTGCAGGGCATCTGCAGCGTCCTTCATCGCCTTGGTGAGCGTTGGAAGAACCGGTGCGGCACTGTCCTTGATCCGCTTTCCTACTGTCGAAAGCATGCGATCCTTCTGAGTGTTGAAGTTATCGGTGTTTACCTCGTAGGACTCATCAACGGTGCCGGAAGCGCCTTCCATCTTCGCGATTAGCTCTTCGACCCGCGCAATGTTGTCGATGATCGCACGGTAAGCAGGAGCCGCCGTGTTGTTTCGGAACACGTCGGAGAAAGCTTCGCGGTTGTTGCCGAACACCTCGCCCACTCGCTTCAGGGTTCCAAGGATCGGGTCCTCACCGCGTTCCTTGGCCGCATCCATTTCAGCATAGGGATCGAAGCCATATTTTTTCGCCCGCTCACGTACATCCGGCGCGAAAAGATCGTCCAACATCGCTTCGTAAGCTGTTGCCGCTTCTTCGTTCGATCCTGACACCTCAGCAATGGGCTGGCTCATAGCAGCAGCGGTGCGCACGCCCTGCATACCTGACGATCCGCGTGTTGCCATTCGAGCGAAGATGCCAGGGAAGTTTCGAGCCATGTCCTTGATCTCGAACCTGCCGTTATTGCCGCCCGTGGCAATAGCGTCATAGGCCGACACCATGTTCGCCGGATCGATGCCCATCAGGCTCCGAAGCGCGATCGTCAGCCCCGCCGATTCATTCGCATCTGATTTGGTGCCGACTGCGAATTTGACTACGTTGTCCACCAGCGCCGCCGCGTCTGCACTGTCGAGGCCACCGGCCTGTAGCACTCCGAATACGCCCTGGGCGGCCTCGGTGCCGACACCGTGCCGCTCACCAGCTCGGCCAATGATCTTGTCGAAGCGCTTCTGTTCCTGGGCGTTGTATCCGCCTGTTGACCTCAGGGCATCGCTTCGTTGTTCGTCGCCGGCCGCCGCGTTGATAGCAGCGCCCGCGCCGACCACCGCGATCCCGGCCGCGCCGCCTGCCATATAGGCAACGCCTCCGCCAACCGCGACCGGAAGCCCGAACTGGTCAACCATGCCGCCGATCCCGGCACCGATCCTTTCCCTTGTCGGACCGGGAGTAGGCCGATAAGGAGCGCCTGAAGTAGGCCCAACGTTTCCGCCAGCGCCGCGCAGCGCGGACAATTTCCCCTTCAAGTCGTTCGCAGCTCGGCCGACGCGATCGAGATCGTTGGCGGCCTGGTTAGCATCCGCCTTCAGCCCCTCGAATGCACCGTCGCCAACGCGGCCGATCTTCTTGCGGACTTCATCGGCCTCGCTGCCGACACCGTTGATCGCCTGCCGCGCCTCAACTGCGCTGCGCCCGATCTTCTCAAGACCGGCATTCATGTCGCCGGAGCGGGTCTTGCCAAGCCGCTCAGCCGCCGAACGCAGTTCGTTCAGGTCTTTCTTTGCTTCGTCAGCCTCTCGGCTAACCTTGTTTTCAAGGCGAAGGCGAAGCCCAACGTCAATAGTCGTCATTGGTTAAGCCCCCACGTTTGCGACCAGGCGGACCGGATCGATGGATACCAGCGAAGAACCTCGTCCCAGTGCATGGCGAGCAGCGAAGGAAGTGGCGTGTGAGAGAGGGCCGACATGAGTGCGATCACGTCTCGCCATTTGGTGAAGTCGATGATTGCTCTTTCGCCGGAGGACGGAAGATAGGGGGCAAAAAATCGTAGCAAACCTGCGAGACCTCCGCGCCGTCTTCGTCCATCAGGCCGCGCAACACATCAGCTGGAAGGCCGGTCATGACCGCATAAATGTCGAAGTTGTCCCGCGCCTCGGGATCGAGCGTGTCCAGCAGTTCTCCCACATCACCGACCGTCAGGCGGCGAACCGTGATTTCCTCGACAACACCCGTTGAAGGGTGTTCAAACGGATAACGAAGTGGGATCGAGGACTTGAAGGCAGGCGAAAGGAATTTGAGCTTCGCCTGGGGAGCGCTGCCGGAAGCCTTGCGCGCCGTCGCTTCCGTTAGCGGTTTGCTCTCAGGCTGCGGCGGATCCATCTGCTCGTACAACGCATCAGGGGGAAGCGGGATGAGTTCGATCTTCTCGCCACCGTTTTTGTCGATCGGAGTTCGGACTTGCATCATCTTGGGTTTATCGTCGGTGGTCATGCAGGCTCCTGTTAAGGGTGGCAGCGTCTGGTGAAGTGAGGCGGCGACGCCAGACACCGCCACCCTGGGGCCGGGAGCGTTCCCCGTTGGAGGGGCAGCAGCCTTCTGGAAAAGCGCCGCCCCTCACGAGGAGAGGGGCACGATCCCTCTCGTCCGGGGGAAAGGACTAAAGCCCCGGTAGCGCCGAGCCATCACGATCGGCGCTGTCAGTGGGATATCTGGGGGGTGACAAATGTCAGGGCTGGCAACTGTCAGCCACATCAGATTTTAAGAAAAACCGGAAATTAGGCCTTCGCCCACAGAGGCCTTACAGGCCTCTCAAAACAGGCTCAGCGGCCCGTCACTCGTGCCAAGGCGTCAAAACGCGCCCACGGCCTTCAAAACGGCTTCAAATTTGAAGTCCGTCGTCTGGTGCAGCCTCGCGCTCCCGCTCGCGCTCCACTCGAACTCTTATCCCTGCTAGAGGATGATCATTGCCGAGGTGATTGGCAACCCACTGCTGTTCCTTCTCAGTGAGGCCCTTGCAGAACTTGACGGCCCAATGTCCCGCCGTGACCTCGTCATGCTTCAGAAGCTGCTCGGCGAGCACAGGAATGACGAGCTTCGCGATAGCTTTCGCCCGCTTTACCTCAGGGGGATCGATCGGCCTTCCCCGTTTGGGCTTGCGGCTCTTCGCGGCCTGCCCCTTCGCCATAGTCTCTTTGAAGGCGGTTCTGGTCGCGTCTTCCTTAGCCTTCACCTGGTCGAGATGATGGTGCTCGATTTCTTCCAGGAGAAGCTGCCGCTTCGCCTCCGCGATGTCTTGATAGGTCGGAGGAACATAGAGGTTCTTGTAAGGATCGCGCATCAGGTTCCACAAGGGTGATGCGTTGCCAGGTGCTGGCAGCGGCTCAGGCTGCGGGAAGTGCATGGGCCACGGATCGAGCGGCTTTGCCACCGCGCCGATCTTCGCCAGGGCGGCGGCTCTGCGCTCTCTGGGCATGCCATGCCAGGCTTCAAGGAACTGTTGCTCTCGCCAGTCACCTGTCTCCATACGTCCGGCACCTTGACGATCGGTCTGGGCGTCATCCTTACGCAGCACGGCTAGTAGGTCCCCATCCGCGCGCTCTAACAGCGCAGTCGCGATGCCTACTTGTTGCTCGGCGTCATACTTTGCGAGCGCCCGCAATTGTCGCCGGTCCCTTGCAAAGTGCGTCTGTCTCAGAGCGTTGCGCAAAGGTTCGGCCAACCCGCCGATGAGCAGCATGCGCCATGCTGTGGCCTTGGAAATCCCGAATATTTCATTTAACTCGCTGTAAAGGCTAGATATTTCGCCTTTATTCCGCTTTGCGATCAAGATTTCAGTGTGAAATCTTGATTTTCTGTCTCCGCCATGGGCGGGAGGTCCGTTCTTCTCGATCCACCATTCAGCAAACCGCTTAAGGTGCTCTGCTTCTTCCAGAACGGACAAACTCGAACCGGTCAAGTTGTCGGTGACAGCAAGACTAGGTGCTTCGTCCTTAGAGTGCAAGTGGGCTTGAATCGTCTCCCAACCTAATTCGCGGGCCACCCAAAGCCGTCGCAGCCCGTATATCAGGGTGAACTTGCTGTTCGCCCCCTTAGCATGCGTTCGGTAGACGGCGATCGGCGTCTTCAGACCGTGAACTTCCATCTGCCTCATCAGCAGCCGCGCAGCCGCCTCGTCCAGTGGTCGAACATAGTCTTCCGGTACGTGAACCTCATCCACCCGAACTGAAATGATCTGCGGCTTGTCGCTCAATGCGCCTGTCCCTCGATCGCAGGCAAGCGGACGCTGATAATGGAGGCGAGCAGGACCGACATGGACACCCCGCGTCTCGCGGCAGCGGCAATAAGCTTCTGCCTCACTGATATCGGCAAGCGGAGACTGACCGGAACGCCAAACTGTTGCGGCACCTCTTCCGGCTGGAAATCTTCTTCCACCGCTGCAATCACGATCGGCCTTAGAAAGGCGCTCGCGCTCATCCCGTTGGCTTTCGCCTGGGCGAACACCTTCGCGCGCAATTCGAGGCTGATCAGCGCGCTGGTCGGGATGGATGTTTGCAGATCGGAACCTTTCAAAGCCCTCTCTCCATGCGGTGATAACTTGCCTTGAACTCGGGGTTTTCCAGTCGTTCGTTAACTGTCTGTAGTGCGAAGTGGATCGAGGTGCGCTGTCGCCCTTGCAGGCGAGCTATCTGCCTCTGCTCGATGCCCATGCGGTTGACCATCAGGTGTATGGCGACCTGTCGCGCAAGCTTCGCGTCCAGCATCGTCCGCGGCGGGTTTTTGACATGGTCAAGCGACAGCCAGCGGAACTCGGATAGGACGGCGCGATAGGCGCGCAGCATCTGCCGCATCGCGTCAGCGCCG
>JAPZUE010000050.1 GCA_027533385.1 Rhizobium sp. | reverse complement strand
CGTATCGGGCACGCTCAGCCTCCTGCAGGCGCTCAGCGAAGCCGATATCCGCAACTTCGTCTTCTCCTCGACCTGCGCCACCTATGGTGCGCCGGAATATCTGCCGCTCGACGAGAAGCATGGCCAGAAGCCGATCAACCCCTACGGTCGCACCAAGCACATCGTCGAACAGGCGCTGGGTGATCTGAACCTCTGCGGCCGCATGCGCTCTGTCATGCTGCGCTATTTCAACGCTGCAGGCGCTGATTTCGAAGGCCGCATCGGCGAATGGCACTCGCCCGAAACCCACGCCATCCCGCTTGCGATCGAAACGGCACTCGGGCGCCGCGAATTCTTCTCGATTTTCGGCGAGGACTACGACACCCGCGACGGCACCTGCATCCGCGACTACATCCACGTCAACGATCTCGCCGATGCCCATGTGCGCGCCGTCGATTATCTCTTGAACGGTGGCGAGACGATCGCCATCAACCTCGGCACCGGCAACGGCACGACCGTCAAGGAACTGATCTCGGCCATCGAAAAGGTCTCCGGCCGGCAGATGCCGGTCAAGCGCACTGAACGCCGCCCAGGCGATCCGCCAGGCCTCGTCGCCAGCAATGCACTCGCCCGCGAGGTGCTGGGCTGGGACCCGAAGCACGGCATCGACGACATCATCCGCACGGCCTGGAAGTGGCATTCCAGCTTCAACCGCAGCGCCTAAGCAAGACAATTACAAGATCTACCCAAAAGACCATTCTGCGAAGCGATAAGGCATCGATTAACCTATCTGCGTAACCAAAAACTCATGATTGTATTGCTTTCAGCGGCCAATTTATACCTAAATGCCGCCAGATATGGAGGTTGAAAATGACCAGATTCATCGCACAAACTCTCGTTGACCGGCTCGAGCGCGAATGGCGGATGATTGATCCCGAGCGTCAAAAAGTGCCTTCTTACGCGCCCATTGAAGACAGCAAGCCACAAGCTCGCAGGTTGCGGATGGGGCGCTTCGACGAGATAGATCTCGCACACGAATGACCAATTTCGACGTGCCCCAAAACAATTCTCTAACAACAGTTCAGTAGCGCAGGCGGGGTGTGAGACCCGCGCCATTGTCCGTCAAAATGAAGATTACTGTTGCGACGCATTGTTTGCGGGCGGCAGGGCCGGACAGTCCAAAAGTCTGCGCATTAAATGTTTGTCGTGTGGGGTGGCTAGGTGGTGACAGCAAGCCCCTCGGTTCTGATCACCATCAATCCACCGGATGACACAACATAACGATCGAGCCCGGCCGCCCTGAAGGCATCTTCAATAACCCAGCCGAAGTGACAGAAATCCTCAATGAGCACGTCTGGGTCGTCGAAACCGGTCGCCAAAGTCAGCAGGCCAGTGCAATCTGCCTCAGGCAAACCCAAGACCCTGGCGTGAGCCCCACGCTCTTGAAGATCCAGAGTCAGATCCAAAAAATCCTGCTCCCCAGGGATCCTCATCATCCTGCAACCCTCATTGCTACAAACAGACAATCCTAAATTATCAATATTGCGTCAACGAGCATGGCTGGCAACGGCGCACTGTTGTTCAACGTGGTTAACGCGCTGTCATTGCGTCACGAGATTTCCGTACACACTGCAGGCCAGAGGATCTCCACGGTCCAGGCATTTTCCAAAAGTGGTCCGTGAGGGTTGCTTGGCGGACTTGCAGTTATCAGTCGAATGTGGTGCATGGCTCGGAAAGTCGAGGTGGTGTTGCAGTATATGACAATGACCATACCGATCCGGCCGCGTGGAAAAATGGCATCAGTCTTGTCGCTAATGAAGCTGACGCCCTTGTAAAGATTGGCATTCAGGAAGACAGGACGAGCATATGGAAAACAGTGGTTCGATCATCAGCGCGCTCGTGCTCGGCCTGATTGAAGGCCTGACCGAGTTTGTGCCGGTATCATCAACCGCCCACGTGCTGCTAGCAGGCCATTTCCTCGGCTTCGAATCGCCCGGCAACACCTTTGCCGTGCTGATCCAGCTGGGCGCGATCCTCGCCATCCTCAGTGTCTACTTCGCCAAGCTCTTAGGGATTGCGCTGTCGCTGCCGACGAGCGCCGAGAGCCGCCGGTTCGTCGGGGCCGTGCTCTTGGGCTTCCTGCCGGCGGCCGTGATCGGCGCGCTGGCCCATGACTTCATCAAGACGGTGCTGTTCGAGACGCCGATGCTGATTTGCGTGGTGCTGATCCTCGGCGGCTTCGTCCTGCTCTGGATCGACCGCCTGCCGCTGAAGCCTAGATATCACGACGTCACCGAGTATCCCCTGTCGCTTGCCTTCAAGATCGGGCTTTGCCAGTGCGTGGCGATGATCCCGGGCACCTCGCGTTCGGGGGCGACGATCGTCGGGGCGCTGCTGCTCGGCGCAGACAAGCGCTCGGCGGCGGAATTCTCCTTCTTCCTCGCCATGCCGACCATGCTCGGCGCCTTCACGCTCGACCTCTACAAGAACCGCAATGCGCTCACCGTCGATGACACCATGATCATCGCGATCGGTTTTGTCGCGGCCTTCATCTCGGCGCTTGTTGTTGTCCGGGGTCTTTTGGATTTTGTCTCAAAACGGGGCTATGCGCCGTTTGCCTGGTGGCGGATCGCCGTTGGCACGGCGGGCATCATCGGGCTGATGATCTTCGGCTAATGCCACAACGCATCACACACATCCAAGCCGATTGTATTTTAATGATTTTCTCAACAAACTGATAACCATGTTTGTATACGACGTCTTCAACATTGAGTTGATCGAAAGCGGCAATTCCCTATCTTTCGCTTATGGGAAACAAAGAGCCGCTGGATTTCTCGAAGGAATTGAAACGGACGCTGGGGACGGCGGACGAGGCGGCACAGGCCGTTGACCAGGCATTCGGCGCACCACAGGCGAGCATATCCTTTGCCTATGCGATAACCGCATTGGTAGAGGAAGCCGTGCGTCTTGGTTTTACTCGCAAGGAAATCACGATCGCTCTGGGAGACGCGATCGGCAGACTTGATCAGGACACGGGTGCCGCCGATCCAAAGCGTACGACCTAAGGGATCGCCCGCACAAACAGCCGCGTAGACTGGAAAGCCATACCATATCCGATCAGGTCAATGGAACCCGAGCTGCCGGAGGCGTGGGTCTGTGAAGGACAGCTGCCAGCACGACGATTCCAATGTGAAGCGGCCAAACCAAGCAAAGACCAAATCCCGCGACGCGCCAGATATCCCAGCCAGACTGCTCGCGCTCGCCTTCAAGATAGCTCTCCAAGGTGAAACCAACCGCCACCAGAGCGTAGAGAATGATGATGAATACGAGCATCTGCGTGTCCTGATCGATCGTTCCGCTAAAATTCTAGGAAATTCGTTAAACTTGGATTAACCGATCCTCCCCGTTTCACGGGACGCATACACTGCCCGAAAAGTTCTTTTCGGACGACGCGACCGGGCTGCCCGTGGCGCGCGACAAGGCTCGAAACCGCGCCCTGCCAAAACCTGAGCCAGTGACAACGTTCATCCGATCCGACAGTCGGTCTCCAGCCTGCAGGACAGTTCTTCCCAAGGACGCACGTCGACTGCAGAGTGCGACACATCAAAACTCTAAAGACTGATCGGCATGTGTGCCAAAAGCGGGCAGGCTCAAGGAGCTTGTTTACGAACCGTAAAAGAAGACCAAAAGAACTCTCAAGCCCTGATTGGGAGGTCATTCTGGGAGACGAAACGCTCAAAACGAGCAATCGCCTAAACCTGCAAACTTCTGCAAGCCACTGATTTACTGTCCAATTTCTCCTCTGAGTCAGAGACCTCAGCAATCCAGCCGAAACCACAATCTTCCCTTGGTTCGGACCAAAAAGGGTCACGACTGCGTGGTCATGATTCAAACTGCAAGATCTGGGGGCCGACACGCGGGCAAGATAGCTCTATGTCTATACATGGCTGGGTTGGGACAAAATCGATTCGTGAACCTTGGCGAGTACCAGATGATGTTACGTCCGACCTTCAGGCTGAAAGCCCTTCTCGCCACCATGTTGCTCTGCGCTCTGGCTTGGTGGCTGATACTCTGGAGCGTCGGCCTGCTGTAAGAGGCGTGCGATTTCGAGCTGATTGCGCGGCTTTAGATTGTAAATTCAACAGCACCGACGGCATTCTGTCGTCCAGCCTGGAAACAAGGCCTGCCACAATCCTTCCAGAAAGAGAGTGGCGATGGAACAACTCTCTTGGCCCGGGATGTTCATGCGCGATTGCTCGCCGACGAACGCGCCGTCATCATTGATCTGCACACGATCCAGGTAAGTCACCATTTCCTGGGTCGCGAGCGCTGAACGCACCTGATATTCCATACCAGTCCAGCTGACTTTACCTGGCAGGATTGTAGGCTCTGAATTGGGTGAGAAATACGGTGCAGTCGGTCAAAGAAACCGCTTACGGACACTCAAACCAATGCTGCGTGCCGGATTCTGTGTCTGGCGCACCACATGGCGGTCACGCCGATAGCAAGCAGATGCATTGGCCACACCAGAGAGCTCATCAAACCACACACGCGGTAAAGGTCCCAGGACCCGCCACAACGCTCGCCTTCAAGATATGTTTCCGTCAAGAAAAACATCTGGCCAACGGCGTAAAGCGCCAGACCCATAATGACAAAGCTGTTGTCCATCAGGGACCCCTCGTTTACCGCCCATCAAGGTTACTGTTTGGTTTACGTACTACCCTTGGCCTGCACTGGCAACAGGCGGATTATTGCAGGTGGGATTTTGTGATTGTGCAGTGATCCAAAAGACTGCAGCGGCGTGATCGAATGTCCCTGAAGCAGACGAGACGCTTTAGGCATCTGCACGATGCTCGTCTCGTGAGCTGGACGATAGGCAAATCGCCCAAGCCGGTCAGTAATCGCTGTCCTCGGATGCCGGCACCAGCCTGAACACCAGCAAAAGGATTGCGCCAAGGATCAAAAGGACGCAGAAGCCCAGCGCGGACCAGACGGAGGCAAACACGCCCAAGTGCCTGGGTGCAACGCGCCACGAGGCATTGTCGTTGACGGGCAGCCTCTGCATGTTGCTCTGGAGAACATCGAGCAGCGCATCATCAGAAGGCTGATTTGACTGCGTTCCCGCTGTCTTGATCTTAAAGCGCTTGGCCAAGGATATACCGTTCCCGTTTGCCGTTCTCCAAAAGCTAGGTCAAACTCGTTAACGTTTGATGAGTATTCTATCAACTGGCTTCATGATCTGCTAACCGTCAGCCAGCGATCCGCTGAACCTTGTGCGCGTTTGTCCCTTGAACCGGCCGGATCCGGCTACGCCGTGTTGCTCAAAGATTGAATGCACTTATCACCGGAATACCAAACAGCTTCGCCCAGGCTGTCGCGCTGGCCTTTTGGATGGCAACGATATTGCTGCCATCTGTCCACCAGCCATTGCCAATCAGCACAATGAGATCGGGCCTGTAGCCCATGGAGTGCAGGACAGGCCAGACAAGCAGCTGCTCGTAGCAGATCAGCGGCGCAACCTTGAGCTCCTTGATCTCGACGATGGGGTTGGCAAAGACGCGGGCGGGCGTGCTACCGGTGCCCGCAATCATCCTCTGCCACGGACGCCACATGGAAACCGGGACCGGCATCCGCTGGCGATAGACAATCCGCCCGCCAAGACTGTCGATAGCCAGCATGACATTGTCATAGCCATTCTCGGTTATGATGACCGCACCTGCGATCACAGTCACTGAATGCGGTTTGAGCGCAGTCCGCCAATAGCGCTCCAGCACTGGTGTCCAGAACCCAAGCGCACTTTCGGGAAGGACAATCACAGATGATCCGGATTGTGCCGCGTCTCGAATCCGGGCTACCAGATCATGTTGGAGACGAAGAGAAGGATCGCGTCCGAGACGCCGGCCCATCTGAAGATCGATGCCCTGCCAGCCTTTCGGCAAATCCGGATCGGTCCAGCCCGAGACAGACGATAGCCAGGCGGCCAGCACAGCTGGTGCCAGGCGAGAGCCCATCGGCATCACCAGTCCACAAAGGACAAGGATCATCAACAGAAGCCCCATCCAGCCGAACCCCGGGAAAAGCACGCCAGCGGCCGTCAGAGGATGTGCCCACCCCATGATACCGATCGGCGGAAGACCGGTCAGGACCAGGATGAGGCCGTAGCGAAGAGCCTTTTGCCAACCATGCTGCCTCGTCCAAAAGAGTGTATGTACCAGAACAAAGGGGAGGGCTGCTGCGATCCACAGAGCCAATCCGAGCCAGGGCTCGACCGCGAAAAAACTGGCCACGCTGCGCGGCAACTCACGGGATGCTGCCAGGAAATAGGCCGCCGAGACCAGCGAGGCAGTCCATCGACTGGGTGCACGTGACCAGAGAAACGGAAAGAACAAAGCGGTCGGCAGCAGGACGACATGGCCGCTCCAGCCAATGGCGCCGATCATCGCGGACAAGGCGGCAAGTGCCAAGCCAGTCAGGCATTCACGGCGCATAGGTCAAGACCTTCCGCGCCAAACCCAAAACGCCTGATTGTGGAACAGCCCCGAAATACCGCGAGTCCCAGGAAGCCTGGAAGGCCGAATGCAGATACACCGCGCCGGCCGGCACGATGCCGCCGCGGTCATGCTGCAAGAGGCGGCCCTTTCCGTCAGTGGTCAGGATTTTTGAGTGAGGGAGCGGTATGCCATCGATGAACAGCCGATCGGTAACCTTGATCTCCTGCCCCCCCACCGCAACAACAGACTTGATCAGAGGCCCGACACCGCCGGGGCATAGCCCGGAACGCAGGTAGCCACGCTCTCTGGCCTCTTCAAGCAGCGCATTCGGTGGCAGACAGACAAAGACGCGCTGTCCGGGCCTTAACGCCGAGGCAAGGGGGACAATCTGCCAGAGACCGATTGCTTCACTCGGCGTGGTGTTGATCCTGATGCCCGCCGCAAAGCCGGTAATCGCAAGCCCCACTGCGAAAGCCAGACCCGTGATGATCAGACCACATGCCCCGTAGAGTTGCCGGCGACGGGCGCCCTTATGCGTTCTCCTGATCGTCATTTGAGAACAACCCCCTTGTGCGGAGGCTCATGCCGGGCCGGCCCAGGGGATAGAGCTGATGCCGCTGGGGAGGATCGACGCTCTGACTGTGTCAGAGCTTTCAACGGATTGCCGAGCATGACACTGCGCTCATGGGCGTTGATCTGCATGGCCGTCCGCATCAGGTTCCAGGCGGACCGCATCTGGACCTGCAGGCCCTTGTCCATACCCGCCGTCATTACTCCAAACGCTATGCCATCGACCGCACCTGCAGCGGCAGGCAGCAGGCTCCGTTCTCCAAACCGATCGATGACGGCCCTGATAAAGGCATCAAGCTCGCCTTTCACCAGGCCGTCGGCACATGCCAGTTGCAAAGCCAGAGGCCAGTCCTTGCGGTCGATCGCCGCCCTGGCAGCGTCGAGTACCTTCTGGGCTGCAGGCGAAAGCGCCGGGATCGCAATAGCGGCCTTGCTGCGGCGCGTCATTTCCTCCGCCTCGTAACAGGCGCGACGCTCGCCACGTGCTCGCAGATAGCGTTCAAGGGCTCGAGCCAGTGCCGGCGCGTTGACAAGCGCTGTCTCACGCATCTCCTTGTCGACCCTGGCCGCCAACAAGCGCGTCGTTCCCTTCAATGTACCGAAGGCTTGCGGCTCCTTCGAGAGGCTGGCGATCACCGCCTCGACCTTGGGCGGATCAGACAAAATGCCTTCGAGATTGATGGCCCTGAAGGCCGCTTCGGGATCAGCATAGACATGCCCAAATCGCGTCCTGACATCCTGCCAATCGGAAGACAAGCCGGGATCGGCCGCAAGCCGCGTCTCAACAACCTCTGCAATCGATTTCGTGTGCTGCGTCACGGCTCTCACCATCGGCTTCAAACCTTCATTGTTCAGAGTGCCGTCAAGCCGGCTTGCTTGAGATTTCAGAGGCTTCGCTCCAAGCTTTGCCCCGACCGAGGACAGCCGGGCCATGAGGGCGAAAAGCCTGTCTTTCTGCCGCAGCGTCCATTCGAGACGCTGGCTCAGAAGCTGGCGGGCAACCGACAAAACGCGCAGGCCGCGGCGATCGGCAAAGCGAAGGGCCGCGTGGTAAAGCCGGCCCTTGTGATAATCGAGCGTCGTTTCCTTCGGGTTCGGGCGCGACAGGAGTTCGACCAGACCGCCGGCCCTGGCAAAGGACTTTGACCCGTAATAGATGCCGAGATCCTCGCGATGGCGGGTCATCGCCACATAGGTCAGATGGCGGTCAAGCGAGAGGCTCGCCAAAAGCTTGACCCGATCAACGGTTGCGCCTTGCGCCTTGTGGATCGTGGTCGCATAGCCATGATCGACACTGTTGTAGAAGCGCTCCTCGACCGTGATCCTGCGTGCCCCCGCGCCATCGATCGTCTCCGCCACGATCCATCCGGACCCTGCATCCACGACAGCTGCCAGCATGCCATTCTTGACGCTGAGGGAAGCGTCGTTTTTCAGGAAGATGATCTGATCGCCGGCAGCAAACTGGCGCAATCCATCCTCCGACCTGAAGTCATGACCGGCGCCGACAAGGCCGCGTTCGACCAGTCTTTCCCTGGCCCTTGCATTGAGCTCACGGACATCCCGTCGAAGATGGGCAAGGATCAGACAGGAACGATCGGACCGATAATCGCGATCCCAGTCTGCAAGCAAACGGTCGATGGCTTGCGCCTTCAAGGCGGATCCGAAGACCCGATCATGGGCCTCGTAGGCTGCGATCGCATCGGAAGGCTTGCCCTTCGCCAGATCAAGCGAGGCCACGCGCATCCAGTCTTCGCGTTGACGGTAGATGGTCTGAAGCTCTGCATAGCCGATACGCTCGGTGATGGCACGAAAGGCTGCACCTGCCTCGATCGGCTGCAGCTGCTCGGGATCACCGATCAAAACGAGTTTGGCGCCACACCGCGTCACGGTCTCCACCAGGAGAGCCATCTGCTGCGAGGAGACCATGCCAGCTTCATCGAGAACCATGATCGTCCTGGCGGTGAGCAGATCACGCCCATTCGTCCAGGCGAGCTCCCAGGATGACAAGGTGCGCGAGGTGATCCCGGCTTCCCGCTGCAAACCCTCGACAGCCTTGCCAGCCAGAGCACTGCCGATCACGTGGTAGCCTGACGCCTCCCAGGCCTCGCGCGCCGCCTTCATCAAGGTGGTCTTGCCGGCACCGGCGCGACCGACAATCGCTGCGATCCGGCAAGCGCCTGCAACATGCTGAAGCGCCCCCTTCTGCTCCTCAGAAAGATGAGCATGGCGGGCGAAAACTGTATCCAGAACTCTGCGGTTCACAAGATGCGAGGATCTCGAAGAAAGCCAGGCCGAACGCCTGACCATCTCGGCTTCCAGACGGATCATGCCGACGGTCGTGAAGCGCGCCGGCAGGCGCAAGCCTGAGGCGAAATCGATCCTTTCCCCGTCGAGGCGCAGGATCTGCGGGTCCTGCAGGATACGCGCCATCAGGTCCTGGAAACGCGAGACATCATCGATATGGCGGTCGAGCACCCTGGCCACATCCCGTGCGTCAAAGACGCTCTTTTCCCGGATGACGAGATCAAGAACGAGACCAGGATTTGCCTCGATGCGCCTGGCATTTTCTGCGCGTCGAGCATCCTGGAACTCGACGCGCTCAAGTCTCCTGACAGCCTTCCTGACCCTGCCCATTGCGGACACGAACTTGCGCTCGATTGCGGTCGCCCCGACACCGATATGGGTTGTCGCCAGAAGATCGATCCCTTGTCGTTCGAAGGACCGGCCATCGATCCTGACATCCAGACCGGCAAGTGCCAGATGCCGGTTCTGGAGCGAAAACCAGGCGTCACGCATCAACTGGAACTCATCCCGGTCACCGGCCCAGAGCCGGTAGACGATCTTGCCCTCGCTCGTGCGAAGGGGCTTGCCGTCTTCGCCAGGGACGACGACCTTCTTCCCCCCGAAACCCTCCGAGGTGAGCGGCCGAAGCGTCATCATCAGATGCACATGCGGATTGCCGGGTGCATCGTGATAGACCCAGTCGGCCACCATGCCTTTCGAGACCACATGGCCGGCGATGAAATCGCGCATCAAAGCGATGTTCTGTTCCGCGGTTAGCTCGAAGGGCAGGGCAATCGTCACATCCCTGGCAAGCTGGGCATCCGATCGTTTCTCGAAGGTTTCGACCGCATTCCAGAAGGCCTCGGAGGCTGCAGACACCGATCGGTCAGACATGAGTGATCTCACCCAGGCCGGTGCATCCTCGGGAATGAGGAACTCCTCATGCCGGAGCCCGCGCTTGGCCGTGTAGTCGATGCTGCGCGCTTCACGCTGATAGTCCATACGGGCGCAATGGCGATAGGCGGCAGCAAGAACCGCACTGCGGCCGGCGCCACGGCCAAGGATGCTGACGGAAAAATGCGGCACGGCCATAGCAGCTCACCCTCCGGGCAATCATCACAGTCGGTGTCGGTTCTGGTCGAGCGCCGTTGCAGCCGCACCTTCATGCTGCAACCTTCGGCCGATCGGGCAAACGTCGCTTGCCGCGACGTATAATTGCGCCCTTGGACCCGCTCTTACCGAGCGGCGGGATCATTCAGCAGATGCACGTCTGTGGCGAGTGACAGATTTGTCTCTCGCCTCTCGCCCGAAAATCCGAAAGCTTCGTCAGGGCCATGCTGCGCATCCCAAAGGAGATCGAAACCGATGAAAAAAACGAGTGCCAGAATCCGTGAAGATCTCGCCCGGCTGCACGAACAGCTAAAAAGGGCGGAAACACGGGACGCCGAACGCATCGGCCGCATCGCCCTGAAAGCCGGCCTCGGCGAGATCGACATCACCGAAGGAGATCTCCACCTGGCCTTCGAAGAGCTGGTGACGCGATTTCAACAGGGCAGGGGCAAAGCCGTGGAGAAAGGGGACGGGGTCGACAGCAGACCCGCCGCTCCGCCAATCGGTGCCCACACGACTTTGTCGCCTGCGGGCCAGACTGGCGAGGCTTGAACGCATGCAGCGATCAAGGTCAACCGAGGCGAGGAAGAGGGATACACGCGAGAAGATCGAGCTTGGCGGGCTGATCGTCAAGGCCGGGTTGCGCTTTGAAAAACGCGCGCTTCTGCTCGGATTGCTGATCGACGCGCAAAGGCGCATCAAGAACGATCAGGCCGAGCAGGCCCGGCTCCTGGCGATCGGTGTCGAGGCCTTCAATCATGATCCCGGCTAGGTATCTTGCGGCATTCGGCCCACTGATTCTGATGATGGCCTCTACGCTGCTGCCGGCGATCGACTGGCCTCATTCCAACGCCTCGTCCGTGGCATCCGAAAGAACCGCCCTGTTGGTAAGTGATCTCCTGCCCTATGGCCTAAGCGCTGCGTCGGGTCTCTTTCTGCTTCTTACAGCCAGGGCCTCGCCTCGCCTCGCGACAATCGGATGGAGTGTCTCCGCGGGCTCGGTTTTGGTCATCGGCAAGGTCGGATTGGAAGAGGCACTGCGCCTTTCCGGCCAGGGACCGATCGGCTACGCCTCCCTGTCCATGGTCGATCCTGCCGCCGCCCTGAGCGCGGCTGCCATGCTGCTTTGCGGCATCTTCGCCACAAGGATTGCAATCATGGGCCCTTCCGCCTTCGGCGTCAAAACACCCAGACGGGTTTGGGGCAAACGGGCCCTGCATGGTGACGCCGAATGGATGAAACTTTCGAATGCCCGAAAGCTCTTTGGCAAAGACGGCGGTATCGTCGTTGGCGAGTGTTACAGGGTCGACCGCGACAGCGTTTCTGCAATGGCGTTTCGGGCCGACCAACCGGACAGCTGGGGTCTGGGCGGCAGATCAGAGCTCTTGTGCTTCGATGGGGCTTTCGGGTCCTCGCATGGTCTCGTCTTTGCCGGATCGGGCGGCTTCAAGACGACATCGGTAACGATCCCGACAGCCCTCAGATGGCCTGGAGCACTGATCGTCCTTGACCCATCAAATGAGGTTGCGCCGATGGTTGAAGCGCACCGCAAGCGGGCCGGGCGGGACGTCTTCATCCTCGACCCGAACCATGCCGCCACAGGCTTCAACGTGCTCGACGGGCTTGGCCGTCATGGCGCAAGCCAGGAGGAAGACATTGCAGCGCTCGCAAGCTGGATCATGAGTGAGAGCGGCCGGGCAAGCGGCGTGCGGCACGATTTCTTCCGCGCCACCGCGCAGCAACTGCTCACCGCCTTGATTGCAGATGTGTGCCTGTCCGGTCAGGTGGAGAGAAAGGACCAGACCCTGCGCGCGGTTCGCGCCAATCTGGCCGAACCCGAGCCGAAGCTCCGGGCCAAGCTCCAGGAAATCCACGAGACGACACAGTCCGATTTCGTCAGAGAAAATGTCGCAAGCTTCATTCACATGACGTCCGAGACCTTTTCCGGCGTCTATGCCAATGCCATCAGGGAGACCCACTGGCTCAGCTACAGGAACTATGCAGCCCTGGTGTCCGGTTCGACATTTTCGACCGGGGATATCGCCGAGGGAACGACCGACGTCTTCATCGCCCTGGATCTCAAGACCCTCGAGACCCATGCAGGCCTGGCACGCGTGATCATCGGGTCCCTGTTGAACGCAATCTACAGCCGTGATCACGCAAGCGCAGGACGTGTGCTTTTTCTGCTCGACGAGGTGGCACGGCTGGGCTTCATGCGGATTCTCGAGACGGCACGCGATGCCGGGCGCAAATATGGGATTACCTTGATGATGCTCTATCAATCGATCGGGCAGATGCGCGAGAGTTTCGGGGGCAGAGACGCAACCAGCAAATGGTTTGAAAGTGCAAGCTGGATCAGCTTTGCGGCCATCAACGATCTGGAGACGGCGGACTACATATCGAGGCGCTGTGGCACCACGACCGTCGAAATCGACCAGATCAGCCGAAGCGACCAGGCCAGGGGCTCCAGCCGAACCCGCTCGAAGCAACTGGCAAGCCGTCCATTGATCCTGCCCCATGAAGTCCTTCTGATGCGCCCTGACGAGCAGATCGTTTTCACCGGTGGCAATCCTCCGCTTCGCTGCGGTCGGGCTCTCTGGTTCAGACGGCCCGAGATGCGCGCCTACGTCGGAGAGAGCCGCTTTCACGGCAAACAAGGCGCCGTGCCAAAGACTGCCGATCGCGACATCCGGGTGAGTCAGAGGATGCCGGATCATCGAAGCGATGTCTGAAGCGCGCAACCTGGTCCCTCGAAAGGGCAAAAGCTGCAACCATCAGGCCAGTCCGGCAGTCTCGCACGGGTCGTAGAAAAGCTTCCTTCCCATCGAGTACCCGTTTTTGCGCGCAGTCTTTGCTTGTGCCGCGCAACCATATGCAAGCCGACCGACGGCGGGAGGCAGACCTGCATGATCGTCTTGCCACTGCCGCATGCAACAAAGGCGTCTGATCGCCTGACGCAGCTTGCCCGTCATGACTGCGCGGGCGTCGTCCCTGACGCGGTGACCGGCACACGCCGCAGGGAGCCCTTGCAAGCCTTTGAGTTGCAGATTGTCCTTTCGTTGCGGCGGATCACGGACACCGGAGCCTGAGGCTGCCATGCTCGGCAGGCAGCCCATCGATCACAGATCTGAATCAATCGGGGACGAGCGATTCATAACTGTCGTTGGACGTCCTCGGCGAAACCTCCGATGCTAGCCGCATGATCAAGCAACCCTATCACCTCTATATGGAACGCATCGACGCAGCGCGGAACATGGCCCGATATTACGCACTGGACATCTCGATGGACCTGCTGGGACATGTCTTGCTGAATCGAACCTGGGGTCGGATCGGAAGGCGTGGGCAGTCGATGAAACATGTGTTCGAAAACGAGGCTGATGCGGTCACACTCTTCCTCCATCTTCTGCGCCAGAAAAAATCGAGAGGCTACCAGCCGGCGATGAAGGAAACATCCGGCAGCGGGTCATCGCCGCAGCGGCCATGTCGGACGAAGCATGCAGATGGCAAGCAATCAAGCATCAAGACGGTGTCTGGCATGACAACACGCGCCGCAACCGGCAACAAGCCAAACCGTCCGAGCCAGTCCACACTGGTGGCATGGATGAGCCAACCGATCGGGCCCGAGGACCAGAAGCACGGTCAGCGTCAAACAGCGGTCTAAAAGACGATCGGCGCCTCCAGAACGAGACATTCAGCCTTGCAGCCCAACAGGCGAGCCATACACAAGCCTTGGGAACGGGAGCCTATCCGGCCACTATCGGATAGAGCCATCAATCGGCAAGCCCATCTCCACCGTCTCGAACCGTTGCATCCAGCCCAAAGCCCTCTAGCTTCAGATATGGGTGACACGGGACCGCAGGTCGCAAACTGAAGCCTCGAACCCACCATCGGGGTTCGTCAAAAATGGCGCAGTTCCCATTGGCAAAGGGCGCAAGACATCCCCCATCAAGCTGCCAGTGCCGATTAGACCGGCAGACAGCGCCGCGATCAGCAGCAGTTGCGAAACGGCTGAGCCGGGACGGGGTACATCAACATCCTCAGGCAGAAGGCGCCGACCACCTCATGCTTGACGACTATCTTTGCATTCCATCATATTCAGATGGACGGAGATCTCGGATGGGGCATCTGGCATGCTGGAGGTGACTTAGGGCAATGCAGCGGGTTCAGATTTCAAGTTTGTGCGAGATTTCCGGCGAACGAACAAGCCTGGTTGTCTTTGACGTGGCCTTGAGCGGTCACCTGATCGCCACTGTCAGCGTCCCATGCAAGGGCGGTCGCATCATCTGGTCGGCAGCATCTATCGACGGGTTTGCAGATTTCAGTCCATCCGAACAGGATTTCATCTCGCAGCAAATCCGTAACGGATGGGATCTGCGCTTGCAGCAAGCAAGGATCCAGTAGCAGTTCAAGACCGGCTGATCCCTCGCCGAAAGCCTGGGCAGGCCTTCCCCCTCTGCGAAGGGATTGGCGAGGCGTTTCACCAGTAGGCCGTTTGGGGAAGATCAGGGCTCATCGATCGGCGAAGTCTCGGTGATGTTTGCCGGGCGTTATCGCTGATCTTGCGGTCTGCGTAGACTTCGACGTCACGCAAAGTGATCGACAACCTGTCTTGCAGGATCAAGCTTTACCGCACCTGCCCCGCACCCGCCGCGTCTTTGCACTGACATATTCCGTCCGGGGGAGTGGCCGCGGGGAGGGGTCAAGGGAAGGGGGCAAGCAGAGCGCCAGGCATGCTCTTGCATTTTTGCGGAAAGAACGACTTACTGAAGTTGTGTTTTTGATTTCTACAGGTCGACAGGGGGGATATGCCGCGAATGCTTCCAGAGATCCATCTGCAAGGCAACATTGATGTGGTTGCCAAATCCCCTCTTCTGCGAGGCATGGTTCTTTCTATTTCCTACGCGGAGCAAAATGGTGGCATAGGACTGACCCCATCTGGCGCGATGAACCGCAAATTCGTCGATTGGGCGGCGGGCAACTTCCTTTGGCCCGACTATACGAGAGAAGAACTCTACAGCGTGAACAAGGTTCTCAACGAAGGCGACATGCCGCCCCTTTGGCCGGTCCGTCACATGTCCCAGCGGCTCAAACTCCTGCGCAAGGATGGAAACCTGCTTGTGCCCACAAAGAGGGGCAGGTCGTTTCTGGCCAATCCAGGATCGGAGTTCGAGGTCATTGTTTCCAACTACCTGTATTCCTATGTCGACCGCTTCGAGCGCGCGATCGACGTGCGCGAGCGCCTCCATATGTGGGAACCGCTGCTCCCGCTGCTCGACGTCGAGGCCGCTCGGGGCTGTTCTCCGACGGATGTGCTTGTCGCTCTCTATCCAGAGCTCGGCTTGCTGTCGGAAACGCAAATGGCTCTGCAAACATGGGATCTACGAACAGAGCTGAAATACGGCTTTCTTCGACGACTGTGCTGGATCGGACTTCTTTACGAACAACGCCAAGGCCTCACGCTTCTGCAGGACGGCGTCTATTACAAGACACCCTTGTGGTCTGAAAGCTTCAGGTTTCACCGAGACGACCAGAAAGAGCTTGTCCGGCACTGAGTGTTGCAGGCCCTGCGACGGTCTCATGCCCATTGCAGCAGCAGCTGGTCTCGGGACAGTCCTTGCATTGCCGACGCAGTTCCGACGTGTTGAAAAACCGAACCGTGCACTCGTTCAGCTCGACCGTCACGGTTGTATCCGGTGAAGCTGATATCAGCTGAAGAGCACCGTCTCTTGCCGGCTGGTTTCAAAAGGTTCCGCGCCGGCCGCTTGAGCAACTGATCAACCGTCTCCTTCCTTGACCGGAACAATGAGACGGGCCCATATCAATCCAGGCTTCAAGCTCTGAATCAAACCATGCACGGATCGGACATGACGAGACAAAGACACTCCGACAGTGAGATTGAACACATCGTCGGGCAATACAAGGCGGGAACGTCGGCGACAGAAATCTCCCGCACCTACGGCATTCACAAGACGACACTTTATAACTGGGTTTCAAAGGCTGACCCGACCCATGCAACGCGCCAAGATCGGATGACAGCGCTGAATGCCGAAAACGAAAGGCTCAAGCTCATGCTGGCCGAAACCGTCCTCGCCATGATTCTTGAGCGAGCCGATATCCGTGCAGACAAAGCGGGCCAAACAGATTGAACGATAGACCTGCGATCTCTGCATCCGAAGCAAGACGCGGCCGCCGCATTCAAACAAATCCCAAGTTTTGACCCGGCAGCGGATCGCGACCGTGACGTCGTCGGACGGGTCGCACCTGCCTGCCACGACAGAAACCGATCCATCAAAGGTCGAACCCGTTGCAGAGAGCGCAAGCAACTGACAGGAGCATAGCGGCTGAAAGCTGCCAGTCCGCCGGCAGAGGCGAACGCGAAGTTGGTGATGATATCGCGCTGGTGGAGGGCAAGTTTGGGGTTGGCCCAGACGTCGTCGCAGACCACGATAAAATGCCGCGCGCGAAACTCGTGTCACAATCGCTGCTTGCCCACGACGCAGGCTGGGCTGGAAGGCCATGCCTTGCCCCAAGTCGGTAGGCCGACAGGTCTTGAAACCACACGGGAGCTGATCCGCTTGCATCTCGTGATTGTCGACAGGATCCAGTGTCCGGTGCTTGCCATGCGGAATGAATAGGCGGATTGACTAGGCGCAAAGCATTATACCCAGGCCGTGATCACAGACCCGGTTCTCAATCCTCCCACTCGTCAACAATCAGGGCATGCACTACTTTTATCGAAGCGAAAGCTGCGGGCGGCCAGGGGGTTGTTGGCTGCCTTTGGGGGGCAAGATGCTTACCATCACACCCGCGACATCAGGGTCACATTCAAACACGTTTGAATCAACCCCAAAGGCCAGAATTTGTGCAAATGACAATTTTGTGTGTCTTGTCGGATACTGGACATGCTGATGTCATGCGGGATGACGGCGTAAAATTGACAATGAAGCCTCATCCGAGATTTTCCTTGCCCGCGGGTCTCCTGCTGATCGATGCCACATTGCTCGCTCGTCGCCGGGCAGGGGGGGCTTTGTCCACGACCACGGCTTTGGCGTCTGAAGCCAATCACGTGCTTGGAGCTCATCGAAAGCCGACAGCTGCAACCATCATCAGGCGCTTGCAGCTTTTACGTTGCAGGATCCATCGGTCACGGCTTGCCCGCCTGAATGATGGTAGCGGATAGCGCAGAGCCTCCTCAATCTTATAGAGCGACTGGTGCCAAGGATCGTTTCTCGTGCAGGATCCTCTCGGCTGGTCATCGTTCAACGCCTTCAGGTTCCGGCGTCGCCCTGGACCGGCAGAACACAACAAATCCTGTAGGTGGACCAGCTCTGTGCAGGTGGTCGGGTGAGGCGAGCG
This sequence comes from Rhizobium sp., assembly GCA_027533385.1. Taxonomy (GTDB): domain Bacteria; phylum Pseudomonadota; class Alphaproteobacteria; order Rhizobiales; family Rhizobiaceae; genus Allorhizobium. Next base: position 10,101 of record JAPZUE010000050.1, on the reverse strand, counting down.
AGGCCCCGCCATTGGCAGGGCCTCGTCCTGTCACTCAGTCCCGGCTGGGCCGCGACCAGATCAGCAGGTAGCCGTCCTCGCCCTCGACCTCGGTCAGTGTTGCGTAGATCGGAGCCGGGAAGCTCGGATCGTCCAGCTTGACCGAGAAATAGTCGCGGTCAGTCTCGCTGGAGCGCTTCTGCCAGGCAGCACCCAGCTCGACGGTGCCTGCATAGACGCGGAACTGCGGGCCCTTGTCGGAGGGATTTTCAACCCGGGCGATGCGTGCCTTGACGTTGAGGGCGAGCGTGCGGATGGAGCCGGTGAAGCCGTTTTCAGTGGCGCTGAAGGTGCCGATGGTTGCCATTGTCCTGTTCCTTTTCTGATTTTCGGGCCGCGCCCATCGCGGCCTCGATGGCTGTCGAACAGACCGGTGACGATCGGACCGCACCCAGCCAGGGGACCCAGCGCGGACTTCGCGCTGGGCTGGCGATTGGGCCCCAATGCAATGGAGGACGGCAAGTCGCAGATTTGTTGCGGGCGAGGAGGAGAACCAGCATCCGGGGCAAGAAATCTGGGACTGCCGTTGCGGAAGACGATCGAGGCGCAGCCGGTCGCCGGTCAGACATGCCTCATCGAGCCCGCAGGGGGGCGCCGGAAACTCTGAAAGTCAAGGGATAGGGCAATGGCGGCCGGCCGCGCTTACCCGGGACATGAATGGCATCCAGCTGGATGCTCCACCGATACCGGCACGACTGCATGCTTTGATGAGGGACAGAAAGTGCCCGCGATCATCCTCTACCTTGCCCGCCACGCCCGGTTCGATATCGTTGCGCGTGCGAATCGCAGCCTGGAGGATCAATGCGTCAGCAGACCAAGCCGTTCATCATCGAGCGCAAACCGTCCCGAAAACTGAAGGCCGATACTGCAAAACCGACGATCTGGGGAAACCTTGATGCTGACATCGCCCAAGGTCTTCGGAATCTGCGGGAATTGGAACAGAGGGTTTCGGACCAGACGGTCGTCACTGGTAAAGCCGACCGCACCTGAGCCTCAGGCCACTGCCTTGAGATCTGTTTCCGGCTGCAAGGAACGCAGGAAGTTCACCGCGCGCAGCGCATGGGCCGCCCGCCTGGAAGATGGCCCGCTTGTCGTTGCCAAGGATTCTGAGCCAGGACTGCAGCCAGGATGCGTGATCAGGTCATGGCTCGAGCTTCAGCGTTACGCCAAGATCAGCACAGAGGAAGAACTGCCGAGCTCGGCCTCAAGCTCCTCGCGCGCACGTTCCGTCCTTTCCATGGCCGACCCTGTCCGCCCTGGCAGATGCCAAGGCGTGTGAAGCAACCCTGTCTCGCCAGGCTCCGGACCCTCATCGGATCGCCTGAAATCCGGCGCTGCACAATCTTGCCGGATGCCAGAAACGAGACGTCCCTGGATCGCAAAACGTGCATGAACTGCCTTCGCCTGAGGTTTTGAACCTTGTCACCTCTCTGTCGAACGCAGGCATGCCAGGAGAAACATGCCCCCCTTCTCTGCGATGTCGATAGAGCCAAACCTGTTCTGGGAGGCACGCCTGACACGGCAAAGGGGACGGATCGGGACGACCGACCAGGTGAAAGCTTTTCCATTCGAACAGGACGAGGACGCGGTCGATCTCTTGCTTGGTCTTCTCAGGTGAAAACGGCACCTGGGATACCGGACAGTCGGCGCCGTTCTTTGGCAGGAACCACCCGACGACGCCGCTGGCAAAAGAGCGTGTGAGGAGCGCGGTACGGACCTTCGCCTCTGCGAAGACGGACGCCTTGCCGTCGACCTGGTGCTATCTCGATCGGCCAACTTCCGCAAAGGACTTTCGGCGGGCAATGAATTCGCGCAGAAGCGGCAAAAAGAATGCCTTGCTGACGTGACCAAGCGGAGGCTCAGGCTCCAGATAGGATGACCGACCTATGACATCGCTGTTGAACTCATCCAGGATGAGCCACAACGGCAGATCTGCATCGAGACCTGCGCGCCGCTTTTCGATCGTCGGAATTTCAATGGCGAAGCGATTTCGGTCGGGCATCTTTGTCGTGATCGGACAACACAGGGCAAGATCGCCACCTGCCCTCGCCATCCGAACGCCGACAGCCACAGGACGGTTCTTGCGCCCTTCTGTTTCGCCTTCGTTTGCCTGATGGCTCCACAGATCATGGATATCGAAGGACCGCAGCCGTCTGGACCTTGTCATATCCGCTCATCGGCTCGTCTCATCAGACTGGGCGTAGGCGTCGACGGCATCTTCGAATTCAGCAAACAGCTCGTCGGGCATAGTCTGCAGTGTGGCTACCGAGCGACGATCCGACTGGCGCATGAGACGTTCGTAATCATCTATGTTCAGCAACACCAGTCGCGGCTTGTTGCGTTGTGTGATCGTCACGGGATGTCGGAGTGCCTCGGCGATGATATCTCCGGATTTCCGGGAAAGGTCGCTTGTCGTGTAGGAGCCGTTCCTGTTTGTCATGTGGCCAGCCTCAATGCGATTATTGTGAAAGGTCGCAATGCTGCTTATACAGCATTGCTGCAAATCATGTATTCCTCGGTCGCACAGTGGATGGTTGGCAGAGATCATCGCCGTCAGAATGGCGGCTCCGCATCCAGGCGACCATCCTGTTCGGCGAAGATGACTGCAAGCTCGGCCAGAGCGCATTCCAGCTCGGCCTGGATCTCGCGGCGCTCTCTGACGTCAAACGTATTCCGCAGTTCAGCGCGCAGTTCTTCGATGTGCTGTTCGATGGTCATCGTCGTCATCTCCTGATGTTTGAGAAAGATGACGGCCGCCGGCGTGGCGAGTGGGCGAGGTCAAGGAGCGCGAGAGCGACCGCGCGAGCGGCCAGGTGGGGGAGCCGAAATGCGCGAGCATTTTGGGGGAACCGCCAGGTCCTTGAGGCTGCGCGCTCGCCGCGCCACACTGCCTCATTCTGAGCAGACCTCCCCTCTCATGTGGCACCAAAAATGCTGGAGACAGGCTCTATGCCTGTCTCCGGCTTGACCCGGGATCAATTGAAGCCCCGCCTTATCGGGCGGGGCTTCGGCCGTCTCAGTCGCGGTTCGGCCGGGACCAGATCAGCTGGTAGCCGTCCTCGCCTTCGACCTCCGTGAGCGTCGCGTAGATTGGCGCGGGGAAGCTCGGATCGTCGAGCTTGACCGAGAGATAGTCGCGGTCAGTCTCGCTGGAGCGCTTCTGCCAGGCAGCACCCAGCTCGACGGATCCAGCGAAGATCCGGAACTGCGGACCCTTGTCGGAGGGGTTCTCGATGCGGGCGATGCGCGCCTTGACGTTGAGGGCGAGCGTGCGGATGAAGCCGGTGAAGCCGTTTTCGGTGGAGGTGAAGGTGCCGATGGTCGCCATTGTCGTGTTCCTTTTTGCTGGTTCGGGCCGCTCCATTGCGGCCTCGATGGCAGTCGCAAAGGCCGGTGACGACCGGGACCGCACCTGCAAGGCCGGAACAACGAGGAGGGCGGCACAAAGAGACTTTCTTGTTTCGCGAGGAATGACGGCGACCTGGGGCCCCCACTCGACTGGTCGAGTGGGGTGGGTTCCGGCAGGGGATGAAAGTCTTCAGGCGCCGTTGCGGGTTAAAGGTCGAGGCGCAGCCGGTCTCCGGTCAGACCTGCCCCATCGAGCCCGCAGATTGAGCCACGGTGATTGGGCAAAGGGAAACGACAATGGCGATCTGTACAGGTGAACCCAAGTCGAATGGCCTTACCGGTCCCCTGCACCCACACCAGCCTCGGGTAAGATATGCACTGTCGTGCCGTGATCTCCGACCAAGTCCGCTTGCGGGACCAATCTGCCGCGAGAAACATGCGCTGCGATCCGTCGTGTGGAGGAACCATGCGTCAGCAGACAAAGCCGTTTATCGTCCAAATCAAGCAATCCAGAAAGCTGAAACCAGCCATCCGGAAACCGTCGATCCGGGGGAGGTTGGATTTGAACGCTGCCGAAGATCATGCCGTCTGCACGAAGGAGATTGAGCCGGCCATCGCCGAGCGCGGTGACCGGCCCTAAGTCACCCAAGGCATTCAAGCCACGTGTCGAGCTTCCTCCGGCTGCGGCTGTAAGTCGTGAAGAAATGCCGTTGCGCGTTGCGCATGGGCAGCCGCCTGGAAGATCGCCCGCTTGTCATTGGCCAGCACCGTCAACCATGACTGAAGGTAGGATGCGTGATCCGGGCGTGGTTCGAGCTCAGGCACGATGCCGAGATCGGCGCACAGGAAGCAACTGCCAAGCTCGGCAATCAGCTCCTCGCGCGCACGTTCGCTCCTGTCCTTCTGATAACGTGACAGGTCCCGGCCGACCCGGTTCTCAGCCGCTGTCCAATGGGTCGCCTCATGGCTCAGCGTGGCATAGTAACTCGCGGTGTCCTTGAACGCTTCGAAGGGCGGCATCTGGATATGGTCCATCACTGGCGAGTAGTAGGCCTGGTTGCCACCATGACGGATGATCGCACCCGTGTTTCGGAAGAACCGGTCCGCATTCCCGATGCGTGCTATAGGATCCTCTACCGGCTTCTGCAGGATATGGTACTGCTCGGGCAGCCCATCGATCTGCTCCACATTGAACACGGAGTAGGCCTTGAGGAAGGGGATTTCGCGATCGACCGCGCCGCCATCTCCGTCGGCCTCGGATTTGGTGAACCGGGAGGCGAATACCACCGTCGATCCGGTTTCACCCTTGCGAACGGCTGCCCCGAGCTCAAGTGCCTGTCTAAATGTCATCCACATCGATGCAGTGAAACCGCGCGAGATCTGCTCTGACCAGAGTAGCAGCACATTCATGCCTGAATAAGGCTGTCCGTTGTGACGCAGCGGCCGGGTGATCCGCCCGTGCGTATTGCCGGCGCTCCAGGGCTTCATCCAGGGGCGAACTCCGCTGGCGAGATCCTCAATGATCCGATCGGTGATCCGGGCATGGATGTCAGTCCGCTGACCTTCATTTGTCTTGCTCATCTCTCATCTCCACATCTGCGCGCCGCTCCATCAGCGGCTCCGTCGCGGAGGCCAATGGCAGGAGCCACAAGCTGACGGCCTGCACCGGAACGGCCGAAACACAGTGGAGGGCGGCGAAGCCGTTGCGGGCTGTGGGCGGCTCCTGCAAGCCCGACGCAAGAGACGGGCCGCAATGCACGGCGAGAAATCTCATTTCATTTTCCGGCCGCGAAAGCAGCCATGCGGAAAGGCCGCCCCGAAGGAGCGGCCTGAACGGTTGAGGCGGGGCGAGCCCGCCGTGCTGGTGTCAGTCGAAAGCTGTCATCTGCGCTGCGGCGGCCTTGCGATCCACGGAATATCCGGGATTTTCGACCGGTCGATCGAAAGGCTTCCAGACCTCGCCAATGATGTGCCTATAGGCAGCGACGGCACCTTCGGCAGCCATGCGCAGCGCATGGGCCTGGATCCCCATGTCGGCGGCGAATTCGCGCTTGCGTTGGGCCGCACTATCATGGCCGACAGGACCATCGAGATCCTCGTCGCGAGCGTCGTTCGCAGCCTTTGCCGTGGCGTCGCGTGCCGCGGTGACGGCTTTGCTGTAGAACTGGCCGGCGCCATGGGCAGATCCGACAAAGGCGCCGACGATGCGCTGCAGGTGGATCTGCATGGCGCGCTCGCCAAGGCCTTCGCTTAGGGAGCTTGCCGTTTCGGAGATCAGGCGATCGTGGAGATCGCGGATCCCGTCGCTGTCGATGACGGCTGTTCCGAAGCTCTCGGCGATCTTCAGCGCCTGGGCGCTGTCAGGGCATGTCAGGCGGACCATTTCGAGGGTTGCGCCCTTGCGAAGCTCAACGACACGTGCGGCTGAGCGGGCGGATTGGCGAGGATTGCTTGCGGGCTTGGTCATGTCTTCTCCTTTCGAACCGAAGCGGTTCCGGCCCCGTGCCGGCTTGTCTTTCGGTGCGGTCGCCCCGAACCGGCGGAGGACGGACGCTTCAAGGTCCGGGCCTGACAGGACAAGCAGAGCAGATCTGCGGGAGAGCAGGGCTCAAGCTCTGCGATGATCACGCGGATCTGCTTTGCGAAGGACGGCAAAACCCGGCCGCCACGCGGCGCGATAGCGGCCTTGAAACGAACGGATGCCGGTTCAGACCGCTGCAAAACCGAATGGCAAGGCGTCACGGGGCTCGAAGCAATCAAGCGGGGAGATCATGGCCAGACCCCACGACCGCCGCCTCCACCTCGTCGCACTCAGCCGATGTCGCAGCTGTCGTTGTCATCGGCAGACGGCAATGCCTTGGGTAATCAGTGGCGCTGAAGCCAGCTCGGACAATTGGTGTTCTGCAAGCGGTCGGAGATTGCGTCAGGCGGTGGCTAACACGAAGCCCCCATCGCGGGCGGGCAAAAGAGCGATGATCGCACGCCGATAGGGGCGACAGGAAACCCGTCTGCGCTGATGCAGAACCTGCGCGTGATGGGCGAATGCTGCGATGTGCTCGAGTGATGGAAAGCAATCATATCCGGCATCCTCAATCTTTGAGAATGCCCCAAATGCAAATCGCCGCCGGGGTGGCCGGCGGCGATGGCGCTACTCGGCGGCAACGCCGTAGGCGGTTTCATGGTCATCGACTGTGCCGGCCTCGTCATCAAGGTCGACCTGCTCCTCGTCGTCCGACGGGCCATCGATACCAGCATGGTCATCGGGAACGTCGGCAGTCGCTTCTTCATCTCGCTCTGCACCTTGGTCGCCATGACGAAGGAGTGCGGCAACATCCTGGGTGTCCGGGGCGAACAGCGCGGCGGGATGCACGAGAATCGCATCACCTCCGAAATGCTCGACCAAGGCCGAACGGGTTTCGCGAACCCGGGCACGCGGCTGAATGCCGGCGTCCTTCGCAACTGCCTCAAGCGATTGTCGCGACAGGCACACCAGGAAGTCCTCCGTGCCCATATCAGGCAGGAACGTGTCAGCGCCAATCGCCTCACCGGCAATCCGAGATACAACGCCACTGTTTGAAATACCTCGTCGGCAGGAGAAGACATCGATCAGCGCCGCGCGCGCAGCGACGCGGACGGTGTCCGTGTCGAAGGACAACCGGCCATCCTCAGTGAAGAGGCGGGCGGCATGTCGGCCGAAGCGTGCCCCGCCGTAGAGAGCGCCGCCCGCACCGGAGTCGACACGGACGTTCTGGCTGGCAAAGGCGAGCACGAGCAGCGCCATCAACATATCGTCCTCGATCGGAGCCCGCGCCAGGGCCTCATGCAGGGCATCCGTGCGGAAATCGCCAATCATGTCCTGGCCCTTCTGGGTTACGTCGGGGCGAACTTTCGCGACAGAGACATCCTCTGCAGCTTCATCATTGGCCGTCGTGGAAGTCTGTCCCTTGGCTGGCTTCACCTCCGGCATCCGATAATGCACGGTCTGGACCTTGCCATCGCGGTCGAGATAAAGACCGGTGTGGTCACCCTTGCCGGGCTTGCCGTAAACGCGCTCAGCCTTCTTCGGCAGTTCCGGCTGGCCGTAGTTGCTCACCTCAAGAATGCTACCCTTCTTCGGCAGGTTGGAGGTCATCCACTCCTGCTGCGCGCCGAGAAACGCCTCGACATTGGTGGTGAAGCGATTGTCCTGATCGGCCGGCCCGAAGAGATCGTCGGCCCACTCGATGCCATAGGCCTCGCGAAGATCGTCACCGAAGCTCGCATCGCGGGCGAACATACGGGTCTTGGACAGACCGTTGGCGATCTGCCACCAGGATGCGGTGTCGCCCTTTTTGGGCTTGTTTGCTTTCCAAACTTGCCTCTGGTCATCAAGCGAGGCGGCCGCGATGGTCCGAAGCTGCTGCTCGTTCGGCATGTCGCCCCTGGCCATCTGATCTAGCATTGCGGATAAGACGTTGGCGAGAAGCCGGAGCTTGCGGATCTGGCGGACGGGGAGGGCGAGTGCAACGGCGATCGCTTCCTCGGTCCAGCCCAGTGCAACGAGCCGTTCGATGCCGCGCCACTGGTCCACCGGGTTCAGCGGCTCGCGGGCGATGTTCTCCACCATCGAGCGCATGGCGCCGTTGTCGTTGGCCGCTTCGTGCACGAGAACTTCAATTTCCTCGAGACCCGCAGCGATGGCTGCCTGCACACGCCGGTGACCGGCTTGGATCACATAGCCGTTTCCGCCATCGACCTGTGGCGAGACCACCGGTGGCTGGATGATGCCGACAGCCTTTACCGTGGCGAGAAGCAGCGCGTCAGCCTGAGCCGACGATTTCGACTGGCGCGCATCGTCGGCATTTTCGTTCAGCGCGCGCGGATCGACCTTGAGGATGTGCATGAGATAGCTCCTGTCCAGTTACGAAACGGCGTGACTGCCGCTCCTGTCCGTCTCCATTCCTTTGCGAGACACTTTCCGGACCGCGGAGCGGGCGGGCCGGTGCAACTGCGACCGAGCAGCCCTGCTCCGAAGCGCAAGCGGGGCTGAAAGCCCTGCGAAGGGCAAGGGGCCGGGATGAGGAGGGGGCGGTTGAGCGCCAGCGGCGGCGACACGACCGCTCAGCGACCCGGGTTCATTTTCCTTACCACCTCCCTTCTTTCTCTACTGTTCACCCCATCGCTCCACCCACTGAGCGATATGAGACGCTTTTATCGCTCACTTTGATGCGCTATGGTGGGCTATAATTGAGGATTTATCACCCGTGGCATGGAATTGGGAACTTGAGGGCTGGCCGGAGTTCGAATGGAGCCCGGAGTGTCTACGATCGAAGGAGCAAGCATTCGTTGAGAATGCGGCTATTGCGGTTGGCGCAATGCGCCATCTCGGCCAGGATGATCGCGCGGAGCTCGTGATCGAACTCCTGAGCAGTGACGCGCTAAGCACTTCCGCGATCGAGGGGGAAGTCCTCGACCGTGACAGCGTGCAATCCTCGCTGCGACGGCAGCTTGGAATGTCGGCTGCGGCTTTCCGCAGCAGACCGGCGGAAGCGGGTATCGCAGAGATGATGGCCGATCTCTACCGTCATCCCTTTGAGGCCGTGACGCAAGAACGGCTTTTCGAGTGGCATCGGATGGTGATGAATGGGCGCCGCGACATTGCAGATATCGGCTGCTATCGACGTCACAGCGAGCCGATGCAGATCGTGTCCGGCGCCTTCGGCCGTCAGCGAGTGCATTTCGAGGCTCCGCCCTCGAAGCGTTTGCCGAGCGAGATGGACAGGCTTATCGAATGGTTCGAAGATACGTCGCCTAGAGGAAAGCGCCCGCTTGGTGCGCTGGCGCGCGCCGGTATAGCCCATCTGTGGTTCGAAAGCGTCCATCCGTTCGAGGATGGCAATGGGCGTATCGGCCGCGCCATCGCAGAAAGTGCGCTGGCCCAGGCGATCTCCACGCCGACCTTCAGCGCCCTGTCGAAATCGCTGCTCAAACACCGCAAGGACTATTACGCCCGGCTCGAGGCAGCGAGCAGAACGCTTGCGATCGACGAATGGCTTTCCTGGTTCGCGGACCGGGCGCTCGAAGCGCAGAAATCCGCGGACGATCTGGTGCGCTTCCTGATCGAGAAGACGAGGTTCATGGACGGTCTGCGCGGAGCACTGAATGAGCGACAGGAAAAGGTGCTTTTGCGCATGCTGGCCGAAGGCCCTGAAGGTTTTACCGGGGGTTTAAGCGCCGGCAACTACGCCACCATCACCGGAGCTCCAGCTTCGACCGTGACCCGTGACCTTTTCGATCTGGTTGAGAAAGGCGCGTTGCTGCGCACGGGCGAGCGCAAGGCAACGCGCTACAGGCTGAACATGGTGACCAACTTATAGGCTCTATGCGGTCAGACGGCTGAGACGGTTTAGATCGTCGCACAGGCATCTCAGTCCTCCTGATAGCAAAGCAGAGCTCAACCCATTCTCCCCTTTATTTTCCAATTTTTGGAGGAGCTAATCCAAGTGCATCGTGCCTGCCCGAAGGGTAGGGGATCACGCGCTTCCGTGCAAATTCGCCATGAACACCTCGGCCGGCGTCTTGTATCCAAGGCATTTGCGCGGCTGATTGTTGAGAAGCCTTGCAAGCGTAGTCAGGTCGCGTTGTGACACCAACGCCAGATCGGTGTCGCCAGGAAGAAAGCGACGAAGACGTTTGTTGGTATTCTCGACAGTGCCTTTTTGCCAGGGCGCACTG
>JAPZUE010000127.1 GCA_027533385.1 Rhizobium sp. | reverse complement strand
TTATACAAGCCAAAACTGTTCAAACTGTGGTGAAACTGTCAAAAAATCTTTATCGACTAGAACCCATCAGTGCAAATGTGGATGTGTTTTGGATAGGGATGAAAACGCCGCAATCAACATCCTTAAAAGGGGACTAAGTACAGTAGGGCATACTGGAACTTTTGGGCTCGATCCAATAAACGCTTGGGGAGAGAATACCTCTACTTTTTCAGAAGCAATTCTGTCTAAGCAAGTAATCTCTGTGAACCAAGAATCCCCGTCTCTTTAGAGCGGGGAGTGTCAACGAATTCGACTTGATAGAAAGTCTGGAGATATTTGCGCCCGTACTTCGCCTGTTGAGATTGACATCCTCACCGCCGGGGCCGGACGGTGATTCCCGGTTTCCTCTTTACCAGGGGATAAGTTTGTACTGTTTAAAAGTACATCTGTATCCCCTAGTAAAGGTATTTTAGAGAGAATCAAGGTAGAGGATGCGGGGACTGGCGGTTGTTGTGCGGAACCTTAGCCAATAATTTTCAGGATTTCTGAAACGGGTTGATTAGCATCGATCGCCATTCGCACCTTTGACAGCTTCTCACGGGGGACTGACCGTTTGAAGGTTTTCCATTTACCGTTAACCTTCTCGTCCCAACAGTAAGCCCAAAACCAATGATCGGAATTGCCAGTGGAACGCTCGCCCTCAACTTTTGGATAAGTTTTCACGTTATCGTATCGATCCTTCTTGTCTTGGATGAAGACATAAAGGGAACCACTCGGATTTTTCTTAGGGGAAATTTCAGAGATGCGATCGTTCTGTCCCAAATTTTCCCCTAAGAAAATCGGTGACTCACTTTCCCCTAAGAAAGAATTAGGGTTTGTCGAACGCTTCGCCCTTTTCGGTATCTTGGAAGCTTTCGGTCTCGGTTCGAGAGGGGAACAGATCTTAAAAAACTGGTGGTGAAAAAGATGGTTATCGGTGGTCAGTATCCAACCATCTTGGCGAACCTCACCGATTGTGTAGAACTTACCGTTATCGGGATGCTCCCCGACGATCACGATCGACGCACCCGCTTCAATTGCCATGGTTCCCTCCGGGCAATTCCGTCAACAATCCGTAGGACTTATCGAATAGACAGCGTGCCGTTCCCGTCAAGCCGTGACGGGCTTTACCGACGATCAATTCCAGCACATCGCGATCGGAACTATCGGGGTTGTAATATTCATCGCGATAGAGCAGGACAACGTTATCGGAGACCATCTCCAGAATTCCCGACTGACTGAGATCGGCCATGAGGGGGCGTTTATTGTTGCGTCCCTCTACCGCCCGGGATATCTGGGAGAGTGCCAGAATCGGCACGTTTAAATCCCCCGCCATTTTGTAGAGTCCCCTGGCGACGTTGCCCAACTCGTAACTGCGGTTGCCGTTGGGAGAATCATCGGCCATCATCTGAAGGTAGTCCACCACCACCAAACCGGGTTGCTTTTTCTCCCCGATGAGACGACGACATTCCGAGGCGATGCCCATGACCGTTGTTCCCCGGTCGTCGTTGAAATAAAGCGGTAACTCGGCGGCTACCTTCAGCACATTGACGATCGTTTCCCGTTCTTGTTCGGTAAGTGGAGCCAGTCCCGCCCGGTGTTGTCTGATCCGACCGCTTCGGAGGGGAGAAAACCCATAATCGCAATAGTACGGGTGAACGCTCAACAAACTCCACAGACGGTACTCTAGCTGTTGGGCGGTCATCTCCAGCGAGAAGAAAACCACCGGTATCCGTCGGGCGATCATCAACTGTAAGGCGAGAAATAAGGCGGCTTGGGACTTCCCCATCGACGGTCGCCCCGCGAGCAGGGTCAACGTTCCAGGCTCGAAACCGACGATTAGATTGTCCAACTCCCGTAAGCCCGTGGGGTAAATCGGGTTATTTTTCTCCAATTCCGTGAAGGCGGCACTCGCCACCTCACCATTGGACAGGGTTCGCGTCGTCCGTCCCCGGTTCGATACCAGAAATACTCCCTGTTCCGCCCCGTCCAGTACCTCGTCCAACTCTCGCGTCGTGTCGCGGGCTAACTCGATGACCTCACCTCCCGCCCCGATCAACTGACGACGGACATACTTATCCATCACCAACTCGGCGTAGCGATCGATGTTAGCGGCCGATACCGTGCGCTCGATTAGCTGTAACAGCCGGGGAATCCCTCCCACCTCGTCGAGAAGCTGGTGATCCTGCAGCCAACTGGAAACCGTCATCAGGTCTGTGGACTTTCCCTTGCCGTGAAGAGAAACCGCCGCTCGGTAGATTTCTTGATGGGAACGAACGTAAAAAGCATCGGCGGCTAGAAAATCGACGATCCGTCCCATCGCCTTGGGGTCGAGGAGAACTCCCCCTAAAATAGATTCCTCGGCCTCGATATTCTGGGGGGGCAACGCGGGATCATACATCACTTTCTAGACCCCACGGGTCGATCCATTTCTCGCCCGCTAATCTGGCCAGTCGCTTCGTTTCGTTGCGCTCCGAAAAGGAGAGCTTTCTGGGGGTTTGTTCTTTCCCCGTTTTTTGTCCGTTCGCTCGTCCCTCCGATTTCTCGAAAAGCTCGTAATAAACTTCCCACCGATTCAGACCGGCTGCATTCTTGCCGGCCAGCCATGCTTCTATATCGATGATCGGATGGGGAAGTTTCCCTGTTTCCTTCCTTACAAAATAAAAAAATCTCGCTCGCTCGTCTTCTGAGAGAGTCTTTTTAAAGTCTAAATAAGTCTTAATAATCTTAGAGGTGCTGGATTCCTTGCCCTGACTGGGTTCCGGGACGGGATCGTTTCCTACAGTGCGAGGGTGTTTCCCACAGTGCGAGGGTGTTTCCTGTAGGAAACCTGATGGTACTGTAGGAAACTCTCCCGCATCACAGGAAACCGTGTTTCCTGTAGGAAACTCTCCCGCATCAGAGGAAACCGTGTTTCCTGTAGGAAACCCTTCCCCGTCGCGGGAAACCCCATCTCCTTTAGGAAACGTTTGCAGCTTGACCAGTGCTTCGGTGATTTCTAGATCGATGTAACCTTTATCGCTAAGAACTTTCAGGGCTTTGGAAACCGTGCCTTTCTGGAGTCCCGTGGCGGTCGCCACATCCGTGACCTTGACGCGCAGATCGCGACCGCCGAACGGATCGATCGTTCTCAGATAGTAGAGAACTCGAACTTCCGCGTATCTCAATTCTTTGGTGACTTCGAGCCACTCTTCTGGTTTTAGCGCGTAGAACTTGCCTTCTATCTTGTTTTGTGTCATAATAGTTATAGTTTTTGTGCGAAGGTATATACTTTCTATGGAAAGCGATGTACTTTTCGTGAATTTGCCCCATAACCCGAATAGAGTTGGGGCTTGTTTTCTAGGTAGGTAGCGTCTTAAAATTGCCTTAATGTGTATATCAATTGCCCTTAACCTCATTTCGGTTTAAAAGACTTCCTACTCAGTCCCCCGATTTCCGCCCCCGCAATCGCACTAAAAAGTATATTTTTTAATTATATGGTGTATGTAAATAAAAACCCATTTCTTGAGAGAAATTTCTGTTGTGGGTAAAATAGTGTAGAGAAGTTAAAGGGTTGTTCAATGGAAACTAGAGGAAAATACAAGGGCAGGAAGGAAAACCCACCGAATCCGGACGGTAGGCCTCAGTTATATCAAGAGCCGAAGAAACGTCGCCACCTAACCGTGACTCAGGCTGGCTGGGAAGAAGTTCAAGCGATTGCGGAACAGTACAACCTATCGGTGTCGGAAATGTTGGAACAGTTAGCCCGCGGCGAGTTTGAACTGGTGCGGAAGGTTTCTTAGTTTTTGATGATCGAGTCCAGTGTTTTGGCTCGGTCGCCTTATGCCGACTATTTCTTCGTCTGACCTTGGAAATATTTAGGGTTTGCTGAAAAAGTCATTGAAAAGTACAGGTCTCTTAATCAATGATTTCACTTAGCTACAAGCATAAGCTTTAGTTGTTGATTAATTTTTAAATTATAACTTATACTAATCATTGACCGAGAAAAAGTGCTGTTT
>JAPZUE010000125.1 GCA_027533385.1 Rhizobium sp. | reverse complement strand
TGAACCGCCCCGGGATTGCCGGAGGCCCTAACTCCTGAGAGGAAGGGTCTACGATGAGCAAGACAACGAACAAGTTTTCCCCTGAGGTGCGTGAGCGGGCGGTCCGTCTCGTGCTGGATCAGGAGGGCGAGCATCCCTCCCGTTGGGCAGCGATCACATCCATAGCGGCCATGATTGGCTGCTCGGGTCACACGCTGCTGGATTGGGTGAAGAAGGCCGAGGTGAACAGCGGCAAGCGTGCTGGCGTTCCGGCCGAGGTGGCTGACCGGCTCAAGGCACTGGAGCGCGAGAACCGGGAGCTGCGGCAGGCCAACGAGATCCTACGCAAGGCTTCTGCATATTTTGCCCAGGCGGAGCTCGACCGCCCGTTCAAGCGATGACCAGCTTCATTGATGATCATCGTGGTGAGTATGGGGTCGAGCCGATCTGCCGGGTTCTGCCGATCGCCCCATCCACCTACCATGAGCGCCTGGCGCAGCGCCGCGATCCGTCGCGTCTGTCGCCACGCGCCCAGCGCGACGAGGCGATGAAGCCGGAAGTGCGCCGTGTGTTCGATGCCAACTTCAAGGTCTATGGCGTGCGCAAGGTGTGGCGGCAGATGCAGCGTGAGGGCTTCGATATTGCCCGCTGCACGGTGGAACGGCTGATGCGTGACCTCGGCCTGCAGGGTGTGATCCGGGGCAAGCCGGTCAAGACAACAATCAGCGACAAGGCCGCGCCCTGTCCGCTCGATCAGGTCAACCGTCAGTTCCATGCACCGGCGCCGAACATGCTGTGGGTCTCGGACTTTACCTACGTCGCGACCTGGGCGGGGTTCGTCTATGTCGCCTTCGTGATCGACGTCTACGCCCGCTATATCGTGGGCTGGCGGGCGAGCAGGACTGCCCATGCCGGCTTTGTGCTCGATGCTCTCGAGCAGGCGATCCATGATCGGCGTCCTGTCCATCGTGGCGGCCTGATCCACCACAGCGACCGCGGCAGCCAGTATGTCTCGATCAAGTATACCGAGCGCCTTGCCGAGGCCGGGATCGAATCGTCAGTCGGGAGCGTCGGCGACAGCTATGACAACGCCTTAGCCGAGACGATCAACGGTCTTTACAAGGCTGAGGTGATCCACCGACGAGGACCATGGCGATCCTTTGAAGCTGTTGAATACGCCACGCTCGAATGGGTGGACTGGTTTAACAACCGACGCCTGCTCGCGCCCATCGGCAGTATCCCGCCTGCCGAGGCCGAAGAGCGCTACTACGCCATGCTGGACGACACGCCCATGGCAGCATAATTTGAT
Source organism: Rhizobium sp. (assembly GCA_027533385.1). Taxonomy (GTDB): domain Bacteria; phylum Pseudomonadota; class Alphaproteobacteria; order Rhizobiales; family Rhizobiaceae; genus Allorhizobium. Next base: position 35 of record JAPZUE010000125.1, on the reverse strand, counting down.
GAAACTGGCCTCCGGCAATCCCGGGGCGGTTCAGT
>JAPZUE010000114.1 GCA_027533385.1 Rhizobium sp. | reverse complement strand
CTTAAATATTGGAAGAAAGGTAGTCGGAGAGGCCGCCTTTAGCGGGAATCCGATAGAGAGGTTCGTAGTTAACCCAGTACGGGTCAAAGCGTACAAAGCTAATTCTAGATGCAATATTTGCGTACAGAATTAGTAACTATTACACCATCCTCAGACAGAACCTAGAAGAGCCGAATTTCTACCAGTTTAATCGCCAGAATAACCCTCATAATTACCCTCTTGGGATGTGATGATTCTGCCTTGGAAATAAATGGTACTTTATTTTCTTGCAAGTTCCTTACTGCGACCGACGATCGCCCAGAGATAGCTAATTCCTAAGGCCAAAAACGCGAGGGAAATACTTTCTTTGACGATAAAAATACCCAGACCGATCAGCACACAGGGAACGAAGGTACTTCCCTGACTGGTTAGAATAGTGGCGATGGTCGGCACGCTGGTCAACCCGTAGGCGATTGCACACCAAACCCCCACCAGAATCAAAAACACGCTGACGATAACGATCAAACTTGTGACGGTACTACTGGCAAACAGGGGAACGTAAATGCCGATATTATCGCTCCCGTTAGCGACGGTTAACGCAGCCACGCTATAGGTGCGCGAGTCAAACCAACTACCGAAGGGTTTACCCTGAGCTACGCCGAAGGGGGAATTTTTCGCACCCTCCAGGTCCACTTCGACATTCTCCGGCTCTTCCTCCTTCTCCTCTTCTTGAAGAAGGGAAACGATGCCAAGAATCACAGGAACGAGGCCTAGATAGCGAATCCATGGAGTAGGGATGAGAAAGCACCCGAAAAACCCCGCTAAACTGGCAATAACCAGCAGAATAAAGCCGATATACTGACCGATCACGATATCGCGACGACGGAAGAGTTTCCCCGTTTGGCTGAAGAGAATCGTCAGGATCAATATATCGTCGAGGTTGGTGGCGACGAATGCCGCTACACCAGTGGATATCGCGATCACAATCTCGATCATCGTTTTTCTCCCTAAGATAGCCGTCGGGTTTTTCCGTTTGTTATACCTTGTTCGGCTTTTGCTTCAAAGGTTTGGCCACAGGAGAATCCTACTACCCATCCCGATCGAGAAACTGTATTTCCCCGGACCGATCGCCTTATCCCGGTGCGGGATGAAAAAAGAAAGCGAGGGTGATCACTGCGTAGGTCGCCACCAGTAATATACCCTCTAGCCAGTTCGAGCGACCGTCGTTACTGATCGAGTTAGTCAGCCACACTGCGACGGCGACGGCGACCAATTCAAACGGATCGAAATCGAGAGCCATCGGCTGACCGAGGAAATAACCCGCAATCACGAGGACAGGTGCGACAAAAAGTGCGATTTGCAGACTGGAACCGACGGTGACAGAAACCGCCAGATCCATTTTGTCTTTTAAGGCAACCCTAACCGCAGTGGCGTGTTCGGCTGCGTTGCCGATAATTGGCAGCAGGATCACCCCCGTGAAAAGGGTTGTTAATCCTAATTCGCTCGTAGCTTCCTCTAGGGTGTTCACCAATAATTCCGATTCGATCGCCACCCCGATCGTCACGAGCAGTAATATCCCCACCCACAGCCAGAGATTCGGCTTGTTTACGCTTACGGTTTCCCCCGACTCTTGATCAAGATCGGCAACCCCCACCTCGTAAAGATAGGTGTGGGTCTTCATCGAAAAAAGCAGACTCAGACCATACACAAAAATTAATACCGCCGCCACCGCTACCGAGAGACGCTGGAGGACGATCTCCTGGATTGCGGCGGAAGTGTATTGAACGGTCGTGGGTAGGAGGATCGCGGCCACGGCGAGATTCATCGACGAGGAATTTAAACGGGCGGTCACGGGCTGGAATTTCTGTTCTTTATAGCGTAAGCCGCCGAAAAACATCGATACGCCCGTTACCAGCAGCAGATTCCCGATAATCGAACCGGTAATCGTCGCTTTCACCACCTCGATCAAACCCTCTTCCAAGGCGGCGTAGGCGAGAATTAATTCGGTAGCGTTGCCGAAGGTGGCATTTAGTAAACCGCCGAGATTGGGACCGACCACGACGGCGATTTCCTCGGTTGCCTTTCCCATGTAAGCGGCCAGGGGAACGATCGCCAGACAAGCACTCAGAAAAATGATCGTCACGTCCCAATGGAGGAAATTCCCAGCGATCGAGATCGGGACAAAAACCAACAAAATGGCGAAAATCCAGTTTTTTATATTCATACCAAGGGATGTTTCGGGATCAAACCGCGCACGGTTTTGAAAAACAGACTATCAGCCTTTTTTACTGTTTCAATTACCCGAATCGCCCGGTAATATACTCCCGGGCCTCGTCGGTTTGCGGATTGCCGAACATAACTTCCGTGGGGCTGAATTCGACTAATTTCCCCCGGCGTTTCCCAGACAAATCGGTTTCGGTGTTAAAAAATGCCGTCCAGTCGGCGATCCGCGATGCCTGCTGCATATTGTGGGTGACGGTGATGATCGTGTAACTTTCCTTGAGTTGTAGGCACAATTCCTCCACCTGACGGGTAGAAATGGGATCGAGAGCCGAACAGGGTTCATCCATCAATAAAACATCCGGCTTCATAGCGATTGCACGGGCAATACAGAGGCGCTGTTGCTGTCCCCCCGATAGTGCCGTTCCTTTTTCTTTCAGTTTGTCCTTTACTTCCTCCCAGATCGCCGCCTGCTGCAGGGAAGACTTGACCAATTCCTCAAGATTTCCCTGATAACCGTTGGTTCGGGGCGCGTAGGCGATATTCTCGTAAATGCTCTTGGGAAAAGGGTTCGGACGTTGGAAAACCATCCCCACCTGTCGCCGTAACTTGACGGCGTTGACCTGCGAATCGTAAATATTCTGATTTCGGTAGAGTAATCTTCCCTCCACCTTGGCACCGGGGATCAGATCGTTCATTCGGTTAAAGCAGCGCAAAAGGGTACTTTTGCCGCAACCGGACGGGCCGATAAAGGCGACGATTTTTCGCGCGGGAATTTTAATATGAACATCCACAAGAGCGAGAAACCCGTTATAAAAAACTTTCACTCCTTCCGCATCGAAAACACTGTGATCTGAGTTAAGGTGGGTAGTCATGGCAAAAATTCTCCTGAGTATGGTTAAAGATGTGTTTCGAGGGCAGTGGGGAGTAGAGGAGTGGGCAATTAAGAAGTTAAATAGACTTATCTAACCTCCCGCCTGCTGCCCGCTGCCTTCCCTAATTCGGTGTCGAATAGCGTTGACGTAGATAGATGGCGATGGCGTTCAGCGCCATGATCAAAAGGATCAGAACGATAATCGTTGCGGCGGCGGCGTTGGCGAAACCGGGTTCAGGACGGGAGACATAACTAAAAATCTGAATGGGCAGTACCATAAATCGCTCGAATAAACCCGGATCGAAGGTCAGAAAACTCACCGCTCCCACCACCACTAGCGAGGCCGCGTCCCCGATCGCCCGCGACACGGAGATAATTACCCCCGTGAGAATCCCCGGCACCGCGTAGGGTAAAACATGGTGTTGGAGCGTCTGCCATTTGGTGCTGCCTAGACCGTAGGAGGCTTGGCGGAGGGAATCGGGAACCGCCCGGATCGCCTCCCGCGCCGCAACGATAATGACTGGCAGCGATAGTAGAGATAGGGTTAAGGCCCCGGAAAGTAGGGTAGAGCCGAAATTCAGTAAATAGACGAAGACCCCTAAACCGAGTAAACCGTAAACGATCGAGGGAACCCCGGCCAGATTGCCGATATTCACCTCGATCAGTGCCGTCCACCAGTTTTTCGGGGCGTATTCTTCTAGGTATAGGGCAGCGCCCACCCCGATGGGCACCGCTACCAAGATCACGATTACTCCCAAATAGAGGCTACCGATAATCGCGGGGCGAATTCCCCCGCGATCGGGAAAACGGGAGGGGGTTTCCGTGAGAAAACCGGGGGTGAGTAGGCGGGCCAGTCCGTCATGAAAGACATTGAGCAACAGTAGAGCGAGAACGAATAGACCGATGAGTAATCCGATCAAGAAAATATACTCGTAGATTTTGCCGATGGTTTCTCGGCTTTCGAGTCGATCGTTAAAGACGGCCGTATCCCTAGTAGGAGAAGATTTAACCATGATAATTAGTCGTATTTTTCCTTAAAGCGATTGGAAATCCAATAACTGCCGATATTGAGTGCCAGAGTGATCAGGAAAAGCACCGCACCGACCGCGTAGATGGATTTAAAATTGAAACTCCCTCTCGGGGCATCTCCACTGGAAACCTGGGCCATAAAAGCGGTCATGGTGGCGATCGATTCCAGTGGATTAAAAGTTAGACGAGGTTGAGCGCCCGCCGCGATCAGGACGGTCATGGTTTCTCCCACCGCACGGGAAACCCCCAAAATAATCGAAGCCATAATCCCCGATAGGGCGGCCGGCAAAACCACCTTGAAAATTGTTTCCAGCTTGGTAATTCCTAGGGCGTAGGAACCCTCGCGCAGGGAACGGGGAACCGATTTAATCGCGTCTAGGCTGATGGAACCGACGGTCGGGGTGATCATGATTCCCATCATCAATCCCGCGCTCAGAGCGTTAAAAACCTCTACGGGTAAAAAATTCCGTAGTAAGGGCGTGAGAAAGATCAGTGCGAAGTAACCGTAAACTACGGTGGGAATTCCCGCCAGAATTTCCACGGCCGGACGCAGAATAGAAGCTGCTTTCGGGGTTGCGTACTCGGCCAGATAAATCGCTGAAGACAATCCCAACGGAACTGCGACCACCATTGAGATGACTGTGGTTAAAACGGTTCCGTTAATCAACGGCCAGATCCCGAAACGGGGAGGATTAAAAAGGGGAGTCCATTGGCTATCCAAGAAGAACTGCCCGAAACTTACTTCCTGGAAAAAAGCGACAGTTTCCTTGAAAATAATAGCGACGATGCCGAAGGTTGTGACTACAGATACAAGGGCGCAGGCGAACAAAATCGTTCCGATAATTTTCTCGGGAACATCATCGGAGGCTCGCTTGAGAAGAGAATCCCCTCTTGCGAACAAAGAGTCATCAAAAGAACCGGTAGTGGTCATAGGAAATTTTGGGTCTGAAACCCCGCCGTTCTAGGTTGGCTTTACGTTAGAATTAAAAGGCCAGTCTCGAAAACCAAGTGGACGGCGCAGCACCTTGAAAACTCGGCTTAGGGGGTTCCGACCAGAAAAGCTTGGCCGGGTAAAAAGTCG
>JAPZUE010000131.1 GCA_027533385.1 Rhizobium sp. | reverse complement strand
CAGCAAGCACGCGAACACGCAGATCGATAGAGAGAGCCTTTGACATATCCGCCGACCTCCATCGGCAGATAGTTTGAATCAGAACGCGCCTGATTTGCGAAGCCCCGACAGATTCAATCAGTCAGGGAACCGCTCTAAACTGAGTACGGCCGATGTGGAGGACCTTCTTGCCGAGCGCGGTGTCATCGTCAGCCGGGAAGTTGTTCGCCTTTGTGTCAGCCGCTTTGGCCGCCATTTTGCGAACTGCATCCGCAGGGATCGCCCAAAACCTGATGATAAGAGGCATATAGATGAGGCCGTCATCACGATTGGCGGCAGTAAACTCTGGCTCTGGGGCTGCATTGATACCGATGTTGATGTTCTCGACATCCTAGTTCAAGGACGTCGCGACACGAAGGCTAAAAAGCGCTTCTTCTTCAGGCTGGTCAGGCAGTTTGGCCAGCCGCACGTGGTCGTGACGGACAAGCTTGGCAGCTACGTCACACCGATCCGCAGTATCGCTCCAGACGCCGACCATAGGGCGCACAAGGGTTTGAACAACAGGATTGAAAACTCCCACCGTTTGACAAGGAAACGCGAGAAGATCATGGGTGGATTCAAGACGCCGCCTCAGGCACAGCGCTTCCGGTCAGCCCATGACATAATCAACACGATCTTCCGTCCCTGCCGCTACACTCTGACTGCCATCTCATACCGCCATGCAAGGATTGATGCATTCAGCCTGAGGGCTGACTACACCGCTGCAATGACTGCCTGAAGCTCCCGTCACGGCGGGCGGTCGCAATTGCGTACTCACTGCCCTCATGGAGTTTGCAAAGCTCCCTGAAAGCGATCAAACGATTGGCGTTAGCGAAATGACCAGTGATCTGTTTAAGGCTCAGCTGCTTCGCCTTCCACATTGCCATAGTCCCTAGATAGACGGCTTCAACGCCAGTAACCCTTTGTATTGAAGAACGAAATCGCCAAAAAAAACGGCTGACAAGTTATCCTGGCTTTGATGGCACGAAGATCACGGGTCTTCTGCGTTGTCCGAAATGGCCACAGTTACGCGGTTCTTCTCTTTCCATCTTCATTGATCTTCATGAGAGCCATCAGCATCGGCCCGAGCGAAAACTCGCCTCGCTCTGCGCGTCTAGTCAGGTCGCGCAGATAGCCCCCAGCCGACGTTATGAAATTTGATCGCTCGAGGATGCAGGCCATAGTCACTGCGGCATTTTCAGGGCCCATGGCGCTGCAAGCCTCCTCATAGGCCGATGGGCTCACGCCTAACATGGAGCGCACCACGATGGCCGCCTTCATGAGGTCGCGCCAGTTTTCAATGCACCCGCTGGGACCGTAGTCGACAATTTGCGGGCATGCCCGGAGAACCATTCCAAGCGGGAAAGCCTTAATTGGCTCAGGCTTCGTCTTATCCCGCTCGATCGGCGCTCTCTCGGTTGGTGGCTTACCCCTGAGGGTTCCGCCCTGCTCTTTTCCAGAGCTAGGTTCAAATTCATTTATAGATTCCGTATTTGAATACTGTATATGCCGCTCATCCTGGTTGGCATTGCCGTGCATATTGTCAGGTTTTAACTGCATTTCCAAAATGTTGAGGACCTCTGCCCGAAGTAGCTGCATCTCGTCGAGCGCCTGGTCTATCTGGCGCCGGTCTGGACGGCGCGGGAGTTGTGCGAGAATGGCAACGTAGTGCTCCTCCACCTGTCCCCAGTTCCCGGAGGCACCCTCTTCGATAGCCGCCGTAAGAAGTTTGCGGACGTCGCGCCGGCAGATCGTGAGAGCTTCCTTTGACCGACGGAAGCGACTGCGCTCCGCAGCAATATCCTGCGCAATGTGGGCGAGTTCGGCGGCGCGAGCCATGAGAGGAGTCAAATCGAACCCGTAGGCCTGCTCTACCTCGCCATCACCATTGCGATGAGCGTACCGCTTCCCGTTAGGGCTGTCTCGACGCAAAATGAGCCCCGCGTCCACGAGGGCCGCAAGTTGGCGTCTGAGTGTGCTTTCCGTGATCCCGTGAGCGCGAACCGATAGCTGCGCGTTGGATGGGAAAACGACAAGACCTCTGCTCGAATCGAGCTCCCCGTGCGGGTAAAACGTCAGGAGGGCATCGAGAACGGCTAGGGCCCGATCCTGAAGCCCGAGGCGTTCTCGCGCCTCGCAGACATCGCGAAACACTTTCCACTTTTCAATCCGCGTGTTGTGATCCGGATCCTTGATCGCCATCTGTCTTTTCACCAGGGCAAGCGAGATTGACCGCCGCCCAAAGGGCGTCGTCACATTTTCCGTTTGCATTTTTCTCTCACCTTTCTTCAGGCAAAAAAAATACGCTCACCAAAATGGCGCCAAGACTCTTGACTGTGATTCCGGGAAATGCGATTCTCGATCCTGCTAGAGATGACGAGAGAGGCTTCCACGGTTCGCCGTTTGGGGGCCTTTTTCTTTTGCGGTTTAGTCTCCGTTGGTTTCGTTTTGCGACCCCTTGTACTCCTCGTACAAGCGATCCATGCGAGAAGACAGCCATTCGCTGAAGGGCTTGGCTTCGACATTCGTGAGCTCGATGGCAACCTTCTTCGCTTTGGCGGTCATCGCAAAATTCAGCGAGCGATCAGACGAGATCCAGTCTTTTGCTGCGGTATCGGCTTTGGGCTTTTTCGCAGCCGATTTGGCTTTGTATCGCTTCACGTAGTCATGAAGTTCATCAAACCGCTCGGCTTCAGGGAGCTTTTGAAAGTTGTCAGACGCTGCGTGATCAACAGCGACTTTGGAGAGGGCAGGGGCAAGTAGCAACTGCCGGAGGCTGAGCCACCGGTCGCGCCCAATTTTCTTAGATGCACCCAAGGCCTGAATGACTGGCGCTGGCACCGCTTCGACGACAGCAAGCATCTTCGACAGCATCGCCTCATCGATGGCGAGCGACGAACGAACAGTTTCCTTGTTCATTCCAGACGCGATCAGGTTCTGAGCGAAGTAGGCGCGTTCAATGAAAGACAGGTTTGAACGGGCTGCATTTTCCTGTCCCTGTACGATCGCCGAGGTGGTATCGTCGAGCTTCTTTACGATCGCCTTTACCGGAATTCCGAGTTCGCGAGCCACCCTAAGGCGACGGTGACCGAACACGACCATGTATCGCGTGGCGTCGGCGGAACTCGGGCGGACAAGGATAGGCGTCGTCTGTCCCGATTCCTTGATTGCCTCAAGAAGTTCCTGAAACTCTTCTCCGTCGTCTGAAAGGCGGTCAGCCACGAAGGACACGTCAATCAATCGCGGATCGAGATCCACGATCACTTCACCTTCCATGACCTTCTTGGTGTTCTCGGCCATATCTTCAATAGAGCGAACAACCGTCTTTGCGGCCCCTGTCATGCCGTAACCGGGTTTTGTCGGCGTTTGGCTCGCCGAGATTGCGTCCATATCCAGATTGGCGAACGGATTTTTACGGGACATGGGCGCACTCCAAATCTTGCGTCCACGCCGGTAAGGGACTGGCAAAGCTAGAACAATTGGCGAAATAAACGGCTGACAAGTTGCTCATTTTCTCCCCCAAACACCATGGATGAGCTCCACGATCTCGGCGTTGGTGGAATTCAAGCTCTCCATGGCCCTGTCATAGGTTGCCCGGACAAATTCACCCCGCTCAACCTCGTACAGGGTTTGCTTCTTGATGGACGCGTCGGAGATGGCCGTTGATTTGAGCACGTGGTTCCTAAGCATCTGCTGTGCGAACATCGACTGCATGAATCCGACCATCTGGGCCTGCGGAATATCCGTGGGCTCAAAGCGGGTGATAAGATACCGGAACCACTGAACACGCATTTCGGCCCCGGCCTCCGCAACCGGCCCCATGATCCCCCCGAGCATCATGAGAAACTGGCTCATCGACATGATGTCCAGCATCTGAGGATGAATGGTGATAAGGATCCCGGTCGAAGCCATGAGGGCGGTGATCGTCAAATAACCCAGTTGAGGAGGGCAATCGATGACGACTACATCGTACTTGTCATCCACGTGCTTCAGAGCGCTGGCGATCCGCATATAGAAGAGTCGGCCATCCTCCCCCCTCTTGGAGGAAATCGCCAGTGGCACGTCATACTCGTATTCCTGCAAAACCAGATTGGCGGACACGACATCCAGCCCAGGAATGTTGGTCGGCTGGATGACGTCAGCGATTGACTTCCGCTCGTCGTCAAATCGAAGAGCCTCATAAAGAGAGGCAGTATCGTCAAGCTCCGGCTGAATCCCGAAAAGCGAAGTCAGTGAAGCCTGCGGGTCAAGGTCGATCGCCAGCACACGATGGCCGGTGAGGGCGAGATATTGCGCCAAATGCGCGGCAGTGGTGGTCTTGCCGCTTCCGCCCTTGAAGTTGACGACCGATACAACCTGCATCGGCTCTCCTTCTTTACGCCTTGGCACATAGTATCTCTTGTCGGACTTCTTGTTTGCCTCGAGATAGTCCCGAAGCTCGAGCATCTGGTCAGCGGTATAGTATCGGCGCCCACCGATGGACTCAATCTCCGGTCCTTTCCCGTCAGAGTGAAGTTGCCTCAGGTGCGTCTGGGTGACACCCATGAAGTCCGCAACTTCAGCAAGCTGAAACTTTCGCAATCCCTTGCGAGCATCAGGCGGGTACTGCTGGCTGCGCAACATATGCAACGCACTTGAGATCTTCGCCCCTTGCTCGGCAATCTCAATATCAAATCTGTTGGGCATATTGCTCATTTTGCGAACTATTTCCCGGAGGTCCTCAGTTTCGAAAAAATGGCTCGAACGCCATCATTTTCGAAACTATCCTGCAATTCCGACATCGTCGCAAGAGATTTAAAGTTAACAGTAGTTAACGAAACTGCCGGAGAGGCTGACAGAATATCGATTCATCCAAAGACTTCCGCATGTTAGCCCGGCTTTGTCCGCCGCCCCCCCCTGAAAGGGAAATGCAGATCTGCACCTCTTGTCAACATCTCAGAACCCGGTTCCCAACCGGCTTCTCAGACGTGTAGCGCCGATTCTGTAGAATCACCGGGTGCAAAACTGCACATAGCTACACGCAGCACGAGATGATTTCCCTTCGCCCGACCAGTTTATGCGGAGATCGCCATGCAGATTCTGAGCGTCTCGGCTGATCACCACGCACGCAACCACAACTACCCGAACCAGATGCACCGTCTTCGCGCCGCCATGTTGGCGGTCGTCTGGAATGGGATGTCACCGTCACCGAACAGGGAGAACGCGATCAGTACGATGATCTCCGCCCGACTTACATCCTGGCGATCTCAGCCGACCAGAAAGTCGTCGGCTGCGCGCGCCTGCTGCCTGCATCTGGCCCAACGATTCTGGAGCAGACATTCCCGCAACTGCTGGAGCGCGGTTCGCTCGCCCCCATTCTGCAATGATCGAGAGCTCACGCTTTTGCGTCGACACGTCGCTTCGAGCGGGGAGGGGGGAGGTCCCATCAGGCTACGCTCACAATGTTCGCCGGCATCATCGAATGGTCGATGGCGAACGGTTAAGGTATAAGAGCTCCACGAACCCATCACGATCAGAAATCGGTCCGAACGTTTCGATTCATGACTGTTGTTGGACGGGGCAGGGGAGATTGCCGATTCTTGCAGCATGGAGACGAACCCAAATCACATGCATTTGCGCCGAGAGGAAGAATCTCGCAATATGGCGCGCTACTATGTAATGGAGATCAGTTCTAACCTTTTTGGCGAAACCTGTCTCGCTAGAACCTGGGGCCGTATAGGCACGAAGGGCCAGACCAAGATCCATCTCTTCGAACGCGAAGAGGAGGCCCAGCAGCTACTCGTCGAATTGGCTGAGCGTAAACAGGCGCGAGGATATACCCCGCTTTAGGCCGCTGCAAGCGCGGGAGACAACTAAACAGGCAGGGGAGGGGCTCGTTCGGCGGCAGGATCGCTAGGCTTACCGATACGGTCACCTCAACGCTATGAGCATGAACCAGAAACAATGCCGGAAACCTTACGCGTCGCTTGTTAACCATACCCGAGCTCTTTGTTCCGGATGCGTTCTATTCATCTTGTCGGCGAGCTATCTCCGGGCTAAGCCTGGGTTGTGCCGGATAAATCAAATAATCTCCGGAACTTAAGCGGCCCCCGCTGGTGGTGGAACACCAAACGAGGGCCTGACCCGCAACCTTAGTGACAAGGAATTGGGCTATGAAGACCCTTAACCGCTTCGCTTCCGTGTTGGAAGCGCTCCCCCATATGGATCCTGTTGATCCCCGTTTCGCTCATACCGCAGCAAACAGGCGTTCTGCCTTTCCTCGCTCCGGTTCACCGTCTGCGTTTGCGCAGGCCTGATCGAACAATTCTGACATCGCTGGCATTCGTGTTGGTCGAGCGCGCCGGATGGCGTCCTCAGCCGGGCCATGGACTTTGCCATGATGTCGCTCAACAACAGGATACACAACATGACCAACACCGTTTCCGGTGCGGCAGCCGCACCAACCCATTCGCATGCCGTCAATCCAGACGTGCTGCATCCGAGGCTTGATGGACTATGCCATCAGGTACTGACATCGAGCTTCGGCTCGACCGCTCTGATGGACGCACTTGCGTCAGAACTTTCCGACGTTTCCAGCCTGTTGCGGGGTCTGCCGGCGGCCGAAGGCCGCCTGATCGAGCGGGGCATCCAACTGATCGCGGGGCTCAATCCCGACCTTGTCGTGCTGACAGAGAACATTCGCCTGCCAGTCAGCAAGGCGGCTCTCGATGTCGTCGAGCGCAACGATCCTCGCCATTACGCGTCCTTGACGCTCGATGCCGATAGCGGCGGTCGGCGCGGCTACACGCCAGACATGATCATCGTGAACCGGGGCACGAAGGTCGCACATGTCGTGGACGTGAAGCGCAGTCTCAGTTCCTATGATGCCGTTCGACTACAGGAGTTGAAGAAGCGGATGCTCGCGGGCGCACTCACAGTACCCGACCTGCTTTATCAAGAGCATCATCGGCTTGCCGTCGAAGCCGTCCAGGTCGTCATTCTCGACGCCCAGAATGGCAGTCGCGATGCTTCATCGGGTATCTGGCCCGTGAGCGATCTCGATCACCTGCTCGGCGTCGAAGGTGCGGGGAAGGCGATCGCCTATCTGAGGCGGACGCTCCAGACCTCGGTCGAACAAGTCTGGCGTGAGGCCCTGCAGCATTATGGTCGAGCCCGGGACTTGAGCGAGGACGAGCGTCGGACAGGGGCAATGCCTTGGGCTGACACACAGCGATATGCTCCGGATGAGCGCAGACTGTCTGGTCGTGACGATCGAATAGTCGCTATTGCTTACGCAGACGAGCAATCTGAGATCCGCATCGGATTTGCCGGTCCGCCGACTGTTCGGGCACAGTCTCTGAGCTAGGCCGAGCTATCGCGCGGCCAGCGCCGGCCGCCTCCCCAATCCATCCATCCATCCATTCATTCCGTCATTGCGACCGCGCATCTCTAATGCTGCGGCAGAGGAAACACGTCATGTCGAAACAACCATCAGCAACCATCATTCCCTTCCCGATCCGTGCTGTCTCTGTGCCAAAATCGTCTACGGAGACGACAGCTCATTCTTCAGCGCCCCTGACGTCGACAGCGCCGAAAAAGCCGTCGCGAGCCCGGCAGTCTTTCGAGGCACTGATGGCCCGTCCCGGCAACTCGTCGCCCGAGAATTGTATCCCATACCGCGCCTTCAAGAAGCGACAGACGGTCAGCCTCCCGGTCGACCCCGCTTTCATTGTGCGTCAGGCCATTCATTGGACTCGCAAACGGCCGATCGCCTTGAGCAGCCTTCCTGACATGATCCGCAAAGATCTGGAAAAGCTATGCGCGGCCGGCGACCCGACCGGGCTGATGGTCCGCGACTGGCTCGAAGGCAAAGGCCCGAAGCCCTTGGTTGAGGAGAAGGCATGATGGAGACCCTCACCGATCGCGTCACTCGATACCTTCTTCGCCGAATTCGGCGGCTTTCTGTTCTCGATCTCTATCAGCATGCAGCCGTCGCAGGTCTGCTTGATGAACTCGCTTCTGACGCTGACAGCAGTGCTGGTCCCACCTTGATCAGCCGCTGGACTCCGACTGTGGAGCTGATGCATCTGTTGTCTCTTGGGAATCAAGGCAAACAGATCCTGTCTCGCAGGCTCGGCCATGCCGACAGGCACCGCGACTCCCTCGCGGAGGCCTGGCAGTCTCAGCAGGCATCAGCGGCACCCGTTCGAGAAGCCCGGATGTCGTCGACGTCGTCATTGGTGTCTTCGTCAGCATGCGATACAGAGCTTGAGCGCCAGACCTCACCCGAGCGTGAGGCACTGGCTGTTCTTCGTGAACACCTACCGCTTCCGAAAGCAGCACCCGTCGCGGTGGCACTGCTGATTGCCCGGGCTGTCGGATCGCATCCCGGCGGATGGGAGGCCCTGCGGGCGATTCTGCGCCGCCCCGACCCGTTCATCGTGATGCGCATCCCAGTCCAGGGCTTCCAGCGACATTGTGGCCGTTCGCTCGAAGACGGACTGATCACCCCCTCATGGATGAAGCTTGATGAACTCGTGCGTCTCGCCGGGATCTGCGACTACGGCGACCGGCGGTCGGGGAAACTGCGCAAGCGGATCAAGACGATTGCGGGCAGCGAAGTTCACAAAGTCTCCGATCGAGCCCTCGGCAGAGCCTTGAGTGACGCAATCAACAGCGAACCTCCACCGCCCATTCTCCTGGTCGATCAGACGAACCAGGACCTGCCTGACATCATCATGCACGCCGCTGACCTTGTGCTTGAGACACATGGCCTCGACCACACCCTTCTAGCCGAGCTTTTCCAGATCTGCTGCGGTCTTGCGCCAAAGCAGTCACTTGAACTGATGCGGCAAAAGGGACTGACACTCAATCACCTGCATCTCGATGACCTCGCGCTGATCGTGCGTCCGGGGCGGTCCAATGCGGAAATCATTTCCGCATTCGAGGCTCTTCAAGAAGATCGCGCGTCAGATCTGGAGGGCGGTGATGCCGAAGGCTCCGCCGGCCGCAGCAAGGGTTCAAGTGTTCCGGAATGGCGATCTGGCGCAAAGCCTGAAGAGAAACGTAAGGGTACTGGCGCTGCTCCCGTCGAGGTCATCCGCCCGCAGCTTGGCGACGCCGAGGCCGTTTTGCGCGTCGAGACGCTCAGCGGATATGGCGAGGCATCTGACTGGGCGGCTAATCTCAAGCTTGATCTTGATCTCTGGCGTCACGGCCTGCTGGACTGGAGCGAACTGAGCAGCCGACTGCTTCTGTCCGGTCCGCCGGGAACGGGCAAGACCACCTTCGCAAAAGCGCTCTGCAATACGCTGCAGGTACCGCTGCTCGCAACCTCCGTCGCCCGTTGGCTGGAAGCCAGTTATCTCGGCGACGTGTTGAAGTCGATCAATGCCGTCTTCTCGGTTGCGTCCGAGCACCGGCCGGCGATCCTGTTCATTGATGAGATCGACAATCTCGGATCGCGCGCGTTCGCCGATAGCCGAGGCCACAAGGGTCACGATGACTATTGGTCGTCACTGATCAACCGCGTTCTCGAGCTGATCGATGGAGCTGCAAAGACAGAAGGCGTGATCATCGTTGCCGCTACCAACCTGCCAGAGAAGCTCGATCCAGCGCTCCTGCGATCAGGGCGGTTGGAGCGGCATGTGCAGATCCCAAGGCCGGATATCGACGCACTAACAGGCATTCTGGCACATCATCTCGGGGCAGACCTCACGAAGGTCATCGAGACCGCGCCGAAGCAAGGGAAACCCGACGTCACTCTAGTGGATGACAAGCTTGAGCAGGAAGCGACCAATTCCAGTGGTGAAAAGAGCCCCATGAACGCAAAGGCGTCAGGTGGCAGGAGGATTACAGCATGAGTGAATGTGCAGACTTGGACTACCAATCCACCAATCAGGAACTCGATCTCGCGCCACTGTCCCGTTTGGCTCTGTTGGCCTGCGGCAGAACCGGAGCTGATATCGAACGGCTGGTGCGGGAGTTACGGCGAAAGACGAGACGTGAACAGCGGCCCATCAGTTGGGCCGATATTGAGACGGCGCTGATGGCGTCTCGCATTAGGCTCACTGACGGGCATCGCTATCGGCTTGCCGTGCATGAAGTCGGGCATGCCATGGCTTACACCCTTCTTGAGACGGGAGTTGTCTACGCTGTCACCGTTGGCGGCAGCCTGAACGGGTCAGTTCAAAGCTTCGGCCAGGTCGAGTTTACGCCTTTCCATGACAGACCCCAGAACGACGACTGGCTCATGCGCACCTGCGCTGCATCACTCGCGGGAAGGACTGCCGAGCTGCTGGTCTTTGGGGAGACACTGGCTGGATCTGGTGGCGACCCGAACAGCGATCTGGCCAAGGCAACGCGGCTGATGCTGGCAGCCGAAACACAGCTTGGGTTCTCCGATGTCAATCCGCTGATCTACTTCGCGCCGGAACAGGCACAGCAGCAGTTGCTCTACGACGCCGAGCTTCGAAACCGGGTTGACGCGCGGCTTCAGCGCGCTGAGGCCATGGTGGCAGAGATGCTGACAAGGCACAAAACTGCTATGGTCGCGATCGCCAGACAGTTGGCAGACATCGGCGTCATGTCGGGGGATGAGTTCCGGAACGCGCTGGCACTGTCGTCAGGAGAGCAGAAGACCGATCCGATCACGGTGTGATCTTAATCCCCGATTCCGATTGGCGCCCGTTCGATTCTGGACGCCAGATCGGCGTTGCCAAACGCCGCTTCCGCGATTCCGGATTGAGGATTCCCGTGTCCAAACTCCGCAAAATCGATTCCTGCCGTCACGGCGTGACACATGCCGGGGGTGGCATTGGTGAGTTATGTGCTCACGCGGCAGATGCGCGGGCAATCCAATGAGCATGATGGTCATGGCAACTCCGCCGCACGAGGTTACCCCAAATCACCCGCAGCCTGCGTCAAGTTCACATACCGCGCAGCCAACGCGATCCAATTCGCCCGCAAAACAAGTCGAATTGAACCGCGTTGCGTGCACATCAGGTCAAAGCATCTCAAATCATCTCAATTTACGCTGACGCGATTCAAAGCCCGGTTTTATCGATTCCGAACCAGGAAACGGCGATTCCGGCGCAAACGACGTTGGAACTCGCCACCCAACAACAATCTGGAGGGTCGCAAGTGGCGGAGGAAATGGTCCGAACCGAGATACATAGGCCGAGGCTTTGGTGCCGCCAAGCGTCACGGGAGATGCCTGGGTTGTGAGCGTCGGGCCGCCCTGACCGCTTCTTCTCCCCAAGATGCCCTCCGCATTCTCTCGCCTCGATTCCAGATTGCCAACATTGTCGAGACTTGACGTCAACGGCCGGCGGAATAGTCACGCCGTTTGTTCCTTGCAGGACCCCAGGTCAGACTCATGGCTCAACCCTAATGGAGGAAGACCATGACAAACACAAAGAAATCGAAGAAGCAAAGGCTGGAGGAGCAGGCCCTTCGTCAGAAGCGTGTACGCGATCAGGCGAAGCAAATGCGGCGACCGACCCGCGACGACATCGCGCGCGTGCTGCTATGGGAAGTCATCTCGACCGCACATGGGTCGCAAATCCGCGACGAACTGCTGGCAAAGGTCTGCAATGCCGTGCTGCGTCACCTGGCCGAGCAGGGCTTTGATGAACAGGCAGCGGAGACAGTCTTTTGGGAGCTTGCTGACAAGTATCGCACGGGCATTCCACCATTCCGCATCAAACGGCATCTCGGCGTCTGATGAACGTTCCTCATGCTTCGCCATCTGCGCGCGATCATAATCCCTATGGTGGCTTTGTAATCGCTCGTGGCTTCACTCAACACAAACGGCGTACCTCAGTAATCCAGCCTATTCCCCCCATTACTCCCTGTAACGCCGTTTGCACTGGAATCGCAGGGACCTGGCCTGTTCGCCGGTGCCTGATGAAGCACCGGCGAATGCAAGACAGTTCGTCAATCCAGAGTTCGGCTGGTTCGCGCCAGCCCTGACATCACCCGGATCAATGCTGGACACCTGCTGCCGCAAACACTGCAAGCCCAAGTGCTTTGAGGGTTTCGTCAAACAAGTTGCTACGCATCGGGAAAGGATGGTCTTTCACCTCTTCAACGAGCACAATGGATGCGATAGCTACATGCAGCTTCGTAATCATGGCTTGATCGAGAGCAAGGTTGAGATGGCGGTAGGTCAGCCCAAGTCCGGGTGGAAAGATCATGGCGATAAATGGGTTCTGCGGTCGTTCGTCAGTCGGGGGCGTGTATAGCCCAATCCCGACCTTCGAAAGGGTCAACAAGACATTGCCGAGCGGCTTCTCCAGATCAGACTGCTCGATATGCGCGACCGATGTGGCAAGCGCGCGTTTGGCGCGCTTGATCTTGCGGATGATGCACTGTCCTTCGGTGTACTGAGGCATGTTGATTTCCTTGTCTGTGACGCGCCAGACCGTCCTCGTCATTCAGTTGATGACGGGGTGACGCAGGTGGGGAGGGGTGCGGGATTGGAATGAGAGTGAAGATGCGGGCAGGCGAGAAGCTTGCCCTCGGCTACCACCACGACTGATAGAAGACGCGGTAGCCTTCAGAGATCGCGTGACGCGCAGTGATGACAAACTGCATGTCGTTGGCCCATTCGCATCCGGTGCTTGGGCGTGCAAAAAAATCCGGGTCCGGTTCGGTCTTCGGCAGATTGCCGCTGGCAATATCCCAGGCGAGGCGGTCGAGATCGTAGAGCGTCAGGCGAAGGTTGGCGCAATTGAACCACGCGGCACGCCCGCCGTTGGCCCAGTAGAGGTTCTCCATCCAGTAGTGCATCGCAGGGTGTTTGCGCCACGTGTGGATGATCTCCGGCGATCGCACCTTGAAGTCGACCTTGGGGATGCGCAGGCGGGTTTTGCAGGCGCACATATCCAGTCCCATGAAGTTTTCCTTTCGATCTGGGCAAAGCTTTCCCGATCGCACCCACTCACCAGGTGCGTCAGAACAGGGCCATCAGTTGTAAGATTGAGGAGGGAGAGGGGGGCAGCACCCCTCAGGCTCCCGCGGTCATGCGGTGCTTAAGGGTGTGCCTTCCTTGGGTGAGGGCCCTAGTTCATAAGACCGTTTTCGACAGTCACCTGAGCGTTCGCGTAAGTGTTGGCGTCCTCAGCCTCTGCGCCCGCTGGCAAGTCTGCTGCCAAGACGTTTGATGCCGGCGGCACCTGGACAGGCTCGTCAGCAGCTGTGATGAGGAGCGTCTCGTCTGCCTCGGGCTCCGATGCACCGGTTTGGTCAGACGTCTCGCCCGTCTCGTCATCACGCTCGTCTGCGACCTTGGTAATTGGCGTACCATGGACGACGAAACGCAGTGTCGGCACCACTTCGTTGACGATCCATCCATGGAATTCGTTGCGCGCCGGGTAACGCGGAGAATCACCCAGACGGCCAATGATCCGGCGTGCCCGTTCCCACTCCGCTGGGCTCGTCACGGCATTGCGCGCCGGCATCAACGCCGACTTGAAGAGATCGCTCGCGACCATGCAGTCGTTCTCAACAGCCACTGCAAAGGTCGTCTTTGCAACGTGGCCACCGGCGGCGATCTTGCTCGCGGCCGCCTCTGCGGCGGTCAAAGTGCGTTTGACGAGCTTATTGAAGAGGTCAAGCTCGGCGAGCATCTTCTCTTCGGCCGCACGGCGCAGTCCCTCAAGGCCGCCCGCCGTCGTCTTAACCTTGCGGCCCGCGCCCTCCGGGTTCATCTTCTTCTTCACCTCGGCTGTCGTCACACGGTTGCCCGCCTCGAGATCGGCAACGACTTCTTCGACCAGATCATTTGCTGCGCTCGACAGCAGGTAGAGCAGGGTAGGGGCCGCACGCAGGGCAACCAGACGCTCACGGTACGATGCCAGATTTTGGGCTGTGGACATCATCATTCGCGCCAGGCGCGGGGTGAAGCCGCATTTTGTCGATACCCACTTGCCGAGCATCTTCTCCGGCAGCACCGCTTTCACACGCAAGAGCTCGTGTCCGCGGATGAATGTCGCTTCCGCATCCTTGCGAGCGAATTCGGCGATGACGCCCTCCACGCTGTCGACCAGTTCACGGTGCTCGGAAGGGATTTCCACGCCCGTTGTGGTCTTGATCTTGATCTTCTTCGTCTTCGTCTTCGTCTTGCCCGTCTTGTCCGCCGGTACCTTGTTCATGTCGAACCTCGTTTTACGCAGGAAACATTGGCTTCAACGAGTGAGCGTTTGGGGTGCTCCATCGCTTCAGCACAATAAGAATAGCTGTCTGGCGGTGAAGGTGTTGGACGTGCCGAGGACTTTTTGGACAAAATAAATCCAATAAAAACAATGACTCAACTATGACGTTGGACAAAATGCCACCTGAAGACGCACTTCAAGATTCAATTAGTGGTTGATTTGCGAGGGCTTACGAGCACTAGGCAAGGCCGATCAAGGATTCATGAACGATATCAGCTATCCGGATTTTAGGGATTGCCCGCCTATTTCATGGACAACAAAGGAGCGAACCATGCCTGATGACCAATCGCCAAAGCTGCAGAAGGATTTCGACTGGAAGCTGTTGGAACTGCTTAGCCCGTCGAAGCACCTGGATCCCAACTTTTCGGCAGGTTGCGAATGGGATCAGCTGCCTCCTGAAGAAGTTCCGTTGTCACAGGACGACGTTTTGGAAGGGATAGAACGCGGAGAAATCTCTCCAGAAGAGGCTGAAGGCTTCGCCCGTCGGTTAGGCTGGGAGCCCTTTGCCACTCCTCGAAAGTATTTCCTCACGAAAGCGCCTGGCATGGAGATTTGGACACCCGAGATGCTCTTGAGCTGGATCAAGGAGCGCACATGGCAAGCAGTCCACCGGCATTACGAGCCTTCCTACCGGGATACGTATGTCTGGGAGAAGACCAAAAACGTGTACTCGCTTACAGAGAAGAAACAGTACTTCCCCTACGAGATCCGGCCGAAAGGAAACTACCGGGATGTCTACAAACTGACCGCGCTGCAAGAGACCCGGTACGGTCGCCCATATACAGACTTCGATGGCGAAGAACGACACTTTGTGAAGCTGCAGGATATCATGCCTGAGCTCAGATCCCACCTGGGTAACGGGATTATCTCCGCACTCGGAATCCCCGAGAAGCTTCATAGCCCCAATCTACAGATCGCGCCGGACCAGTGGTTGATGGGAGTGTTCAGTATTCATCCGGATCGGGGAGGTGTGCTCAAGGGTTTAGGGTTTTGTTTCACCGATGTGAAGTTCAAATTTGACGGTATTCTGGCGGTTTACCCGCCAAATCGCAACGATCCAGAAGTGCTTGAAATCACATCGATAGATTCTTGGATTAAGGAGATTCCCCCGCTTGACCAAAAGAAAGCCCTGATTGTCCGATGCTTGCAAAATGCGTTCCCAGCGGGAATGCCGCGCGTCGACAAAGGGAAAGTACGGTACCCACTGATCAAAAGAGTTCTTGGGGACGAGATCACACATCAGTGGTTCGGCGGTATGGACGCTCAGAATCCGGTCGACGTGGAGAAAAGGTACGAGAGGTTCAGAAAGGCAATTGAACGCCTGCTCGACCAAACACTCGTTGGCTACAAGGACAGCAAAAGGCGATAGCGTCCGTCAAGCTGGTGTAATTTCGGGTATGGGACCGGGCCGTCATGATCAGGCGGCTTTCGGTGTAATCTGAAGGGGTTTTTCCTCCTCGATTGTTGGAGAGTTAAGCTCTGCCATGCCCTCGATCTGCATGTA
>JAPZUE010000042.1 GCA_027533385.1 Rhizobium sp. | reverse complement strand
CCACATTCATCCCTTGACCGGCAGACGCCGGATAAGGCCTACTTCAACACGCTGGCACCCATGATGGTGGCGGCATAATCGAGGCGGAAATCCACTTAGCAAAACGCCCGAAACTGTTCAGACAAACCGAGCCACCTCTCCTTCCACCCTTGCCGGGTAGGTTCCAAGGTTCTTGCAGGCGGGGAGACGCTTTGCTTCTCCAGTTCTGTAGTCGAAGACACCAGAGTGCTTGGGGCACTCGATTTCGTAGTCCATCACTAAGCCGTCCGCGAGGTGGATCGCCTCGTGCGTACAGAGGCCGTCGGTACAAAAGACCTCGTCATCGGATGATCGGTAAACTGCGTACGTTTTTCCGGCGTGATCGAAACGCTTCGCGCCTTCTTGTTCGATTTCGTCCAGTGGAAATGCCTGTGTCCACGCCATCACAAAGCTCCTTTCATTCAGCGGGCTGAGCGTTGGCTTTTGCCTTCCGCTTCTCGTAACGTGCTTGCATTTGGGCATCGCCTTCTTTGGTGCCATCGTGCCAAGTGCCAAACCACTTATCGAGCGGAATCAAGCCGTCCGCATAGTTCACCTCGAAGTACTTGTGGTGGAGGTAGTGAGCATAGGCGTGCGTATCGATCGCCTTTTCGTCGCCCACCTCGATCTTGTCGAAACCCACATGCCCGATGACCGCACCGAAACCAGCCATGTGGAGCTGGTAAATCGCCAGCAACGGATTTGATGGCAACACGATGTGATAGACCACCGTACCGAAATATAAGAGATGCTCCACAGGGTGCATCGAGAGTGAAGAAAACGGCGACGGGTTCACCGAGTTGTGGTGGACAGAATGGATCCATTTGTAGAGCACGGGCGTGTGGATCAGCCGATGGATCGCGAAGAAGTGGATCTCGTGAATGACAGGCGAAAGCACAAAGAGTGCGATCAGATAGATTGGGTGCTCCGCGAAGGTCAGCCAGAAGCCGTATCCATTTGCTGAACTCCAAAGCACCAGGACCTCAAAGGCTGTCCAGATAGGAACACCAGTACCAAATCCTCGGATCATCGAGTCGATGTTCTGGCTGCCAAACATGAAGGCGGCGTTCTTGCTGTCAGACGGGAAGCGTGCGTTAAACTTGAATCGGTTTCCTTGCTTACGCTGCACGTACAGCCGCAACTCGTAGACGCCGTAAAACAAGAACACTGCAGCGCTGTTGCGCACCAAGAGGTAAAGAGGCCATTGCCAATCGAGTGTTTGCAGCGTCTCTCGGCTCGGTGTCAGATATGTCAGGAATACCCAGGCCGAAAATAGCCACAAAACATTGTACGGAAAGAAGTAGCTGGGAAGCCACTTCAAAATACGGGCGATGCTCGGAGCATCGAGCAGGGGAGCTGGTTTGATCGGTTCGTCAGGGCTCCAGTCTCCGCGTTTGTTTCTGGTGCCGAACTTGAGATCATCCATGCCAATCTCCATTTTTTAGCTATATTCGCGATGGGATTTGTAAGTCACGAGCGTGTTGCGCGCGAAAGTCGTTGACGTTTGCTAGCCAGCAATTCTCTGAGGCGCACCTGACGACAGAGACGTTTCAACCGCCCGGGCTAGCCGATAAGCAGCAAGCGCATCGCTGCCAGAGACCTGCGGTCTGCTACCGTGTCGAACCGCATCCATGAATGCCTGTAGTTGCGCAGCAAATGCAGCTTCGTAGCGCTCTAGGAAGAAGGGGAGAGGGTTGGGTGCCGTCTGTCCCTGCGCGGTACGGATCACGAAACGTGGACCGGTGTCAACGGCGGAGTAAAAACCGGCCAGGCGGCGGCGCAAAAGTCGGCCACCTTGGCCCGCGCATGAGACCCGCGGGAGGGCGTAGCCCGAGCGGGGGTCTCATGCGCGGGCGGCGATTTTCTGAGAGAGTTTCAGCCT
>JAPZUE010000019.1 GCA_027533385.1 Rhizobium sp. | reverse complement strand
TTTTTTTTGGATATAGGGTGTATAGGTTTCTATATTTGCACTCCCAAAACGGAAGTTACGGGTTTTTGGAATGGTAAAAGATTTCGAAAAAAAAGTTGCAAAAGTATTTGTCAGATTAAAAAAGAGTTTTACTTTTGCACCCGCTAACCGAGAGAGGTTGGTTTGAATAGAGAAGACAAGTTCATAGACATATTGGATTGACAGCAAAAATTAAGAGAGAGTAAGGCTAATCGATATGGATTAGAATTAAGCTAGAACCCGAGTCAAAAAAAATCAAAAATCTACGATGAAGAGTTTGATCCTGGCTCAGGATGAACGCTAGCGGCAGGCCTAACACATGCAAGTCGAGGGGTAGAAGGAGCTTGCTCCTTTGAGACCGGCGCACGGGTGCGTAACGCGTATGCAATCTACCTTTTACAGAGGGATAGCCCAGAGAAATTTGGATTAATACCTCATAGTATATAACATTCGCATGTTTGTTATATTAAAGTTCCAACGGTAAAAGATGAGCATGCGTCCCATTAGTTAGTTGGTAAGGTAACGGCTTACCAAGACGATGATGGGTAGGGGTCCTGAGAGGGAGATCCCCCACACTGGTACTGAGACACGGACCAGACTCCTACGGGAGGCAGCAGTGAGGAATATTGGTCAATGGACGCAAGTCTGAACCAGCCATGCCGCGTGCAGGAAGACGGTCCTATGGATTGTAAACTGCTTTTGTACGGGAAGAAACCCTCCGACGTGTCGGAGCTTGACGGTACCGTAAGAATAAGCATCGGCTAACTCCGTGCCAGCAGCCGCGGTAATACGGAGGATGCGAGCGTTATCCGGAATCATTGGGTTTAAAGGGTCCGTAGGCGGTTTAATAAGTCAGTGGTGAAATCTGGTCGCTCAACGATCAAACTGCCATTGATACTGTTAGACTTGAATTACTGTGAAGTAACTAGAATATGTAGTGTAGCGGTGAAATGCTTAGATATTACATGGAATACCAATTGCGAAGGCAGGTTACTAACAGTGGATTGACGCTGATGGACGAAAGCGTGGGGAGCGAACAGGATTAGATACCCTGGTAGTCCACGCCGTAAACGATGGATACTAGTTGTTTGGATTTATCTGAGTGACTAAGCGAAAGTGATAAGTATCCCACCTGGGGAGTACGAACGCAAGTTTGAAACTCAAAGGAATTGACGGGGGCCCGCACAAGCGGTGGAGCATGTGGTTTAATTCGATGATACGCGAGGAACCTTACCAAGGCTTAAATGGGAGACGACGTATTTGGAAACAGATATTTCTTCGGACGTCTTTCAAGGTGCTGCATGGTTGTCGTCAGCTCGTGCCGTGAGGTGTCAGGTTAAGTCCTATAACGAGCGCAACCCCTGTTGTTAGTTGCCAGCGAGTAATGTCGGGAACTCTAGCAAGACTGCCGGTGCAAACCGTGAGGAAGGTGGGGATGACGTCAAATCATCACGGCCCTTACGCCTTGGGCTACACACGTGCTACAATGGCCGGTACAGAGAGCAGCCACTGGGCGACCAGGAGCGAATCTATAAAACCGGTCACAGTTCGGATCGGAGTCTGCAACTCGACTCCGTGAAGCTGGAATCGCTAGTAATCGGATATCAGCCATGATCCGGTGAATACGTTCCCGGGCCTTGTACACACCGCCCGTCAAGCCATGGAAGCTGGGGGTACCTGAAGTCGGTGACCGCAAGGAGCTGCCTAGGGTAAAACTGGTAACTGGGGCTAAGTCGTAACAAGGTAGCCGTACCGGAAGGTGCGGCTGGAACACCTCCTTTCTAGAGACGTTAAAGGGGGATTGATTTTAGGAAATTAGATTAGAATTACTCTCGCTGTTGATTCAAAAAAAAAGAGTAAGCATAAATACAGAGTCTCGTAGCTCAGCTGGTTAGAGTACTACACTGATAATGTAGGGGTCGGCAGTTCGAGTCTGCCCGGGACTACTTTTTTAAATTTGAGGATGATATAATTTGAAGATTTGAAAATGTTTTTTATGCTTAAAAAGGAAATTCTGGAGGTTGAGTAACCGTTTGAAGTACTGTTAACTGAAAACTGTTAACTGAACACTGGAAAACGGGGGATTAGCTCAGCTGGCTAGAGCGCCTGCCTTGCACGCAGGAGGTCATCGGTTCGACTCCGATATTCTCCACGATGCCCCTCTTGTCCTCCCTAAAGGGGAGGTGAGAGTTTACCTTGTTCCCCCTTTGGGGGTTAGGGGGCTTAAAGTTCATTGACATATTGTGATAAGATAAAATACAAACAAAGTAGAAAGCACAGGCGCTTGCTTTAATAGTGAGCACCAACATACATAAGCAAAATAAGGGCGTATGGGGGATGCCTAGGCTCTCAGAGGCGATGAAGGACGTGATAAGCTGCGAAAAGCTGCGGGGATTGGCACATACGAATTGATCCGCAGATATCCGAATGGGGCAACCCAATACATTGAAGATGTATTACTCCGATAGGAGGGCGAACCCGCTGAACTGAAACATCTAAGTAGGCGGAGGAGAAGAAAACAATAGTGATTGCGTGAGTAGTGGCGAGCGAAAGCGTAGGAGCCCAAACCAAAGTTGTTGAGGCAATTTTGGGGTTGTAGGACCACGATATTTGATGCTGATTGAACTGGAACTACCTGGAAAGGTAGACGATACAAGGTGATAGTCCTGTACAGGTAAGAGAAGTTATTGATAGTGGTATCCTGAGTAGGGCGGGGCACGTGAAACCCTGTCTGAATTTGCCGGGACCATCCGGTAAGGCTAAATACTCCTGAGAGACCGATAGTGAACCAGTACTGTGAAGGAAAGGTGAAAAGAACCGTGAATAACGGAGTGAAATAGAACCTGAAACCATACGCTTACAAGCGGTCGGAGCCCACAAGTTGGGTGACGGCGTGCCTTTTGCATAATGAGCCTACGAGTTACCGTTGCTGGCAAGGATAAGTACTTCAGGTATGGATCCGTAGCGAAAGCGAGTCTGAATAGGGCGCTTGAGTCAGTAGTGGTAGACGCGAAACCGTGTGATCTACCCATGGGCAGGATGAAGCTGTGGTAACACATAGTGGAGGTCCGAACCGGTTGACGTTGAAAAGTCTTCGGATGACCTGTGGGTAGGGGTGAAAGGCCAATCAAACTCGGAAATAGCTCGTACTCCCCGAAATGCATTTAGGTGCAGCGCTGATATTGAGTTATATAGAGGTAGAGCTACTGATTGGATGCGGGGGCTTCACCGCCTACCAATTCCTGACAAACTCCGAATGCTATATAATATAATCAGCAGTGAGGGCATGGGTGCTAAGGTCCATGTCCGAGAGGGAAAGAACCCAGACCATCAGCTAAGGTCCCCAAATGTATGCTAAGTTGAACAAACGCGGTTTGTCTGCCTTGACAGCTAGGATGTTGGCTTGGAAGCAGCCATTCATTTAAAGAGTGCGTAACAGCTCACTAGTCGAGCGGACGAGCATGGATAATAATCGGGCATAAGTATACTACCGAAGCTATGGACAGAATATTCTGTGGTAGGGGAGCATTCTAACAGGGCCGAAGGTGTAGCGTGAGCTATGCTGGACTGGTTAGAAAAGAAAATGTAGGCATAAGTAACGATAATGCGGGCGAGAAACCCGCACACCGAAAGACTAAGGTTTCCTCAGCTATGCTAATCAGCTGAGGGTTAGTCGGGTCCTAAGGCGCACCCGAAAGGGGAAGTCGATGGCCAACGGGTTAATATTCCCGTACTACTTGTAATTGTGATGGGGTGACGGAGTGATGAAAGTACCGCCAACTGACGGAATAGTTGGTTAAAGTACGTAACTAAAGGCCTTGTAGTAAAATGCGCAGGGACTGGTGAAATACGATAGTACACGGCGTCTTCGGACAAAGTGATAGTGTACCTAAGGGCTTCCAAGAAAAACCTCTAAACTTAGATTACAAGTACCCGTACCGTAAACCGACACAGGTAGTCGAGGAGAGAATCCTAAGGTGCTCGAGAGATTCATGGCTAAGGAATTAGGCAAAATAGACCTGTAACTTCGGGAGAAAGGTCGCCTCGTTAGCGATAACGAGGCCGCAGTGAAAAGGTCCAGGCGACTGTTTATCAAAAACACAGGGCTCTGCAAAATCGTAAGATGAGGTATAGGGCCTGACACCTGCCCGGTGCTGGAAGGTTAAGAGGAGATGTTATCTTCGGAGAAGCATTGAATTGAAGCCCCAGTAAACGGCGGCCGTAACTATAACGGTCCTAAGGTAGCGAAATTCCTTGTCGGGTAAGTTCCGACCTGCACGAATGGTGTAACGATCTGGACACTGTCTCAGCCATGAGCTCGGTGAAATTGTAGTATCGGTGAAGATGCCGATTACCCGCAGTGGGACGAAAAGACCCTGTGCACCTTTACTATAGCTTAGTATTGACCTTGGATAAGTGATGTGTAGGATAGGTGGGAGACTATGAACCGGGTTCGCCAGGATTCGGGGAGTCATTGTTGAAATACCACCCTTTGCTTATCTGAGGCCTAACCCCGCTATGCGGGGGACATTGCTTGGTGGGTAGTTTGACTGGGGTGGTCGCCTCCAAAAGAGTAACGGAGGCTTCTAAAGGTTCCCTCAGCACGCTTGGTAACCGTGCGTAGAGTGCAATGGCA
This sequence comes from Rhizobium sp., assembly GCA_027533385.1. GTDB lineage: Bacteria > Pseudomonadota > Alphaproteobacteria > Rhizobiales > Rhizobiaceae > Allorhizobium. The sequence goes on along the minus strand of JAPZUE010000019.1, from coordinate 864 downwards.
TAAGGGAGCTTGACTGAGAGACATACAGGTCGATCAGGTACGAAAGTAGAGCATAGTGATCCGGTGGTTCCGCATGGAAGGGCCATCGCTCAAAGGATAAAAGGTACGCCGGGGATAACAGGCTGATCTCCCCCAAGAGCTCATATCGACGGGGGGGTTTGGCACCTCGATGTCGGCTCGTCACATCCTGGGGCTGGAGAAGGTCCCAAGGGTTGGGCTGTTCGCCCATTAAAGTGGCACGCGAGCTGGGTTCAGAACGTCGTGAGACAGTTCGGTCTCTATCTACTGCGGGCGTTAGAAATTTGAGTGGATCTGATTCTAGTACGAGAGGACCGAATTGGACTGACCTCTAGTGTATCTGTTGTCTCGCCAGGGGCACCGCAGAGTAGCTACGTCGGGAAGGGATAAGCGCTGAAAGCATATAAGCGCGAAACCCACCACAAGATGAGATTTCTTTTAAGGGTCGTGGGAGATGACCACGTTGATAGGCTATAGGTGTAAAGGCAGTAATGTCATAGCCGAGTAGTACTAATAACCCGTAAGCTTATGTATCGATACCGTCCCGAGCAATCGGGACGGGTCAGCTTTGTTTACCTTATCTTATCGCAGTGTGTTAAGACATTAGTCTCGTTTTGCACGAGACGGTTTTGCTAGTTGCTAGGTTGATAGACCAACCACCGACAAGCCAAAACCAACCTTTTAAGGTGGTTATTGCGTCGGGGCTCACCTCTTCCCATTCCGAACAGAGAAGTTAAGCCCGACAGCGCAGATGGTACTGCATCACTGTGGGAGAGTATGTCGCCGCCTTGTTTTTAGAGAGTCCTGACTATATCGTCAGGACTCTTTTTTTTATCGGTGCGGCGT
>JAPZUE010000008.1 GCA_027533385.1 Rhizobium sp. | reverse complement strand
GCCTCACCGGTGAGGGAATTGGCCAGACTATTGCCCACAATGGTGTCGTTGAGGCTACCACCAATGACATTTTCAAAGGCAGTGGCACTAGCTAGGGTGAGAGTGAGATTTCCGGCGGTGACGGTTTGGGCGGCGGTACTGCCGAGATTGAGATTGATGGTTTTAGTTGTGGTCGCCGCAAAGTTGAGGGTATCGATTCCAGAGGCATCAATGAGGCGATCGCTACCCAAGACCAGATCCGTGTCGAAGAGGTAAGTGTCGTTATCAGCCCCACCATCGAGGGTGTCGTTGCCAAGGCCGCCAAACAGCGTGTCGTTGCCATCACCACCATCCATCAAGTCAACACCAACACCGCCATCGAGGACATTGTTGCCACTGTTGCCCGTGAGGACGTTGTTTTTGTCATTGCCAGTCGCGTTGATATCGGCACTTCCCGTCAGGGTCAGATTCTCAATCCCATATCCTTGGTTATCAGGTGTCCCCGGCGCTAGGGAATAGGTGACTGAGGCAAATACCGTATCGGCCGTCCCCCCTAGCTCATCATCGAAGACCTCCTTAACGATGTCATCACTGTTGTCCACGAAGTAGGTGTCGTTGCCATCACCACCATCCATCGAGTCAACACCATCACCACCATCGAGGGTGTCGTTGCCATCACCACCATCGAGGGTGTCATCACCTCCCACTCCCGCCAGGGCATCGGCAAAGCTTGTCCCGACCAAGTTGTTATTGGCTGCGTCACCATCATTGTCAACAATGGTGGCCGTGACCGTGTCAGGTCCACTGATAGTGTAGCCGGCGGGGGCGGTAATTGTGGTGATGATGGTTTCACCTGGATCACTCAATAGGTCATCTATGGTGGGCAGAGTGATGGTAGCTGTGGAGGAAAATGCCGCGAAGGTGGCTTGACCTAAATCGGGGTCATTGTAGTCGCTGCCGAGGGTAGCAGTACCAGCCAAGGTGTAGTTAACCGTTAAGGCACTGGAGAGGTCGCCGGTACGAGTCAGGGTAAAGACACTGCTCGCTGAACCGGCTTCGTTAC